>NC_018017.1:1440584-2881168 GCF_000243155.2 Desulfitobacterium dehalogenans ATCC 51507 | reverse complement strand
TGTGTTGGTGGATACCCATAATTTGCAGCGGGCAGCGGGAATTAAGGAAGAGGTATTCGACCAGATACCTCTCATTGTTTATGACCATCATCCTTATTATGGCTCCCTTACTGATCAGATGCATATTGAGAGCATCGGCTCCTGTACCACCTTACTCATTGAAGAGATCAGGAAAATGGCCATACAACTCAGCCCTTTTGAGGCGACCCTTCTTGCTCTGGGTATCTATGACGATACAGGCAGTTTGCTTTTTGAGAGTACCACGGTACGGGATGTCAAAGCCGTGGCCTATCTCCTTGAACAAGGAGCGAATCTGGGGGTTGTGGCGGAATATCTTCGTAAGCCTTTAATTGAAGATCAAAAAGAACTCTTGCAGCAGCTCCTGGATAATGGAAAAACTAAGGATTTTCAAGGTCAGCCCGTCTATATTTCTTGGGCTGAAGGGGATGAATATGTAGGGGGGCTTGCCCTTTTAGCTCATCGGGTGGGAGAAATGGAAGGGGCAGAGACCTTATTTCTAGTAGTTCAGATGGAGAATCGCGTCTATCTGGTAGGCCGCTCACGAGGACGAGGGCTTGAGGTCAATCGCATCGTGCAAACTTTTGGCGGAGCGGGACACGCCCGTGCTGCTTCAGCTACAGTGAAAAATGCTTCTGTGGATGAGATTCTGAAGCAACTCGACGGTGAATTGGAACGGCAGGCTCACCGCATTAATCGGGTGAAGGATATTATGAGTTATCCGGTTAAAACCGTATCTCCGGAGATGAAACTCAGTGAGGTAGAACAAATTCTGCTGAAATATGGTCATACGGGGGTGCCGGTAGCTCAAGAAAACCAATTAGTTGGTATCATTTCCCGCCGGGATGTGGATAAAGCCATAAAACATGGCTTGGCTCATGCCCCGGTCAAAGGATTTATGACCAAGGATGTGGTGGTTGTAGATGCCGGTTCCAGCTGGGAAGATGTGCAAAGAACCATGGTCCAGCATGATATTGGCAGGGTTCCTGTTTTGGAAGATGGAAAACTAGCAGGGATCGTTTCCCGTTCCGATATCCTGCGGATTGTTCATGGCAGTGCGGTTCCCACAGAAATGTCCTTAACCCGCCATCGCAGTTTAGCTATGCGGGAAGATATCTTACACTTGTTTGAGGAGTTACCGGAGCGAATCCGCTCTTTGCTGGGATCGGCTCAACAGGTAGCCGATGAGTTAGGGTATTCCGTATTTGTGGTAGGGGGATTTGTACGGGATATTCTGCTTAAGGTGCCCACTCAGGACCTGGATTTTGTCATCGAAGGAGATGGACATGCCTTTGCCCGAGCTCTTGCCGATCAGCTTCAGGATGTTCAAGTGGTATTTCATGATCAATTCGGCACCGCTCGCTTGGATTTCTCCGACGGATCTCACCTGGATGTAGCCAGCTCACGTCGTGAGGACTATTCATCTCCCGGCGCGCTGCCTCAAGTGGAAGAATCTCGTTTGCGTGATGACATGTTCCGCAGGGACTTTACGATTAATGCCATGGCCATAGCCATTAATTCTATCCACTACGGGGAACTGGTGGATTATTATGGTGGTCTCAGAGATCTGAAACAAGGAGAAATTCGTTTTCTTCATAATCTTAGCTTCATCGAGGATCCCACTCGTATTCTCCGGGCCCTGCGCTTTGCCGGCCGTTATGGTTTTCGTCTGGCTAAAGAAACCCGTGAAGGGCTTTATACAGCTTTGGATGCAGGTGTCTTGCAGAAACTAAGTATAGAGCGATTCACTGAAGAATTCATGCATATGCTTTCTGAATTGAAATTTGGGGTCATGGGGGAATCCATGCTTCTTATGGGGGTGCTCCGCAAGTGGTTTGGAGCTGAGCTGCCCTGGGATTTTACTCATCCTAAGCTGAATCAGGAAATTTCACCGGAAAGAAAATTACTCATCTCCCTGCGCAGGATGGACAAATCCCAATTCGAAAAAGTTCAGGAAAAACTTCGTCTGCCCAGGGAAATAAAGGGGATTGCCTATAAATACTTTGACGTTATGACCGGACTGATCTCCCTGGGAATAGCGGGAGAACCTTCCGAAGCTTCTTCATATTCTAAGGAAAAGATTTCTTTAAGGAGTTTGGATCAATATCTTGAAGGTATACCGGCCATTCTCATGGAAGTTTTTCTATGGGATGAACGATTCTGCGATTCCGTAGAAACTTACGTAGAAGCAGTCAATGGCATTCATCAGACTACGGATGGAATGACTCTACGACAATGGGGAGTTAAGGAAGGACCGGATATTGGTCGCATTCTTAAAGCGGTTCGCCTTGCTTGGCTGGAAGGTAAAATACATACTGGAGAAGAAGAGAAGGAATTTGTGCTGAGTTTTTTAAAGGGTGGCTTGTCAAACCGACCGAAGGGGGAAACTACGTGTTCAACTTAACCACCATCATAGCTAATATACCTGCTTTACTTGTTGGATTTGCTTTTCATGAATATGCCCATGCTTGGGTTGCTGATCGTTTGGGAGATCCGACCCCGAGAAGTCAGGGACGATTAACCTTGAATCCCTTCGTTCATTTGGATATCTTTGGTACACTTATGGCTGTACTCTACTCCTTCGGCTGGGCTAAACCGGTCATGACCCAACCCCATTATTTCAAAGGAAATAAAGAACGGGGGAGAGTGTTGGTATCCATTGCCGGCCCTTTAGCCAATCTTTTGGCTGCATTTATCGCCATGATTCTTTGGATCATAACTTTAACCTTTATGAAGGATTCATCCTGGACGAATACAGTGTCGACAATATTCATGTCCATGGTATTTATGAATTTAGGTCTTGGGGTGTTCAATATCCTGCCTATTCCGCCTTTGGATGGCTTTTCCATCTTAAGAGGGGTTGTTCCCGGACGGTACAGCAAGGTTCTCAATACCCTGGAGACTTATGGTATGTTCATTTTGGTTATAATACTATTTACCAACTTTTTGGGAGTGGTATTACGGCCTGCTGTATCCGGCCTTTACGTCTTGTATCGTGACACCGCTTTGTTCCTGCTGTCACCTTTTATCAGTTAGGGTCAGAGAGTTTGCGCATGAAAGGTGACGCTGAAAAAGCCCCGAGAGCTAATTCTCCAGGATTTTGCTTTCGGCGTTCACTCCATAAGCTGCGCGGAACAATCTAATCGCTCAATACTTCTGCTCCGTCGGGTATCCGCCCAAATCGCTCCTCGAAAGCACTGCTTTCGCACTTGTTCTCAATGGGCGGTTGGAAACGTCCTGTTTCCAACCCGACTCCGCTGCAGTCTTTTCGCGAAGATTGCTTACCTGCTCGCTTAGAATCCGTTCTCTGCCTTAAAGCAAAATCCTTGGGCTGCCTTACGGGCTTGAGCAGCGCGATGTGGGGTAAGCTACCTGACCGGATTAGCTTTTTCATCATCTGCTGGTGCCGGCCGCGGCATGAAAGGCTACTCTGAAAAAGACCTGAGGGAGAATCGCAAAGGCCCCAGAAAAGCGCTGAAAAGGGACCCGCAAGCGTAGCTTTACGCACAGGAGCGAACGGATTTAGCGCAGGGGCGGTCGGGTCAACGAAGCTTTTTTAACGTAGCGAGCCATGGTTCACATCAGGTATTACCCAGAGGTTTGGCGTAGCTGTTAAGAAAGCGAGTTGACCAGCCCTGGAGCTATAGAGAGAGCGTTGTGCGTAAAGCTACGTGACCCGGATAAGAATTTTCATCTTTTGTTGTGCCACCCAGCGACAGAGACATTTACTAAGCAATAGAAAACCTACAATTGAAAGGAGTCTTACAAGTGAAAGGTAGAATTTTTAGTGGCATGCGTCCCACGGGGAGCTTGCATATTGGACATCTCAGTGTTATCCAAAATTGGGTTAAGTTGCAATCTGAATATCAAAGCTATTTTGGGATTGTGGATCAGCATGCTTTGACCACCGGTTATGAGGATGGTTTGGATTTTGGAACACTTATTCGGGAAATTGCCCTGGATTGGTTGAGTGTGGGAATTGATCCGGATAAGTCGGCTGTTTTCGTTCAATCCCATATTAAGGAACATGCGGAACTGCATCTCCTTTTATCCATGATTACCCCCCTTTCCTGGTTAGAGCGGGTGCCGACCTATAAGGATCAAATGCAGCAGTTAGGAAAAGAAGGGGGAAAGGACATCTCAACCTATGGCTTCCTGGGATATCCCCTCTTAATGGCTGCCGATATCTTAGTATACAAGGCTGATACTGTACCTGTAGGGGAAGATCAAATCCCTCATGTGGAGTTGTGCAGAGAGATTGCCAGACGATTTAATCACATCTATGGTCCGGTTTTTCCTGAACCGAAAGCCCTGATAGGCAAGGTTCCCCTGCTGCCCGGTGTTGATGGGCGTAAAATGAGTAAAAGCTATAACAATACCATCTCCTTAACCGCTTCCACAGAAGAAATCAAAGAAAAGGTTCAACAGATGGTGACGGATCCGGCCCGTTTGCGCAAAGATGACCCGGGTCATCCGGAGGTCTGTGTTGTCTACAAATTCCATGAGATTTATACCCCTGAAGTGGCAGAAGTTGAAGAAAACTGTCGCGGTGGCAAGATCGGCTGTGTGGCTTGTAAGCGTCATTTGGCCGAGAATCTCGATAAGCTGTTGAGTCCTTTCCGAGAGCGCCGTGCGGTGTGGGAAGAGCCGGGTAAGATTGAGAAGGTTTTAGAGCAGGGAGCTGAACAAGCTCGAAGCGTCACCCAAGTAACGATGAAAGAAGTTCGCCAAATGATGGGGCTGAAATGAACAACGGGTTATCGGTAAGTCATAGTACCAATACCGTTCCTTATGTGGAGCTGTCCGTATATCAGGGTCCCATGGATCTCCTTCTTCACCTGATTCAACAGGAAAAGGTGGATATCTACGATATTCCTATTGCCAAGATTACCGATCAATTTATCGATGCCCTGCGCCGGATGGATGATTTAGATATGGAAGTGACCAGCGAATTTCTGGTTTTGGCTGCCCAGCTTCTCCAGATTAAGTCTCGGTACTTGCTGCCAAAACCGGTTAAAGATGTTCCTGAAGAGGAGGAAGGGGATCCACGTCAGGAATTAGTAGAACGACTCCTGGCTTACCGGGCTTTTAAACAGGCTGCTGAAACATTGGGAGAGATTCAAATATCTTCCGGCCAACGGTATTTTCGTGAGGTGGATGTTGATGAGCTGCGCAGCCAATTCACTCCGGTGGATCCCTTGGAAGGAATTCAGTTCGAAGCGTTATGGCATGCTTTTCAACGGATTGTGGAAAGGGCGGAACAGGGGGAAGAGATCAGGACAGTGGAGCCTGATGAAATCCCCATTGAAGTCATGGTGAATGATGTGTTGCGCCGGGTTATCCTACATCCTCGTGGGCTGCGCTTCAGTCAATTGATTCGGGGCACTAAACGTATGGAGATTATCGTTTCTTTTTTGGCTTTACTGGAGCTGTTGAAGTCCGGAAAAGTACACTGTGAACAAAGTTCACAAAACGAAGAGATTTTTGTGTTTCCTACAGAAAAAGCTTGGGAATTTACTGAAGGGGAGTAGATAATGCTGTTTCGGGATAGAGAAATTGCGGGAGTCGAAGCGCTGTTATTTGTTGCCGATAAACCCCTGACCAAGGAGGGTTTAGCGGAGATCCTTCAGTTGAGTATTGAAGATATTGCTGAAATACTGTATGACCTTAAGGAGCGTTACGCTGCGCCGACCAGTGGGGTTACCCTTATTGAAGTCAATGAAGGTTATAAGCTGGGAACCAAACCGGAAATGTCCGCTTATATAGAAACTCTCTACCATCAACCCTCCCAAGGACTGTCGGGAGCGGCTTTAGAGGTACTGGCCATTATCGCCTATAAGCAACCTGTCACCCGGGGGGAAGTAGATTTTATTCGGGGAGTACAATCCGATCGTGCTTTAGGAACTTTGGTGGAAAAAGGTCTTGTGAAAGATGTGGGAAGAAAAGAAGGTCCAGGCCGACCTATTCTCTATGGAACTACAGAACAGTTTCTGATTCATTTTGGACTTAAGTCCCTGGAGGAACTGCCGGATTTAAACTTTGAGAGTATGCAGGAAGCAGCCCCGGCTGAAGAGCTTGCTGAACTATTATGGGAAAAATCCTCTGAAGAGCTGCCGATGGAGACTGCGGAGCCAATGAAAGAGAATGAAAACTGTGATTAAAAGAGGGAGTGTCGCAAAACTGCGTTTTAAAGTAGTGGCGATGCTCCCTTTCAATATCCCCTGCTGCATCATGGTGTATAAATACTCCCTTTTAGGGCATTCTAAACTGTTAAGATGGCGCTCGGAGGGATAATGGTGCAGATTCTCGCTCTTCTACTTGCGATATTCATTTGGTTAATCATGATCCTATGGGTCAAAGCAGTAATAGAATTTCGTTATTCCCGCATTGAAGAAAATGATCATCTGGAAATTAATCTCTCTGCCTTAGGAGGTTTTTGGAAATTCCGAATCACCATTCCGACGATCAAACTGGAATGGGAAGAGGGACCCAAAATAGCGGCAGAGCAGGAAGCACAAGTACGTACTGGCGAAAAGCGAAAAGCCTTTCAAGAATTGAAAGTTCGCTATTTCAAAAATAGTTTTTTCTATGAGTTCTTTCCCAATATCCCTTCCCTGCTCTTGGCCTTTGATCGTCTTAAAAAGAAATTCTATCGCGGAATCCATTGTACTGAGTACGACTGGAAAATCGAATATGGTCATGAGAATCCTGCGGTTACAGCTTTGGTCTCAGGGAGTTTTTGGGCAATGCTTGGCTATTCTCTGGGAAGAATGTATAACCAAGTTACCATGGATACTCAAGAACCGCAGATTATGGTGGTGCCTCAGTTCAAGAAGCCGGGTTTTCGCTGTGATATTCAAAGCACCTTCAATCTGCGCATCGGCCATATCATGTTAATAGGAGCCAATCTTGCCGGACTCATCTTGCGCAGAATCAGAAAGTAGGGTTGAGCTAAGCCTTGCTCTTTAGACGGAAAAAGGAGAGCATTTCCTCTCCTTTAATCATGATGTTCCTTTTCTTATTCTTCAGTAATCCATTCATATCCTAAATTCTCAGTCATCGTCTTTAGATTTTTAGCCAAGATATTGATTTGGTCAGGGCTTAATCCTTTCACCATCATAGAACTCCATTCGCCGAGGATGCCTTCTAGAATGGGCAATAGTTCCCTTCCTTGTTCGGTCAGGTAAATTCGCCAAATCCTTTTGTCCTCCTCGTCCGGTTTGCGGAGGATATAGCCCTCGTTCTGCAGCTTTGTGACTGCCCGGGTTATGTTAGCCCTGTCAATGCCTAATAGGGTGGATAATCTTTCCTGTGTTACCCCATCGTCCTTCTTTAAAGCAAGTAATACGGCGTACTGCCCGCTTCCAATCTTATAAGACTGCAGTTCCTTTGAAAAATGAGCCTGTGACTGACGATATAAAATGGAGATGCAACGTCCAATGGAAACCTCTTGCTCAACTTTCGACATATGACTTCACTCCCGTTTTGCAGATGAATACACCTTATCATAAAGCCGTTATGATTACAAAAACTTAATGCATATTATTAGCGAAAAAAGACCATATTGTTATTATGAATGATTAAGTTAGAAGGGGTGGATAACTATGGGGAATCATCCCATTGAAGCTTTAATGAAAAGTGCTATGGAAAGTATCCAAGCCATGGTTGATGTAAATACGATTGTTGGCGATCCAGTTGAATCCCCAGATGGTTCAGTCATTATCCCTGTTTCCCGGGTGTGTTGCGGCTTTGCCGCGGGAGGTAGTGAGTTTGCGCCTCCTGAAGGGGAGCGAGATGAAGGAGATAAAAAAGAAAAAGCCACAGCTTTCCCCTTTGGTGGGGGTAGCGGTGCCGGGGTATCGGTACAACCTGTAGGGTTCTTAGTGGTGGGACATGGTCAAATACGTCTGCTGCCCATCGATCACAATGTGGTGATTGATCGCGTATTTGATGAGATTCCCAACTTAATGGATAAGATCTCCAATATGATGAAGAAGGACAAATCTAAGGATCAGGCAACCAAGGAAGATATAATTATCGTTGGCGAGCCTTAATCACTTAGGGTAGCAAGTAAAACCAATAACGCCGTAATATCTGCGTGCATTAAAAAACGGTAATACGAAGAGTCGTAGTTACCGTTTTTTTCTATCCCGAAAAAGGCTCCAGAAGCAACACGAAAAAGGCTATTGAGCGAGCGATGTCCATGAAAGCTTCCCCTCCTCAGGTCTAAACCCCTTCATACCGACATAGATATTTACTTAAGGAGGGGAGGACATGGTTAATGCCATCTGGTTGTTTATGCTGATTACGGGCATTATCGTGGCTGCCCTGAATGGGAGGATAGACACGATCACAGAGTCGGCGATGAGAGCAGCAGAATTGGGGGTAGAGACGGCGTTTGGTCTCATTGGGGTCATGAGCCTTTGGCTGGGACTTATGAAGCTGGCAGAGGAGGCAGGCTTCGTAAGAGCCTTAGCCCGTTTTTTTGGGCCGGTAATTCGTCGGCTTTTTCCTACCCTTAGAGAAGATAGCCCAGCCCTTGGGGCTATTATTATGAACCTGAGCGCCAATGTCTTGGGATTAGGAAATGCTGCCACACCTTTTGGGCTAAAAGCCATGCAGGAGCTGCAAAAGGAAAACCCCACCCCGGACACGGCCAGCCCTGCCATGATAACTTTTCTTGCTTTAAATACCTCTTGTATTACCTTGATTCCGGCCACCATCATAGCGGTACGACTGAAGGCTCAATCCATTAATCCCACAGAAATTATTGGTCCGACAATTTTTGCTACAGGATGTGCCATGACGATGGCCATTCTTGTCGATTTTCTGATTCGGCGGAGGTCTAGGCTATGAGTTTTATTGCAGAAATCTCCCGTTGGGCCATTCCGTTTTTACTGTTGTTCATTCCCTTGCTTGCATTTCTACGCAAGGTACCTGTGTATGAATCCTTCGTCACGGGAGCTGAAGAAGGCTTTAAAACGGGGATCAAGATTCTCCCCTTTCTTGTGGGTATGCTTGTCTCCATTCGTATTTTTGTGGATTCGGGTGCTTTAGAGATTCTCGCCAAATTATTGCAGCCTGTCTTTACTGTCTTTGGCTTGGATTCCGATCTTACAGCGATTATACCCCTGGCGATCATGCGCCCTCTAAGTGGTTCAGGGGCTTTGGGGGTAGCGACCCAATTGATCAATCAGTATGGGCCGGACTCATTCATCGGCCGCTTAGCTTCTACCCTTCAGGGGAGCACGGACACCACCTTTTTTGTTTTAACCGTCTATTTTGGTTCGGTAGGAATCAAGAAGTATCGATATGCCTTGAAGCTGGGTCTCATGGCGGATTTGATCGGGTTGATTGCTTCCATGTGGATTGTGCATAGGATGTTTTATTAAAGCCGTTCATGAGCATACTAAGGAGGATAAGGAGGCCTTAGTATGCTTTTTGTTGTGTTGCCCGCTTACAATGAAGAGGCAGGTCTTGAACTGCTGCTTGATGATATCCGAAAGGCATGTCAAGGGATTCCGACTCAGATCATTGTCGTCAATGACGCCAGCACGGATCATACCCTGGATATCGCCCAAAATTATGCACAGAGCTTTCCGGAAGTTCAGGTCCTTTCTCATCCTCAGAACAAAGGATTGGGCGGCAGTTTGATGACAGGGTTCAAACACGCCTTTGCTCAGCGTAGAATCCTAAGGAAACAATGCAGTGAATGGGTAGGTTATGATGATATTATTCTGACGATGGATGCTGATAATACACACCCGGCGGATCGGATTCCTTTTATGGTAGAACAAATTGATCAAGGGGCGGATCTGGTCGTAGCCTCACGGTATGCTCCTGGTGGCAAACAATACGGGCTGAATCCACTGCGGCAGGTTCTCTCCTGGGGAGCAGGTCAAGTCATGACCCTGTTCTTTCCAGTACCGGGACTGAAGGATTATTCATGTGGGTACCGGGCTTATCGTGCTTCTGTCTTAGAGAGCACGTACATGATCTATGGAGAAAGGCTTATTGAAAGCCGCAGTTTCGCCGGAATGGTCGAGCTTTTAGTGAAGGTGGCGGGTTATTGTAGAGAGATACGGGAGATTCCCTTCGACCTGCATTATGAGAAGAAACAAGGAAAAAGTAAAATGAAAATTATGGCCACCATAATGGGCTATTTTGCTTTAATCCTTCGCTTGAAGAAGGAAAGATGGGGTTGGGTGGAATGGGTAGGAGAATAAATGGCATCTTCGTCCTTATTTTGGTTCTGGGAGCAGTGCTTCGCCTCAAAGGAGTCACGAATCCTTATCTGGATGATCAGAGCTGGCGGCAGGCAGACACAGCAAGCATGGCTTTAAATATGCTGGGACATCTGGGGGATTTTCCCGATGTCTTTTTTCCTATGCTTAATTATGATGGAGCAGGACCTCAGCCCGTGGAGCTGGAGTTTCCATTCTTACCCTATCTTCTGGCCTGGACTTGGGCCCTGTTGGGCTGGCAGGATCTATGGGGGAGATTGTGGGGGATTTGCTTTTCCCTGCTTACCCTTGGGGGAATCTATAAATTCGGCAAGTTGGCTTTATCGGAGAGAGCAGGGTTATGGGCTGCGGCTTTTTATGCCTTCATTCCCTTAACCACGTACTATGGCAGGGTGGTTATGCCGGAGCCTGTGGCCCAAGCTTTCAGTATCTGGGCTTTAGTCGCCATTTTCTCCTGGAGAAGAAACCCGACCTGGATTCGTCTGTTAGGGGCTTCAATCCTGATGTCAGGGGCTATTTTAGCTAAGCTTCCCCAATTGATGATTTTTCCGGTGGCCCTGATGCTTGGTTTTTATCCCTTTCAGAGAAGACTGGGAAAAATATTGGTCTATAGCTTTTTATCCTTACTTCTTCCTATGCTATACTATAGCTGGGTTCACCTCGGGGCAGGGGAGGCTAGTCAATTTGTTTCGGGGATCCTGTCCCACCAGGTTATGGAAGGCCCAACGAGCTATGCTGAAAAACTTTATAAAAATTTAAAATATGGATTGGGTTTGCCGATTCTCTTAGCCTTGATGGGGATAGCTCTCATGGTTCGGAAGAAAGTTCTCGGAAATGAAGTGCATCTTGGCTTGATTTTATGGTCTGGGATCAGTGGGGTTTATTTGGTAGTAGTCTGCCTTAAGATTCCCCTGGATTATTATCTGATTCCATTAGCCCTGCCTATGGTTCTGTTAACTGGTTATACATTAGATACCTGGGGCGGAGACAGTGAAGGGAATGGGATTCCTGCTTTTGTGGTGGGAGCATTGCTTGTTGGATTGCTTTGGGTTAATCAAATTTTATATTATGAATCAAAATACCAATGGGACGAGAGACTTCTTACCCAGGCCCAGTGGATTCGTCAACATACAGAAGAAAACAGTGTTTTGATTTTAAGCGGTTCCCAACCTATGACCTTATATTATTCCCAACGCTATGGCTATCGCTTAATCCGTGATGATCTACGAGCCTGGCTTGATTTGCAGGAGCTGCCCGGAGATTATTTGGTTGCTCTTCCCGACTCGCGGGGGGAAGATTTTTGGAAACGGATAGAAAGTGCTTACACCCAGGTTGGTCCCGGTGTGTACCAGATAAAGGACCAACAATAGCTTGGGTTGGGGTAAGGTAGAATGAGAATTTATAAGTATCTAGGAGCGATCAGATTTGAAAAGAAAGAATGAACAGAGTGTTCCAAGGCAAGAAGAGCGTTTGCAAAAGGTCTTAGCCCGGGCAGGGGTCGCCTCCCGTCGGCATGCTGAAGAAATCATTTTGCAGGGGAGAGTTCAGGTCAATGAGGAGGTCGTCCAAGCCTTGGGTACTAAGGTTGTGCCCACAGACCGGATTGTTGTGGACGGCTTACCACTTCAATTGCCCCAAAAAGAATATGCCTATTATCTATTGCACAAACCCACCGGGTATATCACCAGTGTTATCGACCCTCAAGGAAGAAAAACCGTTATGGACCTCATGAAAACAATTCCTCAGAGAGTATACCCTGTAGGTCGCTTGGATTATGATACCTCCGGACTGCTCCTTCTCACCAATGATGGGGATTTAGCTCACCGCTTAATGCATCCTTCTTATGGAGTGGAAAAGACCTACCGGGTAGAAGTGGGGGAGAAGATACCTGAACAAGTCTTAAAGCGTTTAGAAAAAGGAGTCATTCTGGAAGATGGAAAAACGGCCCCAGCCCGTGTAAAAGAAGTTTCACAAAAGGGCCGGGGCTCTGTGCCTACCTATGAGATTACGATTCATGAGGGACGGAATCGTCAAGTGCGAAGAATGTTTAAAACTATAGGTTTCCCTTTAATTACATTAAAACGGATTCGCTTTGGTTCCCTTCAATTAGATCATAATCTGGCACCAGGGGCCTTCCGCGCCTTGTCCCAAACGGAAATCCGACAATTGCGTCAGACAGTAAAGCTTACCTAGCTAGTGAGGCATATGCAAGGCATGATCAAGTGACTTATTCCATTTCTCAATGTCCCGTCCGCCGAACTTTTGGAGGGCGTTGGCTACAGAATTGACCTTTTCCTGTCCCGTAGTAATAAGGACAAGAAAATGTCCTGTTCTTACCTCGTATTCATAGTGACGGGCACGTTCGGGACTGAGGCCATAGCTTAACAAAGCTTCCGTTAACCCTTGCCCTTGAGGGCGATGGAGCAGGTCATTGGCTAGGGGGCCGGCCACCACACATTCCCCAAGATTGGGAATATCCATAGGTGGGGCTTGAACTAACCAAGCGTTAAAGCGGTCAAAATTAATTTCCGGCGGTACAAAGGCAAGCTCGTTAGCGATCTCTTCTTTAAAATCGCCTTGATGAAGATAGCCGGCCCGAACAATGACAGAAATATAGCTATTGGCTAAGGATTCTCCTTGGATTTCTTCCACAGCTTCTTTGGTTTGCTGCGGCCCCTTAAATACGGCAAGAATAGTTCTGGTCATTTTTATCCCCCTTCATGATTTTTGTTAGTATATCCATAAACAGCATGCTTCACACAAAGAGGAGAAGGAGAATTGGAAACCTTGCCGAATTAAGTGATAAACTTAGAGTGTAAGGATCTCTTTATAATCATTATAGAAGGACTAAGCGTGGCAGGGAGATGGAGAATGAAGATTCGTATTGGAAATGAAGTGCTTACAGAACATATTCGGGCTAGAATCCGCTTGGATTTTCGTGGGGAAGGAAAGGGCGGACGCTTTATATTCGGGGGGAGAAGCAACGAGGAAGCGGCAGAACAGGCTCGTGAGCAGGAAGTCGCTTTACTACGAAATGTGCCCTTGCAGGGACTATTCCTGGAAGACATTGATGTAAGCCTTGATGTGTATAGCGTCAATGAATCCGATGGTCGACGCAAACGGGAGGTTGCTTACGCTCCTATCATCCTGACCCTAAGATTGGAGAACCTGGATGATTTACTTCCTTTCATCGTGAAACCGGAATTTCGCAAAATTGAATTCCTGAGTCCGGAGAATTTGCAGATTCACCGGCTGGATGTGGAGCGGCTTTTCTTTCGGGTAAGCCAACATATCCAAGAAGAAATTAAAAAAGCAGAATTGCGCTTTCAATAAGTTACAACCCAGTTCATGAGCTGGGTTTATTTTTTTACCCATTTAGGGGGTATGTATGATATTTTCTCAAAAATTGCTAATAATAACCCGTGAGCATGACTCTTTCAACAAGTAATCTCAAAAAAGAAAGGTGGAATTTATTCATGCCTTGGACTCAAAACTATTCCGCATTAGGGGGAAGTATAGCACTTACTGCTTTAGTTGTTTCAATTCCTATCTTTTTCCTCCTATGGGCACTGGCCATTAAACGTATGAAAGGACATATTGCGGGTATATCGACTCTGCTCATTACCCTTGTCATAGTTGTCCTTGTCTACAAGATGCCTATCTCAATTGCTCTTTCGGCAAGCTTATATGGAATTCTTTATGGGTTATGGCCGATTTCCTGGATCGTGGTTACCGCTGTGTTCTTATATAATCTAACCGTTGAGGCCGGCCAATTCGATGTTATTAAAGGCTCCATTTCCGCAATTTCGGATGACCGGCGGATTCAAGCCTTGTTGGTGGCGTTCTGCTTTGGAGCTTTCTTAGAAGGAGCCGCCGGGTTCGGTGCCCCTGTGGCTATCACAGCCTCGATTCTGATCGGCTTAGGCTTTAATCCACTCTATGCGGCAGGGATTTGCTTAATTGCCAATACGGCACCCGTAGCCTTTGGTGCCATTGGAGCACCGATTATCGCAGCGGGTGCAGTCACCGGGATGGGGGACTTTGTCATTTCCCAGGCTATAGGACGTCAGCTTCCTTTCCTATCGGTGATCATCCCTATCTATCTAATTGTGCTCATGTCCGGTTGGAAAGGAGCCAAGGAGGTTCTTCCGGCAGCTCTTGTGGCAGGGATATCCTTCGCCATTGCCCAGTGGTGGTCTTCTAACCATCTGGGCGCCTATCTCCCGGATATTATCTCTTCTTTGTTTTCCTTGATTGCCCTGACCTTGTTCTTGCGTGTATGGAAACCTAAAAATAACTGGCGCTTTCCTCATGAAGAAGGTAAAGAAAAAAACGTGGTTACGCAAAGATTTACCGCAGGGCAAATTATTAAAGCCTGGTCGCCTTTTGCCATACTCACTGTCTTGGTCGGGATTTGGGGAACCCCTGGGTTCAAGAACTGGGCTACCAATGCAGGGCTTTATATCAATATACAGCATTGGCCGGGATTGGATGGGCTGGTCTATAAGGCGGCTCCCATTGTAGCCAAGCCGACCGTCTATGCGGCAGCTTATAAATGGGATTGGTTTTCTGCCGCTGGGACAGCCATTTTAATTTCCGCCATCATCTCCATGTTTATTCTCGGGGTTAGCCCGGGAAGAGCTTGGAAAGTCTTTGTCAAGACAATTAAGCAATTAATCTTTGCGATTATAAACATTGCCGCTGTTCTAGGGTTCGCATACTTAGCCAACTATTCAGGGCTGTCCTATACCCTGGGTCTGCTCTTTGCTTCGACAGGTTCTTTGTTCCCCTTCTTGTCTCCTGTATTAGGATGGCTGGCAGTGTTCCTTACCGGATCGGATACCTCTGCCAATGCTTTGTTTGGTAAATTGCAGCAGGTTACTGCCGAACAGATTGGGGTCAATCCGGTCTTAACCGTGGCGGCCAACAGCTCCGGCGGGGTTGTGGGCAAGATGATTTCTCCCCAATCCATTGCGGTAGCGGCGGCAGCCACATCCCTGGTGGGGAGGGAGTCGGAGCTTTTGCGGTTTACCCTGAAGCATTCCATAGTCCTTTTGCTGGTTATTTGTATCATGATTACCCTGCAGGCTTACGTGGTTCCGGGAATGATTCCCGTAATTTCAGCAGGACCATAAAGGAAAGTTCAGGTGGAGTTTTGACCCCATCTCTCAGAGGATAAAGCTTAAACAAGTTCTTAAAAATGTTATATATAATTAAACCAAGAGTATCTAGAGGGAAGGGGAGCATCTCCTTCCTTTTAGTTTGGGGAATTTTATATTGAATTCAAAATTAAAATTCTATTCGACATAATAAGTGAATTTATTCTTTTACTTGCTTTTCTATTGCAAATGATGTGAATTTAACATACAATTACGACTGGAGGTCAGACCAAAGTTACATAAAATACTTGGTCCGACCATTATAATTGGCTTTGTTGGCCTGACCATACTATGATAGGAGGAATTAAACAGAACATTATAAAAAATAAGAATATTTAAATCAAATTAAAAAAGACACATAATTTGAAAGGTGGATTAACTCATGCCATGGACACAGGATTACGCAGCACTTGGCGGTAGCCTTGGCTTAACTGCACTTGCTGTTTCAATTCCAATTGTATTTTTATTTTGGGCTTTAGCGGTAAAAGGAATGAAAGGGTATGTCGCAGGACTGATTACCCTTGCTATAACCATCGTGGACGTCATTATTGTTTATAAAATGCCGGTTACTCTGGCGCTTTCAGCGACTGCCTACGGTATGATTTATGGAATCTGGCCAATTGCCTGGATTGTTGTTACTGCAGTGTTCTTATATAATTTGACTGTAGTTTCGGGTCAATTTGAAGTTATTAAGAGTTCTATTGCCTCCATTTCCGATGACCGTCGTATTCAAGCTCTTATTGTAGCGTTCTGTTTTGGAGCGTTCTTAGAAGGTGCTGCAGGTTTCGGTGCACCCGTTGCTATTACCGGTGCTATTCTAATTGGTCTTGGCTTTGATCCTATTAAGGCGGCCGGACTTTGCTTGATTGCCAACACGGCTCCTGTTGCTTTCGGTGCTATCGGGGCCCCCATTATCACAGCGGGTGCTGTAACCGGTATGGGTGACTTTGTTATCTCCCAAGCGGTAGGTCGCCAGCTTCCTTTCCTCTCCGTCGTTATTCCTTTTTATCTCATTGTATTAATGGCTGGTTGGAAAGCCGCAAAAGAAATATGGCCAGTGATTCTTGTTACAGGTGCTTCCTTTGCAATAGCTCAATGGTGGTCTGCTAACTACTTGGGTGCATATCTTCCAGATATTATTTCTTCCTTATTCTCCTTGATTGCTACCACACTCTTCTTAAAAGTTTGGAAGCCAAAAACTACATGGCGTTTCCCTCATGAAAGAAACACCAAAGAACCAGAATACAAGAAGTATTCCGGTGGCCAAATCTTTAAAGCATGGTCTCCATTCCTTATCCTCACGGCTATGGTTACTATCTGGGGTACACCAGCGTTCAAAACATTTATCACCAAAGAATTAGGCCTTATTCTCCAATTCAAATGGCCTGGTCTTGATGGATTAATTTACAAAGCAGCTCCTATCGTTGCTAAACCTACTGTCTATGATGCAATCTTCAAATGGGACTTCTTATCTGCTGGTGGTACAGCAATTCTTATCTCTGCGATAATAAGTATGTTCGTTCTCGGAATCAAACCTTCTGTTGCAGGAAAAGTATTCATCGACACTTTGAAACAGCTCAAATTTCCTGTAATTAACATCTCTGCAGTACTTGGATTTGCTTATCTGGCAAACTATTCCGGTCTTTCCTATACATTAGGATTGGTTTGTGCATCCACTGGCCTGCTCTTCCCTGTTCTTTCCCCAGTATTAGGTTGGTTAGGTGTATTCCTCACCGGTTCCGATACATCGGCTAACGCTCTCTTTGCTAAATTACAACAAGTTACTGCTGAGCAACTTAATCTGAACCCAGTGCTCACCGTTGCAGCGAACAGCTCCGGTGGTGTAGTAGGTAAAATGATTTCTCCTCAATCCATTGCTGTTGCGGCTGCGGCTACGTCTCTAGTTGGTCGTGAGTCCGAGCTCTTCAAATTCACAGTGAAACACTCGCTGATTATGTTGGCAGCAGTCATTGTTATTATTGTTCTGCAAGCCTATGTGGTGCCTGGCATGATCCCTGTTATTGCTGATGCCGCCGCATTACTTCATTAAAATTGAATTGTATATATAGTGGACAACTTATTTCAAATAAGTTATATTAAAATTATTACGAATCAGTAATGGGAAGTAGTTAACTACTTCCCATTACTTTCTATATAGATAGAGGAGGGTATCATGGATTTAAAACCAATCAAAACGAAGAAAATATACGAAGAAATCATCGAGCAGATAAGGGTTTTGGTGGTTAAAGGGGATCTAAAACCGGGGGATCGTTTGCCATCTGAGCGGGATTTGGCAGTTCGCCTTAATGTCAGTCGTGCTTCTGTTCGAGAAGCCCTTAGTGCACTGGAAATGATGGGGCTTTTGGAGATTCGCAGTGGAGAAGGAACCTATATTAAGAAAATCAATTTAGATTCTATTGTGACACCTTTAACATGGGTTTTGAGTATGGAGAAAGATACTATTCTGGAATTACTGGAAGTTCGAAAAATGTTGGAGGGCCAAACCGTGGCTTTAGCTGCCAAAAGAGCAGCTTCTGACGATCTGAGTGAGTTGGAAGAGGCCCTGAAAGCTATGTATGACGATGTACAAACCGGTCAATTGGGGGAAGAAGCGGATCTGCGTTTTCATTACGCCATAGCCAGAGCCAGCAAAAATAAAATCCTGCTCCGACTTATGAATGCTATATCAGATACCATGCATCAATCCTTAAAAGCCAGTCGGGTGCGCCTTTATGAAGAGCATGCTACACCTGAAATCTTATATAAGGAACATGTTCTCATCGTAGATGCTATTCGGATAAAGAATGATGAACAAGCTCGTCATTATATGCTGGAGCATTTGGCGGGGGTTGAAGAACGGCTCTTGAGCTATTACTCCAGTAATAATGTCTAGGATGGTATGACCAAGTTGTAATGCTGATCCCTTATCTTTTGGGTGGTCAGTTTTTATTTTATTTAAATTATAGGTTCAGAATTGAGTAATTTATTTTAATTGACAGAAATATTGCTAGTCAATGCAGAGTTGTTCGTGATAAACTTAAGTGAGAATTGAGGGCTATCCTTAAGGAGAGAGTTAACATTGGAGCTTAAACCGATTAAGACACGTAAAATTTATGAAGAAATCGTGGAGCAAATTCGTGAACTGGTGGCTCGTGGAGAGCTTAAACCCGGCGATCGATTGCCTTCAGAGCGAGATCTGGTGGAGCGATTAAAGGTGAGTCGCGCTTCGATTCGGGAAGCCCTAAGTGCATTAGAATTGATGGGCTTGCTTGAAGTGCGTAGCGGTGAGGGAACTTTCGTCCGCAAATTGCGTTCCGAATCGGTGGTTGCGCCTTTAGCATGGATGCTCACCATGGAGAAGGGGACAGTGCTCGAATTGCTGGAGATTCGTAAGATTCTTGAGGTTCAAGCTGTAGGGATGGCTGCTGAGCGTGCCGAGGGAGAGGATTTAAGAGAATTATCCGCGGCATTAGAGCGGTTACAAGACGATTTAAACAGTCCAACCTCCGATGGCTCCTCGGACCATCGATTTCATTATGCTATTACACGTGCAACAAAGAATAAGATTATGATCCGGCTTATGGACACCATATCGGATCTTATGAAATACAGTCTTAAGACGAGTCGTTCGAAGCTGTATGAAGGAAAATATACACCTGCTCTTCTTTTTCAAGAGCATAAAAAGATTTATGAAGCTATTATGGCAAAGGATATACAAGGAGCAAAGGACTTTATGCTCGCCCACCTTACTGGGGTCGAGGAAGAAATCTTAAAAGGCTTTGATGAAGAAAATAATGCAGCAAAATCTATAAATTGATATGCTTTAGATAAGATATGAAAATATTGGGACAGAGCGTAAAAGGGCTCTGTCCTTTCTTTTCTCTGTTAAAACGTTTATACTAAGCTTGATGAAAATTTTTTTAGGGCTTTTGCAGGATAAAATAGATCAAGCGTTGTTCTAAGAGGTGAAGTAGATGCTAAACACATGTCAAATGATCTATCATCATAAGAATTGTTTAAATACAAAAAAACCCTATGCTAAGCCTTGTCGGTTATGTATAGAGGGTTGCCCTCATCAGGCTATTTCGGAATATCGCGAAATTGATGCCAAAAAGTGTACCGAATGTGGGGTGTGTATGGCCGTTTGTCCTAGCGATGGCTTTGTGGATCGTTCGACAGACCTCCTGCATACTTACATTGAGGAAGGTGAGGAGATTACTCTCAATTGTCCTCAGGCAGCACCTTTAGGATTTGAGATCCCCTGTTTGGGGATAATTGATGGTGATCTGTGGCTTACCCTAATGCACGCCGCGAAGGAGAAGAAGGTTATCATCCATACGGGGAAATGTGCAGAGTGCCCTGATAAAAGAGCCTGTGCTTTAAGTGTGAAGAGCTTCAAAGCCATCCATGAGGATTGGCCGGATCATCCCCCGATAGTCATCCAAGTAAGTCCTGACCAACCAGAAGAAGCTGAAACACCAGGAATTGGTCAAAAAAGCAGAGCTGCCCTACCCAAAAAGCCGGCGGAAAAAAGAGGGTGGAAGCAGAAAGGTTGGGAGAAGCTCGAAAGCATATTACCTGGGTTGACAGCTGATGAAGCCTACCCAATCCCCCGTACGCGCCAATTATTAGTAAGGCGGATGGAAGGAAGTCCCCAGGACAAGATCCCAATCCCTGCTTTGCAGGTGGGAAATAAATGTACTAACTGCGGGGTTTGTGCAGCCATCTGCCCCCAAACAGCACTTGCCAAGAGAGAAAATGGAGAGGAACTAACCCTTATTTATGAACCTTATAAATGCGTCCGCTGTCAGCGCTGTGTCAATATTTGCAACCCGAAGGCCCTGGAATTTGTGCAAAAGCAACTGTCTCATCGTCACTACACGGGTAAAATTCTTCTCCATAAAGGAAGTCCTAAGCATTGTACCCGTTGTGGTAAGCAAGTATTCGATAATTCTGAACCCCCGATGTGTGTCGCTTGCGCTTCTTCCTCAAGTGATAGCATCTTTAATTCTTAGATTCCTAAAATAAATAGAAAACACGGCTAAGCCGTGTTTTCTCTGCCTATCAGTGATTTCGTTTTCGGTAGGGCAACAGTGGGAAGACTCTTTCGTGATTAATGATTGTGATGATTACAGCCACAGCCACAGCTATGGCCGTGCACATGAAGAGCGGGGGAAGCGCCATCTTGTCCGGTGGACTTTTTCTTCGCAGGTTCCCTTAAGAGTTGATTCGTTAAATGCCGAGTATGAGAAAGTGGCTGTTGCTGAACTTCCAAAGCCAGCTCGATGGTTTGGCGCAGGGTTTCATTAGGTACCCCTAAGGCTTTGGCATCCGTAACGGCTGAACGAAGGTTGGCCAGGGCATTCGTAGCTGCGGCAGCAGATATTTGTATTAATAAAGTTGTTTTTTGATCCAATTCCATAGTGACTCCTCCCGTAGTTGAATTTAAACCTAATATAGCATAAGAATGCGATAATCACAAAAACTTTAAGCAAATTTATGTTTGTACAGTCAAAGAGGATATTGAGATTCAAGGAAGGATTAAAGATGAAAGAAGAACGTGTTATTGTGGTCGGAGCAGGAGCAGCCGGACTTATGGCTGCGGGGCAAGCTGCCTTAAAGGGGGCTGAAGTTCTGCTCATCGAAAAGAAAGAACGCCCTGGACGGAAAATCGCCATTTCGGGTAAAGGACGTTGCAACCTAACCAATGCCGAGAATGTGGGAGATTTTATCCGGAATTACCCAGGCAATGGGCGTTTTCTCCATGGGATCTTAAGAGAATTTGATAATGTAAGACTTCGCGACTTCTTCTCCCATTATGGTGTTGAGACCAAAATAGAACGGGGAGGGCGAGTATTCCCTATCTCTGATGATGCCGAGCAAATCGTTGAGGCCTTGCTCAAGTATAATATGGATGCGGGAGTGGAGTTGGCTACCGGACAAACGGTGGAAGAGATACTTCTTCGTGAAGAGAAGGTCTGGGGTGTGCGTTTAGGCAATGGAAAAATCCTTGAAGGAAAGTCGGTGATCATCTGTACGGGGGGCGGTTCTTATCCAGCTACAGGCTCCACAGGAGATGGCTACAAGATGGCTCATAAGCTAGGCCATAAGGTTATCCCCCCGCGGCCATCTCTTGTTCCGTTGAGAACTCACGAAGACTGGGTGACTCAGGTTCAAGGGCTTTCCCTAAGGAATGTGGAAGCCGCTTTGTGGTATAGCGGGAAAAAGCAGCAAACAGAATTTGGAGAGATGCTTTTTACTCACTTCGGTGTCTCCGGCCCGATTATTCTTACTTTGAGCCGCTGGGCGGGAGAAGTATTGGCCCGCGGAGAAAAGGTTCACCTGACTATCAACCTCAAACCTGCCTTGACGGCAGAACAATTGGATCAGAGGGTACAAAGAGATTTTAAGAAATACTTAAATAAGCAATTCAAGAACTCACTGGATGAGATCCTCCCTAAAAGCTTGATTCCCATAATCATCCAATTGTCTAAAATCCCCCCTGAGAGAGTGGTCAATAGTATCAATAGGGAAGAAAGAAAATACCTGGTGCATTTGTTGCAAGAGCTCCCTTTATCCATCAAAGAGACCTTACCTCTAGCTGCAGCCATCGTGACGGCTGGAGGAGTGGATGTCAAAGAAATCGATCCGAAGACCATGGCTTCCAAAAAGGTCAAGGGTCTGTATTGGGCCGGAGAAGTAGTGGATGTGGATGGAGTGACAGGAGGCTATAATCTGCAAGCAGCTTTTGCCATGGGATACCGGGCTGGCCGAGGAGCGGGAGAATACGCTTTAATAAATGACTAGAATCTGCACGCTCTAAAAATAATAATCATGTCTTAGTTCTACACAGGACGCATAAACTGGTGATGAGGTGAAGTTTATGCGTCCTTTGCAATTTTTTAGTAAGAATAAGAAGCGAAATGGATTTATTCCTCGTTCCGGGAGAACCACAGCCCGTGCCAATAAACGTCGGCATAATTATTCGTCAGGTCTGCTTAAATTCGAGAAGGCTATTATTCGGGCGGTCGTTCTCTCAGCTGTCTTCTTGGTTTTAGCTCAGATGGCTTTAGGGTTAGCTAAAGATCCTGTGGATTATTATATTTCCGTGGCACAGAACGTAGAAGCGCCTTCCTTGGACAGTACGCCGGTATCAAGTACGGTCACACCGAATTTAATTCAGGAAGCGACTTCTCAAACATCCCTGATAACCCTCAAAGCTGTTCCCGCCGCACCGGTCCGCGTGATCCAAAATGGAAAAGTTCTCGGAACCTTAGCACGAGGGGAATTGGAGATCCCTGTTCAAGGAGGAATACTTCAGTTGGATGGAACCAATGTATCCGCCATTGTGCGCATACAGGTGATCAGGAAAGATTCCGCCCTGACAGAGCCTCGGCTTAATCAGACGGTTATTATCGAGCATAATGTCCAAACTTTAAGAGTCAGCCGCTAGGACATGGGATAAAAGATGTTGCTCGGTTATTGCCTGAGGCAGTTTATCTATGCTATACTAAATTATTAAAAATTAAATATTTCTAATGGTTGGGGCAAACTTTGTTAAAGCAAAGGACGCTAAAGCTATGGGTCTAAGGTCGTTGCGCAAGATCGACTAAGATCGCCAAGCTACAAGTGCTTAGAACTTCTTAGGGGAGAGTAGTTCCTTTTTGGACTACTCTCTTTTTGTATGCTTTTTTAGGAAAGGAGTGCTTACAGGACCGCGACATTATGAATCTGTCTATCCTATTTACACATTATTATTGACTTGAGGGGGAGATCCAGTGAGTACGAAGAAAAAGACTATTAATTTTTTGCAGGAGTTTTCAATACCATTAATTCTAGGTGTTCTTATTGCACTTGTTTGGGCTAATTTAGCGCCGGAGAATTACCATCATTTTGTGCACAATGAAATTATGGGAGACCTATCCCTTCATTTCTTTGTTAACGATATTTTTATGGTGTTCTTTTTTGCTATAGCGGCTGTTGAAATCACCCAGAGCCTATTGCCTGGAGGGAGCTTAAATCCCATTAAACGGGCCGTCAACCCCTTAATGGCCACCCTTGGCGGTGTTCTGGGCCCGGCCCTTGTATTTATTGGTTTAAATGCCCTGATAGGGAGTTCCGAATTCGCTAAAGGTTGGGGCATACCTACAGCCACCGATATCGCCTTAGCTTGGTTAGTGGCAAGGGTAGTGTTTGGGGCTCATCATGCTGCCGTCTCCTTTTTATTGCTCTTGGCTATTGTCGATGATGGCATCGGTCTCATGATTATCGCCTTCTTTTACCCTGACCCCGCCAATCCGGTGGCCCCGATCTGGTTATTGCTCACTGTGGGAGGGATGCTGGTCGCTTATCTGCTTCGACGCAAAAATGTTCGGAGCTACTGGCCTTATATCGTCTTAGGGGGAGTGCTGAGTTGGGCAGGGCTTTATCTGGCTCATATTCATCCGGCTCTGGCCCTGGTTTTCATCGTTCCCTTCCTGCCCCACCCTCCCAGGGAGGAATTCGGCTTGTTTGAGGATGATCCCAAAGATCATTCTACTTTGAAAACATTTGAGCACGAGTGGAAAATTTTCGTGGATTTTGGCCTGCTTTTGTTCGGGTTAACCAATGCGGGCGTGGAGTTCTCGGAAATCAGCACCCTCACATGGCTCATTTTCATTGCCCTCTTAGGAGGAAAAACTCTGGGAATATTCCTAATGGGCTCTTTGGCAACAGTTATCGGCTTTCCCTTTCCCAAGGGCATGGGGTATAAAGAGCTTCTTGTGGCGGGCGTGGTAGCGGCTATGGGACTCACAGTCGCCCTGTTCGTTTCAGGCGTGGCCTTTATCGATCCGGGTCTGCAAGGAGCAGCAAAAATGGGAGCCCTCTTCAGTGCAGCTTCGGCAGTCATTGCCCTGGTCGCGGGTAAAGTGCTAGGAATTAAGAAAAGCCAAGACACTCAAGCTTAATTCTGAACCCAAATCTGTATGGTCATCCGCAATGGATTTTTCCTGTAGAACTATAGATTCGTGCTTGAAAGTTGATCGGATGCATCATATAATATAATTTAATATCCAATTCAACATCTGATGTAGAGATATGTAGTTGTAGGACGGTTTAGTTTTCTATTTTTCCCCCCAATTGAATAATGGAAGGATGGTAGGACGGTGGAATCAGATAATTGACACCGTAGGTGTCTTTTTTATTCTCTTTTTTAGGAAATGTACTAATGTCTAAAAGTACATAGTGTAGTACTATTAAAGATGGATAATCTAATCAAAGGAATCCCTTAAGGGAAAGGAATGAATAGAATGGTTGCAGAAAGTAAGAAAATTGCTATGGCGGCATTGCGCATGGCCATGGCCGAAAGCCGTGAAGAAGAAGCACACTTGAAGGATGGTTTTGGTCGCCACGGAATTCGTACTGTGGCTGTGGATTATGGCGGTGAGTATCTTACAGCTATTAAAAAAATCGTGGAAAGGGCCATAGTTGCCGCCAAGCGGGAAGGGGTCATTAAGGAAACCCATGGAGATGAAGGGGCTGTTGCCGGAGCCACCCGGGAAGCATTGAGTCAGATTATGCCAAAGGCTATGGGATTAAATATCGGTGGGAAAATCGGTATTGCCAGGAGAGATGAACATTTGTCGGTGGCGGTTTTCTTTGGAGTGGGCTTATTGCATCTGGATGAGGTGGCTGTGGGCCTGGGACATAGGGCGTCTCCGAAAGAAAATATGGATTAAAAGGGAGATGAAGTAATGTGACGAGGGTTCGTGGTATACGTGGCGCCATTACGATTCAAGAAAATGATGTAGAACAAATCCGTCAAGCGACACAGGAACTCTTGCAGGAGATGATGATGCGTAATTCCTTAGCGACGGAAGATATTATCAGTGCCATCTTCACCCTGACCAAGGATATCGATGTTGCATTTCCTGCCACTTTCGCACGTCAACTGGGTTGGGATAGGGTGCCTATGATCTGCCTGAATGAAATTCCTGTTCCAGGCTCGCTGCCACTATGTATTCGAGTGCTGCTTCATGTAGAGTCTTCTTTAACTCAAGAAGAAATCCACCCGGTGTACCTAAGGGATGCGGTTAACTTACGCAGAGATCTTGTGGAGTAGAGTTGTATTATGGTAGATTTTGCTCACGCTGCAAGTGAGTAATATAAACAAAAAAGTAGGATGGTAGTTAAGGAGTGGAAAATTATGATTATCGTATTAAAGCGTGGAGCCGGTGAGACAGAAGTTCAGGAAATCAATGAGCGTTTGAGCCAGGAGGGATTTAAGATTCATCTATCCCAAGGGGTAGAAAAGATTATCATTGGTGCCGTAGGAGATCGTTCGCGACTGAAGGCTCTGGACCTGGAAGCCCTGCCTTGGGTAGAAAAAGTGGTTCCCATTCTGGCACCCTATAAGCTTGTAAGTCGTGAGTTTCAGAGTGAGAATACCATCGTTAAGATAGGGGACTATGAGATTGGCGGGGACGAAATTCACGTAATGGCGGGACCCTGCAGCGTTGAAAGCCGGTCCCAGATTTTAGAGACTGCGCACGCTGTTAAAGAAGCAGGGGCTACCTTTTTGAGAGGAGGAGCTTTCAAACCCCGTACTTCTCCCTATGCTTTTCAGGGCTTGGAAGAGGATGGATTAAAACTTCTCGCCGAAGCCAGAGAAGAGACGGGGCTCCTGGTCGTAACTGAAGTAGTGGATGTGCGGGATGTGGAGCTTGTAGCCCATTATACGGATATCCTGCAAATCGGGGCCCGCAATATGCAGAACTTCTTCCTCCTTAAAGAAGTAGCCAAAACCAATAAACCCATCCTCTTGAAACGAGGACCCTCGGCGACCCTTGAAGAATGGATGATGGCTGCAGAGTACATTATGGATGGCGGCAACTACCAGGTCATGTTCTGTGAGCGGGGGATTCGTACCTTTGAAAGCTACACCAGAAATACTCTGGATTTAAGTATGGTTCCCGCTCTTCAGTCCCTTTCCCATCTTCCGGTTATTGTTGACCCCAGTCACGGAACCGGACGTTGGAATCTGGTGCCTGCCATGACGAAAGCCGCAGTAGCGGCCGGGGCGGATGGTATCCTTGTTGAGGTGCATCCTCAGCCGGAAAAGGCCGTATCTGACGGCAAGCAATCCTTAACCCTGGCTAATTTCGCCGCCATGATGGAGGAATTGGCTGTTCTGTCGCAAGCACTGGGCAGACCGGTGAAAGGGGCTCGTCGGTAATGGAAAAAGGTCGGGAAACTGTTTTGTCCGGAGGATGGACAGGGCAAAGGCAGCCCCGTGCTTGTGTCATCGGCCTCGGCCTGATTGGAGGGTCCTGGGCAGGTGCCTTAGCAGGGCAGGGCTGGACTGTCTGCGCTGTAGAATGCAATGAAGAAAGTCTGAAAGAAGCAGAAGCCCGGGGATGGATCAAAGAGGGCTGGCAGGATATACCGGAGATCCTTGACGTGGATATGGTTATCCTGGCGACACCAATTTCCCTGCTGGCAGAAAGTTTTGCCCAGGTCGTCGGTTGTGTGCCCGCCGGCAGCCTCATCACAGATGTAGGAAGTGTAAAAATAGACATATGCCGAGCAGCCAATCAGATGAATTCGGTCTATTTTATTGGGGGTCACCCGATGACAGGATCAGAGCAGCAGGGGTTTCAAGCGGCTAAACCGAATTTATTCCAGAGTTACCCTTATGTGATTACCCCTCCCCCATCTTGTCCTCAGGAGATGGTGGAAAAGTTTTCCCAATTGGTCCAGGGACTTGGGGCAAGAATCGTCTTGCGGGAAGCTGAGGATCACGATGATGAAGTGGCCTTGATCAGCCACCTGCCTCATGTGCTGTCCCTTGCGCTGGCCTTAACTGCATCAGAAGGGAATTTAAGAGGGAAACCCCTCGAAATAGCCGGTCGGAGCTTCAGAGAAATTACGCGGCTGGTGGATAGTTCACCGGAAATGTGGAGGGATATATTGTTTTCCAACGCCTCGGCAATTCTCCGCTCCCTGGATATCTGGGAAGAAAAGGTTAAGGAGATTCGGGAGATCATTGCAGGCGCTGATGGCGAAGAGATGTTTAAAGTGTTTGAGAGGGCTCAAAGGGCCAGGAGTCAAATGCTGAACCGGAGGGAATCAGATGCAAATAAATAATGAGTCTAAAGGAATACGAATTAATCCTATTCGGCGAATTCAAGGTGAAATAGAGGTCCCTGGAGATAAGTCCATATCCCATCGGGCTGCTTTGTTCGGCGGGATGGCTCAGGGTGAAACCCATATTACGAATTTTTTGCTGGGACAGGATTGCCTAAGTACGCTGGAATGCCTGAAGACACTGGGAGTAGAATGGGAACGGCGGGATGCGGAAGTCTGGATCAGAGGCCGGGGCTTTGAGAATTGGCATGAACCCCAGGATATTTTGGATGTGGGGAATTCCGGAACCACGATGAGGATCATGTTAGGCGTCTTAGCAGGCTGCCCCTTCAGCGCGACCTTGACCGGGGATTCTTCAATCAGGTCACGACCAATGGGCCGGGTTACCCTTCCTTTGCAGGAAATGGGAGCACGTATTCTCGGTAGGCAAGAAGGAAAATATGCCCCTTTGACCATTCAAGGCGGCCTCTTACATGGGGTTCAATTCAATTCGCCTGTTCCCTCCGCTCAGATAAAGTCCGCCATTCTTCTGGCCGGGCTGAGAGCAGAAGGAGAGACCAGGGTCACAGAACCCTTCCTTTCACGAGATCATACGGAACGAATGCTGAGGGGATTTGGAGTTGATCTAAAGAGCGAGGGCTGCACCGCAAGGGTAAAGGGTGGTGCGATCCTATCCGGACGAGAAGTAGCGGTGCCGGGGGATATTTCCTCTGCTGCATTTTTCCTGGTCCTAGGGACCGTCATTCCCCAGGGAGAGCTCCTTCTCAAGAATGTGGGGATAAATCCAACTCGAACAGGGATTTTGGATGCCCTTTGGCAAATGGGTGCAGATATCCAAGTAGAAGGGGAATGGGAAGAATGCAGTGAACCACGTGCCAATCTCCGCGTACGACCAGCCCAGCTCCATGGCATAGAGATTCAAGGCGAAATGATACCCAAGCTCATCGATGAAATTCCTGTCCTGGCAGTTGCGGCAAGTCTTGCCCAAGGTGAAACGATTATTCGTGATGCCGCTGAGCTTCGGGTCAAAGAGACGGACCGAATTCAGACGGTCGTCCAGGGTCTGCAGGATCTGGGTGCGACCATACAAGAGCTTCCCGATGGGTTGCGGATTCAAGGGGTTAAAAGCTTACGAGGGGGTTCTGCTCAGAGTCATGGAGATCATCGCCTGGCTATGGCTTGGGTGGTGGCAGGTCTGCTTTCTGAAGAAGGGGTAAGTCTGGAAGGTATAGAAGCAGCAGAGGTTTCCTTTCCTAATTTCTTGGACTTGATCCATGAGATAGCTCAATAGTGAGATTTTTAACTTAAGAATGGAATACTCCTTATAGAGTAAGAAGGACCGTTTATCCAACGAACGGTCCTTCTTTTTTTGCATCTTAGGATTATATTGATTTAGGAAACCGAATATTTAGATAATAAGTAAAATAATTAATAATTTAAAAAACTTGCACAAGTAAGAAGGATTTGACAATATAACGTCGAATTCTATCGCTCAGTGTTTTAAAATTATTTTTGGTCTAGTGGTCAGTTCGGCAGATGATATGCGTATTATTATTAAAACTTATGACTACCAGAATAGAATTAATTATTAAAATTTTTAGAAATTATTAATTTCACGAAGAAGGGAAATACACCGGTCCGTCGAATAAAGAAATTAAACAAACGTAATTTTCTGATTATTGGAAGTAGTTGGATACTTCGGAACTTGAAAGGGGGGGTGCTATAGAAAGATTTTAAAGCATAGCACTTTTATATTTATCCTAATCCAAGAACTTTATCCTAATGGACTCTAATCCTGTCCTAATCCTAATTATTCATCGAATGTCCCTTTATATAGCAATAACTTAAAGAGGGGATTAACAAAAGGAGGCGTCAACAAACAATGGCGGAGTATTTTCAAAATTATAACCCCACGGGTAATGTGTGGCTATCGACGTTCTTAGCAGCGCTGCCTATTATTGTATTACTCTATTTGCTCGCTTTACATCCGCACAAGGATAAACAAGGTAATAAGCAGCTTGGAATCTTTGCTCCCTATGCAGCTATTACTGCGGCCATAGTAGCTATTTTAGTGGCTATCTTTATGATGAAGATGCCTGTTCCAACCACTTTAGCTGCCTTTGGTTATGGTGCGTTAAGTGGCCTGTTCCCAATCGGATGGATTATCTTTGCTGCTATTTTCCTTTATAATACTACTTTAATCACAGGTAAATTTGAAATTCTCAAAAACTCTGTAGCATCTCTTTCACCTGACCGTCGTTTGCAAGCATTGCTGATTGCTTTCAGCTTTGGTGCTTTCATTGAAGGTGCTTCCGGTTTCGGTACTCCGGTTGCTGTGTCCGGTGCTATCATGGTGGGCTTGGGCTTCCGTCCGATGACAGCTGCGGTAATCTGCTTGATCGCTAATACTGCTCCTGTTGCTTGGGGAGCTATCGGTACACCAATTCTTACCTTGGGTCAAGTTACAGGAATTCCAGCTGAGCTGATCAGTATGCAAGCTGGACGTCAACTTCCTTTCTTCTCCGTTATCGTTCCTTTCTGGCTCGTTGCTACCCTCGTCTTCATGGATAAAGGATCCTGGAAAGATGTCTGGGAAGTATGGCCCGCAACCTTAGTTTCCGGCCTTTCCTTCGCTATCACCCAGTTCGCTATGTCCCAAGCTGGAAACGTTATGCTTGTCGATATCGGTTCCGGTATCGTAAGTATGGTTGTAACCGCACTCTTCTTAAAAGTATGGTCTCCCAAGAATATCATGGGTCACGAAGATGCCCATGAGAACAAAGGTGCTGCTACCCAGCTGAATAAGAAGAAGCTGGAGGTTCCCAAGCACAGCATGAAGGAACTCATCACCGCTTGGATGCCTTGGGCTTTCCTTGCTATCGCAGTATTCTTCTGGGGTATGGGTGATGTTAAGACCTTCTTGAATGGGATCTTTAATCCAAAATTCCCTGTGCCTTTCCTTGATGGAATGGTTCACCATACCGCACCGGTCGGTTCACCTGATACACCGATGGCTGCAGTCTACAGCTGGAATATCCTAACCATGGCTGGTACAGGAATTATGTTGGCTGCAATTCTTTCCAATATTTTTGTCCTGAGACTCTCTGCAGCTCAATGGGCTCAAGCCTTCAATATGACAGCTAAACGGATGGTTGTTCCCATCACCGTTATCTGCTCCGTATTAGGATTAGGTTACCTGACACGTTATGCAGGAACCGATGCTATCCTCGGTTTGGCCTTCACTAAGACAGGATCAGCCTATCCCTTCTTTGCTTCCATGCTCGGTTGGCTAGGGGTGTTCCTGACGGGTAGTGATACATCCTCCAACGCTATGTTCGGTGGACTCCAAAAAATTACTGCTGAACAGCTTGGCTTGAACCCTGTCCTCATCGTTACCGCAAACAGTACCGGTGGTGTTATGGGTAAAATGATCGATGCTCAAAGTATCGTGGTTGCTACCGTTGCTTGCTATGAGAACCATCAAGAAGGTATGGCTGCCGTTGGACCAATCTTCCGTGCAGTTATCTGGCATAGTATTGCACTAGCCGTTCTGCTCAGCGGACTGGTCTGGGCTCAAGCGTATATCTTCCCATGGATGCAGGTTACTATGTAATCTATCATGATTCATACAGGAGCATTGAGCTTCTAAAATAAAGGGGCTGTTGCATTACGAAAATAATTCGTATGCAGCAGCCCCTTTGATTATAGCAACGCTTGAGATGAGTTCTCTGCAACAGTACCCGAAAGCGGATTCTCCTGGATTTTGCTTATTCTACAGAAGAGAGCGAATTGCACGGAAGAACGGCAAGGCGGGCGATGTTTTCGCAGCGATAGCGGAGCCACTGGTTCACATCAGGTATTACCAGGAGGTTTGGCGCAGCTGCTGCGGAAACCAGGCCGCCAGCTCTGGAGCGCCTGAGCGGCGCGGATGTAGGATAAAGCTACCCGACCCGGACAACGTTTTTCATCCTCTGTTGGCACCTGAGTCTATTGGAAATTCAAAGGGGACTCTGTGGGGTAACGGATGGCTGCATCAAGATAAACATAGTCGGAATCATGTTCTTGCCGGACCATTCCAATGATGCCAGAATCTTCGATTTCATCTAAATAACCCTGAACAAAAAACTGATAAGCTTTTTCATCCCAAGGATCTGTAAATTCCCCTACCTTATTGAGATAAACAGAAAGAGGAATTCTCAATCGCTTATGAAAAACTTGAAGTGTGGTAACAGGGGCAGTATCTACAACAATTGAATCTAGAATACTCATGCTTTGACCTCCTGAGGACTTTGTTTTACAATAAGAATAGTATTGCCGTAAACCCAATTAATTAGAGGTGAGAGGAATCGAAAATCAAGAGCATGAACTGGGACAGGAGTCCCTTTTAACGAAAGAGGATGGAACTGAGATTCTACCTAGGCGTTTGACCTGGGTCGACTTATTTTATGCCCTTCTGGGAATCGTCGTCCTTTATCTTGGCGTAGGCTATGTGATGGCTTGGTTCGCCAGTTGGTGGGAATATGAGCGTATCCTGCTTTACGTTAATGGATTTATAACTCAGGGTATGTTTTTAGTCGTTATTTTAGCCATCATGAGAGTTCGCAAATGGACATGGAGTGACTTGGGATGGAAGGACGTGAAGGGCAGATATGCAGGAAATGTACTGGCCTTTTATGCCCTGACTTGGATTATTAATATTTTTTATGCGGCTTATTTATTCCAAAAAGGTTTTACACCTCCCGAAACGGATATTTATTCTAAATTATTGGGCAATGCCACGGTGGTGACCTTTTGTCTCAATCTTATCCTGGCAGGGGTCCTTGCCCCGATTATTGAAGAGACCATGTTTCGCGGGATTATCTTTGGCAGCTTGCAGACCTATATGGGCAAGTGGACTGCCGCCGGGGTAAGTGCAGCAATTTTTTCAGGTTTACATTTACAGTCTTACGGCTTTATACCGCGTTTTGTCTTGGGGATGGTCCTTGCTTATCTTGTCATGAAGCATAAGTCCATTAAGCCTGCCGTAGCTTTACATGCCGTCAATAATATTGTGGCCTTACTTTTGGTTGCCCTTTCAGAGGGATTGTTGTGATGAAACGATAAGGTACGGATTGTTGGTCAAGGGCCATTATGGTATAATAAAATGTCTTTTTAAAGTTGCCAAATTGAGGGTGTTACTATGAAAAAAAATCTTCAGATAGCTATTGATGGCCCTGCAGGTGCGGGTAAAAGTACAATTGCCAAGGCAATCGCCAAGCGCTTAGAGCTTTTTTATGTTGACACAGGGGCAATGTACAGAGCCATAGCTTACAAGGCTCTGAACCTAAATATACCGTTGAAACAGGAAGAGGACATTACAAGAATGGCCCGGCAAACGGATATCACTCTGGAGCACTCAGAGGCAAGAAGGGTGTTTTGTGATGGCTTGGATGTTACTGAAGCCATACGCAGCCCTGAAGTATCCCGTTCAGTTTCTGTGATTGCTGCCTACCCTGAAGTCAGAGAACGATTAGTAGAACTTCAACGTCAGGAAGCCGGGCGCGGAGGGGTGGTTATGGACGGCAGAGACATCGGAACCTATGTCTTGCCTGATGCCGACCTCAAAGTATTTTTGACCGCTTCTTCTGAAGAAAGGGCCAAACGGCGCTGGCTGGAACTTCAGCAATCCGGGAAAAGACTGTCCTTAGATGAGGTGCAAAAGGACATGGAAGCCCGGGATCACCATGATCAACAGCGGGCAGTCTCTCCTTTAGTTCCGGCTTCTGATGCGATCATACTGGATACAACCGGTTTGCAGGTCGAGGAGATTGTTGAACGTATTCTTAACTTAATTAAGAATAAACCGGAGATAGGATAAAGTAAGGAGATAGGACCAATGAGCCTCTATCAGTTTTTTAGAAGATTATTTCGCCTTCAGTTTCGAGTGATGGGCTGGAAGGTTCATGGTATTGAGAATTTCCCCAAGAGCGGTCCGGTGATCATGGTCAGCAATCATGTCAGCAACTGGGATCCTGTGGTAGCGGCCTGTAGTGTTGCCCGTGATGTTTCTTTTATGGCTAAGGAGGAATTATTCGCCAACCCACTTTTGGGAGGGGTTTTCCATAGACTAGGGGCATTTCCTGTCAAACGGGGACAAGGAGATACCAGTGCCATTCGTAACTCCTTGAAGGTTCTTAAAGAAGGGAAAGTCCTTGGGCTTTTTCCCGAAGGAACCCGCTCTAAAACCGGTGAAATGCAAAAGGGTTTTCCCGGGATGATTTTATTGATGGAAAAAAGCCAAGCTCCCATTGTACCTGTGCGAGTCAATGGAACCCAAAACCTCCTTACGCGGGGATGGGGACATCTGGAAGTGATTATCGGAAAGCCCATCACTCCTGAACAACTCAAGGCGCCTGAAGGAGTTGAAAACCGCAGGGAGTGGGCCGCCGAACAAATTATGAAGGCTATTGAGGAATTAAAGGTATAATGATTTGTCCGCAAACGGACAATGAATTTTTTTTCTCGGAGAGGGCAATTTAATTCTGATGAAGGAATTTTGGGAATTATATCGAATTTTAAGCGTAATGCGAGTTAAGGAGGGGCAAACTTGAAAATCATCCGGGCGGAAAAAGCCGGATTTTGCTTTGGTGTTAAACGAGCCTTAGATATGGCAGAGCGAACTGTTCAATCTTCAAGCACCGCGTCTTTAGGACCCTTAATTCATAACAAGCAGGTTGTGGAGAAGATGGAGAGGCAAGGGGTTCGTGTGGTAGGGGAAGTGAAGGAGACTCAAGCGGGTGACACCTTGATTATTCGCTCCCACGGGGTGCCTCCGGATATCTATGATGAAGCCCAACGCTGTCAAGTCAAGGTAGTGGATGCCACTTGTCCATTTGTGCAAAAGGCTCAGCAGCTGGCTGCAGAATCCTCTCAATCCAGTCAAGTGGTAGTAGTGGGGGATCGGCAGCACCCTGAAGTCCAAGGAATCTTAGGCTGGGCCGGTGGGAGTGCCATTGCCATTGAGACCCTTGAGGAAGCCGTGGAACTTCCCTTTTATGAGAAGCTTTCCGTACTTGCTCAAACAACCCAACCGGCAGCTAATTTCCATGGAATTGTGGATGAGTTAAAAAAACATACCCATGAGCTCAAGGTACATAATACGATTTGCAATGCCACCGAAGAGCGACAGACCGTAGCCCGTGAATTGGCGGGTAATGTTGAGGTGATGATTGTGGTCGGAGGCAAAAACAGCGCCAACACCAGAAAATTGGCGGGGATTTGCTCAGAACGAACCCGGACCTATCTCATCGAAACAGCTGACGAATTGGAAAATAACTGGTTTACAGGGGTCGAAACCGTAGGATTAACGGCGGGGGCCTCGACACCAGATTGGATTATTGAGGAGGTTTATAAGAAGATGTCGACAATGGAAAATAACGAAACCCATGAAATGATGAATATGGAGGACTGGGCTGAAGAAATGCAAAATTTGCATCGGGGAGCCTTAGTCACAGGAACCGTAGTGAAAATCAATCACGATGAAGTATTTGTTGACTTAGGTTGGAAATCGGAAGGAGTTATCTCCTTGAAGGAACTCACCGTAGCTTCTGGCCTTCAACCCAGCGATATCGTATCCATCGGCGATAAAATCAGTGCTGTCGTCCTGCGTGTGGAGAATGAAGAAGGAAACCCTGTTCTCTCTAAACGCCGGGCTGATGAAATGGCTGCTGTGGACAAGCTGAAAGAATTGGCGGAGAGTAAAGAAGAGATTCAAGGAAAAGTGGCTGATGTGGTCAAAGGTGGTCTTATTGTTGACGTAGGTATGCGAGGCTTTGTCCCTGCCTCCCAAATTCAGCCAGGTTATGTAGAGGATTTAAATCAATTTAAAGGCCAGACTCTGCGTCTCCGGGTGATTGAGTTTGATCCGGCTAAGCGGCGTGTTGTCCTTTCCCAGAAAGAAATTCTGCAAGAAGAGCAAGCTGCTAAGAAAGAGCACCTTCTTGGGACCCTTCAGGAAGGGGATGTGGTCAGTGGCGTCGTGAAGAGACTGGCTCAGTTCGGTGCGTTTGTGGATATCGGTGGAGTTGACGGATTGCTTCATGTTTCCGATATAGCTTATACCCGGGTTAAGCATCCTTCTGAATATGTTAATGTGGGGGATGAAGTAGAAGTCCAAATCCTCAAAGTGGATAAAGATCAGGGCAAAATTTCCCTGGGTCTAAAACAATTAAAACCCAGCCCATGGGAAAGCGCTCCTGAAAAATATGCCTTAGGCTCTTTGGTTACAGGAAAAGTGGTGCGCATAGCTCCCTTTGGAGCCTTTGTCCAATTGGAGGATGGTATTGATGCGCTGATTCATATCTCCCAGCTTTCTGAAAAACGGGTCAACAAAGTTGAAGATATAGTGAAAGTCGGTGACATGGTTCAAGCAAAGGTCATTGAATGCAAGCCGGAAGAAAAACGGATTAGCTTAAGTATCCGTGAAGCTGCTGCTGAAGCACAGGCTACGGAAGATGCAGAACTTTTAGCCAGTCAGTCAGAAGCGCCTCAGGTTACTATCGGTGATATAATTCAATCTGAATCAGAATCCTAAAGGATAAAACTTGATCATTTGGCATGTATGACTTCTTGCAAGGTTGCAGGAAGTCATTTGCTGTCCATAGAATTATCCTTTGATGGAAGTTAAAGTGAGGGATCAGCAGTGCCGAAAAGACGAAAACGCTCTACTCTCGTAAAAATACCCAAACCTTTGCGTGAGGTGGATTTTTATTTATTGATCTCGGTTCTTGCTATTCTGGTTTTTGGGATGGTCATGGTTCTCACGGCAGGTTCGGTTCGGGGCTACAGCGAGAGTGAGAATGTATTCTTCTATGTGGTGAGGCAGGGGAAATGGGCTTTATTGGGTGGCTTTGCAGCACTGATTATGACAAGGATTCCTTATCCTTTGCTCAAGAAATTGTCCGGTATCGGTATGGGAGTTACGTTGATCCTACTGGTCATGGTCCTTGGCTCAGATAGTGGGATTGAAGCCGGTGGAGCTTCTCGCTGGCTGCAAATCGGCCCTATGAAACTCCAGCCTTCGGAAATTGCCAAAATAGCCATGGTTCTTTTTTTGGCTCATTATATCGATCGTTATCCCGTGAAAAGATTAAGGGATCTGGCCTGGCCGGTCCTCATCCTTATTCCGCTGTTTGCTTTAGTTTATAAACAACCGGATTTAGGAACGACCATGGTCCTGGTGTTTACAGCCGCCGCTCTTTTCTGGCAGACCGAGCTGTCGACATGGTGGTTTATATTAGCCGTTCCTTGTTTTGGTGCCCCTCTTCTCTACCTGATTTATAATACTACCTACCAATGGAACCGTATTCTCGTTTGGCTGGATCCCTGGAAATATGCCTCCAAACTGGGTTATCAAATCATTAATGCGGAGATTGCTTTTGGGTCTGGGGGGATTTTCGGTGTAGGTTTGGGAAGGAGTATGCAAAAATTCGGCTACCTGCCGGAGGTTTATACGGATATGATTTTTGCTTTGATCGGAGAAGAACTGGGGTTAATCGGTACCTTATTATTAATTAGTTTGTTCGTCCTCTGCTATGGAAGGGGATTCTACATTGCAAGACAATGCCCGGACTGCTTTGGACGCTTGTTAGCTTTTGGGATTACCTTTTCCCTGGCAATTCAAACCACCATTAATCTTTGTGTCGTCACGGGAGTATTGCCTGTAACGGGAATTACCCTGCCTTTAGTCTCCTATGGAGGGAGTTCCTTGGTGATTACCTTGGTGGAGATCGGTATCTTACTGAATATTTCCCGATACAGTAAAATATCCAGGCCTCAGAGGCGCTCTTCAGCCATCTCTCCGGTTGAAGGAAAGACTTTGCGGGAATAATAGGGAAAGTCAAGCATGAGGAGGCGATGGGCTTGGTTTTTCCTTTAGGAGAGTGGTTACTCCTTAGTATTGGATTTTTGGCCTGGGCAGAGTGGCCCCTTTTCCGTATCGATAGAAGCTTGAGGATTATCCCTTTGGTTTGGGTTCTCGGATGGATTGTGGAATATAGCTTTACCTTTTTCCCGCCTTGGGATTGGCACTTTCCTCGGATCTTTGTCCTCGTGGCTCTTACCTTAGTGGCCTGGAAGAAGACAGAAGAGCGAAAATACCCAGGTATCCTTTTGGCAAGCTTCTGCATAGTGGCTCAGGATTTGTTTGTGCTTAATGAACCGGGTATTTTAGCCTATGACCAGTGGCTGTTTGCGATAATTTTTGTATCCGTGGCTTTTTTCATTACCCGTGACCTTTGGAGTATGATAGCAGCTCTTTGCGGAGGGATGCTCTTGAGCATAGTCTTTACTATTTTTTTATTTGATGGAGTGGTAAGATATTATACTATCCCCAATGCCTTCCTCTGGCACTTCAGCATTGGGGCTTGCATGATAATCGCTGTTCTCAGAAAAGCCAGGGAATATTATCAAGCCAGAAAAACTTTGATTCCGATAGCTGTCCATCAGGAATCCCAATCTGATGAAGGTATTGCATATAGAAAGGATGACTAACTTGGCACAAGGTTTAGTCGTTGCGGCTGTCCATGGAGGCAGTATCGCCGAGGAGATGGAAATTGAATGTGGTGATCAGATCCTTTCCATTGATGGACAGGAGATCAAGGATATTATTGACTTTCAGTATTTAACCGCTGAAGACGAGTTTACTCTGTTGCTGGAAAAGGCTGATGGGGAGCTTTGGGAGATAGAGATTGAACGGTCCTATGGTGAAGAATTGGGTTTAGAGGTTCAGGCTGTTAGTCCCCATGGTTTAAAACTATGCAAAAACAATTGTGTTTTCTGCTTTGTAGCCCAGATGCCTAAAGGGATGAGAGGCAGCCTCTATGATAAAGATGATGATTATCGTCTTTCCTTGACCCAAGGGAGCTTTATAACTCTCTCTAACTTAGATGATGATGAATTTGAGAGGATTCTCAAGTTCCATCTCAGTCCTTTGTATATTTCGGTTCACGCTTGGGATTCTGAAACCCGGGTCCGTTTAATGAAGAATCCAAAAGCGGGTGATTTATCCTGCCAATTAAAACGGCTTGCCGAGGCGGGGATACATATTCATTCCCAAATAGTTTTGGTACCAGGTTATAATGATGGAGAAATACTTGAGCAGACCGTACGTGAGTTGGGGAACCTCCATCCATCGGTGCAATCCATCGCCGTGGTACCCGTAGGTCTGACAAAGTACCGGGTGAATCTGCCGGACTTACGCCCTTTTACCCCTGAAGAGGCCCGGGATATCTTAACCAAGGGTGAAGGCTGGCAAAGGGAATACCGCCGGCAAACGGGCCGCAGTCTGGTCTATTTTTCCGATGAATTCTATGCTTCAGCCGGGTGGGACTATCCTGCCACAGAGATCTATGATGATTTTGCCCAGTTGGAAAACGGAGTGGGCATGGCCAGCAAATTCCGCCAGGAATTTGATCATGCTCTCAAGCATCTTCCTGCTGCTGTCCCTAAACGGAAGGTACACCTGATTACCGGGGTGTCGGCTGTGCCCTTTTTTGATCATTTGATAAAAAAGTTAAGCCATATTGAAGGTTTGACGATAGAACTTCATACTATTATTAATAACTTTTTTGGACCGACGGTGACTGTGGCAGGTTTGTTGACAGCTCAGGATATTGCCAGGCATATAGGTAATATTAAAGGAGAGATTTTTTTAATTCCACGGGTTATGCTTAAAGCAGATGAAGAGGTATTCCTGGATGATCGAAGTTTGGAATGGTTGGCCGGAGAACTGCAGGGGGTGCCTTTGGTGGTTGAGAACCAGGGGAGAGCCTTTCTGGAAGCGGTGACCGGATTGGATTTGGAGGGTGAAGATTGTGAGTAAACCAGTTGTAGCTATAGTGGGAAGGCCTAATGTAGGAAAGTCTACCTTATTTAACCGCCTGGCAGGGGGACTTGTGGCCATCGTGGAGAATCGGCCTGGTGTTACGCGGGATCGGCTCTATCGGGATTCTGAGTGGTTAGGGCGTAAGTTTACAATTATTGATACGGGAGGTATCGAATTTGTCAACGAAAATACTCCCATAACATCGCAAATGCGCCGCCAAGCAGAGATTGCTATCGAAGAGTCGGATGTGATCGTTTTTGTTATCGATGCGCAAATTTCGCCGACCCCTGATGATGATATGATTGCTCAAACCTTAAGGCGATCAGGAAAACCGGTTATTTTAGCCGCTAACAAAGTGGAGAATTTTTCGAAAACGGAGCTCTATGAGTTTTACAATCTAGGTTTGGGAGAACCTATTCCTATCTCAGCAGTTCATGGAATGAATATCGGTGATTTACTGGACGAAGTGATTTCCCATTTTCCTGAGGAAATTGAGGAAGAGGTGGACCCGGATACGATCCGGATTGCCGTTATAGGCCGTCCTAATGTGGGCAAATCTTCTTTAGTGAACACCTTGCTGGGTGAAGAACGGGTGATTGTCAGCAATATTCCCGGTACCACCCGGGATGCCATCGATTCTGCCTTTGAGCATGATGGCAAGCATTATATCATTATTGATACGGCAGGTATGAGAAGAAAGGGCCGCATTGAGGAATTAACCGAACAATACAGTGTATCCCGTTCTTTGCGTGCGGTGGACCGTTCCGATGTGATTCTGATGTTGATCGATGCCGGTGAAGGAGTTACGGAGCAGGATAAGAAGATTGCCGGATACGCCCATGAGGCTGGAAAAGGGATCGTCCTGGTGGTTAATAAATGGGACCTGATTGAAAAAGATGATAAAACTATGAATCGTTTTGAAAAGGATATTCGAGAGGAATTGGGCTTTATGCAATATGCTCCGACCCTCTTTATCTCAGCCAAAACTGGGCAGCGGGTTGCTAAGCTTTTGGAGTTAGTTGATTTCGTGGCGGAGCAGAATTCTACCCGTGTAGTTACGGCCACCCTGAATACTTTAGTGAGAGAGTGGATCCATCTCAATCCTCCTCCGACGGATAAAGGGCGGCGCTTAAAGATTCTTTATGCCACTCAAGTGGGAGTGAAACCCCCCACCTTTGTCTTCTTTGTCAATGATCATGAGTTAATGCATTTCTCCTACCGCAGGTATTTGGAAAACCAGCTGCGCAGCAGCTTTGGGTTTGAAGGTTCGCCCATTCGGATGATTGTGAGACAAAAGGATGAAGAGAGGGAGTAGGGATGTGGGAATACGCGATATTTATTATCGCTTATCTGCTGGGGGCGATTCCTTTTGCTTATCTGGCAGGCCGCTATAAGGGAATTGATGTTCGAAAACATGGCAGTGGGAACATTGGCACGACCAATGCCTTCCGTTTGTTGGGGGCGAGAATCGGAGTTCTCGTCCTGTTGGGGGATGCTTTAAAAGGGGCTCTGGCTGCCTATTTAGGCTATCGTTTTTTTGGCCCTTGGGGAGGAATTACAGCCGGATTATTGGCTATGGCAGGGCACAGCTGGAATCCCTTATTTGGTTTTAAGCCCAGCGGCAAAGGAGTAGCTTCGGGTTTTGGAATCATACTCATTTTGATGCCTAAGATTACCCTCATTGCCATTGCCCTTTTTGTCTTGATTGTCTTTTTTACACGCTATGTTTCCATGGGTTCCGTGTTGGCCGCCTTAACTGTAGGAATTCTGGTTTTTCTTTTTAAGGAGCCTATTGCTTATAAGGTGTTTGCCGTGGTTGCTGTCAGTGGAGTGGTGATCCGTCATCGGACAAATATCCAAAGAGTCCTTAATGGAACAGAGAATAAGTTCAATCTGAAAAGATAGATTGGTGGGAAGGGGGATTAAATTGGCTAAAATAACCGTTTATGGCGCAGGTAGCTGGGGAACGGCCCTGGCCGTCTCCATGGGTAAAGCAGGTCATGAAGTTGCCTTATTAGGGCGAAATCTCAGTGAGATGGATCTTATGGAGCAGAGACGTGAAAACCGACCTTATTTGCCGGGAGTGGTTCTGCCCCAGACAGTAAAGCCAACAGGTGACAGCGGAGTACTTGAGGAAGCGGAGATGCTTGTGCTCAGTGTACCCTCCCATAGTGTACGGGAGACAGCGCAAAAGATAAGAGGACACCTTAAACAGGGAACCATCGTTGTGAATACAGCCAAAGGGCTGGAGGAAGGAAGTTACAAGCGGCTTTCCCAGGTGTTGACTGAAGAACTTCCCCATAACCCTGTTGTGGTCTTGTCCGGTCCGAGCCATGCTGAAGAAGTGGGAAAAGATATGCCTACCACCGTTGTGGTCGCTTCCCGGGATAGTCAAGCTGCCGAAGCGGTCCAGGATATGTTGATGACTCCTAAATTTCGTGTTTATACGAATCCAGATACCATCGGTGTAGAATTGGGAGGAGCTTTTAAAAATATTATTGCTCTGTGTGCCGGCTTTGCCGATGGCCTAGGCTATGGGGATAATACAAAGGCAGCACTCATGACCCGTGGGATTGCCGAGATTACCCGATTGGGCGTGGTCATGGGAGGGAACCCTCTGACGTTTGCCGGCTTGGCCGGGGTTGGAGATCTTATTGTGACCTGCACCAGTCAGCATAGCCGCAATCATCGGGCCGGGGTTGCTTTGGGGCAGGGTAAACCCCTGGATCAAGTCCTGAAAGAGGTCGGTATGGTGGTAGAGGGCGTTCGCACCACCCGCGTTGCCTATGAGTTAAGCCGCCAGTATGGAATCTCCATGCCTATCACAGAACAGGCTTATGATGTTCTCTTCCAGGGTACCGATCCCAAGGCGGCAGTATCAGCTCTTATGATGAGGGGTAAAAAGCACGAGATTGAAGAAGTGGCTCTCATCGCCATGGAAAATGGCTCCTACCAAGAAAACTGTCAAGATAGCCAGGATAAATAGAATCTGAACTATGGAATGTTTGAGGGAGTATCGCCAAGCTTTTAAAGAAGCAATTGGCGATGCTCCCTTTTTAAGCTTTTCATTCCTATTTTTCATTAAATGGAATATATTGCTTTAAGTTTTCATAGCAATGATAAAGGATTGGGTAGTGGATTTGGATGAATTCAACAAGGAAATTAATTTATCAGGGCAAAAAGAAATTTTGACATAATTGCCCAAGCCGGTCAATATACTTATACTGCGTAACGTGCTAGTCCAGTTATCCGGTATCCATCATCTTGTGTCAGGGAGGTGGGGGGATAAGGTGGGGGCCCTTCCCCGTTTTTGGGACAGCACTCAAAAGGGAGGGAATTTTTGTGGAAAAAGTGGACATTTTTAAAGATATTGCCGAGCGCACAGGGGGCGATATCTACCTCGGAATCGTTGGGCCAGTCCGCACTGGGAAGTCCACCTTTATCAAACGCTTCATGGACCTCCAGGTCCTGCCCAATATCATGGATGTATTTGAGCGGGAGCGGGCGAATGATGAACTTCCTCAAAGTGGTTCAGGAAGACAAATCACCACGACGGAGCCAAAATTTATTCCATCGGATGCAGTAGAAATTCTGATCAAAGACAGCATTCAAATGAAAGTTCGTTTAGTGGATTGTGTCGGCTATGCTGTGGAAGGGGCTATTGGCTACGAGTCAGAAGATGGTGAAGAGCCTCGTCTGGTTCGGACCTCCTGGAGCGATGAACCCATCCCGTTCCAAGAAGCGGCTGAGATTGGCACACGCAAAGTAATTACAGATCATTCGACTATCGGTATTGTCATTACTACAGATGGCTCCATTACCGAAATTCCCAGGGAAGCTTATGTAGAGGCTGAAGAGCGAGTCATTGAAGAGCTGAAACAGCTAGGGAAACCTTATGTGGTTGTCATGAATACTACTCGTCCTTATTCGGAAATGACCATGGAGTTAAGCAGCTCTCTCGAAGAGAAATATAATGTGCCCGTCATTCCGGTTAATTGCTTGGATATGACTCCGGAAGACATTACGCAAATTCTCGAAGAAGTTCTTTATGAGTTCCCAGTAGCGGAAGTTAATATTGAGATTCCCAAGTGGGTTGAAGAGCTGGATTCCAGCCATCCTGTCCGGGCTAGCTTCGAAGAGGCTGTTCGCCAATCCATCGAAGGCATCCGTCGTATTCGTGATATTGATATGGCTCTGGATAAATTAGGAGAATGCTCCAATGCTCAGGATGTTCTGCTTAAGCAGATGAATTTGGGAACAGGTATCGCAGAAATTGAAATGACGGCTATAGAGGGACTCTTTAAGACAGTTCTTGAGGAAATGACCGGGGTTAATGTGGAAGGGGAACATACTCTTATGAGATTGGTTCTGGACTACAGCAGGGCCAAAAAGGAATGGGATAAACTTGCCCCGGCTATTGAGGAGGTTCGTACCAATGGCTATGGTGTGGTGACCCCTCACCTTGACGAAATGTACCTTGAAGAGCCGGAACTGGTGAAATCCGGCGGACATTATGGTATTAAGCTGAAAGCCAGTGCTCCTTCCCTTCATATTCTCCGTGCAGATGTTACCACAGAGATTACTCCCTTGATTGGAACGGAGAAGCAGGCTGAGGATTTAGTTCGTTACATACTCGATGAGTTCGAATCCGATCCTAAGAAGGTATGGGAGTCCAATATCTTCGGCAAATCCTTGCATGATTTAGTCCGGGAAGGGGTTCAGACTAAGCTTTACCGGATGCCGGAGAATGCCCAACATAAGCTCCAAGACACCTTGCAAAGGATTGTCAATGACGGCAATGGTGGTCTAATCTGCATCATCATCTAATCACCAGAGGGTTCCTGCGGGAACCCTTTTTTCATGGAACCAAGGGGAGAGGTGAATGGGCTCCGTATGGTGCAAAAAAACAAATGTTGCTATAGGACGGACATTTGCTTATAATGGTCACTAATAATAATTGTATTTGAATAGTTAAAGGGTAAATGGCACACTTCGCATAAAGTGAATAGAGCAAACCCTTTCTTATGTAAGAATCACTAGGGAGCGAAAGACAGTGGCAGGTCAGAACCGGAATAAAGATTTTTTAATCGTCAGTAAAGATATACTCCCTGAGGCCATCCTCAAAACCTCTCAAGCTAAGGAGCTGTTGGTCAAAGGGGATGTAAATACTATTAATGAGGCTGTGGACCGGGTCCAGCTTAGCCGCAGTGCTTTTTATAAATACAAGGATGGGGTTTTCCCATTCTATGAGGCAAGCAGGGAAAAGATCATTACCTTTTCTTTGATTTTGGAAAATACGGCAGGAGTCCTATCCAATGTATTAAATACTATTGCCCGTTTCAGGGGTAATGTACTGACGATTAATCAAGGAATCCCTCTCCAAGGGATCGCTAATGTTACCATTTCTGTAGAAAATATGGGGATGGTGGATATTCCGGAGAATTTATTATCTGCACTGGGTGAGATTCAAGGGGTTCGGAAAATAGAAGTCATCGGACAAAATTAAGGCTTATTTATCCCATCACAGCTTTTTATCAAGAGCAATATCATTTGAAATATAACACAAAAAAGTCAATCATTTAAGATTGACTTTTTTTAACGAATTTTTGGTCGGAGCGACACGATTTGAACGTGCGACCTCTACCACCCCAAGGTAGCGCTCTACCAAGCTGAGCCACGCCCCGATTGCATCCCGTATTTAAGGGACTTATATAAAATAACATATGTTTAAGAAAAATGCAAGACATAAGTTGGCAAGATAAGCAACCCAATTGAATATGCATACGATGGTGTTAATTTATTGTTTCAGTGCGTCGTTAAAGGTGATGCGGACTTCGTGGTCGCTCGTAGCTCTACTCTACGGAATGACATCATGATTAAGAAAAGTCCCTTGATATACCTTGATCATCTATGTATAATTTACGTAGATGATCAAGGTATATCAATTTGGAGGGTAGTATTATGAAAATTGATAAAGGTTTAATCGGTGGAAGTACTAATCTTTTAGTGCTGTCCTTGCTTCAAGAGCAAGATCGATATGGTTATGAAATTATCAAGGAGCTGGAATCCCGTTCGGATAGAACATTTCTATTCAAAGAAGGGACGCTCTATCCTGTTCTCCATAGACTTGAAAATAACGGATTAGTAACCTCGTATATGGCAAAAGGTGAAACCGGCAAAGAGCGTAAGTATTATAAAATAACGAATAAAGGCCAAAAACAGCTTGCAGAAGAGAAGCGGACATGGGAAACGTTCTCGATTTCAGTAAATAAAGTCATAGGTGGTAATGTTCATGCCTTCTCCTAAGATAGATGATTTTTTGAGGAGTGTTTTATCCCATGTCAAGTTTTCCTTTGATAAAAGGGCAATCCATTCAGAACTTGAAGGCCATCTTTTAGATAGAATCGAGGAATATCTCGAACAAGGATACGATGAAGAAACCGCCGAACGTTTATCGGTTGAGGGTATGGGAGATCCAGAGGAAATTGGAACGGAGTTAAATAAACAGCATAATCCGGTGATCGGCTGGCTGTGGAGGTTGACCCATACTGCGGTTGTTTTATTGGTTGCAGTTAATCTTTTCATGATCGGGATACCACTAATTGATTCTTTGAGAGTTTATGATCCGGCAAAAGACATTCCCCCAACCGACATAGTCTATGATCTTATGGTTAATGAAAAAGTACGTTTGGATGATTCAGTGATTAAATTTACCCGTATTATTCTTAAAAAGAACGGAGAGTTAAGCATTATCTACAAATATTACGATACCCGGTTTTGGGGGACAGGATGGAGCTTTAGCGGAATCGGTAATATCTCGGACAATTTAGGAAATGACTATTGGGCCGGCTCCGGTGCCAGTAATGGAGGAATTGTTACCAGAGGGATACGAACCTTTGAGAATTTTGATAAAACAGCGGAGATGTTAATCATCAGCTATGAAAATTACAATAGAAGTTATAGGGTTGAAATTCCGCTTAAGGCCGGTGATGTCATTGAGTAGATCTAAGAAAATCATGCGAAACATTATCATAATGGTTTTTTTAGGCGCTGTTTTTATTCTGCGTTCGGGCCTCTATCTGAGTCCGCTGTCAGCCCATGAAAATTCTGAACGCAGCATCCATTATGGGCCGTCGAAGGTTGTGCATATGGAGGACTTTGATAAGGGTAAATACATTTTGGGGAAATACGATCGATGGGTCTCCTGTAATACGGTAAGAAAAGAACTCCTCTTCTTTTGGAGCTTTGGTAATAATCCCATCGGCTTCGAAAACGATCCTACTGAGATAATAGATTATACTATTGATGGTTTTCACGATGATGATCATTACGATTTTAAACTTTACGGAATTGTCAATGACCCCAGAATTAAGAAAGTTGAGATTATCCTAAGAGATGGAAAGGTTTTGACTCAGACTGAATTCTACGGGGATTTGTTTCTTATTACTTGGCGGACCAATGACTACACTTCGGATTGGGGTCTAGAAGAGGTTCGTGGTTATGGTGAAGGCGACAGCATTTTGTTTAGAGCAGAGAATGAAGTCTACTAAGGGATGTGGTAATATAGTTATGATGTGATTAGACTAGGGAAGGATGAGTAATGTATTGAAGAGACTGGACTTTAACAAATTTGTGGAGGCAGATTTTACCTATATGCGTTTTGTTCATGTAGCCAAACAGGAGAGTCAGTTGGGAATGAGAGAGCGTATTGATAGGGAACTGGCTGTTATGATCGATGATTTGATGTCCATCAACCTAGAGTATAATAACGTGGGCAAGCAAGTCCTTGCTGTTTGGCAAGGATACTGGATGGCCATATCTGCACTGGATATAGATATAGAGGATTAATTTCTCTGTGAATCAAGCAGGTAAATAAGACATTAAAGGAGCGTGCCCGGGTAGGGCACGCTTCTTTTGGCGATTTATTAGGCTGCATGGTGTTGAGCAGTTTGCAGAGCTTTTTTCTTATTTTTACGGTGACCAAGAAGCAAGACTATGGCTATAAAGATGGCACTAAGGCTCCATTCAATGAGGGTACTTTCACCAATGAGATTCTTTACATAAGGTTCACCCACCAGCATGGTTACAGCTGTATGTGTTATGACTGCAGCGCCGATGGGGATAATGATCGGAAAGCGATTAATGGCCTTGATAACAAGAGTGCTTCCCCAGATCACGATGGGGATGCTGATGCACAGTCCGAAAATAACCAGAAAAGGACTTCCGTGTGAAGCGCCTGCTACGGCTAGAATATTATCCAGCCCCATGACAAAGTCGGCAATGATAATTGTGCGAATCGCTCCCCAGAAATTCGAAGCACTTTTCACATGATCGCCTTCTTTATCATCGGTAAGGAGGTTGTAAGCCATCCAAACCAGGAAAACACCACCGACAAACATTAAACCGGGAATCTTTAAGAGCCAGACTGCCACTAAAGTTGCTAAAGAGCGGATAAGGATAGCACCACCAGTACCAATCAGAATTACTTTCTTCTGGGACTCATGGGGCAGGTTTCGTGCAGCCATGCCGATAACAATAGCGTTATCCCCTCCAAGAACCAGGTCCATAAGTACGATGGATAGTAGAGCTGAGAAAAATTCCGGGCTAAGAAACTCCATTTCTTTACATCTTCTCTCTTATTATTTTTTGCGTTACCAGATGGTATAGGCCCTTTAACAGAGGTGGTAAAGGGGCGGCTGTAACAAAACTGAGCATTAAAAAAACCTTTACCCAAAATGGGCAAAGGTCTCGCTAACAACTGTGTTGCCAACAAAGCCGGGACTTAAGTCCGGGAATGACGACTTTGCTGTACAGCTACTCCCCTTTGAATTTTTACATAATCAGTATATCAAGGTTGAGGACAATCTTCAAGATTTCCCAAAACACTTTTGGGCTTTTTTAGTTGTTTGCCCTTAACCTTCAATCCGCTCAAGGAGGTATTCCCATCTCAGGCCCAGCTAATATATCTGGTATGGCGGACTACCGTTTCAAGGTAGCCGCCATTTTCCCATATCAGGAGGAAGCTGGGTGATCCTCCGATTTTCGATTCTTAGTATCCTCAGGTTTTATGGTTTCAGATAGTTCATACTTATAACCGCTGATCATGGATGAGACAGTACCATCATCATCCAGGATATCCTGACGAAAGACCATATAGAGATGGCCAAGGAGAAAGGCGGCATAACCCCAAGCAAAAAGATGATGGATCATTCGGACTTGATTTTCGCTGCCCATGGCTGGGATCAGCCAGGAAAAAAGGCCAAGGACTCCGTCCGGCGGAGTTGCTGTAGCCCTCATGGCAAAACCGGTCAGAATCATGACCAAGCTGGCAATCCAAATGAAGACAAGATACATCAATTGGGCCATAGAATTATGCCCGACATGGGTTGTATGTTCACGGGTTAAAAAGAGGTAGTATTTTAGGGTGGCTATAGCATCCCGCCAGAACTCTTTGCGCCAAAACCGCAGCTTTGAGTATTCATTGCCGACTATAAACCAGTACAAGCGAAAAAGAAGATTGGCTGTAAAAATATAGGCAGTAACACCATGCCAATAACGACTATTGCCCATGACAAAATTACCGACCGCTTCTCCGGGAGCTACTAGAATGGGATTGCCGATATATAGCCCGGTGACAAATAAAATCACTATGGAGACGGCATTAATCCAGTGAAAGAGTCTGACAGGCAATTGCCACACATAGATGGGAGCGCGAAGTTTTGAGGGACTCCCATAAGGTTGATAGTTTTTGGATTCAGCCATGGGGCACACATCCTTTTGTCTAGAGAACTTTTACTTTTGCTAATTTTTCTCCTGTGGGAGAGATGAGATGAGTTGCGCAAGCTAAACAGGGATCAAAGGAGTGGATGGTTCGAAGCAGTTCCAGAGGCTGATCTTGAACCGCTACAGGAGTATCCAGGAGCGAGGCTTCGTAAGGGCCTTTAACTCCCTTTTCATCCCGGGGAGCAGCGTTCCAAGTAGTAGGAACCACTGCCTGATAGCTTTCCACTTTGCCATCATGGATTTTGATCCAGTGAGCCAAGGCACCACGGGGTGCTTCGGCAAAACCAACCCCTTGAGCGGTGGTCGGCCAACGACTGGGATCCCATTTCTCCGGATTGAAAGTCTGACTGTCTCCCGCTTTTATATTAGCAATCAAATCTGAGTAAAATCCGGCTAAATGGTCCACGGAAAGTTTAGCTTCCAGAGCCCTTGCCAAGGTTCTGCCCAGGGTAGAAAACAGGGCATTAACAGGCAGATCTAATCGCCGTAGAGCATCATCGACCAAACCTTTGATGGGCTTATTACCGCGGGCATACCCTACGACAAAACGGGCAAGGGGTCCTACCTCCATGGGATTTCCTTTCCAATGAGGAGTTTTGATCCAGCTGTATTTTTTATTCTCATCGAGATTATGGTAGGGAGGTCTTGGCCCGTCATAGACTGGGGCAGTCTTACCCTGCCAAGGATGCAATCCGGCCTTGGGATCGTCGTATTGGTACCAGGAGTGGCTGACGAACTCTTTGATGTGTTCGGGATCCTTCAGATCCACGTCATAGACTTTGCTCAGATCGCGGTTTAAGACGGCACCATTAGGGAAAAGGAAGGAGTCAGGCTCCCGAATATCTGTCATAGGGACACCCCCATAACAGAGGAAATTTCCGATCCCGCCCCCCCATAAGTCCCCTTTGTAGAAGCCGGCAATAGCAAAGAGGTCGGGAAGGAGGACTTTATCCACGAAGATTTGGGCCTCATCGATTTTTGATTTGACGAGATTTAAGCGCTCCATATTGATGACATGGACATCGTTCAGGTTAATGGTGGAAGGATGGCCCCCTACACAATAATTGGGATGAGGGTTTTTTCCGCCAAAGATGGTGTGAATTTTGACAATTTCTTTTTGCCAATTAAGGGCCTCGATATAATGAGCTACTGCCAGCAAATTGGCTTCAGGAGGGAGACGATAAGCGGGATGCCCCCAATAGGCATTGGCGAAAATCCCTAACTGTCTGCTTTCAACAAGTCTCTTAACCTTATTTTGTACATCACGGAAGTAACCCTCCGAAGAGTTGGGCCAATCCGATAGGGACATGGCCAGTTCGCTGGTTGCCTTGGGATCGGCCTTCAGAGCGCTTAGAACATCGACCCAGTCAAAACCATGCAAATGGTAGAAATGAACCACATGATCATGAACCATTTGGGTAAGGGTCATGATATTGCGGATAATGTTGGCATTCTTAGGAATTCTATAGTCAAGAGCATCTTCAACAGCACGGACTGAAGCGATGGAATGAATATGGGTACATACTCCGCAGATTCTTTGGACAAAAGACCAGACATCTCTGGGATCTCGATTCTCAACGATTTTTTCAATTCCTCGAAATATGGTTCCCGAACTTAAGGCTTCAGTGATTTTGGTGCCTTCAACTACAGCTTCAATTCTCAAATGCCCTTCCACCCGGGTTAACGGATCAACAACAATTCGTGTAGCCATAGACTTCAAACCTCTCCTTATTTTTCCTGCTTCTGCCTTTTCTCACCGGTTTTTGTGACGATGGTCGCTGCGGCATGAGCCACCACTCCGATCCCCGCAACTCCTAAGGCAGCCATCCCCACTTCGTCGGGATTTCTACCGATAGCATTATTGGGGATATCGGCCAGATGGGTATAAAAGGGTGTGCTGGTATCGTACCAGTTGTTTTCGGAACAAGCCATGCAAGGATGACCTGATTTGACAGGGAAGCTAACCCCTCCATTCCACTCGATAACAGCGCAGGCGTTGTAAGCTACGGGCCCTTTACAACCCATCTTGTAGAGGCACCAACCCTTTTTAGCTCCTTCATCATCAAACTGCTCGACGAATTGGCCGGCATCAAAGAAAGCGCGCCGGGTACATCCATCATGAACCCGTTTGGAATAAAAAGCTTTGGGACGGCCCTGGCTGGTTAGTTCAGGAATTTCACCAAAGGTTATATAATGCACGATAGTTCCAGTGATGACTTCAGCGATGGGTGGGCAGCCGGGTACATCGATCACCGGTTTGTTTTTGACAATACGGCGGATGGGGACGGCTTCTGTAGGATTGGGGTAAGCCCCTTGAATACAGGCGTTGGTGGCACAGGAACCATAAGCAATGACTGCGGCTGCTCCATCGGCACATTCCTTGAGAAGGTCATTGGCGGTCATTCCCCCAATGGTACAATAGATTCCACCGTCTCCTAAGGTGGCGCTGCCCTCGACGACCAAAACATATTTTCCATAATAGTCCTGCATGGCTTTAAGTCGGGCAGACTCAGCCTGTATTCCTGCAGCAGCTTGGATAACTTCCATATAATCCAGGGATATCATATTGAATATGAGATCGGAAATCAGCGGATGAGCACTGCGCAGAAAGGACTCGCTGCAACAAGTGCATTCCTGTAGATTTAAATAGATTACCGGAACGCGGGGTTTTGTTTCGAGAGCTTTGACTATTTTAGGGACAGATGAAGAGTCAAGTCCCAACATAGCAGCGGTCATCGTACAGAACTTTAAGAAGTCACGACGCGAAATGCCTTTGCGGCGGGCCCAGCTATAATAGGTATCTTTGTCCACGGTTATCCCTCCCTGACTCTGGAATTCAAGATATTGTTTTGCAAAAAGTGGAAAACTATACATGGTTGTATGTCCCTTGGCAAAGACCCTAAGGGAAATGAATGTGTTCAATAATGGTTTTTCCGGTAATACTAAGAAAAAGCTAACACAGTAGGGGTGAAGGGATGAGTCTTTTAATAAAAAACGGTTTGGTCTGGCTTCATGAGCAGGAGGATTTTATTAAGGCTGATATTTTCATCGAGAATAATAAAATTAAAGAGATCGGACAGGTAATCGAAGGGGAAAAGGGGGTCCCGTTTATTGATGTGCAAGAGGGTTATATTCTGCCAGGATTGATTGATTGTCATACACATTTGGGGATCATTGAGGAAGCAACAGGAAAAATCGGTGTGGACAATAATGAAATATCTGATCCCATCACCCCGAATCTTAGAGCAATCGATGCAGTCAATCCCATGGATATTGCCTTTAAGGATGCGGTTCGCAATGGAATTACCACAGTTATGTCCGGACCGGGAAGCGATAATCCGGTAGGGGGCTTAAGTATGGCCTTCAAAACCTCAGGGCGAATCATCGATCATATGGTAATCAAGAACCCGGTAGGTTTAAAAGTCGCCCTGGGAGAAAACCCGCTCACCACCTATGGCCAAGATAAAAAATCACCGGTAACCCGGATGGGTACGGCATCTCTGATTCGTGAGTTATTCATGCGAACTCAGGATTATATGATCTTGAAAAAGGCGAATAAAGTGAATCAACGTGACGTCAAGCTGGAGGCTGTGATTCCGGTTTTAATGGGAGAAATCCCCTTGCGAGCCCATGCCCACCGAGCCGATGATATTATAACTGCCGTTCGCATCGCTGAAGAATTTAATATCGAAAAATTGGTTATCGAACATGGAACAGAGGCGGATCTTATTGCCGACTATTTGTTTGAAAAGAAGGTAGCGGTAGCTTTTGGTCCCATGCTGACTCCGCGCATAAAAATGGAACTCCGCAATAGAAATTATGCCTCAGCCCTTAAATTAGTGGGCTCAGGGCTAAAAGTCGCCTTAATCACAGATCATCCCTACAACTCCATCGATCAATTGAGGACCATAGCTATCTTGGCTGTAACAGAAGGACTTTCTCCAAAAGATGCATTAAAATGTCTTACGGTCAGTCCAGCCGAGATTCTGGGATGTGATGATCGCATTGGCAGAATCTCTAAAGGGTATGATGCCGATCTGGTCGTCTATGACCAAGAGCCGTTGAATATTAATGCCAAGGTTCAGCAGACGATCATTAACGGAAAGATTGTCTATTCTAAAAATAAATAAATGGATCCAACAGATAACGCCCCTAATGACCCGTAAGCGTAGCTTTACGCACAAGAGCGAAGGATTTTCACTGTGTATAAGGCAGCTAAGGTTCTGCTTCGCGTCACTCACCATAAGCCAAGCTTTCTTTAAGCGGAAGAGCGGCCGGGTTAACGAAGCTTTCTTAACGTAGCGCAGCCACCGGTTCACATCAGGTACTACCCGAAGGTTTGGCGCAGCTGTTAAGAAAGCGAGTTGACCAGCTCTGGAGCTATTGAGGGAGCGGTGTGCGTAAAGCTACCCGACCCGGACAACAACTTTCCTTCATTAATAATTAAATAACTTTCAGCCGAAAGATTTGGACTCATCCAATCGAGGAAAGCACAGTTCTTAATAATTCTCATAATATAAAAGTGAAATACTGAGGAATGCGGAGCAAACCGGAAGAGAGTTCATCTCATTCCAGATTTGGAGCAGATAAGAGGGTTTTACCGGGATAAAGTTAACTTTTTTATTGACAAGCGGCCACATTGTGCTACAATTGTTTTCGATAGGAATTTGGGTCACCGAACTGCTTTGTTCGGCTCGGATTCCTTCCATTTTGCTTTTGTAAAGGGGGCAAAGATGACAAAATGAGCAATTCTCTGGGACGTCATGTGTTGGCTGAAATCTATGGTTGCAGTTTCGAGATTCTCAATAGCCGCGAAGAAGTCGAAGCAATCATGGTCAACGCAGCCCTGGAAGCAGGCGCAGAAGTACGTGAAGTGGTATTTCATAAGTTCAGTCCGCAAGGTGTGAGTGGTGTGGTAGTCATTTCCGAATCCCATTTAGCCATTCATACATGGCCAGAACTTGGTTATGCAGCAGTAGACGTATTCACATGCGGGGATCAGGTCAATCCCTGGGATGCCTGTAATTATTTGACCGAGCAATTTAAAGCAGGTCATATGACAGCTACGGAAATGAAACGTGGACTCGTAGAAGATCCAAAAGAAGCGGTAAATCTTTAGGAGGGATATTTATTTTATTCCAGACTGAGAGAAGGCTGGCATAATAGACCTTGTGACGGGAGAGTTACAAGGTCTATTGTTTTGAATTATGGAATGTCAATATTTTCTAAGTAATTGTAGGATTATTTATATGAACTTGTAAAAAATAATGTTATTGATCGTAGGAACTGTACTAGGGGCAGGATTTTGATGTAAAGCCTCGAATATTACTTAGATTAGCCTCAAATATTAAGGAGAGATTGCCTTGTTGCTACTGACCGAACACTTCAAGGAGGAGCTTGAAGAAATAAAAAGAACCCTTAGACGTGAAATCAAGCTCAAGGCTGCAGAATTTGACGAACTTGTAGAATTGAATTTTGGTGAACTTGAGAATAACGCCTGCCCTCTTATTGTCCTTTCCGTGAGCCAGACCTTTGGAGGTGCTACACGTTCAGCTATTGGTCTAGCCACAATCTTTCAATACATATTTATGGCTGACCAGGTTCATCGCCTGATGAAGGATGATCCGGATTTAGAAGAAAGCAAACGACAATTTCCGGTACTTGTGGGGGATTTTTTGTATGGGAAATTTTTTCTAAATTTATGTAAGGAAAAAATGCTTCATTTCTTGGCACCTCTGGCTAAAATTATCGAAAGTATGAACCAAGGAGCAATAATTCGTTGGTTATCAAAGGATAAAAGAGTGAGTGAAGGCGAATACATAAAGACAATTGAGATGGAAAGAGCATCGCTAACAGGTCTTGCTGCACGGCTGGGGGCAGAACTGGCCGGCTGTTCGGTGAAGGTGCAGGAGCAATGTGAGACCATAGGATGGAATTTGGGGATTGCCTGGGCCGCATCTCAAGAACGAATTGAGGGTAAGGTGGTTGACTCTGCTCTGACTGAGGCTAGAACTATTCTCCGAGAGCTTCCTAATCTTAAAAACCACTCTTTAAATCAATTAATCGATTATATTGAAAGCAATGTGCAGGTTCAAACGCTGGAGCTGAACTATAGATAACAAAGCAGGGTTGTCTTTGTCATCAAAGTAATTCCATGCTAAAATTGAAGAGAACTTAGAAGTTGCAATCAATATAAAAATGCGCGCTGAATAAAAGTAGAAGGATTATGGGAAGGATGTGTGGGGATGCGCAGGCGGAAACGTGTTGACGAAAATATGCCGCTCATGGAGCATATTAGCGCATTACGCAAAGTTTTCTTATTTGCAGCATACGGAATCATTTTAGGTACGGTTGTCGGATGGATATACAGCGATCAGGTTTACGCATTCCTTGCCAATCCAGTGATTCAACTGGGCATAGAATTAATTACAACAACCCCCATGGAACCCATCATGGTTAAACTGAAAGTATCCATTGTAGTAGGGGTAGTCATTGCTTTGCCAATAATTATCTGGCAGATTTGGAGTTTTATTCTCCCAGCTTTAAAGCAAAATGAAAAGAAATACCTTTATATGATTGTACCTAGCTCGGTTATCTTGATGTTAGGCGGTATAGCTTTTGCTTTTTTCTTTGTAATTCCTATCGGGCTTAAATTCCTGCTTTTCACTGGCCAAGCTGTTGTAGCTTCAACTACCCTAGTGACAAAAGCTTCGTATTTATCCTTTATTATACGTTTTCTTTTAAGCTTTGGTTTGATTTTTCAACTCCCTGTTATCTTGCTGCTTTTGATTCGTATTGGCATCCTCTCCCCAGATAGCCTGGCTAGAAAAAGGAAGTATGCCTTCTTTGGAATTGTAGTGGTGACGATGCTCATTTCGCCAACGCCTGAGCTGGTGACTCAAGGTCTAATGGTTTTGCCTACATATATGCTGTATGAGGCCAGTATTTGGCTCGGTTATATTGTCGCCAGGAAACGAGAGAAGGCGCTGGAAGGATAGGGGGGTAAGAGATGAGTTTTAATGAACTTATTATATTAATGGTTATCGCCTTGGTATTATTCGGCCCAGAAGACCTTCCTGATGTGGCTCGTGCCATTGGAAAAGTCGTTTTTGAGGTTAAGAAAATTGCCGGAGATATGACAAAAGAATTTCAGGATGCTGTCAATACTCCCAGCAATGTCCTGAAGAAGACCTTAGATGATACGCTGAAGACGACCACACCTAAAAAAAGCAGCCAGGAAGAAAAAAAGGCAGCAGCAACGACGTCTTCGACGGTTGCAGCAGCTACACCTGAAGCTGAAAATCCGGCGATAGATGAGAAAGCGACACCCAATCAAGACGATGAAGAACTATTAACCTATGATGATGAGGATCCTCTTGCGGAACTCCCACAAGATATGGTGTCCTACGATAAATAGGGTGTAAGCAGGTGAACCAAGATTGAAACAACTGTGGCTTTTTAACCAAATCAATTCTGATTTGCAGAAGGTTGAAAAAGAACTTCATGCCTATATAAAAACAGATTTCCCCGTACTGGATCAGTCGGCTGTTCAACTATTGGAAGCCGGAGGGAAGCGGTTACGCCCGGCTTTTACCCTTTTAGCAGGAAAATTTTATGGCTATCCCATTAATAAACTCCTTCCTGTGGCTATGGCTTTAGAATTGATTCACATGGCGACTCTGGTTCATGATGATGTGGTGGATGCTTCAATGACACGTCGGGGACGGCCAACAGTTAAGGCAAAATGGGGAAATGTGGTTTCTATCGCTACTGGAGATTATCTATTAGCCAAAGCTTTGGAATTACTTGCTCAGATTAACCATCCTGAAGTATCAAGAATCCTTGCTGAAGTCAGTGTTGAAATGAGCCAGGGGGAAATTCAACAGATTAAAGCCTCCAATGATGTCAACCAGAACTTAAAACAATACTATTATCGTATTAAGCGCAAAACAGCCATGCTTATTTCCGCTAGCTGTAAACTGGGGGCCTTGGTGTCCTCCGCACCACGGAGAGAAGTTTGGGCTCTGGGGGCCTATGGACACGCCTTGGGTATGGCTTTTCAAATTGTCGATGATGTCTTGGATGTTACTGCTGAAGCCTCCGAACTGGGGAAACCCATCGGGGGAGATATTCGTCAAGGAATTATGACCTTACCGTTGATCCTTGCTCTGCATCAATCCAAGGATAGGGATCGGTTGCATGAATTGCTTTCCAAGCCTGAGAAGACTGAAGAAGAAGTCAGAGAGGCCATTAAATTGATTAAGGATTCCGGAGCAATTGATGACTCCATGCATTATGTGGACTTATATATAAGCAAAGCCAATTCTTATCTTCAAGAGCTTCCTAATGTACCTACCCGAAAGGCTCTCGTGGATCTGGCTTATTTTATAAAAGAACGTAAATTTTAGAGTCTAATATAGGCAAAATTTATTGCACTTGCACCTAATTTACTCAAATCATAATTAAGATCGAAAGAAGTTAGTTTGGAGCTAATGAATTTCGGTCTTTTTGTATGTATATTGGAACTTCGGGCATATCTGCTAAGGTCCCGTGCCTGGGGACAGAAGGCTTCTTTATGTAAGATAATGAAATTAATGGGTAGGCAATTATGAATTTTTAGTGAAATAATGATCAGAATGCAGAAATTACCGAAAGCTAATACTTTGCAATAAATAATTTCTATGGTATTCTTTATTACGAAGACAAGAAGCAAGTAGACCTTTATGAACTAATAAATAGATATTATATGTCGAGGCTTCTTGTGTGAAAAAATGGGTAAGTACTAGAGGGAATTAGAGAAAGGGGTTGTTCCATGTGTCAAAGCTCGATGTAAAACTAACACGTCGTACGGCTTTAAAAATCGGGGCTTTAACCGCGGCTGCTGTCGCTGTTGGTGTTCCGATGGGAAGCTTAAAAGAAACGAGTGTTAAAGCCGCAGGGACGGAGTCGGGTGAATCCAAGCAATTAGGGTTTAAGTATGATCAAACGAAATGTATTAATTGTAAGTTGTGTGCCAAAGCATGTAAAGAAACGAACAATTGGGAGCCGGGTGCTGAATGGCGGAAAGTGTATGTAGCTGAGCCGGCAAGCAATAAGGTATATCTCTCGATGAGTTGTAACCACTGTGCCGATCCGGCCTGTATGACGGTATGCCCTGTAAAAGCGTACACAAAACGGGATAAAGACGGTATCGTCGCTCATAATACGAAGAAATGTGTGGGCTGTGCTTATTGCCTCTATGCCTGTCCTTATCATGCACCGCAGTTTGTTAAGTCCGGTACCGGAGCAGTCACGAAATGCGGTTTTTGTGCTGAGATTCAGGACCAAGGGGGTAAACCTGCTTGTGTATCCTCATGTCCGACCGGTGCATTGACCTATGGGGATATTACAGAGCTGAGAAATACTCCCGGTGCTGTAGCTCCGGAAGTCAATGGTCTTCCATCAGCCAGTATCACTAATCCTTCATTAGTGATTATCCCGAAAGCTTAAGGAATAAGGAGGAGGAAAAAACATGGAGCTTCATTGGGGATGGTTAATCGTTATATATCTCTTTTTAGGTGGTTTAGGTGCCGGAGCATACCTCACTTCTTATGCTGCCGGGAGAGGTTGGTTGGGAAATTCACCTGCTTTGAAACGTGCAGGATACTTCATGGCTGCTCCCATCGTAGCCTTTGGTACATTGCTTTTAGTATTTGACTTGGGCCAAGGATTAAAGAAACCCTGGCTGCTCATTGGTCTTTTGAGGAACTTTTCCTCAGTCATGACCTGGGGTGTGTATATTCTTGCTCTCTTCATCTGTGTTGGGTTATTGGTTGCTTTCTTCGTTTGGAAGAAAAAAGAGATTCCCGGCGTTTTAGAACATGTTGGAGCACTCCTGGCTTTCTCAACTTGTGCTTACACAGGTTTGCTTGTTGCAGTGGTTGAGGCGATTCCTTTCTGGAATACCTATGTTATGCCGGTATTATTCGTTGTTTCTGCTTTTTCTACAGGTCTTTCCATTACTGTATTGGTCAGCAATATCATTGATAAAGGCGTACATTCCGATGAGTACAAGGTTTCCAAACTTCACTTCTATCTTGTCAGCATTGAAATTGTTCTTGTAGCCTTTATCTTTAGCATGGCTAATGCCGGTGGCGCAGTGAAAGCTGCTTCTGCCGCCAAAGCAATTTCCGGTGAGCTGGCTCTTTGGTTCTGGCTTTTCCTTGTGGTACTGGGACTGGTCGTGCCCCTTCTTATTTCGGCTTTTGCAGTCAAAAAGCTTGGTAGATCTGCTCATACCGGTCATGCTCTTCATGCGGCAGCGGGAAGCGGAAATACCGTAGCCTTAGAGCAAGGTCAAGGATTAGTCAATGTTCTCCTTCTCAGCGACGCTTTGGTTGTTCTGGGCGGATTTGTTCTTCGCTACGTGGTTATCTTTGCAGCCGTGCCCATTTGGAATGGCATTTTAATGTAGTTTAGAATCCGTAGATTAGGAGATAATAGGGAGGCAAAGCTCGGAGACGGATGTAGAGCTTTGCCTTCTTTTTTATAGGTATTCTTTAATATAATAAAAGGAGTTATTTTTTGTCACCTTTTGTACTTTTTGTAACTTGTTCGGGAATTCTTAATAAATTCTTTTTCAACCCTTAATAAACCCTTACCAAATCCTATGAAAACTCTAAAAGAATCGTGATTTTTCTGTGAAACAGACTTTCAACCTAGGATAACCTCAGAATATATAGTAAAATAATACATAAAATAAACCTTTGAATAATTCCAAAATCAATACTGGAGGGTATTATGAGCAATAGGTCTGATGGATTGATTGAAAAAATTTGGGACATTTTCAGCTCAATGAAAACTGGACTGGTATTACTCGGAGTCGTTGCTCTGGTCTCGGGCATTGGAACCCTTATACCACAGGAATCTCTCGATCCGGAGGGAGCGCGTGCTGTTGCTGAGATTTGGAGAACCTTAGGATTTACCAGGATTTATTCTTCACCTTGGTTTCAATTTTTATTGGGCCTACTCTGTATTAATCTTATTGTGTGTAGTGTACAGCGTTTTGGGGGAATCTATAAGTTAACATTTCATCCCAAGGCTCCCAAAGATAATTCAGGTATACCTCAGAAGATCAGTGCCAAACTATCTGGAGAGAATGAAGATGTTTTAAAGAAAAGAACTCAAGAAGTACTTAAGAAGAAAGGCTTTCGTATTACAGAGTCAGCTAACGAGGGGAAATGGAGCTTTACAGCACAAAAGCATCGTATGGGCAATTGGGGCTCCTTCATTACTCATATTTCTTTTGTGATCTTAATCATTGGAGCGCTAATTGGATCCATCTCCGGCTTTAAAGGCTATATGATGGCCGGTGAGGGAAGTGTGATTCCCATTCAAGAGATTGACATTTATAAAGGTCAAGTGAAAGAGAACTTTATGGTTAAGATTAACTCGGTGGAAGATAGAATACTCGCCAACGGAGAGAGGGATAACTGGTATACTGATCTCAGTATCATTGAATCAGGAACAGAAGTTCACCGCCAATCCATCTCTGTGAATCATCCCTTAACTTATAAAGGCATAACCTTTTATCAAACCAGCTATGCGCCGGGAGCTTTATTTACTGTGGAAATGGATGGAAAGACCTTCCCTGTGGCACTCCAGAATGGGGGCGGGTATTTTAATGCACCAGGAACCAATCTTTACCTTGTTCTTGCAGCCATGAAGGCGGGGCCTCAAGAATCCGTGATCCTTTACCAGGTTTTTGATGAGAACAAGCAGTTGGAAATGGGACAGCTCATTCCAGGAGAATCGGCGAATATCCAGGATGCCTATACGATAACCTTTGACAAAGCCACGGCATTCACAGGATTACAGGTTAAAGCGGATCCCGGAGTATGGGTTGTTTGGCTTGGGTGCGCTCTTTTAATGGTGGGATTGCTCTTATCCTTCTATTGGCGGCCTGTCCGTATAGCAGGCATTTTGGAGCCTGATCTTGATACTCAAAAGCCGTCCTTGGTTTTAGGAGCTTACACCGGAAAGCTTAACATGGGAGTAAAAGAGGAATTCGACCGTATTGCAGCTGAAATAAGGGAATAAATGATAATTTTAGGTAAAGGAGTCGATATCGTTGGGTGGATCCGTGGAAAATTGGGAAGTCATATTATTTTATATTATGGTTGGAGCTTACATAGGAAGTACCATTCTTTATTGGATCGGGATGGCCGCTAAAAAGGACTTTATCAACCATCTGGGTACATTTGCTGCCATCATCGGATTAATTGCTAATACCGGGGCGATCATTTTGCGCTGGGTGGTTACGCAAAGGCCGCCTTTAAGCAATGGTTATGAATTTATCCTTACCTTCTGTTGGGGAATTGTCATCATCTTTTTATTTGCAGAGTTCCGCTATAAGATTAAACCTCTGGGCAGTTTTGTCATGCCGGTACCCTTCTTATTGCTTATGTTTATCATCATGAAAATGGGTCCTTCAGAAAGAGTAGCGGGAGCTATTCCACCGGCCCTGAAAAGTCAGTGGTTAACCTTCCATGTGTTCACTGCTATGCTGGCCTATGGGGCCTTCGCCATATCTTTCGGTCTGGGATTAATGTACTTGCTCAAAACCAATGCCCATTCCAACGAAAAGGAAACCTGGCTCAACCGTTTCCCCCACGAAAATGTTCTGGATGAGCTGGCTTACAAAATGATTGGCTTTGCCTTCCCTATGTTGACCCTATGTATCGTTACCGGTGCTATTTGGGCTAACTATGCCTGGGGCACCTATTGGTCCTGGGACCCCAAAGAAACCTGGTCCCTCATCACTTGGATTATTTATGCAGCTTATCTCCATGCCCGGCTGATGTATGGGTGGAAGGGGAAACGGGCGGCTTGGATGGCCATCATTGGTTTTGCAGCCGTGTTGTTTACCTTCTTTGGAGTGAACTACTTGCTCCCAGGTTTACATTCTTACGCCTAAAGAAGAGCTTGTTCATAAAAACACTTAATCGTCCCATAAAAAATTGATTCTTTTTTAGTTGGGGTTTTCGTTGTAAGATGTGATTAGAATTATTCGAGTTTTTTATCCTCACAGAGGATAAGGGTTATAAAAGGAAGCGGGGGCTGCAAGTGTCACATTATTACCCCATTTATGTTGAGATGCAGAATAAACCGGTTTTGGTTGTGGGCGGGGGAATGGTTGCTTGGCGAAAAGTGAAAACCCTGCTGGAGCATGGTGCTGTCGTTCGTATCGTATCACCTGAACTTCACCCGGAGCTACTGAAACTGGTGGATGATGTCCGATGTTTATGGAAGAAAAAAGAGTACTCTGCCGATGATTTACAGGATGAGGTGTTGGTATTTTCCTGTACCGAAATCGAGGAGGTTAACAGCGCTGTAGCCAGAAATGCCCGGGAATCTTTTCGCCTGATCAATGTGGTGGATGATCCGGAGAAATGTACTTTTATTGTCCCCTCACTATTAGAGCGTGGAGATTTAAGCATTGCTGTCTCTACGGGAGGGAGCAGCCCCATTGTAGCCCGCCAGATCCGGACCGAGCTGGAAGAGCACTACGGGGAGGCCTATAAAGATTATTTGACCTTACTGAGAAGCTGGCGTAAAGATGTGAAAGCCCAGCTGACAGCGGAGCAGAAGGAAACGTTTTGGAATCAGGTTACGGATGGAGAGGTCTTTGAGCTGATAAAAGACGGTCGGCTAGACGAGGCGAAGGGAGTAATGCAGAAGTGTTTCCAATCACTATTGGGTTGAACCACAAGACGGCTCCAGTAGAGATTCGTGAGAAAGTCAGCTTTCATCCTTCGGAGATTGATAAAGCCTTAATGGAATTGAATACTCTATCCGCCTTAAATGGGGTAGTGCTATTAAGTACCTGTAATCGTTTAGAGATTTATGCAGCCACTCCTGAGGTTGAATTGGGAGTCAGTGCGATTAAGAAATTTCTGGCGGGGCATGGGAAGCTTCAAGAAGAAGATATTAATCAATATCTTTATGTGCATACCCTTTATGATTCCGTACGGCATCTTTTTCGTGTCGTGTCCGGCTTGGATTCCATGGTTATGGGTGAGACCCAAATCTTGGGTCAGGTGGCGGATGCCTACGAAAAATCATCACAGCTTAATTTAAGCAATAAAATTATTCATGCTATTTTTCAAAATGCTTTGGCTGTAGGAAAGCGAGTCCGTTCCGAGACACAAATTGACCAGCATCCTACTTCGGTTTCCTACACAGCGGTGGAACTTGCCAGACAAACCTTTGGGGATGTGCGAGGCAAGAGTATTTTGATTTTAGGGGCAGGAGAGATGAGTGCTCTGACTGCAAAGCATCTGGTGGCCAGCGGAGCGGATGCCGTATTGGTTTCCAATCGTTCCTTGCAGCGTGCCCAAGCTTTAGCACAAGAGTTCTCAGGAAAAGCTATCCCTTATGAAGAATTGGACTCAGCCTTGGCAGAAGCAGATATTGTCATTTCGGCAACGGCCGCCACTCATTTTGTCATCCAACCGGAGCGCATGCGGCGGATTATGAAACAACGCAATAATCAATCCTTATTGCTTATTGATATCGCCGTACCCCGGGATATTCATCCCAATGTTGGAGAATTAGAAGGTGTTACTTTGTTTGACATTGACGATTTGCGAGGAGTAGTGGATGCCCATCAAAAAGCTCGGGAGGGTGCAGCCATACAGGCCGAAAAAATTCTCGAAGAAGAGATGGGGCGCTTCGTGAAGTGGCATAATTCCTTATTTGTGGTTCCCACCATTGTGGCTTTGCAGCGCCGTGGGGAAGAGATCCGCGAGATTATGCTGAAAAATACCTTGAATAAATTGGGTTCGATTGATGAGAAACAGGAGAAAATTATTCGGTCCATGGCTAACTCCATTGTGACTCATCTTTTGCATGCTCCTATTACCAACCTGAAGGAAGCAGCTAATACCAGTCAAGGCCATCTTTATTCGGAAATACTTCAAAATTTGTTTGATTTAGATGTTAATGAAATTTCGCCTCATGCAGGATGGAGTGTCCATCATGCAGCCAGTCATCATTCTAACCAAGGTTAAGGGGGAGCACATGCGAAGCATTAAAATAGGTACACGGGATAGTCAGTTGGCCCTTTGGCAAGCTGAATGGGTAAAAGGGAAACTGGAGGAGCATTACCCTGAAGGTGAGTTTGTCCTTGTCCCCATGAAAACGAAGGGGGATAAGATACTTGACGTTCCTCTTGCGAAAATCGGTGACAAGGGTCTTTTTACTAAAGAGTTAGAAGTGGGCCTTCTCAACGGGGAAATCGATTGTGCTGTTCATAGCCTCAAAGACCTTCCCACAGTCTTGCCTCAAGGATTGGAAATCGCCGCTTTTTGCGAGAGAGAAGAGCCGCGGGATGTTTTTCTAAGTAAAGACGGCACACCTTTAGCGGAATTACCTGCAGGTTCAGTCATCGGTACCAGCAGCTTAAGGCGTAAAGCTCAGTTACAGAATTATCGTTCGGATTTGGTTTTTGCGGACTTGCGCGGCAACCTTCAGACTCGTTGGCGGAAACTGCAGGAGTCCAATATGGCAGGAATTGTTCTGGCGGCGGCAGGGGTGAAACGCTTAGGATGGGAAGAACGGATCACAGAATATATCTCTGAAGAGATTATGCTCTCGGCAGTAGGCCAAGGAGCCATTGCTGTGGAAATTGCTTCTCATCGGGCTGAGGTTCGGGAAATGCTTGACCTGCTGAACCACCAAGATACAGAAAGAGCTGTCAAAGCAGAACGGACTCTCCTCTACCGGCTGGAAGGAGGCTGTCAGATTCCCATAGGGGCATGGGCTGTGACCGAGGGTCAACAGATTGTTCTGAAAGGAATGGTCGCTTCTTTGGACGGTCAACGCATCTTGAAGGTCTCTCTGTCGGGAGATAACCCTGAAGAGTTGGGCAGGAAAGCTGCCGATAAGCTTATTGCTCAAGGAGCGATGGAGATCCTTCAGGAGATTCGCACAACCTTCGATAATACGCAACATCAAGGATAGGAGTGTTCTGATTTGGACAAAGGATATGTATATTTGGTCGGTGCTGGGCCCGGAGATCCGAAACTCATTACTGTGAAGGGGGCGGAGTGCATCGCCAAGGCTGATGTGCTTATCTACGACCGCCTGGCTTCACGCCGGCTTTTGACCTTAGCCCGTCCTGATTGCGAGCTTATTTATGTAGGGAAATCCCCCGATCGACATACACTGCGCCAAGAGGAAATCAATGCTCTCCTGGTCCAGAAGGGTTTGGAAGGAAAAATAGTTACTCGTTTAAAAGGGGGAGACCCTTTTGTTTTTGGGCGCGGTGGAGAGGAAGCAGAGGATCTTCTTAAGGCAGGGATTCCCTTTGAGGTTGTTCCCGGTGTTACTTCGGCGATTTCTGTACCTGCCTATGCCGGTATTCCTGTGACTCATCGGGATTTAACCTCTTCCTTTGCCGTCATAACCGGTCATGAAGACCCCACTAAAAACAGTTCGGCTTTGGCCTGGGAACATTTAGCTACTGCTCACGGGACATTAATCTTTTTGATGGGTATGGAAAACCTGTCCTTGATCTCCTCCAAACTCATAGAAAATGGCCGTTCGCCTTCTACTCCCGTAGGAATTATCCAATGGGGGACCCGGCCGGAACAACGGGTGCTTGTAGGTGAACTACATAATATTGCTCAATTGGTAAAGGAAGAAGGCTTCACCAATCCCTCCATCATTATCGTGGGAGAGGTTGTTCAACTGAGGGAGAAGCTGCAATGGTTCGAAAAGAGACCCCTCTTCGGTCAGAGGGTTATTGTGACCAGAGCAAGGCATCAAGCCAGTGCCTTATCCCAAGGCATTGAGGATCTGGGCGGAGAGCCTTGGGAGTTTCCTGCGATCGAAATCGTTCCTCCCAGTGATCCCAATCGGTTGATTCACGCCATCAAGAATCTGAAACGGTTTGAATGGGTCATCTTTACCAGTGTCAACGGAGTAGAAGAATTCTTCAAAGTTCTCATGGAGCAAGGAAGGGACATTCGTGACTTGGCCGGTATGGACGTCGTCGCTATCGGTCCGGCTACCAGAGATGCTTTGGAAAAGCGATGTCTGAAGGTTTCCTTTGTTCCTGAAGAATATAGAGCGGAAAAAATAATCGAAGGTTTGGCCAGCCGGGTTCTGCCCGGTCAAAGTGTGCTCTTGGCCCGGGCCGAGGAAGCCCGGGATATTCTGCCCGAATCCCTGAAAGCTTTAGGGGCGGACATCTGGGATGTTCCTACCTACCGCACGGTTTTGGGGAACGCCAATAAGGAAGAACTCCTAAAACTTTTAGAAGAGAAGGCAGTAGCGGCTGTTACCTTTACCAGTTCTTCAACAGTGCGCAATTTCTTGCAATTAATTGATGGCAAGCAAAGCCTTTTAGAGGGGGTTAAACTCTATTCTATCGGTCCCATTACCAGCAAAACAGCTCAAGAGTGCGGGCTGAGCATTTACCGGGAAGCGAAGCAGTATACCATTAAGGGGCTTCTTGAGACACTGGCAGGGGGGAACAAGGAATGATCAGTTTAACGAAATTGCTTTTTAATACAGAATACTTTGGAGACTCTCTGCGCTACAGCAAAGGGTCAAAAGGGTCCATGCACGGAACCACTTCCGGGTCAGGGCCGGTGGTGGTATGGAACTCGACACGAACCTGCAATTTGAAATGTGCCCATTGTTATATGGAATCCGATGCCCAGAAATATCAAGGAGAATTGACTACAGAAGAGGCCAAGCGCTTTATTGATGATTTAGCCGATTTTAAAGTGCCGGTACTGCTTTTCTCAGGAGGAGAGCCATTAATTCGTCCAGACTTTTTTGAGCTGGCTGAATACGCCGCCGCCAAGGGGATTCGCCCCACCCTCTCCACCAATGGAACCTTGATCACAAGAGAAGTGGCTCAACGCATAAAAAACATTGGGGTGGGCTATGTAGGAATATCTTTAGATGGTTTACGGGAAGTCAATGATAAATTCCGCGGCAAGGAGGGGGCTTTTCAAGCCGCTATGGAGGGCATTCAGAACTGTGTTGCCGTGGGGCAGCGAGTAGGACTCCGTTTTACTATTAATAGTCATAACTATGCGGAGCTGGATAAGATCTTTGATTTTATTGAAGAAGAAAATATCGATCGGGTTTGCTTCTATCACTTGGTCTATTCCGGACGGGGCAACCAAATGATTGCAGAGGATGTCACACCTGAGCAGTCCAGGCAGGCCATGGAAACCATCATCCGGCGTACCATAGATTTTGAAGAACGGGGACTCCAAAAGGAGATTTTAACGGTGGATAATCACTGTGATGGAGTCTATCTTTACCTGCGTACCTTAAAGGAGGATCCTGAGAAGGCACAAAAGATCAAGGAACTGATCAGCATGAATGGAGGGAATCGCTCCGGGATTGCCTTCGGGGAAGTGGATCCCTTGGGATATGTGCATCCGGATCAATTTACCCAACATATCACTTTCGGCAATGTGCGGGAACGAAAATTTGGGGATATATGGACGGACCAGACCCACCCTATCCTGGCGGGGTTAAAGGATCGTAAGCCTCTTCTCAAAGGCCGTTGTGCCCGGTGTCAATACTTGAATAACTGTAATGGCAATTTCCGCACTCGTGCGGAAGCCGTCACCGGAGATTTCTGGGAATCCGACCCAGCCTGCTACTTAACCGATGAGGAGATCGGAATAGTATAAGGAAATGGAGGAGGAATGTACAATGCAACTCATCAGACGTCCCCGAAGATTAAGAAGCAGTGAAACCATACGCAAGATGGTCCGGGAGCATCATGTCCGGGTTGAGGATCTGATCTATCCCATGTTTGTTATGTTTGGGGAGAAGAAAAAGATCCCCGTTTCCTCTATGCCTGGAGTTTATAACTACTCTTTGGATGAGTATGTCGTGGCCTTAAAGGATGTAGTGGAGGCTGGAATTCCTGCAGTTTTACTCTTTGGACTACCTGAGTCCAAGGATGAAATAGGAACCGGTGCCTATGACCGCCACGGCATTGTCCAGGAAGCGGTACGCTTGACGAAAAAACATTATCCGGATCTTTATGTGATTACCGACGTTTGCCTCTGTGAATACACGGACCATGGACATTGCGGAGTCATTCAGGATGGGCAGGTTCTCAATGATCCTACCCTGAAATTGCTGGCTCAGACGGCGGTTTCCCACGCTGAAGCCGGAGCGGATATGGTGGCACCCTCAGATATGATGGATGGCCGGGTAGGGGCGATCCGGGAAGCTTTGGATGAAGCAGGCTATACTCAACTTCCAATTATGTCCTATGCGGCTAAATTCGCCTCTGCTTTCTATGGACCCTTTCGTGAGGCTGCCGGTTCGACCCCCCAATTCGGGGACCGTCGCACTTATCAGATGGACCCTGCCAATGGCAATGAAGCCATGCTTGAGACCGACCTTGATATCCAGGAGGGGGCTGATATGCTTATCATCAAGCCTGCTCTGGCCTATGGGGATATCACGTATCGGACCAAGGAGCAATTCGGGCTGCCCATAGCCGCTTATAATGTCAGTGGCGAGTACGCCATGGTCAAAGCGGCTGCAGAAAAGGGCTGGATTGATGAAAAACGGGTGGTCATGGAGAGCCTGGTCAGCATGAAACGAGCCGGAGCGGATCTCATTATTACTTACCACGCCTTAGATGCAGCACGCTGGATAAAGGAGGAACAATCATGATTGTATCTTGGAATACCACTAATGCCTGCAATATGTATTGTGATCATTGCTACCGTGATGCCGGCTGCAAGGCTGAAGAAGAGCTGAGCACTGCCGAAGCCAAGACACTCCTTGAACAGATTGCTAAGGCCGGATTTAAAATTATGATTTTTAGCGGCGGAGAGCCTCTCCTGCGCCCGGATATCGTGGAATTGGTAGCTCATGCCACCTCCTTGGGCTTGCGCCCGGTTTTCGGAACCAATGGGACTCTGATTACTGTGGATATGGCTCGCCGCTTGAAAGAAGCAGGGGCCATGGGGATGGGAATTTCCTTGGATTCCCTGCATATTGAAAAGCATAATCAGTTTCGCAAGTATCCCAGAGCCTGGGAAGAGGCAGTGCAGGGCATGCGTAATTGCCGGGAAGTGGGACTTCCTTTTCAGATTCATACCACAGTCATGGATTGGAATCGGGATGAGCTGGAAGCCATTACGGATTTTGCTGTAGCTGAGGGGGCGGTAGCCCATCATTTCTTTTTCCTGGTTCCCACTGGGCGGGCTGTATCCATTGAAGAAGAGTCCCTGCGGGCTGAGGAATATGAAGATGCCCTGACCCGTATCATGAAAAAGCAGCAAGAGGTTGATATAGAGCTTAAGCCGACCTGCGCTCCGCAGTTTATGCGGATTGCCAAGCAGATGGGTGTTAAGACCCGTTTCGGACGGGGATGCCTGGCCGGTACCTCCTACTGCATTATCAGTCCAAAGGGGCAGGTACAGCCTTGTGCCTACCTCAATATCCCCTTAGGGGATGTCCGGGAGACACCCTTTGATGAGCTTTGGAAGACTCACCCAGTTCTGAACGAATTGCGTACTTTGGATTATAAAGGGGGCTGCGGTATCTGCGGTTATAAAACCATCTGCGGCGGCTGCCGGGCCCGGGCTGCTTATTATGAAGAAGGAGATTTTATGGCAGAGGAGCCCTGGTGCCTTTATCACGGGCGTAAGGGGGGAAAATAAATGGATGCTCTTGACCGGGCTCTGCTGAATATTGTTCAAACGGATTTTCCCATTACATCACGTCCCTACGAGACTTTAGCCGGCCTTACCGGAAGCACAGAGGATGAAGCCTGGGAAAGAATACAATCCTTTCGCCAAGAGGGAATTATCCGGCGCTTAGGTGGAGTCTTTGATTCCCATCGTTTGGGATATAAAAGTACCTTGTGCGCGGCTAAAGTGCCCGAGGATAAGATTCAGATTCTAGCCGATCTGCTTATGGATATTCCCGGAGTGACTCATAATTATTTGCGTAATCATGATTATAATATTTGGTTTACCCTTATCGCCACTTCCCAGAAGGAAGTGGAAAAGGTTCTAACCACCATCAAAGGGATCATTGGCACGGAAGAGGTGTATTCTCTGCCGGCTCTCCGTCTATTTAAAATCAGTGTGGATTTTGACTTTAGTCCGGAAGATCAGGAAGAGGATAGCCGCAATTTAGAAGAATATGAGTGTTCATCAGCTAATCCACGGGGTTCTCAAAAGTTAGAACCCTACCCGGTGGATGAAGCTGATAAATTAATCATACGGGAACTGCAGGGGAATATCCCTGAGTCCTTAACTCCCTATGCAGAGATTGCCGAAAAGCTGGCTTGGCAGGAGGAGCGGGTTCTTAAACAGACTCAGCATCTGGTTAACAACCAGGTGATTAGGCGTTTTGGAGCTGTTCTCCGTCATCAAAAAGCCGGATTTACCGCCAATGCCATGGGGGTTTGGCAGGTCCCCGAGGAAAAAGCCGAATCACTCGGCAAAATTATGGCATCCTTCCGAGAAGTGAGTCATTGTTATCAAAGACCTACCCTCAAAGATTGGCCATATAATCTCTTTACCATGATCCATGCCCGTTCCCAGGAGGAATGCGGTGAGGTGATGGCCAAGATCGCTCAAGCAACGGGAATCAAAGACTATGCCATGCTCTTTAGTATTAAAGAGTTAAAAAAGAGCAGTATGCAATACTATATGGAAGAAGACGATTAGGAGGGTTTAATCTTGAGTTTTCAGGATCAACGAAGTAAGGAAGCTTTTGTCCGGGCCAATGGCGTCCTTCCAGGTGGAGTCAACTCTCCGGTAAGGGCTTTTAAATCCGTAGGGCGAGAGCCAATATTTATTGCCAAGGGACAGGGCGCGCGTCTATGGGATATTGATGGCAATTCCTATCTGGACTACGTTCTGTCCTGGGGGCCGCTGATTCTTGGTCATGCTCACCCGGCGGTAGTCGATGCTATTAAGGCTGCCGCAGAGCGAGGAACCAGTTATGGAGCGCCCACTGAGATCGAAACAGAATGTGCTGAAGAAGTGCTTAAAGCCTTCCCTTCTATGGAAATGGTCCGTATGGTCAGCTCCGGAACTGAGGCAACCATGAGTGCGCTGCGTTTAGCACGGGGAGTGACGGGACGTAACAAAATTGTTAAGTTTGAAGGGTGTTATCACGGCCATGGAGATTCCTTGCTGATCAAAGCGGGAAGTGGAGCATTGACCTTTGGGGTCCCTACTTCTCCGGGTGTACCCTCCCCTATCGCTTCAGAAACTATCGTTGCTCAATTTAACGACCTGGAAGGTCTAAAAGAGATTTTTGAGCAATGTGGGGAAGATATTGCCGGAGTAATCGTCGAGCCGGTTACCGGGAATATGGGAGTTGTTTTACCTCAACCGGGTTTTTTGGAGGGCTTGCGCTCACTGACCCGGGAATATGGCAGCTTACTTATCTTTGATGAGGTGATGACCGGCTTCCGGGTTAGTTATGGAGGGGCACAGGGCCGCTTCCAAATCGACCCGGATTTGACCTGCCTAGGTAAAATTATTGGAGGAGGTCTGCCTGTAGCAGCCTATGGCGGAAAAAGAAAGTACATGGAGCAGGTAGCTCCCAGCGGTCCTATTTATCAAGCGGGAACCTTATCCGGCAACCCGTTAGCCATGGCGGCAGGACTCATCACCTTAAGGCTCTTGCAGCAGGACGGGGTCTATGAGGGACTCGAAGAGAAAACCACCCGCTTAGCTGAAGGCTTGAAGTCCATTGCCCAAGAATTAGGGTTCCCCATTTGGGTCAACTCCGTCGGAGCCATGTTCTCTGCGTTCTTTACCAATCAACCTGTCGTGGACTTTAAGAGTGCCTGCTCTTCTGATGTTGAACTTTTTGGGTCATTCTTCAGAGGAATGCTGGAGCGAGGGGTCTACTTAGCTCCCAGTCAATATGAAGCGGTATTCCTTTCTTCCGCTCATACTGATGAAGATATTGACTATACCTTAGAACAAGCCAGGGATGTATTTAAATCCTTGGGCTAAATTGTTGAGAAAGGATTAAACGGATGGAAGGTAAGAAAATTATTCGCATGATCATATCCATAGGTTTATTCGTGGCCTTGATTACCATAATTTTTGTTTCTCAAGGACACGATCCCAATAACCCCCATGCCTCAATTCCTAAAGAAGAGTGGATCAGCGGGGAAAAGGGTCATGGATTTGCGGTTATAAATAATCAAAATCCCCAAAAGCAATGTTATCAATGTCATGAAAAACAAGGTTTGGGCGGAAAGAGCTATTGCCTATCCTGTCATGACCCATCCAGGGTGGACTATAATCTGCCGGATTAATCCAACGCCATCAACCGAATTAAGCCGCCGGTCCTCGGACCGGCGGCTTTTTGATGAGGGTGCTCTGGGATTAGGGCAGATGGGCCTGTTTAATCAGCTAATCAATTTGGATACTGTAAGAAATACAGTCACAGCCCTCTTTGCAATGGAATAATATGGTATATAATTTCGTCTGCATGGGGGTATTCTATGGATAAGGATGAACGACTTCACTATTTAGACAGTCTGGAGAAATTAAGAGGCTCAAAGGTCCTAGTATACTTCGCTTATACGCCCCTCGATGATAGCATTCTTGTCCCCTTATACGAGCAGCTCAAAGCAATCGGGCATACAGAGAAAATTGATTTACTCTTGCACAGTTATGGTGGAGCAGTAGACACCCCCTATAAGGTTGTCATGCTGATTCGTGAGTTCTGCAACGAATTTGGCGTAATCGTCCCCTTTGTAGCCAAATCTGCAGCATCCATGTTAGTCCTTGGAGCAGATGAAGTTGTTATGGGACCCGTCTCGGAGCTGGGGCCCATTGATCCGCTGATTAAGCATCCTCTTTATAAGGACCTATGGGTTCCTGTTCAGGCGATTCGTTATTGCATCGATTATCTTCAGCGCTCCATCGAAGATAATCCCAACCCTGAACTGGTTACCGGCATCATAACTCCTATGATCAATAAACTTGACCCTTGGTTGATCGGAGATTACGAAAAAGCCTTGAAGGCATCTCATCAATACGCCGAAGCCCTGTTATCCCGCTATATGTTAAAGGACAATCCTGAGCTCGTTCCTGTGGTTACCCGGGCTCTGACGGAAGGTTATTTTTCCCATGGCTATCCAATTGGACGGCAGGAGGCGAAAGAGTTGGGGCTGCGGGTGACGGAAGCTGAGGATGAGCTTTGGGATGTAATTTGGAGCTTGTATCGGGGATATGAAGAACTTTTTAGCACTAGCGATAGTGGAGAGAGAGTCTGAATTCAGGCTCTTTTTTGCTGCAAGAAAGTAATTTCACGGTGCACATTAAGAATACCCAATAAAATCATATTGAAAAAGTGGACATAATCCTGTAGGATAAGGAATGTAAAGAGAATGCGATATTATTCACGTTCTATTGAATTTATTAAAACAAATACTTGTGGTATATTAGATTATGGAGGTGTAGGATTATGTTAGTAACATTTGGTATGGTAACCCCAACTGTAATGATCATTGTTTTAATTATTGCATTGGTTCTTTTCGGGCCTGGTAAACTTCCCGAGCTCGGCAAGGCTTTAGGACGAGGAATTTCTGAATTCAAATCAGCAACCAATGGTGAAGAGAAGGAAGAAAAGAAAGAAGTTGAAAGCTAAGAGGTTGAAAGCTAAGAAGTTTAACCCTAAGGCAACTGTAGTACACTTTCTTTTCTAAGTACTGTAAATTGATGGATCAAATATGCAAAAAGCAGGCAAACCAGCTGTGAAGTGGGTGCCTGCTTTTTTTCGCTATGGGACAGGGGTGATCCCCGAAATAGCAGCTCTCGTGAACCTAAACAAAAAGAACGTGTCGCTCTACATCTACAATAAATGATTCGCGATACGTCCTTATACCTACTTTGCAAATAGTTGAGCTAATCCTAGCGCTATTACTAGTCACCATCCATTTTTAACACCTCTTCAAGTATATTCAACTTTATTATATATGCTTTAGTATGGACAAGCAAATTATTTGTTATACATTTTTATACATAATATGTATTTGTATTAAAAAGGTGAGAATCAACTAAATTCCCAACTTATCCTGTAGTAATACAATAGGCTTGGGTTATCAATTACCCATTCATATACATCATTATTGCCAATGATTTTACGATGTATTATTTGTGGTTGCGATAAATTAATTTGAGCAAAACTATCTGCATAAACACATCTCTTGACACTTCTTACCATGTTGTTAGGGACACAAAGTCTTAATATTATTCTTTCCGTTGGATTTCTTACTAAATGTCCTATAATAGGTTGCATTATTTTTGATGAATCACCTAGTTCATATTTTAACTTAAAAGTTGTAGGTTCGTTTTTTTCTAAGGGTACATCAAATATGATTTTAGCCGTAGTCAACGAGCTAGCATCCTTGCATAGTTCTACTTTATGATTATGGGGCGATTCAAGAATTGGTGAACTAATATAATCACCTGTCCAGTTATGAGAACGTTTCATTTCACTTAAGTCTTTTAGAGCAAATATATTATAATTTGAAGAATATGCGATATTTTCCCGCGTTTTAAAGTGTAATTCTGTTTCGATCTCTTTGTAAACATAATCCATTGAGAGAGAAGGGAATCTAGGTTTGAATTTATTGGAGCTATTCTTATAGATCTGAAAGGATCCTACTAACATTGCTCCTATAGAAATCCCAGCAATCAGGTACTGCCAAAACAAAACAACTTCACTATGCCATAATGAAATTATATTTGCCGCAATTAATGACCAAAGACTAATGAGAATAACCCAGATAATAGATGCAGATAAACTAGATACAATGCCAACTTTATACTCCACAGCAAATTTCTTATCTAGTTTCATTATATCCCCTCTCAGTAATACCATTTTTTGTCTAATTGGTAGAATTCGGCATATTGAAGATAATTCCTTCTTGTAATAGGAGAATTATTGATCAAAGTTTAATTGCCTATTTTCGAGCAATAGTTCAATCCCTGGAGGTTGGGCTTTTTTGGTTTTTTTAGAGTAGACCCCCATGTCGCTGCCGTAGCCCCAGCAGAGAACGAAAAAGCTGCTGGGGCGGGGTTAGGGGAGGGAGGACTGGTTAAACTAAGACTAGAGTAGAATTTGAAAGCCATTAAGGAAGTGTATTTGTGGATATTGCCAAAGAAGTTTCTAATCCCCAATTGATTTATTCCTTTGTCAGGACCATATTTCCGGAGGTAAAGGCTCAGCTGAGCTTCTGGGAACAGAAAGCAGGTCGATGTCCCGACCGGGTACTTAGAGATCAAGCCCTGTCCAGTATAGCGCACAAAGAATTCCACTGTTTAGGAGGCAGCATTTATTCCCTGTATCCCGGTGTCAGGATTTCTGAGGTTATTGAGTTTGTGGTGGCGTATCAGACCATAAGCGATTATCTGGATAATCTGGTGGATGCTCTGGAGATTCAGGATGAACAAGCTTTTCGACAGCTCCATCTGGCCATGACTGAGGCTCTGGATGCAGGAACTCAGTGTTCCGACTATTATGCTTATTACCCCTATCATGAAGACGGGGGCTATTTAGTTGAATTGGTGCAGACATGTCAGAGAAGGGTTCAAAAATTGCCTTCCTACGGAGTGATTCGTCCTTTCATGATGGAACTGGCAGAGCTTTACTCGATGCTCCAAGTCACCAAACATTTGCATCCTGCTGAGCGTGAAAAGAAGATGTTATCCTGGTTAGATAAAGTAATCACCAAGTATCCGGGACTATCCGCCTGGGAGCTGGCAGCCGCTACGGGATCTACGCTGGGGACCTTTTGCCTTTTTGGCATGGCCTATGATCCTCGGCTTACGGAGAACGAGGCGAAAAAGACCAAAGAGGCCTATTTCCCATGGATTACGGGATTACATATTCTTTTGGATTATTTTATAGATCTTGAAGAAGATAGAAAGACCAACCAATTGAATTTTGTGGAGTATTATGGTTCAAAAGAAGAGCAGCAGGAACGGCTGCTGCTCTTCGTGGAGACTGCTCTTAATCGGGCCAGGTCTTTAAAATACCCTAACTTCCATGAAGCTATTATCAGAGGCTTATTGGCTATGTACCTATCCGACCAAAAAGGGAAATCCGGAGATTGCGGTCAAGTGACTCAGGAGCTAATAAGGGCGGGGGGAAGGCCTGTTAAGGTTCTGTATTGGATATGTCTTCAGCTAAGAAAAAAAGGTAGACTATGAATTGCGGTAAAGGATAGTATGGGTGAGCTTTATAAGGAAGGTCTTGGATGGTGAAGGGGGAAGGGAGTTCAAAGCCTGAATGGCAGTTTGGGCGCAATGCAAGGCGGTGGCAAAGGCTTCATCCAGAGCCTCCGAGGAAATAAGAGCCTGAATAATTTTCTGAACATCCGCAGGGGATAAATTTCGGGTTTGCAGGATATCTCTAGCCCAAGGTCCATAGAGGGGCTTGTCTAAAAGATAGATGACGGGTAAAGTAATATAACCATTGGCCAGATCTGCGGCTACGGGTTTACCTGTTACTTGGGGATTTCCAGTGAAGTCCAGTATGTCGTCAATAATCTGATAAGCATAACCGAGATTCATGCCATAATGACCGAGGGCTTCGATGGCATCCTGGGATGCTCCCACACTGGCCGCGCCGGAGCAACAGCAGCTTGCCAGAAGAATTCCTGTCTTTTGGGCAATCCGTTTAAAATATTGGCTGGGTTCAACCGTTAAGTTATAGCGTTGTTCAGCCTGCTCTACTTCACCATCACACATGGATTGGATGGCGTCTACCAGATAGGACATACTCGTAAGGAGATGTTTATTGGATAAGATGCGAAAGGCCTCGGCAAATACATAGTCCCCGGCCAAAACTGCAACCTGATTCCCTTCTTGAGAATTGATCGTCGGGACACCTCGCCGCCGATCCGAGTGATCGATGACGTCATCATGAATCAGAGAAGCCATATGAATTAATTCTGCGGCTACCGCAGCATCAAGTGCTGCCGAATTGAGAGGGCCAAAACACTGGGCACTTTGTAGTGTCAAAAGGGGTCTCAATCGTTTTCCTCCCGAGGCCAGGAGCAGGAGACAGGAGTCCTTGATGGTGTGACCGGCCTTCAGGAAAGATTCCCGAAGCCGATCTTCAACAATGAGCAATTCGGGAAAAGAAATAACGGGGTTCGAAGATTGGACTTCTTCTCCCGTTAATAATTCAAGGTTTGAAGATTTTATCGTGATGGGGGCCATATCCAGAGAAGCCATGAAATCAGTCCTTTGCACTAACCTTTTCTCTAGTATTCCATGTTGACGCAAAAGGATACCTCAAAGGATTGAGATCTTGAACGTGCTCTCCTTCTGGGCTATACTGAAGAAAGAAAACGATGGATGCTTGCGGAAATACATAGTCGTTAAGGAGGAACCGGTGATGCTACAGGGAAAAACAGCTTTAATCACAGGAGGGGCTACAGGAATTGGCCGTGCAATCGCTTTAAAGCTTGCCCAAGAAGGTGTAAATATTGCTATTAATTATTCTCGTTCCCGGGAAGATGCCGAACAGACTTCCGAGGAGATCAAAAAGCTCAATGTAGCCTGTAGGATTTACCAAGCCAATGTGGCAAAGGATCAAGAGATTCGGGAAGCGGTTAATGCAGTAGTCCAAGACTTTGGACAGCTGGATATTCTTGTCAATAGCGCAGGGATGACTCATTTTGTTGAACATGCCGATCTTGAAGGCATGAAAGATGAGTATTGGGACGAAATTTTTAGCGTCAATGTTAAAGGACTTTTTAATACCTGCCGTGCCGCTGCAGAAGCTTTAAAGAAGCAAAAAGGCTGTATCGTTAATATTACTTCCATCGCCGGTCTGACAGGATTGGGAAGCTCCATTGCTTACAGTGCTTCCAAAGCAGCTGCGATCAGTGTGAATAAATCCTTGGCTAGGGTCCTTGCTCCCGAAGTTCGGGTTAATTCGGTTGCCCCAGGGGTAGTCTTGACCCGATGGGTGAGCGGCAAAGAGGATCATATAACCCGGATGGCTGAGGGAACGCCCTTACAGAAGGTATGTACTCCGGAAGATGTGGCTGAAGTCGCCTATTCTTTAATCGCCCATGCAGGGTTTGTTACAGGTCAAACCTGGGTTGTGGATGGGGGCAATTTTATCTAATCTTGTTATAAGTTTTGATTATTTTTGCAGGATTAATGAGAGGATAGTATGTTCATCATAAGAGCATATATCCTTTTTTTTCGCAAACAAAAGTCCATCCCTAATCATCAAGGGATAAGGATTCCAACATACCTAAGGCTTTGGAGCAGTATTCCAGGATTTCGCGGCGGCGTACAATGCCGATAAAGATTTTTTGGTCATCCACTACCGGGATGAAGTTCTGTTCAACAGCTCGTGAGATAAGGTCTTCCATACGGGAGTTGATGGAAACCGGATAGTTTTGAATATGTTGTTCAATCTCTGTAAGTCGAATGGTATGGGTGTTTTGAAAGTCAAGACCGGGAGTATTTTTGAGCTTCCACAAGAGATCCCCTTCGGTAATCGTACCGAGGTAGTGACCCTGATCATCAATAAGGGGAATGGCTGAGTAGCGATGGAACTCCATTTTCTCTATGGCCTGACGCATGGTAGAATTGACTTTAAGGTAAATTACATCTTGCTTAGGTATTAAGAAAAAGGCAACATTCATGGTTTTGAACACCCCTCTTTATTTAACAAAAAAGATACATGGAGGATTCGACCGAGTAAGTAAGGAATTGAGATTCATTAGCCTGCCCTAGTATAGAGCAGCCTAAAATAATTTGCAAGATCTTTGTTAAGGAGAATTGATATGAAAGCAGCTTATTTGGATTGTTTTTCTGGTATCAGCGGGGATATGCTTCTAGGCGCCCTCGTTGATGCAGGATTAGATTTTAATCTTTTACAAAGAGATTTAGCAGGTCTGGATTTGGACGAGTATGAACTGTATGAGCAGAAAGTAATTAAACAGGGAATCAGCGGTACCCAAGTCCATGTTCACTCCTTAGAAGGCCATGTCCACCGCAATCTGTCGGATATTCGGGAGATCATCGGCAGAAGTGTTTTGCCTGCCCAAGTCAAAGACAGAAGCCTGGAGATATTCACCCGCTTAGGGAAAGCTGAAGCTAAAATCCATGGAACCGACATAGAACAGATTCATTTTCATGAAGTCGGAGCAGTCGATGCTATCGTGGATATTGTCGGAGCCGTAATAGGTTTTTGGCGTTTGGGAGTTGAAAAGGTGTTCTCTTCGCCAATTCATGTGGGGAAAGGCTTTGTCAAGGCTGCACATGGGCTGTTACCTGTACCTGCCCCCGCGACTTTGGAATTATTGACCGGAGTCCCGATTTATTCTCAAGATGTTGAGGGAGAATTAGCCACCCCCACCGGAGCTGCCATAGTCACAGCTTATTGTCAGGATTTTGGTCCATTTCCGAAGATTAAAGTGGAGAGAATCGGTTACGGGGCGGGAACGAAAGATTTAATTATCCCTAACCTATTAAGGCTGACTGTGGGAGAGCTGGCCAATGAGGATAGTCAACATGAAGGGATTCGGGTAGGGGAGGCTTTAACCCTGGAAGTAAATATCGACGATATGAATCCTGAGCTTTACGATTATCTCTTTGAAAAGCTTTTCCAAGGGGGAGCCATGGATGTCTATATCCAGGATATCCAAATGAAGAAAAACCGTCCAGCCGTACTTTTGACTGTGCAAACTCCTTATCATAAACTGGAGGAAATTCGCAGGATTCTTTTTGAAGAGACGACCACTATTGGATTACGGGTTTATCCTATAAAGAAATACATGCTTCCTTATGAGCTTCTTACAATTGAAACGAAGTACGGCTCAGCGCAAGTAAAGGTGGCTTTTTGGGAGGGGAGGGCCTGCACTGTGAGTCCGGAGTACGAGGATTGTCGCCGGCTTGCTCAACTAACAGGGAAACCCTTAAAGCATATCTACGAGGAGATAAAAGAGAAGGCAAAACAGGATATAATTATTACTAGATAGTAATGAGGTGGGAGTAGTCTCGATATTTTTCTTTATTCGACGAAATGTCTTATGGATTAATCGGGATAGATTCAGTAAAATAGATTTGTTAGTCTGTTTTAGTCTGTTATCAATAGAAAGGGAGTCAAATCTATGTGGAACCATCAATTGCTTAAGCTCATTGAGGATATGAGAAAAGAGCTTAATCAATTAGGTAAGAGAAAGCCTCTTACTGACCCTGAGGTTGTCGATTTAAGTCAAAAACTGGATAAACTTCTCAATGAATATTACCTTACAGCAAAGTAATTAATAATTGATATTTTAGCCCTATCAGCGGATAGGGTTTTTTTGTACCTATCAGATCCCCAATATAGTTTTTAACAGTAACCATAGCTTCTCTATATCCTTTGCTCCATATCCTGGACTCATAGCTGTGATCTTCCAGTGGCTTTTCGGCCTCAATGTCAACAAAAATCGAGCAATATTTTTATTTGCGTAGAACCCATCGACCATCATTTTACTCACTCCCTGCCTGCCCTCTATTTAATGTGTGCATATGGGGGAAGAGAAGTGTACAAGCTCTTAGTGTAAAAGTTAATTTTGTATATATAATTTCGTAGTAAGGAAAACTTTCATAAATAGATTCAAAATTATTCTATTGACAAGTAGGTTCAGCTTTCATATAATATACATTGTTACGCGGTCGTGGCGGAACTGGCAGACGCGCTAGATTCAGGTTCTAGTGAGTGTACGCTCATGGAGGTTCAAGTCCTCTCGACCGCACCATAATGAAAATGTCGAAACCCTTGAGGAATCAAGGGTTTTTTGTTTTTATGCTTTGATTTCATTTTGCTAAATTGCGTGTCAAAATTTAATGATTTCCTGAGGAGAAGATATTTCGGGACAGATTACAATTTTTAATTATTATAAATATAAATTTTTTATTAATCCTTTTATTTAGTAGTTCATTTTTTTAAAAAGCAAAAGTATAATGGTTTTAAAGCAGACGATAAAAAACTGAATGAATTGTTTTGATTCTTTGATTATGAGGCGATAGGACTAGTTAAAGGCTCATAGGACTAAAGGGAAAATATTTCGCAGTTAAAAAATAGAAGAGGATTAGAAATAATTTTGGCGAAATTGTATATACGTTTTGTTTAAATTGAGGCAAAATGGGTGCAATTGTAATACGGAAGCAGGAGTGTTGTATGCGATTAGTGAATATTGCCTATGTGGACGAAGGTGAAGTGCTTGCCCGGCCGCTGGTTAGTCCTAATGGAAAGGTCCTATTGCAGGCAGGAGTTAAACTCACCCGTAATTATATAGATAAGTTATCCCGTTTAGGGTTTGATACCATGTTTATTGAAGATGACACATTTCAGGATGTGGAGATCTATTCTGCCGTATCCACCAAGACACGTGAAATTGCATACGCATCCTTAGAAAATTTAGGCAAAAATCTTAATGAATCGCAGCTTCATGCCGTGAATCTGGATGAAGTTAAAAAGGCAGTACAAAACATCATCGCCGACCTTCTCTATAGCAAGGATATGTTGGGAAATGTTATGGAGATTCAGGGTTATGATGATTATACTTTTCATCATTCGGTGAATACCACAATTATCGCATTAATTATGGGGATATCCATGGGCTGGAATAATGGGAAACTGCTGGATCTTGGTATGGGTGTGCTCATGCATGATGTGGGTAAGATAAAAATTTCACCGGAGATTCTTAACAAGAAGGGACCTCTTACCCCTGAAGAGTTCGAAGAGATTAAGAAACATGCTGAATATGGATTTGAGATCCTCCGCAAAAATCAGGATATTAATTTATTATCTGCACACGTCGCTCTTCAGCATCAAGAGCGTTGGGATGGCAGCGGTTATCCGAGGGGATTAAAGGGGACCCAGATTCATGAATATGGCCGCTTGGCAGCTGTCGCGGATGTTTATGAGGCGTTAACCAGCAAAAGGGTATATCGGAATGCTCTGCAGCCTTATGAGGCTTATGAATACGTTATCGCCAATTCAGATAAACTTTTTGAACCTAAAGTAGTACAAAACACCTTTTCCAAATGCATTACACCCTATCCTACAGGTTCAGGGATCCGCCTCACCAACGGCCTTCGTGGGAATGTAGTAAAGCAAAATTCCTCTTTTCCCACGCGGCCTTATGTCCGAATGACCCATGAAGGAGAGGTTCGACTCATTGCTCCAATTGATTATAACTTAGTGGAACACCCTTCCTTGCTCATCGTCGGCATAGAGAATAAGTAAAGATGAAACATAATCCAGTATAATATATTTTAAGATTTCTTGCTGAGCTTGTTCAGGGGTCTCATTTGCAACCTGAATAAGCTTTCTTTTTAAAAGAGTTTATCATATATGATGCAGTAGAAAAGTTAAGGAAGATGATTATATGAAGTTTATCTTGACTAGCAACATTAAGGACAATGACACATTGAGGCATAGTTATAACAGTTTAGCTGAGAAAACCTTTGGCCTATCCTTTGAGAAATTTTATCAGAACGGATATTGGACAGATAAATATATTCCATATTCCTTAGTTGATAATGGAAAAGCAATAGCTAATGCCTCTGTGAGTATTATAAAATTTCTGCACTATGGACAAGAAAAGCTATGCCTTCAAATCGGTACTGTAATGACAGATATTGATTATAGAAATCAGGGTTTGTCGCGCTATTTAATAGAAACCATCCTAAAGGAATGGAAAGACAAGTGCAATAGTATTTACCTTTTTGCTAATGATAGCGTTCTTGACTTTTATCCTAAATTTGGATTTGAAAAAGTCATTGAATACCACTGTAGTAGTCCAATTACTCCAACAAAAGGACATGTAAGGAAACTTGACATGGGGAGTGCAGATGATCGCGCTTTCAATGGAAGACAACTATGGATTACTCATGTTTTATTGTACGTCCTTTATGAAAGACTGCATATACTTCTTGGAAGATTTCGATACTGTAATAATTGCTTCCAATGAAAATGCGGTTATAACCTGTTACGATGTTTTTGGCAGCGGTGACCACGCTCTCCTTGATGTAGTATCTAGAGTGGCAGAACATCAAATAAGCACAGTAGTTTTTGGTTTTACACCTATAGCGAATACTACTTTTAATTCTCAAGTTCTTATGGAAGAGGATACAACACTTTTTGTTTTAAAAGGAAAAGATAATTTATTTGTGAACAATCAGATGATGTTCCCTCTTTTGTCCCATGCATAATCGATGATTAATCATGCTGAACATTTTGAGGATAAATCAATACAACCTAAAAACATCTTCCAAAGTTAAGAGAAATTTGTTATGATAGCTTTGATTATATAAAGGGTGGTGGCTTGATGTCGTCTATTCGCTAAGATAATGAACAATAAAAATTTTAGCTCTCATATCACGAGGGGTTTTTGTTGTGCTTATTTTGCGGATAGATAAAGCTTAGGCTACCTGTAATTGATTGAAAAAATTATAGGTTATTTACGCAGGGGAGCCAAGTGAACATGAATACATGTTAACTTGGTGACTGTCGCAATAATGTGAGAAACTCGCAAAGCGTTTTTCTTTATGTTAGTGTGCTATAAGCAAGCAGATAGCTCTAAGTGATAGAGTTATCTGCTTTTTTGTTGTTCAGAATGTTACTTTATTGAAATAATTTATTTTAATCAAAAGGAGAAAGATATTTAATTATGATCAGAGATTTTAAAGAAACCGATATCGAAAAAATTATGAAGATATGGCTTAATACGAATATTAGGGTGCATCATTTTATCGACAGCAGCTATTGGATAAACAGCTATCCCACAGTTGAAAAAATGTTGCCGCAGGCGACTATTTATGTGTATGATTCCAGCAGTCAGATACAAGGGTTTCTTGGACTGAATGGAGATTACATTGAGGGAATTTTTGTTGATGCAGAATATCAATCCAAGGGAATTGGCGGTCAACTGCTCAATTATGCCAAAGAGAGGCATAACAAACTTCTTTTGAATGTTTATCAAAGAAATGAGCGGGCAGTAAGATTCTACTTGAAAGAAGGATTTGTAATTTTGTCGGAACAGATTGAGGAGGAAACCAAAGAAAGCGATCTCACGATGGTATGGAAGCACAGTAGATTAGAGTCAAATCCAATTGAGTAAAGAAGAATTATTTAATGTTGAAGGCATATAAGGGAGGAAGCATTTTTATGAAGTTTAGTTCGGCGCGTTATGCATAGCAAAGGCTATCGCATAGCATCAAAAAATTGATACTTGTATAGCCTTTGCTCATTCCTGAACACCCAAATTAGGAGGAGCATAAATGAGCTATATCAAAGCAGCCGATGTGCTGCCCAAAGAAATAATAGATCTAATTCAAAAATATATTGACGGTGAATATGTTTATATCCCAAGAAAAGAAAGCAATCGTAAGGCATGGGGAGAAAACACCAAAGGCAAAGAGATGATTCTTTTCAGAAACATGGAGATTTACGAAAAATATACAGAAGGAATGCCGGTTGACCATCTTTCGGAAACTTACTATTTATCACCGAAAAGCATACAGAAAATTATTGCAAAATTTAAACTGGAGAACCAGTAAACAAAGAAGCGCCATGGCGCTTCTTTGTTTCTGAAACGTCAATTCGGTTGCTCCTATGAGTAAACAGAATCTATACTATTTTATGAAAGAGTAAGTGCGCCCCAAAAGCCTGTCCCTTATTAGGAGGAAACTAAGATGAAGAAGAAAGCTACTGTTGTAAATATCATGAATAAACAAGTCCAAGTATTAGCGGAAGGTGAAATCATTTCCTGCCTGCTTCCTGGCTCTTTGGTCTCGAAGAAGAATGCATTGATTGTTGGTGATCAGGTTGAAATAGGACTTGCTGGGAATGATCAATATAAACTGATTCAAGTTCTGCCAAGAAAAACTGCCTTATATAGGGGAAATCGTCGTTCCACAGAAGAGAAAGTCCTGGTAGCAGCGAATGTTCAGTATCTTTTGGCGATCGTGACCGCCGATTACCTGCTCAATCAGGCAGGTTATTTGGAAGCGGCGATTATCGCCGCCAAACGAGCAGGAATTCAAGTCGGTATATTTATTAGCAAATGGGATTTAATTGGGGAAAGCACTCAGGCTCTGTTAGAAGCCAAACTGGCTCTGTATCAAACTTCCGTCGACTTCGTATTTGTAGGTTCAGCTCGTGAACGGCAAGAAGAACTAATTAAAACAGTTGAGGGAAAAACTGTGGTTGTTGTTGGTGATAGGTCTTGCGGCAAAACGTCTTTGATACATGGGAGTCTAAACGAACCATTAGAAAAAGAAGATTCCCGCTGTACTATGTCAAGCACTCATACCAGTGTTTTGCAGGTTGGCTCCAGAGGAACCTTATGGATTGATACACCGGGCTTTCGCGATTTTGCCCTGCAGGAAATTTCCGTGGAGGAACGAAACGCGGTATTCCCTGAAATAGCGCAACTCATTGAAGGTTGTTATTTTAGGAACTGTACGCATGTCCACGAGGAAGGGTGCCAAGTTCTTGAGGCGCTTCGCGCGAAAAAACTCAAAAGAGAACGATATGATGCTTATCAGAAAATGGCGGATACCAGAGTCGTTACATGTACTTCCCCTAGAACTGATTATCGGCATTCAGCTTGTACAGAGAGCTTTACATGCAAGGCATGTGGGACGCTTGTCGTGCCGGAAGGTGCTGGGAGCCAGCATCGCAACCATTGCCCGAAGTGTTTATCGAGCGTACATGTAGACAATGAGCCGGGCGACCGTGCTTCCCTGTGCAAAGGAATAATGGAACCGGTCAGTGTGTGGGTGCGTAAGGGCGGTGAATGGGCGATTATTCACAGATGCCGAACGTGCGGCACTTTGAATTCGAATCGAATTGCAGCAGATGATAATCCGGCCCTGCTCATATCCATTGCAGTTAAGCCGTTGGCTATGACACCATTTCCCCTCGATAAATTGTCAATTAAAGATGGCTGCAGCGAAATTAGTTTTGGTAGATGATGAGTCCATTTCAGGTGAATATGAACAATACGGTGAAAGTGCGTTTCCAGGCCATGGAAACGCACTTCCTAATTTTCAATATTGAAATGATGCTTTTTTTGTTGTATCTAAGTCAGTAATGCAGAGAGATCCTCGGCCTGATGTACGGGTTTGTGGCAGGCGTAATTTTGACATAGATAAGCGGTAACCTTGTCAGAATCCAAAGGATAATCCTTTAACCAGGGGATAAGCTCAGAAAGGGTACCATCTTCATAGAGAAGAGTAGTATAGGGACGGAATTCTTTAAAAATCATAGTCCTCATGTTCCTTAGCTCAGGCTGCTGCAGAGAGCCGGCCAGGATAATCTCCCTGCTTTCCTGGAGAGCGAACTGGATGGCTTGCAGAAAAGCGCTATATCCTGAAGGGTAAGTTGAAAGAGTGGATCTAAAAGCCATTATCTGTTCAGATGCCCTTTTCTCCAGATCCCCATCTCCAGTAAGCCGGGCAAGCCGAATCAGATTTAGGGCAGAGACGGAGTTCCCTGAGGGAGTTGCCCCATCATAGATTTCTTTCGGGCGGATCAGCAGTTCCTCAGCGTCTTTGCCTGTTAAGAAGTATCCGGTCTTTTCCGAATCCCAGAAAAGTTCATCCTGCTGACGTTGCAGCTTTAGAGCGAATTCCAGATACTCCTTTTTTCCGGAAACCTGATAAAGTTCGATGAGCCCCCAGATTAAAAAGGCATAATCATCCAAATAGCCTAAATGGGCGGAATCGCCATCCCGGTAGCGGGCCAACAGGCGTTGATTGGGGTAGAGGTTTTTTTGGATAAAATGAACGGCTTTCTCTGCTCCTTCACCGTAGGCGGGATCGCCAAGGATTTGGGCACCTTTGGCTAAGGCGGCGATCATTAATCCATTCCAGGAGGTGAGGATTTTATCATCCTTGTGAGGATGGATTCTTTTCTTGCGGACAGCAAAAAGCTTTTTCCGGGATTCTTCGAGGTGTTTCTTGAGGCTTTCAGGAGATTGATTCCATTCTGACTCCAGAGCTTCCCAATCCGTATCCAGAAGATTGGGGATATTTTCCCCTTCAAAATTGCCTGCCGGGGTGATTCCGTAGGCCTGGCAATAGAGCCGGCCTTCTTCGTCCCCAAGAATTTCGTGGATCTCCTGGGGAGCCCAGACATAGAATTTTCCTTCCACTCCTTCGGAATCCGCATCTTCTGCAGAATAAAAGCCTCCTTCCGGAGCGGTCATATCCCGGAGGACATAAGTGAAGATTTCCCGGGCCTTTTGCTTATCATGAGGGTTATGTTGGACTTGGTAGTTCTCAAGATAGGCAATGGCTAACAAGGCATTGTCATAGAGCATTTTTTCGAAATGAGGAACAAGCCAATGACGGTCCGTACTGTAGCGGGCGAAGCCAAAGCCCACATGATCATAGATCCCACCTTGTCCCATGCGCTCCAGAGTGGTACGGACCATAAGGGCGGCCTGCCGGGCCGCGGAGTCATCCCCATGGTCATGGGCATAACGCAGAAGGAAGGTTAAATTATGGGGGGTGGGGAATTTCGGTGCCCGCCCAAATCCCCCATAGTGGGGATCAAAGGACTTTTGCAAGGTTTGAAAGGCTGTGTCCAGAATCTCCTTTGCCCAAGGAATAAAATCGTCCTTCTGAGCAGGAGTCAGTGAATCCACAGAGGGCTCTTCACGAGAAGTAACAGCCTTATAGATGGCTTCAGCCGAGTCGCGAATCTTTGGCTTATCTTTTTGCCAAAGCTCTCCCAGCTGGGACAAAAGATCGAGAATTCCTGGTCTCCCGTAGCGGCTTTCTTTGGGGAAATAAGTCCCGGCATAGAAAGGCTTCCGCTCATCAGGAGTCAGAAACAGGGTCAAAGGCCATCCCCCTGAGCCAGTGAGAGCCTGACAGAATTCCATATAGATATGGTCTACATCGGGGCGCTCTTCCCGATCCACTTTAATGGGAACAAAGTAACGGTTAATGAGTTGGGCGACCTCCTCGTCTTCAAAGGATTCCCGCTCCATGACATGACACCAATGACAAGTCGCTTAGTATAGACAACTACGAATACCCAATAGATAAAAATATCGGCTTATCTTCGGCTTTTGCTTTAGCAAAAGCTTCTTCACTCCAAGGGTACCAATCGACGGGATTATAAGCGTGTTGAAGAAGATAAGGAGACTTTTCATTGTTTAATCTATTGGGTATGCTTTTAACGTTTGTCATAGGGCATCACCTCCTTGTTTTATAAATTTCTTATATTATCTCACAATGGGCAATGAATATGTTATGGCCGCTATAAAATCTTCTTAGATGATGGAATATGTGAGAAACAAGAGTAGCTACATGAGTGACAATAATGAGAATCGGAGAATTTTCTTCCGAAACGTCCGAAAAGGTCGGAGAAAAAAATTCTTACTATAACCCGGATCACGCAACGACCTAGGCCAAAGTTAACTGCATGTTGAAACTTCCAGATCCGTTCAGCTGTGCAGCCTATTGCGAGTAGAAATAATTCTGCGAAAAAAATGTGGGACTCCTAGTTAATATTGACGTTCTTCGATATGAGTCATATAATAAACATATTGATAAAAGTAGATTTGAGGTATTGATATGGAAAATAAATATCAAAATAACGCAAAAATTTTTAAAGCACTCTGCGATCCAAATCGGCTCATGATTATAGAGATGTTGCAAAGTGCTGAGAGATGTGCCTGTGAAATCCTCGAGGATATGAAGGTCGGGCAATCAACCTTATCACACCACATGAAGATTCTTTGTGAATCCGGACTTGTGGATAGCCGAAGGGAAGGAAAGTGGATGTACTATTCTCTTGATAAGGAGGGATGCGAAGCTGCCAAAAATCTGTTGGATGAAATAATAAGCCAAAAGGAAAATAATAATGTAGGAGGTCGCCAATGTGAGTGTTAAAGACCCAGAGAAATTATTAATGCTAGATCACTTTCTCTTGCCAAGTCTTGCTAAGAAAAAATATAAGGAGATTGGGAAAGTTGCCCAAAATAAAAAGGTTCTCCGTCCGTCTTTAGTTCAAAACTGGATAATAGGTCCTGTGTTGATATGTACAAAGTAAAGGTTGCTTTCATCTGTGTTCATAATTCTTGCCGTTCACAGATGGCAGAAGCCCTTGGTAAAAAGATGGCTTCCGATGTATTTGAGCCCTATTCAGCGGGCACTGAAACCAAACCTTCTATCAATAAAGATGCGGTCCGAATTATAAGACAGCTTTATGATATCGATATGGAAAAGACGCAGTTTTCCAAGCTTATCCAAGATATCCCTCAACCAGATATCGTGATTACGATGGGATGTAATGTCTATTGTCCCTATGTACCCTGCAAATACCGAGAAGACTGGGGTTTGGAAGATCCAACCGGAAAAAGCGATGAAGAATTTATTCTCACGGCAAGAATAATAGAAAAAAAGGTTTTAGAACTGAAAGAACGGTTAACTAGCGGCTGAAATTAATGTCTAAGTGAGGAAGAGGTGGAGTATGTTATCCATCGAAACGAATAGAGAAATTAAGATCATGCAGACATCAACTCAATTAACCTTTCACGATAGATTGGGTTCGTGGAAGGCTCGTTGGGGTATTAACAGAATGAATTATAAAGTAGAGGCGGGGCTTTATCGTGTGGGAGACCCTAATGAGAATTCCCCGGTTCTCGTTACAGCCAATTACAAAATGAGTTTCGATAGTTTGCGGAAAGAGTTATCAGGCCTGGACACTTGGATTTTGGTTCTTGATACTAAGGGAATAAATGTATGGTGTGCTGCCGGCAAGGGGACATTTGGAACAACAGAGCTCCTTAATCGTTTAGCGATTGTGCAGCTTGATAGGGTTATTTCACATCGAACGCTTATCTTACCTCAGTTAGGAGCTCCGGGTGTAAGTGCCCATGAGATTACAAAGTATTCCGGGTTCAAGGTCATTTATGGGCCGGTGAGAGCCAAAGATTTAAAAGAGTTCATTCAAGCGGGAATGAAAGCCACGCCTGAAATGAGAAAGGTGCGATTTAGTGCGTATGATCGTCTTGTTTTAACACCGATTGAACTTGTGGGCACGTTAAAGGCATCCTTAATGATTTTTGGAATACTTTTTTTGTTAAATCTTATGGGGCTTGGGCCTTTTGGTTTGGTCGACTTTTATGGATATATGGGTGCCGTAATTATCGGCTGTGTATTGACGCCGGTATTGCTACCCTGGATTCCAGGGCGGGCCTTTGCGTGGAAAGGTTGGTTATTGGGACTGGTTTGGACTGTGTTTGTTAATGCCACTAATGGATGGCCCTATGACCCACAATACAGCATGCTTCAGGCTCTTGGGTATGTACTTGTTTTTCCTGCAGTTTCTGCATATTTAGCCATGAATTTTACTGGTTCTTCAACGTACACTTCCTTCTCAGGGGTTTTGAAAGAGATGAGGATAGCAATCCCGGCTATAATTGTATCAATTTTTATAGGTTGTGTATTGATTTTAGTCAATAGTTTTATATAAGAATTAAAGGGAGATTAAAGCATGAAGAATCAATATTTAAGAAACGTTTCAACCTTGAAATTGGAACAAAGCCTATGCACAGGCTGTGGAAAATGTATCGAAGTTTGTTCTCATCAGGTTTTTGCGATCGTTAACAGTAAATGTTCTGTTGTCAATAAAGACGGTTGCATCGAATGCGGTGCCTGTGTTAAGAACTGTCCGTTTCTTGCATTAGAGGTCAAGCCTGGCGTAGGTTGTGCTTCAGCTATTATTAAAGGTTGGTTGACTGGCACAGAACCTAGCTGCGACTGTTCTTCTGATAGTGGAAGCTGTTGTTAAGTTGATACCACAACAATTCTTAGTGAATTTACAACATTGCATGGTTGCATAAGTACTAATACTCGAAATTTATGTAGTGAGCTCCCTGCTTTTGTCTGTGAATTTCACGATCCCTGGCCCGTCGGCATATTCTGCATTAGATCAATTAAGGAAAGGGCGGGCATAGGGAGTGAATGATTTAGCAACCGAACGGACGCCGCTGGTGATAGCGGCTGAAATAAATATGATTACCCACCAAACCAAAAAAATTCTGCTTGCTAGTGCCGTTGAAATCGGCCGCCGGCTGAAAGAAGCGAAGAGCTTGGTCAAGCATGGGGAATGGGGTAAGTGGCTGGAAGAGTCGGTGAGCTATTCCCAGCAAACTGCCGGGAGACTGATGAAGCTCTATGAAGAGTATGGGTCCAGCTTCCCTGACGGATCCGACAGCTCAAATTCGTCACCAGGGGTCTGTTGACAAAAGCACAGATGCTTGTCAGCCAACATCGAGATATGACAAGTAAGTTTAAGATTAGATCATTTCGAAATTACTCATCTAGATGACTCGTCTCAAAACCGGCGTTTTTTCACCATCACTCCCCTTAGACCCTAGAAAATCAAAGGGTATCTCCTTCGACATGGTATAATGGTGTAGGGGGTGGCGCCAATGATGAAAGAGCAACAACACAAACAAAACCGGATGCTTTGTGTCTTTATGGAGGACCTCGTGCCGAAAGGGCACTTTCTGCGCAAGCTGGACGCAGCCATAGATTTCAGCTTTGTCTATGACATCATGAGACCGTTATACAGCGATAAAGGAAGACCGTCGATTGATCCGGTTGTTCTGGTAAAAATGCTCCTGATCGGCTACCTCTACGGAATAGACTCCGAACGGAAGCTGGAACAAGAGATCCTCGTCAATATCGCCTATCGTTGGTTTCTAGGTCTTGACTTAGAAGATAAGGTTCCGGATCACTCGGTCTTTTCTCAAAACCGCAGACGCCGGTTCAAAGATACGGAAGTGTTTCGGGAGATCTTTAACACCGTGGTTGAGCGTTGCGCCGAAGCAGGACTCATCGGCGGTGAATGCGTTGTCATGGATTCCACCCATATTAAAGCCAATGCCGCTAACGGACATGCAGAGAAAGTCCTTCTTGTGGAAGGTCCCAATGACTACTGGCTCAAGCTCAACGACGAGCATGGCGGTCATATCCGGCAAAAAACAGAAGAGGCAGACATGACCTTGACGGTTAAAAAAAAGTCTCTCTCTGATCCTGAAGCCGGGTGGATGCACAGACATCCCAAGCCGGCAGGCTTTCACTACCTTTGCCATCAAAGCTCAGATATCCGCTATGGTATCGTAACCGACGTCCATGTCACGCCGGGGGATGTGACCGACGCCCCCTATTGTGTGGAACGGATAGCTTACCAAAAGAAAGAATGTCGACTTCCTTTCCGCTATGCGGGATTGGATAGCGGCTATGATACAGTGGCAGTTCATCATGGATTACATCAGCTTGGAATAAGAGCCTATATCCCTGTCAATCCTGGTCATACAGCCCATTGGCGTAAAGAAAGAGGACTGTTTACCATTGAGGATTTTCACTATGACGTTCAGAATGACCGTTATATCTGTCCTAACGACTGCACACTGCGTTACATAGGTGTAAGAAAAGCACATTACAGAGTGGGTAAAAACTATGTCACACGATCAGAAGATTGTAAAAACTGTCCTTTGAAAAGTCAATGTATTGCCGGGAAGGCGAATTACAAAGAAGTCAGACGGGATTTCTATCAAGAAGATCAGGAACGCCATCACGCCTTAGTCGGAACAGCCTTATACCGCTACGTCATGCGCAAGCGGCAGGTAATATGTGAAGGGAATTTTGCTCTTCAAAAGCGATGTCACAATCTAAGGTTCACTCGCAAGCGAGGCATTGAGAAAGTCCAGGAACAATGCCTCTTTTCGGCAATGGCCCTGAACCTGAAAAGATTGGTGAAGTATGGGACAGCACCGCTCAGGCCAGCTGTCTCCTATCCGCAAATTAAGCTGAGGATAGTAAGTCTGCAGAGAAATCTCTCAGTTAATTATTGTTGATGGTCCTTAATCGCTATGATTTACCCTATTTGTCAACAGACCCAATTTAGGCAATTTACCTAAATCCAATCAAGGATTAGCCAAATGGCTAATCAAATGGAGGAGGAGCAAACTGCTCGGCAATTGGCTGCAAAAACATGTGCTGATCGAATACTCGCCATTTTTAGAAATGGTTGCCAGCCTTCATGTTTTACAGGATCCGGAACACCACCTGGGGAGACTGAACTGGGCACGGGAAACAGAGGCCTTACTTTCCCATGCTCTGAAGACTGGGAATATCAATTTGTTCTAAACTAAATTTCCACAATATTCATGCTCTGGAAAGGAATATAACATAAGGATGACGAAATAGAGTAGTAAATAAGGTGACTTCTATTAGAAATAATGTAAAGGAGTGAAGTGTATGAGTTTATTTAAAAGGGTAAGTGACAACATCAGGGCCAATCTTAACAGCTTGCTGGATAAAGCCGAGGACCCGGAAAAAATGTTGGATCAATATCTTCGCGATATGGAAGAGGATATCGCCGATGCCGAAGTGGCTGTAGCCAAGCAATTGGCAGTGGCCTGGAAATTCAAAGCTCAGTTGGATGATGCGGTGGCACTGGTCGAGAAACGTGAAGCTCAGGCTATTGAGGCCCTGCAAAATAACCGTGAAGATCTGGCCCGCAGAGCCCTTGAGGACAAAAATATCAATAAAGCCAAGACCGAGGAATACCGCCTGCAATACGAAAACAGCAGTTCCATGGCCGAACAGCTTCGCTCTGAGTTAAAAGATATGAAAAATGAATATGAGAAGTTGCGTGTTAAGCGGGATACCCTGATAGCCAGGGCCCAAGCTGCTAAAGCACAAAAAGAAATCTACGGGGCCACGAGCGGATTGAGTAAGGACAGCACCCGGAGGAATTTTGATAGAATGGAGGATAAAGTCCTGCGTATGGAAGCTGAGGCCAAGGTCGCGGGGGATTTAAAAGAAAAAGATCTTGATCAGGAGCTGGAGTCCCTGGGCAAGGATGCCGAAATAGAAAAGGAATTGGCAGCCTTAAAGGAACGCCTTATGGCAAAAAACGAGTAAGAGCCGGAGGTTAAATAGCGAGGGGAGGGGATAGTTATGCTGGAAGTATACTGGATGTGCTTAATCGGCGGAGTAATTTTCGCCCTGGTGAGTGTCATTTTTGGTGATGTATTAGGCGATATTTTTGATGGATTATTTGATGCTCTCTCCTTCGATAACGTTGATTTTCTCCACCCGATGGTTCTGATCGGGGGAATGACCATCTTTGGTGGTTCCGGGGTGATGCTGAGCCGATATACATCCATGGAGCCCGTTCCTGTCGCCCTGCTTTCCCTGATGATTGCTATTGCCCTCTCGATAGTGGTCTATTTCGCCTATGTGAAGCCTATGAAAAACAGTGAGAATTCCACGGGTTTTTCCATGAAGGATCTTGTGGGCAAAATCGGTGAGGTAACGGTTCCTATTCCGGTGGGAGGTTATGGAGAGGTGATCCTTAAGGTTGGGGCGGGCAATACCAACCAGATCGCGGCCACTCTTGATCAGTCGGACATACCTGCCGGGACGAGAGTCGTGGTGGGGGAAACAAAAGAGGGAGTGCTCTATGTTTTTCCTTATGATAAGGAGGAGATGTAATGTTTGATTTACTGGTTATTCCTATGATTGTGCTGGGGGTCATCATAGTCCTTGGGTTGGCCTTTTGGGCCAGATATAAGACGGTAGGGCCTGATCAGGCCATGATCGTTACCGGTTCTTACCTGGGCACCAAAAATGTTCATACTGATGAATCAGGCCGCAAGATTAAAATCGTTCGTGGGGGCGGGGCCTTTATTCTGCCTGTTTTCCAGCAAGCAAAATTTATCTCTCTGCTTTCACACAAGCTTGATGTAACCACTCCGGAGGTGTACACGGAGCAGGGGGTTCCGGTTATGGCGGATGGGGTGGCTATTATCAAAATCGGCGGTTCTGTGGAAGATGTGGCTACGGCAGCCGAGCAATTTCTGAGCAAGCCCGCTCAGGCCTTAAGTCAGGAAGCCCAGGAAGTTTTGGAAGGACATCTGCGGGCGATTTTAGGGACGATGACCGTCGAGGAAGTCTACCGCAATAGAGATAAGTTTGCTCAGGAGGTCCAGGGGTCTGCAGCCAAGGATTTACGGAAAATGGGTTTGCAAATCGTATCCTTTACCATCAAAGATATCCGCGACAAAAACGGTTACCTTGAGGCCTTAGGTAAACCGAGGATTGCTATCGTCAAGAGGGATGCTGAGGTTGCGGAAGCGGAAGCAGTGCGTGACGCCCGGATTCAGAAAGCGAAAGCCGATGAAGAAGGTCAGAAGGCGGAGCTGTTGAGAGATACGAGCATCGCAGAAGCAACGAAGGAAAAAGAACTCAAAGTCGCTTCATTTAAGAGAGAACAGGATACAGCCATGGCAGAGGCCGATCAGGCCTATCATATTCAAGAGGCCCGTTCCCAACAACAGGTTACCGAAGAACAGATGAAGGTTTCTCTTGTCAAGAAAGAAAAAGAAATCGAAATCCAAGATAAAGAAATATTGCGCCGCGAGAAGCAGTATGATGCTGAAGTCAAGAAAAAGGCCGATGCCGATAGGTATGCCGTGGAGCAAGCCGCTGAAGCGGATAAAGCCAGAAGAATGCGGGAAGCCGATGCCCTTAAATACAAGATCGAGGCTGAAGCCAAGGCCAATGCCGAACAAAAACGCCTGGACGGTCTGGCCATAGCAGAGGCTGAAAAGGCTAAAGGAACTGCGGAAGCCGAAGTCGTCCGGCTTAAGGGATTAGCTGAAGCCGAGGCTAAGGAGAAACTAGCCGAAGCCTTTGAAAAATTCGGTCAGGCTGCCGTTTTGGATATTATCGTGAAGATGCTGCCCGAGTTAGCCGGAAAGATCGCCGAGCCTTTAAAAGCCATTGATAAATTGACGGTCGTCGATACCGGAACAGGGCAAGGAGCGGCTAAGTTAAGCAACTATGTCACCTCACTTATGGCAACTGCTCCGGAAATGCTCAATAATGTATCAGGAATCGATTTGGAAAAGCTGGTGAAGCAACTAACCGGTGAGGTTGTCGATTCTGTGGAGCCTGAGGATAAAAAAACAGACATGGAATAAGAGAATAGGAACGAGAACTAAAAGACACTTAGCCAAATCGGGCTAAGTGTCTTTTGCTGGATTCAGCTACTCCATCAGATCAAAAATCTCGTGCCAACGCTTTTCCAATCCTTCTTTCTCCGCATAGACCTGCTGTAATCGCTCCAGATCCCCAATATCCTGGAGCTCAAGATCCAGGGATGAGATCTTTTCCTCTAAGTCCTTGAGTTCTGATTCCAGCTCTTCGAGACGATAGTCTCGGGTCACTTTATTCTTTACAGGGAGAGACCTGCTTCCACTCTGATTAGGGATTTTCTCATTACTCCTTTCGTTAAATATATCGGTTTTGTCGGGGAGGAGGGCTCTCATTTTTTCTTCCGCATAGTCAAAGTTTCCTTCAAAATGGTGCAATACTCCGGCTTCAATCCAATACACCTTATTAAAGAGCTTATTGAGAAAGTAACGGTCATGAGAGACTGCCAGTAAGGTCCCATCATAGTTTTCCAGGGCATCTTCCAGAACTTGCAGGGAGTCGATGTCCAGATGGTTGGTGGGCTCATCAAGAATCAGCAGATTGGTATCCTGATACATAAGTTGTGCCAAGCGGAGCCTCATCCGCTCCCCGCCGCTAAGCTGAGATACTTTCTTATAGACCATGGGACCGTAAAATAGGAAGCGGGCGAGAATGCTTCTGGCCTCTCCTTCAGCCACGGGAATTTCGGCGCGGAAACTATCCAGGACTGTTTCTTCTTTAGTATCTGAGAAAACATGCTGGGATAGATAGCCGATTTTTACATTGCTCCCGATGCTCACTTTCCCTTCATCCGGACTGAGTTCCTGCAATATCAATTTAATTATAGTGGATTTTCCCGTTCCGTTTTCACCGACGATGGCAGCCCGTTGGCCAAAGGAAAGGTGGATATCAACATGGGTAAAAAGAGGTTGCTTGCCAAATCCCTTAGCTACCCCTTGGAGCAGAACCACATCCTTACCGCTTCGCTCGGACGCTTCCATCTCCAGATTTATTTTTTTGCGGATAAGCTGAGGACGAGTAAGCTTTTCCATTCTTTCCAGGGCTCTTTCGATGTTTCTGGCTTGCCGATGGAGTCCTTCATTGGGGGGATTAGCGCGATTTGCCCATTCCCGTAAGCGCTTAATGGCTTCCTTCATCTTTTTGATTTTCTTTTGCTGCTCTTCGTAATCATGGAATTCTTTAAGAAGGCGTTCCTCTTTTTCTTTCACATAGCCCGTATAGTTGGTATGATAGGATGCCAGTTCGCCATCTGCTAAATCCAAGATCTTCGTTGCCACTTCATCCAGAAAAAAACGGTCGTGGGAGATAACCAAGACAGTGCCCCTGTAGTTTTTGAGAAAACTACCAAGCCATTTTATGGCAAACAAGTCAAGATGATTGGTGGGTTCATCCAGTAATAAGAAATCGGGATTCCTGAGAAGGGTGAGAGCTAAGCCGACCTTGGTTTTTTCCCCTCCGCTCAGAGTCGAGAAATCCCTGGGCAGCAAGTCCCTGATGTTGAGTCCATGGGCTATTTTTTCAAGGTTAGGCGCGATTTCGTATCCGCCTTGGAGTGTGAATTGATTCAGGTAATGGCCGTAACTTTCCATGAGTTTGTTCAGTCTATCTTGGTCTTGTTCCAGAGACATGGCTTCTTCAAGCAGTCTCATCTTCTCTTCCATCTCTAAAAGTTCATCATAAGCTGTCATCAGGACCTCTTTCGCTGTTAATCCATCCTCAAAGTCCGGAATCTGCATAAGATAGCCGATCTTTAAACCTTTCTTCCAATGGATGTGCCCAGCATCAGGGTCTTCTTGACCAGCCAGCAGTTTGAGTAAGGTGGTCTTGCCGCTGCCATTGGGGCCGACTAAGCCCACTCGCTCATTTTCCTGGATCTCCAAGGATATATTTGAAAAAATAATATTGCCCCCGAACATTTTGGTCATTTTATTAACACTGCATGCAATCATAGTATACCTCCGTTATTCATTTAAGATCAAAACTAAACTCCGCCGGTGCCGCCTGCGGCATGACCGGCTACCCGGAAAAAGACCCGCAAGCGTAGCTTTGCGCACAAGAGTGAACAGCTTTAGCGGAAGGGCGACCGGGTCAACAAAGTTTTCTTAACATAGCAGAGCCACTGGTTCACATCAGGTATTACCCGAAGGTTTGGCGTAGCTGTTAAGAAAGCGAGTTGACCAGCCCTGGAGCTATGGAGTGAGCGTTGTGCGTAAAGCTACCCGACCCTGGTTGGTCTTTTCATCATCTGAAAACATAAAAAAAGCTATGGAGAAGACACTGCCCCATAGCTTAAAAAAGACGTGATGATGGCACAAAAAAAGAGGAGCTTCTAAACTCCTCCATAGCCATCCTATAAATATATGAGTAAATAGGGGTAAGAGATGTTTTCGCCGTTTTAGATTTGCTATTCAATTGCTAAAAAAGGACATAGTAATCCCCTTGAAAGCAAAAGTGGCAAATTTTGCACGGTTAATATAAAGGAATTCCATTAAAAAGCCGTGCCTTAAAACAGCTTGCATCGTTACCCACCTCCTCAACAACTCATTTCTGATCTTTACTATTATATCATATCAGGAATGATATAACTTTCAAGAGCCTGGGAAGAATGATTGAAAAATTTTAGGATATAATCAATAAAAAGGCTTGTACTACAAAAAACATTCAAAATATTAGGAAAGATGATAAAATAGACTAAAGGATAAAGAGAGACCTAAGGGAGAGGAGAGATCGTGATGGCAAAGGTTACATTTTTTCCTGGAAAAAAAACAGTTGAAATTTCTGAAGGGACGACCCTATTGGAAACAGCCATTGCCGCAGGGATTCAATTGGAAAGTACCTGCGGAGGTAGAGGAACCTGTGGGAAATGTAAGGTGCAAGTAGAGCCGGGAAAACTGGATTCTCATAAAGACTATGGAAATAAGTTCCTGAGTGAGAGTGAGAAAGAAGAGGGATGGGTCTTAGCTTGCAAGGTCCAGGTACAGGAAGACTTAACGGTGCAGGTAAAAGATCAGCAAAAGGATGCCCATCGGCGTAAAACCGGCCTGGATCAATCCATCGATGTGGAGGTTAACCCCAGCGTTGAGAAGCATTTTCTGCAGCTTTCGAGACCGACGGTGGCTGACCAAACTCCGGATTGGGATCGTTTAGTAGCTGCCCTGCCTAATCAAGCCACCCTTTTTAACCGTCGGATTGCGGTAAATCTGCCTAATGTTTTCCGTGATGCCAATTTCCAAGTTACGGCGACAGTAGCCGGAGATTCCCTTTTAGCAGTGGAGGGAGGGGATACCACCCAGAGAAGTTATGGATTGGCCATCGATATAGGGACCACCACCACAGTGGTTTACCTTATGGATTTGAATAGTGGGAAAGCCGTGGATAGTGATGCTGTAACCAACCCTCAACGGGTATTTGGTGCCGATGTTCTTTCACGGATTACCTATGCTTCTAAAGGGCCGGAGCAATTAAAACAATTGCAGACCTTAGTCATCGAAGGTTTGAATAAAATCATCGAGGGGTTATGCAAGAATAATCAGATCCGTCGTGAAGAAATTTATCAAGCGGTCGTGGTAGGAAATACGACCATGAGCCACTTGTTTTTGGGAATTGACCCAACCTGCCTGGGCCCGGCACCCTTTATTCCGGTGTTTCGCCAGTCTGTTCAGGTGGAGGCCCTGGAGTTGGGATTAAATATACTTGAGACCGGTCATGTGGTAGTCGTTCCCAATGTAGCGGGGTATGTAGGTGCGGACACTGTAGCGGTAATGATTGCGGCAAAAGTGGATCAACTACCCGGATATACCCTGGCCGTTGATATCGGTACCAATGGAGAAATTATTCTTGCCGGCGGGAAGCGGATTCTTACCTGCTCTACGGCTGCAGGTCCAGCCTTTGAGGGAGCAGAGATCAAATACGGCATGCGGGCAGCCGATGGAGCCATCGAGCGGGTTAAAATTACCGATGATGTGGAACTGGCCGTGATCGGAAATACGAAACCCATCGGGATCTGCGGTTCAGGATTGATTGATGCCATTGCCCAAATGGCTGAAGCCGGTGTAATCTATGAAAGCGGACGGATTGTCAATGTACCGGAGGATTTGGCAAAGCTTCCCCCTAAGATTCAAGAGCGGATTCGTCAAGGGGAGGGAGGATTTGAATTTGTCATAGCCTGGGGAAAAGACAGCGGCTCAGGGGAAGATGTGGTCCTCACTCAGAAGGATATTCGGGAATTGCAACTGGCGAAAGGGGCTATTCTGGCCGGAATCAAGATTCTTATGAAAGAGATGGGAATTGGGCTGGAGCATCTGGACCGTGTACTGTTAGCCGGGGCTTTCGGGAACTATATCAGTAAGGAAAGTGCTCTGCAGATTGGTTTGCTGCCGGATGTACCCGTAGAACAGATCAAGGCGATTGGAAACGCGGCCGGCAATGGGGCAAAAATGGTCTTGTTATCGAAAGAGGAACGAAAAAAGGCTGTGGCCTTAGCCGGACTTTCCGAGCATTTGGAACTGTCTACGCGAAGCGATTTCCAGGATGAATTTATTGATGCTTTGGCATTTGAAAGGTAAAACAGCAAAATATATCCTTGGTATGGTGTAGTGATGGGCATCGGTCCATTATTTTATCAAAGAAGAGAAACATAGTTAGAGTATTTTAGCTATGTTCCTCTTCTTTTTTATTTATACCTGGGTGGTGATCCGAGTAGGGTTCTCAAGGCTTTTTCTTGTTCACATGCTCAAGCAACCAGGGAAAAAACCACTTCATTCATAGAGGCTGAACAATTTTGGGGCTAACTAGCAAGATTAATGCATACATGCTATAATCATATAAACCAATCATCCTACGTTTGGAAAGGGGTAAAATAATTTATGGTGATTGAAAAAGCAAGCCGTTCAACCCTTGTGGATCAGGTCACGACACAGATTGAACAAATGATAGAAAGTGGTCAATGGAAAATCGGAGATAAAATCCCCGCAGAGCCGCAATTGATGGATATGTTTGAAGTCAGCAGAAACACATTGAGAGAAGGGATACAATCCTTAGTTCATGTTGGTTTACTTGAAACCCGTCAAGGTATCGGTACTACGGTAAAATCCAACAGTAATTTAGCGCTTGCCTTGGAAAAAAAGATTCGGAAAAGCGATCTTTTGGAAGCCTTAGAGGTACGTTTGGGATTTGAACGTGAAGCGGCCCAACTTGCATGCAAGAGAAGAACAGCTGAGGATTTAATACAAATGAAAATTTGTCTTGATGATTGTAAAAAGACTGCTAAAAGTCATGATCCGTTTCAATTTGCACTGATGGATATTGCGTTTCATAAATCGATTGCTAAAGCCACACACAATAAGATGTTCAGTGAGCTGTATGAACATATCACAGATGCTTTGCAAAATTCTATTGATAGAATTATGCGTATCAAAAAACCAGCCAATTTTGAAAATGAAATTCATACAGATCTTTTTCAAGCAATTGAGGCAAGGAACTCCCAGTTGGCCTTCGAAAGTGTGACTCATTATCTGAACGATGCAATAGAAACTCTAAGTACGATAATTAATGAATAGAAGAGAATATAGCATACAAGGAGAAACTATACCAATGAATCAAATAGGCATCAAACACGAAAAAAGCTTATATCCCTATTCAAAAGGAACTGCACCCGTAATGCTGATAGTAGGAATTGTATTTATTGCAGCAAATCTGCGGGCACCTTTAACGTCGGTTGGGCCTTTGGTCGATTTGATTCGTGACAACTTGCATATTTCAAACACATTAGCGGGCATGATTACAACCCTCCCTCTATTTGCCTTTGCCCTGTTTTCACCTTTTGCGCCGGGATTGGCGCGTAGGTTTGGAACAAATTTGGTACTGCTTTGGTCGGTTGCCTTTCTTACAGTTGGGATTTTATTGCGTTCGTGGTCAGGAAGTTTTGGTCTATTTCTTGGGACAGCAATTCTCGGGTTGTCCATTTCTGTAGGAAATGTATTGATACCCAGCTTAATTAAAAAGGAATTCCCTGAACGTATTGGGGTTATGACGGGCGTTTATTCTGTTTCTATGAATATATTCGCAGCAATGGCCTCCGGCATCAGCATCCCCCTAGCGGTAGGATTGGGGTTGGGGTGGATGGGAGCCTTAAGAATTTGGGCTGTACTTAGCTGTCTATCCATTATCCTCTGGATTCCCCAGATGAAACGGAGAAACCGGAAAACATCAATTGTCGAGGAAACAATCAATGTCGACATCGTAACAGATACTCTTAAAATCCATGACAAACTAGATGAAATGGCAGTTGTGCAAGGATCGGTCATTGAGAAAGTGAACTTATGGAAATCACCTTTAGCCTGGCAGGTTACTTTGTATATGGGATTGCAGTCTATGGTGTTCTATTGCATGGTTGCATGGTTGCCGGATATTTTAATCAAGCAGGGTATGAATCCGAGCAAAGCCGGATGGATGCTTTCCCTCATGCAATTGGCGTTGATCCCCATTACATTTTTAGGCTCTGTCCTTGCCGGACGCAGGGCCAGCCAACGTTCATTAGTAATAATTGGGTCAACATGTGTATTAACAGGGCTTTTAGGGCTGCTTCTCGGAGGGGCAGAGCTAGCTTTCTTATGGATTATCATATTGGGAATTGGCGGAGGGTTTACCTTTAGCCTATCTATGATGTTTTTCAGCCTGCGAACGGGAAATGCGGATGAAGCGGCAAGGCTATCTGGCATGGCTCAATCCATAGGTTATCTGCTGGCTGCTTTTGGTCCGATGTTTTTCGGGTATCTGCATGATGCGACTAACAATTGGACGATGCCGCTTGTTATCCTGATTGGAGTTGCCGGTATATGTTTGCTTGCAGGATTAGGCGCATCTCGTGATCTGTATGTTGGTTCAACTGTAAGAAACAATCATCTCTCGAAGCTGTTGATGCCGTAATAGTCAGATTGGTGGCGAAATGGTTCCGAGTAACCCGGCAGCATGATTAAAAAAAGAACCTATAGACATAGGCCACTTTTTGCGGTGTCCATTCTATAGGTTCCTTTTTATTTACAATATTCCTTTTGGACTAAGCGGCATTTTTTGCCGATTCCAAGACTTTTTTCTTATTTATACGATGACCAAGGTATAAAACACCGGCGATGAGGACTGCGCTTAACCCCCATTCGATGAGGGGGCTTTCTCCTATGACATTGACGACGAATTTTTCATGCACAAGCATGGTCACAGCGGTATGAGTAATAACAGCGGCTCCAATGGGAATAATCACCGGGAAGCGGTCAATAGCCTTAATGACAAGGGTACTCCCCCAAACCACGATGGGGATACTAATGAGTAAGCCGATAATAACAAGGATGGGGTGGCCATGGGCAGCACCGGCAACAGCCAGAACATTATCCAGTCCCATAACGGCATCGGCTATGATGATTGTTCGCACAGCACCCCAAAAATTTGCGGCACTTTCTACCTGTTCATCGTGTTTCTCATCGGTAAGGAGCTTAAAGGCCATCCAAACCAGGAGAAGGCCGCCGACAAACATCAACCCGGGAATCTTTAAGAGGTAAACGGCCACTAAGGTAGCTAAGGTCCGGATTAAGATAGCTCCTCCTGTGCCGGCGAAGATCACTTTTTTTTGCTGCTGTTTCGGCAGATTGCGGGCTGCCATGCCGATGACAATGGCATTATCGCCGCCTAAGACCAGGTCCATAATAACGATAGATAATAATGCTTGAAAAAATTCAGGGCTGAATAACTCCATCTTGTTCTTCCTTTCATTCTTTAAGATAAGCCATAATCCTTATTATGTGTTTTCGGAGATCGTATTATTGCATCAAAAAAGACCTTCACCCCCCTAGTGGGCAAAGGTCTTGCTTACAACAACGTTGTCAACAAAGCCGGGATGTTAATCCGTAATGACGACTTTGCTGTCCAGCTACTCCCCTTTGAACCTATTACTTTTTTAGTATAGCCTATAGGTGCATTTACCGTCAAGGATAATTTTGTAAAGTTAAGCCAACCTTAGGGAGCCGATTCCCGACCATTCACCTGTTTATACATTGTGTTTTGCAATATTTTAGTATAAAATTCGAAATAAATACTCAAGGTGATATAGTATAGGTGCTCTATTTGAACTATAGGAGAGAGATAATAATGCATGTACTCATAGCCGTTGATTCATTTAAAGGAAGTTTAAGCAGCCAAAAGGCCGGAGAGGCCATTACCCTGGGAATTCAGCGGGTTTTTCCCGAAGCTACTACAGAGATTATCAGCATGGCGGATGGAGGGGAAGGAACAGTTGAAGCCATTGTCCATGCCGGTAAAGGGGAGCTGCTTAGGACCAGGGTTACCTCACCTCTTGGTGAGGAGGCAGAGGCCATAATGGGCCGGCTTCCCGATGGAACCATCGTTCTGGAAATGGCTTCAGCCTCTGGCTTGCCCATGGTCCCCCCCGACAAGAGAAATCCTCTGGTGACCACCACAAGAGGCACAGGGGACCTTATTCGTGCTGCCTTGGATTTGAAGCCCCGGGAAATTCTCATCGGTATTGGGGGCAGTGCAACCAATGATGGCGGAGCAGGAATGGCTCAGGCCCTTGGAGCAAGACTTCTTGATCGGGAAGGACAGGAACTGAGCCCCGGTGGAGGTTTCCTGGATCAGCTTGATAAAATCGATATTTCGGATCTCGATCCACGCTTAAAAGAGACAAAGATAACGGTAATGTGCGATGTGGATAATCCATTGTGCGGCCCTCGGGGAGCTTCTGTAGTTTATGGACCGCAAAAAGGAGCGACACCGGATAAGGTTGAAATTTTAGATCGGAATCTTGCTCATTTTGCTCGGAAAATCCAGGAAGATTTAGGTCTGGATTTAAAAGACGTTCCAGGAGCAGGTGCAGCCGGAGGTCTAGGGATGGGGCTTTTGGCCTTTACAGGGGCTCAACTTAAGACCGGTGTGGAAGCTGTTCTCGATACAGTAAATTTTGATAATAAACTTCAAAAAGCGGATATTGTCATCACAGGTGAAGGGCGAATCGATGGCCAGTCAATTTATGGAAAAGTACCCATGGGTGTTGCTAAACGAGCCATTAACTGCGGGAAACCCACTTTGGCCATCGTTGGTTCCATCGGTGCCGGCTCTGAAGCACTGTATGAGCATGGAATAACCTCTATCATCACTATTGTCAATGGCCCTATGACCTTAGAAGAATCTATGGAAAGAGCTTTTGATTTAACCGTTGACGCTGCGGAGCGGGGATTCCGTATCTTGAAGCTGGCTTATCCGGGGTAATCTACCTAAAAAAGACCTGTAAGCGTAGCTTATCCTACAGAAGAGAGCGATTTGCGCGGAGGGGTGGCCAGGCGGACGATGTTTCCGCAGCGATAGCGAAGCCACAGGTTCACATCAGGTATTACCCAAAGGTTTGGTGGAGCTGCTGTGGGAACCAGGCCGCCAGCCCTGGAGCGCCTGAGCGGTGCGGATGTAGGATAAGCTACTCAGCCCTAGCGACTTTTTCATCCTCTGCTGGTATCACTTTTTTTTGTGACTTAGAAATAGTTCGATTTTCAGAAAACCGGCATATATTAATTGTAGTTATACCGAGTTAATAGAAACCAAAGTCCTTCAACTTAAATCGTTAACTAATTTAAAATTAATTTGTTAAAAGAATTATCAAAATCAAAACCAATTTATTAATAGAATGTGGTAAAATATTTACTGTATAAGCCTATCATTCAAATTGCTCTTAAATGAAGGGTGAGGAGTCAGTGCAATTACAGAGAATTGAAAAGAGGGAATTTCCCGATAATAGCCCTTCGTATGCAGAGATTTTACTGACTACCATTCAAGAGATGAATCGTGAGGAAAATCTCTTGACGGCATTAGATCTCTTTACTCAGCGAAGTCTGGAGCTATTTAACTGTGATTTAGCTGCAATCTACCTTTTTGAGCAAGGAAAATACAAACTTTATTCTATCAGCTCTCGTGATGACAAGTACAGAGAAACGGTGATGTTAAGCGAATTTCCCCAGGATTTCCGGGAAACCTTTACCGAAGTCGTGGAAATGGACGAGGAATGGGTTTTGCCCTTAAGCCATTTTGACAAAACCTTAGGAGCCTTTATCCTTAAGGGTAAGCGGGCTCAGTCCAAAGATGAACGATTAGCGGTTTTTGTAAAACAAGTTATTTCGATTATATCTTCTTTTATTTTTGAAAGAATGCTGAGAATTGACTCTTTAGATAGGGAACAAGCCCTTACCTTGCTATTGCGGGGAACAGAAATTCTCGTCCGTGCTGACTCAGAAGAGCAGCTTTTATCGGAAGCTGGAGAAATGGCCATGGAAATTCTGTTTTTGCCCGGAGGATTTTTTCTGTTGGAGAGTGCCGAAGGGACCTGGGAAATGCGTTCACCTTTTGGGCGGCTGAAACAAGAGATGGAATGGGATTGGCGAACTTGGGTCAGGCAATATATCTCTAAGGAGGAATGTTGTCTTAGAAATGCCAAGGTTCACTTTCTTGATATTGAAGATAATCCCTTTAAATGGGAGCGTGTGTGGATACATCCTCTCCAGACCCATAGCGGGGTAGTTGGTGAGCTTTGGCTTATGAATGCAGGTAAGCACCTCAACGACCAAAAACAAGAGATACTGGCGGCCTTTATTCGCGTAGTTGGGGTTGCTTTAGAGACGATTCGCCAGCGTGAGGAGCTTGCTCGTTTGGCCAATACGGACCGCTTGACAGGAATCCTTAATCGTCAGGGTTTCGAGCAGCGTGTTCGTGAAGAAATAGCCAGTACCCTAAGGAGAAATTCACATTTCTTATTATTGGTTCTCGATTTGGATCTGTTCAAACAACTCAATGATACAATGGGGCACCCTATGGGGGACCGGGCCCTGAAAGAAATCGCTCAAAACTTACGAGCCGCAGTACGGGAGCAGGATATTGTCGCCCGAACGGGTGGCGATGAATTTACCGTGGTGCTGACAGAGGTTTCCATGAATGACGAATCTCTGGCAGTTATTGAACGGATGAGAAAAAGCATGTGTCTTGAAATATATAATTTAGGAGTCAGTATCGGAGTTGCCGAGTTTCCGACGGAAGGCCGTAGCTATGATGATCTGTATCGTTTAGCTGATCAAAGGCTTTATAGAGGTAAAAATTTAGGGAAAGGGAATATCATAGCGGACTGACCCTCCAAGCGGAGGGGTCTTTTATTTAGTAGGGATTTCGTGGTATTCTGAAACAAGTAAGCAAGCTTCGTATATCCACACAGTGGACAACTATTGCAGAGGGTGTGACTTGAATGAAAAAATATTTACGCACAATTTTTGAATGGGGGATTTTGATCGTAGTCGCCTGGGTTTTATCCTTTGGAATTAGAACCTATATCATCGACACCCGCATTGTCCCTACCGGTTCCATGCTCCCCACTATCCAACTTCAAGATCGCTTAATCTTCGATAAGGTATTTTACAAAAGTAAACCCCTCCAGCGTGGAGATATCATTATGTTTACTGCACCAGAAGGCTCGGGAGAGCACGATGATTTGGTTAAACGTGTCATCGGTTTACCCGGGGAGACCTTGGAAGTCCGGGAGGGTAAAGTATGGATTAATGGAGAACCCCTGGAAGAACCTTATTTGAAAGAGGCTCCTGAATATGACTATGGGCCTATCCAAATTCCGGAGCAATCCTACCTTGTTTTCGGGGATAATCGCAACAACAGTAAGGATAGCCATGTCTGGGGCTTCGTTCCCGAGAAAAATATCGGAGGAAAAGTTTTAGTGCGTTATTGGCCTATGGAACGCTGGGGTTTTCTTGAGTAATGAAGGAATAATATCTTTGGGTATTATTACTATAGATTTGAGGATGGAAAGGAGAAGCTAATGAAGTACGCCAAGTGGATGAAAAATGTAGGAGAAGGATTTATCGGGGAAATGCTCAGAGCAGCCCAAAACCCCGAGATGATATCTTTTGCCGGAGGGTTACCTGCCCTTGACCTTTTTCCTACTCAGGATTTACAGGCAGCCTTCCAAAAGGTTTTTGAGGAACAGGGCAATTCCGCCTTACAGTATGCTCAGACCGCAGGATATCCGGAGTTGAGATCATGGGTTGCCTCTCAGCACAAACGCAACCAAAGACCTGCCCAGACCAGCGAGGTGATTATCACCACCGGAAGTCAGCAGGGATTGAGCCTATTAGCCCAAACTTTTTTGGATCCGGGAGATACGGTTTTCTTGGAGACGCCTACTTATTTGGGTGCTATTCAAGCTTTCGAGGGATTTCGGGCTAATTTTCAGATGATCCCCTGTGATGAGGAAGGAATCATTCCCAGTGAACTGGAGAAAGCTTTAGCTTTCACCACGCCCAAATTTCTTTACTTAATACCGAATTATCAAAATCCCTCGGGAAGAGTTATGGGGCTGGAGAGAAGAAAAGAGCTTCTCAAAGTGTCCCAAAAATATGATCTGCTTCTTATCGAGGATAATCCTTACGGAGAATTGCGTTATGAAGGAGAGGCAATCCCTCATCTGGCGGAATTGGGGGAAAATGTCATCTATCTTGGGACCTTTTCCAAGGTTTTGGCACCGGGGTTGCGGATAGGTTATGTTCTTGCCGATGAAGATATTATTATGCATCTGGAACAAACCAAAGAAGGCGTGGATCTTCATAGTAATAACTTAACTCAGAGAGCGATCTATGAATATCTGAAAAAGGATCTTTTGCCGGATCATATCCTCAAATTGCGGAAAGTTTATAATGATCGCCGTCAGGCTATGGTGGAGTCCATCCATACTTATCTGGGAGATAGAGTAGAGATGATCGTCCCCTCAGGTGGTTTATTCCTTTGGGCCAAGCTGATTGGCGTGAACAATAGCTTTGACTATGTGGAAGATATGATTCGCCAAAATGTTCTTTATGTTCCCGGAGCTCTCTTCTACGCCGATGGCCGGGTGTCCAATGAAATGCGCCTCAATTACTCCTGCTCGACACCGGAGATTATTGAAGAAGGAATGAAGCGTTTAGCCAGGGGGCTGAATAAATAGGCTTGAAAAAGCTTTACTACCTGTACTAAAACTAAGAGACCGTTGCCCAGTGAACTTCACAGTTCGTTGAGCAACGGCCTCTTTTGTTAATTCGGAACGGATTACGAATTTCGGACAAGTTCTAAGAAATCAGAGGGAATGCCCCCAAAAGAAAGAGCAGTTCGGAGAGTTCAATGCTGGCGCCATAAAGATCCCCGGTTAACCCTCCCAGAAGACGGGACACCTTGCGAGTGAAAAAGAGGATGAATAGGGTGGCTAGAATAAAGCCGGAAATCCCCGGCCAGTGCAGAACCCAATAGGTGAGGAAAAGGAGCAGCAAGCCTTCACCTAAGAATAACCACCGGGTTTTAAGGGAGGCTTCATGAAATCCCTGACCGAAGCCCTGGGCCCGGGCGTAAGGGAAGAAATGAACCCCAATCTGAAAAATCCAGCGGGATAGGATGGGCATGAAAAGAATGAGGTAAGGAACAAAAGGTGAGGGGAGGGCAAGGAGTCCGGCCAGGAGAGTGAATTTGAGCAGCAGGTAAACCATGGCACTTACGGCGCCGAAGGCTCCCACATGGCTGTCCTTCATAATCTCCAGCATGCGTTCAGGTGTCCGTGCTGAAAGCAATCCATCCATGCTGTCCATAAATCCATCAAGATGGATTCCCCCGGTGAGAATGAGTTCCAGGGTAAGGAGTAAAGCGGCCGTAACCAGAGGTGGGTAGTGGGGAAGGAGCAGGATGAGGGCCAGCCAGAGTGTTCCCCCCAGAATTAAGCCCACTAAGGGATAATAATGCTGGCTTTGAGTGAACTCCTCCGTGGTCACATTTTCCGGCTGTGGAAGAGGTATTCGTGTGAGAAAGGTCAGGGCGATCCATAATTTGCGCATGCTAGGAATCCTCGCGCCGCAAGGAATCCAATAAAGCCTGGCCGGTGGCTTTGATCTCCGTCGGATAACCGGCAACGACCGAATAGACCTGTTGGGCACCTTGACCGAGGATCTGGTTGGCCCTGCCGGCCAGATCCCGATACACTCTGGAAAGAGGATTATCGGGAACGATACCGTCTCCCACCTCATTGGTGACCATAATCACCTGAGGGGTAATATCCTGGGCTATATGAGCGATGGTGCGGACCTGTTCCAGAATCTCCTGCTCTATCCTATGGAGGGCTCGGGTATACTCCTGCTCAGGCAAATCATCCTCTGCCGGATAGTTGGCAAGAAGAAGATTGGTCAGCCACAGGGTCACACAGTCCACCAAGAGTACCGCCTTGTCCTGGGCATGTCGTTCCAACACCGATGAGAGGGCAAGGGGCTCTTCCACTAAGTCCCAATGGGAAGGACGCTGGTCTTGATGTTTTTTGACACGCAAAGCCATTTCCTCATCGTAGACTTGTGCTGTGGCAATGTAGATTACGGGCAGACCGGGATGGGCTGCCAGGAGCTCGGCAAAGCGGCTTTTACCGCTGCGGGCCCCGCCGGTTATGAGAACAAAATCCGACATAGTTACCTCCAATGATGCTTAGTTTTTACTGCTGACCCCTGCGGATTCAAAAGTAGCCATCTCATTGAGAATGCGGATGGAGGCATCCAGGAGATGGAAGCCGATAGCGGCCCCTGTTCCTTCTCCCAGTCTGAAATCCAGGTGCATGATGGGTTTCAGATCCAGTTCTTTCAAGGCGGTAATATGGCCAATTTCCACGGAAGAATGAGAAGGAATCAGGAAGAAGCGGGCCGTGGGGCAGAGACGTGTAGCAATGAGTGCGGCTGCCGTGGAGATTACTCCATCTAAAAGGATGGGGACACGGGAAAAGGCTGCTTGAAGAATTGCTCCAGCTAGGGCACCGATCTCTAAACCGCCTATTTTGCTGAGAACATCCATCCCATCCTGGGGATCCGGCTGATTGATTTCGATAGAACGGGCGATAACCTCTTGTTTGCGGATGAGTCCCGCATCATCCAGACCTGTTCCCCGTCCGGTAACCTCTTGGGGGGGCAAGCCCGTAATGAGAGAAATAATGGCTGCACTGGGAGTCGTATTGCCAATCCCTACTTCCCCAGTAGCCAGGACATTTACTCCGGAATCAATAGCCTGGCGGGCGATTTTAGCTCCGGTCAGCAGGGAGAGGAGAGCTTCTTTGCGGCTCATGGCGGGTCCCAGAGCCATGTTATGAGTTCCGTTCATGATGCGGTGAACCATGAGCTCAGGCGGGTCCAGAGGAAAAGCCATTCCCACATCGGTGCAGATCACATCAGCGTTGGCATGGCGAGCCAGGACATTGATCCCTGCACCGCCACTTAAAAAGTTATAGAACATCTGCGGGGTTACTTCTTGAGGGAAGGCACTGACACCTTCGGCCACCACACCATGATCTCCGGCCATGACGAGGATGGCCTTTTTTTCTACTTCCGGCCAAGGTTGCCCTTGAATCCCCCCCAATTGCTTGGCAATTGTCTCCAGGACCCCTAAACTGCCCTGAGGTTTGGTCAGGGAATCCAAGCGTGCTTGTACCGCTTCCATAGCCTGTTCGTCAAGACCGCGTATTCCCTGGATAAGATGGTTCAATGCGGCTTCACATTCCTCAAGGGAAGCAGCACCCAGGTTCTCCTGTTTAAAGAAATCATCCCATAGCTTGTCCTGTTCTAATTCGGTTTTACTCATCTTTATTCCTCTCCTTTGTAAAAAAAATAAAGTCCCGCCACTTAATAAGTGGTCGGGACTTTGCCTTCATCGCCGCTGCTTTCCAAATTCACCCATGGAAAGGCTTTATACATTCCTGGCAGGTCTCCTGGCTTGGATTCAAACGCTTTTTACCCCTTCCCGGCGTTGCCGGTGGTTATGGTTTAAGCTCATCCTACACAGTGGTGGGTCCGCACCGGAATCACACCGGTTTCCCTATTCTCCCCCCCGTGGGGGCACCAAAGAATGGTTTAATTTTTAATTAATTATAGAATACCAAAGAAGGAGAGTTTGTCAAGTAGTTGGCTTGTATTAAAAGAGAGATTCCGGTAAGATCAACCCTTTACTTAAGGAATTGAAGGATTTATGATAGTGTCTAGGAGTTGTACTAGAACACATAAGGATGTGCATTGCGTGAATAGGACAAAAATAACTCGATTATCCCTTCTTTTTGATGGAATGGTTGTGTTCCGTGGCTTAATAGGAGACCCAGTGGCGGCTTCTTGCCAGAGTCTGCTTCAGAAAATTGGGAGCAAAGAATTTGATCTTATGGAAATCTATAAAGACTACCATCATTTCTGCTCCTTAGCTACCCAGGTTCATTGGCCGGATTATCTTTGGGAACGTATTCTCCAGGATGACAATGAGCTCACCAGGCAAGCAGCCCAGGGGGGGAAGAATAGGGTATCGACCGGGCTTCGCCAACTGGCAGGGCGGGAGCTGCTGTATTTACGAGAGATCGCTGAACTGACGGCTGAAGAGATCAAGGATGCGGTTAATGCGCGGTGCGAAGAGCAGGAGATGGAAAACCTGGCTCTCTGGCAAGAAGCTCCTTTGCACCCTAAAACCTGGCCCATATGGATAAGTCTTCAGGAGATGAAGATGGGGGATGCTTATCCTACGGAAACCTATGGGCAAGAAGAAAGTTATGCTGAGGGTTATCTCTGGTCTTGGCAAAGAAGGCTGAAGCAAAGTCTGCTTCAAGGGACGGCAGAAGAAATGGTGGAGGCTCTCCTTTCTTATTATCAAACTATGGGTACAGGATTGTTTGGTCAGTGTATAGCTCTCAAATGGAGGGGCGAGACAGAAAGGCTTGAAGGGGTACGCCCCGATCCCATGCGCATAAACAAATTGATTAATCAAGAACGGGAGCAGGGAATCATCCTTCAAAACACTGAATTTTTCCTGAAAGATCTTCCGGCCAATAATGTGATTCTTTACGGCAACCGTGGGACGGGTAAATCTTCCTTGGTTAAGGCTCTATTGCAGGAATATTGTGATCAAGGACTACGTCTCGTTGAATTATCGAAAACAGATCTACAGGACTACCCTAAGATTATTCGGCTCCTGGCTAAGCAGCCTCTAAAGTTCATCTTGTTTATTGATGACCTTTCCTTTGAAGATACGGAAGGCGATTATAAGAATTTGAAGACCTTATTGGAGGGGGGCTTGGAAGGAAAGCCTCAAAATGTGCTGATTTATGCCACCTCCAATCGGCGTCATTTGATAAGAGAAACCTTTGGCGAACGCCAAGTTGATGAAGTCCACCGACGGGATAATATGGAGGAAAAGCTGTCTTTATCCGACCGCTTCGGCATTACGGTCACCTTCCCCACACCGGACCAGGAAGGATATCTGAAGATTGTCGAGAAATTAGCGGCTCAGGAAGGGCTGGCAATTCCAAGAGAGGATCTGCGGCAGCAGGCTCTGCGCTGGGTTATGAATCATAACGCCCGTTCCGGGAGAACCGCTCGTCAGTTTGTGAATTTTTTACTGGCCAAGCAAGGGATGGCGACTCATCCATAGTTTTTTCAACCGGCTCACAGGCCGGTTTTTTTATGGTGCGGTGTGCGCAAAGCTGCATAGGGGTCTGCCCCCGACACGGCAAAGGAAAGAGATTAATCCCTTCGGAAGATGCATAGTATCAGGCTGAGTGTTCATCCTAATACTAAGCTATCTATAATGGTGAAAGTGTGAAATCCATGAATGTAAAAATCTCAAGCCGCCAATCCTTTTGTACATATTTCATTATTGTCTCACTATCTTTAGGCATGCCCAATCTACTAATAAGAGAGTTGAGGCAGGATTTTTGGCAGGCCATCCTAGTGGCTATGGTTATAGAAGCAATGCTGGGTTTTTTCTTATATAAAATGGGGAGGAATTATATCAATCAGACGATTTTCCAGTACAGTGAGAAAATCCTCGGCAAAACCTTAGGAAAGATAAGCGTTGGAATTTTTAGCATTTACTTTATTAGTGTAGCCATCACTCTTACCCAAGCTCTTATCGACTTCTTTGGTTCGGTGGTGATGCCGGAAACTCCGAAATACGTCTTTGCTTTTTTGCTTTTACTGGTGAGTACATATGCCTGCTGTTCCGGGATTGAGGTGATTATGAGGCTCTCTGAGATTATTGCCCCTTTTGTCCTTGGCTCCTTTCTTTTTGTGACGCTGTTTAATATAGGGAATCTGGAGTTTGATAATTTGAGACCGGTTTTCCGGCACGGAATAGGTGAGATTCTAAGGGGGTCCATGCTTCCTTCTGCTTGGTTCGGAATCTGCATTATTATGGGTGTTTTAATGGCTTATCATAATAATCCTAAAGCCATGTATAAGGTAAAGCTCATGGGAGTCGGACTGGGTATTCTGGCGATCACCACGTCCATGTTCTTTGTCATTATGGTTATTGGCGTAGAAGTCAGTTCCAGGCAATTGTATTCTATCTACAATCTTGCACGCAAAGTCGATGTAGGAAACTTCATCCAAAGGACGGAAGCTTTTCAAATAGTATCGTGGACAGCGGGAGCCTTTTTAACTTTAGCTTTGTTTCACTATGCCGCTGTGGAAGGTTTAAAGCATATTTTTTCAAGCAAATCCCGTATGTTTTTGGGGATCGGCATTGCGGTGGTTATATTTGTCTTTGCTATCTTTATTAATCCTACCAGTATTGATAAAACTGTGTTTTTTAAAAATATCTTTGGAGTCTATGGTTTAACCGTCGAAATATGTGGAGTCTCTCTCCTTTATATAATTTATAGCTTAAAACAAAAATTTAAGGTATTTAAAAAGAGGTCCTCAAATGAGCGATAAGAATTCATCAGACATATCCCCCAACCTTGAAGAGAATCGAAGTCGTTTAGAAGATATCTTCAAAAACTCTGCGGATCTTTCATTTCGTGAATTGTGGTTTGACAAAACGAGCAAAGGTTTTTTGGTGTATCTTGATGGATTAGTGGATCGGCAATACATGAGTGCTTTTGTGATCAGGCCTCTCCTAGATTTTCGAAGCGCTGAGAAGAATTCGGAGCAAGCAGAGGGTTCTGAGCCAATCCTCTCTCTCAAGATTTTACACAGAGATGTCCTAAGTAATAGCTTAATTAATACTGTGAAGACCCTTGATGAAGTGGTGCGGGGGATATTATCCAGTCGAACGGCTCTTTTTTTAGAGGGAGCGGGGGAGGTTTTGCTTCTTGAGACCTTCGGTGCTGAGACCCGTAATGTTCAGCAATCGGAAACTGAGTCCACCATCCGGGGGCCCCGGGAAGGATTTGTGGAAAGAATTGAGGTGAATGCTTCTTTACTCCGACGTAAAATAAAGGACCAGCATTTACGTTTGGAAGCCATGAGCCTTGGACAAAGAACCAATACCACCATCTATGTGGCCTACATCGAAGGTATAGCTAACCCAAAGATTGTGGATGAAGTGAAGAGGCGCCTTCAATCCATTGATATTGACGGAATTCTGGAGAGCGGTTATATTGAACAACTGATTGAAGATGCTCCTCAATCAATTTTTCCTACTGTGGGAACTACAGAAAAACCCGATAAATTGACAGCAAAACTGCTAGAAGGCAGGGTAGGAATCCTGGTGGATGGAACCCCTTTTGTCATCACGGTGCCCTACCTTTTTGTGGAGGCCTTTCAAAATCCTGAAGATTATTATTCCCGGCCCTATTATGCTTCCCTGGTTCGGCTCATCCGCTACCTGGCTTTTTACTTCTCCACCACACTTCCTGCTTTCTATGTAGCTATCCAGACCTATCATCAGGAGATGGTTCCTACCAGCCTATTAATAAGTATGAGTGCCGGTCGCGAAGGAATACCATTTCCGGTGATCATCGAAGCTTTGGGTATGGGTATGGTCTACGAGATTCTTCGGGAGGCAGGCATACGTATGCCCCATACGGTGGGTCAGGCAGTAAGTATCGTAGGAGCCTTGGTCGTCGGGGAGGCAGCGGTACAGGCGGGCTTATTCAGCCAAGTTATGGTGATTCTGGTTGCCCTCACAGTTATTTCAGGGTTTCTTGTTCCGCCTATGACTGGACCAGTGTCCCTGCTGCGGTTATATTTTCTCGTGGCCACATCTTTTTTGGGAATGTTTGGCTGGCTGATGGCCCTGTTAGCCATTGTTATTCATTTGCTGTCCGTACGTTCTTTTGGCATTCCTTATCTTTCTCCTATTGTCCCAACCAATATCGGTGATTTGAAAGATGGCATGATCCGCTCCCCTCTTTGGTCCATGCTATCCCGCCCGTCCTTACTCAGTCCTTACCGGCGTCAAAGTAAAAAGGCTATGAAAAATAGCTTAAAAAAAGTAAAAGGAAGTTAAACAAAGATGATCATTCGATATATGAAGAGATGGGTAATCCTCATAGCCCTATTCCTTTTACTTTTATTGCCGGGGTGCTGGAGCCATCAAGAACTGAATGAGATCGGGGTCGTCAGTGCCATGGGATTGGACCTTAGCGAGCAAGGGAAGTTACGACTGACAGTTGAGGTCATTAATCCCCAGGCCTATACAACCAAAGGTCAACAGAGCAAAACATCCACTAGGATTCTAACCAGCGAAGGTGAGACTTTATTTGAGGTGGCACGAGATTTGATGACTAAATCAGGGGATCGGCTTTTTTACCCTCATAATCAAGTGATCGTGATTGGGGAGGATTTGGCCAGAGCCGGGCTTCTACCTGCTCTGGATTTTTTAGAACGTGACCCTGAAATCCGTTTGTTTACTTGGATTATGTTGACAGAAGGGAAGGCGGAGGAGATAATCAGAGCTCCTTCCAAAGAGTCCCTGGTTTCTGCAATGCACTTAAAACTCCTGGTTGAGGATTATAAATCCACGTCCAAAGGTATACCGAAGAACATTCTGGACTTTACCAACATGATTTACACAGAAGGAATCGAGCCTACCTTAGGGAAAATAAAGTTCTATGAAGAAAAGGGAGAACCAACCTTCCATATGATAGGAGGAGGAGCATTTAAGGAAGACAAGCTGATAGCCTGGCTGGATGCAGAGGAGGCACGAGGATATCTCTGGGTTCATAACGATATCAAAGGAGGGATCATTACAGCCCATACTATGGAAGGGGTTAAAAAGACAAATCGGGCTGAAGGTTCTTCTGGCCTTGAGGGGCGGTTATCCTTCGAGATTATACGAGCAAAGAGTCGAGTAAAACCGGTTCTGGAAGGTGAAAAGTTAAGATTTGTTATCGATATTAATGTTACCTGCAACCTAGGGGAGCGAACCGATAATAATGAAGCCGTAACTAAGGAGAATTTCAAGGAATTAGAGGCGATTCTAAGCCAAGCTGTGATAGGGGAAGTTCAAGTTGTCCTAGAAAAGGCCCAAAAGGAGCTTAATTCTGATATTCTTGGGTTTGGATTAGCGACTCAAAGGAAATATCCAGACTACTGGAATCAACACAAGGATAATTGGGAGAAAATCTTTCCCGATCTGGATGTAGAGATACTTGTTAAAGCTGTGGTTGATGATCCCGGGTCCGTTCGATAAGGATAGACGCTAAGCAAAATGTGGTATACAATGGAGAATAATAGGGTTTTACATGGAGATTCCACGAATTGACGAGGAGGAACACCTGTGTTTGAAAACGATATTCTCGTAGCCGGAGGGGATCCGGGATTTGGAGCCATTAAGCTGGATGCGGGAGATACTAAAGTATTATTCCCAGCAGTCATATGCAAAGGAAATGAACGTATTTTTTCGACCTTGGGTAGTGGCAATGTAAGCCGGGGAACCGATGAAGAAATGCAGATCAGTTCTTTGGATGTCATCGTTACCAATCACTCCACGGGAGTTTCCCGCCATTATTTTATGGGAAGCCTTGCTGAAAGCTTGAATCCCAATGAAGCACACTATTGCTGGGACGAGGATAAATCAACCGATGAAGAAGCCACTGCTTTGCTTGTTGTAGCTTTGGCTATTGCTCAAAAAGAATCTAAGGCTAATATTTATTTAGGAACAGGAGTCCCTGTCAAATACTATGCAGCCCTGAAGGACAAGTACGAGGCTGAGCTTAAGGGATCTTGGTCGGTAGCCTTTCGTTCGGGACCCTTTAAAGGTCAGACCCGTCAGCTGACCATCATCCGTTCCCGGGTCCTTCCGCAAAGTTATGGAGTATTTATTAAAGAGACCCTCAATGAATATGGAATCCCCATCAGCCCTAAGCTTTTCAATGGTTATGTGGTAGTGATCGACCCAGGTTTCAGAACCACGGATGTTGCGACCTTTTATGATGGTGTCATGCTTGATCCCCCTAATTCTTTCAGCATCGAAAAAGGGCTGAAGTGGGCTTATACCGGTGTAGCTGAGAGGTTGAAGGAAATGACCCTTAACCATGCAAACCCCATCGAAACCGACGATAAGGAATTGGACAAAGTATTCCGTGTCAATGAAGGGATGTATCCTTGGAACACTGGTGCTATTAATCTCAATCCCGTGATGCAGGAAATGCTCCAGCAATTGGGAGCAGATATTTCCCGTGAGGTCAAAAAGTCTCTGAAGCCAATGCTTGGGAAGATCCATACGGTTCTTGTGGCAGGGAAAGTAGGAGACATGGTATTTGACCATCTCCAATTTGAAAATAAAGTATTGATTGATAATCCTCAGTTCGGCAATGCCACCGGCTTTAGGATCATGGCTGCCAATTTGGTCAATAATGTTACCAAGAAAGCCAATGCCAACCCATGACCAAGAACCTTTCCTTCACTCTGAATTTTAGTGAAGAGGATGAATCTATATGGGCTTTTCTCCATACCTTTCCTCCGGATCAATGGGAGGATATACTGAAAAAAGCCCTCCATGCTTATCGTGCCGAAGGCACCAACCCGGGTCAGTGGAGTCTTGAGGACTTGTGTGTTGTCCCTCCTGCCAAGGATTCCATGACGGAGAACCATCCTTTAGAGCATCTTTTTCAACTGATTGGAGAAGAGGAAGATGAAGTGGTGTTGGAACTTCTTAGCCGGCCGAAGCTGCAGAGTGTAGAAAGATTGGCAGAGAGGGCTCCTTCCATACCCATACCTAAGGTGGATCAGGAGCCGGTGGCGGCCAAAGAAGATGTTCTGAAATCTGCAAAAGGTCTGGCATTTCTTCTTAATCAGGTCATCGGAGAGGAAGAGGATCCCGAAGTGTTAAGTTTTTTCTCCGCTCAGAGAATCGTAAGAAAGTTTAGCTATCCTTGTTTTTGGATAAGCTATTTAGAAACAATGCCTCTTCGTGGGGAAAGTTGTCACTTGACGGCATATTAAACTATGCTCTATAGTATATATTAAGTAATAATCGACTAGTAAATGGATTAGAGGAGAGAACATCGTGGACGACGACCCTTTACCTGCCCATGCAGTTCCATATGATAATGTCTTTGCAAGAATAGAACAGGGAAAGACAAAGCAATATGTTGCCGTTTTCCTTTGTCTTTTTTTAGGCTTGGCCTTAGCTCTTTGCCCTTACGTGGCTTTTGAACAACCCCAAACCGGACTCTGGATATTAAAATATAATTCAAGTATTAATCAGGCGCCAAGAGCTGTGATCTTCGGCGCCTTGGCTGTTTTACCCGAAAAAATCGATTTGGATAGTGTACCATTGCCCCAGATGTGGGAAATTAATAGAGGAACAACAGAGGATCCCGTCCAAAAACTGAAACACTGGATCGTGATGGTATGGTATGGGTCAACTTATGTCTATACTGATTAGACAAGTATAGAATAAAAGGAGGAGAATCCAAATCGACAGTATATTTTGGAGCATTGCAAAAGTGATTGCTGCATTGTTCCTTGTTGCCCTCAATGCATTTTTTGTGGCGGCTGAATTTTCTTTGGTTAAGGTGAGGAAGACCCGTCTTGCCGAGCTTTCGGAGACAGGATCCAGGAAAGCGACCGTGGCCCTTGATGTAACCTCTCAGCTGGATGCCTATCTTTCTGCCAGCCAACTGGGAATTACTTTAGCCTCATTGGGGCTGGGGTGGTTAGGGGAGCCGGCTATCGCTACCTTGCTTGCACCACTTTTTAAAAACTTCGTAACATGGGATGGAGTTCTGACTCACACAGTATCCGTGGTCATTGCTTTTCTCTTTATCACTTTTCTGCATATCGTCCTGGGGGAATTAGTTCCTAAATCCATTGCCATTCAAAGGGCGGAAGATACAGCCTTGTGGACTGCCGGCCCCTTAAAGACTTTCTATAAGGTCTTTTATCCGGTTATTCGTGCCCTAAATGGGATTGCCAACATGATTCTAAGACGTTGGGGGATATCTCCGGCTAATGAGGCGGACCTTGCACATACCGAGGAAGAACTGCGGATGCTTGTGGATGCCAGCCAACGTCATGGTATCTTGGATAAGATGGAAGGAAAGCTCCTGGATAACGTCTTTGAATTTTCCGATCGTGTGGTCAGCGAGGTCATGGTTCCCCGGCAAGATATGGTGTGCCTCTACATTCAGGATTCCATGGAAGAGGTCCTTGAAACAGTAAAGACAGCCGGACACACCCGCTACCCTCTCTGCGACGATGATAAGGATAATGTGATCGGACTGGTTCATATGCGGGATCTTTTGTCCCTTGCTGAATCATCGGTAAAAAATATTGGTGAATTGAAGCGGGATATCCTCATCGTCCCCGAAGGGATGCCCATTTCCCATTTAGTGCAAAAAATGCGTGTCCAAAGAACCCATCTGGCCGTTGTAGTGGATGAGTTTGGGGGGACAGCCGGTATGGTGACCATCGAGGATCTCATTGAGGAACTCGTCGGGGAAATCTATGATGAATTTGAAAGTGCGGATCAAGCAGAGATCATGAAGAGTGGAGAGGGCGAATACCTCATCAATGGCCGGGTCCTTCTTGATGATCTAACCGAGTTATTAGGTGTCGAATTCGAAGATGAGACCGTTTCCACGATAGGTGGTTTTGTCTTCAATCGGCTGGGCCGTAAACCGGTAAAAGGAGATCTGATTGATTTCATGGACTATACCTTTACTGTCATGGAAGTGGTTGGATTTAGAATCACCAGAGTTAGAACCAATCGGAGATCGGCTGTGAATGCCTCAGAAATACCTGGGGGTATTCAGGAAGATAGTGCAAAATAAGCAGCCAATCCTATTGGGTAGTTGTGGATCTGAAAGGAGTTGTCGTACTATGAATGGATTCGGAAACCAGTTAAAGACTGTTTTTCTAATGAGTTTATTAACTGTTCTTGTGATTTTGGCCGGACGTGCTATAGGTGGCACTGGCGGCATGCAAATAGCCTTTATCTTTGCGATAGTCATGAATTTTGGAAGCTATTGGTTTAGTGATAAAATGGCTCTGGCTATGACTAAATCCCAGCCTATCAGCCGTGAGCAAAGCCCCGAGCTTTATGCGATGGTGGAGAAGCTTGCCGATCAGGCCAACTTGCCTATGCCCAGGCTTTATATGACCCCATCCCCTCAGCCCAATGCTTTTGCTACCGGTCGCAATCCTAATCACGCTGCTATTGCGGTGACTCAAGGATTGATGCAGATGCTTAATCGTGAAGAGCTGGAAGGGGTATTAGCCCATGAAATGGCTCACATTAAGAATCGGGATATTCTTATCAGTACTCTGGCAGCAGTCATGGCCGGTGTCATTACAATGTTAGCCAATTGGGCTCAGTGGGCATTGATGTTCGGAGGTTTAAACGGAGATGATGAGGATGGAGCATCCGGACTGGCTGCCCTTCCCTTGATTATCTTAGGGCCTATTGCAGCGATGCTGGTCCAGATGGGAATATCCCGGTCCCGGGAATTCTTGGCCGATTCCACGGGAGCGGAGATTGCTGGGAACTCCTATGGGCTGGCCAACGCTCTTCAGAAATTGGAGAGAAGTTCGGCTGTCATCCCGATGGATGTTAACCCCTCCGCAAGTCATATGTTCATCGTCAATCCTTTGAAAGCCCGCAGAGTGGCGAATTTATTCAGCACCCATCCTCCCATTGAAGAGAGGGTAAAGCGACTTAATACTATGGAACGCCGCTAACGGGCTTTTTCATAGTAGCCAAAACTATAGCCAGCCAGGTTCAAGAGAATTCACGCTCTTGCCTGGCTGGCTATTCATGTAAACCCATCCAGAATGTTGTTGCTTTTTCCGGGTGTTCCGTTTAGAATTTAATCATGCTTAGAAGTATTATTATATATTATTGATTCGAAGAAGTAAGGGTTAACACGATTTGAGAGGTAAGGGATGGATTGTGAAAATTTTAATTGTTGATGATTCGGTCTTTTCCCAAAAGGTCAATGCCCAGTATATTAAACTGTTTTTGAAGGATGCGGAGATCACCTTTGCCAATGACGGCCTGGAAGGGCTTGAACGGTATAAAGCTCTTCAGCCCGATTATGTGTTTTTGGACTTATTAATGCCTAAGCTCCATGGGAGAGAGCTCCTTAATCTTATCAAACAATATGATCATGACGCTAAGATCGTTGTTGTCTCTGCGGATATTCAAAAAAATGTCCGGGAAGAAATAAATCAATATGATATATTGCAATTTATTAATAAGCCTTTTAATGAAGAAAAGGCAAAGGTAATATGCGAGTTAATAAGGAATGATTATGATGGGCGAGGATAAATCGTTAAAATTTGATATTTTGAATGAGTTATTCAACATTAGCGTGGGGCAGGCCGCAAGTTTGCTATCGGAAATGATTAATCGGACCTTGATATTAAATGTTCCCAGTATTGAGATCATCGATATTAAGGACAACAGCGCCGATGTGGATGCTTTTTTGCCCATGGATGTTGATGGCACTTTGATGGTCTCTTCAATCTGCTTTGAGAATAAATTAACAGGCAAGGCCAACCTCATTTTTCCCGCGGAGAAGATGAGACAGTTTATTAACCTTTGCATGAATGAAGTTGCCACTGAGGAAATTGGTGATTTAAGCTTTTCAGACGTTGATTTTGATATTATCAGGGAAATCGGTAATATTGTGCTGAATTGCATTGTGGGAGGGGTAAGCAACTATCTGGAAATCAATTTAGATTACTCCTTGCCTGAAGTAAAGGTCTTTAATAAGAAGGATTTTGCCCAAGATATTAAAAACAATGAACACTACGCAAGGAATATGATTTTATTGTATATTACCTTTATTATTGATGAAACGGAGATCGATGGTGCTATTATGATAAATTTAACCTTGACTTCTTTGCAGGAGCTCATGAGTAAAATTGAAAAGATTGAAGTTGAATTGAATGAATAAATGGATGAGTGTCTTCAATAATCTGGATATCGGTATTTTAATCCTTGACGAAGAGTTTAAAATTATTTATGCCAATCAATACCTTTTGGGCTTTATACCATTTAGGAGCAAAGAGGTCCAGGAACAGCCCCTTTATGAGGTACTGCCCAAATTTTATAATACCTATATCGAAAAAGTCCTTCTGAATTGCTTAAACAATGGCAGTAAAATGTTTCTGTCCGCCGGACTGCATAAGCATTTGCTCCATTCAGACTACGATTTCAATATCAAGATAAGCTCCTTTGAGGAGGGGAGCTCTAAGCTTCTGCTCTTGGAGTTTATCGATGTAACCAGTCAATTTATTCAGATTGCCCGCTTAAGGAATTATGTAGCTGAACTAAGTAAAGTCAATAAAGAGCTTAAAGAGAAAAAGAAGTATATTGAGAATATGGCTTATTATGATAGCTTAACAGGCATTCATAACCGGACATTTTTTTACAAATTGGCCGAAAAATATTTGGAAAGCGCAAAAAGAAGTGGCGGCATTTTAGGTGTTATGTTTATCGATGTCGATAAGTTCAAAGAGATCAATGATACCTATGGTCATGAAGCCGGGGATAAAGCATTGGTTCAAGTTGCCAATATTTTAACTCAAGTTATCCGAAAGGATGATACCGTTGCCCGCTACGGCGGCGACGAATTTCTCATCCTCTTACCTCATCTCCTGGCCGCTCATAATTACGAGATCATTGCTTCTCGAATCAGCAATCATCCGGATCGTTTCATCAATCTAACCGGAGAAAAAGTGGAAATCAGCCTGAGTATAGGGATCAGTTTTTATCCAGCCGATGGAGATAGTCTGAATCGGCTTATTGCTAAGGCTGATCAAGCTATGTATCTTGCTAAATCCCGGATTAAAACCGCGTGTAGATAGGGCTGAGATCGGAATTATACGAGCCACGACAATTATTGTCGTGGCTCGTATTAATTAATGTGATATAAGTATTTCTAAAAGGTTGAGCCGATGCGGAAAATACCGAATTCCCGATGGCCTAAGCTTTCTGATTTGGTTAATTTACCCCTGGCTACTTCCAGCATTTCCTCGAAAATCCGGCGGCCGCTATCCTCAATGGTTGCTTCCCCGGAAATGATGGAGGAGAGATCAAGGTCGATATTGTCTTCCATAGTTACGTAAGTATCAGAATTGGCGGTCACTTTAATAACCGGAGCAATGGGTGAGCCGGTGGGGGTACCTCGTCCTGTAGTGAATACAATGAGCTGTACACCTCCGGCAAGCATTCCGATCATAGACTCCACATCTTGCCCCGGAGTATCCATAACATAGAGGCCTTTTCCCTGTGGAGATTCGCCATAGGCCAAAACGTCTTGAATGGTGGAGTGACCGGCTTTATAAATACAGCCTAAAGATTTTTCCTCGATAGAACTGATCCCGCCGGCAATATTTCCGGGGGTCGGCTGACCATCCCTTAAATCCACATGGAGCTGTTTGGCACGCAGCTCGGCCTCCTTTACGATTCGGATGAGTTTTTCGGCGACTTCCGGAGATTTGGCCCGTTTGGCCAGAACATGTTCAGCACCGATGAACTCTGTAGTCTCGGATAGCATAGCTGTGCCCCCGGCCTTGACCATAAGATCAGAGGCTGTGCCAACGGCGGGATTGGAGGCTAAACCTGAAGTGAAATCAGAACCGCCGCATTCAATGCCCAGAGATAACTCGCTGATGGGTGCTTCTTCCCCCTTGAGCATCGAGAGGGTGCGAGCCATCTGACCGGCGATTTGGATACCGAGGGAGGTGGTCTTTAAGGTACCGCTATTTTCCTGAATGATAAGGGTTTGCACCGGTTTCCCGGACTTGGCGATTTCCTCTGCGGTATGCTGAATAGGTATCCCTTCGCAACCTAAGCCGACAACAAGCACAGCGCCCACATTAGGGTTTTTGCCTATACCGATCAAGGTTCGTAGGGTTTGCTCGAAATCAGCACCCAGCTGGCAACATCCGTGCTGGTTGGGGATAGCTATGGCGCCAGGGATTTGAGCAGCTATATTAAAAGCAACAGTGGTCGCACAGACTGAAGTAGGAAGGATTAAAAGATGGTTGCGTATTCCAAAGAGTCCATCGGGACGTCGAAATCCGAAAATGTTCATACTGTATCCTCCTTTAAAGAATCTAAATCCCCGCGACCCCGTTGTGACTCCATATTATGGACATGAACATGCTGGCCGGGTTGAATATCTACGGTAGCAAGTCCAATGCTTTCCGCATATTTCACAATATCGCCCCTTTTAGCAATTGGACGGATAGCCACCTTATGCCCTAAAGGAATGTCTTGATGAACCGTTAGTGTTTCTTCTTGGCCTCCGCGGAAAAAAGAAATCGTGGTACCGGCAGGTATATGATCGACACAGGTAGCCACATTGTCCTTTTCATAAATTACAACCGCTTGTTTTTTCACCACTGCTCCTCCATTCTTAATTGGATTTCTCTATGATAGAACACAATTTATCCATTGCTAACCGCCACTAAGGCTCCTGCATTTTAAGCGGGAGGTAAGTGGTGCTAAGCCCTGGACAAGTCAACTAAGCTTCAGATAGGAGTTGAAACTCCATCTGAAGCAAGTTTCCTATATTATAACATAAGACCTTAATTTGTGTATTAATACAGGATGAGAGAATTTTCGCTATCAATTTAAAGGAATGTTTAGGGGAATAAAACTATGGGGATGGAGAAAACTATTCAGGCATATGTCTTTCCGCCTTGAGGACTAATAATAGGTTTTCCTATGTGACAAAGAAACCATCGGAAGGAGTTACATAATGAAATTATGCTAATTACTGCGATCAGAACCTTGATTCTTTACTTTTTTGTTATTACGGCCTTGCGTCTTATGGGAAAACGTGAAATTGGCCAATTGCAACCCTTTGAATTGGTCGTCATTCTTATGATATCTGATTTAGCAGCCATTCCCAGTGAAGATGTTGGAATTCCTCTTATCTCAGGAATTATCCCCATGATAGTCTTGGTTCTTATGAGCATCTCTCTGTCTTATCTGGAGTTGAAGAGCGAGAAAGCCCGGGATATCCTGAATGGTACTCCTTCTATCCTGATCGAAAGGGGAAGGATCGTTGAGCATGAATTAGTCCGCAATCGTCTGCCCTTAACAGATTTGGTGGAAGAATTAAGAATGAGAAGTATTCCCAATATTACCGATGTAGAATTTGCCATCCTTGAAACCAATGGCCAGATCAGCGTATTACCCAAATCATCGAAACGTCCCGTTACTCCGGAAGATTTGCAGCTGAAAACAAGCTATGAAGGCTTGCCGATTGTGTTTATAATGGATGGAATTTTGCAGGAAAAAGCCTTTGCCATGTCGGGCAAAGATCGGGCTTGGCTGGATAAACAGATCAAAAGGCACAAATTGAAGGGCATAGAAGAGGTGCTTTTTGCCTGCCTGGATTCAGCGGATAATTTATATCTACAAGGCAAGGAACGATATACCAAAAAGAGATGAAGCTGCAGCAAAAGGAGGATGTTCTATGCTGAGAACGTATCTTGTAGCAGGCATACTTATCCTAATGCTAGTACTTGGGGGCTATTGGCAGAACCACTATGTCAGTGAATCGACGGATATCATGGTGGAAAAATTGGTCAATGTGGAGGAGCAGATACGAACCAAGAGCTGGAGCAATGCCGATCAGGAAATCGGGAAATTCAGCCAGGAGTGGAGTGAAACCAAAAAGCTTTGGAGCATATTGATTGATCACCAGGAGATCGATGAGATTGATCTCAGTTTGATAAGGTTGGAGCAGTATATCAAGGAAAATGAAATGGTTTTAAGCTTAGGAGAGGTGTGTGCCTTGCGCATGCTAATTAATCATATTGCCGATAAAGGGATGATTACACTTCAAAATATTTTTTGAAACAACCTATTCAGCGGGGCGGCTAAAAGATCAAATAAATAAGGGTTGGCCCCGTTGAGTTATTTATACGCCAGAATAAAGGTTAAAAGCAGTATTAGAAACCTTCTTATTATATTAGTAAACTCAGTGATATCATACGAAATATTTATAGCATGATTAAGAATACTAATTAAAAAATTAACACTTTACTGTAGAATTGGTAATAAAAAGGATGTATCATAGAAATTGATAAAGTGTTCACATTAACATGATTATGGTTATCTGAATTATCTAACATGATATAAAATATTGATGTTTTACCGTAGCAAATTAAGAGATAACCTCAGAAGATAGATGGTAGTACAAGTCCGAACATTCACTAGAGGGTTTTATAAGGACTTCATGCTTTTATCATAATAAAAAACTGCAAAAAAATAAGGAAGGTGAAAGGAGAGGATCAATTTATGGAAAATGGATATCAGCGCCTCGCAAGAAGAGGGATATCCAGAAGGGACTTTTTGAAACTGTGCACATTCACATGCGCAGCCCTGGGGATTGATTTGAGTTTAGCGCCTCAAATTGCGGAGGCAGCTGAAGCAAATTTGTCCAAAAAGCCGGTGATTTGGATGCAAGGGCAAGGGTGCACCGGGTGCAGCGAATCCCTGTTATCTTCAGCAGACCCAGGGCCGGAGCAGATTATCCTCGATCTCCTATCGGTACGCTACCATCCTACACTGATGGCGGCTTCAGGGGAGCAAGCCATTCAGAGCTTAGAAGAGTGTATAACTCAAGGTCACTACATACTTGTCCTGGAGGGTTCGATTCCCACAGCGGACCCCCGGTATTGCTTTGTGGAGGGGAAACCCTTTATCGAACAATTCAAAATGGCTGCGGCCAAAGCTGAAGCGGTGATCGCCGTCGGTTCCTGCGCTTGTTATGGCGGGATTCCCCGTGCTGGGCTCACTGGAGCAGTAGGCGCTCAGGAGGTCCTCGAAGGAGTTAAGGTGGTAAACCTCCCCAGCTGCCCGGTTAAGCCTGATCGGTTAGTGGGTCTACTCTTATATTATCTGAGTCAGAATGCTTTGCCTAAGCTCGACGGGCTTAATCGGCCGGAAGCTTATTATCGCTATACCTTACATGATAGTTGTTATCGCCGCATGCATTACGAACAGGGAGAGTATCTGGAGGATTGGAATAATCCGGACACTCTGGATTGGTGCCTTTATCACAAGGGGTGCAAGGGAAAAGAGACTTACACCAATTGTGCCAATTCCTGGTGGAATGACGGGGCTAATTTCTGCGGTTATGCCGGCTCACCCTGTGCGGGCTGCAGTCAGCCTGAGTATTATGAGGGATTCGCTCCCTTGTTCGTGAACCCCAAGGAGGTGAAGTAGATGGCTAAGCGTGTCGTTATTGACCCTGTCACACGGGTTGAGGGCCACTTACGGGTTGAAGTGGAAATTGAAAAGGGTATCGTTACCAATGCCTGGGCTCAGGGGACCATGTTCCGGGGGATTGAACAGATTCTCCAAGGCCGGGACCCTCGTGATGCCGTCTATATTACCGAACGGATTTGCGGAGTGTGTATGGCGTCACACGGTTGGACCTCGGCAATGGCTGTTGAAGATGCCCATGGAGCCGATGTACCCCGTGCCGCCCAGCTTATTCGCAATCTCATCGCCGGATCACTATGGCTGCACGACCATCCTTTGCATTTCTATCATTTGTCGGCACTTGATTATCTCGACGTTTTAGCCGTCGATCACTATAAAGGAAATGCTCCGGAACTTCTGGCTGTTAAAAATAAGATACTGTCTTTAGTTAAAGCAGGGGATACCGCCCCTCTGACCCCCCGCTATCAACCTGATCGTTATTCCGTAAACGATCCGGAAATCGTGATAACCGCTCTGGCTCATTATCTGGAGGCTTTAAAGATTCAAGGTAAAGCCAAGAAGATGTCGGCTATTCTGGGAGGTAAGCAGCCCCATCAATCCAGTATTGTCGTGGGTGGAGTGACGATCTACCCCCGGAAAGAGCAATTGGATGCCTTTAGAACCTTGCTCAATGAGGTCGTGTCCTTTGCCGAGCTGGTTTATGTTCCCGATGTGGTAAGTTTTTGTACAGGTCCCCTGTTAGGTCTGGGGAAAGCTGGAGTGGGTGCAGGTTCAGGGAGCTATATTGCCTATGGTGGTTTTCCTATGGATGATTCAGGCACAGAGACGTTGTTTAGGGGCGGCTTTATCAGTGGCAAAGCTCCGGGTGTTGTCGAAGAGCTGGATATGAGCAAGATTACGGAAAGCGTTGCCAGCGCCTGGTACAAGGAGGGTGAGCCCGCCAATCCCTGGGACGGAGACACCGTCATCGACTTTGATAAAAAAGGAGCTTATTCCTTCATTAAATCTCCCCGGTATAAGGGAGAGGCGGCTGAAGTGGGACCGCTGGCACGGATGATGGTTATGCAGCATTCGGGACTGCTCGACTTGATGAGCCGTTACGGAATAAAACCCGGAGCAGTTGCCCGTCATCTCGCCCGTGCTCAGGAAACTTTACTTATGACAAGCTCCATGTACCGTTGGCTGAATGATTTAGAGGAATTACTGGGAAGGAAGGGCAGCCGCCCAGCTATTCACGATTCCAGCCACTGGGAACCCCCCGCCCAAGGTCAAGGAGTAGCCCTTAATGAGGCTCCCAGAGGATCCTTGGGGCATTGGCTCAAGATCGACAATAATGTCATCAGCAATTATCAAATGGTCGTCCCCACCACATGGAATAGTTCTCCCCGTGATGAGAAGAACATGCCGGGTCCTGTTGAGCAAGCCTTGAAAGGGCTGCCCGTTGATCCGGATAATCCTGTCAATGTGGTCCGGGTGATTCGTTCCTTTGACCCTTGTCTGGCATGTGCTGTGCACCTCATTGATGCTGATGGGGAGAAGATAGTAAGGCTCTGATAGACCAATAGATTCGGTTTTAAGAATTGAGAAGTTCTAAGGCAAGGTAATCATAAAAAGGAGGCTGTTTCAATGAGTGAAGAAAGAGATATGTCAAGGAGAAAGTTTTTAAAATCCGGTATTCTGGCTGCAGGAGCTTTAGCTGTCGGCACAAGCGTCTTTCACACCCAGGCGGCTGAGGCTGCCCAATTACCCTCCGGGGAACATTGTGAGCCACCGAGTTTCCCATACCCTTATGTCCAGCTGGACCCGGAAAAGGCTAAGCTGGACGGCTATGGAGGTTATGGCAAATCCAAATGCTCTTATGGCGTCTTTGAGGCGGTGATCGGTCAATTAAAAGAAAAGGTAGGTTATCCCTACACTCATGTTCCTACACAGGTTCTGGGTTGGGGCGGTACCGGCGGCGGAGGGTGGGGCACCCTGTGCGGAGCCTTGATCGGTGCGGCTACGGCCATTAACTATACCATGGAAAAGAAAGATGCGGATAAGGTCGTCAGCGAATTGTTCGGTTGGTATTGCGATTTCGCCTTTCCTGAATTCATGCCTGCAGCAGGCAAGGCTTTGGAATATGAGGGCCCCATAGAAAAAAGTGTCGCCAAATCACCTCTTTGCCACGTTTCAGTGAGTGTGTGGTGTGACGCCAGCGGCCTCAAGGCCGAGAGCAAGGCCAGAAGTGAGCGCTGTGCTCGTATTACGGCAGATGTAGCTGCTAAAACTGTAGAGCTGTTGAATCAATTCCATAGCAATAATTTCAAGGCCGTTTATAAGAATGAAGTGGTGGACGACTGCATGATGTGTCACGGTAAAGGACATTCTTTGGAAAATACCCGGGGAATGATGGATTGTGCACAATGTCATACCGATGTTGATCCCGATAACCTGGTCGATCATATTAAGCGGAGCTGGAATATATTAAAATAACATAATTGAAAGGTTAAAAGACAGTACTTTAGGGTGCTGTCTTTTTTCGTCTACGCTACCTCCCTATTCTCTTTATGTATAGAGCTCACTGCGGCAACGAATATAAAGCATGAATATGAAGACACTAAAAGGTGTTGGTTTAGAAGGGGGGCGGTTAGTATGAGCTTTGGAGATAAATTTACAAAATGGAGCAGCATTGTCGCAACTGTTGGAACTTCTATTTTGGCACTTACCGCCACGATTACGGTTGCAGTAACGCTTAATGCCTGGAAAATCGATCGCGAATCTTCACGTCCTTACTTGTCCCTGCGGGAACCTCCTAAGGTTGAGTTGAAATCCGGTTTAAAACTTGAATTTAAATTTACTAATGTAGGAATTCATCCTGCGGAGAATTTGGCCAGCCGAACCATAGTCTTTGAGGAAAAATTACAAGATAAGCCCATCCAAAATGAACCCAATTATTTAGTGAATGAGATACCTCAAGATATGAGCTCCAGTTTAGTGATCGCTTTGGACTCTTACGAAGTGGATATTAGTGAGCCCTATGTCAGTCCATACTATATTGTTCTTCATCTGGAATATGCCGATCCGATCATTTATCAACAGTATGAGCAAACCCTATATTTTCGGTGGAGCGGAATTGATGGGGGAGAGGTCCAACCCGTAGTTCATGTGGAAGTAGGCGAGAAAGAGAATATCATCAATTATTTTAAAGCTCAAAGTATAGAAACCAATCTATAGATGCCTAGGTAGTAAAAAAAGCGGGAACTCAAGGGTTATGTTGAGTTCCCGCCTTATGTGCTGAGATATTATTCCGCCATAACGATACAATAAACCTCTACAGGGCCATGGACACCGATGGAAAGATCCATCTCAATGTCTGAAGTACGGCTTGGTCCAGAGATGATTTCGATAGCTGCCGGAATGTCTGTTCCCATGAGTTCCTCAAGGACTTGGTCGAGACTGTCCCTGAGGAAAGATGCCGGGATAAAGGTCAGATGGCGAATGGGTACCAGGCTGACCCCGCGTCCCCGTTTGGAGCCGCTTTTTAAAACGAGAGACCCGGATTGAGCTATGCCGAAGTCTGCTCCGGTGATGCCCAATTCAGTCTTATCCATGATGGCATTGCGTTCATCGGCAGGAAGATCGGCATAGGAATGGGCCGGCCAATCCAGCTCTTCTAAACTGGCACGGGCCATAGTCGGGAGCTCATTCCAAGTGACAATGGAGTTAGGGCTGAGCCATTGAGGTTTTTCGCCGAACCATTCCTTCAAAGCCCGGGCGGCTTCTTCATGGGTGGAGGCTGTGGCTGCTTTGCCTCCCATGGCTTCGTACATTTTCATAAATTTATCGATCCGTTCCTCCTGGGAATCTAGACGATAGAGGGGAAAGTTGAGTTTAATAGGTTCCACAGAGGTGGGAGTGGGACGCCCAAGTTTTTTAGCGATGTTTGCGATAAATGCTTGACGATCACTCATTCTTTATCACCCCGCTGCATGTTTTTTAGATCTTTCTCCAACTCCGGCCATTTATCCCGGAACATTTGCTTGGCTATAGGGGGCAGAGTCTTGCTGTTGGTCCAGTTATTAATCGGGGGTGGTCCTGAGGTAATTTTGCCGTTGCGCATGAGGATAAACTGGAATTTCGATCCTAAGCGGACAAACTTGCTGAGAGTTTTGGGATGGGAGAAGTAGTGGCCATAGTATTTGAAGAGTTTCTTTTCCACACCGGAAGTGAGCCCCTTGAGGACCTTGCGGTCCCGATGCTTGACGATCAAATCATGGAGGGGAATCCGTACCGGGCAAGCTTCGGAGCAGGCCGCACAGAGGGAGGAGTAGTAAGGGAGATGTCCCCATTTCTCATAATCCTGTTCCAATAGTGGAGTAATGACGACTCCGATCGGACCTGAGTAAACGGAACCATAGGCATGTCCGCCGACTTGGCGATAAACGGGGCAGACATTGAAGCAGGCTCCGCAGCGGATACAACGAAGGGATGAGCGGAAATCCACATCCCCAAGGATTTCCGAGCGATTGTGATCGAGAATGACCAAATGCCATTCTTTAGGTCCGTCAAGATCCTCTTCCCGCTTGGGTGGTGTAATCATCGTGGTGTAGACCGAGAGGCGTTGTCCTGTGGCGCTGCGGGCCAGCAGATTGAGAAGGACACTGAGTTCCTTGAATGAAGGAACAATCCGCTCCATCCCCATCATCGTGATTTGTACCTCGGGCAAAGTGCTGGTCATTCGGCCATTACCCTCATTGGTAACCATAGTAATGGTTCCTGTATCCGCTACGGCAAAGTTACAGCCGGTTATTCCGATTTTACTCGTAAGGAATTTTTCCCGCAGCTGTTCCCGGGCGAATTTGGTCAAGGTTGGAGTATCTGAGTCTAGCGGGTGTCCGGCTATGGGTTCGAAGAGTTTGGCAATTTGGTCGCGGTTCTTATGCATGGCCGGGACAATGATGTGAGAGGGCGGCTCATTGGCAATCTGGATGATATATTCGGCCAAATCGGTCTCAACTACCTCAATACCGTCTTTCTCCAGGACAGGGTTGAGGTGAATCTCTTCTGTAATCATGGATTTGGATTTGATCACGGATTTAAATCCATGTTTTTTGAAAATCTCCTGAACGATTCTTACCCCATCTTCCGGTGTTTTGGCAAGATGAACGTGACCTCCGTTCTTTTCCACATTTTCAATGAGCATATTAAGGTAATAATCCAGGTTTTCGACCACGTGATTACGGATTCTTTCTCCTACATGGCGCCATTCTTCCCAGTTACCCAGTTCTTCCGTAATGGCGAGTTTATTGTTTCTCAGCCTATCTGTAGCCCGGCGGGTTGCCTTACGTAAAAAATCATCTTTGAGAGCTTTATCTAAAGCAGCGTCGACATCATAATGATTATCCAGTGACATAGTTACATCCCCTTTCCGAGCAATTGAATGACATGCATGGCCGGAATGGAGCGGCCATGTTTCTCCATATAGCCGGATATATTCATAAGACAGCCCATATCCAGGCCGGTCAGAATATCAGCGCCGGAGGCCAAAACATGCTCAGCTTTTTCAGCAACCATGGCTTCGGATATTTTGGGCATCTTAATGGAGAAAGTACCTCCAAACCCGCAGCACAGATGGGCTTCCGGTAGGGGGAGAATCTCTAAGCCTTGGATGTTTTGCAGTATAGCCATAGGTTCATCCCGAAGCCCTAAGAGACGAGTGGCATGGCAGGAAGGATGATATGTGACTTTGGCCTTATAACGGGCGCCGAGATCCGGGGTTTTAAGGACATTGACTACGAATTGTGTGAACTCATAGCTCTTGTCGATCAGGTCTTTGGCTTTCTTTGCATACACTGGGTCATCCTTAAATAAGGTGGGATAATTATGATGGATCATTCCAATACAAGAACCACTGGGCGCTACCACCACTTCACTGTTTTCGAAAGCGTCAATGGTCGCCCGAGCTACTGTGCGGGTATCCTCCATATAACCGGAATTAAAAGAGATCTGGCCGCAGCAAAATTGTCCTTCAGGAAAGTCTACGGTATGCCCCAACCGGGTAAAAATTTTGGACATGGTTTCACCAAGATCCGGAAACATGGTGTCTCCAAGACAGGTAATAAAGAGCGAGATTTTCATGAAGCTACAGTCCCTTCATTCGATGCTTGTTTTTTTTATTATGGCATGAATTATTTGGATTTATCCATTGCTAACCCAGCACGGGAACATTGGGTTCTTCATACCAAAGGCAGATGAGATGGGTTGGACCTGAACTTTGAGTAATATTTACAATGTTGACCCAGCGATTATCCTCCAACCATTGATTCAATTCATGCTCAAGGAGTCGCGGGGCGGAAGAACTGATCGCCTTAACTTTCACAATAAAATCTCCTTTCTAAGACATAATCCGTTCTTATGTACCTTGTTATTATATCAAATTGGGAGATATTACTAAAGTTTTTTGACGAATTAGGGGAAAAATAAGTTTGAGGTGATAAGAAGATGCCTAGAAAAGACGGCAATAAGCAGCAGAAGGAAGAGTTAAAGAAAATAGAGTTGACCCTAAAAAATATCCAAGAAAATGAACAGTTTCTTGCCGAGAATGCTGAGGAGCTCTCACCCCATCAATTAAAAGACGTGCGAAAACATTTAGATTCTAAGAAGAAGTTTCTTAAGGAGACAGACGGAACGATAAAATACTAGAAATAAGGAGCGGGAAAACCGCTCTTTATTTGCACTATCAGAAAGTATAAACTTGCGCACTATACTTACTAAGCATAAGGGCAACCAGCGACTTCGCCTCATTTGCGAGCATGCGTTTAAAGCTCGGCGAAGTCGGGTTTTCTTTATCCAAATAGTAAGAGGTATCCTTGCGGATACCTCTCATAAGGTTAATGTACAGTTAGATGCGGGTTCCTCTTTTGAGGTTTTCTTCTGCAAATTGAATCATGCGTTTGGTCATCATTCCACCGACAGAACCGTTTTCACGGCTGGTGCGGTCGCCGCCCAATTGAACGCCGAGTTCATTTGCGATTTCATACTTGAATTGATCCAATGATTGTGATGCACCTTGTGTTGCTGGTTGGTTAGTGTTTCTTTCTCCTGCCATGTAGGGTCCCTCCTTAAGTAATTTGTATTAGTTAGTGAGACGATCTTATTATCTGAATCAGCAGGAGAAAATAAACAGGTAATTGTTGGTTTAATCATCATCAATCAACTATTAATTCTAATAAAAGGAAAAAATACTTAGTCATCATCTTGGGAACAGATTCGAACCGCTTCCTCAGCCGGATAGTCTTCGGATATGATTTTGATTAATCCAGGATAATAAGTATCAAAGGTTTGTGCACCATTCCAGATAAGATTAATGAGCTGTTCCTGGGAAGGCTCTGAATTGGCAGAATCCAGGTAGGTCCGGAAACGAATTTCCCCATCATCCATATCCATTTCAAAATTACCAATGGCAAGTTCATGATTAATCCGATTCATGAAGTTGCAGACTTCTACGCGCTTGGCAAAAGGTATCTTTTGCTTGATATGTGTATTGCAAAGCAGCGACTCCTGCTCTTCATCAACAATAATGAAAGAGACAAAATCACAGTTAATACCGCGAATTTCTAAACGGAACAGCTCGTTTTTTTGGTCGAAGTCAAATTTCCAACAGTCCTTTTTAAGGGTATTGTACAGAACTTCAAAGAGCGTCATAGCAAGTCCCCTCCTTTACCTATACTATTTCCACATGCTGATGGTGATTCCTGCAAAGTTAACAAGGATAAAAAGCAGAAATCCTGTCCATTGGAGTCATTCTGATTCCTTTTTTCGTAGAATTTATTATGTTATAATAAAATGCTGTTCATCGTTATGGAGCGGTCAATCCTATTACGAAAAGATCCTATTGATCTTAATTTATAGAGTAAGGAGTAAACTTTGTGAGCATATCCCTTGAAGAACACATCAGTTCTCGAAAAACATTTGCTATTATCTCACACCCTGATGCGGGGAAGACCACTTTAACTGAAAAACTGCTGCTTTTTGGGGGAGCTATCCATTTGGCGGGGAATGTCAAGGCAAGAAAGACCCAACGGTATGCTACTTCGGACTGGATGGAATTAGAACGGCAAAGGGGAATTTCCATCACTTCCAGTGCCATGCAGTTTAATTATCAAGGATTTGTCATCAATATTCTGGATACCCCAGGTCACCAAGATTTCAGTGAAGATACCTATCGCACCCTGACAGCCGCGGATAGTGCCGTGATGTTGATCGATGCGGCAAAAGGTGTGGAAGTACAGACCATTAAACTCTTCGAAGTCTGTAAACGTCGGGGAATTCCCATCTTTACCTTTGTTAACAAGATGGATCGGGAAGGAAAGCACCCTATCGATCTTATGGATGAAGTAGAGAAAGTCTTAGGCATTGAAGCTTATGCTATGAATTGGCCTATAGGCGACGGAGCTGATTTTAAAGGAATCTATGACCGGGAAACGGGTAATGTGGAGTGCTTTACCGACGGACTGCGTAAAGGCAATGACGATACACGCCGGACAGGTCATGTTGATGATCCCGAGATCAGGGAATGGATTGGGGAAGACTTACTCAATCGCTTCCAAGAGGAGATTGAGCTTTTGGATATGGCCGGGAATGTCTTTGATAAGGAACGAGTGGATCGGGGGGAAGTAACTCCCGTGTTTTTTGGAAGTGCTTTGAATAATTTTGGGGTGCCCAACTTCCTGGATAGTTTCTTAGAGCTAGCACCGGCTCCGGCACCGCGACAATCCAACATGGGTACTTTAGAACCGGCAAGTCCGCAATTTGTAGGGTTTGTCTTTAAGATTCAAGCTAATATGAACGCAATGCACCGGGACCGTATTGCCTTTATCCGCATTTGCTCAGGCAGATATGAACGGGGCATGAATGTCATTCATAATCGGACTCATCGCAAAATGAGGCTGGCTCAGCCTCAGCAGCTGTTCGCCCAGGAGCGGACTATTTTGGATGAGGCCTATGCGGGAGATATCATTGGGGTTCATGACAGTGGAGTGCTCCGCATCGGTGATGTCTTGGCGGAAAAGGATGGTATCGAATTTGAAGCCATGCCTTTTTTCAGCCCGGAGAACTTTGCCCGGGTCAGCATCGCCAATGCCCTGAAAAGGAAGCAATTCATTAAGGGGATACAGGAGCTTCAGGAAGAGGGGGCTATCCATGTCTTCCGGGATTTGAATATTGGGGTAGAGGCTCCCGTGGTAGGGGTAGTCGGCCAACTCCAATTTGAAGTTTTGGAATACCGACTGCGGGACGAGTATGGAGTAGAGGTTCAAATCAACAGTCTGCCCTACGAAATTGTCCAATGGATACCTAAGGATGAAGAAAAGATTCGTATTCTTAAGGAATCCAGTATGAGTATGGTGGTCTTGGATCAGGATGAGAATTATGCTGTCCTGCTTTTGGACAAATGGAAGGCTAATTGGTTAAGCGAACGCTATGGGATAGATTTTTATCCGCAGCCTATTAGAGAGTAAGAAAGCTCGGGTCAGGGTAGCTTTACGCACAACGCTCACTTCATAGCTCCAGGGCTGGTCAACTCGCTTTCTTAACAGCTGCGCCAAACCTCCGGGTAGTACCTGATGTGAACCGGTGGCTCCGCTATGTTAAGAAAGCCTCGTTAACCCAGCCGCCCTTCCGCTTAAAGAAAGCTTGGCTTATGGTGAGTGAAGCGAATCAGAAGCCTTAGCTGCCTTATACACAGTGAAATCCGTTCGCTTTTGTGCGTAAAGCTACGCTTGCGGGTCTTTTATCGACTCTTTTCCAGGGTAGCCGGCTCGCCGCAGGCGGCGTCGGCTGGGATGAAAAGTGTCTGGGCCTGGAAGCTTATCCCTACATCCGCGCCGCTCAAGCCCGAAAGGCAGCCCAGGGATTTTGCTTTAAGGCAGAGAACGGATTCTAAGCGAGCAGGTAAGCAATCTTCGCGAAAAGGCTGCAGCGGAGTCGGGTTGGAAACAGGACGTTTCCAACCGCCCATTGAGCAGGAGCGATTTGGGCGGGGACCCGACGCAGCGGAGGTCTTGAGCGATTAGATTGCTCCGCGCAGCTTATAGAGTGAACGCCGAAAGCAAAATCCTGGAGACTTAGCTTTCGGTTTTTTTCTGGGTAGGTTCTAAGCATACATGCTATAATGAGGTAATGCATCGAGAGAAGGTGTACCTATGGAGGAGCAGGGGAAGGGATTCTTTAAGGTCTACGACTACCAGGAGCTGGAAAAGCAGGAACTGATGAGCTTGTATATTGGGAAGAATGCGGATTATTATCTGCGCAAATGGAGTAAGACCTCTGCTCCGGAGAAGGCATTTTCCTGGAACTGGGCAGCCTTCTTTGTCTTTGCTTTCTGGGTGGGCTATCGTCAAATGTATGTATACCTCGCTCTATTGGTAGGGATTATGCTGGCTGGAGATGTGGCTTATATTTTCGTGCTGGGATGGGAGCCCGACATTCGGATAACCATCGTGATCTCCTTACTTATGGGGGCCTTTGGCAATGCTCTATACTATCGTCATATTCGCAGAAAATTAGATCAGCTGAAAGAATCGGGCCTGGAATCTGAAGAAATCCGCAGGAGAGCGGCTGCCGAAGGAGGCCCTAATTGGCGGGGGATTTTGGCAACATGTCTAATGCTCTTTCTTTATAATATTATTCTGGGCTATTTAACGTCCTTGCTCAATGGAGTTATCCATACATAAAAAAAGGGAGTATCGCCGGCTGCTTAAAAAGTAGCGGCGATACTCCCTTTTCATAGGGTTAGAAATTCATAATCGATTACGAATGGCTCCGGCTGACTAGAGGACGCGTTTTGCCCCAATGAAGTGGGATTGCCAGTAGGAACCCATGGTATAAATGGTTACTCCCTTTGAACTGGAGGCATTGATGAACTGTCCATTTCCCAGGAAGATTCCCACATGATCAATGACTTTATCCCCGTCCAATGAGAAGAAGACCAGGTCTCCGGCTTTGAGGTTGCTGAAGGAAACAGCCGTTCCTACATTATATTGATCCCGGGATACCCGAGGTAAGGAAATGCCATGCTGAGCGAAGACATATTGGGTGTATCCTGAACAATCAAATCCGCTGGTGGTGGTGCCGCCCCAAACATAAGGCACTCCAATATATTTTTTGGCAGTGTTGATTACGGCAGTGGCTTTGGAGGTACTCACCGGTGTGCTGGATTTGGCGGAGACTTTGGGGGTGTTGGCAGCACTTTTGCTTGTGTTGGAAGACTTTTGGGAAGAGGTGGCGGGAGAGGTTGAAGGGGTAGTCTTCGGAGCTTGAGAAGGCGCAGGCTGAGTGGATTTGGACCCACGGGAGATTTCACTGGTTACGGACTGTCTGGTGGCCTCGACATTGGCAAGCGAAGCACTGGAGGCCAAGGTTGTTTCGGAATAGGCTTGAGGGGCAAGGGCAGTTTCCTCAGTCAAAGCTATACTTTGAGGTGCTATAGGTTCTGAAATGGTCTGAGGGTAAGCAAAGAGGGTCGTAGCGAAAAGTCCCAAGGACACTATCGGAACCATTCCAGTAATAAGGACTTTCTTGTAACGATTTTTATTTATATTTTTTTTCATAAGGTTCTTCATAAATTTCTCCTTTCAAAACAAAAAACAACCTATCAGATTCTAACAGGTTGTCTTCAGTATAAAATAACTTTTTCACGATGTCCTTAGAGGATGATTGGTTAAATCGCCAGGTTTTGTTAATCTCAGGAATCATTTTCCGCTCAATAGGAATTGAGGTACTCCTAATTTGGGATGATGAACTTGAACTAAATCCGCTTTATACACTTGGGCTAGAGTTTCTTCCAGGAGAACGTCTTCTTTTTTGCCCCAGGTGACGATTTCCCCTTGATCCAGAAGGAGAATCCGGTTGCAATATTGACCCGCTATATTCAAATCGTGCAAGACCATGATCACAGTGATTCCTAACTCATCATGCCACTGACGGACATGATCCATGACTAAGATTTGGTGTCCGATATCCAAATAGGTGGTGGGTTCATCCAAGATGAGTATTTGGGGTTCCTGAGCCATGGCACGGGCCAGAGAGACTAGTTGGCGTTGACCGCCGCTTAGGGTGCTGACCTTTTGGGAGCGTTTATGCCAAAGGTTCAGTTTAACGAGTATGTTCTCCACCACAGCCTTGTCATGGTGGCCTAGATCGGCAAAGGGCTTTAACCAGGGATAGCGCCCCATGGATACGATCTGCTCTACGGTAAAGGGCAGGGCAGGGGTGCCTTCCTGCTCCAGGACGGCGATTTGGCGGGCCAGTTCTTTGGAGGTATAGGAGGAAAGAAGTCTGTCCATAAGTTGAACCTTCCCGGAGGTAGGCGGCTGAAGACCGCTGATGGTGCGGACCAGAGTTGATTTGCCGCTGCCATTGGGGCCGATGATTCCAAACATATCTCCTTGACCTATAGTGAAGGAGATATCTCGCAAAACAGCAAAGGAGCCATAATGTTGATTAAGGTTCTGAATCTCGAACACGTTCATCTTAACCCCTCCTTAAACCACTCTTTAAAAGATAAGCGAAAAAGGGCGCACCCACAAAAGCTGTAATCGCTCCGATAGGAATCTCCTGTGATTGGAGCAGGGTTCTGGCAATGGTATCCGACCACAAAAGAAAGATTGCTCCCGCTAAAGTGGATACCGGCAAAAGAATTCGGTGGTCAGGCCCTACCAGAAGACGCATAAGATGGGGAATAATAAGTCCTACGAAGCCGATGATGCCCACCATGGAAACAGCGGCGGTGGCCAATAAGGAGCCAACGATTAGAATGGCGATTTTTTTCCTCTCCACATTAATTCCGAGATGAGTCGCAGCTCTTTCCCCTAAAGCAATGACATTAAGCTCCCGGTTTTGAAAGAGAAGGTAGGTCAAGCCGATGAGAAAATAAGGGAGAAGGATAAGGACATTCTGCCAGTTGCTGTTGGCGAGACTCCCCATCATCCAGAAGATAATCTGCTGCATCTGCTCGCCGGAAACAGCAATGAGGAGGGAGAGAAAAGCACTCAGCAAAGCCTGCACCACCACACCGGCCAAAATTAAGATTTCCCGCTCAAATTGACCGTGCTGTCTGGATAGAGAGAAGACAAAGGCCAATGAAATAAGACCCCCGGCAAAGGCGAAAAGGGGCAGGACCGATTGACCAAAGAAAGAAAAGCTGCGAAAAAAGAGGATAGCTGAGGCTGCTCCAAAGGCAGCTCCGGAAGAGACCCCTAAGATATAGGGATCAGCCAAAGGATTGCGCAGAATCCCTTGAAAGGCCACTCCTGAGGTAGCCAGCATAGCCCCTACGATCAAAGCTAAAAAGACGCGGGGCAGGCGCAGATTCCAAACGATGGATTCTTGGGCAGGAGTCCAGCTGGGGTCAAAGTTAAAAAAAGGCAGATGGCTTAAAATAATCTTCCAGGTAAGATGAAAGGGCAGGGAGACAGAGCCGGTCATTACACAGATCACAACGGAAAGAAGCAGGAGAAAGGACAGGGCCAAAATCCATGTGATGCCTTTGGGGAAAGTTCTGGAATTCATCTCATGTTGTCCTCCTTAAATTCAAGTCAATAAGTCTCTCCCCATACTGAATACTATATGCCGTATCAAAAATACAAAAGGCTGCGGGTTAGAAAAGATCCGGATAAAGGGCTTTGGCGATCGTCTCCAGGCCGTCAATGATCCGGGGACCGGAGCGGGTAACCATATCACTGTCCAGATCGTAAATACGGTCATGGGCAATAGCATCAATGCCTTGCCAAGCTGGACGGGCTAAGATAGTGGCCTTTACATTATCCATATAGTAAGAGTAGGTGCTCAGGATAACCTGAGGGTTCTTATCAATCACCTGCTCCTCGCTGTATTGTGCCCAGTTTTGGACATCACTGGCGATATTGATTCCCCCCGCTTTGGTGATGAGCTCATTAAGAAAAGTTCCTTCACCGGCGGTAAAAAGGCCCGGATCCACTTCAATCCATACCTTGACCCGGTCGGATTCCTTGATAGTCCCCACTTTATCCGCAATGGCCTGTTCCTTTTCGTTCATTCCTTGGACCACTGTCTGTGCCTGTTTCTGGGTATTGGTGATGTATCCCAGTTTCTCGATGGCTTGATAAGTGCTTTCCAGACTTTGCGGGTTTAAATGAACCACAGGGATACCTAAATTGCGCAGGGAGTTGATAAAGTCTTGGTTATGCATCCCTGTAACAACCAAATCCGGTTTGAGCTGGATGAGCTGTTCCATATTAGGGTTTAAACTATCTGCAAAGACGTATTCCGCTTTCTCCTGGATACCCACCGGGTAATTATCATAGACGGTTAAGCTGATAAGCCTGTCATCCAGGCCCAGAGCACTTAAGATCTCCGTGGAGGGCGGGGCCAGGCAAATAATGCGCAGGGGTTCCTTTTCCAGGGTGGTTGCCACTCCTGTATCGTCTGTGTAAGTTAAAGGGTAACTTGTGGACTGGTTGGTATCTTGTCCAGCCGGTGTTTCGGGAGAAGCCGCACCTTGCTGTGAGGTTGGATTGCAGCCGCTGATCAAAAATAAGGTCACCCCTAGGGTTATGAGCAGGGTGAGCAGTGTCCGTTTTTTTCTATTCATTTGGGTTCTCCTTTCATGTTAGGGTGGCAAGACAAAATAAAAACCTTTTACCGCCAGGATAAAAGGTTTTTGCTGCACTATGTGGACTCTTGCAGCGCCTATTTCCTGTCCTCGAGGAGGGTCGCTGATGATTAGGCAGGTTCCTGACTTGGGAGTGATGACTCACTCGTTTCACAGTGGCGGGACCGTGCCGGAATTGAACCGGCTTCCCTTTTAACTCTATCCAAAAATGGATTGAGAACCTAATCGTACAGTATTGAATTAAGATCATTATAAGGCATTCACCTGACAATGCCAAGATGCACTTAGAGTATGCCTTCATGGCAAATAAAGAATCGTTTTCAGAAATCCCGTGAATACTAATGCAAGGACTCGCATAGAAATCATGACAGGGGGATGTATATTATGCAAGATATAGTAAAGAAAGGTTTATCCTTGGGATTAGGCTTGGCGGTCGTGAGCAAAGAGCAAATCGAGAAGGTCGTGGACGAATTGGTAAAGAAGGGGGAGCTGTCTGCCGGCGAATCCAAGGAATGGATGAATGAGCTGATCCAAAAGGGAGAGGATCAGCAGGATGAAATCTATACCAAGATTAAGGAACAAGTGCAAAAAATCCTGGCAGAACTTAATCTTCCCAGTAAAGCGGACATGGAAAGGCTGGAGAATCGAATCGCTCAATTGGAAAACCAGAAGCCTGGGGAATGAACTTGGGGATAGATTAGGGGTATTAGCATGATTGGAAGAAAAATTCGTCATGTTCATCGGTATAAGGAAGTTGCCACGGTATTGGCCCGTAATGGATTCAGCCTCATCCTGGAAGAGATGGGGCTTATTAATTTTATCTCTTATTCCAGGCGGATGTTGAGGAGAGAAGAAGAGGCGGACTCCCAAACTCTCGGTCAGCGTTTGCGTAAGGCCCTGGAGGAATTAGGGCCTACTTATGTTAAGATTGGGCAGATTGCCAGCACTCGGCCGGATATTATTCCGGATTACCTGATCACTGAACTGGAAAAACTGCAGGATCAGGTTCCCCCCTTTTCCTTTGCCGACGTTCGCCAAATTATTGAAACGGAACTGGGAGCCCTGCCGGAAGATATTTTTCAGCATTTTGAGGAAAAACCGGTGGCGGCTGCCTCTATCGGGCAAGTCCACTATGCTGTTCTCAAAACAGGGGAGAATGTAGCGGTGAAAATCCAGCGCCCTCATATTGCCCGGACCATTGAGACGGATCTGGAAATACTTCTGGACTTGGCTGCTTTGGCGGAAAAGCGCGTGGATTGGGCAGCTCTGTATCATGTAAAGGATATGGTGGAGGAATTCGCTAATTCCTTGCGCAATGAATTGGACTATGAGATTGAAGGAAGCAATGCCGAACGGATGGGGAAGCAATTTCAAGGAGATCCCACGATTCGCATTCCTAAAGTCTATAAAGAGTACTCTAATAAAAAGGTCTTGACTCTGGAATATATTCAAGGGGTAAAACTCAGCCAATTCGAGACTCTTGAAGCGCTGGGTTATGATCGTAAGGTACTAGCGGAAAACCTGATCAAAGCTATGTTTAAACAAATCTTAATCGAGGGTTTTTTTCATGGGGACCCTCATCCGGGAAATATTTTCGTTTTGCCCCAGCAGGTTATTTCCTTGATCGATTTCGGCATGATCGGCAGACTTTCCCCGGATATGAAGGATCATTTCGCTTCCCTGGTCATTGGGATGATGCGGCGGAAGACGGAGGACATGGTGGAGGCCGTGTTTGCTATGGGGATCGTTCCAGAGGATATGGACCCCAAGGCATTGTATCGGGATGTGGATTTATTAAGAGAGAAGTACTTGGATGTTCCTATGAGTGAAGTTGATCTGGGCAATGCCGTCAACGATCTGTTTAAGGTGACCTATAAACACCGGATTATTATTCCCGCCGATCTGGTACTGCTGGGCAAATCCCTTCTAAGCCTGGAAGGCATCGTGGAGCAGCTGGATCCCGAGATCAGTATTATCGATATTGCCGAGCCCTTCGGAGAGCAGCTCCTTAAAGAACGGCTCAATCCAGTCTTTTTCGCCGAGAAAACCTGGAAACATTTTCGGGAATACTCGGATCTTTTATTCAATCTCCCGAAACAAATGAAGGAGATTTTCAGCAGCATTCAGCGGGGCAAAGTACGGGTGGAGATTTATTTACCCGAATTAGCCACTTTCATACGGAAGCTGGATCGGATAAGCAATCAGCTTTCTTTTAGCATTTTATTACTGTCTTTCAGCATTATCATGTGCGGTTTAGTCATTGCTTCCGCCTTAGGCAAGGAACCCCTGGTCTTTTGGCGAATACCGGCTATTGAGGCCGGTTTTGTTATGGCAGCTATGATGTTCATTCTTCTCTTGGTATCGATCTTGCGCTCAGGCAGGTTCTAGCAGGAATGTGGGTTTGACTTTGTTTGATATAATTAGTTAGGATATAATTAGGATAAATCAAATACATAGGAGATTGAAACGTTATGATCAGAGCAATGGCAGAAGCGGACAGAGAAAGGTTCCTGGAGCTGGCATTTGAATTCTACCATTCGGAAGCTGTTCTCCAGCCTGTACCCAAGGAATTTCACACAAGAACTTTTGATGAGATGATGAGTTCGGATCGTTATCTGAATGGATATATACTGGAGTGGGAAAACCAGGTTGCCGGATATGCAATTACAGCGAAGACTTTTTCTCAGGAAGCTGGAGGAATCGTAGTCTGGATAGATGAGATTTATATTTTGCCTCCTTATCGTTCGCAGGGGCTTGCCCGGGAGTTTTTTCAATACTTAGAGGAGCACCGGCACGACCAGATCAAGCGGATCCGGCTTGAGGTGGAAGAAGAGAATGTTAAAGCTATATCTCTGTATAAACGATTGGGATTTAATGATCTTGAGTATATTCAGATGATCAAGGATTTTGACTAATGGTTACGAACTCATTGGTGAACCGATCGTGTCCACCAGGCTTAAGAGATACACTTAATATAATATTTGGAAGGCACGAGAGGAAGGAATATCACATGAACGTCGTTGAAGTAAAAGGTACGGAATTAGAAGATGCTTTTCAAATTCGCAGGGAAGTTTTTGTTGAAGAGCAGGGGGTTCCTCTGCAGGATGAATTCGATGGATATGATGAGTCAGGTGCAGCCGCCCGTCATATTCTGGTGTATTATGAAGACCAGCCGGCAGCCACGGGAAGGCTGCGTTGGCTGGGGGATACGGCCAAATTGGAGCGGATCTGTGTGCGTGCCGCCATGCGAAAATTCGGCTTAGGCAGCGTCGTCGTCAAAAGCCTGGAAAAGATTGCCCAAGAGGAGGGCTTTTGTAAAGCGAAGATTCATGCCCAAACCCAGGCTCAGAACTTTTACGAAAGACTAGGGTATAGACAAACTTCTGAGGAATTCATGGAAGATGGAATTTCCCATATTGTTATGGAGAGGACAATCTAAATGATTTTTCCATACGGGTCAAAAGAAATCGAGTATTTAAAAACCCGGGATGAAGTCCTGGGGCAAGCTATAGAGCGCATGGGGATGATCGAGAGAGAGGTTACCCCGAACCTTTTTAAAGCTCTGATCTCCAGTGTGGTCAGCCAGCAGATTTCCAAAAAAGCAGCTGAGACCGTATGGAACCGGCTGCAAACTCTCCTGGGAAATATCAGTGCCGAGGAAATCGTTTTAGCCGATCTGAAGGCTATTCAAGGCTGTGGAATGTCCACACGCAAGGCGGGGTATATCAAAGGGATTGCTGCGGCCGCCCAAAGAGGTGAGGTGGATTTCCATAAGCTTCATACCCTGAGTGATGAGGAAATCATCCACTCCTTGTCAGCCTTACCCGGTGTGGGAGTGTGGACGGCAGAGATGCTGCTCATCTTTTCTCTTTGCCGGCCCGACGTGGTCAGTTATCGGGATTTAGCTATCCGCAGGGGAATGATGAACTGTTATGTGCTGGAGGAGTTATCTAAGGGGACCTTTGAGCATTACCGTAAGAAGTATTCACCCTACGGGTCTGTGGCTTCTCTGTATCTTTGGGCCATGTCTTAGGGTGCTAAGCCTGTATCCCTGTCTTCTCTGGAAGGATGAGAATAGACTAAGTGAATAGATGGCCATACATTTAGAGGCTAAAGTCTGAAAGTCAAGATTTATGAATCGGTGTAAAAAGGTGGTTCCCCACAGCGGAACCACCTTTGCTAATGGCATATGATAAAAGTATGATCCTCTTATCCTCTGAAACGAGGTGAGGGTAGATTACCATTAGGAATTTTTTGGCTGGCTGTTTATCCTACGATTGGGAAATTGTATCTTGTTGGCCGGCAGGCGCTGTATTATAATGATGAATAGTGTTATTTAACAGAGATCTTGATGCTAATGAGGTGTTGTATGTTAACGGTAGAAAAAATCGGGGGCACTTCTATGTCCCAATTTGAAGATGTCTTGAAAAATATTATTGGGGAACAGGATTCACGGCGTTTTAGCTTCGGGAGAGTGTTTGTTGTTTCTGCCTACGCAGGGGTGACCAATAAGCTTTTGGAGGATAAAAAGACAAAAGCCCCGGGGATCTATCGTCATTTTATCAATGGTGAAGATTGTGAAGAAGCTTTGACTCTCTTATTGCAGGATCTGCTTAAGATTAACGAGGGGTTTGTGAAAATTGGCTTAGATGCTGAAGCGGCTAAGGAGTTCCTGGCTTCAAGGATCAATCAGACCAAATCCTATTTGCATAGTATGCATGAAATCATTGCCTCCGGTTATGTGGATCGTGAGAATATTTTCTCTGCTGCAAGAGAGCTTCTGGCTTCTTTAGGAGAAGCTCATTCAGCCTTCAATTCCGTGAACATCCTGCAAAATCGCGGCATACCCGCCCGCCTTGTGGATTTAACAGGCCTTCGGGACTCCCGTCAGCTGACTATTGATGAGCGGATAGCCAAAGCTTTTCGGGGCGTGGATCCCTTCAAGGAGATTGTCGTCGTGACCGGGTATACGAAAGGCAAAGAAGGGATAATGCGTCAATTTGAACGGGGCTATTCGGAGATCACTTTCTCCCGGATTGCCACTCATCTTCATGCGGATGAAGCCATTATTCACAAAGAGTTCCATCTCTCTTCTGCCGATCCAAAGATTGTGGGGGTAGAAAAGGCCATCCCCGTAGGACGGACCAATTATGATGTTGCTGATCAGCTTGCAGATATAGGCATGGAAGCCATCCATCCCAATGCATCCAAACCTCTGGAAATGGGCGGGATCAATCTGCGTCTGAAGAACACCTTCGAGCCGGATCATCCGGGAACACTCATCTCCAAGGATTATATTGGTCCCGAAGCCAAAATCGAGATTATTGCCGGTTCGGATAAGGTGGTCGTAGTGGAAATCCATGATTCTTTAATGGTCGGTGAGGCAGGATACGATAAGCAGATTATGGAGATGTTCATGAAATATTCCGTAAGTTATATCATGAAAGCCACCAATGCCAATAGTATCTCTCTCGTGATCTGGGAGCATGATTTGGACGAAGACCTGGTAGCGGAATTGAAAGGGGCTTATCAGACCGTGACTATTTTGCCGGCGGCCATAGTCTGTGTGATTGGGTCGAATATTGCTGTTCCGAATATTTTAGCCCGTGCTACCAGCAGTTTAGCGAAAAACCATATTAATGTGAACTGTGTGTCCCAATCCCTTCGTCAAGTCAATATGCAATTTGTGATTGACCGGGATAAGTACACTCGTGCCATTTACCATCTTAATGAAGATTTGTGTTTGGGATAATTTTGAGAGTAAAAAAGATAGGCACCCCTAAGGGGGAACCTATCTTTTTTAAATCTTTGCTTATGCCTGTGCTTGAGCCTTTGGGAAAATTAAGGTGTGCCTTCTGCCCCTTCCTGATCCCGTGGGCGTCTTGGGGGCTTGGGGCCGAAGAATTGATAATAATGGCATTCTAAGCGGCCATTGTAAAGCTTTCTGCTCTTATCCCAGCGGCGTCCAATCAGAAGCTCAGGGTGTTTATCCGTCGTGATCACATGCAGGGACCAGGTTTCCAGATTCTTGAATGTCTCTCCCAGATCTTTATAAAGCTGTTTGACTTCCTCTTCCTCACCCAAACGCTCTCCATAAGGAGGGTTGGTGATCAGATGGCCGTATTGGAACCGGGAGCGCACTTCGGCTGCAGGCAAACGTTGGAAAAATATCTTATCCGTCAGTCCTGCATCTTCACAGTGAGCCCGGGCAAGCTGCAGGGCCTTGGGGTCGATATCCGAACCATAAATATGCAGTTCCTGATCCCGAACATAAAGATCCTGGGCTTCTTCACGAGCTTGCTGCCAGTATTTCTCCTTAATGTTGGGCCAGGTTTCAGCGACGAAATCCCTCTTCAAGCCCGGCGCTCGGTTAAGAGCGATCATGGCTGCCTCAATAGGTATGGTTCCCGTGCCACAGAAAGGATCAATAAGGGCGCGGTCCGCTTTCCAGTAACTCAGATTGATCATGGCGGCGGCTAAGGTTTCTTTTAAAGGAGCTTGCCCCGCCAGTCTGCGATAGCCTCGTTTGTGCAGTCCGGCACCGGAAGTGTCAATCGTAAGAGTGACGATGTCCTTTAAAAGAGCGACTTCGATTTTGTACTTAGGGCCGGTTTCCTTAAACCAACTGATACCGTAAGCCTCTTTGAGCCGTTCTACGATAGCTTTTTTGACAATAGCCTGGCAATCGGAGACACTAAAAAGCTTGGATTTTATGGATTTGCCTTCCACAGGGAATTCCGCATCGATGGGGAGCCATTCTTCCCAGGGCAGGGCTTTGGTGTGCTGAAAAAGCTCTTCAAAGGTCGTGGCTTTGAATTCACCCATTTTCAGAAGGACGCGTTCAGCTGAACGCAGCCACAGATTAGCCCGGCAAACCCCCAGCTCATTGGCGGTAAAAGAAATTTTACCGTTTTCCACCCGGGTTTCTGTATAGCCTAGATTATGGAGTTCACGGTTTACTATGGATTCAATGCCAAAAGCACTGGTGGCGATCAGTTCTATTTTAGCCAATACGGTATCCCCCTTCATCATAAAGGAAACTTGTTTCCTATGTCCACGAAGTGGACAAATTCTTCTTCTATAATAATGATTGGTCCGGGGAAAGGCAAGTGAGGAAAGAGGATATTCTTTGATTTCTATGACTTGCAAACTCGTCCTGTTCACTATAGGATAAGATGAGGCCGGTTGTGGAGGAGGATAGTTTGGTGGAAACTATGGATAATCATGAAGAACAACTCCGTGCAGCGCTTATCCCATCATTTTGGCTGACCCAGCTTCTCTTATTGATTCCGGGAGCATTCCTCCTTTGGCTTTTCTATCTGCGCAAAGGGTATCCTTGGCAAACCTTTTTTGCCTGGGATAATACCGGAGGGATATGGCTCTTAGGTTCGGCAGCAGCCCTTTTGGGGATGGGTTTACAATTTCTGGCCTGGAAGATCTTCTCTATAGAAGCTTTTGATGATGGCGGCGTTAACCGTCTCTTATTAGAGTTGCCGGCTAAGTTCCTTTTTCCCATGTTTTTAATCGGGGCATTTTCTGAGGAACTCCTGGTAAGAGGGGTCGTCCAGACGGGCCTAGGTAACTTTTTTGGTCCTCTTTATGGTATCTTATTCACGAGCATTCTCTTTACCGGGATGCACCTTCGTTATCTCAAGAAACCTGTCTTGATGTGCGGAGTCTTTGTCGTCAGCTTGCTTCTCTGCTCCCTCTATGGATTTACAGGAACTCTTTGGGCCACGGTATACGCTCATTTTCTCTATAATTTCGGAGCCGCTCTTTTAGCCAAGAAGTACTATCTTCCCTTGATTCCCAATGCCCCAAAAGACGAATAGTTAAAGAAGCAGAAAGAGTAAGGAACATGTATCCTTACTCTTTTCTGCTCAAGAAGGTTTTTGAACCTCAGGATGGAATATTAATTCTTACCTACCTAGCTCATGCTTCCATTGGGAACGAAGGTAGCACAGTCCGTCATTTCAGTCGTTTTAGCATTAGGGGCTTGAATTTCGATGGTTTGGGCATGACAGTGATCATTTCCCCAATAGTGACAGGTATTGACCACACATTTAACTCCTTGAAGATGGGAATCGATTTTGTCTACACGTCCAGGCATTATCATGTCCTCCTTTATAATTGAGATGGGTTCAGAGATGGTTACCCTGAATCAGTATATAATTTCCCGCGATAAGTTTTTTTTATACTGTCAGAAAGTATAACGTCGATGTATACTTTTCTCCAGCATAAGTGCAACCAACGACTTCGCCTTTCTGGATGCATGTTTAAAAAGCACGGCGAAGCCGGGTTTTCTTTATACTTTTTTACTCAATTTTAGCAAAAACAAAAGAGCCCTTACTTTGTCATATTATGCTATTTGCGTTTACGGGACAGGTTCAGGATACTCAAACCATAAAACAGCCCTGCGGTAACAAGCAGCACTAAAATACTTCCCTGGGGAGTTAAGAGAGTATCTCCGAAACGGAAAGTCACGCCCATCATTGAATTAAATTCCTCCAGGCTCTCTGCCGGGGCATGGGCAAAAGCCTTTTGAAGGGGTGCTTCCATAAGGATCTGACGAAATAGAAGGGCAGCATGGGAAATTGGGAAAATCTTTATCGCATATTGTATTGCTTCAGGCAAAACCCCAATGGGCAAATAGATACCGGTTAAAAAACCGATAAGGGTTCCGATAATGGTGCTGGCTGTTGAAAAAGCATGGAGACTCTTGAAGAGAGAAGCCAGAAAAAATAGGATCGCTGTGCTTGCCAGAGAAGAGAGCAGAATAAGCGCCAGTACCTGCAGTGTCTTTGTCCCTGTCAGCAGCTCCCCGCCATTGGCGAGAATGTAAATTTCGGCTAAGATCAGGGCCACAATGCTCATGATGACCCCAATGACAAAAGCACTTAAACTATAGCCTCCGGCAAGGGCGCTTCTCGAAACAGGCGATGATTGAAAATCCTTGATAATATTCCTGGCTTTATCCGCCACCATAATTCCCAGGGCCCCCATGGTCGTCGTCACGGAAGTAACAGCCAGCAATCCTGCCATGATCCAACTATCCATAAGATAACGGGCATTCTCTATATCAGAATAATCCTCAGTCCAAACATCTCCTAAAAAAAGGGCATAGAGGCCGATAATGATAAAAACCGCCAGCAGAGAAAAGAAAACCGCACTTTTATCTCTAAAGAAGATTTTCAGATTGCGCAGCATAAAGTTGATCATTCTCTGATCTCCTTTCCGGTGATCTTAATAAAGGCATCGTCCATGGTACCATGACTGACTTCCAAGCCTGTGAGATAAGTTTGACATCCGGCAAGAATCGGCAAAGCCTCCAGGGTTGATGAGAGTTCGATAATGATTTGATCGGCAACCTGATGGAAAGGGATGCGCATTTCCTGAAGAGCTATGCTTAGTTTTTCTTTGTCATGATAAGAAAGCTTAAGCCGGTCACTGGCATATTCCTGTTTGAGTTCGGTGGGCGTTCCTTTAGCAGCGATTTCGCCGTTGTCGATCACAATAACATAATCTGCTTCGGCAGCTTCCTCCATATAGTGGGTTGTCAGAAAGATCGTCATGTCCTTTTCTTTCTGCATTTTCTGGATGGTCTCCCAGACATTTTTACGGGTCTGAGGATCCAACCCTGTGGTGGGCTCATCTAAAAACAAAATTTTCGGTGCGTTAACCAAGGCTCGGGCGATATCCGCCCGGCGGCGCTGGCCCCCGGAAAGATTGCCATAGGGCCGTTTCAAAAATTCAGCGACTCCGGTAAGAGCTGCAATGGATTTTATGGAATCAGCCAAGGCCGTCTTTTTCAGGCCGTAGAAGCCGCCCCTTATCTTCAAATTCTCTTCTACCGTGAGCAGCGGATCCAGGAGGCCATCCTGAAATACCGCACCAATCACGGAGCGGATTTTATTATCTTCTTTGCCTAATTCATAGCCGTCCACAACGACCCGTCCCCGGTCCGGCTTTAAAAAAGTACAGATGATATCGATTGTCGTTGATTTTCCGGCGCCATTGGGTCCCAGAAAGGCAAATAATTTGCCTTTTTCCACATAAAAATTGAGCCCCTTAACCGCCTGAACATGACCATAGCTCTTATGCAAATCTACAACCTCAATTATTTTATCCATCCTGCCAACTCCTTGTTTGTGAACTCTACAGTTCAAACGCTTAACTTCTTTTTATATTTTCTACATTTAATGTAAAAACCTTCTCGTACTAATTAAAATTTAGGTTAATGTTGAATTAATGGTGTAAAAGAGGTGTATCATTGGGTAAAACGTTAATCATAGCTGAGAAACCCTCCCAGGCCAGGGAATATGCCAAAACTCTTGGTGTAAAGGGCAAAGGAGAAGGGTATTTTGAGAACGATGACTATATTATTTCCTGGTGTATCGGGCATTTGTTTGAGCTGAAGCCTCCTGAGACCTATATGGATCTCTTCAAAGTAGGAAAGCGCTGGGGAATCCACCGCCTGCCTGTACTTCCTCAACTGGGGGAATTTCAGTATGAGCTGAAACCCAGTACCCTAAAACAATACAACGTACTGCAGCGCCTGCTCAAGTCTCAAGAAGTTCGACAGGTCATTTGTGGAACGGATGCCGACCGGGAAGGACAATTGCTTTTTCAGGAAGTATGGGACACCCTAGGGAGCAAGAAGCCTCTTTTCCGGCTTTGGATTTCATCCTTGACCCAGGAGGCCATTCGTGAGGGAATGAGCAAATTGCGGCCCTTTCACGAGGTGGAAGGGTTAGCTCAGGCAGGATATGGACGCTCCTATGGGGATTGGGATTTCGGAATGAATCTGACGGAGGGGTTCACCGCTCTTTTTGGCAGTTTCGATCCTGTGAGAAAAAAGCCCAATGTTATCTCCATCGGCCGGGTTCAAACTCCCACCTTAGCCTTGGTAGTGGAGCGTGAATGGGCTATACAAAACTTTGTTCCTGTTTCCTATGTGGAACTTGAAGCCGAATTTGAGAGTGCTAAAGGATGCTATAAAGGAAAATGGTTTGACAAAGACCGGCTGGCAAGCCATGGACAGACTAAGGAAGCGGAAAAAGATCAGGAGACAGATAGAGATAAGCATATCTTAGATCTGGAGCGCGGTAAGGCGATTCTAGCCAAAGTCCAGGGGAGGCCGGGCAAAGTCTGTTCAGTGAAGGATAAGGAGAGTACGGAGCCTCATCCCTTGCTTTTTGATTTAACTTCTTTAACTGTAACCGCCTCCAAACGCTATGGCTTTGGGGCGGAAAAAGTGCTGAAGATTGCTCAGTCACTTTATGAAAAGAAAGCCATAACCTACCCGAGAACGGATTGTAATTATTTACCCCCCGATATGCTCCCCAAGCTGAAGTCTCACCTGAAAGCCTTGGAACAAGGTCCCTTTGAGCAATGGGCTAAGGAAGCTCTTGACAGGCCCTTACCTAAGGGTAAGAGGGTCATTAATGAGATTACCGCTCACCATGCGATTATCCCTACCACTGAGAGAATTGCTCAGAACCTGAGCCCCGATGAACAGAAAATCTGGGAGATGATTGTCCTGCGCTTCCTCAGCACTTGGTTTCCCCCTGCCCGGTATGCGGAAAGGGAAATCATTACTGTTGTGGAAGATGAGTTTTTCCTTACTAAGGAAAAAACCCTGCTTGAACCGGGATGGAAGAGAGTAGAGAAAACCGGAAAGCACTCAGAGGATTCTGCGCCCAAACTCCCTTCCCTTTCTCAGGAAGAGAGGGTTGGGACCCGGTCCTGTCAAGTCCTTCAAAAGGAGACAAAGCCACCGAAGCGTTATACCCAAGGGGATCTGATTAAAGCTATGGAAGGAGCCGGCAAGGAGGTCGAGGATGAGACCCTGCGCCGGCAGTTAAAAGGAAAAGGACTGGGAACCGTGGCGACACGAGGGGCAATTATTGAAAACCTCTTGACCCGGGGGTATATTCTGCAGCAACAGAAAGTGCTTGTGCCGACGGAAAAAGGTATGGAGCTCATTCGCTTGATTAAGGAACGTTTACCCCGGGCTCAATTGCTGATCAGTGCGGAAATGACCGGGCAGATGGAATATGAGTTAGCCCAAGTTGAACGAGGTGAGATCCCTTTAAGCCGGTACATGGAGAAAGTTGAGCAGGCTGTTCGCGGTATTATTGAAGAGTTGCGTCACTATGAAGCTACCCATGGGAAAAAGCCCCTGGCCTTTGCCCCCCAAAAGCAAGGTACTCAGGGACGGAAGAGCAAAAGCAACCAGGAGAGCAGGTCCCAGGAGCCGCACGCTCCTAAAACTGATAAGGCAAAGGATGGGAAAGAGAGTTCAGCCTCGGCTTCCGGGGATAGTTTAGGAACCTGCCCTAGCTGCGGAGGCGGGGTAGAGGAACGGGAAAAGGGCTACGGCTGTCAAAACTGGAAAAAAGGATGTCCGTTTATACTTTGGAAGAATCCTATCTGTGGCAAGGTGCTGACACCAGCCCAAGTCAAGAGTCTATTAAAAAAAGGAAGAACAAATCTAATCAAGGGCTTTCGCTCTAAGAATGGGAAGAACTTTGCAGCCTATCTTGTTTGGGAAAATCCTTCCTCGGGGAAGCTAAAGTTCGAGTTCGAGAGAAACAATCCGACAAAGCCTGGCTAAGTATTAAAATGCAAGGTAGCCGGCCTTGCCGGGCGGCACCAGCAGAGGATGAAAAAACATCTTAAAACGATACTTGAACAGATACTGATAAACCACCCAAGGATTTTGCTTTACAAAAGGGAGCGAATTTAAGCGAGCGGAAACAAAACTTCGCGAAAAGCACGTAGCGGAGAAAGGTTGGAAACAGGACGTTTCCAACCGGCCATTGAGCAGGAGCGATTTGGCCGGGCACCTTTTGGAGCGGAGGGCTTGAGCGTTAGTTTTGTCCGCGCAGCTTATGGAGCGACCGGTGTAAAGCAAAATCCTGGAGAGTCAGCTTTCGAGGCTTTTTCGTAGTAGACTCCATGCCGCCTGCGGCACTATTAGGATGACAAGCTTATCGATATTTGCTAAGATATACTGGAGAATGACAAGAAACATAGAAAATAAGATGAATATGTCGTAAAGTGGAATTACAACAACTGCATAAAATTAATGAAGATGGAACTGATCAGGAAGAAAATTGTGTCCATCCGAATATGATGAAACAGATGGCCTGAGAACATAATGAACAGGGGGGGAAGTATGAGAAGTAGCTGGGAAAGTATCGTGGTTGCCATCGGGATTATCCTATTATTTTACTTCGCGAGACGTTATACCCCTGGACAGAAAAGTCCCAAAACTATGAAAAAAGGGTCGCGGCCTAAAGAAGAGACCAAACCCTTGGAAATGATACTTACAAAAAAAGAAATGAAGCATGTGCCGGTGAAACCATCTCCTTCTTCTCAAGGGGTCGCCAGCCTTGTAATGCACCCCCACAGCTTTGAACGGGCCAAGAGGGAATATATGCGCTATGCGCAGCAATTCAGCGGATTCTATGAGGTGCTTTTTTTATCCTGTTCAGGAAAATTAAGCGGCCCGCGACAGGAACAATTGCTTAAGGATTGGGAAGAGGGGATCCTGGGTACAGATGCCCCGAATTTTATACTGGCTTGGAACACCATTATTCAAAAGTATTGTGGCAGAAACTTCTACTTCAAAGGAAACATAAAAGGGAAGGGCGAACAGGGTGAGGAAGAGCGGATTCTCCAGAGTTGGTTGAAGATACTGTTCAGATGGGGTCTTCACCGGGAACTCAAGGGTCAAATCCAGCTTGAACCTCACGGCGGGGAACCGATTGGCGCCCAGGAGCAGAATTATTTTTGGGTCCTCAATGGAGAAGTTCTCGAAGAAGGTCGAGGAGAGAGCCCTTGAGTCAATAAATTTGAGAAGATGCAGTTTGCTGCATCTTTTTTTATTTTAGTGGTCTTGACAGAAAAGGAGTTGCATAGGAAACTAGAGATACTAAATTAGTTTCCATAGGGAGGACTGGCATTGCGTGAGCGCATCTTAGAGAAAGCCTATGAATTGATTCAACGCTATGGGCTGCGGGGATTTACCATGGACGATGTGGCCGGGGAATTAGGGATTAGCAAAAAAACAATCTATAAATTTTTTGACTCGAAACATCAATTGATCAGCCAGTTGGTGGACAGCATCATCGAAGTTGAGAAAAGAACCTTTAAAGAAGCGATGAGCCGGCATTCCACCTGGCAGGAGAAATTTGAAGCCATGCTTACGGTGTATACCCCAGAGGATATTCCTTTTCGGCTGGTGGATGAGCTCTATCGTTATTATCCCAAAGAAAAAGTCAAGATTGAAAAAATGGCTGAGTTTCGGCGGGAGATTTTCTATCCGCTGATCCAGGAAGGGCAGGCTATGGGGAAAATCCGTCTGGATTTTAATCCAGATATCATCGTGTCCATGATTCATAACCTGTTCATGACGCCGGCTGATTCCAAATTGCTGGAGTCCCAGGATATCACCGTCAAACAACTCTTTGAGCAAATGAAAAATCTATTCTTTTATGGGATTCTTAATCATGGGGAGGATAAGGATAATGAATAAGCGTATTGGAGTGCTCATGCCGTCGGTCATGCTTTTAACCCTGACCCTGATCTTGGGAGGATGTACAAAGGAGGTGAATGTAACATCTCCAGAAAAAGAACAACTGGTTCAAGTACAAGAAGCGAAAGAGGAAGCTTTTCCGGTGGATCTGCGCTATACAGGACTTACCTCCTCCGGGGAGGTAAAAAAATATAGTTTTAAGATTCCAGGTAAACTCACGGACATCGCTGTGGAAAAGGGTGCCTTTGTGAAGTCGGGTCAAAAACTGGCTTCCTTGGACACGACGGAGTATGGGTTAGCTGTTCAAGCCTCCCAACTCAATGTCACCAAGGCGGAGAAAGCCTATACAGAAGCGCGCGATAATTATCAGAAGTTGGAACAGCTCTATGAAGCAGGTGCGCTGCCGGAAGCGGATCTTATAAAAGTTAAGCTGGATTGTGATGTAAAAGAAGCAACCTTTAATCAGGCTAAGATTGAACTGGAATCCAAACAAATTCAGCTCAATGACGCTCAGCTTTATGCGCAGGGTGAAGGCTATGTGGTGGATATTCTTTTCCGGGAAAGTGAAAACATCGCCGCCGGATATCCTGCGGTGGTGATTCGTTCCCCTGAACAGAAAGTAACGGTTGGCCTATCTCAAAATGATGTTCACAAGGTAAAAGTGGGGGATACGGTGGAAATCACTGTGGATGGCCAAAAGACTAAGGGGAAAGTCGAACGTCTGGAAGCCGTTCCTGACTCCCAAACACGGACTTATACTGCTGAAATCCTCATTACTGAGCCCTTCCCCAGTGACTCCTATTATCTGGGAGCCACAGCTGAGGTAAAATTCGCTCAGGGAGAAGCGCCCGGGATTTGGGTTCCTTTGGCTTGCATCCTCAATGATGGGCAGGATTATGTTTTTATTGTTGAAGAAGATCGGGCGGTCAAGAGGAATATTAAGTTAATGGATGTACAAGGGTTCAACGTCCGGGTCGAGGGATTGAGTTCAGGGGAGCGTTATGTGTTTAGCGGGATGAAAAGTTTAAAGGAAGGTCATAAAGTCAGGATTCAAAGTGAGGGTAACCCCCATGAACAATAAGAAAGGAATAATTTATCACATTATCCATAATTGGCGCTTTACTATTTTTTTCACTATCTTAGCCATTGTTTGGGGGATCTACAGCTATTATATTGTCCCCAAGCAAGAGAGCCCGGATATATCCGCTCCTTTTGCGGTCATTACCACCATTTATCCCGGAGCATCCCCTGAGGACGTGGAAAAATTAGTGAGCAGGGTGATTGAAGATGAAATCCGGGAAGTTCCAGGTTATAAGAGTTCTCATTCCATAACCAAAAACAGTCTCTCAGTCGTCGTGCTGGAACTCTATAATGATGTGGATGTGAAGGATGCCTGGAACGAGCTGGGGCGGATTCTCGATGGAGCCCAGGGAAAAATTCCTTCAGAGTGCTTTGACATCGAGATGGATACCAAACTCTCCGAAACAGCAGGGATGATTATCAGCCTTTCCGGGGAGGGGTATACTTATGAACAGCTTGCCGATTACGCCGATCAAATTAAAAGCAGATTGGCCAAGATTGACGGAATCTCCCGCTTTACCGTAGCCGGTGTTCAAAATAAAGTGGCCCAAATTGAAGTGAAGACGACTGAGTTGAATAAGTACAATCTCTCTCTTACCGAGCTGGTGTCATTAATTCAAGCACAAAACCTGCAAATTCCCTCAGGATCTTTAAGTAATAATCGGGTGAAGATCAATGTCAGCTCCCCCGGACTTTTTACATCACTCAGTGATTTAGAGAATATGATCATTGATGTATCCGCTGAAACCGGGGCCCCTATTCGCCTGAAGGACCTGGCAGAAGTTCGCTGGGATATTGAGGATTCCAGCTATCAGCTCAAGCATAACGGGCAGAATACCATTATGTTGAGCGGTTTTTTCGAAGAAAATCGCAATATCCTCCTTATTGGTGAGGATGTCCGCGCTGAGCTGGATCGACTGAAATCCGAACTGCCCGCGGAATTAATCCTTGATGAGGTGGTTTATCAGCCGACGGATGTAGAAAAGAGTGTAGCTGAATTCTTTAAAAATCTATTGGAAGGCATGGTTTTGGTACTGATCGTGGTATTTTTGGGAATGGGCTTTAAGAATGCTTTAGTAGCTTCCACAGCAGTTCCTCTCTCGATTATCATCACTTTCATAGCTATGTATCTTTTGGGAATACAGCTTCAGGAAATATCCATTGCCGCCCTCATTTTAGCCCTGGGAATTCTTGTGGATGATGCTATCGTCATTATCGATGCCATTCAAGTCCACATTGATCAGGGCTTCGAAAAGATGGAGGCCTGTATCCGGGGGATGAAGCAGTCCGTGATCCCTGTCTTTTCAGCCACCTTGACCATTGTCGCCGCCTTTTCACCGATGCTCTTTGTTCCCGGTCCGGCTGGAGAATTTCTGAGATCTTTGCCTCAGACGGTTATAATTGCCGTGACCGCGTCCTTTTTAGTAGCCATTACCGTGACCCCTGTCCTGGCTTATTTATTTTTTGACAAGCTGAAAGGTGAGGATGACAAGCGGACTCTCCTGCGCCGTGTTTATGGGTACGCCTTGCGGGTGGGTATGAAATACAAAAAGTCCACCGTGTGTGCCTTGGTCTTACTCATCGCCATAGCTTCTTACGGTGCGTTCCAGCTTCATATCGAATTCTTCCCCAAAGCGGATAAGAATGTTTTTTATATTAACCTCTATTCGGAAAGTGCCTCAGATATTTCGGCTACAGCCCAGCTAGCAGACCAGGTGGAAGGAATTCTTAAGGAAAATGAGGAGATCATGAGCTATTCCACAGCCCTGGGAGGTGGTCTGCCGAAATTCTATATCGCACTGCCCAAAGCCATGCCCTCTAAGGATTTTGCTCAAATCATGCTCAAAGTGGACTTGGCAAAAGGGAAATTCAACAACAATGAAGACCTTGCCCTTCACCTTCAAGAGCAACTGGATCAGCGCTTAATCGGCGGATCTGCCGATGTATTGCTTCTGGAAAAGGCTCTCCCGGGAGATCCTCTAGAGGTTCGGGTCAGTGGGGAAGATCCTCTGCACGTAAGGGATGCCGTGGCCTTAATTCGCCAGGAGCTTGAGGGGATTCCCGGGGCGATGAAGGTGGCGGACGACTATGTTGCCGGTGAGTATGAATTTGTGGTGGATGTGGATACAGAGCGGGCCACGACTATGGGCATTACCAACTACGACATCCAAAGACAGATCAATATTGCTTTGAGCGGTACTGAAGCTTCCTTATTCCGCATCGCCGGCAATGAGTATCCGATCATGGTCCAAAGCGATGTGAGCACCAAAGAGGATCTGGAGAACTTGGGAATTAAATCCTCCCTAACCGGGAATAAGGTTCTCCTTAAGCAGTTAGGGGAAATCCATCTTCAATCCACAGTGCCTACGATTAATAAGTACGATGGAGTCCGGGCTGTCACCATTTCCGGGAAAGTGCAACCTGGGTTCAGTGCCGTAACCATTGAAAACACCCTGAAACAACGATTGGCCCAATCCGGCTTTGACTTCTCCGGGCTGACGGTGAGTTATGAAGGAGAAGCTAAAGATATCAAGGATAATTTCGGGAATCTGGGAACCACAGCGATTTTTGCCTTGTTCCTTATCTACGTGATTCTCATGATTCAGTTCCGTTCCTTTTTGCAGCCGGCTATTATCTTCATTACCATTCCCTTATCCATCATCGGAGTAGTAGCGGGGCTGATGATATTTGCCCAGCCCTTATCCTTTACTGCGTTAGTAGGGGTGGTAAGCTTGATGGGCCTGGTCATCCGCAATGCGATTTTACTGATTGAGTTTATCAACCTGGCCCGGGAAGAGGGAATGTCCATCGATGAGGCCTGCACTTTTGCGGTCAACCGCCGCTATCGTCCCATCATTCTGGCAGCTGTGACCACAGTTATCGGCCTGGTTCCTCTGGCCTTTTCAGGAAGTGATCTGTTCACACCTATGTCCGTAGCCCTCATGAGTGGGTTATTGATTTCCACACTCTTTACCTTGATCGTGGTTCCCATAATGTACAGCATTCTCGTCCGGGAAGAGAAAGGAATAGCCCCTGGTGCTCCTTCTGCCGGGAAAATAGAGAAGGGTCAAAGTATCTAAAATCTTGGATGATAGGGGTCAAGAAACCGCTGCCGGAGGACAGTGTTATTCCTCAGGCAGCGGCTCTCTACTCCTCTTCCCCGGCAGCCAGCAATGCTTCGCTTTCCTCAACGGGTAGGGTCTGAACATCTTTTAGTTTTCTGCCGATGGACCGCGACTTACGAGTCGCGGTCTCTATAGTATTGCTGGCTTCCTGGAGTTTCTTTTGGGTCTTCTCCAGGATCTCCGTGAATTTGCCAAACTCAGTCTTTACCGCACTCAGGAGATTCCAGACCTCACTGGAGCGTTTTTCAATAGCCAGAGTCCTGAAGCCCATCTGGAGACTGTTGAGCAGAGCGGCCAGAGTTGTAGGGCCTGCTATAACCACCTTATAATCTCGTTGCAGCAATTCACAGAGTCCGGGACGGCGGAGAATTTCGGCATAAAGACCTTCAATAGGGAGAAAGAGTATGCCGAAATCCGTAGTATTCGGAGGATCCACATATTTTTCATGAATGGATTTGGCTTCCGTTTTGATACGGTATTCCAGAGCCTTCTCCGCTTCAGAGATACGGGGGAGATCCCCCTGCTCCTGAGCATCCAGCAAGCGGTTATAATCCTCCACTGGAAATTTGGCATCAATGGGGAGATAAACGATACGATCATTTCTGTCTTTAGCCGGAATATTGATGGCGAATTCCACCCGATCCTTGCTGCCTGCTTTGGTAGCAACATTAATAGAATATTGCTCAGGTGTCAGGATCTGTTCCAGCAGATTCCCCAGCTGAATCTCTCCCCAGGTTCCCCGGGTTTTTACATTGGTGAGGACTTTTTTTAAGTCCCCCACACCGGAAGCTAAGGTTTGCATTTCTCCTAAACCCTTGTGGACTTGTTCAAGCCGGTCGCTCACCATTTTAAAGGACTCACCAAGACGTTGTTCTAAGGTATTTGTCAGCTTCTCATCTACGGTGACCCGCATTAATTCCAGCTTTTGGGCATTATCCTGCTGAATAAGCTGAAGTCGCTCCTCAACGGTTTTGCGCATATGCTCAAGCTTTTGCTCATTGGTCTGGGAGAGGTTGTTGAGCTGCTTGGAGAAGATATCCAGTTGACTCCGCTGGAGAGTGGCGATCTCCGACATTTGGGTAAGCTGTGAGTCGCTGAAACGTTTTAAGGCATGACTCATTTCTTCACGCCCTTGACGGAAGTTGGTATTATTCTCTTCCCGGTTGCGGGCAAACTCCTCTTGAAAAAGACGTTCCTGCCGTTCTAGGTTCTTTTCCAATTGTGCCATTTGGTTTTCCAGGTTTTGCAATTGAGAGTGAAAAGGGTGGGTAGAGTTCTCCCGTTGGAATTTGGAAAACTGTATAAGTACCAGGATAAGGATGAGGATGGTCAAGGCAGCGAGAGCGCTGTTCAATAGAGGCAAAAAGGTCATTGATGATTCCTCCCGATTGTGTGAAATGGTCATGTCGTGAAACTTCCTTTATTTTAACATAGTAAAGGAGATATTACTGATGATAAGATAGTTTTTCAAAGCTTGACCTCTGACCAAATTTGATTAAAATATTTAATAGATACTATTGGATTAATATGGAGGGTTTAAACAATGAGTCAGATTGAAACCAAGGAGTTCCAGACAGAGATCAGGCAGCTGCTCGATATTGTCATTAACTCCCTTTATACGGATCGGGAGATTTTTTTGCGCGAATTGATTTCCAATGCTGCTGATGCTTCGGAAAAAGTAAGGTATATGCAACTATCCGGGCAAGAAATCAAGGATAAAGAACTTTCCTTGGAGATTCGCATTACTCCTGATGAAGAGGCCAAGACCTTAACCATTGCGGATGCAGGTATTGGCATGACCAAGGAGGGCTTAATCGAAAACATAGGGACCATCGCCCATTCCGGCTCTAAGGCTTTCGTTCAGCGCTTAGCTGAAGCGGGGGATAAAAAGGATGTGAACCTGATCGGTCAGTTTGGTGTAGGCTTCTACTCCGCTTTCATGGTGGCCGATAAAGTATCCCTCACCACCCGGTCCTATGAACCTGATGCTCAGGGCTACCGTTGGGAATCCGATGGAAGAGGGAGTTACAGCATTTCTGAAGAAGTGGATCTCCCACGGGGAACCAGCATTACCCTTCATCTTAAAGAAGATGCTCATTCCTTTGCCCAGACCGATACCGTGAAGCGCATTATTAAGCAGTACTCCAGTTTTGTGCCTTATCCCGTCTATGTCAATGAGGAAAAGATCAACACGGTCCAGGCCTTATGGACGAAAAATAAGAATGAGATTTCAGAGGAAGAGTACACGGAGTTTTACAAGTATATCGCCAATGCCTACGATGAGCCCTTAATGAAAATGCACTTTTCCTCGGATGCTCCCATTAATATTAATACCTTGATGTTCGTCCCCAAATCAAACCTGGAGAAATTCGGCTTTGGACGGATGGAGGCCGGTGTAAACCTCTATTGCAAAAAAGTCCTCATTCAGGAAAAAGCGAAGGACATCCTGCCGGAGTGGCTGCGTTTTGTACGAGGAGTGGTAGACAGCGAGGAACTTCCCTTAAACATTTCTCGTGAGACCATGCAGGATAGTGCCTTAATTGCCAAACTGAATAAGGCTGTGACCAGCCGCTTCTTAAAATACCTGGATGACCAGGCTAAAAATGAACCTGAGATCTTTAAGGAATTTTGGAATGAGTTCAGTATTTTTCTTAAAGAAGGAGCAGCCAACGACTTTACCCATCGTCAGGAGATCCTGAAACTTCTGCGCTTTGAGTCCTCGAAGACGGGAGAAGGGGAATTGATTTCTTTAGGGGATTATGTGGGCCGGATGAAGGAAGGACAAGAAGCCATCTATTTTATCAATGGTCCGACCCGGCAAATTATCGAAGAAGGCCCTTATTTGGAGGTCTTTAAGAATAAAGACTATGAAGTGATCTATACCTATGATGGAATCGATGACTATGTCTTTGATATGATCAGGGAATATGATGGCAAACGTTTGCTCTCTGCCGATCATGGAGACCTTAATCTGACCGATGAGGATTCTGCCTCGGAAGAGGAAAAGCTTCTATCTGAGGAGGAACTCAAGGAGTTTAACGGCTGGCTTAAGGAAGTGCTGGGGATGAAAGTGACGGAAGTCCGTGAATCGAAGCGCTTGGTAGACAGTCCCGCCATTATCCTTAGTCATTACGGCACTCATAGCATCCAGCGGATGATGCAGATGATGAATAGGGATATTCAGGATGTTCCCGCCGGAATTCTGGAGATTAATCCTAAACATGCCCTGATCCAACGTCTCAACGATTTAAGAAAGAACGAAGATTCCTTTGCTCCCCTGGCTGCTGAACAACTTTTTGCTAATGCACAAATTGCAGCGGGAATTATCGTGGATCCCCGGAGTATGGTCCATCGGTTAAATGAAATACTTGAGAAAGCCTTAAGATAACCAACAAAGTGCACAAGGAAGCGCAGCAGTGACGAGACTGCTGCGCTTTTTCATTTCTTTGGGGCTTTCTCAGGCAAAACTAATGAGAAGGGATGAACATTGATTCCACTGACTGCAAAGGAAAACTAATCTGAAATAGAGTGCCCTCAGAACTGGAAGTAACATCGATCTTGGCGTTATGGGATTTCGCTATTTTATAACATATGGACAGTCCTAATCCTGTTCCATTTTCCTTTGTGGTAAAGAATGGGGTGCCAAGTTTCTCCAATAACTCTTTGGGTATGCCATGGCCCTCATCTTTAATGGATAGGATTACACTATGGTCTTTTTTATAAGTTTGGATCGTTAGGCATCCCCCTTCAGACATAGCATCAAGGCCATTTATGCATAAATTTAAGACCAGCTGGGTAATGTCCTTGGGGCTGAGTTCGATATCAGGGATATCCCCGGGGGTAAAGCGGATTTGTTTATTTTGCGTGAAAGAATCGGCCTCAATGAGTGGATGTAAGTTTTGTAGTAATTTATTGAGGTTGAGGATTTGATAGTTGGGTTTATTGTTCTTAGCAAGGGTTAGAAATTCTTTGAGTATGGAATTAGCCCGGTCCAATTCCTCAATCATGAAATGAAGGGTCGATTTTTGCCCAATATCTTGGGATTTTTCATCCATGAGTTGAAGATATCCACGGACAGTGGTCATGGGATTTCTTATTTCGTGGGCGATACCGGCAGCCATTTGACCAACCAAGTTAAGGCGGTCCAGTCGGATCATCTCCGTATGCAAGCTTTTTAACTCCTTAATATCCGTGACTGACATTAAGATGCATTCCTCATGGCCCAGCTGGATGGTTTCAGCTGAAATTGCCGCAATGCTGACTTTGCTTCCCTCCCTTTCCAGGGAGATTTCCAAGTTGGCAAGGGTGGTCTCAGCGAAGTAATAGTTATTGTTCTCAGCATAGGCGAGGACTTTTGTCCAATCTGCTTCCGAGAATCCCACTTCCATAGGGGTTTTGCCGATAACATCTTTGTCGGGCAGCCCCAGAAAATTCATAAAGAAGTGATTGATTTCTAAAAATTGATGATCTGATTTTCTAATTATGGAGAGGCCAACCGGTGCAAATTGAAAAATTGTATTAAAATCTTTATAAGCTGATTGGATTTCTTTAAAAGGTTCATGTAAGTTTTTTATCAGTATGTTTTTGAGGATATAGGTATAACCCAGGAATTTAAAAATATGTCCGACCAGATTATCGCTGTCGTAGGGAGTATGGTATATTGTAAAAAATAATTCACAAATCAGGAGCAAAAGCAAAGCATTGGAGAGATTGGGGCAGTTTTCTGCCCTTTCAAGGCGAGATTTATAAATCAATACAAAAAATGCTATAAGATTCAAACTGCCTGCCAGAGACTCAACAAAGATCTTAAGTGAAGTGACACCATCGGGGAGCAGCATGGGGGGCAAATAGGGTCCCCACTTCATAATAACAATCAAAGCGGTCACTAAAAAGGCAGATCCGAAAACCATAGAAACTCTTTTTTTAGGAGCCCGATTTAAGATGTAGATCAAAAGGCCACTTGACTCAGTCAGGCGGGCGGTTAAGGAAAAATAGATTGACCTTGCTCCTGTCGTGTTGAGAAACATGCCATTATAAGTTAATGTATGCAGTAAATCGAATAGGCCGACCGTAATAAAAAAGATTCCAAGAAGATACTTTCGATCCGACTTAGTGTAGGGGTAAGAGGCTAAGCATTGTAAGCCGATAGTAAAGGATACGATAATGCTGAAGAACTCAAGAAGAGTATGAAGGAAAAGGAAAGATTCGGATGGGATAACCCAATGAGCGCCGGAATAAAATAATCTACTGATGAAATAAAGCAGTCCGATTACTGCAATGCTGTAATGCTTCAGGGTTTTCCGCAAAAACAAAATACAAACCTCCTATTCTTAATATTTAGTGAATAAATTTGCAAGATAAGGCCATTGATTTTATAAAATTATAAATATTCTTGATATATTTCTATAAAAATACTAATTATCCTGTCATTTAGCTGTTTTATTAAGGAAAATCTAAAAAAATAATTTTCTTAAAAGGAGAATGATTAAATCTAACGAAATCTAATAAATTAAGCAAAACTGGAATCTCTGGCAAAGATTCTGTAAACACTAATACAACAGCAAGAAAGGACGTGAGGTTATGACCCATTGGAAAAGCGGGACACGCCCCTTAAACTATTATGTAAACCCTAGTGATCCCCGCAATCTGAAACAGAAGGAAGAGGATCTGAAAGAGCTTCCTCAAGAATATCAAGATTTTTACAGGGAGGTATCTCAATTCGTACCTTATCAACGGATTTTTATTGATCCTCTCTATACTTTGGGTTATGGAATTGATGCGAGTTTTTATCGCCTCATTCCCAAAATAGTGATTCGGGTCCTTGACGATGCAGAGATGGGTGAGATTCTACGTTTATCTCAACGTATGAAAATAGCTGTCACCTTCCGTACGGCAGGTACCAGCCTTTCCGGACAAGCGCTTACCGACTCTGTTCTTTTGGTTCTGCAAGGTTCCTGGCGACACTATAAAATTCATGACCACGGAAAAAAGATCAGCTTAGAACCCGGTATTCTCGGCGTGGAAGCCAATCGCTATCTCCGGTCTTATAAACGTAAAATCGGCCCGGATCCTGCTTCCATTGATCACTGTATGATCGGTGGAATTGCTGCCAATAATGCCAGCGGTATGTGCTGTGGCACATCAGATAACAGCTACAAAACCGTGGACGAAATGCGGATCATCTTCGATGATGGAACCGTGTTGGATACAGGGGATTCCTCATCACGACACTACTTTATGGAACGCAAAGGGGATCTTATTCGGCAGATCGAAGAGATACGTGATGAGATCAATGCTGATCCTGATCTTGTGGCCATGATCAAGAAGAAATATAAGATAAAAAATACCACAGGGTATAGTATCAATGCTTTCGTCGATTTCCAAGATCCTATTGAAATCATTAAGCATGTTCTCATCGGTTCGGAAGGGACCTTAGGTTTTATCTCTGAAATTACATATAAAACGGTCATAGACTATGACCATAAAGCTTCTGCATTGATTATCTATCCGGATATGGATCATGCTTGTCGTGCAGTCATGAAGCTCAACCGGGATTTGGTGGCCGCTGCTGAGATGATGGATAGAGCTTCCTTGCGCTCCGTGGAAGATGCTCCCGGAATGCCGGATTATCTGAAGACCCTCTCCGATACGGCGACAGCCCTCTTAGTGGAGGTCCGGGGAGCAAACCCTGAGGAGCTGGAAGAGCGGATTAAAAAAGCTACCGCTGTATTGGAAGATATACCCACCATATTCCCGGTCAGCTTTACGGCAGTAAAATCAGAATATGAAACCTACTGGAAAATTCGTAAAGACATTTTCCCCGCTGTAGGGGGTGTGCGTGCCCAGGGAACAACGGTTCTTATTGAAGATGTGGCCTTTCCTTTGGAGCGCTTAGCTGAAGCTACTGCTGATCTGCGGAACAGTCTTAACAAATTTGGTTATACCGACGCCATTATCTATGGACACGCCTTAGACGGCAACTGGCATTTTATATTCACCCCTAAGTTTGACAGCGATGAAGAGATCGCTCGTTATGAGGGATTGATGAATGAGGTCAATGAATTTGTCGTTAAGAAATACAATGGTTCTCTGAAAGCTGAGCATGGAACAGGCCGCAACATGGCCCCCTTTGTGGAGTTGGAGTGGGGAAGCAAGGCTTATGAGCTCATGAAACGCATCAAATCAGCCTTTGACCCCAATAATCTCTTAAATCCTGGTGTAATTATTAATGACAATAAACATGTCCACCTTGAGAATTTAAAGGCCATGCCTGCCTCTCATGAAACGATCGATCGCTGCACCAATTGCGGATTCTGTCAGGATATCTGTCCTTCCAAGCATCTTACCACCACGCCCCGGATGCGTATTATCCTGCAGCGGGAGATCTCTCATTTGAAACGTACCGGAATAGAGCCCGAACGCTTAAATCGCTTTCTTAGAGATTATGATTATGCCGGCAATGCCACCTGTGCTACGGATGGATTATGTGCTACATCATGTCCGCTGAACATCAATACCGGGGATAACACCAAATACTTACGCTCTCAGGCTATTACCCCGGCGACCCGCAAGATAGCCAAGGCACTGGCCAAGAATATGAACGGAGTAACCGGTATAATGCGCTTTGGCTTAGGTGCTGTGGATGGAGTTCATGGCTTTTTAGGTACACGGATTTTTGGAGGTATGGCGAGAACGGCTCGCGATGTGTCCCAAAGCAAGATTCCCTTATGGAATGAATGGATGCCCAGCAAAGGAACGGGCAAGGTTAAGCCTCGGCCGCCTCTTCCCTCGGCGCAGCAGGGTGAAGCGCTGAAAGTCGTGTATTTCCCCAGCTGCATCAGCCGCTCCATGGGGCCGGCTCGTAAGGATAGGGATCAAAGACCTCTTAACGAAGTGATGTGCTCTCTTCTCGCTAAAGCGGGCTATGAAGTGATTATTCCACCGGGATTGGATAAGCTTTGCTGTGGAATGCCCTGGGAGAGCAAAGGATTTTTCGATATTGCCGATGAAAAAAGTGCGGAATTGGAAGAAGTTCTTCTCCAAGCCAGCAAGAATGGTCAATATCCTATCGTTTGTGATACCAGCCCCTGTCTTTACCGTATGAAGCGAGCCTTTAAATCAGGTATAGAGCTTCATGAATCCGTGGAATTTGCCCATGACTTTTTATTCCATCGCTTAAAGATCAAGAAAGTACCGGAAACTGTTGCAGTTCATGTTACCTGCAGCTCAGTAAAAATGCGTTTGAGTGAAAAGTTCAAAGCGGTTGCCGAGGCTTGTGCTGAAAAAGTAATCTTCCCTGATGATGTCCATTGCTGCGGTTTTGCCGGAGATAAAGGGTTTACCTACCCGGAGTTAAACGATTCCGCTTTAGCAGGGCTAAATAGAGCCATACCGGACAACTGTACCGGAGGATACTCCAACAGCCGGACTTGCGAGATTGGCTTATCCGCTCACAGCGGCATAAGCTACCAATCCTTGATCTATCTGGTGGACCGCTGTTCCAGTTCTCTAAAGTAAAAAGTCTGGACCAGAGACTATAGACTCAGATGAATTGAAAAACCCCGCATAGTCACATGTGTTGACTGGGCGGGGTTTTCTTACTTGCCGGACTCTAAGGCTTTTACAAACTGATCCGCACAGGATGTGGTTTTATGACCACAGCGGATACCTTTTAGACGCTTTACTACGTCGTCTACAGACATTCCCTCAACAAGGGCTGCTAAAGCCTGCAGATTGCCGGGACAGCCATTGACGAATTTTACATTGTATACTTTATTTTCCTTTATTTCAAAATGAATATGACTTGCGCAAACACCTTGGGTTCTATAAGTATTCATAATAATGTCCTTTCCTTGAAATTTTTGTGATTTTTCTTCTTAGAGGATGATTTAAACACCAACATCTATTATAATAATTCAATGGCTATTTGAACAGAAATAAAATGGAATAGAGTTATGATCTCGGCAGTGAACCAGCAGTATGATGGGAGTGTACCTCATGCAAAAGCAGTATATTCGACCGATGGTTATTTTAGTTATCATCCAGTTCTTGGTTATGGTGGGCTTTGGGGTAGTTATTCCCATCCTTCCTTTTTTGATTGGAGAACTAGGGGGCGGGGCCTTCTCCCTTGGGTTATTTATGTCTGCTTATTCCATTATGCAGTTCTTCTTTGCTCCTTTTTGGGGAAGGTTGTCGGATCGAATCGGTAGGCGGCCTGTTCTATTAATTGGACTTAGTGGTTACGGAATTACCTTTTTTCTCTATGGAATGGCCGGAAATCTCCCTCTTCTCATCGCTTTCCGGGCCCTATCGGGAATGGTCTCTTCAGCTACTTTACCCACCGCTATGGCTTATATGGCGGATATCACGGAAGGGGCGGAGCGTTCCAAGAGTATGGGGATGCTCGGAGCCGCTATGGGATTGGGGATGGTTTTCGGGCCGGCCTTAGGCGGTTCGCTGGGTCATTATAGTTTTACCTTACCCTTTTACTTTGCGGGGACTTTGGCTTTACTTATTCTGCCCTTTGCCTGGAAGCTGCTCCCTGAAACTCTCAAAGAACCCAACCGGGAACCCAGGAAAAAAGTGCGTCTTAATTTTGGGGTGATTCGGGATCCTTTATTTCCATTGTTCGTATTCAGTTTTGTCCTTAGCTTTACTATGGCTATGTTTGAAACGACCTTTACCTTGTTTGCTGCAGAGCGGGTGGGCTTTGGCCCGAAAGAAATGGGCTTTGTCTTTATGATTATTGGAATCGTTGGTGTCATCGTCCAGGGAATGCTAATTGGGAAAGTGGTCAAGCGCTTTGGTGATGCCAAACCTGCCAAGTTTGGAGCAGTTCTTTGTGCTCTGGCCTTTCTCTGGATGCTCTGGGCTCCGAATGCTATCCTTCTGGTCTTGGGAACTGTGGTATTCATGACCGGAAATTCCTTTATGACACCTACCAGCTCCAGTTTAGTGAGCAAAAACAGCCATAATAGGCAGGGGGCTTCTCTCGGGGTATTTCAATCCTTTGGCAGCCTTGGCAGAATCCTTGGCCCTCTGGTGGGGGGAGGAATCTATGGATTATCCATGAATACACCCTATATCATTGGCATGGTAACCCTGGTCTTATGTCTAATCCTCTTTGGTTCGAAAATTCAGGATCGAAAAGCAGATGAGGCCGAATCTTCATCATAAGAATAGCACATTGAAATCGTTAATTAGGGGCTGTCTTACTGCAACAGCCCCTTCCGTCTAAAGAATTTTTAGAGCTTGTGGAAAAAGAGAAAAGGGAAGAAATTACCGATCAAGACATTTTTAGGCCGCACCACCGAGTGATGAAAAATAGCATCCAATAGTGATGTTTTCGATCAATATGTGGTATACTAAAATCAAATAGGAGTCATGCGCTAACATAACTCCTAGTAACAGCCGCTTGAAGTGCGGTCGGCTTTAGAAATCGGGAAATAGACCGTCATCCTTGAGCAGAGGCGGTCTATTTCCGTTTATCGGAGGTAAGCAAAAAAGCAACTAATGCTCCAAAAGAGATCATTAGTGTTAAAGCCTCATATACTTCCATGGCATCACCTCCCTTCGGAGGAATGCCGACCGCTCTGCAAGCCTTTTCTGTTACAAAATCAATTATAGCATACAAGCACTCTCAATGGGGGTGCTTTTTCTTATGTCCGAAAGGTGATGCCATGGCAACTTTAATATACTTCTTAATCACTGGTGCTAAAAGGGGAGAGTCAGTCATATGGATTTAGGGAAACAAGCTGGCAACAGGAATTGCCCATAGAAAAGAGGTGGAACCGTGGGGAGTATGTAAGGGAAGAGGTATACCCTATCATGCAGGGCTTGGACTTATATCTGACCAAAGGGAAAGCCATAACCTGTAATTCAAAATCCTTCAATCAACTTAAATTGAATTTATGTGAGTATGAGCTGCACTTCAATGAAAGGCGCTGTGAGAATTTTGATATGGTGGGGACCTACCGGCCTTATCATTTTAATTCGGAAGACTTTGGTCTGTATCTCTATGCAGAAATGTTCGGAATGTATCTTTTAAGTATTCTCAGACAGACCTCTATGACATTGAGAGAGGCTCATACCCTGGCTCTGGATTCCGTTTTGACCCATGTGTCCTTTCATTATCTCATTGAGCGCTACTGTATTCTCCTGGATGATGTGGGAAAGGATAGCGATGGTCTTTACCCGGCTTATAAAAAGAAGATCTATAGTCAAACCTGGGGCACCCAAGAATGTCTGGAAGAAACTTTGGCCAATGCCTTTGTCTTAACGGTTCATCCGCACTGGACTGTCAGGCAGAAGGACTATATTCAATCCTTGTATGCACGGCAAAGAGAAGGATATATTCAGGCTCATAATCTAAATACCAAGCACTATCGTGAACTCTACTCTATCCTGGAGGAACAGCTTAAGGCCCTGGGGAGAGAGAATAGAAAAGAGGCTTCAGCGGGTATGCCCTCTAAAAACACCCCCTCTCTTTATGAATTTATCCATAAAAATCTACCCTTTCGCTTTATAGGGCTTCCGGTATATTTAGTTAATGATTGCAGTAAATTGGAAGAATTTATTCATATTGTCGAGCTCCTATTTCCGCAAATATAAGCAGTGTTTTTAAACAGTTTTAGGATTTTAATACCACTGAGATAAAAGAGAAACCGCGTGAGATCAAAAAGATTGCACGCGGTTTTTTCAACTAGGAACGATCTTCAGCATAGAGCTCAATAATTTTGAGGATGACCTCCACAGATTTTTCCATGGCGAAGGTGGGAATGAATTCATAGCGGCCATGGTAATTATGTCCGCCGGTGAATAGATTGGGGGTGGGCAAACCCATAAAGGATAAGCGTGCTCCGTCGGTCCCCCCGCGTATGGGATTGATGAGAGGCTTAACTCCCACGGCTTCCATGGCAGCCTGAGCTTTCTCTACAATATGTATCACCGGGTGAATTTTTTCTTTCATATTCTGATATTGGTCTGTAATCTCGACGGTGAACAGCCCGAGTCCGTTTTTTTGGTTAAGCTCCTCGGCTACATTCAGCATGGTTTCCTTACGTTTGGCAAAAGAGTCTTCATAAAAATCCCGGATAATATAGTAAAGGGTGGTTTCTTCCACATCCCCTTGGATATCATGGAGATGATAAAAGCCTTCATAACCTTCTGTGGTTGCCGGTGTTTCTTGGGGTGGGAGCTTGGCGATATAGTCGTTGGCTAAAAGGATGGCGTTGATCATTTTATTCTTCGCAGTGCCGGGATGAACATTTCTTCCTTTTACTTTGACGATAGCCTTGGCAGCATTAAAGTTTTCGTACTCCAGTTCTCCAAGGGCCCCGCCGTCCACGGTATAAGCAAAATCCGCTCCAAAGCCGGCCACATCAAATTGATCGGCGCCCCGGCCTACCTCCTCGTCGGGAGTAAAGGCCACACAGACTTTCCCATGCTCGATTTCCGGGTGCTTGGTCAGGTATTCAAGTGCAGCCATGATCTCGGCGATTCCTGCTTTATCATCCGCTCCTAAGAGGGTGGTTCCATCGGTAGTGATCAGGGTTTTGCCTATGTAATCCAGCAATTCCGGGAAGTCTGCAGGGGAGAGGACCAGATTTTGCTCCGGGTTAAGAAGAATGTCCTTGCCATCATAATTTTCAATACGCTGGGGCTTGACATGCTCTCCAGAAAAATCAGGACTGGTATCCATATGGGCGATAAAGCCAATGGCGGGGATAGTCTTTGCTGAATTAGCAGGTAAAGTTCCGTAAACATTGCCCTCTTGGATGCGGACATTCTGCAAACCAAGTTCTTTAAGTTCTTGTTCAAGAAGCCGAGCCAGGTTCAGCTGTTTATCGGTGCTGGGGGTGGTTTGCGATTCTTCATTGGATTGGGTGTCGATTACGACATACCTTAGAAAGCGGTCGATGACACTGGACATAATTAAGCCTCCTCATTCGTTGATAGGAACATCAAATATAAGAGTGGTTAGTCTTTGGGTTAATGGTTCTATCTTTAACTATAAATTATTTTAGGACGGCAAGCAAACTGTGAATTCCAGCTTTTTGATTTGCAGTTCACTGAAGCTCATAGAAATGATATACTTAAGGTTAGTGTGCATAAAACATGGACTTTACCTGTTGCTTTATTTATATTAATGGAGATATAAGGGGAATCAAAATGAATCTGTTAACTGCTGAATCTCTAACGAAAAGTTATGGAATTAAGCCTTTATTCAAGGATATTTCCTTAGGAATAGAGGAAGGTCAGAAAATTGGCATTATCGGAGTCAATGGAACAGGGAAGTCCACCTTGTTAAAGATTCTGGCCGGCTTGGAGCAACCAGATCAAGGACAGATCATAACCAATAATGAGTTGCAGCTGGAATATCTTCCTCAGGAGCCTGATTTTGATCAAGAGGCTACGGTATTGCAGCAGGTCTTTAAAGGGAATTCCCCCCTGATGAAGCTGCTTAGGGATTATGAAATGGCCTTGGAGCGGCTGAATCAAGAGCCCAGCAAGGAAAGTTATCAAAATGCCCTCCTCCAATTGGGGCAGAAGATGGACAGCCACAATGCCTGGCAGATTGAGAGCGAGGCTAAAGCAGTTCTCACCAAGCTGGGGATAAATCAGTTTGATATTCCCGTAGGGACCCTGTCCGGGGGACAGCGTAAACGGGTGGCTTTGGCCGGCGCCCTGATTCAACCTTCGAATGTATTGATCCTTGATGAACCTACCAATCATATCGACAATGAAATGGTGGATTGGTTGGAAAACTATTTGAATAAACTTAAGGGTGCTCTTTTGATGGTCACTCATGATCGCTATTTCCTCGATCGGGTGGCGAATCGGATTTTTGAACTGGATCGGGGAAAACTATATTCCTATCCGGGTAATTACAGCCGTTTCTTAGAATTGAAAGCGGAGCGGGATGAGCAGGAAGAGGCTTCAGAAAGAAAGCGGCAAAATATTCTGCGCAATGAATTGGCCTGGATTCGACGGGGTGCTCAAGCCCGCACCACAAAGCAAAAAGCACGAATTGATCGATTCGAGCAGCTTCAAGCCGATAAGCCTGAGGAAAAGACCGGGAAGGTTGAAGTCTCGGCAGGGGCAGCCCGGTTAGGGAAAAAGGTCATCCAGTGTTCTCATCTGTGTAAATCATACCCTGGTCGGGGGATGGTCATCGATGATTTCAGCATCATCCTGGCTAAGTTTGACCGAATCGGAATCATTGGCCCCAACGGCAGCGGCAAATCCACTCTATTAAATATTTTGGCCGGGCTGATTCAAGCCGATGAAGGGGAGATTGAATGGGGACCCACAGTCAAGCTAGGGTACTTTGCTCAAGAATACCGGGAGTTCGAACCTCAGACCAAGGTTATCGATGTCATCAAATCCGTGGCGGAAGTGATTCCAACTTCTGATGGAGGGGTCCTGACAGCATCCCAAATGCTGGAACGCTTTCTTTTCACTCCTGCACAGCAATGGACTCCTGTTGAAAAACTCTCCGGAGGAGAGAAACGACGGCTTTATCTGCTTCAGGTTCTGATGGACTCCCCTAATGTCCTTTTGCTGGATGAGCCGACCAATGACCTGGATATTCATACCCTTAGTATTCTTGAAGACTATCTGGAAAATTTCCCCGGAGTCGTGATCACAGTATCCCATGATCGCTTTTTCCTGGATAGGGTGGTGGATCAGATCCTGGCCTTTGAGGGTCAAGGGAGAATACATTCCACCATAGGGAATTATACGGATTACCGGGAACAATTGGATCGACGGATTCTGGAGGATCAGTTCGCAAAAGATACTCTCGCCAAAGGGCAGAAGGTCCATAGCCAAACCTCGAAGCCAGAGGAGGCTGGGAATACCGGGGATCAGGCAAAGCCAAAAGAACGTCCGCTGAAAATGAGTTATAAAGAGCAAAGGGAGTATGAACAGATAGAAGACAGGATTGCCGACCTTGAGGGGCAATTGGAACGAGTGAACCAGGATATGGTGGAAGCGGGAAGTAATTACGGAAAATTGAACGAGCTGATGAAAACAAAGGAAGATTTAGAGAGGGCGCTGGAAGAATCTTTGGAGCGCTGGACCTACCTCAGTGAGCTGGCTGAAGAGATCGCAGGTCGTAAATCCCGCTAAGAGTAATAAGTAAAAAAACGGAGGTATATCTTAAATGGATAAGAATATAGAGTTAATGAAAAAATTAATTGAAGAGAAGAAGAAAAAAAGTGCTCAACAAGGTGGGCCGAATAAGGCAGCAGCTAAGCTGGGCCAAGCTCGTGGCGGTATTAAAAGTTATAAAAAAGGAGGGCTTTTTGATAAATAGCCCTTCATATTGCTCATGGATTGACAGAGGGTTTATAATAATTTGATAGGAAACGGGGGAGTGGGAATCATGCTCATTGTATTAGCCTATTTGGCAGCCAATGTCGCAGCTAATTTATCGGTAACTTATTTTGGACCTATTTCAACACCGATTAATGCATTTTTACTCATTGCTTTTGACTTGGTGGCCCGGGATAAACTTCATGAGCAATGGAGCCGCAAACATTTATGGCCGAAGATGTTCTTGCTTGTAGGAACGGGCGCTTTATTGTCCTGGTTTATCAATCGCAATGCCGGGCCAATCGCTATAGCTTCTTTTATCGCCTTTTTGCTTACCGGAATTACGGATACTGCCGTTTATCAGGCTTTAAGGAAACATCCCCGTTTTGTCAAGGTCAACAGTTCTAATATTGCCTCCGCTGCGGTAGATTCTATTGCTTTTCCGACTTTGGCCTTTGGGGCTTTTATTCCCTACGCTGTCTTTGGACAATTCTTTGCCAAGGTTTTCGGTGGTTATCTCTGGTCCCTGATTCTTTTCCGAAAGGACAGATCAAAACTGAATGATAGTTTAAAGCCCACTTGATTTTGAAAAGAAGATAAGGAGCTAGTCTATGAAAAAAGCTGTAGTATTGCTCTCAGGGGGCCTGGACAGCACGACCTGCATGAGTGTTGCCTATAAGGCCGGATATGAGTTGTATCCATTATCCTTTGATTATGGACAAAGGCATCAACGTGAACTGGATGCGGCAAAAGCTGTAGCCCAATACTATAAGGTCAAAGAGCATCGAATCATTAAGATTGATAGTGTGGGAGGAAGTGCTTTAACAGATTCCGCCATTCAAGTTCCGGATTACGCAGAAGATGGAGAAATACCCGTGACCTACGTTCCAGCCCGCAATATTCTTTTCTTAAGCTATGCCTTAGGTTATGGAGAGGTTATAGGAGCAGAGGCCATCTTTATCGGTATCAGCTCCGTGGATTACAGCGGCTATCCGGATTGCCGTCCGGAGTTTTTGCAGGCTTTCCAGAAGGTTGTGGATGTTGGAACGAAAGCGGGAGTGAGCGGTCAAACCATTGCAATCAAAGCGCCGCTGATGTATCTTTCCAAAGCTGAAACCATCCAATTAGCCGTAGAGAATGATGCTCCCTTGCATAGTACCACAAGTTGTTACCGCGGTGGAGAAAAGGCCTGTGGAACCTGTGACAGCTGCGCCCTGAGACTCAAGGGATTTGCCGAAGCCGGTATCAAGGATCCCATAAGCTATAAGGAGATGGATTGAATTGATCAGTGAAAGAATGGAAAAACAGATTGATTTCATAGTAGCCATCGATGCGTTAAAGGATATCACCCGTCAGAGTATTACGATCAGCAGCAGGCGCTATGAGAATGACGCAGAACATTCCTGGCATTTAGCGGTGATGGCTATGATTCTTTCCGAATACGCCGAGGATCAAACCATAGATATAGCCAAAGTGATCAGCATGGTATTGATCCATGACTTGGTAGAGATTTATGCCGGAGATACTTATTGTTATGATGAGAAAGGGTATGAAGATAAGGCGGAGCGGGAACAGGAAGCTGCAGACCGCCTGTTTAATATGCTGCCCGAGGATCAAGCCCAAAAGATGATGAGCCTCTGGGAGGAATTTGAAGAGATGGAGACCAAGGAAGCGGCTTTTGCAGCGACTTTGGACCGTTTTCAGCCCTTACTGCTCAATTACAATACAGAGGGCCAAACTTGGCAAAGACCTGGAGTCACCAGTGAAAAGGTATTAAAGCGCACTGAGATAGCCAAGGAAAAAGTTCCTCAGCTCTATGAATATATCGAAAGATTAATTCAGAGATCCATTGAAAGAGGAATGCTCAAACCATGAAGATTCTTATTGATGGTGATGCCTGCCCCAAAGCTGTTCTTCAGATCTGTCTTGAAATTGGCCGTCAATACGGTATCCCCGTGTGGACAGTGGCCAGCTTTAACCATGAGATTGCCTCGGATCATCATATTATCGTCGGGAACTCTCCCCAGGAAACGGATATTAAAGTGATGAACCTGTGTGAAGCAGGGGATATTATCGTGACTCAGGATATTGGCCTGGCAGCCATGGTATTGGGCAAAGGGGGGAGAGCCCTTAGTCCAGCCGGTAAGGAATATCGTCCTGAATTAATAGCTAATTTATTGGAGGAAAGGGAGCTGAAGGCTAAATACCGCCGATCGGGAGGAAGAACCAAAGGTCCCGCCAAACGAAGCCCGGTTGAAGACCAAGTTTTTGAAGAGACGCTGCTTAGATTCTTACGGAAATAATTATATTTCTTGAAAAGAATACTTGTTTTTATCCGGGTGATAATGATAAGATAAAAGATAAAAGTTTTTAAATCAGGAGTGATAGAAATGGCATTATTTTTTGACGAACCTTCACGGACTTTTGGAGAATACCTCTTGGTCCCAGGATATTCCTCTACCGATTGTATACCTACTAATGTAAGTTTGAAAACACCGGTGGTTAAGTTCAAAAAAGGGGAACAATCCTCTATTATGATGAATATTCCCCTTGTCTCGGCCATCATGCAATCCGTCTCCGATGATAAAATGGCTATCGCCTTGGCCAAAGAGGGAGGAATCTCCTTTATTTATGGCTCCCAGACTATAGAAAACCAAGCCCAAATGGTAGCCAAAGTAAAAAACCATAAGGCAGGCTTTGTCATTAGCGATTCCAATGTGAAGCCGGAGGATACTTTGGCAGATATTTTGGCTTTAAAAGAGAAAACAGGCCATTCAACGGTTGCTGTCACCGATGACGGCACAGCGAATGGAAAATTAGCCGGTCTTGTAACCAGCCGTGATTATCGGGTGAGCCGGATGTCCACCGATACCAAAGTCGCGGAATTTATGACTAAATTCGAGGACCTTATTTGCGCTGACGAAAAGACCACACTTAAGGAAGCCAATGATATTATCTGGGAGCATAAATTAAACTCTTTGCCTCTCATCGATAAAGACCAGCGTTTGAAAACCATGGTTTTCCGCAAGGACTATGACTCCAACAAAGAAAATGAGAATGAGCTTCTGGATACTTCCAAACGTTATGTGGTAGGAGCCGGTATCAATACTCGGGATTATGCAGAGCGCATCCCCGCTTTGGTCAATGCGGGAGCAGATGTTTTGTGTATTGATTCCTCGGAAGGTTTTACAGAATGGCAGAAGATAACCATAGACTGGATCCGTGAGCATTACGGTGATAAGGTTAAAGTGGGTGCCGGTAATGTGGTGGATCGGGAGGGCTTCCTATTCCTGGCCAAAGCTGGGGCTGATTTTGTTAAAGTAGGAATTGGCGGCGGTTCTATTTGTATTACTCGGGAGCAAAAGGGAATTGGTCGCGGACAGGCCACAGCCGTAATTGAAGTGGCCAAAGCTCGGGATGAGTATTTTGAAGAGACAGGAATCTATGTCCCGATCTGCTCCGACGGTGGGATTGTCCATGACTATCATATGACTTTGGCTCTGGCCATGGGTTCAGACTTCATTATGTTGGGACGATATTTTGCTCGCTTTGATGAAAGCCCTACCAATAAGGTCAACGTCAATGGTAACTATATGAAAGAATACTGGGGTGAAGGCTCTAACCGGGCAAGAAACTGGGAGCGTTATGACATGGGCGGAGACAAAAAGCTTTCTTTTGAGGAAGGTGTCGATTCTTATGTCCCTTATGCCGGAAGTTTAAAGGACAACGTGACCCTCTCCTTAAATAAAGTTCGCTCTACCATGTGCAACTGCGGTGTTCTGTCCATTCCTGATTTACAAGAGAAAGCGAGAATTACTCTGGTTTCGGCAACCAGCATTGTAGAAGGCGGTTCACACGATGTGGTTCTCAAGGATAATAATATGGTGGATTATATGAAATAAGGTAATCGCTCCGGCAACGATACTTCAGATGGATCTCATCTGAAGTTCGTTTTTCTTGCACATTCGAAAAGCAACCTTTCCCTTACTGCTTAGAAATGTTATAATTATCCTGAAACATAAGAGATGACATTAACTGATTTAAGGAGTTTGTTGGAAAGGATAACTAATCAGGACCTACGAGTACACAGCTTGCAGTGTTAAAATAACAATGATCGCTAGGTCAAAATAAGGAGTTGGAAAAATGGTTAAAATTTCAGAACTTGCAGCCCAGAAAGTTAAGGAAGTGCAAAAAGCACAGAATAAGGAGAATTGCTATCTTCGTCTCTATCTGGCGGGATTTGGTTGTGGTGGCCCAAGTTTTGGGATGGCCTTGGAAGATGCTAAGACAGAAATGGATGTTCTGGACGAAGAGCATGGAGTATCCGTTATTACAGCCAGCTCCCTTTCCGAATATCTTGAAGATGCCTTTATCGATTTTATAGAAACTGAAGAAAGCAGTGGTTTTGAGATCCGTTTGGCGAAGGATTTTGGCGGACAAGGTTGCGGCAGCAGTTGTGGCGGCTGCGGCGGAAGTTGCTAAGGAATTGAACCACATGAATAAGAGAGCTCTCTATGGGCTCTCTTTGTGTTTAATCGCCTTGAAAAAGGAGGAAAGAAAATGAAAAAGGTAGTATTATGCATCATTTTATTCTTTGTTTTTCTCCTTATTCCCAGTTGCCAATCGAATAAATCTGTGGGTGAAAAGACGATTGAAGGATTCCTTCTGGAGCTTTATCAGGTTGACAATACGGAAGATTATCAGGAATTGAAGGAAAAGCTTAGCCGATACTTGCAAGAAATAAGCAACTCAATGCCAAGGCAAATAGGAATGCAGACTATGGACCCGGAGGACTTTGCGGAACTATTCAAACCCTATAGCGCAAAGTTTAAAAAGTATTGCACAGAGGATGTTTTGCAGGAATTGTTTAGAACCAGGTATATCATAAAATATGACCAACTGGCATGGGAAGAAGAATGTCAATTCTATGTAAGAGACATTCAGATTACCAAAGATCAAGGTGCGCAATATTCTTACACTATAGAAATCGAGAAAAGATTAAAGGATGGAAGCACTCAAGCCAAGAATGGGGAAGGAATTGTCCAATTAGATGAGGAAGGCTATGTTAATCGTTTTATAATCACAAAGAGAGTGGATTTTTAACTCTCATGAGGTTTAGGCACTTGGAGAGGATTGTGTTACAATAAATGCTGTTGTTTTCATAAATGAAGTTTAACTATAGGTGATACAATGTCCGTTCTACAATATAAATCCGTAAAGAGAAACCTCCGCATAATATTTGATCTTATACCGGATCCTTTTTGGTGGGGATCCTTTATTATTGGCTATATTAAAGTGATCGCCTTTATGGGATTGACCACATCCTGGAACAACTCATGGGAATTTTACTTTATCAATAATTATGCCTTGTCCAGCACTCTTGCTTTCTGTTTTACTCTCTTATTCTTTTCCATTCCTTTGCTTTTTAAAGGAAGAAGCCGTCTCTGGGTAACCTGGGCCTTTGGTGCACTCCTGGCCTTTTTATTACTGGCTGATTTGGTATACTATCGGGGATATGGTGATTTTCTTACCTTTCACCTTGTCGCTCAATTAACCAATCTTGAAGACCTAGGCAGTTCGATTCTATCTCTGCTTTATTTGCCCGATGCTCTTTTTGCCATCGACTGTATATTGGCTCTTTTATTGCTTGTCTTGAGAAGAGAATCAGGAAAGGACATTAGACGGCAAATCCCTTGGTTCCTTCTTATTTGGGTATTGGCTACGGGATTTATTTATTCAGCCCATTATCGTTATGACCAAGTGGAGAATGGGCAAAATCATATTGTTTTTCGGATATGCTGGGCTCCTACAGACAGTATGAGAAATTTATCTCCTATCGGCTATCATTTCTATGACGGTTATGTTTATTTTAAGGAAAATCAGATCATTGAGCTGACTCCTGAACAGGAGGAAGAGATCCAAAACTGGTATGTGCAAAATCAGGAAGATTTACCTTCCGATGAGTATAAAGGACTGTTTGCGGGACAAAATCTTATTCTGTTACAGGTAGAGTCCCTGGAGAATTTCGTCATCAATCAAAGCTACAATAATCAAGAAATAACTCCGACTCTGAATCGGCTTTTGCAGGATAGCATCTATTTTCCTAATTTCTATGAACAAGTATGGAATGGAACTACTTCTGATGCTGAGCTCCTGGCCAATGCCTCCGTCTATCCGGTAAGAAGGGGGAGTACCTTCTTCAGATATCCCCTCAACGAATATAATTCTCTGCCTAAGCTTCTTGCTGAAAAAGGATACGCTACCCAGGCCAGCCATCCCGATAATGCCGGCTACTGGAACTGGGTTCAGGCCTTAATAGGTATGGGTTTCTCCAATACACTGGATATTAAAGACTTTGTTATGGATGAGAAAATTGGTCTGGGATTAAGCGATAGCAGCTATCTCCGACAAATGCTTCCTATTCTTGAGCGGTCTTCTCAGCCCTTCTATGATTTCATCATCACCATGACCAGTCATGGCCCCTATGATCTGCCAAAGGAGTATCGTGAACTGGAAATCGATCCTCGGATTGACCGGACAAAACTGGGAGGGTATTTCCAAAGCATTCATTACACAGATAAGCAGATTGGTATGTTCATAGAATCTCTTGATCAGAAAGGGCTTTTAGAGAATACAGTGATTGTCATTTATGGTGATCATGGCGGGATTCATAAATATTACAACGATGAGCTCCCCGGCATCCAGCCTCAGGAAGATTGGTGGATGGAGAACGACCCTAAGGTTCCTTTCCTTATCTACAAAAAGGGCTTGGGTCCTAAGGTTATTGAAACCACAGGAGGGCAGATTGATATTTTGCCAACGGTTGCTTATTTGATGGGGATAGAAGAAGAGAAGTATGTCAAGACTACCCAAGGTCGAAATCTTATGACGACCCAAAGGGATTATGCTGTTTTGGCTGACGGAACCTTTGTCGGCACCAGCAAGGAGCTTGAAGACCATGCAGTGAAGGGGTTAACCCTTTCTGATTTAATCATCCAAAGTAATTATTTTGACAAAAATGCTAAATAGGGCATTCGGAATTTTATAGCAAGTAATTTTAGCAAAGCAGGAAGGGTCTGTCGTAAGGCAGACCCTTCCTGCTTTTGTATGGGAGGTATCGGGAAGATGTACTTGGGGAGGAGAGGACGGCTAAGAGCTTAAGCTAGCGATTGTTCGGAAATCAGCCCAAATTATGCATCGATGCATAATTTGGGAGACGAATTTATCGGTGAAGGTGCTAACTCCTTAGCCCTAGGGGGTTGTCTATAATTTGGAGGAATATTTAAAGAAGGGTTGAATTGTAATATTGGAGATTGCTTTTTGTATAAACTATAAGTTCTAGATTAAACATGTCAAAGCGTTAGGAGATAAGTTTTTTCTTCGTATTTGGCAAGGCAAACAAATAAAGAGCGCGGGGGTGTATTTAGATGAATGAAGTAGACGCATATATTAAAGGCTTCCCTGTCGAAGTACAGGAGCGATTGACCGCAATCAGAAATATTGTCCTTGAGTCAGCCCCACAGGCTACCGAACGAATTTGTATGAGCATACCTACATATGATTTGAACGGAAAATGGTTGGTTCATTTTGCTGGATTTAAAAAGCATATTGGCTTTTATCCACAACCTGAAGGTATAGTAGCATTCAAAGAAAAACTATCCGACTATAAAACCTCGAAAGGGACAGTGCAATTCCCGTTGGGTAAGCCATTGCCCTTAGATTTGATTCGTGAGATTGTCAGGTTCAGGGTAGAAGAACAATTAAAATAACCGGGAAGCTCAAGGGGACGCCGTCCTGGCGTTACTGAATCCTTGAGCGTACAAAGCATAACATTATATATTGGCAATGATACAAAATGGAGGAGAAAGATTTGAGAAGAAAACTTTTTTGGGTAATCCTTATTTGTATCCTCTTTTTCACAGCAGGGTGTGCTAAGTCAACGGACTTAAATGACTTAATTAACATGAGCAGAGACATCCAAGAGTTTTACTACGAAGAACGCAATTCTGAAGGAATAGTCTTTGATGGTAAGGTTTGGGCTAAGGATAATCAATTTAAGCGTGAAGTAACTATATACAGCGATAATGTGGCGGTAGACACAATCGGATATATAAGAGATGGCTCAGGTAAGATGACAAAGTATAAGGTTCTAAGCAAGAATACATCAGCCGCTGTAGCAACAGGAATGATAGGAAAATTTGAGGGAATAAGAGGGAACTCATTTTTGAGATACATTGATATGATAGATCCGAAAAGTGCGGAAATAGTGGGGACAGAAAAAGTGGAAGGACGGCAGAGTGTAATTATCAAGACAAACATAGCTAATAGGGTAGATCCATCTAAAATATGGATAGATAAGAAAACAGGAGTTCCAACAAAAATCGAATTTGTAGAGAATGAGAAGATTTTGACCACATTAACTTATAAGAATGTAAAAATAGGTCCCGGCTCGGTCTCTGATAAAAAATTCTCTGTTCCTAAGTCAGCAATAATCCTAGAGGAATAGTAGAAGATTAGATAAACGGAGGGGCGATTGAGATGAACCCAATACACTTCGATTTTACATTATTGGCACAAATGATTTCTTTCCTGGTACTTATTTTAATCATTTGTATATTGATTAGCGTGCCATTCATTTTAAGGAAAAGAAAAAGGAATCAGGAAATCCTTGAGAAGCTGGATAGGGTTTTAGACTTGATGGAAAATAGAGAAAAGCGATCGTAAGTACCACTAAAGATTTAGGGGGTAAATAGTGAAAAGAATTAAATCCTTAATTCTTCTTTTAAGTGCGTTAGCAATTATTATTTTAGGTTTAACGCTATATAAGAATTACCCTATCTTAGAGGCTTATTATTATAATAGAAGCATTTCTGTTTCAACAATTAAACTCTTTATGCCAGAAGAGAAATTAAAAAGTACCATGGATGAAGAAGCGGAGTTTGTCTATGGAATGGGCGGGAATGGATGGAGATTCAGCAACAATAAGATTTTTGTGATGACATCATCGCTTGGATTATTCCAGAACAAAGTATCATCGATTGATACTGAGAATCCATCATATAGCATCCTCGGAATTAAAGTGGGTGACACTTATGATTCAGCTGTAACCACCTTGAAAAAGCGTGGATTCAAGGAATCCAGTCACGACATTTATACGAGGGGTAATGTCACGATTCAACTTTCCGGTGGGAGTAAAATCAGTCGATTAAAGATTAGAATCGAAGACCCTGCCTATAAAGGTGTACAGTTTTAGCACAGGATAGTTTAAAGGTGCGACAATGTCGACCATGGAGGCGAAAATGAGTTGAAGAAGAGGGAGAAATATTGTGAAGTCTCTACTGTAGATAGTTGGGATTTACGCAATACTATGCGTAAATCCCTCTTGAGAACACGAAAAGGCGCATGGATGTTGCGGTAATTATACGTTATACGAAACGCTAGGTCTTGTTTTTTATTATCCTAAACAAATCTATTCAATTAATTGAGTATCTTTTTAAGACCATTAGTATAGTTGATTCTTCGCGTAAGAGAGGGGTTAAGAGAACATGGGTTTAAAGTTTGATGCGTTTGGTATTTTCGTAAATGATCTGAAAGTTATGACCGAATTCTACAGAGATATCCTTGGAGTAGAAATTCAATGGGATGGAAATGGACCTCATGCTGAGTTTCTGCATGAAGGGATACGTTTCATGATGTATGAGAGAAAAGAGTTGCCAGGATATCTAGGGACAGAAGTGTCTTATCCAAATGGCATTAATGGCACATTTGAATTGGCAATTGATTTGCCTGAGTTTTCGGATGTAGATATAGAATTCAAGAGAGTTGTCGATTCTGGTGCTACGCCAGTTCTTTATCCAAGAACAGAACCATGGGGGATGCGGTCTTCATTTATACTTGATCCAGAAGGAAATCTGATTGAAATTGGTTCATGGGGGAAAGGCAAAAATAAATAGGTCCATTGTAAACAAAGTTTGCATGATTAATTAGCCGCGATTCAGATAACACAGAGTTCCCGTAACTTAGAGGATGATGAATGTGCTTGGGACGCTACAGGAACTCCTAAACGTTATCCGATACCGTACGCAAAAGCCGCGCGTCCATGCGCGGATTACGAATTACTGGTGATTGGTGCGCACTCGTAAGATGTTGTGCAGCAAAGATTGGTTGAAGTCGATAAGGAGGAAGAAATATTGTCCGAAAACGAAATGGATTTATCTTTTTCTATCGAAAAACGCAGTAATCTGCACCCCGACTGTGAAAATTGTTTTGGTTTATGCTGTGTTGCACTCTACTTTTCAGTTTCGGAAGGTTTCCCAATCGACAAAAACGCAGGTGAACCTTGCCCCAATCTGGAACAAGACTTTCGCTGTTGTATTCACAATAACCTATTGGAACATGGACTTAAAGGTTGCATTGCATTTGAGTGTTTTGGTGCGGGTCAGAAGGTTTCTAAAGTCAGTTTTGATGGGCGCGACTGGCGGAAAGCCCCAGAATCTTCTGAGCAAATGTTTAAGGTATTTCTTTTCATGAGACAACTTCATGAACTTCTTTGGTATCTGACAGAAGCGTTGACGCTACAACCAGCTAGCCCTATCCATGATGTGCTTAGTTCTATGCTTTATGAGACGGAACAAGTCACTTGCCTTAGACCTGATTTACTCATGCAATTAGATTTGGTAGCATACCGAGCAAAAGTTAATACCCTGCTTCTGAGGTCTAGCGAACTTGTAAGGAGTGAAGTTTTACACGGGTTGAAGACTCATCGCGGAAGCAAGAAGACCTTCGGCAGAGGAGCAGACCTTATTGCATGTGATCTTAGAAAAATCGACCTGAGAGGAGCTAACTTGAGGGGAGCATATCTTATTGCAGCAGACCTCAGGGGAGTAGACCTAAATGGTACTGATTTCATTGGAGCTGATTTCCGAGATATTGACATTAGAGGAGCAGATCTTAGCAAGAGCATCTTTCTTACCCAAGCTCAGCTTAATGTAGCGAAGGGGGATGTCAGTACAAAGTTACCCCCATTACTTATTCACCCTAAGCATTGGAGTGTTTCTACTTAAATGGTAAAGGGTAGATTTATGCGCGTTCTTATATGGCGTATTAATATTCGGAGGGTCAAGGGGCCGCCGTCCATGGCGGGCTCTGTATCTGGGGGCGTACGGCACAATTGGATACAAGGTCTAAATGACAGGATTAGGTACGTTCACCTGCATAATAACAATGGAAAACTTGACGATCACTTTGGCCTTTGGAAGGGTGAAATCGATATGTTAAATACGTTAGAGCTGTTAAAAGTACATTCACCAAAAGCACTCTGGACAATAGAAACCCTTTCTGCGGATATTAAACCGTCAATTGACTGGCTGGTGGATAACGGGTTTATAAAGGGTTAGCTTGTTTAAGTATTGCTTTGGGGGCGCCGCATCATATAAACCAGCTAATTGCTGTCAAGTAAAAGTTTTTCTGTAGTAATTGATAAGAGAAGTGGGTATAGCAAAGCTGGCCTACATGTTGTAAGCATGTAAAAAGGGGATGTGAATAAAAGGGATATCTAAGTCAACAGAGAATTGTTATTTAGAAGCTGAAAAAGGCTGTTGTGAGGAAAGGATTCCGTAGATCATTCTTAGCATTTTGTTAGCCGTGGCTATAATTGCGACTTTAACCGGCTTACCTTCATTGACTTTCCGGAGATAAAAGTCCCTGAGGATTGGATTTAAGGGACCGCTAGCCCTGTTACTGATCCCAGCCACAGTAGCTTGATAAATGGCCTTTCTAAGATAAGGTGACCCTCTCTTAGAGATCTTATTATTACTCGATTTAAACTTTCCTGATTCAAATACAGATGGATCAATGCCAGAAAAGGCGACCAGCTGTTTTGCACTCGGGAATCTTTTAATATCACCAATTTCAGCGAGGATGGTGGTGGCTGTATCCTCTCCGACTCCGGGGATAGAGCGTAGGAGAGGATATTCAGAGGAGAAGTTTACCCAATAGACCATTTGAGCCCGTATGTCAGTCAGAATATCTTGTTGGGATATGAGGAGCTCAATGTACATCCTTAAAACCCGTATATTTGACTGTTGGGCCCGGTTAAAAGGCAAACTTTCCTTGGCAGCCAAAATAAGTTTATCTGTTTTAAGTTCGCTCCAGTCTCTTGATTTCTTTGCAGGCTTAAGGCACTCAATGATCTGCTCACGGTTGGCAGATAAAATAGCCTTTGGCGAAGAAAAAGTAGAAAGGACCTTTAAAGCAGTAGGACTACATAAGTGAGCAAACACTGATTCAAACTTAGGAAATATAAGATCTAAAACAGAGCGAAACCTAAGTTGAGTTTCAGTATAAAGCGTATTAAAGCTATCATATTGCCGACAGAGGTTTTGCAATTCCAAGATGTGATCCTCAACAGGTTTGGCTTCAATAAATTCATTCAAATAGCAAACCTAAGCAATCCGATTCGCATCAATGGGGTCAGTCTTAACCTTGCGGACGGATTTCTTTTCAGCATGAGTTTGGAGAGGATTAAGAACAATTACTTTATAACCTGCATCTTGAAAGTAAGTTGTAATGGGCTTGGAGTAATTACCCGTCGCTTCCATAACTACATGAGGGCGTTTGCCAGTTTCACTTTCAAGTTTAAGAAGTATATCAGTTAATCTGGACATATCACTCGGAGAATGCAAGAAGGGAAAGGGTTTGGAAACAGACTCTTGATATCCTTTAAACAAAGCAGCTACACTCTTAGACTTAGAAATATCAATACTTAACACAGGAACATCGATCATGAAAAACCTCCTCTTTCACCGGGTTCCATCTTTAACAACCACCTTTAGGTTCGCATTGTGATACGGGCTCAAAGCCCAACCAGCTCAATCAAAGTATTGGTGCCAAAGAGAGTATAAACAGTTTATGTGACGGGATCCAGGTCCCAACAGAGTATACGTTCTTACCCAGTTTTCTTTCAGTATAAGGGAATATAAAAGAAAAAGGTCCATACCCAGATTGAACTGGTTATGAACCTATAATACGAACAGCGTATTACCGACACTTAGAAAAGATGGATGTGGTTAGGACGCGTCGGCAATACGCGGAACGTTAGGTGAAATAGGCTGATTATACTGCAAAAGGACGAAGATTTAGCATGAAATTATTTAAGTTGCTAATAGCCATAATTTCAGTGTCATTGCTCGTAAATGGATGTGCGAAAGATACAGACCATATATTAAATTTGGAGTTTAAGCCAATCGATATGAAATCTGAAATTACCATAATATCTGAACAAGCTATTGGCGAAATATCAAGTGAGCTGTTAGCAGATGATGCTTTAGCATTCCTTTATAAACCAAAAACAAATCAAGAAGAGTTTAATGGGGGCATTAAAATAAAGGATAGATATTATGATGTGGGTCAGATCTCTGTTTATCAAATAGGAAATGAAATTGAAGTAAAGGATCTGTTTGGGAAGAAGGTAATTAAGTTTAATGGTTCCCTTGGAGTAAATTACCGTCAAGCTATTTATATTTTGATTGAAGATCTTAAGCCAAGTGTATTACTTCAAGTCGATGGACATGTATTAGAAAAGGATATTGATATGGATAACGAACAAGAAGTAGTCTCAACGTGGGGGACTTTAGCAAACACGAAGATATATAAAAATATAGGAAATATTATTATGGTCTCAGATGTAAACGAATCTGTTAATGCACAAGTCGTAGTATACAGAAACGACTCTAACGTATTTGAAATTTATCAAAGGCCGAATGAGCCAAGGTATTATACACTTTCAAATCAAATTCTTACGGAAGTACAAAAGCCTTGAGATGCCTACTTCACCTAACAGAGGAGTCCCGCAACTAGAGGATGATGAATGTGGTTGGGAGGCTGCGGGACTCCTCGGGACGTTATGTGAAAGACCATGAGCGGATTGGGAAAAAGCGAATTATTATTTGGGTTATTATACGTTTGTAGGAGTCTGCGAGATAGACTTGAAAGGGAGAGTGATCTCAATGAGAATAGTAATCCAATTTTGCGTAAATGCAGATATATTTGATTGTCCGGTGGATATCTCTGACAACTTAATAGAATATCGAAATAAATTTATAGATTGGCTATATGATAATCAAAACAACCATTCATATTGGATTTATAAAAATGGAGAAAAGTATGGTTGTAGTTATCGTTCGGAAGCATTTGTCGAATGGTTAAACAAATTTGTTTTGTCTAATTCAATAATCAAAGCAAAGGTATTAGAAAGCAATGTTGAGAATTGGGATAATAGTCTTCTATCTACTGGATTTTAAATATCACACAAGAAGTTTATATTGTTGCGCAAACGTTATATTTAATCATTAATTTTGTTCTAGGGGGACGATTTAAGGGATTCCCTTTCGTAGTCGTCTCTGAATCTGGGCGCATGGTCCATCACATAACACGGCATTCCCGCCACTAGAGGATGATGGATGTGGTTGGGACGCTTCGGCAATTCGCGGGACGTTATATGCAATACCACAATTGCCACGCATCCATGCGTGGGTTATGGAGATTATTTTAGCAGTTTATGTAATTGTATATATTTATAACATAAGGATAGGCAAAAATTTGTAAAGCGATATTTATCGTAAATATTAATATTTCGGGGTGATGCTAGATGAAGCGAATCCTAATTTTTCTCCTTGTACTCTCCATACTTTTTGCTAGCGGATGCCTACACGATTCTACATTGAATCCGGGAAAGACACCCAGTGACAGTACAGTTGCGGAGAATACCGCCAAAGTAAATGCCAGCTTGTCAAAAGGCAGTGCGTCTGAATCCAAGGATAGTGGAGATAAGGACGACGTTATGCCCAATATGTCTGAAGAGCGCATAAATGCGCCGGACGCCAATGCCGGTTTGTCCGGAGATGACAGGGCCGCGCTCAAAGACGGCGCAGTTTGGGTGAAATACTTCAATACTTTTCTCCCGGTTTCGCGTATAGTGGATGGCCAGCAACAGCTGTTGAACAAAGAACCGGAGTGGTACTTTGAAATTCAAAAACGTCTTGGCGCGAATTATGAGCCAAACAAAGCAGTTATCTTCGATGCTCGCAAAATATATATCGGCTCAAAGGATAATATCTATGACAATCCTCTTTCTGAGGGCGCGTGGCTTTACAACCCATTAGGAGCATCAGGAGATGTGATAGCCATGTCGGGAGATTGGGAACCATTTGTCATAAAAGTGAGGTATGAGTGCTATTCGCTCGAATCACAGCCTGGTAATCAGTCTTGGGAGAACTATTTCAACGCCAAAATTAAAGAAGTATCCACTACCACTCCACTTATCATCAAGAATGCGTGGTTATTTGATATAGACGGCGACGGCAGGGAGGAAAGTATCGTCAACGCTAGCAACACAGTCTTTTCGAGCGGGCTTGAGCAGTCCCCCCCAGCCAGGAAGGATACCGCCATTTATACCCTGACGGCGTACTTTAATAGTGACGGAACCGCTATTGACATGGGCGGGCATGTCTCGGCAAGTGTTTCCAGTGAGCCTGTCAACTCGCAAAACAATATCCATGAAAGCTATACGTTTGATGAAAACAACCCGAAATATATAGAACAGTTTATCGCCGCTTATCAATATGACCGGAATGGCAACGTTGCAGTCTGCCCAATTTTCAATTACGGAGAATATAGCCGTTTGCCGGAAAAAAACATCCTCATCGCAGATATCGATGGCGACGGCAGGGTGGAGCTTCTGGCAATGTTTCCTCTCATCTATGCACCTATTACTGTGTACCAATTTAATGAGAACTGGCAGCCGTGCGTGCAATTTGCAATCTACACTCCCGCATAACCAAATTTCAATTTGCCGGAGGTTGTGAGCACATAATTTAATCATGGGTTGCATTGAATACGGAGAGTTCAAGGGGCGTCGTCCATGGCGGGATTAAACGGGAGTAATAATATACATCTTATTTGTATCATCAGCAGAACGTTTTGCATCATGCTCTTAATTGCTAAATACCGCGACCTGTTACTTAGATGTTTACTTTTTAATAGCATATATCTGGGAATTGTTGGAGAATAGTTTGCAGCTTGAAAATTAGTGATTGGAAAGGTTAGGGGGTGAATTTTTTGGAAGTCATACTAATTTACTTCCCATTAATTATCCTGTTCATAATCTATTATAAGGTGTTTAGAATTGCTTCGGACATAAAAGCAATTAAAGAAATACTCAAGGGCAATATTAAGAATGACCTATAGGCTTAGGAGAAAAGAACTTAGAATCTGATTGATTATGAGGAATTAAATCAGTTTTTTCCTTTGACAAAATAATAACCCCTACGATCATTAAAAATTTTGTTTTGGATTAGACTTGGAAGTTCAAAAATAGTTGGGTTTACTTTTATTCTATCTAGTAGTGCCACAGCTAGATATAGTGGAGATCGGGAGGAATTCTTGTTAGGCTACCGACACTTTTTATTCGTTCATTTATAGTACGACTTCAGTGTGAGCTTGTTATAATAATGCTCAAAATAAATGAAACATTAGTTTTAATTCAAGCTGAAGAGAAGAGAAATTTAAATATCAACAAGGGTGATGAAATCGAGGCCGAATTATCTGGAGGCACGCCGTCCATGGCGGGCTTTAGACGAGAGCTTTATTTCGTAATTGTAGGAAAATGTGAACTAAAATATGGGGGGATGGCTTTGAGGAAGTACATAGAATATATAGGTGTCTTGGTTATTTTCATAGTTTTACTTATAGCATCTAACGGGTTAAATCAATATATGAGAGCTTTAACAGATTCAACTTTTAATTATGCTTTGAATATTCCAGTCCAAATCATAGCGTCTTTCATTTTTGGTGTATTTATTGGAAGTTTACACTTTATAAATGAATATAAAAAAGTTGGTTCTTGGAAAGTAAATAAGGAAAGGTTATTGGTTCTGGGCTTACCGTTATTTATAACTTTAGTTATTGTCAATAGTCATTATCTGGGTATAACTTGGCCCCAACTAATCGTTAGCTTTAGCTTTTTTCTCTTAGTTGGTAATGGGATAAAATATGTTGCAGTTTTTCTAGGATACGTAGTAATTTCTTCATTTACAAAAAAGTATAGTAAAAGTATAGCAATAGTAGAGGAAGAAATAGAAGCAAAAGAGAATCAAACCACTCCTTAAAACTTTTAAGCCTTATGACATTTTATTAGACAATAAGTGTTGGTAGTATTATGTCCAACATTAGGATTATAGCGGAACAGCACGGAGGCTATTCCCTATAAATGATGCGCGTATAAGATTGTAGGGAACACCCTCTGTGGCGTCTGCCCTGTCTATATAGCACATTCTTCTTATAGTGCAACAACTGGAACTACCTGGGGGAGTGCCGTCCATGGCGCTCAGGCTTTGTGGGGCAGGAAACGTCATATAACAGTGGATCCCGCAACTAGAGGATGATGAATGTGGTTGGGACGCTGCGGGACTCCTCGGGACGTTATATACATTTTCTGCAGGACCGCTCGCCGTCCATGGCGGGATTTAGACGATAGATTTATTTCATACTTGTAAAATAATGTGAATCAAGTTATTTATACAACCTTTTAAAGCTGTTTGCCTATGCAGACAGCTTTAAAAAATGAATTATTGTGTAACGAAATACTGATTTACCGGATATATGTTGTAAAGGAAGTGATATTGCATGCTTGACATGGATGATATTTATAAGGAATATGCAGAGATTGTTTTCAAATTTTTGATGAGTATTTGAAATGATGAGGATACTGCGAGAGAGCTCACGCAAGAAACCTTTTACCGTGCAATAAAATCAGCTAATCGATATGACGGCACCTCTAAAGTTTCGACATGGCTTTAACTAACAGTATCAGTATTGAACAAAGGGCTGAGGGCGGCGGACAAATCAAGGCACACCGCCTTGATCCAATTAGTACTGTGGCTATTGTAGAGCAATCATAAAATCGTTCTATTGGCAAGCAAAAAGAAATTCTGTATGTACTAGACCACGGCAACTAAATAAGTGTGGCTCAACAAACAGGAAATGTGCTCCATATTTTCGAAGGTTGAACTGAATGCCTAATATTCAAATAAAATGAGTAAAGTAAAATATAGGTTTTTAGGTGAGAAATTTAGAATACTTTGGCTCTTGTGAAGGAGTTTGTTGAAGAATATAGAATATGGAATTTTATTCACCAAATAAAGAGATAGGCACTGGCAATTGAGTCAAAGTTCAATGAAATAGTTAGCAAAGGCAGCGTCATCCTGGCGCGGATAGTATTGGTTGGCTAATGATAAGGGCATTTGAGGTAATAAAGGGAGGGCATAAAATGAACAACATAGAGGGATTTAATGTCGACTTGGATCAGTGGATTGTTAAGAAGTTGTATAGTCTTATAGAATTAGATGAGGAGGTAAGAAAACGTGGCGAACCGGCAAGTCGTCCATATGTTTTAGAGGGACAATCTGAAGATGAAAAGTTGACCACATTTTCAATTGAAGAAAAATATCGTGATGCAGTTGATGCGGCGATAAATTATTCAATTGATCAATCGTCTAAACAAAAATGTATCATCCTTTTTTTTGATGGATATATAAGGTTAAAAGGGGTTCGTCGAGATGCATTCCTGTATCAGGTTTATAGCAAGGATAGAAAATGGCTTCAATTTGCACAGGCTTATCGACCAAAAGGATTATTTAGACAATATAAGAGGATAGGAGATCTGGTGTTTGTCGGTGAGGTAGAAAACCCTGGCAGATAGAACTTCAACTTTTCTTCTCGAGTCACTCATTCTGACTTGGATAACTATGTAAAGATAGTTAAAGGTGAGGGTCTCAAAAAAGGATATTTAGGTGATGGTGTTGACCATATTAGATTATGTAGAAAACTAAACGACAAAGGGCATTATCACCGAAATTCAGTTTTCGTGTTGATAATGCCCTTTATGTTTTGGACACGTGTTCTCTTCATTAGAACAATACATCAGGCTTACTGCCGAGACTGGGATTCACGGATAACAAGAGTCGCTATTTCCGGAGGTAGTTGAGCCACAGTGGCTCATCTTAGACCAGATTATTCAAGATATAATGAGAAATATAAAGTTAAGTTAATTCGCACTCATTTTAAATAGCGTATTAAAAGGTAACGGCGTTCAAGGGGCCGCCGTCCATGGCGGGATTCAGACGAGAGCTTTAGTTCGCACATGTAGGAAATGCCCATTTAGGTTTACAAATATGGTGACTATAAATCTAAATGCCAGTAATGATTGATAATAAAGGAGGCGCATAGTGAAAAAGAATGCAGTTTTAGTTTTAACAAGAACTCTTTACGCCATATTTATAGTCGGAACTATAATTTCCCTTTTTATTGTTTATAAAGATATAAATAGTAGCATTACTTTTAAATTCTTGATGGGATATTTATTCTTTACTTTTTTCATGTTATTATATGTTCCTTTCGTTACTATTTTAAATTCAAGAAGGCTAAAATGGATAGAAATAAGAAGTAGACTATTCAAGTTTATTGCCTTGTTTGCCCTATTTGGAGCTGTTAATTATTGTTTTGATTATGTTTTTAGACCTTCAAATATAGATTTATTAAGAGCGTGTTCTATTTCTCTTGGTTTAGCTTTTAGCATCTCTTTTATAGATGTTACATTTCTAAAAAAGAAAGAAAAATAAAGTAGCATAAGACGCATTTTTCTTATAATGTGTAACAGCTGGAACTACCTAGGGCGCGACGTCGAGCTCTGAATTCATAGGGCAGGAAACGTCTTATAACACGTCCATTCCTGTAACTTAGCAAATAAGAATGTAATATGACGCTGCGGGAATGCCGAAAACGTTATACGACAGGCTAAGATTTTAATAAAGTTCCAAGATAGCTTTTGGGAGTAAAGGGGTGAGTTGATGGAGGCTTTCGCTAAACCAGCGGTAGCGGGAATAATCGAGAAAGAAATCGATGAAAAATCCTATATACTAATTCAAAACCGTTGTAAAGAAAGTGCACCCAATGAAGAGGGATTAATAGAAATACCGGCTGGTAGGGTAAGAGAATATGAAAATGTTTATGATTGTCTTCGAAGAGAAATATATGAGGAGACGGGATTAGAAGTGACGAGCATTGTTGGAGAAGACGAGTCAACCGTTTTAGAGTTACACGGGCAAAGAATCGTGAACTATACTCCATTTGCAAGCTCTCAATGTATAGATGGGAATTATCCATTGATTGTGCAAGCATTCATTTGTCGGGTGAAAGGTGTCCCGTTGCATGAATCAGAAGAATCAAAGAATATAAGGTGGATTTCCATCAACGAACTTGGCAAACTGTTAACAATTGAACCAGAGAAGTTTTACCCAATGCAAGTGGCGACTATAAAGAAGTATCTTAGAAGTAAGATGATAATTTAGCGATTCTAAACCGCCCGTCGTATAACACAGAGTTCCCACAACTAGAGGATGATGCATGTTGTTGGGACGCTACAGTAATACCGGGCACGTTATCCGAAACCGTATGCGAAGAGCTGCGCGCCCATACGCGGATTACAAAGTGGTGGCTAGTACATTCTTGTAGGAAAATGTGAAGCAATCAATTAGATAAGTTTCTGTATAAGTGAGGAGCATTCCTGTAGTAGTCAAAAATGAGCTTTGTCAAAAAGAAGACCTCACGTTACAATTTGAAAGGACTGTTGGCCAACAGAATCCAATCAAAATAACGGAGGTCATCCCCAATGAATTTTACACAAAACGAGAAGCTAAAGCAACTATCTGAAAGAAGTATTGTGATCGGAGTGGACATCGCCAGCGAGCTTCATTATGCCAGGGCATTTGACTGGCGAGGAGTCGAGCTGGGCAAGGTCTTCAAGTTTGAAAACAACGCTGAAGGATTCAAGGATTTCCATGCATGGATTGAACGTTTAAAAAGGCAAGCACAAAAGGAATGCATAGTGGTAGGCGCAGAACCAACCGGTCATTACTGGTTTAGCCTGGCATCTTACCTAAAAGAGCAAAGTATTAAGCTGGTCCTCGTCAACCCATTCCATGTAAAGCGTAGTAAGGAGCTTGATGACAACCACCCCAGCAAAACGGATGCAAAGGACCCCAAAACCATCGCTAAGCTGGTCATCGAGGGCAGATACAATGAGCCCTATATCCCGGAGGGGATCTATGCAGAACTGCGAATAGCAATGGCCTGCAGGATGCGCATCCAAAAGGGAATGAACAGTATAAAAAATCGTGTTCAACGGTGGCTGAAAATCTACTTTCCCGAGCATGAAACGGTGTTTGGAAAGTTTGATGCCACGAGTAGCATGCTGGTATTGCAAGTTGCCCCGCTACCTAGGGATGTTGAAAGACTTGGAGCAGAAGGAATCAACCGAATTTGGAGAGACAACAAATTGAGAGCAGTGGGAATGAAAAGGGCTAAGAGCCTGTATGAAGCTGCTCAGAAGAGCATTGGTTGCACCGAAGGAGAGTCTTGTTCCCGAATGGAAATCCAGCTATTACTGCAAGACTATCATACTAAAACAGCACAATATGAGGCAGTCACTGAAACCATCGATGGGTTGTGCCGTCAGATACCCGAAGTAGCCAAGTTGCTTGAAATTAAAGGTGTTGGCCTCGTTACCGTGGCAGGTTTTCTCTCCGAAGTTGGAGATATTAGACGCTTTAATTCTCCAAAGCAAATTCAAAAGCTAGCGGGCCTAGCCTTGCGAGAAAGTAGCTCGGGCAAGCACAAGGGACAGACCACCATCAGTAAGCGAGGTCGAGCGCGGTTGAGGGCGATTCTATTTCAGGCAGTAATGCCGCTCGTCGCCAAAAACGCAGAGTTTGCAGAGATACACACCTACTATACGACCAGGCCCAAGAATCCCCTGAAGAAAAAGCAATCGTTAATAGCCTTAAGCTGTAAACTGATTCGGGTGTTCTATGCCCTATTAACAAAGGGTATAGACTATGACCCGAAAAAGCTGATTCAAGATATTCATCGTCCAGTTGAGTATTCAGCAGCGTAACAGAATAGCAGCGAAATCACAAAAACAAACGGTCTGTGAGTAAGCGTCACCGCAGAAGTGAACAATCCAGGTAGCCTAGCAGACAAAAGAGCTGGTAGTCAGTCGGATAAATCACCATTAGAGCAAAGACTCGGTTGAGGAGCATAACTGACACCCAATCATGGATAGGTGGAACGAAGGAATTTAGGGCGGATTTATCATCTTGACCCTGTTAGACATGGGAGGTTTACCACCGTGAGAATAATGGGTTTACAACGGCCAACATATGCTAAAAAAGCAGACGTTTGCTTTGCTATACCCAAATTCTCTGAATTAGGCATTCTATGCGAATTCTATCCGTGGTGAGTTAATTTGGTTCGTTAGAAATTCTATGAAAAAGCGAGATATTCAAAGAAAATCAAAAGATATTATAGGGAGGGGAATAAATGACATATGTTTATTTAATGAACAATCAGAAGCCGATAAATAATGATATAATCAATAGTCATGTAGAATATTTAAGAAAATTAAACTCACAAGGCAAGCTTGTGATCTGTGGCCCTTTTACGGATTATCCTGGAGGAATGGTTATTATTTTGGCAGAAGATTTTATTGAAGCAACAAACATTGCAAATTCTGACCCGTTTATTGCATCAGGGTGCAAATCTTTCGAACTCAGAACGCTTGAGGTGGCCAATGAAGAGAATAATTATTTGCTTTAACTAAGGGACATAGGCATAACCTTAGTTCACAACATTCTTAAATTACGTAGTAAAAGACACGGAGGTTCAAGGGGCCGCCGTCCATGGCGCCCTCTGAATTCGGGGGCGTACAGCATTGGATAACAGAGGGTTTGCGACATTGGGGTAGAACATTAAAGATAATAACCCGACGTTGCAAACCCTCAAAACGTAATGCGATATGGCACGAATTTAACATTTAATCACAGGTATAATATTCTGCGTGGGCAGTATATCTTTGCATTGAGATGATGATATTTGTTAAGTAACTAAGGTTGGAGGAGATTAAATGAAAAGTAATGCAGAACTCAAAACTTTAGCTCGGGAAAATTTAAAAGAGAAATGGCTTATAGCAATTATCGTCTCCGTTGTTGCCTGGATGTTAACCGATGCTTTCACAGGAAATAGCGGCAGAGAAACTGTTGAATATGTATGGCGTAATGGAGAGTTTGTAAAAACTGTAAATCACTCAAATGCTATGTTCTCTTTGATTGCATTCATTATTGGCGGGCCAATAAATTTTGGATTAGCGTCTTTCTTTTTGAAATTAGCAAGAGATCAAGAGTCTACATTTAGTGAATTATTTAGCGGTTTTCACTATTTTTTAAAAAATTTTGTAATGAACTTCTTTATTATACTTTTTACTACCCTCTGGTTTTTGCTTCTCATAATTCCAGGGATTATTGCTGTTTTAAGATATTCTATGGCCTATTACATAATGAATGATAACCCCGATCTTAAGCCATTGGAAGCTATAGACTTGAGCAAAAAAATGATGTATGGACATAAGGAGAGATTATTTTTCCTATGGTTAAGCTTTATAGGTTGGTTTTTACTTGGGATTTTCACACTTGGCATAGGTTTTCTCTATGCGATGCCTTATTATAATGCAACCTTAGCAAATTTCTATGAAGACGTAAAAGATAATGCTTATTAGGCAAGTTAATTCAATAGAAAATCTAGCTTTATCTACAATGCGGACGGAAAGCTTATTTTAGTTGTAATTTAGGAGTGTGCAGAGTAGCCTAAAAAAAGAAAAGGTGGGAGTTTACTATTGGAAAAGCGGTTAACCATTAAAGTATTTGAAGAAATTTTAAGTGTTTGTAGATTAGATAAAAGTGCTCGGGTGCCAGACTGGGCAGAAGGTGATTTTTTAACTATAACTAGAACTCCTGAAGAATTATCAATCGTTTGTTGTCAAAAAAACATCCCTGAAGATGTTAAGTGCGAACGAGGTTGGCGATATTTCAAAATTGATGAAGTATTAGATTTTTCTCTAGTAGGAATTCTCTCATTGCTAAGTGGAACATTGGCAAGTCAAGGCATCAGTATATTTGCGATTTCAACATATGACACCGATTATATATTGATTAAGGAAGAAGAATTGGATAGGGCAATTGAAGCATTAAGATTAGAGGGCCATCATGTATCCATAAATGGACAATAGTACGTATATCCTTTAAGTACTTGAATCAAAGAATAGAAAAGTACAGGTTTAATGGAGGGGTATTCTATTGTGCTTTATCTGGGGCGTCCGCATTGTAGACAACAGGTAATTGCCGACACTAGAGGATGATAAATGTGGTTGGGACGCTTCGTGAATGCCCAGTACGTTATGTAAATGGCATTTCGGAGTACTATTATGAGGTCATAAAATTAATTTCTTAGCTTTTATGGGTAGAGATAGAATAAAAGAGAGGGGAAACAATCAATGTCAAGAGCAAGGGTGTCTTTAATAGTCATTAGCTTCTTTGGTATTGTTTTGTTAATTGCTTTCACCAACCAGTATATAAAATATCAAAAATTATTTTTTGATTACAATAACCTCAGTGTAGAACATCAACAATTGAAAGAAGAATGGGAAATACTTACTAAAGGTAGTATTGCCACCAATGGGAAGGTAAGTGAGAGCGTTCAAGGGGAATACTCATTCATACAAAGGTATAGTGGTATGAAATATCCTGTTGCCAGTGGACTGAGACGCTATGTAGGAGAAGAACCTTTACGCATATATCCAAGCTCCAAAGCTCCTTTTGTTTATAAGGATTGGAACCCGGATGTTGTTGAATTGATCAATGAGGTTAGTACGCAAAATGAGGAAGGATACCATGAGGGAACCTGGTGTCTTGTTTTAGATAACGCTAGGGGCATCAGTGGATATGCAAACAGTACTGAACTAATAACAATTGATGAAAAAGACAAAAATTATACTCGTGATTATGGGAGCGGAATCGAAACCTTAAGAGGATTCAGAGTAGGTGACAGAATAGAAAAAATTATAGGTTTGCTTGATCGGGATTATTATCTTATTTATGAAAACGGCAGAATTTATGAATTCCCGGATAATCAGTCTAAAGACATAGTTATTGAGCCAATCGAAAGGCCATTCTCTGATATTCAAACTCTAGATGCTTTTGTAGAATATACCAACCATATCGGTCTTTTGAGGACGTCTTCTCCTGAGTTCCCCTTAAAAGATGGATATAAGGTTGGCGATAATGCTATCAAAGTATTGAACTATTATACATCGAAATATAAGTCGTTAGATAATCGGGAATTAGAATACCAGTATCCTGGCTACACATTTATCCTAGAAGAAGGGCATATGTTGGAGTTTTTTATAGATACTGAAGAATTGAATCAAAACAGCGTTATTAAGTCTATTTGGATTGATTAAAGAGTTAAAATAATTATATATAGAAGCATTTCTGTTGCAACAATGAAACTCTTTATGACAGAAGAGGAATTTTATACGTAGGTAATATCACCATTCAACTTTCCGTAAAATCAGCGATTAAAGATTGAAATCGAAGACCCTGCCTATAAAGGTATAACATTTTTAGCACTGGAATAATGGAGGATTGGGAATGTTCAAAGGGTTTTCGACTCATTTGAAAAGGCATAGGGTAAAACACCTTGCTTTCATATCATTAATCATGTTGGTAATTCTCGTCAAGGTAGTTCTGATCGATGTGGTTTATATTAGTAAACAATATGAAAAGAAAAGAATTATCACACCCTGGGGTGAAAAAATAAAATCGGGGAATCTATCTGTAGATTACTCTCTGGAACAGACATTGATAGATATTGAAAATCTCGGTTTAAACACTGTTAATGTACCGGTTCAAATTGATATTCCATCCTTGACAGCCAATACAGCGACATTAAATATAGAGAGCAAGAAGAAAGCAATTCAGCTCATCAAAAAGCTAAGGTATCAGGGGATTAATGTAATCTTAGAACCATACCCATACATTAGCAACGGAGAACTTTATGAAACACAATTAGATCCACAGGATAAAAATGAGTGGTTCAGGAATTGGAAAGAGGAAATACTCCACCCCATAATTCGGGATATCGCAAAACCTTACAAAGTTTACGCCTTATGTATAGGGTCAAATTTTGACAAGTTTGAAAAGGAATATGCGCTTTGGATTGATGTCGCAAATTTTGTGCGTGAAAACTATCGGGGAAGAATAACTTATAAAACGAATTGGTGGTATACAGCGGAATGGAACACAGAAAAAGACGGTCTCCATGACACTTATACTGCGAAGCTAAATAACCCTTTACTGGCAGAAGTGGATTTTATTTCGGTCGCAGCATACTTTGAACTCACCGATCAAGAAACGAATACTGTAGAGAGTCTGGTAAATTCGCTTTATAGTACCCAAATTCACTCTAGACATCAGAATGTTTATGAGGAATTAAAGAACTTATCTTCCGAATGGAATAAGCCAGTATTTTTTGGTGAATTAGGTTTTCCCAAAAGGAACAAGGCTGCGGTTCATCCATGGGATCCGGAGCCTTCTGCCATACCTAATGAACTGGAACAGGCGAATGGATTTCAAGCCTATAAAGAGGTGTTCGAAAAAGAAAGTTGGAACTTAGGTTTTTCAGTTTTCGCAATTGGTAAAAAGGATGAGTTTAAAAATTATTATCCAAGTCATCAGAGTATTAGAGTGATTAATAGTTGGTATAAATGAATATAACCATCCATGGCGGGATCGATAAGTGAATATTGGAAAACACTATTTAAAAAGATTTTGGAGAGAGCGATCATGATTGAAGGAATCAGCCATTTGACTTTCATAGTTAAAGATATTGAACGTGCATCAGAGTTTTTTCGATTTATCTTCGATGCTCAAGAGGTTTATTCTAGCGGTGAGGATGTGTATTCTTTATCAAGGGAAAAGTTCTTTTTGATGAACAGCCTATGGATATCAATAATGGAAGGGGAATCGTTATCTGAACGAACTTATAACCATGTTGCATTCAAGATCAATGATGATGAATTTAGCATTTTTGAATCAAGAATTCGAGCTTTGGGATTAGAAATAAAGAACCCTAGACCAAGGGTTAAGGGTGAAGGCCAATCGATATATTTTTATGATTATGATAATCACCTTTTTGAACTTCACACAGGTACTCTTTCCGATAGATTAGCTACATATAAAAGCATTGCTCAATAATTAGATAACATGCCACTAAGGGGGACAGTTTTTTATGTTAAAGCATATCGTGATGTGGAAGTTAAAAGAAGGTGAGCAGAAAGAGCAAAATGCACTCACTGTTAAAGAACTTCTGGAAGGTTTAGTCGGGAAGATTCCCGAACTGAAAAAAGCCGAGGTTGGAATCAACATCAATGGATCGGATACCGCTTATGATGTGGTGCTTTATTCGGAATTTGATGATGAAGCGGGCTTAGCCGCTTATCAAAGCCATCCTGAGCATGTGAAGGTAGGCGAGTTTATGAAAGAGATCAGGGAAAAGCGCACAGTGGTGGATTATATTCTGTAAAGTCAAAGAGACCTTAAAGAAAAAGGAGCATCGCCGACTACTCTACAAAAGTAGTCTTGGCGATGCTCTCTTTTATGTGCAACGCATGAAAGGTCTTAACCTAATGCTTCTTGCTTTTCTTTTTCGTCTTTTGCCTGATCGATGACACTCTGGAGTATTTCAACAGCTTTTTCCATTTCTATGCCTTTCACCTGTACGATTTCACTGGTTACAAGCTGAAAGGCTGTGTGTAGCATATTGTTGTCTTCCATACCCAGTTTTTGGAGATTGCCTTTTCTTGTTAGATCGCGTATGATTTCGCTCTCTTGATAGATATCTCCACTCTTCATCTTCTTCTTGTTGATATCACGGTAAAAACGGTTATTGCTTTCAAACATGATGGGGTCCGTATCTCCTTCAAAGAAAAAGCGCAGTACATCATCGATGACCTGGCTGTTGACCACTTGGCGTATACCTAAACCCTCAGCTTTGCCTACTGGAATCATAATTTCCATATTGACATGAGGAATGTTCAGGAGGTAATACTGCCCTTTAACACCTAAGACCTCTTTTTCTTCAATGGAATCGATTATTCCTGCTCCATACATGGGATATAGAACCTTATCGCCCACTTGAAACATCGAGTCACCCCCCAAAGAATTTCCTTAAAATAATTATAACACAAAAATCATTGGATGTAAAATTTATTATGATATCACAGCTATAATGCTATGTCAATACAATATTTTTATCTCTGTTGTCTGCTGCTAAGCTCCCAAGTAGATCGGTAAGCACCATCTGAGTAAAATATGCCTGGATGCCTGTTCTAAGGGAAGGAGATGGGTCATAGAATTTAACACTATGTGCAATCTCAAGACAAAGGAGTTTTATTCTATGGCCTGGATAAAAAAACTCAGTACCTCACAGCTACAAGAGATAAAGAAGGAGTCGGAAGTTCATAAGGTTGGTCCAATACTCACCCAAGAAGAGATGTATCTTTTTAATTGCGGTGAGTTTTATCATAGTTTCCGCAAGTTTGGCGCTCATTTTGTCAAACATGAGGGGCGATGGGGAACTCATTTTGCTTTATGGGCTCCCCAGGCTAAGAAGGTCTCTGTCGTAGGAGATTTCAACGGCTGGCGGGGAATGAACCATCCTATGGAAAAATGGGGGGATCACGGGATTTGGACATGCTTTATCCCTGGCCTGGAAGAAGGGGAGATTTACAAATATGAACTCCTCACCTCTTCAGAGGAAAGGGTGCTGAAGGCAGACCCTTATGCCTTTTTTTCGGAAGTACGGCCCCACACGGCTTCAGTCATCTACTCCCTGAAGGGTTATTCCTGGGGAGATCAGACCTGGCTGAATCAGCGCAAAACCAGGAATCAGAAAGTGTCCCCTTTATCCATCTACGAAATTCATCTGGGCTCATGGAAAAGAACAGAAGAAGGGCGGTTCCTTAATTATGCTCAGCTCACTCCGGAGCTGATCCGGTATGTAAAATCCATGGGCTATACTCATGTGGAGCTTCTGCCCCTGATGGAGCATCCTTACGACGGTTCCTGGGGCTATCAGGGAACGGGATTTTACTCCTGCACCAGCCGCTACGGCACTCCTCATGATCTTATGTTCCTGATCGACCAATGTCATCAAGCCGGAATCGGTGTGATTTTAGACTGGGTTCCGGGGCATTTCTGCAAGGATGCCCACGGTCTGGGCAATTTTGATGGAAGTCCCCTCTATGAGAAAGAAGTTCATGAGCATTGGGGGACTTATAAATTTGATTATTCCCGCTCGGAAGTCTGGAGCTTCCTCATATCCAATGCAGTTTTCTGGCTGGAAGTCTTTCATGTGGATGGTCTGCGGGTGGATGGGGTGAGCAGCATGCTTTATCTGGATTATGGGAAAGAAGGAGGGTCCTGGCAGGCCAATCTTTATGGAGGGCGGGAAAATCTGGAGGCCGTGGGCTTTTTAAAGCGGCTCAATGAAACGGTCAACCGTTTTTATCCCGAGGTATTGATGATAGCCGAAGAAGCTACGGATTGGCAGGGAGTGACCTGCCCTCTTGATCAAGAGGGGCTGGGGTTCACTTTCAAATGGAATATGGGCTGGATGAATGATACCCTCCGCTATATAAATTTGGACTTTCATGAGCGCAGGTCCTTCCATCAGCTCTTAACCTTTCCCATGATGTATGCCTATACCGAAAACTTTATTCTCCCTTTATCCCATGACGAGGTGGTCCATGGCAAGAAATCTCTATTGGATAAGATGCCGGGAGATTATGAACAGAAGTTCGCAGGCTTAAGGGGCTTATACACCTATTTCATCACCTCCCCCGGTAAAAAGCTGCTCTTTATGGGGGGCGAGATGGCTCAGTTCATCGAGTGGCGGGAAGATCGGGAACTAGACTGGTTTCTCATGGATTATGAGACGCATAGAAAGTACCATTTCTTCGTTCAGCAATTAAATGCACTGTATTTGCAAGAAAAGGCTTTATGGGAAATTGATCAGGATTGGTCCGGATTTGAATGGATCGATGTCCATAACCATGAACAGGGGATTATTGTGTTTTGCCGCAAGGGAAAGTCCTCTGAGGACAGGCTGGTGGTTCTGATTAATTTTCAACCCTATGGCTATGGAAGGCATCGGATCGGAGTGGAAAAGGCTCTGGGCTATCGGGAAATACTGAACACCGACTCAGCTGACTTCGGTGGAGGGGATAGGACTAATCCTGGGCTATTAAAAGTAGAGAGAGTCCCATGGCACGGCCGGGAATTCTCCCTGGAAATTCAGGTTCCCCCCCTGGGTGCCATGATATTAAAGCCCGAACTTGCATAAATATTGGTATGAGGAATAGATATTGTAATACGTCGGTTTTGAAGGAGAGAAAAATAGGATGTTCTCAGACAAAAACAGTTTTAAAGATGCCTATTTGGAGAAATTTGCTGAAATTAAGGGAAAGCCCATTGAGGAAGGAACTTTATGGGATAAATATCATACCTTGGTTGTACTGCTCAAAGAGGAGATCAGCCTTTGCCGCGCCTTCACCAATTACGCGGAAAACCGGCCTTCCAAGCAAGTCTATTATTTCTCCATGGAGTTTCTGATCGGGAAATTGCTGCATAATTATCTCATTAACATTGGTATTCAGGATATCGTCGCCGAAGGTTTAGGGGAACTGAATATTGACCTCCGGGACCTTTTGGCTCAGGAAAGTGATGCAGGATTAGGGAATGGAGGCTTAGGACGTTTAGCGGCCTGTTTTCTGGATTCGATGGCTTTCCTGGGCATAGCGGGGCATGGCAATGGAATTCGCTATAAATATGGGCTCTTTGAACAGAAAATCGTCAATGGCTATCAAACCGAGGTGGCGGACCATTGGCTTAAGAACGGTTATCCCTGGGAAGTGCGCAAACCGGATAAAGCCATTGTGGTCAAGTACAAAGGGAATGTTCGTGCAGAAAACCTTAAGGGCCGGCTGGTGTTCCATCATGAGAATTATGAACCGGTGCTGGCAGTTCCCTACGATATTCCCATCTTCAGCTATGAGAATCCTTTTCTGATCAATAATTTACGCTTATGGAGCGCAGAGCCTTTATCCTCTGAGCTGGATTTAGCCTTATTTAACCAAGGGAATTTCACTCAAGCCTTAAGTTATAAATCGGAAGTGGAGGCTATTTCTTACATACTCTATCCTGAAGATAGTAATCTGGCCGGAAGGGAGCTGCGCTTGAAGCAGGAGTATTTTTTTGTGGCAGCAGGACTGGGAGCGATCGTCCGCAGCTACAAGAAGAGCCATGGTTCTCTCAAGGATTTCTCCCAAGGGGTGTCCATCCATATTAATGATACCCACCCGGCCCTTTGCATTCCTGAATTAATCCGGATTCTCCTTGATGAGGAGGGAATGGATTGGGAAGAAAGCTGGAATATCACCGTGGATGCCATTTCCTACACCAACCATACCGTTATGCCGGAAGCTTTAGAAAAATGGCCCTTGGATTTATTTAAGAATCTCCTGCCCAGAATCACCATGATTATTGAGGAGATCGACCGGCGTTTCAAAGAGAAGCTCTTAAGGCGGTTCTTTAACAGCGAGGAATTATTTGAAAGTACCCCCATCATTAAAGAAGGGCAGATCTACATGGCGAATCTGGCTATGATAGGCAGTCATTCTGTGAATGGTGTGGCTAAGCTTCATACTGAGATTCTCAAAAAACATGTTTTCAAGGATTTTCACCGGATCTTCGGCTATAAATTTACCAATTTAACCAACGGAGTAAATCATCGGCGTTTCCTCTTAACGGCCAATCCCGCTCTCTCCGAGCTGATTACAGAGGCTATTGGTCCAGGGTGGAAGACCAATGCCGCTCAACTGGCAAAGCTTCATGCTTTTCGGGAAGATAGCTCCTTTCTCGACCAATTGGCTCAGGTGAAATACCAAAACAAAGTAAGATTGGCGGAGATGATTCAAGAGGAGCAAGGAGTTCTTATCGACCCCCATTCCCTTTATGATGTCCATGTTAAGCGAATTCATGCCTACAAGAGACAGCTCCTCAATGTTCTGAAGATCATGGAGCTCTACAATCGTCTGCTCATAGATCCTGAGGCAGTTCAGGGGGGGTACACCTTTATTTTCGGGGGCAAAGCGGCGCCCGGCTATCACTATGCTAAAAGTATCATTAAATTGATACATTCCGTAGCTGAAAAGGTTAATAAGAACCCCGGGATACAAGATAAGCTGAAAGTAATTTTTATGGAGAATTTCAATGTATCTTTGGCAGAAAGAATCTATCCTGCGGCTGATCTCAGCGAGCAAATCTCAACGGCCGGTAAAGAAGCCTCCGGTACCGGGAACATGAAATTTATGATGAACGGAGCGCTTACTTTAGGAACCTTAGATGGAGCCAATGTGGAGATAAGAGAAGCGGTAGGAGATGACCATATCTTTATCTTCGGACTGACCGCAGACGAAGTCCTCACCAGCAATAGGAACCGAACCTATAAATCATGGGATGAATATCATACCAATCCACGCCTTAGGCAAATTCTTGAACAATTGCATTCCCATCATTTTATGGAAAATGCCCAGGAATTTCGCGCCATTTATGATTCTTTGCTTCTCTATAACGATGAATTCTATGTCCTCAAAGATTTTGAATCCTATATAAGGACCTTCGAGGAAGCCGCAGCCCGTTATGAATTGCCAAAAAAGTGGTTGCAGTCCTCTTTGCACAATATTGCCGAGTCAGGAATCTTCTCCAGTGACCGAACCATAAGGGAATATGCCCACCAGGTTTGGCGGGTACGCTGTCGGAGAATTGAATGAGGAAAGGGGGATGAATCATGAGAACAAAGGAATGCATCGCTATGCTGCTGGCGGGGGGACAGGGGAGCAGATTGGGATGCTTAACCCGTAATATCGCTAAGCCGGCGGTGTCTTTCGCCGGCAAATACCGAATTATCGACTTTAGTCTCAGTAACTGCACTAACTCCAATATCGACACGGTGGGGGTTTTAACCCAGTATAAGCCCTTTGTCCTGAATTCCTATATTAGTGTGGGCTCTGCCTGGGATTTAAATTGTTTAAATGGGGGAGTTCATATTCTCCCCCCTTTTGTCGGCGAAAATCAAGGAAGCTGGTATAAAGGAACCGCCAATGCGATCTATCAGAATATGGATTTTATCAATTTCTATAATCCGGAATATATCCTGATTCTCTCCGGGGACCACATCTATCAAATGGATTATTACGAGATGCTGTCCTACCACAAACAAAAGAAAGCGGAAGTCACCCTGTCCACCATTGCGGTTCCGTGGGAAGAAGCCTCTCGTTTCGGCATCATGATGGTGGATGGCGAGGGCCGGATTACCCGGTTCGCAGAAAAGCCCTCTCGCCCTGAAAGTAATTTAGCCTCCATGGGAGTTTATATCTTTAATTGGGATGTTCTTAAGGAAGCTCTTCTTGAAGATGAGCAGGACAGACAATCGGACCATGATTTTGGGAAGAATGTGCTTCCCCGGCTTTTGCAACAGGGAAAACGGCTCTACTCCTATCTCTTTCAAGGATACTGGCGGGATGTGGGGACGATTGAGAGCTATTATAATGCCAATATGGAAGTTCTGCGGGAAGAAAGGAACGATATGTTTTTCGAATTGAAGCGGCGGATTTTCTCCAATGAAGAAATTCTTGCCCCTCAGTATATCGGTGATCAGGCGAAGATACACCATAGCCTTATTGGTAACGGCTGCACTATCCTGGGGGAAGTTCATGACTCCATCATTGCCTCAGGAGTCTATGTAGGGAAAGGAAGCGTTATTGAACATTCTATTTTACTCCCCAACTCAGAAGTCCATGGGGATGTCCGACTGTGGAAAACTATTTTGGGAGAGAATGCCATCGTCCGGAATCATTGCCGGATAGGGGATGAGGCTGAAGAGAATCCGCCCCAGGAAGGTATTACAGTGATTGGAGATCATTTGCAGATCCAGGAGAGTACCGTCATCAATGCAGGAAAAAACGTTATAAAAACCATCTCTTGAAGGGAGGAGGCAAGGTGAATAGTGCTATCGGCATAATTTTTGGCAATATGAATTCCAGCGTTTTACAAGGGCTGGCCCAAGACCGGCCCATTGCGGCGGTTCCTTTTGGAGGGCGCTACCGGCTTTTGGATTTCGCCCTTTCCAGTATGGTGAACTCAGGAATCCGCACTGTAGGATTGATCACCCCTCAGCAATATCGGCCCATGTTGGATCATTTAGGTGCCGGTAAAGACTGGTCTTTGGACCGTAAATCGGGAGGTCTGTTTATCCTGCCGGGAGTTATCCATAGTTTAGGGCATCACACGATTCGCTTCAGCTTAAGGGATATCGCCAATAATATTGATTTTCTGGAGAAAGATTGTGCGAAGAATGTCATCATCAGCAGTTCAGATCAAGTATTTAACCTGGATTTTCGGCCCATTTTAGAGCATCATGAACGGGCAGAAGCTGATATTACTTTAGTCTATAATCAATCGGTCCAGCCCCTGGAAGAGGAGGATATCATTTATTTAAAGATGAAACCCAGTGAAAAAGTAACGGCCATGACTAAGAACAAAGACATGGCGGGCTTGGAGGGCCCCTGGCCATACTTTATCGATCTCTTGATTATTCGGCGTGAGCTCCTTCTTCAGATGATTGAAGGATATGGAAGCATTGAAACCATAGAATTGAGCGAAGTCATTGCCCAGCACCTTGGCTCTCTTTCGATACAAGGCTATTTCTTCGGTGGGTATGCGGGCCGGATCCGTTCCGTGAAGGATTATTTCCTTAATAACATGGCCTTACTGCAGGAAGAAATCCGTCAAGATCTCTTTAGAAAAAATCGACCCATTCGGACCAAGATTCGAGATAATCCGCCAACGAAATTTGGCAAAAGAGCTCAAGTCGAAAACTCTTTAATATCCAGTGGATGCACGATTGAAGGGAAAGTGGTCAATGCTATCCTTTCCCGAGGTGTTGTGATCGAAGAAGGTTGTGAGGTTCAAAACTGCATCATTATGTCAAAATGCACGATTGGCAGAAATTCTCGACTGGAGAATCTTATCATGGATAAGTTCGTGGAAGTCAACGAGGGGAGTGTTTTGCAAGGACGGACGAATAAACCCATGGTCATATCCAAGAAAGCCGTCATCTAGGGGGGAGGTGCGCAGATGAAGGTTCTTTTTGCAATAACGGAAGCCAATCCTTTTATGAAGACGGGAGGTCTTGGGGAAGTAGGAGGATATCTTCCCTTAGCTCTTCAAGAGCAGGGGGTTGAGATTCGGGTCATCCTTCCCAAATACAGCAGCATTCCTCAAGCTTATCGTCAAGGGATGAAGCCGATTAAGGAGTTCAAAGTTTCTCTAGCCTGGAGAAATCAGTATTGCGGCTTAGAAGAACTGGTTTACGAAGGAATACATTACTATTTTATAGATAATGAGTACTATTTCCTGCGTTCAAAATGCTATGGGAATGAGGATGAAGGAGAGCAATATGCCTATTTCAGCCGGGCCATCCTAGAAAGCATCCGCTATCTGCCTGGGTTCAAACCGGATATTATTCATTGTCATGATTGGCATACTGCCTTGATTCCTCTTTTTTTGAAAGCTTTTTACGCTCAGGATACTCTTTATTACAACATAAAGACTTTATTCACTATCCATAATTTAAAGTACCAAGGGATATTCCCCCAAGGGGCCCTGGAAGATGTTCTGGGATTGGGCAGGGAGTATTTATCTCCGTCAAAGCTTGAATTTCATGACGAAGTCAATTTTATGAAGGCGGGGATAGTGTACAGTGACCGGGTGACCACCGTTAGTCCCACCTATGCCCAGGAAATCCAGCATGCCTATTTTGGGGAGGGTTTACATGGAGTCATTCAGGAACGGAAAGATTCCCTGCTGGGGATACTTAATGGAGTTCCTCAACCTCTGTATCCTGCAACCCTTGAAAGTAAAAGAGAAGACAAGATAAAGCTGCAGGATAAGCTGGGTTTTGCGATCAGTGAGGAAATACCCATCCTCAGTATGATCTCGCGCTTAGTGGAACAGAAGGGATTGGATATTCTTCTCCATGTTCTGGATGAAATCCTCACCCTGGATATCCGGCTCATCATCTTAGGCTCCGGGGACTCTTATTATGAAGAGAGAATAAAGAGGTTTGAGGAAGGATACCCCGGTAAGCTGAGGGTGATCATGAGCTATCAGGAAGAGCTTGCCCATACTATCTATGCCGGTGCCGATATCTTCCTGATGCCTTCCCGGTTTGAGCCTTGCGGCATAGCCCAGATGATGGCCATGAGCTATGGGACGATTCCCATCGTTAGGGAGACAGGGGGGCTAAGAGATACGGTCAAGCCTTATTCCTTAACCACGGGGGAAGGGAATGGATTCACCTTTGCTCATTATAATGCTCACGAATTCCTTTACGCAGTTCAAAGGGCGGTGGATATCTTTCAAAATCAAAAAGAGGCTTGGAAAAAACTTCAGAAAAATGCATTAGATTCGGATTTTAGCTGGAACCGCTCTGCGGCCCAATACCGGGAGGTATACGAAAGTTTGTATTATTCATCCTAAAATGGGAGAGATGCCTGTGGTATTGGCTTATCATAATTCCCACGAGGAATTCTTTCGCAGCCCCTTTGGGGCCGTTCCCTGCGGCAGCCTTCTGCATTTAAGGCTGCTTATTCAGAAGGCCTGTTCTGTTGATGAGTGCCTTTTGCGTTTATGGATTCAGGGCAAGGAGCACCGGCTCTCTATGAGCAGGGCAGAATGGCCGGCATTGAATAGAGTGGGGATAGAACCACGATTCTATCCCCAGGGAATGGTTGAGAGCGAAGGAGTAGTCTATGAGGTGGATTATAGTATTCCCCCTGAACCAGGAGTAATCTGGTATTTCTTTGCTTTCAAGGTAAGTGAAGATACTTACTTTTATGGCAATAATCATCAACAATTAGGAGGAACCGGTGAACTCAGCCACCAAGAACCTCCCGGATATCAAATTACAGTCTACCGGCCCATGAAATTGCCAAGCTGGTATACTCGGGGAATAATCTATCAGATCTATGTGGATCGCTTCTTCAACGGAGAGGAGCAAGGAAAAATCCTCAATCCCCGCCCTAAGTCCTTGCTGCACGGGGACTGGTATGATACCCCCCTTTATATAAAGGATGAAAGGGGTGCGGTGCTGCGCTGGGACTTTTTCGGCGGCAACCTATTAGGTATCATAAAAAAACTTCCCTATCTTAAGGAATTAGGCGTTACTATTCTTTATTTGAATCCCATCTTTGATTCCTCCAGTAATCATAAGTATGATACGGGAGATTATCTCACCATCGATCCCATGTATGGAGATGAGGAAACCTTTATAAGGTTAATCCTGGAGGCCCAACGCTTAGGTATGGCAATTATTCTGGACGGGGTGTTCAGCCACACCGGTGATGACAGCATCTATTTTAACCGCTATGGGAAGTATCCCGGCTTAGGTGCCTATCAATCCCCGGATTCTCCCTATTATTCCTGGTATCAATGGAAAGAAGAAAAGGAGTATTCCTGCTGGTGGGGAGTGAAAACCCTCCCTGAAGTTCAGGAGATGGAACCCTCCTATCGTGAGTTTATCATTCACTCGCCCCAGGGAGTTCTGCAGTCCTGGATGAAGCGGGGAATCAAAGGCTGGCGCCTGGATGTGGCCGATGAGCTTCCTGACGAATTCATCCAGGAGCTCCGGCAAGCTATGAAAGCCATAGAGCCTGAAGGGGTGCTTATTGGTGAAGTCTGGGAGGATCCTACCCATAAATTCAGTTATGGAAAGCTCAGGCAGTATTTTTGGGGGGCGGAACTGGATGCAACCACCCATTATCCTTTTCGGCAGATCTTTCTCCAGTACTTCCTTGGGGAGATGGATGCCTGCCAGGTGCATGAAAGGATCATGAATCTCTATGAAAACTATCCGCGGGAAAACTTTTTCGGGCAGATGAATTTAATCGGCAGCCATGACCGTGCCCGGATTCTGACACTGCTTGGGGAAGCCCCGCCGCCGGAGCGGCTCTCGGTAGTCGAACAGGAGAATTATCGCTTGTCTCCTGATGATCGGTATTTGGCTGTCCGGCGGTTAAAGCTGTTAACCTTGATTCAAATGAGTTTCCCCGGTGTTCCTTGCCTATATTATGGAGATGAAGCGGGATGTGAAGGCTACCCGGACCCCTACAACCGGGGGACTTATCCCTGGGAAAGGGAAGATCAGGAAATCCTCCGGTGGGTTAAGCGGGTGCTTCGTTATCGGCAGGAATACGAGGTGCTGCGCCAAGGTGAGTTTTATTCCTGGTCAGTGGGAAAAGATATTTATGCTTTGAAAAGGAAGGGGGAGAAGGAAGAGATTATTGTCCTGGTCAATCGAAATGTTCGGGAGTCTATAGAAGTGACCTTGAAGCTGGAGCAGGATGTGCAGCAGGTTATTGATATTTTTGAGGGGAAAATGCTCTACCAAAAAGAGCATGGATTGGGACTCTTTCCTCTTATCTTATCCCCTTTATCAGCAAAAGCTCTCTTCTGCCAGAATCAAGCTCAAAACCACTATTTTAAACAGGAGATCATGACCCGTTCCTGCGGCATACTTATGCATATCTCCTCCTTGCCATCTCCATGGGGCATCGGAGACCTGGGAGGGGATGCCTATGATTTTGTGGATTTCCTGGCTGAAGCAGGTCAGAGCCTCTGGCAGGTGCTGCCTTTGAATCCTCTAGGATTAGGAGATTCCCCTTACCAAAGTGAGTCTGCCTTTGCCGGTAATGTTTTGCTCATTAGTATTGACTTTCTTATCCAGGCCGGGCTCCTGACAGAGAAGGAAGCCCGCAGGGAATGGGCTAGATATGGCGAAGGAGCCGGAAGTAAGAGCTTTGCCTGGGTTGAAAGCTATAAAGAAAAGCTGCTGCGAAAAGCTTATGAACGTTTCAGGAAAAAACTGCCCGATCCTCCTTTTGACTCAAGCAATCAGGTGGTGGGCGACAAACCTGGGGATAAGGATTATTTAGCTCCTCATTGTTATGACCGGTTTATCCAAGACAATCAGGAATGGCTGAAGGACTATGCGCTCTATAAGTGCTTAAAGATTAAATTTTCCGGTAAGGCTTGGAACCAATGGGAAAGAAAATACCTTGTGCGGGAACCTGAGGCCATGGAAGCCTTGGCTATAGAATATGCCGAGGAAATAAACTATATCTTCTTTGTTCAATATACCTTCGCCTATCAGTGGCAAAGGCTGAAAGATTATGCCCATGACAAAGGGGTACAAATCATTGGCGATCTGCCCATGTTTGTGGCCTATGACAGTTGTGATACCTGGGCACATCGTGAGAACTTTGCCCTGGATGCCCAAAATTCTCCCCTGGGTACTGCCGGGGTGCCCCCCGACTATTTCAGTCCTACGGGACAGAGCTGGGGAAATCCTTTATATGATTGGGATACCCTTCGGGCCGCTGACTATGCCTGGTGGAAGCTTCGTTTCCGGCAAGGGCTGCATCGTTTTGATGCCTTAAGGCTGGACCATTTCCGTGGTTTTGAAGGGTATTGGGAAGTTCCTGCCCAGGCCGAGACGGCTGAAGAAGGTCGCTGGCTGAAAGGGCCGGGGAAAGGCTTTTTTGAAAGCCTGGTCCGTGAGTTTGGTCCTCTACCCATTATCGCCGAGGATCTAGGGACTATTACTCCTGAAGTGAATACCCTTAGAGCTATTTGCGGATTTCCGGGGACGAGAGTGATTCAGTTTTCCCCCATGGAGGAAAAAGGGGATTTCGTTTATTACTCCGGAACCCACGATAACGATACACTTTTGGGATGGTATTTATCTCAAGGATATGACGACAGGACTGCTATGAAACAAGTGGAGAAAACCATTGAGGAGCTTTATCGAGGGGACAGTGCCTGGGTTATTCTTCCCCTTCAGGATGTGCTTAAATTGGATTCTCAGGCGAGAATGAACATTCCCGGCACAATTAAAGGGAATTGGAAGTGGCGTGTAGAAAGTGAATCTTTAACTCAGGATGTTTGTACTTGGTTAAGGGGTTTGGCTGAAAAATATAGGCGGCTATCCTGAAAGCTGATTCTCCAGGATTTTGTTTTACACCGGTCGCTCAATAAGCTGCGCGGACAAAACTAACGCTTAAGCTCTTCGCTCCGTCGAGACACCGCCCAAATCGCTCCTGCTCAATGGGCGGTTGGAAACGTCCTGTTTCCAACTCGACTCCGCTACGTGCTTTTCGCGAAGTTTTGTTTCCGCTCGCTTAAATTCGCTCCCTTTTGTAAATCAAAATCCTTGGGCTGACTTTCGGGTCTGGGCGGCATAAGCATCCTGATCGGAAACCAAGCTAAAGCTTATGAAGAAAGACATAGAGGAGTTGGTTATCATTACTTCTTGGCAGCGCTTTAAGGAGTATTTATATTATGATGAAGAGATGGAATTGCTTTTAGATATAAGCCGGATGAATTTTACTCCGGAATTTTTAACGGAAATGACCGAGCCAATGGGGACTGTGTATCACCAGCTTCAGCTCATGGAAAAGGGCGCCTTGGCTAACCCGGACGAGGGACGAATGGTCGGACATTATTGGCTTCGCAATCCGGATCTTGCTCCCTCCGAAGAAATTGCTCAGGATATTAAAGAGACTCTGGGGGAGATCCTTGACTTTGCGGAGCAGATTCATATGGGCAGCTTTCGCAACATCCTTTTAGTAGGAGTCGGGGGATCGATTCTTGGGCCCCGCTTTGTGGCCGATGCCCTGGCTTCTCCTCAGGATAAGATGAAGGCCTTCTTCATCGACAATGGGGATCCCGATGGAATCGATCGGGTACTAAGCCATATTGGAGAGGAATTGAATGCCACCCTCTGCATTATTATCTCCAAGAGCGGTGGTACGATTGAAACCCGGAATGGCATGCTTGAGGTCAGGAAGCGTTATGAGGAGCTGGGGCTGTCTTTTCCGGGTCATGCTGTTGCTATCACTCAACGGGGGAGTGAATTGGATAAGCTTAGCCAAAAGGAGGGCTGGCTGAGAGCCTTTCCCATGTGGGATTGGGTAGGGGGAAGGACATCTCTTTTGTCGGCAGTGGGACTCTTATCCCTTGCTTTGCAGGGAATTGACACGGCTGGCCTTTTGCAGGGGGCCAGGGATTGCGATAAGCGAACACGGCGCCCGGATACTTTAAATAACCCGGGAGCCCTTTTGGCTTTAATGTGGTATCACAGCACCCAAGGTCATGGGGGAAAACAAATGGTAGTGCTTCCCTATAAGGACCGCCTCGAACTTTTCACTAAATATCTTCAACAGTTAATTATGGAATCTCTGGGCAAGGAGAAGAATCTCAAGGGAGAAACGGTCCATCAGGGGATTACAGTCTATGGCAATAAAGGGTCCTCTGATCAGCATTCTTATCTACAGCAGCTCCTGGAAGGTCCCAATAATTTCTTTGTGACCTTTATAGAGGTATTGAAGGATCGGCAAGGCCCCTCCGCTTATATGGAGGAAAACAGCACCAGTGGAGAGTATTTGCAGGCCTTCCTTTTGGGAACACGGGAAGCACTAACACAAAAAGGGCGTGAATCCATGACCATCACGGTCAAAGAGATCAACGCCTACACCATTGGAGTATTAATTGCCCTATTTGAGCGGGCCGTTAGTATTTATGCGCTTTTAGTAGGGATTAATGCCTATCACCAACCTGCTGTGGAGATGGGTAAAAAGGCAGCCGGTCAGGCAATACAATTAAAAAACAGAATTGTATATTTTTTAAAAAGCCATCCAAGTGAGAAATTTTCTGTCCATGAAATCGCTCTGGCAATCCAGGAAGAGGAACACCAGGAGATGGTTTTCAAGATTTTACTCCATTTAACGATTAATCCTGAACATGGGGTGAATATGGAACCGGGGCATCCTTTGCCGGAGAGCAGGTTTTTTGTGGGCGGTTAACAAAAAAGAATTACCTGTAACTGTAATTTATACTAATGCATGTTACATAGAAAAAGGCTAGGATAAGAAGCAAGGAGAAGGAGGATGTTAACATGTTTTTTCACAACTATAATCCATTGAATAATGTTGCCTTGTCAACCGTTGTTGCGGTACTTCCCAGCATCATCCTTCTCTACTTGCTCGTTCTTCATCCTCACAAAAATAAAGACGGAGATCGTGTACTTGGGATTATGGCTCCGTATGCCGCCCTCGTCTCAGCCTTAACCTCTTTTGTCATTGCCGTTTTCATTATGGGAATGCCTGCGCTTCAAGCCGGCAGCGCATTTTTCTACGGTGCGGCCGCCGGTCTTTTCCCGCTTGGGTGGGCCTTTTTTGCATTGTTCTTTTTCTATCACACCACACAAACTGGAGGCGGTCTCAAGATCTTCAAAGATTCGCTCATCTCCCTGGTATCCGATCGTCGTTTGCAGGTTTTACTCATCGCCTTTTCCTTCGGAGCTTTTATCGATGGCATTGATGGCTTTGGTTTAGCAATAGCAGCCGCCGGAGCTATGCTCGTGACCCTTGGCTTTCGCCCGGTCCAGGCAGCAGTCCTTTGCTTAATTGCCAATATGGCGTCGACTGCCTGGAGTAGCATGACCTCGAGGACAGTCTTTCTGTGGTCAGAGCCGGACTTCTTCACATTTCTTCATCATCTGTTCCCGATATTTACGCTTTTTGTTCCGTTCTTTCTGATAGCAGTCTTCGTGTTTATGGAAAAGGGCACTTTCAGAGATGTCTTCGACCTTTGCCCGGCTGCCCTTGTTGCCGGTTTTTCCCTTGCTCTGAGTCAATTCGCGCTGGCCCAAGCCAATATGGGTGTTGTCGATAGTAGGCTTCCCCGTATGGGTGCCGGCTTGATCAGTTTCATCCTGACCGCGCTTTTTTTAGCTATTTGGAAACCGCAAAAAAATCCGCGCTATACAAGTGACTCTGAAGAAATACCTTCTTATTCGGCGACCGAAGTTGTCAGGGCTTGGCTGCCCTGGGGGATCTTGGGCATTGTTCTTTGTCTGTGGAGTTTACCTGGTGTGAAAGGATTCCTTAACGGTGTTTTCAGCATCTTTTTGGCAATTCCCTTTCTCAATGGCCGTGTGGTTCATGTTCCGCCGATAGGAGACGGTGTGAATGCCATGAGCGCTGTTTTTTCGCTTAATCTTCTCTCATCAGTAGGTTCAGGAATCATCCTTGCCGCTGTCCTGTCGGGCATCTTTGTCTTACGCCTAAACGGCGGGCAATGGGGAGAGTCCCTTCGTCAAACCTGGGCCAGTCTAAAAATGCTCATCCTCTTTTTGGCTATAATGTTCGGTTCCAGTTATTTAGCTCGCTACGCAGGCCTTGATGCGATACGGGGTCTGGCCTACATGCAGACCGGCAGTTTCTATCCTTTTTTCGCTTCATTGTTTGGAGGTATCAGCTCGCTGATCTATGGCTGCGTCGTAGCCTCCGCCACTTGCTTCAAAGATGCCAAGGAAGGGATATCGGCGACAGGGCTGATTTTCCGTTCCGCTTTCTTTTATATGATCATTTTAGCAATACTGCAAGGCTTTCTATTCTTATAGGTAATTTGCATTCTATTACTTTAGGTAGCATAAAAATATCAGATTATGGCATTGGAGCGAATGGCTCGAATGTTTTTTTGCTTATGCAAATAGAAGTTCCCTGGAATAAATATCTGGAAATAATTGGTAGACCTGTAATTTATACTGATGTGAATTATGTAAAAAAAGGTTGCTATGGGAAATAACGAGAACTATAGGTTGTACAAGAGAAGAGTAGAAAAACTGGGGGTGGTGATGGGAGGAGCCACTTGTTTAATTAAATTCATTAATCTATAATGATAAACAATACCATTTGAGGGAGGATGAGGAAAATATGGATTTCGATCAATTGGCAAAAGTTGTCCATGATCTGGTGCAAAGGCAGAACAAGAAGGAGATTGGAACCCTGAATTCCGAGGCTTTGCAGGGGATGACGCTGAGGGAGCAGGAGGCCGTTGTTGATGGTTTTTCTAAGCTTCGCTTATCCGGACATTCTGTCGTGATAGAGATTGGGCCTTATAGTCAATGGGCTTAAAGAGGGTTCCATGGGTACGGAGCAGCGAATCATAGGCGGGATAGAACGGTTCCTGGCGGAATCCGGGCTGGCCGGGGAGCTTTCCGGTACAATCCTGGAATGGGTACGCGCGGAGAATAAGCCCGGCGGCAAGCAGTACCCATGGGGAAGTTTGCTTTTTAGCGTGGGGGATGTCTTCGGCGGCAGGCAAGAGATCATCCTGCACGGTGCTGTGGCTATGGAGCTCTACGGGCTGGCAGCGGACATATTCGACGATATTGAGGACCAGGATAATGATCAGTTGCCCTGGCGGACAGTTCCCGCGGCTCAGGCCATAAATACTGCTAACTTAATCTTGTTCCTGTCCTTCAAAGCGCTGGCAGCGATTAATGAGCATTCCCATTATCGCCAGGCCCATGAAATTTTTCACACTATGGGGATCACGGCCTGCCATGGGCAGAATCAGGAGTTCCTTGCTGAAGAGCAGGAGGTCATACCCCTTGATCAATATTTTGATACAGTCCGCAAAAAATCCGGCGCTTTAACTGCGGGTGCTTGTAAACTGGCAGCGGTTTTAGCTGGAGGTGATGCCAGTCTGATTCACGATTTAGAGAAACTTGGTCAAAACCTTGGCATCATCAGTCAAATCAAGAATGATCTCCAGGACTTGTTCCGGGTTGAGACCAAAAGTGATGTAAGGCTGGGCAAGAAAACGCTGCCGCTGGTTTATCTGGCTGATGTATTAAAACAAAATAAAGGGAAAGCAGAAGAACTGTATCAGCTTTGTTCACCGACACGGCAAAAGGGACCGGAATTCGGCCCCGCAGAAAAGGAACGGTTGCGCCGATTCATTATACAGGAAGGTGCTGCGCACTACTGCTCGGTTATATGTGCATACTTTAAGCTGGAAGCGGTGGAAATCCTGGACGCTATGAATATAGCAATGGAGCAGAAAAGGAAGTTGATCGCACTTGTGGAAAATCAAACATGAAAATTGGGCATTGCTTCTGAGCAATGCTATTTTTGTCATACTCTGTTTGGTCTGTCTGATCGGCCTGTTGCGCTATCCGTATATCGGTCTTGTTTTGAAAAATAATGAAGAGACCTGGACGGTAGTAACTGTAGATCCCTATGGCGAAGGAGCGCGCTCAGGCGTCAGTGAAGGTGATATCATACTGCAAATGGACGGCCTTGCCCCCGAACAGCATTCTTCAGTCCGGATATGGCACGAAGTAGTAGACGTCTCGGTACTCATCGTGCAAACTCCCGGAGAAGCGGCCCGGACGGTTCACATAGTGCAGCCCTCACCATTCAAAACCCTGTTAAGTGAGATGACCCTGATTATTGTGGGCTTATGCTTTTGGCTGATGGGTCTTAAGGCCAGGATGAAGCGGCCCAACTTGCAGCCGGCCAGCGCATTATTCCGCCTTAACTGGCTGGTCGGACTCTTGTTTGTGCTCACACCGGCTTCCAGCAGGGGGCTATGGTTTGCCAAAGAATTGATGTTTATCGGGGTTGCCTTAGCAGCGCCTCTGCTGGTGCATTATATAGCAGTACTGCTTAAGAGAGAGCAGGAAAAATCCTATAGGACTATTATGGGCTTGCTTTTGATTCTCCCGGTATTGATACTATTCACCATTCTGCTCAAATGGTCAGGTTTTGTTTATGCTGTCAGCGAATTGCGGGCTATGTCCTTGCTCAACGGCCTGTTTGGCTTTACGGCTGCTTGCACGCTGCTGTTCCGGCTCTGGGGACTCCCGGCCACCGAGCCGGAGAAAAACCGAATCAATCTGATACTGGTGGGATTGCTTGCCGGACTGCTGCCGTTTCTGATCTTTACAGTGGTTCCGATTCTGGCAGGCGTGGAACCGGTAATGTATTCCAGGATTACCGCTTTGTTTGTCGCCATTCTCCCTTTTACCATGAGTTATGCCGTAATCCATCAATATCTTCCCGATTCCCGGAAGTTAGTGCAGGAAGGGTTTGCTTATCTGATGGCAGGCATTGTAACCAGCCTGATCCTGTATGGCTTTCTGTCAGCGAGGGGCTGGCTGCCCGGTAAGGATATCGACAGCTATCTTGCCCTTTTTGCCTTGACAATGGGAACGATTCTTTTATTCCTTAGCCTAAAATTCGTTGGGCATAAACTGGCTGAACGCTTCGATACGGGCCAAGAAGCCGCAAGTAACGAGGATTGGACCGAGCACAAAGAAGCCCTGCATCCGGATGATGAAAAGGCCATTTTGGAAGAATTGTCCCGTCGGCTGAAGCTGGAAGGAGCACTGGTCTTCGTCGAACAAGACGGAAGTGTTTTTCTCATGAAAGCCTGTGGGAGATACGAGAGCAACCAAGCGGAGCAGCAAGCCTTGGAAGAATATCATCTGACGAGTTTAAAAACGGTTCATACAGGGCAGCTGCTTCCACGTACTTTCCCTTTGTCTCCGGAGGCTTCTCCTGCGGATTGTTTCTGGGCTACCGCCGTTCCCGTGTGACGCTGAATGCCCAGGAACTGTCCTGGCTTAACATCATTGCCGGTCAGACTTGCCAAAGGCTTAAAGCTCTTGGGGATATAAAGTCTTTACAGGAAAGAGTAAAGGCCGGAGAAGAAAAGATGGAAGAGCTCTACTGGAAAAGCCGCCCGGCAGCGCTTCTGAAACGGTGGCTGTTTAAAAACCTTGAAGAAGAAAAGAGAAAATTGGCCAGAGAACTTCATGATGGTCCGCTGCAAAACAGTTTATATCTGTATCAAAGGCTTCAAGCATTGAAGGATTTACCGGACGGATCGGTCAATGCCCATGTTCTCTCAGAAATAAAGGACAGAGTAGATGACCTTAGCTATGACTTGCGTACCATCTGCGGCGAGCTGCGGCCTTCTGCGTTAAAAGAGCATGGGTTTATGCCTGCACTGGAAGGTTTCGTTCAGGAAACCATGAGGCATGAGCTGCTTACCATCACCATGGACGTAAAAGGCATATCCCGGTTGGACAGGTTCGAAGAAGATATGGAACTGACGGTCTTCCGGCTGGTGCAGGAAGGAATCCGCAACGTGCTCAAACACTCCGGTTCCGGTAACGCGGTCATTACTATTGTCCAACACGACAAAGAAATAAGAGTGGAAATCAAAGATGACGGCAAAGGATTCGACCCCGCGTTAATTCAAGAAAACATGCAGGACGAATTGCAGACAGACAGCCGCTTTGGGCTGATCGGCATGAAAGAAAGAGTGGAAGGTCTCGGCGGAGAATTCACGATAATCTCTGGCTCCGGTCAGGGGACGGTGGTGCGTGCAGCTTTGCCATACCGGAAAGGCCGCTAAGGATCATGCAGCGCACACCATGCGCGGGAGGGGGAAGAAAAGATGGATTCGGTAATCAAAGTCTTGGTTGTGGACGATCACAAATTATTTGCCCAAGGGGTGGTGTCCTTATTGTCTTCGGAACCGGACATAGTTGTTACAGATGTGGCTTCCAGCGCTGAAGAGGGCTTAAGGCTGGTAAGGGATGTTCCTCCCCATACGGTGCTCCTCGATATCAATCTGCCGGACTCCTGCGGGGTGGACATTATCAGCAAGATCAGGCAGATAGATCCCGGTATAGGGATTGTGATGCTTACCGGACTCAGCCCGCTGGGACATATCGACGCGTCATTGGCCCAAGGGGCTTCAGGCTTCCTCTTAAAGAATTGCACCAAAGAAGAGATGGTTACGGCTATCCGCAAGGCGGCGAAGGGCGAAGGTTATTTTTCACAAAGCCTGGTCCCTTATTTGAAAGGAGAATTGGTATCCTCTTCCCACCAAGACTCCCACTGCGATGGTAAGATGGCCTCCCTCACGGACAGGGAATTGGAAGTGTTTAACTTGGTCGTTAAAGGCTTGCGCAGTAAAGAGATTGCTGAAGACCTGGGAATTGCCAAGCGCACTGTGGATTATCATATAGGCAATATCTTGCTAAAACTAGAAGTGAAATCTCGTTTGGAAATTGTATTGAAATATAAGATAGGCTAAAGAGTGAATGGATCGAATGATTTTTGATATAACCTGTAATAAATACCTGAAAATTTTGTAAAACCTGGTATTAATACGGATGTGCATTGTGTGGAAAAGGTTAATATGGGAAGTAGCAAGAGGCATTTGCTTCAATAAATCATTTTAAGGAGGATGAATCTATGTTGAAAACAAAAAATTGTCAGTAGTATTTTAGTCCTATTTCTATGCTTTGCATTCACCGGCCCTGCTTTTGCAGAGACAACCATGGATGAGGGTGCGTTGACTAGTGACATAGCTTTGGAAATTTTGGAGAAAGTGGATTCTGAGTATGGGTTGGAACCCCCGGATAATTCGAAAGAAGTGAAAGCTTCGGATTCTAAACCGATAATAGACCATACTAGAACACCGGCACAGTTGAAAAACAAGTCAGAGAACATTGAATGTGCTATTAACAATGCAGAATATGAGAAGAAAATGGAAGAACTGGGAGATGTTAAATGGAAGCTGATGCCCCAAATGGACGAGGTTGGTATTTCTGAACCATATAAGGTTGTAGGTATTAAAGCTACTAAAGCATGGATAGGCCATCAAAATATCTATCCAAATACTGTTTACTCAACTTTCGCATCCCATTTGTGGAAATAAAGCCTTGATATAACGAGGTAATTGGGCAACCCACTTGTGTGATTGACTTAGGGATTCCTTATCTCTGGTTTATCGGGCAGTAAATTAAGGACAAATGCCATTAACTGACGTAAGGCTGTTTTTAAGTCTAAATCCATAATTTCATCAGCAAAAAGATAAAAAGACCCTAGCTTCAAATGCGATTTGGTCATTTTGAAAAACGTTTCGATACTCCAACGCATCCCATAAATCCTTATGGTTTCAGCATTTCCCAAGGAAAGATCCGTGGTTACAATTACCAACCACTCTCTTCGGTTGTTTCGATTCTGGACGAAAACAATGTTTAAAGCTAAGTCTGAAGAGGTGTGAATACGCACTGAACCAAGGATTTTTGCTTTGGGTTCTTAGGGACTTTCGCGTAGAGCTTTCGTAAACTGAGTGATGTTCCTTCAAAGAGATAACGCTGCTTAAGTTCCTTAACTATCCCAATGACGTGAAGCTCCTTATCCCTTAGTTTTTGTAATTATCCATGAGAACGTAATCCGCTAAGAATCCAGCCTTGAGAGCCCGTTCAAGCATTTGAACAACGGCATCAGGTTTAGGAATCAGCGCTTCCATGCGACGCTTAGAGCTAACAAAGCGTTTGTCCAAGTCCTCTTTCATTTCACAAAAGCGGTGTTTAGATTTTGACGAGCTCATCAAGGTAAAATCAAGAGGAACAAAGCTAAATCCATCAGACCACCCTAACGTCAGCAAGGTGTAGCCACGAACAAAGCGGATTGAAACATGATCAAAGACTCGGGCTAGGAGTTCAATATCCTTACTTCGTTGGCGTTTTATTACAGAATCATCCACGATAAAAACACGGATACGCTGCGAGGAGGTGAGGGTTTCAAATCGGCTGACAATCTTAAGGCTGAGTAATTGATAAAAACGTCTCTAGTTATATTGGGATTCATTAAAGAAATCGATAGATCGCATCTTTACCTGGAAGAGAGCTCGCCCGACTTCCTTCTAACAGCCGAAACAGATTTCGAGCTTGGAATACTAATTGGAAAATAATTTGGAAGACCATGAAGCTTGAAACCCTGTAGGACTTGTGGATTCCAGCGTTTTTAAGAAGCTGGCTTAGCTTGAGGGAAGAAAAAGTTAAGGAAAGTTGATGTTGATGCTGTTCAGACAGAGGGTTGTGTTGTGACATGGAGATACGTACCTTTCTGTTTTGGAGCGATGGGGAACTTGATCACTTCCATTTTACCAATTCGAAAGGTGTTTTTTGGTCAATGATTAAAGGACATGTTTGACCTAAAAAAATTTAGGATAGGAGATTAAGTATGTTGAAAAAATTAAGATATACTTTATTTGCTTTTTTCATAGGGATATTTCTTTCACTAACAAATGCAGTATTTGCTGATGTATATAGCACGACTAAGGACTTTGGACCCTATGCAGGTTATTCTTATTATAACTATTGTGCGCTTTTTACTGATCAAAATTCAAGTAAAATTTGGGGTTATTCTTCTGTAAGTGTTAAAAATGGTCAAACTGTGCCATCAGGATATATGGGGATTAGCGCTTATGTTTATAGTGAAGATGGTACATGTGTCGCAAATACCCCCTGGACATATAATGATAAAACAATAGGTTACTGGGCTTCAGGGCAGACCCCATATGTTACTAAACACGGTTATAACTATTATTGCAAGGGTTTAAGCTGGTCATGGAATGGAAGTAGTTATTCAAGTGACTGGTCAAACCCAACCCCATATATGTCGTTTTAATGAATGGAGGTAAAGGCTAATGTGGAAAAAAGTTAAAAAAGTCAATGCCGGTCTGGTACTTATTGGTGGTCTGGTTATTGGAACATTATTCTATAGTTCTATACCAGCTTTGGGCAGCAATTTCGGCGAATTAAATAAAGATTATAACTACGTAATCAAAGTTAACCAAAGTGGAGAGACGTATGGTTCAATGGCAGGTGCTTCCTCTTATGAGCAAATACCTGATTTAATCCTTGCCGAAGGAATAGATGGAACTGTAGGATATGTGAAAAACTCAGACCTGAACCAAGGTCTTCCCAAAAATCCTGAAGAAGCTGTTGTTTATATGAAGAACCTTAAGGACAACGGTTTTAGAAAAATACCATTGTATGCTGTTGATGGAAAAACAGTAATAGGTGAATATCAAGTTGGCACCCCACAAATTGATGAAGAGGCTTTAGACATTATTCAAAAGGATATTGATAATAAGCTAAGGGGTTCAGACCAGTAAATTTAGTAGTGAGGGAGGTGCAAATGAAGTTATTCGTAAAATTTTGAATAAAAATTAAGGAGGAGATTTTATGACTGTAAGTAAAAAATTGTCTTTAACAGGAGTCTTTATGGTTATAGCTTTTGCAATTGTACTACTTTTTGGCAGCCTTAACTATTTATCTGCAGATAGTGATTACACGGAACTAGAAGCATCACATATGGACTTAGCGGTAAAATCTTTCGGTATTGAAACCGATAAAGTAAAAGCTCTTTATGCGGGTGATGTATTTAAGGATAATAATAAGGGAACGGTATTTAGCACTGATAAGGTAACGGAAGACCAATCAAAAAGGGTAAGATGTGCCGCGGCCTTGAGCGAATTGAGAAAAGCAAAACTATTCAATATTGGTGATTATAGGCCAGTTTTTTTTCTAGGAGAGGATAAAGTTTCAATAGCAATTAAACATGGAGATGGAACTATTTCTCTTACGGATGTTGATATTTCTAAAGATAGACCAGTCATAATTGATCATAAGGTTAAGGAGGTGGCTGAATAATGAAAAAATCGACAATTATTGGTTTATTAACCTTCACCTTCCTGCTATTTGGTTCTTTATCAGCTTATGCCAGCTGGGGAATGTCATATGGTTCAGATATCCATTCGGCTGTAGTTACCGTATATGGTTATTCTTATACAGGCACAACCGTAGTTGCTGATGAGGTCTATGCAGATAGTTACTTTTATAAAAGTGGTCTATTAGTAGATTCGGATTCCGATTTAGTATACAATAATACTTGGGCACAAGCAGATGTTTCAACTTTTAATAGTATCGGCGAAGAGTCTTACCGGATTGAGGGTTATCATTATGCCAAGGTAAATAACGATATTGTTAATGAGTATACCAGTGCGAGTAAGAGGCTATAATATCTTGACGAAATAAGCATGCAAATAAAAGGGAATAAAAATCATTTTGTGTAATATAGAAATTCTAATTCAAAGCTTATTTGGTTGGATTATAGTTGGCTCTTGCAAATTATGGAGGATAAGGCATATTCCGTTTTTTAATGTATTCCGATTATTTCTCAAACCATGCTGAGTATTTGTAGATGCAACACCATCACTATCCTTTCGATTAAAAGAATCGGAATATTGTATTCAACATTTTGTTTATTCCTCCATAATAGAGACGTCTGGCGATCAACCAAGACGAATCTATTATGGAGGTTTTTCTATGCAAAAGAACATGGAAGCAATCGATTGTGTTTTGGCATTTCTCCAAAAGATCCCTCTCAGTAATAGTAGCATTAGGCAGTATAAGATTTTAGAAAAGAATTGGGACGGGATACGCTCGATAAAAGTCAACCCTAACTATCTGCGGGAATTTCTCGTCTATGACGCCCAGAACAACCCTGTGCAGATTATTCGGCGCCGGCTTTTTCAGAACGTATAAGGAGTATATTGGGATATTCGCGGCAACGTGGTTAGTTCAGTTCCTAGTTTGCTATTTGGTGGAGAGCAGCAGCGGATCGCGCTGGTTCGTTTATTTCTAAAAAATGTGAGATCATTTTAGCAGATGAACCCACAGGCTCTCTGGATGCTAAAAATACCCAAATCATTATGGACATGCTGCTTTCGCTGAATGCTGAAGGAAAGACGGTCATTATCGTGACCCATGATCGAAAAATTAAAGATCGGGTAGGAAAGGTTATCGAACTGTAGAAGGTTCCCTAGGTTATGGCCTTGTAGTGAATGGATCGAGTGTCTCTTTACCTAATTTTACTTCCATTATGAACATAATTATCCAGAAGTGATTAAACATCAGAAGATTTACTTACGATAATATTTATATAGAGGATCATTTAAAAATATATACAGGAGTGATTCTATGAGAGTTAGCATGGACTATAATTCATTGTTGTACTCAAGAACCAATATAAATCTGAGTGCAAACCAAAAGGCTGATGTTTTCTTTAGCCTTCTGGAAAAATCTGCCCCAGAACAAAAAGAGCATGTGGCTACCGACATTTGGGAAGAATTATCCAAAAGCTATAATATAAGAAATGCATCTTTCAGGGAGATTCAAGAGATATCCGCTAAACTCTATAAGGCAGGGCAAATATCCTTATTTGATCACGGAATGCTAACATTCGAACCTATGTTGGCTCCGCCTGGAGCCCTGAAAGTTAATATACATATGACCCCATTTAATGCGGATGGTAGGAAAGATTGGATTGCAGAATATGAGCAGCGAGCTCAAAGCGATCTGAAAACCGGCAACCCTATAGGTTATGTTCAAAATCAGAAGGTTGTTGAAATTCTTAGGCATCTTTTTTAATGATTCAGATGAATAACTGTTAAATTATTTTGAAAATGTATTTGAAAGGTGACAATATCTTGAAAGAATATCGTCACTCAATTATTAGAAGGTGGGATGTCATATGAAAATAAATGACTTAACCTCTGCAAGAGTAATCTCTAATAATAATCGTCTGCAAAGCAATTCTCAGCAATATGAGACATTACAAATAAATAAAATCTCAAATCAGCCTCCAAAATGGGAGCAACTTCAATCAACTGATCTGCCAAATGTAGCAGATCCGAATACTAATAGTATTAATATTAAAGAGGGTGAGATGAAAAACATTGGAACAGTGGATGGTATCCCATTAAATATATTCTTTGATTCTTATGGGATAAATACTAATTTCTCTACCGCTATCCACCGTGATGATCCCGTTAATTCGGATAGAAATAGATTTGCGTTTTTATTACTTGACAAATATACGACAGCACAACGGGCTAAAGCGGATTCACTTAGCGGTCGTTTTCAAATGCTCTACTCGGTTGCTAAGGGTGATATTTCTGCTAAGCAATATAATGAAACAGATTTGGGAAGAGGAGTTGTATCGACAGCTGAATTTTTAACGTCACTAGGAATTGATGTTTTGAAACCATTTTCGTTTAACAACAAAAGTTTTGTGTTGGATAGCAAGGGCAGTCTTCATGCCTTATTACCAAGTAGTCAGCTAAGCCTTCAATAAAATTGAATTGTCAACATGATCGGATTAATTGAGGCGATTGACACGAGAGTGTAAAATAAATTGTGCTTTTAGCGATCCTCTCTATATAATTTAAAGCATGAGGAGAGGTTAAAAGAATGGCTAAAAAAGACAAGACTCCCAAAATCATGACCAGTGAACAGATGAAGGAATTTATCAAAGAAAACAACATCCAGACGGTTGAGGATATCCAAAGTGTCCTTAAGAATCTCTTTGCTGAAACGCTGCAGGGCATGCTGGAAGGCGAATTGGATACCCAGCTGGGCTATACCAAGCATGATGATACCAACAAAGCTACCGACAATCGGAGAAATGGACATAGTTCCAAGTCGGTTCGCAGCGATTATGGTGAAGTGGAACTCGAGGTTCCGAGAGATCGTAAAGGCGAATTTGAGCCGCTGATCGTGAAGAAAAACCAGCGTAATGTCACCGGAATTGAAGATCAGATCATCGCTCTGTATTCTAAGGGGGTTAGCACCCGAGACATTCAGAGCCACCTGGAACAGCTCTATGGGATCGGTGTATCCCCCACTCTGATTTCGAATGTAACGAACAAAATCATGCCGACCATCAAAGAATGGCAAAGCCGTCCTCTCCAGAAGACCTATGCGATTGTCTTTCTGGATGCGATCCACTACAAGGTAAAACAGGAGGGCATGATTGTCAATAAAGCCTCCTACATGGTCATCGGCATCGACATGGATGGGCGCAAGGATGTTTTAGGAATCTGGATCGGGGAAAATGAAACCGCGAAGTTCTGGCTGGTCGTATTGAACGAGCTTAAGAACCGAGGTGTTGAAGATATTCTGATCATCAGCGTCGATAACCTAAAAGGCTTTAATGAAGCGATTCAAGCGTGCTATCCCAAGACCGAAATCCAAAAGTGCATCGTTCATCAAATCAGGAACAGTGTACGATTTGTTAATTATAAAGATCTGAAAAAAGTAACCGGGGCCTTGAAGCCCATTTATTCCGCTGCCTCAGAACAAGCGGGATTAGAGGCATTGGAAGATTTCAATCAAGCCTGGGGAGGCAAATATCCCCTGATTATGAATTCTTGGCGAAACAACTGGCCTGAACTCTCAACCTTCTTCAAGTATCCCCCTGAAATTCGGAAAATCATCTATACGACGAATATCATTGAGAGCTACCATCGCCAACTCAGGAAAGTAACCAAAGGGAAGACGATTTTTCCAACCGACGATGCTTTACTCAAAATGCTCTACCTGGTCACCCAGGACGTGATGAAAAAATGGACTGGGCGTGTACATAATTGGGGACAAATCCTGTTGCAGATGTCTGTATTTTTCCCAGATCGGGTTGCTCAATATTTACCATGATAGGTTGGATACTAAAAGCACAAAGTTCTTTACAGACCCATTGACACCGGTGTTTGAGAATTACCATCCTCTTTATCTGCGGTATTGTTCTGGCCATAGACCCTACCCAACCTTTTGGACCCTATTCCGCTGGAAACAGCTCAAGCAAATAATCCGCAGCAGTTTCCGCAGTGCGCCAGGGCAGTTTCGCGGCCGCATGACCCATTACCTTAATTTCCTCCGGATTTTCCAGAAGATGAGTCAGAATTTGCAGGAGCTCCCGTTCGGTAGTGGCAATTTTTCCTGTTCCAACCCTTCTTAAAAACTCTGAGTTTACTTTTTCCTGACCGGGGATAGGCTTGTAAATCACCATGGGCAGCTGCTTGGTCAAAGCTTCTGACACTGTCAGGCCCCCTGCTTTGGTTATCATAAGATCTAAAACTGTCATCAATTCTTCTACATTCTCCACAAATTCGAAGAGCAGCACTCTGTTTTCCGCTTTTCGGATCAGAGGTTCCAGGGTACAATATAGTCGTTTATCCCTGCCGCAAACAATCAGCAGCTGGACAGGAAGTTTGTTTTGCATGATCAACCGGCAGATGCCTGCGGCGTTATCCAGAACCCCATACGCTCCTCCCGGTCCAGTTTGATTTCAAATTTGTGACTGACTGGTATTCCAGTAACCTTAAGGCACCTAGGATCTATGCCCAGATAGATTCTTCCGTAGGGCAGGGAGGACTGCTTCGCTGCCTTGCCGGAAATAAAAGGGCTGTCCGAAATAAGTACGCGCGTACCAATTTCGGACAGCCTCCTTTGAATAAATCCAGCAAGATGCTTTAGGTTGTTATTATAAATTTATAAAGGGTTTTCAGACATTTTCGTTGAATTCTGAGTGCATGGAACTAGGCATTTTGGTTATAAAAACTGTGCACTTTGGAGAGAAAACCATGTACAAGAATACGTTTTCATGTTTCTCAGCGACCGAGGTCATGTTGCTAAACCCGTTCACATGGCCCTGGGCACGTTAATCTAAATTTTAAATTATTGATAACTTTTTTATGAAGAAAGTCAAGACACTAACCAAGCAGTGCTTGAATCGAAAGTAGGACAGTGTCACGGTTTTTTATGAGCAAGGGGAGAGATTTTTGTATATAATTGACGTCATTTATATTATCATTAATGTGATTGTGTCCTTGCTCCAAACATCTTGCATAATTGATCTCAATATTGCAAGATTTATTGTATTTATTTCAGGTATTGTATTCCTGTTATTACAAAAATACAGAATTAAGAAATTGAAAAGAAATTGTGGACAATCATTGTTTGAACTAGAAAGAGAAATAAAGATTTCGCCAATATTTTGCTCGGGGTTAGTTGTTTTTAATTTGTTGGTAATTATTTGGTGTTCCTTGTTACTATATAGAATACCTGAATCTTTACCCTTATCAATGCTAATATTTTTATCAATATATGAGCTATACTTCTTTCTTTTTGAAAAGCCAGTTTTCACAGAAAAAGGATTACTAATTGGCGGAGTTTTAATAAAATGGCATAATTTCAAATCATATAACTGGAGTGTACCGTCTTTTAGCAAGTTAAAGGATTATACAAAGTTAGTGATGACGAAAAACAACTGGTTAGCGACATCTAAGATTAACTTGATAATTATAAATTCTCAGAAGGTAGAGTTGGATAATTTTCTCCGACAAAAGATAAGAACTAATGTATTTCAAGATTAAAAGATTACCAGATATCTGAAGATTAGAATTCATCAAAACCTGCCTGGGATGAGAAAAGAGAAATCATCCGCATGCTCGTAAGGCGAATTACTGTCGATAGCAGCACTTGGATGGATACAAAAACGGGATCCTATTTTGGATCCTGTAACGCATACCCAAAATCATTTTAAAAATTTCTATACATCCCACATATATATTATGTTCCTTTATTTGTCTCGGTTTACACAACGTGGCAGAAGTTTTGTGGGGCCAAGTCAAACTAGTTCAATTGCTGATCATGGCGGAGCAGAAATGTATACAGTCACAGCTGAACTTAGGTATGAAGTAATGAGTCGTGCCAGAATGGATGGTGGCCCCTTACTCCCGGAAGTACAATATCAAATGATTGATGTGGATAATGATTCAATAGTTGACGGTTGGTTTTATTGGTGGGATGCCAGTGGCTATGATTCAGGACTATTCACTTACCAAAATACATCTCAAAACTATCCAGGGAATACAATTATAATTCTATGATTATTCAATAATGATTTTCTATAGGGTTACTGCTCCTTTACTGAAGGATAGGGAGTAGTAACCCTCATTTTGAGCATAATTCATTGAAGATAGAGCTTAAGTCTGTTTTTGAGAGCATGTAGGAGGATATTCGGTTGCCGCCGCCAAACGGGCGGCCCCCAGGAGAGCAGTCCTTTCATTAAGGATCACATAAATGGGAATCTGGGACAAAAGATCCCTGAAACGACCTTTCGAGAGAAAGGCCTCTAGGAAGAAATTCTCTTGAAGCATGGGTAAAATCTTGGGGGGAATGCCCCCGCCCAGATAGACTCCCCCATAAGCCAGGGTCCGTAAAGCGAGATTGCCTGCTTCCGCGCCCAGGACTTTAACAAAGAGTTTTAGTGTTTCTGTACAGAGTGGGCAGATTCCGGCTAGGGCTCTTTTTGTGATCTCCGCAGGAGCAGGGATAGGGTCATGGTGAGAAGGGGGATGGGATTCCCAGTGCAGAAAACGATAGATGTCTGCCAGTCCTGGACCGGACAGGATTCTCTCATAGCTGACGTGACCATATTTTTGTACTAAAAAACGCCATAACTGGACTTCTTGCTCGGTACGGGGAGCATAATCCGAATGGGCACCTTCTGTGGCGTAAACTCGATGATCAGCCAGGATCATGGCCTGGCCTAGGCCGGTACCGGGGGCGATCAGTGCCCGATTTAGAGAAGGCTTGGAGAGAGCCGAGGCAGGATTCTTTGCGGAAGGGTTAAGACAAAGCAGATCGTCATCTTTTAATAGCATTAGGCCCTGTCCCATAGCCTCAAGGTCGTTGACAAAGAGCAAAGGCTTTCGCAAAGCAAAAGCGGAATGCAGGGTCTGAAAATGAATCACCCGGTTCAAATTGGTGAGGAGACATTTATCTTGAGTGATGGGTCCGGCCAAGCTGAGGCAGCCACCGCTTATTTCTTCAGGCGGTACGGAGATCTCTTCCAGAAATCCTTGAATGAGTCGTATTAGATCTTGCCAGTCCCTGCTGGGAAAGTGCCGTTCCTTAACTAAAGTAAACTCGGTGCCCTTTAGGGAATAAAGCCCTAAAAGTGTTTTGGTTCCGCCGATATCCCCCGCCAAGTATAAAGGACAGTCTCTTTCAAAGCCTCCATAAAGCAAATTAATCACCTCATTTTGTTGTATCATGTATTCTTAGCCTTGTGAATTTAAAATCCTTGGCAGCAGCTTTTTTCATAGCGTATAGTAGACTTAAAATTCCGAATTTTGGGATGAGGAGGATGAGCCCTGTGAATGAAAAACTCCATCTTCTCTCCAAGGTGCCATTTCTTGCGGATTTGTCACAACAGGATCGAATTGAGTGTGCTCACGAATTTTACTGGGAGATCTACCCTCAAGGGACCGTCCTCATTGAAGCAGGAAAAAAGCCAGCGGCAGTCTATATACTCGAAGAAGGAAAGCTGGATAGTGAAGATAAGGTATTGGGCATGGTTTCATTGGTCACGGGTAAGGCAGCCACTGAAACGATTCGTTCTTTGGAGGCGGTCCGCCTCTTGACCATTAAGGCCGAAGATTTCGCTCGTATCTTGTTGCGCTGGCCTCAAATCTATGGTACCATCATCGGCAATTTAACGGATAACCTTGCTGAAACCCATCAAATACTCTCGGCAAGCCGTTACAAGGAAGTACTGCGGTCGGCCATTCAACTTACCCGGTATAAGGATAAGTTTTACGGAATTTGGGGCAGTGTAAAAACCACCCACGAGGTAGAACGCTTGTTTAAGAAGCTTCAGCAGACTCAGGGGCATTTGCTGATCAGGGGAGAGAGAGGAACCGGCCGGCAAATGGTGGCCTGGTATGCTCATCAGAAACTTTTTGGTGAGACGGCTCCCTTTGTCGTCCTGAATGGTCAGCGTTTTGAACAGCAATGGGGTTATCTGCTGAAAGAGGAAAAGAAAGCTGCAGAAAGCTCTTACGCTGCTTTTACTTTTGAGGATATTGCTGCAGGTGGGACCCTTTTCATCCAGGAAATAGACCGAATTACCCCTGAGCTCCAAGTAAGGCTTGCCAAAGTTCTCGGTTCTGCTCATCATCCATGTTTGGTCATCGGCAGTGTTCAGGAAGATACCAAGCATAAGGACCCCCAGCTTATGCCTGAATTGGCAGCCTGCTTTAGGTATAGTTACGCCATAGCTCCATTACGGGAGCGGAAAAGAGATATCCCCATCATAGCTCAAGGCATTGTGGAGAGCTTAGCTCAGAGGCATCATCGTAAAGTGCCGACCTTAACTTCGGAGGCGACGCAACTCCTGCTTTCCCATAATTACCGCCAAGGGAATGTAACGGAGCTTATTCAGGTTATGGAGCGGGCCTTTTTTCTCGCCGATCAGGATGTTATCGGGCTGGAGCAAATCTTTTTTGGCCCTACTGCTGAAAAGATAGGGAGCAAAATCAATCTTTTGCAATGGGGGTTCTTTAAAAGTCTATTCAAAAATAGGAAGCTTCTTCCCAGCCTGCAATGGATTTCGGCAGGTTTATTCCTCCTGCTCATTGTCGGATTGGTTTTTCTTCCGAAATTATCGGTCATGATGAAAGTTTTTATCTTAGTTTGGGGTCTTTGGTGGCCCTCCTTGGCTATCCTATCCCCCTTATTGGGGAGACTTTGGTGTACTTTTTGCCCCTTTTCCAAGATTATGGAGTTCGTGCAAGACCGTTACCACCCGAAACGGCCTCTGCCCGCTCTCTTTGTGAAATACGATTATCTGATCGTGAGTGTCTTATTTGCTCTGATTTTCTGGGTGGAAATTTTTACGGGGATGCGCTCCAATATGCTCTATACCGCTTTACTGCTCATAGTCATTCAAGGCCTGGCCATTATCGTCAGCATCCTCTATCCCCGTCATGCCTGGTGCCGGCATTTTTGCCCCTTAGGAGGATTTATTGGGACCGCTTCCATCGGCTCCCTGATCGAAGTGAGAGCAGATGCTGCAGTTTGCTTAAATAAATGCACCACTTTTGATTGTTATGTGGGTAGGGATGGGGTCAAGGGCTGCCCTATGAGTCAGCATTTACCTTATCTGGATAATAATTTAGACTGCAAATTATGCTTTAAATGCGTCCGCAATTGTCAGCATGAGAATGTCCAAGTTAATTTAAGGGTGCCGGCACGGGAGGTTTGGCATTTAACCCGTGTCAATCAGGGTTATACTGTTTTTATCGGTATGCTTATGGGGATTCTTTTTCCCATTATGATGTTTGAACCTCTTCATAAATCCTTATCCGCAGGTCAATGGAATGTTTGGTTTACCTCGATCTATTGGTTGGCAGCCCTATTGGGCGGAGGGCTTGGCTGGTGGCTTGGAAAGCCTTTTAAGACAAAAGCAGCCTCGAAACGAATTAAACTGGTGTTTGCCTTTATTCCCATCATTATTGCTGGGCATATTATTTATCAAATGGGCCGTATTCCAGGGATCGGTCATCTTGTCTTGGGGGTAGGGTATCAAAGTGAGGGTGGAATGCAAACCCTGTTTATTTCCGCCAATAGTGTAGGATATGGACTTGCCCTGATAACGGGGATCCTGCTGACGGTCATTACAGTAGGAATAACCCTTTACCAGTACAGTAAAGCAAAAGGTAACCATCATTGAACTTCAGCTTTTTTTCCTCGTGCTAAGGAGGCAAAGACTCCCGGCAAACAGAGTATGGCAAAGATACTGAAGCATATCTTAAAGCTGGCCATGAAGGCTTGGGGATATTCCGGGGAATAGAGGCTGGTATTTCCGATAAAGACCGATGTAATTAAGGATACGGTTGCCATACTTAAGGTCTGCCCTAAGAGCCTCATGGTTCCTAAGGTAGATGAAGCGATGGAGTAATAACGTTTTTCCACTGAACTCATAATGGCATTGGTGTTGGGGGATGAAAAAAGACCAAAGCCGATGCCGATGAAAATTAAATTAGCAACAATAAGGGAAATTGGGGTCGAAGGTTTAAAGAAGATAATGAAGAAGAGTCCCGCGGCAGTTATGGCCATACCGATAGAAGAGAGAATACGGGGTTCCACTTTGTCGGATAATCGTCCCGCAAAGGGAGAGAGGATAGCCATAAGGACGGGCTGGGAGAGGAGTATAAGCCCAGATAGTGAGCTGTCCAGTCCTAAGACGAGCTGGAGGTACAAAGATAGCAGGTAACTTAAGGCAAAAGTAGCCATGTAATTGATGACTGTGGCTAGATTAGAAAAAATAAAAGGTGTGTTCTTGGCAAAGACCTTAATCGCAAAGATAGGTGAATCGGCTTTAAGCTCAACTCGGATAAAGAGCACTAAGAGGATCACTCCGGTAATAAAAAAAAACGTATAATAAGGAGCCAAAGTCAGATTCGATAAAGCGAATAACAATAGGGCTAGGCCGGAAACCCAAAGAATGCTTCCCCGATAATCGTAGGCCTCTCCTTCCGCAACTTTCCACTCCCCAGTAAGCTTAGTAATAATTAGTAAAAATATAATGGCATCTACCGCAAAGCCGAAAACAAAAATCCCTCTCCAGCTGATGACTTTGACGATTAATCCACCTAAGACCGGTCCGAGGGAAAGCCCGATATAGACCGCAGCAGAAGCAATACCCAGCGCTTTACCCCGTTGTTGGGGAGGAACCACTGTGGTCAAAATCGCCATGGACGTACCGGCGACCATGGCATTGGCCACTCCTTGCAAAAGCCGGAAGAAGATTAAAACATTAAAAGAACTGGTCAGACTACAGCCTAAAGAGCTTAAGCAAAATAAACCGATGCCTATGAGAAAGAGTTTCTTTCTGCCAACAATATCGGCTAAGCGGCCAAAGGGTAAAGCTAAGGCAGCGCTGGACAGTAAATAAATGGTGACGATCCAATTGAGATGCAACTGAGATACGGTAAAATCGAGGGAAATGGCAGGGATGGCAATATTCACAGAGTTCGACATAAAGGATCCGATGAAGGATGTTAAAAGACAGATAATCATCGTTGAGCGGATGAATTCGCTTTTGTAGGCCATACGAATGCTCCTTCACATTTAGTATCGAATAATTATTAATGGGTTTCCTTTGCCAGAAAATCGATAATCCATTAAACTATTGATAGACATAGGATAAAGTAAGGATGGTAATGATGTCGGGATACTGTAAAGAATACGAGATATTTTACTTTCAAGTCGATCAGTTTGGAGAAGCTTCGGCAGTAACTATACTGAGCTTTCTTGAAGATTGCGCTACCGCACATTCCGAAGCCATAGGAATGGGTATCGAATATCTGACAAGTCAAAGAACCTGCTGGGTGCTTAACCGCTGGCGATTACAGATGGAACGTTATCCTCGTTTAGGGGAAAAGGTATCGGTGGAGACTTTTCCCACAAGTTTTCTACGGTTTTATGGTCAAAGGGTGTTTACCATTAGAGACGGGCAAGGGCATATCATCGGCAGCGCCGGTTCCTTGTGGATTTACTTAAATATTGATAAAAGGCGTCCAACCCGAATCCCTTTGCATTTTGCTTCCCAATATGGGGTGTCGGAGGGATATGAAGATCATGAATCTTTTCAAGATTTGCCGGCAATCACGGATATCCACTCTGAGATAAGTTTTCATGTCCGAAGAAGTGATATTGATACTAACGGCCATGTCAATAACACACGATATGTGGAGTGGATGCTGGAAGGGATCGCAGAAGATACGATAAAGGATTACCGACTTCATCAGCTGGAAGTAATCTATAAGAAAGAAACTCAATATGGTACGGACATAATATCTCGTTGCCAAAGAACAGAGAGTGCTGAACCGGAATATCTGCATCTCATTCTTGATAAATCGGGAAGCAGTGAACTGGCTTGTGGCAAAACAGTCTGGACAAAGCGTTAAGGGCTTTGAGTGTGTGCTAATAGTTTATGAAACGAACTCTGCTACTACTCAGAATATCCCTTTGCCGTGAGCGTTTCAATATTTATTTTATGAATAGTCAATATGAATAGTCGAGGAGAATAGAATGAGACTTAGACGAAAAGCCTGGGCAAGACCTGAGCTGGAAAATGATCCTAAAGTTATTTATAATCCCATGGATTATAAGGAAAATTGGCATGAAGTGTTCGGAAAGGATCAGCCCATTCATCTGGAATTAGGATGTGGACGCGGTCAGTTCATTAGTCAATGTGCAGAGTTGAATAGCCATATAAATTATATAGCCATCGACCTTTATGATGAAGTATTGGTTAAAGCTTTGCGAAAAATTAACGAAAAGAATCTAATTAATGTGCGAATTATCCCCATGAATATTGCTAAGCTTGAGGATATTTTTAATAAAGATCAAATAGAAAAGATCTATATTAATTTCTGTAACCCATGGCCTAGTAGAAGGCATCATCACAAAAGATTAACACACCCACAATTTCTGACGGTCTATAAAAAGCTTATGAAGGATCATTCGGAAATATGGTTTAAAACAGATGATGATGAACTGTTTAAAGATAGCTTAAAGTACTTTGAAAGCGAAGGCTTTATTGAAAAGTATCGTACTTTTGATTTGCATCGCAGTGAATTCCGGGAAAATGTAATGACGGAATATGAAGAAAAGTTTAGTAACCAAGGAATTAAAATTAAGTTTGGGATATTTGCAGTCAATAAAACTATTTTGTAAGTTTTTTATTTTAACTTTTAATTGACTTAAGGGAGTTTTTTCTGTTATAATCAATAACTGTTGACGCAGTAATGCTTTACAAAATTTGCGCTCGTAGCTCAGCTGGATAGAGCGTCTGACTACGAATCAGAAGGCCTGGGGTTCGAATCCCTACGAGCGCACCATTTATTTTTGCGGGTGTAGCTCAATGGTAGAGCACTAGCCTTCCAAGCTAGCTACGTGGGTTCGATTCCCATCACCCGCTCCACGATAATTAGGCTAAAAAAGATGCGGCTTGTATCTTTTTTAGCTAATTTTTTATACAATCTTTGCATTTATATTTTAAATAAAGAAATCAACTGGTGGTTGCGAGTTTTCAAAGCACGATTGGTAGGATGCAACTCCCCATAAGATTAATATTAAGTTAATCAAACAGGAGGTGGTCTTTATGACTTTAGGAGAAAAAATACAGCAACTTAGAAAAGCTGCTGGGATTTCTCAAGAACAGTTGGCGGAGCAGCTTGATGTGTCACGTCAATCTATATCAAAATGGGAACTTAATGATGCTGTTCCCGAAATAAGTAGAATTGTAATGTTAAGCGAGTTGTTTTCTATTTCAATAGATGAATTGCTAAAGGACAGTAATTCTCAACGTATAGATGATATAGAAGGAAAGCGAAGCACGTCTACATTGGAAGAAATCACAATAATGAATGCTGCAAATAAGCAGACGAATATTGGCTTCAAAACAATTATTATTGGTCTAATTATGCTTGTACTGGAGTTTATGTTTTTGCCCATATTGGGAACCATGCAAAAGGCGCATGTAGATGGACAAGGATTTTATAGTGACTTCATGAAATATGCAGGGATGCAGCCTATGCCCCTTATATTTATGCTTACTGCCATGATAATTTTGATTGGAATTTTCTTTTTACTAAAAGGATTGATGCATAAGAAGAGTAACCCCACAAAATCAGCATAATCAACCTTGCATCTATTTTGTACTAATGACACAGTAACTTAACTTGCACTGATTGCGCCCGAGGCTTAAAGCTACATCTGGTTTAATGATACAGTAAAGGGTGATACAGTAAAGATTGTGTCACAGTAAAAATTAGTAGTTGACGAAATTCGTCAAAAATGCTAATATAAATTTCGCCGCCAATAACCGGCGGATGCAAGTGGTTCATGGTCTTTGAAAACTAAACAACAAGGAACAGCCAATGACTCGTCAAATGAGTAAAGACAATTTGAGCAATCAAATTTTCTTCATAAATTTTATGGAGAGTTTGATCCTGGCTCAGGACGAACGCTGGCGGCGTGCCTAACACATGCAAGTCGAACGGACTAATTCTTAACACTGAGTTCTTAGTAAGGAGCCAGCGAGAGCGCGAACGTAGTGAAACGAAGAGAGCGCTCCACGCATTATAAAGTGCCAACACACTTATCTAAGGAGAACTTCGGACTAAGGGTTGAGTGTTAAGAATTAGTTAGTGGCGGACGGGTGAGTAACGCGTGGATAACCTACCCAATAGACCGGGACAACCCTTGGAAACGAGGGCTAATACCGGATAAGCTTATCCCATGGCATCATGGGATAAGGAAAGATGGCCTCTGAATATGCTATCGTTAATGGATGGATCCGCGTCTGATTAGCTAGTTGGTGGGGTAAAGGCCTACCAAGGCGACGATCAGTAGCCGGCCTGAGAGGGTGAACGGCCACACTGGGACTGAGACACGGCCCAGACTCCTACGGGAGGCAGCAGTGGGGAATCTTCCGCAATGGACGAAAGTCTGACGGAGCAACGCCGCGTGTACGACGAAGGCCTTCGGGTTGTAAAGTACTGTCTTCAGGGACGAACGGCAGGTATGAAAATATTGTACTTGCATGACGGTACCTGAGGAGGAAGCCCCGGCTAACTACGTGCCAGCAGCCGCGGTAATACGTAGGGGGCAAGCGTTGTCCGGAATCATTGGGCGTAAAGGGCGCGTAGGCGGATGATTAAGTCTGGTGTGAAAACCTAGGGCTCAACCCTGGGACTGCATCGGAAACTGGTTATCTTGAGGACAGGAGAGGAAAGTGGAATTCCACGTGTAGCGGTGAAATGCGTAGATATGTGGAGGAACACCAGTGGCGAAGGCGACTTTCTGGACTGTAACTGACGCTGAGGCGCGAAAGCGTGGGGAGCAAACAGGATTAGATACCCTGGTAGTCCACGCCGTAAACGATGAGTGCTAGGTGTAGAGGGTATCGACCCCCTCTGTGCCGCAGTTAACACACTAAGCACTCCGCCTGGGGAGTACGGCCGCAAGGTTGAAACTCAAAGGAATTGACGGGGGCCCGCACAAGCGGTGGAGCATGTGGTTTAATTCGACGCAACGCGAAGAACCTTACCAAGGCTTGACATCCATAGAATCCCGTGGAAACATGGGAGTGCCCTTCGGGGAGCTATGAGACAGGTGGTGCATGGTTGTCGTCAGCTCGTGTCGTGAGATGTTGGGTTAAGTCCCGCAACGAGCGCAACCCCTATGTTTAGTTGCCAGCAAGTAAGGTTGGGCACTCTAGACAGACTGCCGGTGACAAACCGGAGGAAGGTGGGGATGACGTCAAATCATCATGCCCCTTATGTCTTGGGCTACACACGTGCTACAATGGCCAGTACAGACGGAAGCGAAGCCGTGAGGTGGAGCAAATCCGAGAAAGCTGGTCTCAGTTCGGATTGTTCTCTGCAACTCGAGAACATGAAGTCGGAATCGCTAGTAATCGCAGGTCAGCATACTGCGGTGAATACGTTCCCGGGCCTTGTACACACCGCCCGTCACACCACGAAAGTCTGCAACACCCGAAGCCGGTGAGGTAACCCTTTTGGGAGCTAGCCGTCGAAGGTGGGGCCGATGATTGGGGTGAAGTCGTAACAAGGTAGCCGTATCGGAAGGTGCGGCTGGATCACCTCCTTTCTAAGGAGACATGGTTTCACTCTGGTAGTGAGCATATCCTAAGGTCGATGCTTTGAAGGACGTCATGGAAGCAATGAAGTGAAACGATTCAAAGTTGGAGAAGTCTTAAGAGACTTCTGAAAGCCGAAGAGGCAAAACGGAGCAATCCGTAAAGTATGAGAAATGAAGCTGTTGAAGTTAAAAGCTAACTTGTTGTTTAGTTTTGAGGGACCATAAAGTCTTCTATGGGCTTATAGCTCAGCTGGTTAGAGCGCACGCCTGATAAGCGTGAGGTCGGTGGTTCGAGTCCACCTAGGCCCACCATAAAAGATTAATATTGTGGGGGTATAGCTCAGCTGGGAGAGCACCTGCCTTGCAAGCAGGGGGTCAGCGGTTCGATCCCGCTTACCTCCACCATAATATATCTGGTTTCTCTAATGTTTATTATGTTCTTTGAAAACTGCACAGAGAAGAAGAAAACTGTAATTAGGATAACATCTAAAACCTAGAAGTGGCGGCAAAAAACGTTTGGTCAAGCTACTAAGGGCGTACGGTGGATGCCTAGGCGCTAAGAGTCGAAGAAGGACGCGGCGAGCGGCGAAACGCCACGGGGAGCAGTAAGCATGCCTTGATCCGTGGATATCCGAATGGGGCAACCCATCCAGAGTCATATCTGGATATCTGTAACTGAATCCATAGGTTGCAGAAGACAACCCGGGGAACTGAAACATCTAAGTACCCGGAGGAAGAGAAAGAATAATCGATTCCCTGAGTAGCGGCGAGCGAAACGGGAACAGCCCAAACCAATCCCTTCGGGGGTTGGGGTTGTAGGACCCTCTATTAAGTCTGTATCTCTAGTTGAAGAGGTCTGGAAAGGCCGAGCAAAGAAGGTAACACTCCTGTAGGCGAAAGAGAGAAAGACTGTGAGGGTATCCTGAGTACCGCGGGACACGTGAAACCCCGTGGGAAGCTGGGAGGACCACCTCCCAAGGCTAAATACTCCTTAGCGACCGATAGCGAACCAGTACCGTGAGGGAAAGGTGAAAAGCACCCCGGGAGGGGAGTGAAAGAGAACCTGAAACCGTACGCTTACAAGCAGTCAAAGCACCATAAAGGTGTGATGGCGTGCCTTTTGTAGAATGAACCGGCGAGTTACGGTATGTAGCAAGGTTAAGACGAGAAGTCGGAGCCGAAGCGAAAGCGAGTCTGAAGAGGGCGATGAGTTACATGCTGTAGACCCGAAACCGTGTGATCTACCCATGGACAGGGTGAAGGTGGGGTAAAACCCACTGGAGGCCCGAACTCACTGTCGTTGAAAAGACAGGGGATGAGCTGTGGGTAGGGGAGAAATTCCAATCGAACACGGAGATAGCTGGTTCTCCCCGAAATAGCTTTAGGGCTAGCCTCAATTAATGATTCTTGGCGGTAAAGCACTGAATAGGCTAGGGGCCTTACCGGGTTACCGAACCTTATCAAACTCAGAATGCCAAGAATTTAGATTGGGAGTCAGACTGTGGGGGATAAGCTTCATAGTCAAAAGGGAAACAGCCCAGACCATCAGCTAAGGTCCCCAAGTATACGCTAAGTGGAAAAGGATGTGGAATTGCATAGACAACCAGGATGTTGGCTCAGAAGCAGCCACCATTTAAAGAGTGCGTAATAGCTCACTGGTCGAGTGGTTCTGCGCCGAAAATGTAACGGGGCTCAAGCGTATCACCGAAGCTATGGCTTGGAACGGAATTATTAAGTCTTTAGAAAAGGAGCACTAAGGGAAGTTGCATGAGGAATTTTGCTTCCAATGAGGAAGACAAAGGCTTGAATGAAAGCAAAATTTCCAAATGTCCTCAAGGGGCTCAAGAAAAGCTAAGGGTTTAATAATTCCGTTCCAGGGGTAGGGGAGCGTTCTATTCGCAGCGAAGTCAGACTGTGAGGTCTGGTGGAGTGAATAGAAGTGAGAATGCCGGTATGAGTATGCGAAAAGGTGAGTGAGAATCTCACCCGCCGAAAACCTAAGGATTCCTGGGGAAGGCTCGTCCGCCCAGGGTAAGTCGGGACCTAAGCCGAGGCGTAAAGCGTAGGCGATGGACAACTGGTTGAGATTCCAGTACCACTGAGAAGCGTTTGAGCGATGGGGTGACACAGAAGGATAGGTTAAGCGTGCCGTTGGTTGAGCACGCCCAAGCCCGTAGGGTGTGAGATAGGCAAATCCGTCTCGCGAATAAACCTAAAAGGTGATGGGGAGCGAAATAAGTAGCGAAGTAACCGACTCCAAGCTGTCAAGAAAAGCCTCTAGCGAGCTTACTTAGTGCCCGTACCGTAAACCGACACAGGTAGGTAAGGAGAGAATCCTAAGGCGCGCGAGAAAACCCTCGTTAAGGAACTCGGCAAAATGACCCCGTAACTTCGGGAGAAGGGGTGCTCTAGAGATAGAGCCGCAGAGAAGAGGTCCAGGCGACTGTTTATCAAAAACACAGGTTCCTGCCAATCTGAAAAGAGAAGTATAGGAGCTGACGCCTGCCCGGTGCTGGAAGGTTAAGAGGAGAGGTTAGCCCGAAAGAGCGAAGCTTTGAATTGAAGCCCCAGTAAACGGCGGCCGTAACTATAACGGTCCTAAGGTAGCGAAATTCCTTGTCAGGTAAGTTCTGACCCGCACGAAAGGCGTAACGATCTGGACACTGTCTCAACGAGGGACTCGGCGAAATTGTAATACCCGTGAAGATGCGGGTTACCTGCGACAGGACAGAAAGACCCCATGGAGCTTTACTGTAGCTTGACATTGGACTTTGGTATGAAATGTACAGGATAGGTGGGAGACTAAGAAGCTAGGGCGCCAGCCTTGGTGGAGTCACAGGTGGGATACCACTCTTTTTGTACTGAAGTTCTAACCTAGGCCCCTGAATCGGGGTTGGGGACCGTGTCAGGTGGGCAGTTTGACTGGGGCGGTCGCCTCCTAAAGAGTAACGGAGGCGCCCAAAGGTTCCCTCAGCGCGGATGGAAATCGCGCGAAGAGTGTAAAGGCACAAGGGAGCTTGACTGCGAGACCAACAAGTCGAGCAGGGACGAAAGTCGGGCTTAGTGATCCGGTGGTACCGAGTGGAAGGGCCATCGCTCAACGGATAAAAGCTACCCTGGGGATAACAGGCTTATCTCCCCCAAGAGTCCATATCGACGGGGAGGTTTGGCACCTCGATGTCGGCTCATCGCATCCTGGGGCTGTAGTAGGTCCCAAGGGTTGGGCTGTTCGCCCATTAAAGCGGTACGTGAGCTGGGTTCAGAACGTCGTGAGACAGTTCGGTCCCTATCCGTCGCAGGCGCAGGAAATTTGAGAGGAACTGACCCTAGTACGAGAGGACCGGGTTGGACGGATCACTGGTGTACCAGTTGTCTCGCCAGAGGCAGTGCTGGGTAGCTATATCCGGATCGGATAAGCGCTGAAAGCATCTAAGCGCGAAGCCGGCCTCAAGATGAGATTTCCCACAGCGTAAGCTGGTAAGACCCCTGAAAGATGATCAGGTAGATAGGCCCGGAGTGGAAGTGCGGCGACGCATGGAGCGGACGGGTACTAATCGGTCGAGGGCTTGACCTAACGTAAGGTCATGGAAAGGTCACCTCACTGAGGGGCTCAAGACTAAGGTGAGGAAAGATGGACGCTTAATTACAGTGAAGAAAACTCTGTGTAGTTTTGAGGGAACAGGAAGTTCACTCAAAGATAACCACATAAAGATCTGGTGACTATACCGGAGGGGTACCACCCGTTCCCATCCCGAACACGGAAGTTAAGACCTTCAGGGCTGATGATACTTGGACCGCAGGGTCCTGGGAAAGTAAGTCGTTGCCAGGTAGGTAGAGTGAAGAGACCGTCTGTAGTAGATGGTCTCTTTGCTTTTCACTGCGTGAAAACTAAAGTGCATGATGCTGTGGGGCGCCTGGGAAAGTAATATCCACGAGACAGGAGCCTTCGTCCGTGGACGACGCGTGGCGAAAGGCTCGTCCGCCTTCCGTGTTGCCAGGTAAGAGAATAGATTTTGCAGGCCAAATTTCCAAACGTTTGGAAATTTGGCCTGCAAAGTCTATTTTCTTGCGATTACCTTTAGCCAAATCATATCGAACATACGTTCTGTATGTAGTACTCTGTAAGCATAGTTATGGAATTGCAAAATCGGATTCGTGTCCGATTTTATCCTTCTAGAAAAAACAATTTGAGCAAGAAGCTCTGGGGCTGGTACTACCCCTACGCCTGCTTCAAAGTGATTAATGGGCTACAAATACACAGAGTACCAATGGTATACTGTATTTGAGGTTCATCTATATAAGAAATAGGGACTTTAAAGAATAGTTAGTGGGGGATTGAGCGGGATATGGAGATCAAAACGGTAGCAATTATCGGCTTAGGTGCTATGGGAATATTGTATGGAAGTCATCTTGCAAAGAAAATGCCCCAGGCTGACTTAAGAATTATTGCCGATCAGCAGAGAATAGATAGATATATAAAGGATTCGATTTTTTGTAATGGGCAACAGTGTGAGTTCCACTATGTGACGCCGGAGGAAAAGACCTCACCGGCAGATCTGGTTCTATTTACGGTAAAGCACAGTGGGTTGGAAGATGCTATCCGGGCAGTCAAGAATCAAGTGGGGAAAAATACTCTTATTTTGTCTGCTTTAAATGGGATTACCAGTGAGGCTAGGATTAGTCAGATTTATGGCCACGACAAAGTCTTATACTCTGTTGCCCAGGGAATGGATGCGGTCAAAGAGGGGAATAGATTGACTTATGCCCATATGGGTTTTCTTTGTTTTGGCGATCGGGAGCCCGGAAGCAGCTCATCTAAGGTTAAAAGAGTGGCAGACTTTTTTGCGAAGATGGAATTCCCTTATCTCGTTGATACTGATATGCCAAAGCGCCTGTGGGGTAAATTGATGCTCAATGTGGGTGTCAACCAGGCGGTGGCTGTCTATGGCAGCAATTATGGTGTTATACAAAGAGAAGGGCAGGCCAGGGATACGATGATTGCAGCGATGAGAGAGGTCATTGTCTTAGCGGAAAAAGAGGACATTGACTTAAGCGAAGCTGATCTGGATTATTGGTTAGGGGTCCTCAGCCAATTAAGCCCGGAAGGAAAACCTTCAATGCGTCAGGATGTTGAAGCCGGACGTTATAGCGAAGTGGAGCTTTTTGCTGGTACAGTCATAGAACTGGGGAAAAAGTATGGGATTACTACACCGGTGAATCAGAGCCTTTACGATCAAATAAAGGCTGTGGAGGTCGGCTATTAGGGAATTCATTATAGGCATTAGGATATACAGATTTTTATCGGCGATCAAACCTTTAGAGTTTATCGCCGTTTTGTATATTTTTTATTTTTTTCTGTAATAAACGACAACGCTTTCTTACTAAGTAGGTAGAAGCAAGAGAAAGGCGGTGGTCTGGGTGATGCTGCGATGAGAAACCTGAAAGAAATGTATATAGAACTTAGGGAGCCGATCTTTGGCTATCTTTTGCGACTATCGGGTGAATATGACCTGGCAGAGGGCTTAACAGTCAGGGCAAGTTGTGGATATCAATATAACCAAGCCTATCCCTGACACAGAGGCCATAGTGACTTTTGAAAAGGTGTGGTATACCCCGTCTTATACCTATGTGCTCTATACGGTCACGGAACGAACCAAAACTATTTGATGGCGTCGCAGAGGGTTATTGATATACCTCCCGAAGACTATGCCAGAAATAATTTATCTATGGAGCCTTTAAGTAAAAGGTGGGGAGGTGTCTCTTCGGAGGGATATCATCAGATCATGGTGTTTATGGGTTATCATACTCCGGTTCCGGCACAGGAACTTACGTTAACCGTTTCCAACTGGATCATCCCTGAAGGTTTTATAAGGTCTGACGGGCAAGTTGCAGGACTTAGTTATGAATCCATTGTTCCTGGTGATGCTCCGGATTCCTTCAAGTTTATCTTCTCTGCTCAACCATTGAACCAGTGGCCAGGTAAAGTATCCTTGGATATCAGAGCTATCCAATTCAAAACCTCTGAGGTCATAAATATACCTGTAGATTGGTCATTTTATGTAAGTAAAGAAGGCCAAATCGAGGTTACTGAGGAGCAGGTCCCGGCAGTAGCCTTCTAAGACGGTATGGTCAGATTATCGAGTATCGATCCAACCAGTTGGCTGGAACTGGAGATTGTGGAGCCGCCCCAAAAGCTTCTAAACAAGCTGCCCTATATTATCATGGCCCCGGAGACTGTCTTTGTAGATCACTTTAACTACTATTCCTCAGGACTGAAAATTACGAATGAACATGGAGAAGTGCTTGAGGTTGGAAGTAGAGGAAGTTTTCATAATGGAGGCAGAATGGGTGTAGGTTTCGAAATGGATAGTAAAGATGAATTGTGGAAGACCAGTAAGAAAATCACCATAACCATTAATCAGCCTGAGGCACACTTAGTTGTCAATCAGGAAATAGAACTAAATTGAAGCTACCTGGCTTAGATGAAAGAGATAGGGCCTGCGCCTACGTTTATCCGAACGTTTGGCGACAGGCCTTCCTGCCTGAATGGTGATCATTTAGAATCAATATAAACAAACACTATCTCCATCATTTAAAAAATGAATGTTGGCAAATATAGTAGTTATCAGTGAATCGTGATAGAATCGTGATGGATGATACAATGAGTTTTAATGCCAAGTTTGTAAAGCATGAGGTAAAGCCTATGATAGAAAATGCTAACTTTGCTAAAACATTGTTAAGTAAAGAAGAAGAAAGTTTTATTTTGCAATTTGGAACTATCGTGCATTATCACCGAGGACAAGTAATTTTTTCTGAAAGTGATACGGCTGATCGTGTCTACTATATCAAGGAAGGCTATGTAAGGATATTCCGGGTATCCCCATATGGTAAAAAGGTTACTGTTGGAAGTATAAGATCATCGGGACAACTAATGGGGCTTGCGGAGACGCTATATAGAGGGGATCGGACTTGTTTTGCAAGTGCCATTAACAAGGTTACATTAGTAGTAGTACGGCATCGCCAATTTATGGACTTACTTGTGAAATATCCGTCAATTGCGATTAAAGCTTCAATAACTCTTGCGATCAGAATGCGAGAGGCAGAACAAATAATCGAAGAAATGGCTTGTTTTCAAGTACCTGGGAGACTAGCGATGTTTTTAGTAAAAATGGCTAAACGAATGGGGGTCGATACTCCTAAAGGTACGAAAATAAACTTTCGGTTAACTCATGAGGAGATTGCCTACATGATAGGTACCTCCAGACAGAATGTTACTTCGCTGCTGAATGTCTTTAAGGATGAGAATAGTATAGCTATTGAGGATAAGGAATTATATATAGTGGACTTTGAAAAACTAAATAATTGGATAGTTTAACTTAAATATTAGAGAAGGATGTCTCCGGTTAGTCAGTGTAAGGACTAAATCAGGAGGCATCTTTTTTATTTGGCAAGATCGTTATGTCATTTTCCTGACATAAAAAGTGTTAAATAAATGACATAAATGTTGTCATTTTCTTAGCATGCATTTTTTTATAGTTATGATAAATTTCTTTTATAGCCTAATAAAAGTGAAAGGGGGAACAGGAACAAGGACCGGGCTGTAATCAATTCAACTTTAAGAAAGGGTCTTGACATTGATGCATATTTCTAAACTTCTGAATTTCCTCAAAGATCCTCACTCCCAAAAAATTCAGCAGCACAAGAAAAGGTATCAGGAATTGGATGAACTTTTAAAAGTCGCGGTGGATATTAAAGATGCAGCAGCTTTTAAGTCAATCCAGGCAGAAATGAGAGAAGTATTTTTTGAGTACCTGACAGCTCTGGGAGTCGACTCGCTTTATAAGTTTTCTCCCCATCTCGTCCTGGCATGTTTGATTAGTTTAAAATTCGAAACGATCACTATTCCTCTTTTTAACTGGCAAGTAAGTACGGTATTCGCTTATCTAAGTATGTACTTTTTATTTCATTTAGTATTAAAAACCGCTTGCCAGACTGATTATGACCATACTCGCTAAAGTAGCACGGGATAATTTTCAGGTTAATAACTGAAAAATAAAAAAGTAGGAGGAGAATAGTATGCATTTTCCATTAGCCGGCGTTGATGCAAATCCCATTTTTTTAGTCCTTTGGGGGGTTTTTATCGGATATGTATTTACATCCGTTGGAGCAGCAGGAGGTATCCTGGCAGGTGTAGGGCATATGAGTATTTTCGGACTTAAAAATGCCAATATGGTAAAGCCTATGAATCAAATTTTGACCCTTGTCACCCCTATAGTAGGTACCCCTCTCTATTTTAGAGAACGCAGAGTTGTTATTCCGACCGCAATCGTTTTGGGTTTGGGTGGAATCATTGGTGCGATGATAGGATCTTCTCTCTCTCACTCTTTATTAAAAGATATGAATGTCTTTCAGCCTTTTTTTGGACTGGTAACTTTGGGTATTTCATTTCGAATTGCTTATGAATGTACAAATAGATTTATAAATAGCCAAAAGAAAGTAAAGCAAGCCAATGACAACTTTGCTAAAAAGGTTAAGGAACTCGGTGAACAAGGAAAATTAAACGAGATCAAGGAAATCGGTGTTAGGTTCCAAAAAACCGGTATCAAGAACAGCTTTACTTTTTCAGGCGAAGAATTCACGTATAATGCCATTGTTGTATTTATTGCGGGGCTATTAGTTGCCATTCTGTCTGCTTCTTTGGGAGTAGGCGGCGGATTCTTACTTGTTCCTTTCATGACCAGCATACTTGGATTCCCAATGTATATTGTAGCCGGAACCTCAGCCTTATCCATATTGGTATCTTCATCAACCAGTATTCTAAACTACCTTTCTATGGGAAGTTCCTTAGACCTTACCTTTTTGGCCTTTGAATTAGTTGGTGTTGCGATCGGAACAGTTGTAGCGGCCAGAGTATCAAAGTATATCAATGCCCGTTATATGAAAATGCTCTTAGGTGTTCTTTTATTCTATATTGGTTTGAAATATTTCTTGCCGGTATTTGGTATTCATATCTAAAGATATTTAGTCTAATTATTTGTGATAGTGGTAATTTTAGCGTATTGGGGTGTAAGTGAATCACAGAGCATCAGTGGATATTCGAGGAGGGCCTGTAGTAATGATATTAGAGAATTCTCCAAAGACATCGTGGAATAGGACTTCAAAGCACCCTAAAGTTCATCATACAGCCTATGTTCATCCGACGGCTGTATTGATCGGTGATGTCAGAGTCTGTGAGAATGTAATGATTTGCCCCAATGTAGTGCTTCGGGCGGATGAGGGATTAACTATTATCATTGGTGCAGGAGCCAATATTCAAGACGGGGTGATTATGCACTGCCTGAAGGGTGGATCTATTGAGATTGGTCAGGGCTGCAGCATAGCTCATTGTGCCTTGGTACACGGACCGGCCCTTATTGGCAGGGAAACATTTGTGGGTTTTAGAGCGATAGTTCACAATGCTAAACTCGGTAAAAATTCATTTGTATCTCATGGTGCAATGGTCCTAAATGTAGAGCTGCCTGATGATAGTTCAGTTCCTGTGGGCAGGATCATTCAATCTGAAGCAGAGACCAGGGAACTTCCAGCGATCGCTCTGCAGGAAATCAGCTTTAAGCATGAAGTTCAGCAGATTAACAAAGAACTTGGCAGGGGATACAGAGAAAGAGATGATGAGATATTTGCTCAGGTGGCTATGGGAGCTGAGTAAAAACAAAATCAAGGCGGGACTATGCACAGAATCAGTTATAAAGCTATGTCCCGCTTCTATCCAATCGAAATCCTCAATCAGATTACTTTTTTAACGAAAGAAAGGTAAAGGGTATGAATACAGCAGTATTTGAGAAACACTTCCCATTGATTGATACTCTTAGAACGTATAAGAAAGAGTATATCAAAAAAGATATAACTGCCGCATTGACCGTAGCAGTGATTGCTGTTCCCCAATCTATGGCTTATGCACTCATAGCAGGAGTCAACCCGGTCTATGGTCTTTATACGGCAATTGTGTCAACAATTTTATGCTCGCTTTTTTCCAGCTCCAACCACTTAATTGGAGGGCCAACCAATGCTATTGCCCTCCTGGTAGCGAGTAGTATGAAAAATCATATGGCATTGGAAAACGCTTATGAGATACTCTTTCTCTTGACCTTTTTGGTTGGTGCGTTGCAATTGCTTTTTGGAATATTAAAACTTGGTAAGTTAATTAATTTTGTCTCCCATTCGGTGATTGTTGGTTTTACCGCCGGTGCAGCCGTACTGATCGGATTAGGCCAATTGAACTCATTTCTTGGTATTTCAATCCCTAACTCATCGGAAATGTCTACCCTCAATAAATTGCTTTATTTAGTGACTCATTTAGAAAAGGTTAATTATTACGCACTGGGGTTAGGCTTACTCTCTATTCTTGTAATCGTGATTTGTAAAAGGATTAACAAAAACCTGCCTGGTGCCTTACTGGGAGTCTGCCTCTCGTCCGTTTTGGTAGTAGTATTTTCTATGGAGCAATTTGGGGTAAAGCTCACCGGAACTATTCCATCTCAGTTGCCTCCTTTTAAAATGATAAGCTTTGACTTTGGACTTGCCGGTGAATTAATGAGCGGCGCTATCGCAATTGCCATTATTGCTTTGGTAGAGGCTATTTCAATCTCCAAGGCAATTGCCTCCCAATCCAGACAAAAAATTGATGCCAATCAGGAGATCATGGGACAAGGAATCACCAATGTGGTCGCTCCCTTCTTTCAATGTTTTCCGGGGACCGGATCGTTCAGCCGCTCTGCTATCAACTTCCAAAGCGGCGCCGCCACACGTATAGCCGGCATTCTTTCGGGAGTTTTTGTGGCCATCGTGCTTCTTTTTCTAGGATCTTATGCCAAGTATATTCCCATGGCGAGTTTAGCCGGCGTGATTTTAAACATTGCCTATAATATGGTCAATAGGGCCGAAATCAAAAGAATATTTAAATTAAATAAAGCAGATGCCTTAGTCATGGGTACGACAGCCGTTGCGGCAGTAGTATTACCTCACTTGGATACAGCGGTTTATTTAGGGATTGCTGTCTCAATTATGATCTATCTTAGGGAAGGGAGCAAAGTTCATATCAAGATCCTTACCCCTGCTCAGGGAAAAGAGAATACCTTCATCGAAAAAGAGATACAATCTGTTGAAGCAAAAGTAGATACACTTATTGTGCATATTCAAGGCAATCTTTACTTTGGTTGTGCGGATGAGCTGGAAAAGAAGCTGGATTTACTTGTTGGCAAAGCCAGTATTGTTATCATTCGCATGAAAAGAGTGAATAGCATCGATGTAACCTCCCTGGATACCATGAAACTGTTTGTCCAAAAGATAAAAGAAACAGGCGGGAAAGTCATCATATCCGGTGTGAGTTCAAGTGTGGATAAATTGCTGACAGAATCGAAGCTTGCCCAGGAAATAGGTGAGGAAAACATTTTTATTTCTCAAGAAGATTTATTCGCATCATCCAATGAGGCTTTAAAAAGAGCAAAATATTTTCTGGATTACGATATAAGCAAAGTTAAAGAAATGTTTAGCAATAGCGCATTTATATTTAATGATCAATTTGATTCACCAAGACAAGCCGTTTCGCAGAACACTAATTAGGAAGGAGACGCTCATGCGCAAAATCTATTTTCAACCCCAACGATGTGACGGATGCTTAGCTTGTGAGCAAGTTTGCCGTGAAAAGCACTCCAAAACCCAGAGCTTATTTAACTCTAAAGTTGAGATACCTTTAGCAAAACCACATATTAGACTATCAGGATTAGATGGTCGTTATTCAGTATCTATTTGTCAAAACTGTGTTCATGCTTCCTGTGTGGAAGCTTGTATGGCGGGTGCCCTGAGGTATTCCGATGAAGGAAATGTCATACATGATGCAGAGCAATGTGTGGGGTGCTATATGTGTGTTATGGTTTGCCCTTTTGCCGCAATCGCTCCTCAAGAAACAACTGGTAAAGCCGGAAAGTGTCAATTATGCCTGGATGAAGAACAACCACCTTGTGTTTTAGCTTGTTCGAGGAAGGCGCTCCTCTTTGGTACTTCTGCGGAGTATGAAGAAGAAATTGAAGGTGATCTAATATGCATTATGTGATTATTGGCAACAGCGCAGCGGGAATTTTCGCAGCCGAGACGATCCGCGGACTCGATCCATGGGGGAAAATAACGATGATCTCCGAAGAAGACAATCGACCTTATTCACGCTGCTTAACCTCCTATTATATCGGGAAAGAAATCGATAAAGAGCGCATTTATATTCGGGATGCCAATTTCTATGCCGAAACAGGCATCGACTTCATTCCGCAAAAGGTTGAACAACTGAATGATGCAGAGAAAAGCGTCACATTACAATCAGGGGAAGTTATCAGCTATGATAAGCTCTTAATTGCCACAGGTGCTTCTCCCTACTCCTTACCGGTAGAAGGACTTGATTTGGAAGGAGTATTCGAGCTTCGTACTCTGGCAGATGCACGTAAGATCATGGATTTTGCTCCACATGTCAAGGAAGCGGTGGTCATGGGGGCTGGATTAGTAGGACTTAAGGGGGCCCATGGACTTCATGAACTCGGCATTAAGGTTTCAATCATCGTTAATTCCCGGATCATGTCCAGATCGGTTGATCCTCATACAGGGCAAATTATAACCGAGTTATTAGAGAAGGATGGGTATGAAATCATCTACAACACGAAATTAAGCAAGATTTTGGGCGAAAACAAAGTAGAAGGAGTTAGTCTAAGCTCCGGAAGGGAAATTCCTTGTCAATTGGTTTTAATGGCTGCCGGAGTTAGCCCCAATGTTGATCTGGTAAAAAACACCGGTGTAAAGGTTAATAACGGGATTATAGTAGATAAGCATATGCAAACGACAGTTCCCGATATCTATGCAGCGGGAGATGTTGCCGAAGCTTATCATGCTGTTTGGGATGAAAAACGAGTTATTTCCATCTGGCCTGTGGCGACAGCACAAGGAACCGTTGCCGGAAGTAATATGGCTGGAGTCGAGAGAGTTTACGAAGGAGCCGTTGGCTCTAATTCGGCAGTGTTTTGCGGCGTTGGCGTCGTTTCGGCGGGAATTCCCTATCTGCCCACCGGAGAAGGAAAAGAGTTGAGCACTTATGATAAAGTAACCAAACGTTATCGGAAGTTTATTGTTAAAGATGACATTTTGGTTGGCATGATCATGGTGGGCGATATTGATGGTGCCGGCATTCTAACCTCAATGATCAAGCAAAAAACCAAAGTAAGCTTGGATACCTTAAACTATTGGCTCAATCATCCTGTTCGGTTTCAGGGGTATAGTTTAGCAGAAGCAAAAGGGGGAAATTTCTATGGCATATGTTAGAGTCCAGGGGCTTCATAGAAATAGAACCCCTATGCCTAACAGTGACAAGGTCAAAACCTCAATTTGTTGCCTTTGTAACGGTGGGTGTGGTCTTAAAGTTCAGATAGGCTCTCATGGAAATGTGGAAGCTATTTATGGTGATCCGGATAATCCCTATAATAAAGGCAAAATATGCCCTAAACCCATAGAAATTATTGAAAACTTGCATGGTCCGGAACGAGTTCAATACCCTATGAAGAAGGTTAATGGTGAATTTGTTCGGATTAGCTGGGAGGAAGCTATCGATACCATAGCTAAGAAGTATAAGGAGCTCTCAGACAACTTCGGCACAGGTTCTATTATCGGCATGACCTCTAAAATTGGAGGATCCTTTAGCAAGTTTGCCTTAAAGATCTTTAGCGAAATAGCCGGTTTTGCCAACTATGGCACCGGACCCATTTGTTTCAGCTCAGAGGAAAAAGTCAGAAAAGAAATGTTCGGCAAGGCAGCGGCTACGGCTCCTCTTCATGATGTCATTTACGCAAAGATTGTCTTAAACATTGGCAATAACTGTGCGCAAACGAAAGCTGGCCAATTTCATTGGCTGCAGGAAGGTCAAAAACATGGCGCCAAAATAATTACCATCGATACCCGTTATACTGAAACAGCTCAACTAAGTGATCAATTTATTCAAATTAACCCGGGAACTGATGGTGCTTTAGGCATGGCCCTTTTGCACCTGGTCATCAAGAATAAGCACTATGACGAAGAATTTGTTCATATTAATGTGAATGGCTTTGAGGAACTGGCTGAAGCTGTTAAGGATTTCACAGCGGAGAAGGCAGCAAAGATAACAGGGATACCACAAAAGGTCATTGAAGACTTAGCTCATGAGCTGGGAACACAAAAACCTGCCATCATGTGGCCGGGACGGGGAATTGTTTGTGTAAATAATGCCGAGCACGCCTTAATGGCCTTTGAATCCTTAATGGCCATTCTCGGCAATGTTGGCAAGCCGGGTTCGGGAGTAGTTTCCCATCTCAACGGGTATGGGCAGCCGGCTAATTTGATTAAGCCTGAACATGTCGTAAAGCCAAGCTTCAAGCTTCCGGCTGACAAGGTCATTGAGGGTATGGAGAGCGGCCAAATAAAAATGATGTATATTGCGGGTAACCCTTGTGCTAACTGGCCTGAGAGTAGCCGCATGAAAAAAGCCATAGGTAATCTTGAATTGGTTGTATCTCACACCTTAACCCTTGATGACTCTGCCAGTTTAGCCCATATTGTCTTACCGGCAACTCATTGGCTGGAAGAAGCAGGTATGCAACCGGGAATTCACAGAGTCATGCAATGGCGAGATAAAGCAGTCGAGCCTTATGGCGAAGCAAAACCGGCTGCCGAAGTATTTAAATTAATTGCGGAAAAAATGGGACTTCCTTCAGAGTATTTCCCCGATACACCCGAAGAAGCCTGGGATGTAGAACGGAAGCTTATTGGGAGTATTAGTGCCATTACAGTTGAAAAAATGACCGAAAAGCCCGGTGGTGTTCATTATCCTTACCCTGAAGGGGGAGAAGAAAATCACAGACTGTATAGCAAGGGATTCAATACCTCTTCTAAGAAGGTTGAATTATTAAGAGAAAAAGGGATTGTGCTCAAATACAGAGATCCTCTTGAATCCCCGGGCAATGAATCGGTGAGCCGTGAAGATTATCCTTATTTTGTTAGCTCTGTTAAGGTGGCAGCCCATTATCATACACAATGTCAATACAGCAAATTGGCACGAGAATTCGAAAAGCCCTATGTTGAGATTCATCCCCAGACGGCAGTTAAGATTGGCATTAAGGATGACGAGACTATCCGAATTGAAACACCGACAGGGGCAATTTCCTTACCTGTTAAGTTAACTTACTCCGTGCCTCAAAATCATTTCTTTACTCAACCCTACTTTGGCAAAAGATATAACTTAGACCCGATCAATACACTATTGCCCAGCGTACTAGATCAGCCCGGAGGGAATTTCCCTCATAAAAACATATTATGCAGGGCTTATCCCGAAGGGGGATGTGAAAAATGAGCGACATGGCAATGTTAATCGATAGCACGACTTGTATTGGATGCAAAGCATGTTTGGCAGCATGCAAGCAGGAGAATGGTCTTGCTCCAGGTAATAACTACCTGAAAATGATTCCGGTCGAATTTCTAAATAACCACTATGTAAGGTATTATGCCCATGTGTCCTGCCGTCATTGCAGTGAGCCACAATGCGCAGCGGTTTGCCCGGTGGGAGCAATTAAACGCTCTGATGACGGTGTCGTAGTTCATAATGAATTGTTATGCATTGGCTGTCAGGTATGTGCATCGGTTTGTTCTTACGCAGCCATGAGAATCATGAATAACGGCATTGTTGGTAAATGCAGTCTGTGTAAAGAGCGCATAAGTTCCGGTTTATCCCCGGCCTGTGTCTCTATTTGCCCCGCCAGCGCCAGGGTGTTTGATGCAAAAGAAAAGGTGGTTAGGCTTGCCAGGGAAAGAGAAATTGAAGCGGAGAAAAAAGGCTATATGGCAAAAATTGATGGGATTGATACTGAAAATAAGGTGTTAACTTTACTCCCGGGAAGATAGTTGCCGGACACAGTCTGACGCCCCCCTGACTATGGTAAAAGACCGTCTGTTATGACGGCCTTTTGCTTTTACTCCTAGAAACTTTTATGGATGAGGTTTATTTTTCTCCGTAATATGTGCTGCTTTGTCGCCTAAACAGATAGCTGAGTCCCCAGAGGATGATAAGTGCAGCGGCGCCGATTAAAAGCCAAAGGGAGGTTGAATTGATCAAACCCAAATAGATGAGGGCGGTCCCTAAATAATAGGGGATAATGGTTACGGCACCCGTCCAGACATAGGGCCATAGTTTTACCGACGGCATAACACCAGCGATATAGCCCACTGCGTGGGCGGGAAAAGGAATAAGACGGGCAATAAATAGCCCTAAGGTCCCCTTACTGTCAATCCAATGATCTACCGCTTCAAAAAGTTGTGGAGAAAATATCTTCTGGAAGAAATCTTTCAAGTAATAATGAGCAAGATAGTAGAGGATAAAGGTACTTAAGGTATATCCTATCCAGGAATAAAGGGCTCCCCAGAACACACCGAAGATCTTAAGCAAGAGAATAAAAAATCCCTCGGAAGGTATGGGGGTCATACAAAGTGCTCCCATAATCAGAATGGCAAGGACAATACCGCCGGGTCCCCAGGATTGGATCAGGGTAGAGAGTTCATTTCTGCGGTCGAGATAGAAAAAGAGGACAATCAGTAAAGTAGAAATGATAAGAATTAAGGTAAGCCAAATATTATTTTTACCATGAGTAGTCTGAACCTTCAAGCTGTTTACCACCTTCCTTGGGGAACAAGCGTTTTTTGTATGCCCTTTGGCACTGAGTAAAAAAACAGGATCTACTTTCATATTATATATAGTTTTAAGGATAAGTAACAGACTTGCAGAAAGAACAGTGATAAATAGTGTAGATTTGGAGTTTAAAATGATTTAAGAAGGGGCTGCGTAAAATCTTAAATTTTCACGCAGCCCCTTATATTTTTAAGGTTATCATTCCTGGTTAAGTTTTCGGTACGCTAATATTAAACTCTTTCATTTTTCGGTATAAGGTAGTACGGCTAATCCCTAAGAGCCGGGAAGCAGGCAGAATTTTTCCGTCAGTTTCAATCAGGGCTTGAAGAATCATTTGACGAGTTTGGTGAGCAAGCATAGATATAGGTTCTGAACCATCTTTCTCACTCAAAGATTCTCTTACTTCCTTGGGTAAATCATCGACTGTGAGCATCGAGTCAGTACACATGGCAACCATCCCGGCAATGCAATTTTCCAATTCGCGAACATTTCCGGGCCAGCTATAGGAATAAAAATAGGGATGGATTTGGTCATCGATTTCGATAATGGGCCGACCAATGGCAGCACAGGCTTTATGTATAAAATGAGTGACCAGCTCGGGCAAATCTTCAAGCCGCTGGACCAGAGGCGGTAAATCGATAGACACCACTTTAAGCCGATAGAATAAATCATGGCGAAAGGCATTGGCATCAACCAGAGCCTTTAAATCTTTGTGAGAAGCGGTTATAACGCGAACATCAATTTTCTGAATGGTTTTGCCTCCGATTCGGGTAAGTGATTTTTCCTGAAGCAGACGCAAAAGAGCAACTTGCGCATTAAGTGGCATATCACCAATCTCATCCAGGAAAATGGTCCCTTCATGAGCAAGTTCAAATTTTCCCGGTTGTCCGCCGCGACGGGCGCCTGTAAAAGCGCCGTCTGCGTAGCCAAACAATTCGCTTTCCAGAAGAGTACTGGGAATGGCTGCGCAGTTAAGAGCAATGAAAGGTCCGTTCCTGCGCAAACTTAATTCATGAATCATGCGGGCTATAATCTCTTTTCCCGTACCCGTCTGTCCTTGAAGGAGGACAGAGAAATTAGTTTGAGCTGCTTTGTGTGCTTTTTCTAAAATTACTTGTGATTTAAGACTTGTTCTACCCACCCAGCCCAAACCATCCATTTTCTGCTCATGAATTTGTATTACACCCACAGCCCCTAAGGAGTTTCCCGAGTTGTCGGAAATTCGTTGAAAATGCGTCACTACTTCATGGCCTTTGCTGTCTTTATGCCTTAAATCAAGAATATCCTGATTTAAGAGCCAGCCTTTCGGTGCACCTAAAACATCGGCAACATGCCTGCCTAAAAGATCCTCCTTTTTCAAGCCGATGAGGGAAGCACCCAGGGAATTGATCTGGGTAATCATTCCGTGCCGGTCGACAGAAAGGAATCCTTCTTTTAAAAGGTCAAGGGCCAGCTTAGTACCTTGTTTATAGAACTTTAGCTCGCGTTCAATAGTTAAATTGCGTAGGTTTTGTTCAATTAAACGTGCCCCTGTAAGGGCGATATCCAGAGTACAATCCTGATTTCCGATTTCGGAGCTGATATCGATAACGCCGATAACTTCACCGTTAAGTTCATGTATAGGTACAGCCGAGCAGGTTAAAAAATGGTTCTCTTGTACATAATGCTCGACACCGTGTATGGTGACGGGCATATCTTCGACAAGAGCTGTGCCAATGGCATTTGTCCCTTTTACATCTTCTCCCCAATTCCCCCCCGGAGAAAGGAAAATCCGTTGGGCTTTACTTAAGAAAGGGCCCTCTCCCAGGGACTCCAGGATAAAAGCATCTTTATCCCCGAGCAGGATGGAGAAATTTGAGCAGCTGTTGAGGAGTTGGAATAGAAAAGGCAGGACAGAGCTTGCAGCACGTATAAGGTCTTCCCGGGATTCCCGCAACTCCCGTAGATCAGAGTCGTTAAGGAATTTATTGTGTGAAATGACAGTAGGATTAATATTGTGACCCAGACTTCGTTCCCAAGAGCGATAAATTAAAGGTGTAATATCTTGAACCACCGGTTCTCCATTAACAAACCTTAGCCAATTCTCCTGTGGCATTATCAATCACTCCTAATCATGATAGAAGTCCCCGATTACCATTACTTCCCAATATTAAGGGTATCACATATAGTCTTTTAGTTCAACGGTTCAATGTTCATTTTGATTACAGTGTTCCGACATAAAGTGTTCACTTTTGAAACCTTAACGAAGGACTGGGTTCTATAGTAAGAATAGCTGGGGTTAAATCCCTTGATTGTTGCAGATTCGTTTTAAAGTATACTAGAAATTTTATAGATTCCCACTGGCACAAAACTTGCAATAAATAGCTTGAAGTTAAAATATTCTGATAAAAAAAGGAGTGGTTTCTTTGATCAACAAGAGCATAGTCATCAACGGAGTACGCCAAACCCTGATCGTTGAAGGGGAAGTAACGCTGGCTAATGTGTTGCGCGGCCAACTGCATTTGACCGGAACCAAAATTGGCTGCGGAAAAGCTCAATGCGGTGCATGCTCCGTCATTATGGATGGAAAGGTTGTCCGTTCCTGTGTGACCAAAATGAAACGAGTTCCTGACGAAGCAGAAATTATGACTATTGAGGGTGTAGGCACCCAAAAAAATCTACATCCCTTGCAATTGGCATGGATGATCCATGGTGGAGCCCAATGTGGTTTCTGCAGTCCTGGCTTCATCGTTTCTGCCAAAGGGCTGTTGGATGAAAACACGAACCCTACCCGCGAAGAGGTCAGGGATTGGTTCCAAAGACATAGGAATGCCTGCCGATGTACGGGGTATAAACCTTTAGTCGACGCGGTCATGACAGCAGCCCGGTTAATCCGCGGTGAAGTCAAGGTCGAGGAACTGTGGGAGAAGCTTCCTCAGGACGGTTCCATTTGGGGGAGCAATTATATCCGTCCCTCAGCTCTGGCTAAGGTCACCGGAACGTGTGATTATGGTGCGGATCTGGGGATAAAAATGCCTTGTGGCACATTGCAGTTGAAACTGGTTCAAGCCAAGGTTTCTCACGCCAATATCCTTTCCATCGATACCGCTGAAGCTGAAAAAATGCCGGGGGTTTATAAAGTTATTACCCATAAAGATGTTCAAGGGAAAAACCGCATTACCGGTTTGATCACTTTCCCGAACAATAAGGGGGATGGTTGGGACCGTCCCATTCTTTGCGATGAAAAAGTATTCCAATTCGGCGATGCCATAGCTATTGTAGCCGCCGATACCGAAGAACATGCCCAGGCTGCTGTTGAAAAAGTTAAGGTTGAATTGGAAATCCTGCCTGCTTATATGAGCGCACCGGCGGCTATGGCAGATGATGCCATCGAAATCCACCCCGGAACACCCAATATTTATTGGGAAACGAAAGTCATTAAAGGGGAAGAAACTGCTCCCGTCATGGAAGACCCCAATGTTGTCGTAGTACAGGATGATTTTTATGTGGGACGTCAGCCCCATTTGCCTATGGAGGCGGATGTGGGATTTGCCTACATTGATGATGAGGAGCGGGTTGTTATTCACTCCAAGAGTATTGGCATCCACTTGCATCACGCTATGATTGCTCCGGGGCTGGGTTTGGAACCCGAGAAATTAGTGCTGGTTCAGAATCCCGCGGGCGGAACCTTCGGCTACAAATTTAGTCCGACCATTGAGGCCCTGCTGGGAGTCGCAGCAATGGCCACCGGAAAACCGGTATTTTTGAACTTTGACTATTATCAGCAAATAACCTATACCGGAAAGCGTTCCCCCTTCTTTATTAACCTTAAATACGGAGCGACAAAGGAAGGGAAATTGCTCGCTATGGAGGCGGACTGGAGCGTTGACCACGGTCCCTATTCCGAATTTGGCGACTTGGTCACTCTGCGGGGCAGTCAATTTATCGGCGCAAGCTATATGATTCCCAATATTCGCAGCAATGGCCGTACTGTCTGTACAAACCATGCCTGGGGTTCCGCTTTTCGTGCTTATGGATCTCCCCAGAGCCTCTTTGCTACCGAGGTGCTGATGGATGAATTAGCGGAGAAGCTTGGCATGGATCCCTTTGAACTTCGCTATAAGAACGTTTATCGGCCAGGTGATACCACGCCGACAGGGTGTCAGCCTGATGTCTATAGCCTGGTTGAAATAATGGATAAATTGAGACCTCTGTACGATGCCGCTAAAGAAAAAGCCAAAGCAGAATCCACTGCAGATAAAAAACGGGGAGTAGGTATCTCCCTTGGTGCTTATGGAGCAGGTCTTGATAATCCGGATGGTTCGGAAGCCTGGGCTGATTATACAGAAACAGGTGTTACTATTTTCAATGCCTGGGAAGATCACGGTCAAGGCGCGGATATGGGAACATTGGCTACTGCTCACCAGGCTTTATTGCCCTTGGGAATCAAACCGGAACAAATCAAGCTGGTTATGAATGACACGTCTAAGACACCGGCCAGCGGTCCTGCCGGAGGGAGCCGCTCCCAAGTGATGACCGGGAATGCAACTAAAATTGCCTGTGAAGAATTGTTAAAAGGTATTCAAAAACCTGACGGCAGCTACAGAACCTATGCTGAACAGGTAGAAGCAGGTCTGCCCACCCACTTCGTCGGTAAGTACAGTACCCCCGCCGGCTATAACGGCTGCGATCTGGAAACCGGACAAGGGGCCCCCTTCACTACCTATATGTATGCAGCTTTCCTGTCTGAGGTGGAAGTGGATATTAATACGGGAAAAACAAAAGTTCTCGGCATGACAGGTATCTTTGATGTGGGAACCCTGGCTAATAAGCTGGTGGTGGACGGCCAGATGTACGGCGGGATGATCCAAGGACTTGGTCTGGCCTTAAGCGAAGACTTTGAAGACTTAAATAAACATATTGACCTGATCAGCTGCGGTCTGCCTTATTCCAAAGATGTTCCCGATAAACTGGTGGTCGACTATGTTATGACCCCTCGTGAGCATGGACCCTTCGGAGCCTCCGGTGTCGGCGAAGCACCCCTGACCTCTCCTCATGCATCCATCATCAATGGCATTACCGATGCTTGCGGTGTACGCATAACCAAACTGCCTGCCCTTCCGGAAAAAATCCTGGCTGGGTTAAAGGCCAAACCATAATCTTTTTACTTTCTGATGCTGCTGCAAGCCTGGCCGGCTCAGGCCGGTAAGGTTTGCAGCGGCCCTTTCTTTAGTAGATTAAGCCAAAAGTAGGGATGAAAATGGAGCAGGATGAACTGAGACGATTGGAAAGTAAATGTATCCAGGAAAGTCCTCCCGCTTGCACGGCAGGATGTCCTATCCACGTTGATGCCAGGAAGTTCCTGCAGGCAAGTCAGAATCAGGACTGGCAGGGAGCCTTGGCGGCCCTATGGCAAAAACAGCCTTTTCCGGGGATCATCTCCCGAATCTGTGATCATCCCTGCCAAGGGGTTTGCCGGCGCGGAGAGGTGGGAGGGGCCGTCTCTATCTCCGCCCTGGAAAAATATTGTGTGGAAAACCATATTTATAAAACTCCCAAGGCCAAACCTATGGCGTATAAAAGTCAAAAGGTCGCCGTGATTGGCGGGGGGCTGAGGGGGTTAACCGCTGCACTGGATTTAGCGAAAAAAGGGTTTCAGATCACCATCTTTGAGGCAATGGACCGGCTGGGCGGGAGGCTCTGGGCTTATCCTGAGCAGCGGCTGCCCACCGATGTCATCAGGGAGGAATTGAAGCTTCTCAACCGTCCTAACATGGAAATACGTGTGAATTCCCTCATCACCCGACAAGACCTGCCCTCCCTGCAGGAGGAATTCGATGCCCTGTACATCGCCCTGGCAGCTGGGGCGACTCCAGCTGCGGATGTGTTGGGAGCCAACTGTTCTGTGGATAAACATACCTGTGCCACTTCCCAGGCCGGAGTGTTTGCCGGGGCCTATATGGGCGAGCCTTCACCGATTCAGGCGGTCGCTGAAGGCAGAAGGGCCGCCCTGTCCATCGACCGTTACCTGCAAGGGGCTTCCTTGACGGCCTCCCGGGAATGGGAGGGTGAGTATATCAGCAATCTTTTCGTCAATTTGGAGGGGATTGCTCCTCTTGATACTGTGGCCATGAAGGATGAAAACCAAGGGTATAGTGGCGAAGAAGCCTTGGCGGAGGCCAGGCGTTGTCTGAATTGTCAATGCCTGGAATGTGTTAAAGCCTGCAAATACCTGGAGTCCTATGGCCGGTACCCCAAGAAATATCTGCGGGAGATATACAATAATGATGCCATTGTCAAAGGAACCCGTTATGCCAATAAAATGATTAATTCCTGCAGTCTCTGCGGGTTATGCGCAGAAATCTGTCCCCATGAACTGAATATGGGGGAGGTATGCCTGAGCTCCAGGGAAGGGATGGTCAGAAACAAGCGGATGCCCCCTTCAGCCTATGATTTTGCCCTACAGGATATGGCGTTCAGCAACAGTGAGCAATTTCAGTTGACCCGCCACCAGCCTGAATTCAGTGAGAGCAGGTTTGTCTTTTTCCCTGGGTGTCAGCTCAGTGGATCGGCACCTGAGCATGTGGAGGAAGTATATGCTCTATTGACGGCACATCTGCCGGGAGGGATGGGGTTGATGCTGCGCTGTTGCGGAGCCCCTGCCCAATGGGCTGGAGAGCAGGAAATGTTTCAAAAGGCAATGGCTGATCTCGTCAAAGAATGGGAAAGCTTGGGGCGGCCTCAGGTCATTGTGGCCTGCTCCTCTTGCTATAGCTTATTTAAAGAGATGCTCCCTGTGGTATCTCTCTGGGAAGTGCTGAACACCCTGGAACTTTCTCTTCCAGTCCACAATATACCCTATAAATTTGCGGTACAGGATCCTTGCACCACCCGGCATGAGGAGAGTATTCACAGGGCTGTTCGGGAGCTTTTAAACAAACTCAATTGTCAAGTGGAAGAACTGCCTTTTAGTAAAGAGTTGACCAAATGCTGCGGTTTCGGTGGACTGATGTCTTTTGCTAACCGCAGTTTAGCTAAGGAGGTCACGGTGGCGAGAAGTCAGGAAAGTTCTCTGGACTATATTGCTTACTGCGCTATGTGCCGTGATCGTTTCTCAGCTTATGGCAAACGGATCGTCCATATTTTCGACCTGATTTTTCCCAAGGCAGAAAGGGATGCAGCTGCACGGGAAGATCCGGGGTTTTCACGCCGCCACGAGAACCGGGCTAAGCTAAAGAGAACAATGCTTCGGGAAATCTGGCGGGAAGCTTTGGAATCCGAAGGGGGGAATCGAGCCATAGAACTGATAATCAGGGAAGAGGTCAGAAAAAGCATGGAAGAGCGGTTGATCTTGATTGAAGATGTTCAGCAGGCCATCCAGGCGGCTGAGAAAAGCGGCCGAAAGTTCATTAATCCTGAGAATGGCCATAGTTTGGCTCATCACCGTCCGAGCCGGGTTACTTACTGGGTGGAATACAAGACTCAGGAGAGCGGTGCCTACCTTGTTCATAATGCCTACAGCCACCGGATGGAAGTTATCGAGGAAGTGAAGTCATGAGCAAGGGAGAGAATCAACCTAAAACAGTCTGGAAATGCGGTAAGTGCAACGCCGAGCTTAGCCGGGGTACAGTGACGGTTGCTTACCTGGGCAATGAAATCCGGGTAGAAGAACTGAAGTGTGCCCAATGCGGCTTGGTCTTGATTACGGAGGATCTGGCCTTAGGAAAGATGTTCGAGGTAGAGCAAAGCCTAGAGGATAAATAGAGGTGATAAGGATGCCGGTAGATGGTTTTCGTTTGTTCCAACTGGCGGCCCAGGGATTTTGCTGCAGCCAAATTCTTTTAATCATTGGTTTGGAGGAAGAAGGCAAGGATGCTCAGGAACTTATACGGGCCATGCATGGTTTATGCGGCGGTATGGGGCGTTCCGGTGCTACCTGCGGTGTGCTGACCGGGGGAGCTTGCCTGCTAGGATTGGTAGCCGGTAAAGGAACCGTGTCCGAGCAATCTCATCCCCAAATCCATAGGATGGTGCAAGAGCTGCTGGAGTGGTTCGAAGAAACTTACGGGAGTCTGCTTTGTGAGGATATTCTTCATTACAAACTGGAAGAAGGGACAGACTATCCGGTCAAATGTGGCAGTACTATCTCCGCTACCTATGACAAGGTTCAGGAGCTTGTTGCCACTTATATGGAAACGGAAAAAGATGATGAGGAATGTTAAAGGCACCTTCTACGAGAAGAATTTGTTGCGTGAAACAACCGGCAATACCTTACGCCCCGGCGGATTTGAGTTGACAGATCTGGCTGTGGGAAACTGCAGGTTTCAGGTGGGTGACAGGATTCTTGATGTGGGCTGTGGCTGGGGAGCCACTGTCGATAGGCTGAGATCCTTATATCAGTTAGAGGCCTATGGGATTGACCCCTCGCAAAGATTACTGGTATGGGGCCGGGAGGCCTATCCCGGTTTACCGATAAGCCAGGGGAGGGGAGAGGATATTCCCTTTGAAGCTAATTCCCTGGACGGGGTTTTCCTTGAATGCAGCCTTTCCTTAATGTTGGATATAAACAAAGTCTTGTCTGAAATACAGCGGGTGCTTAAGGTTGACGGCCGGCTGGTTATCCATGATGTCTATGCCCGCGACCCCCGAGGTGTCCCAGACCTTCAGGCTCTCAGGATGGATTCTTGTATTAGAAGTGCCCTGATCAAGGAAGAGTTGGAAAATTGTTTGCAAAGTAGGGGCTTGCGGATCAGCCAATGGCAGGATCATTCGGCCCTCTTAATTCAACTGACCATGGAACTTATCATGACCCATGGTTCGATGAGCGCATTCTGGCTGAAGTCCGCGGATTGCTCAGCAGATCCGGCTGAAGTTCAGGCTGCTCTTAAGAAGGCAAAAGTTGGGTACTTCCAGTTGATTGCCCAAAAGGAAGGTAGAGAGGAGGCTGAACATTGAGGGATCACAGTATAACGGATACCCGCAGTGTTTGCCCGGAATGTCTGAAGCGGATTCCGGCCAGGCGAATAGCAGAAGAGGATCGGGTTTATATGGTAAAGCAATGCCCTGAGCATGGAGAATACCGCGCCCTTCTCTGGCGGGGAAATCCCAGCTGGGAATCCTGGATGAGACCGACGATCCCCAGTCAACCCCTGGCCTGCTTTACAGAGGTGGAAAAGGGCTGTCCCTACGATTGCGGATTATGTGCCGATCACTGGAAACAGACCTGCACAGCGCTCATGGAGGTCACCCGGCGCTGCAACTTAAACTGCCGGTATTGCTTTGCCGATGCCGGTGACAGTGTTCAGGACCCATCCCTGGAGGTTTTGGCCGGTTGGTATCGGAAAGTGATGGAAGCCAGTGGTCCCACCAATATTCAATTATCCGGGGGGGAACCGACCCTGAGGGACGATTTGCCTGAAATTGTGGCTTTGGGTAAGGCGGAGGGATTTGGTTTTATTCAGATTAATACCAACGGGCTGCGTTTAGCCCAGGATATGGACTATGTAAGGCGATTACAGGAAGGGGGATTGAATTCGGTATTTCTGCAATTTGATGGAGTGGATGATTCCATTTATAGAGCGCTGCGGGGACGGGAAATGCTTAAGGACAAGATGAAAGCCATAGAAAACTGCTCCCGGTTCGGGATTGGGGTGGTTCTCGTCCCTACCTTGGTGCCGGGCATCAATCCACAGCAGATCGGTGATATGGTGAGGTTTGCCCTGGACCATCATCCCGGGGTGCGGGGAGTTCATTTTCAGCCTGTCAGTTATTTCGGACGGATCCCACAGGTGCCCGGGGATGAGGACCGCTTTACTTTACCTGAGGTCATTCAGGCTATTGAAGAGCAAACGCAGGGACTCATACAAGGGATAGATTTAAAGCCCAATAACGGGAGATGCTCTTTCAGCGGCAGCTTTGTCAAACAAAGTGACGGTACCTTAAGAAGTGTTCAGACCACTAACTGCTGCGGCGAACCTGAACCGGCCGAGGATTTGGTTCGCAAAACCCGGGCCTTTGTCGCCCGGCAGTGGGGCGGGACTGGAGAAACGGACTGTGCCTGCCGTGACGAAAATTCTTGGGACTTTCAGCTTAAGCGGATTAAAGAGGCCGGCTTTGCCGTCACCGGTATGGCCTTCCAGGATGCCTGGAATCTGGATTTAGAGCGTTTGCAAAACTGCTGCATCCATGTTCTGAGCCCTGAGGAGAGAATGATTCCTTTCTGCGCCTATAATCTTACCAACCGTCAGGGGAAATCTCTCTACCGGAAGGGGTCATAGCTGTGACGCCGGAGAAAACACCTCTCGAATCCTGGATTGGGCGGAAAATCACCGGGAGCAGTTCAGGAATACTTGCCTCGGAAGGGCTTAAAGAGTACCAGCTGAACAAGCTGGGGGAGACTTTAGACTATGTAAGGGAAAAGAGCTCCTTTTATCAAAGGCATTTAGGAAAAACCGATTACACCTTGACTCATCTTGAGGACATGGCAAAGCTGCCTTTTACCACGGCTGATGATCTCCGCCGATTCGGGCAAGAGATGATTTGTGTTAAACCAAGCGATATTCATCGGATTGTGACTCTCCAAACCTCCGGAACGACCGGACAGCCTAAACGAGTCTTCTTCACCGAAGAGGATCAGGAATTGACCCTGGATTTCTTCCATCAGGGGATGCTGACTATGGTTAAGCACGGGGATCGGGTGTTGATCCTCTTGCCGGGCAGAGTGCCGGGCAGTGTGGGTGAGCTCTTGCAGCGCAGTTTAGCCCGTGCCGGAGCTGAGGGCCTTGCTCATGGACCGGTCTGCAACCCTCAGGCCGCCCTTGAACACATGATACAGGATGGGGTTAATGTGCTGGTGGGTATACCGACCCAAATCCTGACCTTAGCCAGAGTGCAGAAAAAAATGCAGGTCCCGATCCCGCCCTTGCGCAGTGTTTTATTGACCACAGATTATGTTCCCCATAGCATAGTCAGGGAATTGGTCAAAGTCTGGGGCTGTCAGGTATTTAATCACTATGGCATGACGGAAATGGGCCTGGGCGGCGGCGTTGATTGCCAGGGATTTAATGGGTACCATTTGCGGGAAGCCGATCTCTATTTTGAGATCATCGATCCGTCGACAAGCCGTCCTGTTCAGGAGGGACAAAGCGGGGAAGTTGTCTTTACCACCTTAACCCGCACGGGAATGCCTCTCATCCGTTATCGGACAGGAGATTATTCCCGCTTTATACTTGAGGCCTGTCCCTGTGGTACGGTTCTGCGCAATTTAGAGAGGGTGCGATCCAGGGATAGAGTGGATCTCGGTGCTGGTAAAATCCTGAGTATGGCTGATTTGGACGAAGCCATTTTTGCTCTGGACGGGGTACTTAATTTTTCGGCGGTCATTGCCGGGGAGTGTGGTAAAAAGATTCTGGCCATTGAGGTTCTTATGGACGGGGCGGTTTCGGAAAGGGCAAAGAAGATGATGCTTCAAGCGATTGAGACCTATCCCATAATCCAATCGGTTTTAAGCAGCGGGCAGACCCAATTGGCTTTGACCTTCAATACCAATACCGCCGCCTACAGCAGTGAAAAGGGAACAGGGAAAAGGATGATTCTTGACCAAAGGGGGTGGGGGGCATAGAAACAGCAACAACTGGGGAGCCAAGAAAAAGTAAGATTACCGCCATCATTCTGGCAGCCGGTTTTTCCTCCCGGATGAAAAGCTTTAAACCCCTTTTGCCTTTGGGTTCAGCCAGTGTTATAGAAATTGCCGTCCGGTCATTCCAGGAGGCAGGTTTCAAGGATATTCGGATTGTCCTCGGACATAGGGCCGGGGAGCTTATTCCGGTGTGTAATGCATTACATGTTCAGTGGATCTTTAATGAACATTATGCTGAAGGGATGTTTTCTTCAGTCAAGGCCGGAGTAATAAGTTTAGGCCCGGAAGTGGAGGGTTTTTTTCTCTTACCGGTTGATAATCCGCTCATCCATGAAGACACCTTACATAGGTTATACGAAGCGTTTAGCATGGAGCATAAAGGTATAGTTTATCCGGTCTACCGGGGCAAAAGAGGTCATCCCCCTTTGATTTCCCGATGTTATGTGGATAGTATTCTAAGCTGGACAGGTGAAGGCGGACTTAGGGCCCTTTTGGAACACTATCAGGGGGATGCCCTTGAGGTCAGCATGGAGGATCAAGGGGTGCTCCTGGATATGGATACCCCTGAGGATTATAGGAAGATTTTGAAGTACTATGGGTATGCACCCACTCCCACAGAATTTGAATGCTATGAATTGCTTAGAGGAAATAACACCCCGGAGAAGGTTATCAAACACTGTGAAATGGTGGCTTGGCTAAGTGTTTTTTTGGGTAAGCAATTAGAGGAGGCGGGGCGGCACTTAAATCTGGAATTATTAAAAGCCTCTGCTTTATTGCATGATATAGCCAGGCTTAAACCCAATCATCCCCTAGAAGGAGCGAAGCTTACTGCAGCTTATCCAGAGGTTTCCGCTATTATTGCCGCTCATATGGACTGTTCATGGGAGCCTTCGCAACCGCTGACAGAGAAAGAGATAGTCTACCTTGCTGATAAATTGGTGGCAGATGACCAGATTATTTCGCTCCAGGAACGCTTTAACAGTAGTGTAGAACGATATAAAAACGAACCGGAAGTTCTTGAGCATATCCACCGGCGTTTTTATCATGCCTATAGAATCCTTTATCGCGTAGAAGAAAGAGTAGGAAAATCTGTACAGACCTTAATCAAGTTAAATCTAGGGAGCGATGTTCATGGATAAAGAGATTAAAATGGGGCTGCGGCATGTTCTTGAAGAAAAACTGGAGGCAGCTTTGATTACAGTCACCAAAGTGTTGGGATCCGCCCCCAGGAAGCCGGGAGCACAAATGTTAGTTTTAGCAGATGGGACGACCACAGGGACCATTGGCGGCGGTTGCGGTGAGGCAGAGGCCAGGCAGGCGGCGCTTCAAGTCTTATCCACGGGGAGAGCAAGGAAACATTCTTTGAATATGACAGCGGACATAGCTGAAGATGAAGGAATGGTTTGCGGTGGTATTATGGAGTTATTTATCGATTACCTTGGTCAGGGTAATGTATCGGAACAGTTAATTCTATTGGAAAACTATTTACTTTCCTTCAATCACGGCGAAAGTCCTGTATTGGTTACCTTAACGGGGTCCAAACAAGAGAATATCGGCCAAAAGCTTGTCGTTCAAAGAAACAATCAGTATTCAGGTGATTTAGGTTTACCCATACTGAATCGGATTGCTCTTGAGCAAGTTTTGGCTAGTAGGGATCATAGTCATTTTTCTGTGGTCAATCTGGACGAAGGGTTCAATCCATGTGATACAAAAGCTGAAATCGCCTACCAATTGCTCCTTGAGCCACCGGTCTCAGAGACAAAGCTGGTGATTTTAGGAGCAGGGCATATTGGCTTGCCTTTGGCCGGCATGGGAAAAATGCTTGGTTATGAGGTTACCGTAGTAGATGACCGGCCCTCCTTTGCCAATACCCTTCGGTTTAGAACAGCTGACCGGGTTATATGCAATGATTTTGAAAAGGCCTTGGCGGACTTGGTTATCGACCCCCAGACTTATGTGGTCATCGTAACCAGAGGCCATCGTCATGATAAAGTCTGTCTGAAAAACGTGATTCATAAACCGGCGGGATACATAGGGATGATTGGCAGCCGCCGCAGAGTAAAGGCTATGTTGGCCGAATTACAGGAAGAAGGTATTCCAGCCGAAAAATTAGAGAAATTGTACTCCCCCATTGGGTTGAAAATCGGTGCGGAAACCCCTGAAGAAATCGCAGTCTGCATTCTGGGCGAAATAATCAAGGTTCAGAAGGAGCAAACTGTCTCTATAAACAATGAAGAACCCCAAAAGATGCTCGTATGAAAAAAGTTTATATTGTGCGCCATGGTGATATAGGATTGGGCAAAAATAAAAGGTATATAGGTATTAAGGATCTTCCCTTAAGTGCAGAAGGCAGGAAACAAGCCTTTTCTTTAAAAGAGCGTTTACGGGAGATTCCTTTAGACAGGATCTATTGCAGTGCTTTAAGCCGGTCACGGGAGACCGCTGCTATCATAGCCGAAGCACACCCCTTATCCTTAACCGTTCTTCCTGATCTGCATGAGATAGAGATGGGAGAATGGGAAGGAAGGCTCTTCAGTGAAATACAGGAGCTGTTTCCAGCTGAGTACCGGCAGAGAGGTGAGGATATTGTTAATTACCGCCCTCCCGGGGGGGAAAGTTTCCTCCATTGTTACCTTCGCATCATCCCGGTATTCGAAAGAATTGTCCGATCAGATGCTGAAACCAGCCTTATTGTCGGGCACGCCGGGGTCAATCGGGTGATTTTATGTCATGCCCTCGGGCTGCCTCTTCCTGATATATTTAGCTTCAAACAGAATTACGGATGTTTAACTCTATTGAGCCAAAACCATAGGGGGCAGTGGGAGGGAAAATTAAATATCCTAGCCGTTACTAACGGCTAGGATGCTGTTCAGGGTGTTTATACGATTTTAGTGGTCCATTGCTCCAAATTCCAGATATCACTGACCCAATCACTGTAGAAGTCAGGATCATGGGATACTAAAAGAACCGTACCCTTAAACTCCTTGATGGCCTTCTTTAGCTCGTCCTTGGCATCTACATCAAGATGGTTGGTGGGCTCGTCCAGAACGAGGAAATTGATGTCTTTCAGCATGAGCTTACAGAGGCGTACTTTGGCACTTTCTCCACCGCTTAGGACCATCATCTTATTGGAGATATGCTCATTGGTTAGTCCGCATTTGGCCAGAGCTTGACGAACTTCATAATTCGTGAGTCCGGGATACTCCTGCCATATCTCCTCGATGGGGGTATTGGTATTGCCGCGATTGGATTCTTGCTCAAAATAACCGGGGGAAAGATAGTCCCCTAAGATGACTTCTCCGCTAATAGACGGAATGATCCCCAGCAAGGTTTTAAGCAGGGTGGTCTTACCCAAACCATTGACCCCACGGATGGCCACTTTCTGTCCTCTTTCCAGTTTCAGACTGAGGGGGCGGGTTAGGGGCTCATTATAGCCAAGAACCAAATCCTCGGCTTCAAAGATGACTCTGCCAGGGCTTCTGGCCTCCTTAAACCGAAATTGGGGCTTGATTTTCTCTTTGGGTTTTTCCAGGATCTCCATTTTGTCCAACTGCTTTTGGCGGCTTTTAGCCCGGCCGGTGGTGGAGATGCGGGCTTTGTTGCGGGCGATAAAATCTTCCAAGCGGTCCACTTCTTTTTGTTGCTTTTCATAAGCCTTCAGCTCTTGTTCTTTTTTAATTTGATAGAGCTGCATAAATTGCTCGTAGTTTCCGGTATAACGGGTTAAGTCTGCATTTTCCACATGATAGATCACATTGACCACATCATTTAAGAAGGGGATATCATGAGATACCAGAATAAAAGCGTTCTCGTAGTTCTTCAAGTAATTGCTTAACCAAATAATATGTTCAGCATCTAAATAGTTGGTGGGCTCGTCCAATATTAATATAGTAGGCTTTTGCAGTAAAAGCTTGGTCAGGAGGACTTTTGTTCTTTGACCACCGCTCAAATCCGTTACATCCTTATCCAGGCCGATTTCACCGAGGCCTAAACCGTTAGCCACTTCCTCCACCTTGGCATCGATCATGTAGAAACCATTGCTCTCAAGTATGGTTTGAATTTCGCCTACATCCTCCATCATTTTGTTCATCTGCGCTTCTGTAGCTTCGGCCATGCGGTTGTAGAGCTCCAACATTTCAGCTTCCAGCTCGAACATTTTTTGAAAGGCTTCTCTGAGAACATCGCGAATGGATTTACCTTGGGTCAACACAGTGTGTTGATCCAGATAACCCACGGACACCCGGTTGGACCATTCTACTTTGCCTTCATCAGGAATGAGCTTACCGGTGATAATGTCGAGAAAGGTTGATTTCCCTTCTCCGTTAGCCCCTACTAAGCCTACATGTTCCCCTTTAAGAAGGCGGAAGGTTGTATTTTCCAGAATCTTACGGCCGCCGAAGCCGTGATTTACATTTTCTACATTTAATATGCTCATGATAAAACTCCTTTTATCTTCATACTCATCTATCTTAAAAAAAGCGACTAGAGTTGTCAAAGGATATTTGCAAAGAAGACAGGTTTTTGGGCGTTATAGATTGGGTTAGGACGACATAGGGATGAGTAGAGGGGGAATGGGAGTGGTTCTCATAGTTTTGAATTTGATGTTCGTCTGTCTGCTCAATATTCCGTTTGGTTATTGGCGGGAGAATGTAAAGAAGCTTTCCGTACAATGGTTTATGGCGGTCCATTTTCCGGTGCCTTTTGTTGCCCTGCTGAGAAATCATTTGGAATTATCCGGGGCCTTAACACTCTTACTTTTTGTGGCTGCTTATTTCATGGGACAATACCTTGGCAGCAGATTATCCAGGGAGTTCCGACATTATGGAAAAGTCAGCTCATCCTTGGCTCATGACTTAATTCGCCGCTCTTGGATTATAATCATAGGAAGATGAAGGATGCAGGAAGGTTGGCCTGCATTTTTTTATGGGCAAATCTCCATAATAGTATCAGGCTGGTTAATCGGTCTTTTGAGAATTGGGAAGGAAATGCAGACGTTGTCGGAAGGAGTGCACCTTGTGAGAAATGAAAATCAAAATGAACCCATAAATCCGGAGGTCCAGACCTTAAAAGAGCTGGGCCAGATTCGTATCCCTGAACCTTCAGAGAGCATTTATTGTCTGACCGTCGTCGGTCAGATTGAAGGACATCAGGTTCTTCCCGCTCAGTCGAAGGCCACCAAATATGAACATGTCATTCCTCAATTGTTCGCTGTAGAGCAGAATCCAAAGGTAGAAGGGATATTGCTGATTTTAAATACGGCCGGAGGGGATGTAGAGGCTGGGTTAGCCATATCTGAGCTGGTGAGCAGTTTAAGCAAACCCAGTGTCTCCATCGTTTTGGGGGGCGGGCATAGTATTGGAATTCCTATAGCTGTAAGCTGTGATCGCAGCTTTATCTCGCCCACGGGAACCATGACTTTGCACCCCATACGCTATACGGGGTTAGTGATCAATGGCCATCAGCAGTTTGAGTATTTACAAAAAATGCAAGAGAGAATTAATCGCTTTATCCTCCAACATTCAAAGATAACGGAAGAGCAGCTAAAAAAGCTCATGTTTGCAACAGGTGAATTAGCGCAGGATATTGGGACCATTTTAATCGGGCAGGACGCCGTAGAAATTGGACTGATTGATGCTGTTGGAGGGCTAAAGGAAGCCCATGAAGAATTAAAGCGGCTAATCGCTGAAAAGCGTGAAAGTTAAATTTACGATTAAATCGGCTTAAGAGCCGATTTTTTGTTATAATTTAAAGATGACAAGCATAGTGGAACAGGGAAAAATTCCCTTTGCGTAGAAATAAATAATACATAAAGCTTGGCATGAATCGGGATGAATCTTCTCACCATGCTCTCGTGAGAGGACTTCCTAAGTATAAAGAATGATGTGAGGGATGTTTTTTGGCTAGGAAGAAAAAGAAGATGACGGTAAAGAAAAAGGGTTTTCTTAAAGATAATGTCCGCCATGAACTTATAGGCATTGTGGCCTTGGGATTGGCGGTATTGGGCATTGTGGCCCTATACTCCGGAAGCAATGGTGTTGTAGGTGGCAAGATCAAAGAAGGCTTAACCATGCTGGCCGGCAACGGCCGGGTATGGCTGCTTCTCATGCTGGGTGCTTGGGGAATCGCTTATATGAATCTTAAACATATAAATAACCAATGGAGAACGGTGGGAGTTCTCTTATTATGGTTAGCTTTTGAAGGACTATTGCATTTTCAACTCCCGGGGATTGAGGCTTTTGATCACGAGACTATGTTCGATGAAGGCATGGCAGGTCACGGAGGAGGACTAATTGGCGCACTGATAGCCATAACCCTGAAAAGCTCAGTGGGTATTTCCGGAGGGTATGTGGTGCTCATTGTCATAGCACTCATCGGAGCATTGCTGGTAACGAACCGTTCCCTCATCGGAGGTCTGCAGCAGGTTCAAAAGGCCGGCAAAGAATCAGGACGTTGGGTCAAAAACCATGTAGAAGATTTCATCTATGTGATTCAGGATTCTGAAGAGAATCCTGAAGAGGTAGTTCCTAAAGAGCCCATGGAAAAGAGGCCTTTAAAGAAGAATGTCAAGAAGAAAGAGACAAAAGCGACAACGGAGCCTTTAAAAGTGCTGGAACCTGAACTGGTGGAGCGGCCGGTAATTATTAAGACTCTTCAGGATATGGCGGACCATACCGGGGAGGAAGAGAAGCCTCTTTCCGATAGTCCAATGATGCAAACCGTACTCCCTTTTGCCGAGGAAAAGAAGCAAAAAAATCTTCCTCCGGGCAAGGTCACAGGGACGCCTGTTTCCAGGCTGGCCCAAAAGGAGAGCGGCGATTTTCAACTTCCTAATTTTACTCTTCTTAATAAAACCATGAAGGTGAAAAATCCTCGTATTAATAAGGATTTGGCGGATAATGTGAAGATTCTTGAAGATACCCTGGAAAGCTTCGGGGTTAAGATTAAAGTCACCCATGTGACCCAGGGACCGGCCATTACCCGCTATGAAGCTCAGCCTGCACCCGGGGTCAAGGTTAGCAAGATTACGAACTTATCCGATGATATCGCTCTGAGCTTAGCCGCTACCGATGTACGTATCGAGGCTCCTGTTCCGGGAAAATCCGTAGTGGGAATTGAGGTGCCTAATAAAGAGATAGCGACGGTGCATTTTCGGGAAGTACTGGAGACTCCGGAGTTTCAGAATTCCCCCAGTAAGCTGACGGTAGTTCTGGGAAAAGATATTACAGGAAGTCCTATTGTCGCGGATTTAACTAAAATGCCTCATTTATTAATTGCCGGTGCCACAGGTTCGGGAAAGTCCGTCTGTGTCAATACTCTGATTAATAGCATTTTGTATAAGGCCAGACCGGATGAGGTAAAATTTTTATTGGTGGATCCGAAGATGGTGGAACTGACCAATTATAATGGAATCCCTCATCTGATCTCGCCGGTGGTAACGGACCCGAAAAAGGCGGCAGGGGCCTTAAAATGGATTGTCACCGAAATGGAGACCCGTTACGAGCTTTTTGCCGCGGCGGGAGTAAGGGATATCGTACGCTATAATTTTCTGCGCACCCAGGAAAAGAAAGAGGATGCGCCGCCCCTTCCCTATGTGGTGGTGATTATCGATGAGTTGGCGGATCTCATGATGGTAGCCCCCGGAGATGTGGAAGATTCGATTTGCCGCTTAGCTCAGATGGCACGGGCAGCGGGAATCCATCTCTTGATTGCCACCCAGCGTCCATCGGTGGATGTTATTACTGGTTTGATCAAAGCCAATATTCCTTCCCGGATTGCTTTCGCTGTGTCTTCTCAGATTGATTCGCGAACCATATTGGATATGAACGGGGCGGAAAAACTCTTAGGCCGCGGGGATATGCTTTACTATCCTATGGGGGCCAGCAAGCCCATAAGGGTGCAAGGATGCTTCCTGGCTGACAAGGAAGTGGAAAATGTGGTCCTCTTCCTGCAGAATCAGGCTAAACCGGAATATCAGGAGATTCCCAACATTGAGCTGGGAATGAATAAACCGGCGGAAGATGCCGGAGATGAGCTGTTTCATCAAGCGGCCCTGCTCTTTATCGAAGCAGGGAATGCTTCCGTCTCTTTATTGCAAAGAAGGCTCCGCATCGGCTACACCCGGGCGGCCCGCTTGATGGACCTGTTGGAAGAAAAAGGGGTCGTGGGCGGATATGAAGGATCAAAACCCCGGGAAGTTTTGCTGACCAAGGGGCAATTTGAGCAAAAGTTTGGTTTGGAAGAAGAAGAGATAGGGTAATAGTTGCACATTTTGTCGAGAGGATTTATGATAATAAAGGAGAATAGTATAATTTAGAGGCAATAAAATGATTCATGATATAACTATTGAAGAATTGCGAAAAATTAAAGATATAGTTCTTTTGGATGTTCGTTCTGAAAATGAATATGAGGAGGCCACAATACCTGGTGCTCTGAATCTGCCTCTATTTAATAATGAAGAACGAGCTATGATTGGGACAACTTATGTACAAATCTCTCCCGCTTTGGCCAAGGAGCAAGGATTGGCTATAGCCGGTCCTAAATTGGATGGGCTTTATAACCAAGCCAGACAATGGTCAAATGGCCGGCCTGTGGCGCTTTTTTGTTGGCGGGGGGGGATGAGAAGCAAATCCTTAGCTACAGTTTTTGCTCTGATGGGCTTGTCTGTTTACCGTTTACAAGGGGGATACAAGGCCTATCGTCATTTGGTTAATGATTACTTTACTCAAGAGTTTCCCTTTAAAGTTGTTGTGCTGCGGGGAAATACGGGTGTAGGTAAGACAGAACTATTGAAACGCTTAAGGGCTGATGGCTATCCGGCCATTGATTTGGAGAATATAGCGAATAATAGGGGCTCTGTATTCGGCTCCGTTGGTTTGGGTTCTGCCCCTTCACAAAAGTCTTTTGAGTCCGCTTTATATGAACGGCTTAGGGAAGTGGAGCATTTTCCTTACATCATAGTCGAATGTGAAAGTAAGCGAATTGGCAGAATCAATTTGCCTTCAAGTGTATATGAAGCTATGAATGCGGGTCCCCAGATCTTGGTCTATGATTCCATTCATAACCGGATTGAGCGCTTAATCAAAGAATACACCAGCTACCCTAATGCCACCCTTGAGATTAAGTCGGCTCTGGGGCGTCTGACGAAAAACCTGGGACATAATAAGATTGCTCAGTGTCATTCTTTGCTTGAACTAGGGAATTTAGAAGAGTTCACTGAAGAAATGCTAAACTATTACGACGCTCTTTATTCCTATCCTAACCATCCCAGCGATGATTATGATTACTCAATAAGCCATGAAGATCCTGATAAGGGGATCAAAGAATTGGAGGATTACCTTGATCACTGGTCGGGTATACCCGGAAGAACAACTCTACCTGGAATACGTGATACAGCAAAATAAACCTGGCTTGCTGGGTGCTGTCTCCACATTATTGGGAATGCTTGAGATCAATATTTTGACCGTCAATGGAATTGGGAAAGATCGCCGGGGATTTTTGCTTCAGTACCCATCCCAGGACAAAGTCCAAGCCCTTAACTCGGCTTTGGCATATGTTGACTCTATTCAGGTAACGGCTTTCCGATCTCCGACACTCTTTGATCGTCTGGCATTACGTCATGGGCAGCGTTTGGATATGGCGGAAAGCGACCCGCCAACCTACCATTTTATTAGGGAAGAATTAGGATTGCTTGTGGACTTTTTAGGGGATACTTTAAAGGAAGGCGGAAATCAATTCATTGGTATCCGAGGGGTTCCCCGGGTTGGAAAAACGGAAGCAGCGATCAGCGCTTGCGTTTACGCCAACAAAAAATGGATACTCCTTTCTTCTACTATAATCCGGCAAACCTTGCGTACAACCCTTATGCTGGACGAAGCCGAGGATTCGGTGTTTTTGATTGATGGGATGACAAGCACCTCCCGTGGAGATGATGCTCACTGGCAATTATTAAACCGGGTGATGGAATTACCTACACCAAAGATCATCGAGCATCCTGATGTTTTTTTGCGTGATGGTCATATTAAGAGAGAACTTGATTTTATCATTGAGATTCGTAATCAACCTCAAGATGAGATTAGGATTGACGATGTAGCAATTAGTTTTTCTTCTTTTGATATTAGTTAAAACACAAAGAGGGAGGGTTTATCATGGCAGGAGAGGGACAAATCCTTCGCAACGCTCGTGTGGATAAAGGGTGGAGCTTAACCCAAGCTGAAGAAGTTACCAAAATCAGAATCCGCTATCTGGAAGCTTTGGAAGAAGAAGCGTATCATATTTTACCTGGCGCCACCTATACTAAAGGGTTTTTAAGAACGTATGCCAAGCATTTGGGAATAAGCCCGGAGGAGGTTTTGGAACGTTATAATGCCTCAGAGCAACAACCGGAAAAACCGCTGATAGTTGAGCCTGTTCCACCACCCCGCAAGAAACCTCAATGGATTAAGCCCGCTCTTGTGGCAATCACCGGAGTAGTTGCTCTTGTGGTCGTTATCGGAATCGCTTCTTTGAGCAAGCCTCAAGGTACCAATATTGCTCCGGAAAATATCATCACTCCCTTGCCTACTGCGCCTCAAGAAGAAATAGCCCAACAACCGGAGAATACCCCACCGGTCCAAACCCCTCCGCAAAATCCCCAAAATGTTATCGCCCAGGAAAATGAGGATGTGGTGGCACAGCTGGTATTTAGTCAGCCATGTTGGATTCGGGTCAATGTAGATGGTCAGTTTGCTTTTGAAGGAACCTTTACCCAGGGGGCCACTAAAGAGCTGAGAGCAAAGGAGCAAATTGAACTTGTTACTGTCGGCAATGCCGGTGGTCTTACCGTAACACTTAACGGCAAGGCTTGGCCAAGCCTTGGGGCTCAGGGACAGGTGGTTCATAATATCATTCTTAAGAAGGACACCGAAAGTCAAGTCAGCTTAGTGCCCTGAGATCTTGTGCTGACTTTAGGTATCATACTATAAAAGGAGAGAGATTCGTGGCGAAGGATTCATCATTTGATATTGTTTCTAAAGTGGAAATGCAGGAAGTAACCAATGCAATTCACCAAGCGCAAAAGGAAATTGAACAGCGTTTTGATTTTAAAAACAGTAAATCTTCCATTGAGCTGCAGGATGAAAAGATCATCTTGGTTTCCGATGACGATTTTAAACTCCGTAACGTCATAGAGATTTTAGAGAGTAAACTCGTTAAGCGGCAAATCTCCCTTAAAGCCTTAGACTATGGCAAAGTTCAGCCGGCAGCCGGAGATACGGTCCGCCAGGAAGTAAAGCTTGTTCAGGGAATATCCCAGGATAAAGGAAAAGAAATCAACAAGATCATCAAAGACAGCAAAATCAAAGTATCCAGTTCTATCCAAGGGGATCAGGTCCGTGTAACGGGTAAGAACAGGGATGATTTGCAGGCGGTCATCGCCTTGTTGCGCAAGCAGGATCTGGGTATCGACCTTCAATTCATCAATTATCGTTAAATGAATTCACACCTCCCACAACTGTGGGAGTTTTTGATTTTTCTACTTTAAGGAGTGAGCCCGATTAAAATCCCTCAATTTCTGCCTATTACTAAGAAGGATATGAAAAAACGAGGCTGGGAAGAGCTGGATTTCCTGCTTATTACAGGAGATGCCTATGTGGATCATCCCAGCTTTGGCATTGCTATAATATCCCGTGTTCTGGAGAAGCATGGCTATAAAGTTGGAATTATAGCCCAGCCCAATTGGCGTGATGTTCAAGCGTTTCAAGTCTTGGGCAGGCCCCGCCTGGCCTGCCTCGTCTCCGGTGGGAATCTCGACTCTATGGTTAACCATTATACTGCAGCTAAGAAACGGCGTCATAGAGATGTCTATTCCCCGGGAGGTAAGGCAGGATTGCGTCCCGATCATGCCACCATTGTCTATGCCAACAAGGTCCGTGAAGCTTTTCCGGGGTTGCCTGTCATTATTGGCGGTATTGAAGGCTCTTTAAGACGATTTGCTCATTATGATTTTTGGAATGATAAGGTTAAACGGTCCGTGCTCTTGGATAGTCAAGGAGATTTGCTTGTATTTGGGATGGGTGAAAAGGCTATTGTCGAGGTGGCCAATGCCTTAAAAGACGGTATTCCCATTGATGCGATTCAAGGGGTCAGAGGGACCATGGTTCCTTGGAAAAAAGATATTCCGGAAGAAGTGATACAGCTTCCTTCCTTTCAGGATGTGGTTGAGGATAAGAGGAACTATGCGGAAAGCTTCTGGGTGCAGTATAACCAGCAGGATCCCTATTATGGCAAAGCGATGTACCAAAGCCATGGGCATGAAGGAATTATCCAGTATCCTCCGGCCTATCCTTTGACTCAATCCGAGATGGATGGAGTATATGCTCTACCCTATGTAGGTACCTATCATCCTATCTACGAGAAAGCAGGCGGGGTACCTGCCATCGAAGAAGTAGAATTCAGTCTGGTCAGCTCCCGGGGATGTTATGGAGGGTGCTCCTTCTGTGCCCTGACCTTCCATCAGGGACGTATCGTCCAAGGGCGGAGTGCGGAGTCCATCGTCAGAGAAGCTGAGCAGTTGACCTGGAGTCCACGATTTAAAGGATATATCCATGATGTAGGAGGACCCACGGCCAATTTCCGCCGCCCGGCCTGCAAAGCCCAACTTAAACGCGGGGCATGTTCCAACAAGCAATGTCTCTTTCCTTCCCCTTGCGCCAAGGCGGATGTGGATCATACAGAATATATTGAGCTCCTGCGCAGATTGCGCGGTCTGCCTAAAGTAAAAAAAGTCTTTGTCCGTTCCGGGATTCGCTATGATGCGGTTTTGGCGGATAAAAATACTTCCTTTTTGCGTGAACTGTGTGAGCATCATGTGAGTGGGCAGCTTAAAGTTGCTCCCGAACATATCAGTGACAAGGTATTAAAGAGGATGGGGAAGCCAGGTAAAAAAGTCTATGAACGTTTTGTTGATGATTTTAAAAACATCAATGAAACGCTCGGGAAAAAGCAGTATTTGGTACCCTATCTCATGTCCTCCCATCCGGGCAGTGGCTTAAGAGAAGCTATAGAACTGGCGGAATATGTTCGGGATATGGGGGTCAACCCGGAACAGGTTCAAGACTTTATTCCTACTCCAGGAAGTCTATCCACCTGTATGTATTACACAGGGTTGGATCCCCGCACCATGGAAAAGGTTTATGTACCTCGCACCATGGAAGAAAAGGCCATGCAAAGAGCCTTAATTCAATACCGGAATCCTAAGAATTACGACTTAGTGGAGAAGGCGCTGAAGTTGGCCCATCGGGAGGATCTCATCGGTTATGGTTCTCAATGCCTTATCCGTCCTCGCTCTCAGCACAAAAAAAGCCCTGGTTCCGTCGCAAAAAGCTCTCCTTCTGCCTCTCTGTCCCGTGGCAAAAAGAGAACTGATGTAAAGGGAAAATCCAGGGTTAAGTCCAGGCATAAAGGGTGAGCCTTAATCACATACCTCCCCGAACTCTTCTATCAGCATGTCCTCAACTTCTTCCATTTTTACAGTCCCCAGCTCTTTCTGAAAAGAAGGTTCGAGTTCGATATATTTTTCGTAGGTTAATTCCTCGTCCTCCTCGATAAATTTGGAGAAGGAAAAGAAAATCCCGTCCTTGCTTTCTTCGAGGCGCTTCAGAATATAATACTCCGAGGGGTCTAATTTGCTTTGCAAAACAAGAGCATCTCCGTTTATCACGAAGAGAACTTGAGCATCTTCATAAGAGCGGCGATAGAACTTCCAGATGAACCCTTGGATAAGTGAATCTTGATATCCGATGGTGTCATCCTCTCCAGAGGTTTTCCAGGAGAATACGATGGAAAGCACCTCTCTTGCTTCCATTTCTTCGGCTAATTCATCAAGACGGGAAGCCACAGCAGAGGGAATGCGATATTCGTCGCACATGGAACTTCCACAGGAATAGACAGGTACATTGATGACTTTACCAGCGCCATGGTTCAGGGCGATGGGAAGGGTGCGGGAGGTTAAAAAACCTGTATCCCCACATCCGCATTGATCCACAGGTGAAAGAGTATCGTTCAACAAACCGAGCACCTCGCAATGATTATTGATGAAAGTCCATAGAGCTTACTCACATCATTCTACTTTAATCCAACGGAAAACAAAAGATAAGTGTAGAAAAGATCTTCTTTATAGTTTACCACATTTTACCTGGAAAATCATTTTCCTAAGACTGGCAATTCTCCATAATTAGTTTTGACACTTGGGGAAATATTAGTTTATACTAGATTAGTAATTACACATAAATAAAGATTTTAAGTCAAGGTAATCTTAGAAAAATGATACTATGCAGAGGTGCAAGCATTGAATAAAAAAGTTGCTATTGTGACTTTAGGATGTCCGAAAAACCAAGTCGATAGTGAAATCATGACCGGTCATATGATGGAAAAATATCAGGTCGTGACTGAGCCGGAGCAAGCGGATATTATTATTATTAATACCTGTACTTTTATTGAAAGTGCCAAGGCTGAATCCATCGATACAATTCTCCAGATGTCTCAATATAAGGGCGAAGGACAGTGCAAGACTCTTGTGGCTACAGGGTGCTTAGCTCAACGTTACGGAGATGAGCTTTTAGCTGAGATTCCCGAACTGGATGGAATCATGGGGACTGGGAATATCTCAGAGATTCTGCAGACTCTAGAGGAAGCAGAGAAGAGTAAGGTTAAGAAGATAAGTGCTGAGGCCCCGGCCTTTATCTATGATGAAACTATGCCCAGGGTCCGCTTAACTCCTAAGCAGTATGCCTATGTCAAGGTGGCTGAAGGGTGCGACAATTATTGCACTTATTGCATCATTCCTCATGTGCGGGGGCATTTTCGTAGCAGAAAACAAGAGTCCATCCTTCGTGAGGTGGAAGCCATGGCTTCCGAAGGAGTTAAAGAAGTTTTACTGATCGCTCAAGATACTACCCGTTATGGAAAAGATCTCTATGGCGAGTATAGGTTGCCTTCCTTGATCAAAGAGATTGCCAAGATTGAAGGAATAGAATGGATCCGCCTCATGTACTGTTATCCGGAATTGTTCACTGATGAACTGATCACGGTTATGAAGGAAACTCCAAAAGTTTGCCGTTATCTCGACCTTCCTCTTCAACACGCTCATAATAAAGTATTAGCTGAAATGAATCGGAGAGGTACTATTCAAGAAGCTGAAGGATTAATTGAAACATTACGTCGGGAAATGCCTGATATTCGTCTTCGCACAACCATGATCACCGGGTTTCCCGGGGAAACTGAAGAAGAGTTTCAAACTGTTTTGGATTTTGCCAAGAGAATTCGCTTTGAACGCTTAGGGGCATTTGCCTATTCTCAAGAAGAATCCACTCCTGCCGCCAAGAGGGAAGATCAGGTGCCAGAGGAGATTCGCGAACAGCGACGTGATGAACTGATGAGACTGCAGTACGACATCGCTTACGAGCAACAGCAGAGGTGGGTGGGGCAAACCCTAAAGGTCCTTATCGAAGAAAAATTGCCGGATAAACGCTGGGTTGGTCGCAGCGAAGGGGATGCTCCGGAAATCGACGGTTTAGTCTATGTTCATTCCCCAGGAGAACTTGAGATTGGAGACTTTGTCCAGGTTAAGATTAGGGAAGCAGATAGCTATGATTTAGTGGGAGAGGTTGTGCAGTGAATTTACCCAATCAACTCACCTTAGCGCGGATAATATTAATACCCATATTTATGGCCTTGTTACTCATACAATTTCCTAAAGGTCAGCCGATTTTTCCTCATCAGGATTTTGTGGCAGCGATGATATTCATCCTGGCAGCTACGACGGATGGATTGGATGGCTATATTGCACGTAAAAGAGGCCAGGTTACAGTCCTTGGGAAATTTATGGACCCGCTGGCAGATAAGCTTTTAGTTTCGGCAGCATTAATTGCTCTTGTGGACTTAGGGGATGTGCCGGCGTGGATTTGCTGGACCATACTAGCCCGGGAGTTTGCAGTGACAGGATTAAGAGCCATAGCTTCTGCTGATGGAACCGTGATTGCAGCCAGTAAACTAGGCAAGATCAAAACCGTATCTCAGGTCTTGGCTATTTCTCTGATTCTGCTTCATGATTGGCCGTTATCTCTCTTTGATATATATCTAGGGCAGCCCTTTCTCTATGTAGCCCTTTTCTTTACGATTATTTCAGGTGTGGATTATTTAGTAAAATCAATGAAGTTTTTGAAGAAATAGAAATAACAATGAACAGCAGGGTTTTCCAAGGGTTGGAAGACAATGCTGTTTTTTGTATTATTGGCACGAATTGGATATAAGTGCAACCCGTCATCCGTGCTATAATATTGGAGTGAATTAGTATATACCTGGTGTTATACTCGTGTTTGCATCACCAACCGGATAAGAGTACACGCTGGGATAGTATTGCATTATAAGATTATAAAAATAAAGATCGGAGGCGCTTTATGACGAAGCAGCGGCTCACCATCATCAGCTTAGTAAGTATACTTATTTTTGGCTTATTATTAAGCGGCAAGCTTTTATATGAAAATAAATGGCTCGAAGGTTCTTTAATTAAGGAAAGTCAACAGATTTCAGGGGTAATATCTGCTGAGATATTGAATAGACAAGGGGCTTCTGAAATGTTGGTCAATACCGGTCAGGTAAGTAATCTGCAAACTATTTGCACTCAGTTGAAGACTATTTCCGGAGCACGTCCAATTCGTCTGGCGGATCAACGAACTCCTGAATTGGAAGAGATCTATCAGCAGATGCAATTTGCTATTCAAGAGGGTATGGCCATGGGAAATTTCACGCAAATGCGGGAAACCCTTACGACACAGGCGGAGCAGGCCGGAGTGATTATGAGCCTGGCCATGGATAACGAAGCCATCTATCTCGTTTTGACTAAAGGAGAAAATCAATTGGTTTCTGTTATAGAGAGACATGGACAGGGAATATTCCTTCCCAGTGTCGGAGGGGATTATAAAACTATGAACCAATAGGTGGGAAGGGGGAGAGGGAATGGGATTGGCTAAAGATATAGCAGCCGGGGTTGGACTAGGATTGTTTTTTTATCTTTGGGTTTCCGGTTATAATGTTTTGCCCATTGGATTTTTGGTGCTTTTGGCCGTTATGTTTTGGAAGTTTATCCCCCGACCTATGGTAGGAGGATCTGAAAAAGGGGTCCGGATTTCCGGCGGCACAGTTGATTTTGAAGATATAGGCGGTCAGAATGCCGCTAAAAAAGAACTGCAGGAGGCCCTGGACTTTCTCTTATACAGTGAACGCATGAGGGAACTGGGGATTCGGCCTCTGAAAGGTATCCTTTTATCCGGTCCGCCGGGAACTGGAAAGACCTTATTGGCTAAGGCGGCGGCTCGTTATACGGATTCTGTTTACTTAGCCGTTTCAGGCAGTGAGTTTGTGGAAATGTACGCAGGTGTGGGAGCGGAGCGGGTAAGGAAACTCTTCAAAAAGGCAAGAGAGACGGCTAAAAAAGAAAAGAAAGATCGGGCAATAATTTTTATTGATGAGATGGATATTCTTGGAGCTAAGCGAGGCAGCAATGTCTCCCACCATGAATACGATCAGACTCTCAACCAGCTTCTGGTGGAAATGGATGGGCTGGGAAACAGTGAACAAGGTTCCCAAATTTTAGTTATTGCTGCCACTAACCGTGCAGAAGCACTGGATCCGGCTCTTTTGCGTCCGGGGCGTTTTGATCGTCAGGTCAAGGTGGACTTACCGGATAAAGAAGGGCGTTTAGCCATCCTCACTATTCATACTAAAAACAAACCTTTGGCTCCCTGTGTGGATCTGGAGCAGATTGCCCAAGAAACCTATAATTTTTCCGGTGCTCATTTGGAAAGCGTAACCAATGAAGCGGCAGTCTTTGCTCTAAGGAATGATGCTCAGGAAATTAACATGTCTCATTTCCGGGAAGCGGTTGAAAAAGTTCTCTTAGGAGAAAAACTGGATCGCAAGCCTACGGATGAAGAATTACAGCGGGTGGCTATCCATGAGGGGGGCCATGCCTTGCTTGCCGAACATGTACGGCCTCATTCAGTGTCGCAAATCTCTATTCGCTCCCGGGGTAATGCTTTGGGCTATGTTCGTCACTATCCTAAAGATGATTTGTATCTTTATACCCAGGCCATGATTGAAGAACAGATTATGGTTGCCCTTGCCGGTGCCATAGCCGAGGAAGCCATCCTGGGTACGCGAAGTACCGGCGCAGCCGGTGATTATGAACAAGCCCTGCATATGGTGGAGAAAATGCTAGCCTCAGGAATGTCCACCCTCGGAGTCGTGGATGTGGCGAAATTAGGTGCTGAACAGCGTCAACAAGTCACTGGCGAAATACTTGAACAATTGGAGGAGAGGACCCGTCAGATTATCCTGGAGAGGAAGGGCCTCCTTGAGAAAGTAGTTCAGGTATTAAAAATTGAAGAAGTTCTTGATGGAGAAAGACTTCGCCTGCTTATTGAAGAGAATGCAGCTTAATCCATTACTCATGGGATCCTGGAAGACAGGATCTCTTTTTTCTGCTCTGAAAAAGGCTCGAAAGCTGATTCTCCAGGATTTTGCTTTCGGCGTTCACTCTATAAGCTGCGCGGAGCAATCTAATCACTCAAGACCTCCGCTGCGTCGGGTCCACCTGCGCCGCTAAGCAGTCTCTGTGGCATGGCGGCTTGGGCGAAACCCTCGCCCGGGTTTCGTGCCCAAATCGCTCCTGCTCAATGGGCGGTTGGAAACGTCCTGTTTCCAACCCGACTCCGCTACAGTCTTTTCGCGAAGATTGCTTACCTGCTCGCTTAGAATCCGTTCTCTGCCTTAAAGCAAAATCCTTGGGCTACCTTTCGGGCTTGAGCGGCGCAGCTACCCGACCTGGATCAAGCGTTCATCTCTGCTGGTGCTATCCCGCGGTATGGTCGATTACTCTGAAAAAGACCCCAAAGCAGAGTCAACAAAGACCTGGAAGCGTAGCTTTATGCACAAGAGCGAAGGATTTTCACTGTGTATAAGGCAGCTAAGGCTTCTGCTTCGCTTCACTCACCATAAGCCAAGCTTTCTTTAAGCGGAAGGGCGGTCGGGTTAACGAGGCTTTCTTAACATTGCGTAGCCATGGTTCACATCAGGTATTGCCCTAAGGTTTGGCGGAGCAGTTAAGAAAGCGGGTTGACCTGCCCCGGAGCTACTGAGTGAGCACTGTGCGTAAAGCTACACGACCCGGATAGCTTTTTCATTCTCTGTCGGTGCTGTGGCAGCGGCATGGAGAAAATTATTTGATTAAGACTTTACTCTATCAGAGAGGATAAGTTTTCGAAAGAAGAGAAATAATTTAAAGGAATTATTTTAATATCTACTTATATTTGCGTTTGTAGAGGGAGAGTGATAAAATATCATGAAAGCTGAAATTGTTGCAACTGGAACGGAAATACTATTAGGACAGACCTTAAATACGAGTGCACACTATCTTACAGGAAAGTTATCTGAATTAGGAATTGAAGTGGATTACCATACGACGGTTGGAGATAACAAAGAACGGTTGAGAAAGGTAATCCTACAAGGAATAGAACGATCGGATCTGCTTATGATTACCGGAGGGACAGGGCCAACGGAAGACGATCTCTCCAAGGAACTCATTGCGCAGATTTTTGGATTAAACATGATTCTTGATCCGCCTAGTCACGAAAAGATTCAAGAGTTTTTCGCCATAAGAGGCAGCGAAATGCCTAAGGCGGAAGAGAAACAAGCATACTTTCCTGAAGGATCTCAAATTCTTCCCAATCATTTTGGGACAGCACCAGGGGCTATTGTCCAAAAGAATAATAAGACCATCATCCTCTTGCCGGGCCCTCCATCGGAAATGGAGCCTATGTTCAAGAGCTATGTATGGCCATTTTTGGAGCGAATAGCTCAAGGAGATTCTGCGAGAATGTACGTTCGAGTGATGAAGGTTGTGGGCTTGGGGGAGTCGGAGTTGGAAGAGCTACTCCGAGATTTCATGGGAAGGCATGATCCCAGCATGACCTTGCTTTGCAAGCATTCTGAAATGCATATCCGCTTAGTGGTGAGAGGGAATGCCGATGAAGCCGCAGGGATTCTCGCTCAAGCTGAAAGCGTGATTCGTGAGCGACTCGGGGATAAGGTATTCGGAACGGATGAGGATACCATGCTTGAACTTGTCAGTAGGGGATTGAAGGAACATCGGTTGACTCTTGCCACGGCGGAATCATGTACGGGTGGACTATTGGGTGCACAGCTTACCCAACAGCCTGGAAGTTCGGATTTCTATCTGGGTGGAGTCATCAGTTATTCCAACGCTCTGAAGGAAGGTTTTTTGGGAGTGAGTTCCCAGACCTTGTGCCAATATGGTGCTGTCAGTGCTGAGACAGCACGGGAAATGGCCGTAGGTATCCGAAATCGTACCCAAGCAGATCTTGGCATTAGTATTACTGGAATTGCCGGACCCGGAGGAGGAAGCCAGGAAAAGCCTGTTGGATTAGTCTATATTGGCTTAGCTACTTCGGAAGGTATCAAAGCGCATAAGTTTCAGTTTCATGGAGGCCGTGATTCAATTCGTCAGCTGGCTGTTCAAGCTGCCCTGGATTGGATTCGCCGTTATATGTTGAATATTGAAAGGGGTTAACTATTCATTGAGTGCAGAACGTTTACAATCTTTTGGTGAAATAAGTTTGAGCAAACAAACTCTCCAAGCATTATCGGAAATGGGGTTCGAGGAACCCTCGCCGATTCAGAAAGCAGCGATTCCCGTGGCTATAGATGGAGTGGACCTAATTGGACAGGCCCAAACCGGTACAGGAAAAACAGCTGCCTTTGGGATTCCCATCTGTGAAAAAATCAACCCTAAGTTTCAGGCGGTTCAAGCCCTTATTTTGACACCAACTCGGGAATTGGCAGTTCAGGTGTCGGAAGAGATCAGCAAGATCGGAAAATATCGCCATGTTAAACCCTTACCCATTTATGGAGGTCAATCCATAGACCGCCAGATCCGGGCACTGCGTTTTGGCAGCCAAGTGGTTGTAGGAACTCCGGGCCGTATCCTCGACCATTTAAATCGTGGGACGTTAAAACTACAGTACGTAAAAATGGTGGTTCTGGACGAAGCCGACGAAATGCTGGATATGGGATTTGTTGAAGATATAGAAACTATCCTTAAGCAGGTTCCCAGGGAAGAGCGCCAGGTTATGCTTTTCTCCGCTACAATGCCGCCGGAAATCAAGAAATTGGCTCAGAATTATATGAGTCAACCAAAATCTGTAGCCGTAAGCCGTGATGAACTCACAGTTCCTTTGATTGAGCAAGTCTTTTATGAAGCCAGAGACAAGATTAAAGTCGACGCCCTGTGCCGGATTATCGATATGGAAGATATCGGCCAAGCCATCATCTTTTGCCGGACCAAAAGAGGGGTTGATGAGCTTGTAGCTGCTTTGGAGGCAAGAGGGTATTTTGCTGATGCTCTGCATGGTGACTTAAGCCAGCAGCAGAGAGACCGGGTCATGAAGAAGTTCCGTGATGGCAAGGTCGAACTCCTTGTGGCTACGGACGTGGCAGCCCGGGGACTGGATATCGATAATGTCACACATGTTATTAACTTCGATATTCCCCAGGATCCGGAGTCTTATGTCCATCGTATCGGACGTACCGGCAGAGCCGGGCGCAAAGGTCAAGCCATTACTTTGATTTCCTCCCGGGAATACCGCCAACTTCGTTTGATCGAACGCTTGATTAAGACCCGGATCGTACGCAAAGAATTACCGACCTTAGCCGATGTCAGTGAACGGCAAGCAGAAAATCTCAAGAATCATCTTGTTAAGATTTTACAACGAGGCCACCTGGGAACCTATCGTTCCATCGTGGGCTCCTTGCTGGAGGAGTATGACTCCGTGGATGTAGCGGCGGCAGCCTTGAAGTTCGCCGTGGAGGGTGTTGACGAGCGAATTGAAGAGGAAGATGATATTGCCTTTGGTAATACGGGAGCAGCTCCCGGCATGGTCCGCCTCTTTATGAATATCGGCCGTCTTCAGCAAGTCCGTCCTCAGGACATTGTGCGTTGGATAGCAGACGAAAGCGGGATTCCCGGCAATATTATCGGGATGATCAACATCTATGATAAATTTACTTTTGTGGAAATCCCGGAACAACACGCCAGCCGTGTTCTCAGCTGCATGCATCAGAACATGATCAAAGGCCGTAAGGTCAACGTGGAACCGGCTAAGGCCAGATAAAGAAACAAGAGGCCGCTGTAAAATGGACTGCAAGTCCGTTGAACAGCGGCCTTTTTGTGGCATAGCGGATTTCGGATACGCCCTGATTCTCCAGGATTTTGCTTTCGGCGTTCACTCCATAAGCTTCGTGGAGCAATCTAATCGCTCAAGACCTTCGCTGCGTGGAGAGAGCGCTTGCTTCGCATATAAGAGGTCGTGGGTTCGAATCCCCTTATCTTCGCTAGAAAATTGAGACAAAACAGATGCATTTGCTTTGCCTTGACTTTTATATTATATTTTATTTAGGAGGGTAGTAATGAAAAAATTATTATTCTATATGCCAGCTATTATGTTCACACTTTTTTATGGAATAGTAGCACTTAGTGGTTTTAGTGCTATTTCACCTATTGTTGCGGTTTGGTTACTCTTATGGTTTATTAGCGGCTTTCTTCTTAATAAAAGTTATTTCTGGGGTAGTTTATTGGGTGCACTGCCAGCAATCCATTTAGTTTATATGGGAACGCAGGAAACTGGCCAGATTTTCAGTGAAACACCAATAGGCATTGTAGTCTTAGTTTTTTATGTTATTTGTGGATATTTGGTTTATAGAAAAAATACAAAACTATCAAACAAACTGTAAATGCATAATTATGAATACCATTTTACCTGCATCTATTTTGTACTAATGACACATGAAAGAACGTCGATATTGATACAATATTGACACGCTAAGAAGGCCCGGTAGGTATTACCGGGCCTTCCTTATTTCATATGATTGGCTGACTTAGCTATCTCTGATAGAAGAAAGCTATTTTTTCAGCATTTCTTTCAGTTTAGCACGTACAGATTCCAAATTGCTGTCGCACAGGATGGGTATAAACGCCGTAAGCTGTTCCGGTTCAAAATCCCACCATCTCAACTCTTGCAGCAAAGCGATCAGTTCGTCGTCAAACCGTTTCTTAATAGGCTTTGCCGGGTTCCCGCCTACAACGGTATAGGCCTCCACATCCTTGGCTACCACCGAATAAGCGGCGACAATAGCTCCGTTACCGATTTTTACACCGGGCATGATGACGCTTTCGCGGCCTATCCACACATCGTTGCCGATGATGGTGTCCCCCTTGAAAGGAAGCTGGGAAAGATGGGGCGGTGCAGCTTCAGTCCATGCGCCGCCAAAGACGCTGAACGGATAGGTGCTGATACTGCTGATGCGGTGGTTGGCGCTGCCCATGATAAACCGTACACCGTTGGCAAGGGCGCAGAATTTGCCGATAATGAGCTTGTCTCCAAACTCTGGCCAATTGAACAGTACATTGTTGCGCTCAAAGCCGGTGGGGTCAACGGCGTCATCGTAATAGGTGTAGTCCCCTACAAAAATATTGGGGGCTGTGATTACATTTTTTAAAAAGCAGGATGTTTTATATTCATTAGGAAAGATCTCATTCGGATCGAGAATCTGTATTTTATCCATAGTTTCCATCAGTTATTGCTCCTTTATTTTAGTAGTGTTATCACCTCCGGATTTATTGATTGGCGACGTAGCTACCGCCCTTTTTCTTCGAATTTCTTTCATAAATTAATCGTCTCCTTTTCTAAACGAAACCAGAACAATAGTGCATTCTATATCCTGATTGTAATAGTTAACTGTTACTTATATAATCCTCAGCTTATGGATTTATACTTATACCATTATATCATACGAGGTTTAACTTTTTTATGCGGCTATTCATTTAAAAAATCGTCGTTTTTGCCATATGCGGCCTCTGAAGCTGTGTGGCCAGGTAATTGGATAGCGATTTGTTTATCATTGTTGACCTTGATGCTTTTGCTTTCGGATGAAACGACACTACTGCTCGTTCAAGACTCAATCGGTCCGGCCAATGTTTATGTAGGCGGAGTGGAGAGTTTCGATAATTTGAGTGAATCTACACAAAGAGCTGTTTGTGCATTTTATGAGGAGCAGCTACTCTGAAAAGTAGATCGGCAACCCCCTCTGTTATTTTCTTCTAAATAAATGATTGACAGGCTTCACGCACAAAAGTATAATGGTAATCGAACAGATGTTTGTTTTTTGCCGTGAAAAAATTAAAAAGTATTCGCTTGAGGAGGAAACGAGATGGCCGGTAACGATAAATTAAAAGCCCTGGATATGGCTTTAAGCCAAATCGAAAAACAATTTGGAAAAGGGTCGATTATGAGATTGGGGGAGGCTTCCGCTAAAATGGCGGTAGAAGTCATTCCAACGGGTTGCTTGGCCATTGATATAGCCCTTGGGGTGGGTGGAGTGCCCCGGGGACGTATTATTGAAATCTACGGGCCTGAGTCTTCCGGTAAGACCACCGTTGCTTTGCATATTGCGGCAGAAGCTCAGAAGCTTGGCGGTGTTGCTGCTTTTATCGATGCGGAGCATGCTCTTGACCCGGTCTATGCCAAGGCTTTAGGGGTCAACATCGATAATCTCCTGGTATCCCAGCCGGATACAGGGGAGCAGGCCCTGGAGATCTGCGAAGCCTTAGTGCGCAGTGGAGCTATCGACGTCGTCATCATTGACTCTGTGGCGGCTCTTGTTCCCCGTGCAGAGATTGAAGGGGAAATGGGAGATTCTCATGTGGGTTTACACGCCCGCTTAATGTCCCAAGCGCTGAGAAAATTAACCGGCGCCATCAGTAAGAGTAATACCTGTGTTATCTTCATTAACCAGATTCGGGAAAAAGTGGGAATTATGTTTGGCAATCCGGAGACCACAACCGGGGGACGGGCCTTAAAATTCTATGCTTCCGTCCGTTTGGAAGTACGCCGTCAGGACACACTGAAGCAAGGTCAGGATATGATTGGCAATCGTACCAAAGTCAAGGTTGTTAAGAATAAGGTGGCTCCACCTTTCAAACAAGCGGAATTTGACATTATGTACGGTGAAGGTATTTCTCGTCAAGGCAGTATTGTGGATGTAGGTGCAGAACTGGATATTATTAATAAGTCCGGGGCCTGGTACTCCTATAAAGGTGAGCGGTTGGGCCAAGGAAGAGAGAATGTCAAAGAGTTCTTAAAGCAGCATCCTGATATTGCCGCTGAAATCGAGCAAAGCATCCGGGCAAGCATTACCAACATAAACGCTCCGGCGGCAGATGATGCCCTGGAGGAGCCTGAAGATATCTAAGATGAAGGATGCCTTGAATGCCGCCTTAACCTATTTATCGAGAAGGATTCTCACCCGTCGCGAACTCATCCAAAAGCTGGAGAAGAAGGGATTTCCAAGTCAGGACATCGAAGCTGCTATAGAGCGGCTTTTAGAATGGGGCTATCTGAGCGATCAGGAGTATGCCCGTACTTATTGCCTGAGCAAGCAGATGAATTACTCCAGAAAGAGAATTACCTATGAGCTAAAGGGCCGGGGGATTGAAGAAGGTGTAATTGAGCAAGCCTTGCAGGAAACCTATCTGCTGGGGCAGGAAGCAGAACTTTGTCGAAGACATGCCCAAAAACTTTGGACTGAGGAATCCCGGCGTTGGGAAACTTCTTATCAACATAAGAAAAGCTATGAAAAGATTCCCCGAGGATTTATGTTAAGGCAAAGAGTCGGGCAAAAGCTCATTCAAAAAGGATACCCTCAGGAAATGGTTTTTCAGATCATTGAAGAGATTAGGGAGGAATAACAGGAAGGCAGAGTCCTTCCTGTTTTCATATATGCGGATCAACAATAATAATGAAAACAGAGGAGCGCCGTTTCTTAGAATACTTGTACTATACATCTATATTCTATGTGGTTCTTGACAAATTTTTCAAAAGATATTACACTAAAAAGAGCCTATTTCTTTTAAAGTGAGACCTTTAAGGTTTTCTTATAGATTGCATCGTAGTTAGTATTTTATATGGAGGTATCGAACTAGCGGCGTGTAGGTTTGTAGGAAAAAAGAGACAATTTCTTTGTCTTAAATTGAAGGTTTTCTTTTAAAGAGCTGGCATGGTCCCAGTCTTTTTGTTTTTATAGGGAGAACTAGGAGAATGATAACCAAATAAGTATGTGTTTAGGAGGTGAAAATTACTTGGAACTATCTGAATTGATCTTTATAGTTATAGCAGTCGTGGTATCCCTTTTTGTGGGTGGTTTTATAGGCTGGGTTATTCGCAAGAATACCTCGGAAAAGCTCATTGGATCAGCTGAGGAAGAGGCAAAACGTGTCATCGAAAATGCACAGGGTGCCGCTGAGGCAAAACGCCGAGAAGCTGTCATTGCCGCCAAAGAAGAAGTCATGCATATTCGCAATGAAGTGGAAAAAGAATCCCGGGAACGCCGCAATGAGATTCAGCGGATGGAGAGACGGGTTATCCAAAAAGAAGAGTCTTTAGACCGTAAAATGGAGTCTTTAGAGCGCAAGGAAGATAATCTTCATCGTAAAGAAGAAGAAGTAGACCAGCTCAAAGAGGTCCTGACGCAAACTGTAGCCAAAGAAAAACAAGAGTTAGAACGTGTCTCTGGTTTATCCACTGAAGAAGCGAAGCAAATTCTGCTGCAAAGTGTAGAAGAAGAAGTTCGTTACGAATCCGCTATTATGATTAAAGATATTGAGACAAGGGCTAAAGAAGAAGCAGAGAAGCGGGCTAAAAACATCATCTCTTTGGCGATCCAGCGTTGTGCAGCAGATCACGTGGCCGAGAGCACCGTGTCTGTAGTGGCCCTTCCCAGTGATGAAATGAAGGGACGAATTATCGGACGGGAAGGACGTAACATTCGTACTCTTGAGACCTTAACAGGGATTGATTTAATTATTGATGATACTCCCGAAGCTGTAATTCTCTCTGGGTTTGACCCAATTCGTAGAGAAGTTGCCCGGGTTGCCCTGGAGAAGCTCATTGCCGATGGACGAATTCACCCGGCCCGCATCGAAGAAATGGTTGAAAAATCTCAAAAAGAGGTGGATCAACATATTCGTGAAGAGGGAGAGCAAGCTACCTTTGAAACGGGAGTTCATGGTTTACATCCTGAAATCATCCGCCTCTTAGGGCGATTGAAATTTAGGACCAGTTATGGTCAAAATGTCCTGAAGCATTCTATGGAAGTATCCCATTTGGCAGGTTTGATGGCTGCCGAACTGGGTGCCGATGTCCAACTGGCTAAACGGGCAGGATTACTGCATGACCTAGGAAAAGCTGTGGATCACGATACTGAAGGGACTCATGTTCAGATCGGTGTCGATCTGGCGAAGAAGTATAAGGAATCTTGGGAAGTTATTCATGCTATTGAAGCCCATCATGGTGATGTTGAGGCTAAGACCATAGAAGCGGTCTTAGTGGCTGCAGCAGACGCAGTCTCAGCCGCTCGTCCAGGGGCTCGTCGTGAGACTCTCGAATCTTATATTAAGCGTCTGCAGAAGCTGGAAGAGATTGCCGACACCTATGAAGGTGTAGAAAAATCCTATGCAATTCAAGCAGGACGTGAGATTCGGATCATCGTAAGACCGGACAAAATTGATGATGTTCTGGCTCCGAAAGTGGCTCGCGAAATCAGTAAGCGTATTGAAGATGAATTGGAATATCCAGGTCAAATCAAGGTTGTAGTAATTCGTGAAACTCGTGCAGTGGATTATGCAAAATAATCATGGAATAGTTTAATCTTGAACATTGCGGACAGGTGAGAACATCGCCTGTCCTTTATATTTTCACAAGAAACATGGAGGAGGAAATCATCTGGCAGGACTTTACCCGAAATTGACGAATTATTATGGAGTGATGAGAAGCAGCAAATATTCAGTTTGATTAGAAAGAGGATGACACTATGGGACGTTTGAACCTCCATTATAATGATGGGGGAAGTGCACCTGATGGAGTAGGGTTGCTGATATCCATTTTAATCCGCTATCCGGAAGTATGCTCTGTCCGTTATCAACAGCCGGACCATGCCCTGACTTTCCGCTTTACAGTAGCGGGCTCCAATCAGGGAGAAAAGTTTAGGGATACATTGAGAGAGGCCTTAAGGGCTTATCATAGAATAGAAGGCTATCCAATGCGGATCTGCGAAATAGAGCTTAAGCTGGAAAGCGGTGTGGCATTAGTAACCGTTACCCGGGACGTTGAGAGTATGAACGAGAGAGAGATTGGTCTGATCGTTGATTTGGTGAGGGACATAACTCAGAGCATAATCTATGATGAGACTGAGATTCCTGAGGAAGAGCAAGCATTTCAGGAGGAAGTTATCGGGCAGATTCTCCAGTCCTTTCGCGACTGCCGCTTAGAGAAAGGGTTTATTGCGGTTCGGGAAGAAGGACGGGTTTTGGTCTATAATAGTTAGCATTGAGTGGGTAGGTTTTGGATGGGCTCTTTTTGGGCATATCAATACTATAGCGGATTGGCGAATGATTGGGGATTTATAGAGTGAATATACTATTTATTGGCGATATTGTAGGCAACCCTGGCCGTGAGGCTATTAAGGTATTCCTTAAACCTCTTATAAAAGAGTATGGGATTGACTTAACCATAGCTAATGGAGAAAACGCTGCCGGAGGTAAAGGACTGACCAAGGAAGTAGCTGAAGAGCTCTATGACTATGGAATCGAGTTTATCACCATGGGTAATCATGTCTGGGATCAGCGGAGCATCATGAAGTTTATTGACCAGGAAGCCCGCTTGATCAGGCCGGCCAATTACCCTGTTGGTGCACCGGGAAAAGGATATGGCTATATAAGAACAAAGGGCAAGAAAATCGGAATACTTAATCTTTCCGGTCGAGTATTTCTCAATAATCTTGAGGATCCCTTTAGTGGCGCCATTCGCTGGATTAATGAGATGCGGCAGGAAACCCCTCTCATTATTGTCGATTTTCATGCGGAAGCTACCTCAGAAAAAGTGGCTCTGGGCTGGTTTCTTGATGGTAAAGTTTCAGCGGTTTTGGGGACTCATACACATATCCAGACGGCTGATGCCCGCTTATTGCATCAAGGAACTGCCTATATTACGGATGTGGGGATGAGCGGACCCAGGGACTCTGTTTTAGGGGTTAAAAAGGAAACCATTATTAATCGATTTTTAACCCAGCTCCCTGCTAAATTTGAATTAGCGGCAGGCCCCATACAACTTAACGCAGTGGTTATCGATGTGGATGAGAGTACAGGTAAAGCCCGTTCAATCAAGGCTATTCAGCGAGTGCAGGAGTAAATTTTGGCAATAGGAAAAAATATTTAAAAAAGTCTGAAAGCTCTCGGATAAAAAGAGGATTTTTTCCACCTTCTGGAGAATAGAACTAATGTATGTGGAATATATGTCAAGTGATTCGAACAGGAGGTTGTCGTTCATGGATGTGTTAAAAGTCTCAGCAAAATCAAGCCCAAATTCTGTTGCAGGTGCTTTGGCTGGAGTGCTCCGAGAGAGGGGAGGTGCGGAGTTGCAGGCCATTGGTGCAGGTGCACTTAATCAAGCTGTAAAGGCAGTAGCTATTGCCAGAGGGTTTGTTGCCCCGAGCGGAGTCGATCTTGTATGTATTCCTGCTTTCACCGACATACAAATTGACGGAGAAGAGCGAACGGCAATAAAGCTCATTGTAGAACCACGTTAAGGAAGGTTCGGTAGGGTATTATACTTTTAATGATTATGGTTTAGAAGCAGGACACCTGTTGGCTTAAGGCGGCAGGTGTTTCTGATTTTGCTAGGGAGGATAAGGTATGAAGGATTTTTGGGTCATAGACGGTCATTGCGACAGTATCCTCGATTTTTTGGAAGGAAAAAGAAGTCTGACTGCCCCCCAAGAGGGAGGGCATTGGGATATCCAAAGGGCAAAAGAAGGCAAAGTGATTCTCCAATTCATGGCTGCTTTCATTGAAAGCCAGTATAAACCGGAAAAAGGTACTCTTAGAGGATTGGAGCTTATCCATGCTCTCCATAGATTCATTCAGGCCAACACGGAAAACGTGGTTTTGATCAGGCAAAAAAAGGATTTGGCAGACCTTCACCCTTCTAAAGTGGGATGCTTATTAAGTATTGAAGGGGGAGAAATCCTTGGCAACAGCCTGTTTCTCTTGGATATTATCTATGAATTAGGGGTGCGCGCTTTAGGCCTTACCTGGAATCAGAGAAATGCCATCGCCGATGGCGCAGGGGAAATGACCCAAAGCACCTTGACCCAATTCGGTGAGAAAGTCATTCAACGTATGAATGAACTGGGTATGCTTATCGATGTATCTCACCTCAATGAAGCAGGGTTCTGGCATGTTCTCAAGCTCAGTACCGAGCCTATCCTGGCCTCTCATTCCTGTGCCTATGCCCTTTGTCCACATCCCCGTAATCTCAACGATGAACAACTTAAGGCACTTGCTCACAATGGGGGAGTTGTGGGTGTGAATTTTTATCCGGGGTTCTTAACTCAAGAGCCCAAAGCCAGCCTTTATGATGTGGTGCGTCATATCCAATATATAGCGGAATTGGCGGGGGTGGATGTGATTGGCTTGGGTTCGGATTTTGATGGCATCGATGATACCCCCGCAGGTCTGGAAGGAGCGGACAAATATGGAGATTTAGCTGAGGCTTTGCATCACGCCGGGTTTAGCGGTAAGGAAATAGAAAAAATAATGTATAAAAACTTTATGCGTTTACTTTCTACCGTGCTAAAATAGAATAGTTAGTGTATATTCCCTGGAAAGAGGTAAAGATCATGCCCGAAGTTAAACTTAGATACCCGGAAGCTGATTTGCATTGTCATACTAGTGCATCTGATGGTTTACTTACGACCTGGGAGCTGGTTAAACAGGCTGCAGAATTAGGACTTAAGGCGGTAGGAATAACGGATCACGATACCCTAAGCGGTTGGGAAAAGGCCATCCAGGCAGGCAAACATTTCAATGTGGATATCCTCAAAGGAGTTGAACTCAATACAGATTGGGCTGGCGTCGAAGTTCATATTCTAGGATACGAGATGAATCCCAAAGCAATGATACTTGAAGATAAGCTTTCCGAGCTAAGGGAAGCACGCTTCAATAGAGTATATAGGATTATTGAAAAACTGCAGGATTTAGGTATTCCGATTCAGAAAGCTGAGGTCGAAAGAATAACGAAAGGGGAGTCCGTGGGGAGACCCCATATTGCTCAAGTTCTTGTTAATAAAGGGGTGGTAAACTCCATTCGTGAAGCTTTTGACCGCTATATAGGAACCGGAGCACCGGCCTATGTTCCCCGCTTAAAAATAACTCCGGAAGAGGGAATTATTCTTATTCGCGAAGCCGGTGGCGTTGCTGTATTGGCTCATCCCGGGATATATGGATTGGAAAAGGGAATTGAGCAGTGGGTCAAAGTAGGGTTGCAGGGGATTGAGGTGAATCACTCTGAACACACCTCTGAAGATGAGAAGAAATACCGAGCCATAGCAAAAGAATATGGATTGCTGATGACGGGTGGTTCAGATTTTCATGGGGAAGAGCGAAAACCGGGTGTTCGTTTAGGCGGATGGGGAACTTCCTATGAGATCGTGGAAAAAATCCGCAATCTAGCTTGTTCGCATCATGTCTGAATCGTCGGCATAGGTAATTGGGTAGGAGGTAAGGTTTTGAAAGCGCGACGTTTAAGCAGTTTAGGAGCATCTGTATTTACGGAAATGGACGATTTAAGAAAAGAATTGGAGAAGGCTGGAAGAACTCTGATTAATCTCAGCATTGGTAGCCCCGATCGCTCCCCCTCAGAAGAGATACGTCAAGTCTTGGCTGAAGGAGTCCTTAATGGCAGGAATTATGGCTACACTCTGACCCGGGGAACGGAGAACTTCAGATCAGGATGTGCCCGGTGGTACAAAGAGCGCTTCGGCGTGGATCTGGATCCTGAAAAGGAAGTTCTGCCTTTAATGGGCTCCCAAGATGGGCTTGCTCATATCTTTTTAGCCCTGTGCGATCCTGGAGATGTGGCTTTAATACCTGATCCGGGATATCCCATATACACAGCGGGATTGGTCTTGGCCGGGGGAGAAAAAGTTTCTCTGCCCTTAAGGGAGGAAAACGGCTTTTTACCGGACCTGTCAAGTATTGAGGATCAAGTAGCCCAGGAAGCTAAAATTATGTTTCTTAATTATCCCAACAACCCCACTGCTGCAGTGGCTCCTTTGTCCTTTTTTGAAGAGGTCGTTGGTTTTGCACGAAAAAATAATATTGTGGTTTGTCATGATGCCGCCTATTCTGAGTTGGCTTTCGATGGTTACCGCCCTGTGAGCTTCCTTCAAGTTCCGGGTGCTAAAGAAGTGGGAATAGAATTCCACTCTGTCTCCAAAACATACAATTTGGCAGGGGTCAGATTAGGGTTTGCGGTCGGCAATGCTGAAATCATTGACGCCTTGGCTGAACTAAAATCAAACATAGACTATGGGGTATTTGAACCCGCTCTACAGGCTGGTGCCTATGCCCTCAGTGCCTCTCAGGAAAATGTCGAACAGAACCGTCGGGCCTATGAGGAACGGAGAGATATCTGGGTTGAGGGGTGTGCACAAGCGGGGTGGTCCATGCCCACTCCACAAGGTTCCATGTTTATTTGGGCTCCAGTACCCACATCACAGGATTCTCGCAGCTTTGCCTTTGAGCTGGCCCGCGAGGCTGGAGTTATTGTCGTCCCCGGTGTTGCTTTTGGGGAATATGGAGAGGGGTATGTACGGATTGGCATGGTTCAGGATCAGGAGGTCTTAAAAGAGGCTGTTCGGCGAGTTCAAGAGTTTCTGGCCGCAAAGGATTAAAAAGTTCAACCTTGGCATAGAATACCTATGTAGACTATGGCTAGGGGGGACAGAGGCTTGGAGATTCATGAAGAAATTAAAAATCTTCGCGAAGAGCTCAGGGCTGCAAAAGGGCGAATCGAGGAATTGGAACAGCGGGTGGAGCATCTAAGGGTTAGCCGCAGAGTCCTTATGAATCTACTGGAAAAGGTAGAGCGGGAAAAGGTAACTCTTATTCATAAATTGGAAAAGGAAAATATCCGTTTGCAACGGGATAATACCCGTTTTGCCAAATGGATTTTTTCTAAGAATCGGGAAATAGTCAAGCTGCAGGAAAAAATTGAGGAATATAAAGAGAAGGCTTAAACGAAAGAAGCCTTCTCTTTATATTTATACTTTAATGCTTAACCCTTAATGCCGGTTATCCGCCAAGTAAAGCAAGTATCCTTCCTGACTGTGAGGAGTATGATGCTCTCCGATGAGTTCAACGATGTGAGGATCTAAACCGATTTCTGAAGCCATTTCCGCCCCCCAAGCCGGATGGGCTTCAGCCGCCCGCAAGGGAGCAGAGATAGGGAAGTGAGAGGAGATTAAGGTGTTCCAAATTTTGCGAGGCCCCTTTTGCAGCAAAACAATAGCAATCCGCTCCCACACTTTGAGAGGATATCTTGTCTTTCCGCAATCATGAAGAAGAGCTGCGATGAGGAGATGGGAATCCCGAATCCCTGAGTTCCATAAATCCAGTGCCACATCCAGTGCATGACGCTGTTCCGGAAGAGGCTGGGCTTGAAATAATGGGAGAGAATGAGGAGGAAGGAGGGTGATGGCCCATTCCAACTCTTCCTCCCGGATGATTGGATGTATTGCTTGCCAAAATTGGTGGACACGATAAAACATGGAAACCCCCTGGAATATCAGTATTTGTTCTGCGCAGATGAATGAAATCGCAGGAAAGTAGCTTTTCATATTATTTTACAACGAACTCCGGTGATTGTACATTTACCTCGGTGAGATCTTCCTGGATACAATATAGAAGAAAATTCCAGACAAACTCTTCCGAGGAAGGAAAATAATGGGATTAAGCGAATAAGGAATTATAGGATAGCGGAATGTTCAAAGGAGGATTGATTATGTCTGAGTTATCTCGCCGGGAGAGAAAAAAACTGGAGACGTATACTCGACTTTATAAGTGTGCAATGGAGCTTTTTCACAAACAAGGATATGAACAGACCTCAGTGGAGCAGATTACCCAATTGGCGGATGTAGGTAAAGGCACCTTTTATAATTATTTTCAATCCAAGGAAGCCGTCGTATTGGAATACTCCCGACGTAAATATCAGGAGTTGATAGCTTCAGGCAGGGAGGCTGGATACTCCCTTCAGGAGCGTTTGGACCATGTGCTCAAGAATTGGTCCCAATTCATGACCAGGGAAAAGGAACTGGCTTGGGTAGCTGTTAAACATAGGGAAGAAGCCGAGCTGGATAAAGGATTACACTATGGAATTATAGGTATTATAAGCCATGGTCAGCGCATTGGTGAAATCAGCAAGCGCTATGATCCTGTTTTTTTAGCAGAGAGCCTAGAGGGCATGGTGTTACAGCATTTTCTGCATTGGTTTGTTACAGGAGAAGGAAACTTAGAGAAAGAGATGGAGGATGTCCTTAATCTGTTTTTTGAGGGACTGAGTGAACGAAAGCTTAGGGCTTAGAATCATTATGAAGGGGCAGAGAGCAAAAGTCTGTTCTGATCTATCCCTTGAAGTGCATAAAGTGTCAAGGGGTGGTAAAAATGGAACGGCGAAGTGCCCGATCCTACGGCTTATGGATGGGGGAGCTCCTCCCTGGATTACATAACGATATCACTGATGTGCCCGGTGTTTTGGTGGGTCATGTTTCCTTAATCAAAGGTTACGGGCCGCTCATTCCTAGTATGGGCCCTGTCCGTACCGGTATTACAGCCATTCGTCCTCACCCGGGAAATATCTACCGTGAACCCTGCTGGGCGGGAATTCATGTCATCAACGGCTTTGGAAAGTCTCTGGGTATACCCTATATACAAGAGACCGGCCTGCTTAATTCTCCCATTCTCTTGACCAATACCTTGAGTGTCTATGATGCAGCCCAAGGGATGCTGACTTATTTATTGCAAGAAAATCCGGAGATCGGTCATGATGCCCGAACCCCGAATTTAGTGGTTTTTGAATGCGATGACTCCTATCTGAATGATATCCGCGGCCGCCATGTGAAGCCCTGGGATGGTATTTTAGCCCTGAACCGTGTGGCAACGGGACCGATAGTCCAGGGGGGTGTCGGGGCGGGAGTCGGAATGTCCTTATTTCAATTGAAGGGAGGAATTGGAAGTGCTTCACGTATGGTCCCCGTCAACGATAAGGAATATAGGGTGGGTATGTTGGCCTTGACCAATTTTGGACAGTTAGAGGATATGCTCATCAATGGAGTTCCTGTAGGTTTAATGATGAAAAGGATGAACCATGATGAGATTCTCTGCCAGGTTCCGGGCTCCCTTATTTTAGTGGGTGTGACCAACGCCCCTCTCAGTCGCCGGCAATTGGATATGCTGGCGGCAAGGGCCCCGTTGGGATTAGGCAGGACAGGCGGGATATCACGGATGGGGAGCGGGGAATTTTGCTTAATGGTTAACAACAATGGGTTGGAACTTAAGAATTCTATCAGTGACTGGGAGTTGGATCCCTTTTTTAAAGCGGTGGTCGAAATAACCGCTGAAAGTATCTGGAATTCCATGTTCTATGCTACGTCAATGGAAGGACGGGATGGACATGTGCGCGAGGCTCTTCCGATTGAAGAGGTATTATGCTGGATGGGACTAAATTCTCCTTAAGATGTCATGATATCCCCGGTTTGAGCGTAAATATGTAGTGTGACAAAAGTTAAGGGAGGATCATTGTGAATAATTGGCTTGAAATCTGGGAGCAGCATCCGGATGTTTTTATTGCCCAAAACTGGCAGGAGTGTCCTGTCGAAAAAAGAAAAGATTTGCGCCTTCCCCAGCAGTATAATTATTTCTTTGGTGGAGAGACTGCATTGCGTGTTGGCATCGTGGTAAGCCAAACCCTGCTGAAAGAAGAGGAATTTTTATTAGCCGGCATGCTTTGGGCGAACCGTTTGAGCAATGGGGCACGAACGGTTATATATTTTGTTGCGCCTGATTTTTCACCCTTTTTATTGCATGCTTTATCGAAAATAGGAGGTCTCATCAATGCCAAAGCGGTGTATTGGAGAGAACGTTTATCCCCCAGCCTCTATTTAATACCTGAGGCGCCGTCAGGCGCTCAGAAGCGAATTTCAGTGGGGGAACGCAGGCCCAACTGGCTGAAATGGAGGCAAGAATTAAACCCGGTAGCCCAGCATCAGCTCTTTGTAGTCAAAAGTTTTTTTGACAAGCTTGCCGATCGAGGGGTACGATGCGAATTAAAACCTCAAAGCATTTCCTATATGTGGGGAAATATAGAGATTGCTGAGATAAAACGAAAAGGTAAAAAATTTGAATTTACGACAAAAGTTAAAGGGCTGAAAAATGGAGAAAAGGCTCAGTCCCTTCTGCGTCAAGGCTGGGTAGATGCTTCAGGGGAGTTGAATAACGAATTCTGTGCAGCTATCCTGCAAATTCTGGAGGATATAGAAGAGAAGGAGCGAAAGGGACAACTCAAGCCGAAAGATCAACTGTCTTCATGGCTTTATCAAGGCGGTGGAGTACTTTCTTCTTTATGGGGGGCACCCAAAGATTGGCCGTGGTTGCCTAAGGATCGAAGTGAATCCTGGATATCGGATCTGGGTCAATGGCATTATTTCGAAGGAAATGGTCAAATCAGTGTCATCTGCCCGATCCTGGATAAACCATTGACACAAGCCAGTCAAGCCATTCTTCTGTCCAGTGTTTTGGAAAAGAGCACCTTACTCCATCCTGACAAAACAAAACCCAACACTTCATGGGATATGCGGATTCATTGGCTTACCTTGAAGGACTTTGAAGAAGAACTGAGACTTTGGCTTTCTTGGCTGAAATATCCAGAAAGATATCAGGTCTGGATTTTGCCAAGTAACTGGCAAGAGGAAGGACTGAATGAGTTGGTTTGCCGGAGCTCTCCCTACCGAGAGAGAATCATGGATGAATACTCTTAATTTAGCCGAAACAAAAGAGTGCAGAACCCCTGTGTTCCAATCAACATAGGGGTTCTGCACTGTTCATATCCCAAAGCTATCTGGGATAATTTCCGTTACTTATGGGTAAATGGACCTGAAAACAAACATTAAAAAAACTCTGTAATAAATATTAAATATATCGTATAATTATACAAATAAATGGAGGGAAAGATATGAATTTACGAAGAGCAAATTTAATGGATGTAGAAGCTATGATGTCACTGATCAATCACTTTGCTGATCAGGGCTTGATGCTTCCCCGGTCCCGGAACTCACTCTATGAATGTCTCAGAGAGTTCTTAGTCGTCGAAGAACAGGATAAGATTATTGGCACAGGAGCCCTGCACATTATCTGGGATGATCTGGCTGAGATACGGGCTCTCGCCGTGTTAGAAGACTATCAGGGTAGAGGAGTAGGCAGAAGTCTTGTTAATGCCCTATTGGATGATGCACGAACCATCCTGTGCCCAAGAGTCTTTACTCTAACCTATCAACCCGGTTTTTTTGAACGTTGCGGTTTTACCATGATAAATAAAGAAGATATGCCCCATAAAGTATGGAAAGAGTGCATTCATTGTGTAAAATTCCCTAATTGTGATGAAAATGCTTTGATGCTGAAGTTATAAATCAGGCAATAGAAGAGGATTTGTTGAAGCAAATCCCTCGGTTCGAGCGGTGTGACAAGATTCCTCCGTCGTCAAGTATCATGCGCAGAAATTTCCACTGTAACTCAAGGTAAGCATTGGCCAAATCATGTTCACTTGTACCCTGAGCAATCAAAACTTCACGACAAGAAGATTCGAATTCACGAATAAATTCTAAGGCATCTTCATGAGATGACAACATAACCAATTTCACCTTCCTAATACTTATTCTATAGACAAAAGGAAAATATTTTAGAGAAATCTGTACTATCCTCAACTTGTCTCTATTATAAAAAATCCCTTCCGTGAAAAGTGTTGTAATTAGGAGAAGCCAAGCCGTTTAATTAGATAAAGAATGATGAAAAATAGTGTTTTTGTGTAAATTTATGCTGGATGAGTAGTAGGGACCTTGATAGTTCTCCAAAGAGAAATATCAAAGATACGAATATTCCCCAATAAGTAGTGTTTTTTCGCTTGAGGATACTCCTTCAAAACGGCATAACAATCTCCAAGGGAATGATGAAGCGTGGCTGTATAACTTAAGGTAAGCAGAAACTGAGTGAAACGATTGGCCCCATTAAAAGGAAATCCAGACTTTCGGGCCAGGGCCAGACTCAGTTCATAAATCTTGATGGCGGCATCCCACTTATTCATTTGCCGTAGGACATGACCCAGTACACAAAGCAAAAGAGGATCTGAAGTATAGTGAGGGTTGTCGTGGATTATCCTTAAGGCATGCTTGGGACGGCCCTCACGCAAGAGAATGTCGGCAAGGGTTGCGCACACAAGAGGATCATGAGTGTTTTGATACTTCTCTAATAAGACAATGGCTTGCCTTGCCTCATTGAAATAGAAATAAAGTTGACTAGAAAAATGGGAAATTGCTAGGGGTGTAGAATCCTGAGTGATTTCCTTTGCCATTTTTTGAGCAATGGTCTTTTTATCTGGAGTGGGGAAACTTTTTTTGTGCATCATTAAAAAATAGGAAATAAGAAAGCCAATGATGAAGGCTGAGAACCCGATGATGTGACCAAAACGCCAGCCCAAGATCAAACTGGCCGGACAAAAGAAGATAAGTAAAGAAAAGAAATGATAAAGTTTATAGACATAGAGAACTTCCAAATCATATTGAACTTGACGCATGCATAACCTCCTAATATAAGACAATCTCTGAAGAATTATATGAGCTTGATTCATTCAATATGATACTTGGGATGATGAATCCTCTTGACTCTTAGATCCTAATAAAAGAGGAAAGATGTTCTCATATTATAGCGGTCTGACCTTCAGGAGGTATAATAATTTTTTGATTTCTTTGCAGGAATTTTGTTGCGAATATAGAATTAGATACATAGTGTTTTAAATGGTAAAACGATGTTTTACTAAAACGAAACACGAAATACCCTATGAAAATGGAAGTCGAAATATTCTTAATAGATTATCTTATCTAATTTATACACAAAAATGTTGACTTAAGGGTCTGTTCCATAGATAATAGGATTATACAAAGGAAAATGAAACTGTGTTTCAATATGTAAAACTCAAACCTTTGTATACCTAATCCTATCCATGGTGCTCAAACGAAAATCATTGATTTGAAGTAGAGTCAAGGGAAGGGGTGAGGGACTTCTTTAATCACGCTAAGAACGTCTCTGGTACAGAAAAAACAGTATGGAAGGGATTTATGCATGGCAAGATTTCTAGAGTATCAAGGTAAAGAATGGCTTGCAAAAGCAGGAATGCCGGTACCCAAGGGTCGTCCGGCATCGACCCCCGAGGAAGCAAAAGAAATTGCTGAATGGATTGGCGGGCCTGTTGCAGTAAAAGGTCAAGTACAAGCGGGTGGTCGTGGTAAAGCAGGAATTGTTAAACTGGTTAACACTCCTGATGAAGCAGCAGCAGCTGCTGCTGAAATTCTCTCCAAAACAGTTAAAGGTCTACCGGTGCGCACAGTTCTTGTGGAAGAAAAGCTGGATATCAAAAAAGAATTCTATTGCTCTTTTGTTGTTAACGGAGCAAGAGAAGCCCGCTCGCCAATGCTTATGTTTAGTCTTGAAGGCGGTATGGATATCGAAAGTGTTCCGGAAGAGCAATTGCTGAAGATCAATGTGGACCCGATCAATGGACTTCAGACTTATGATGCAGTGGACTTGGCTGCTAAAGCAGGAGTTGCTCCGGAAGAATTAACAAAGTTTGCTAAATTTTTGACGAAACTTTCTCAAACTTATAAGAAATACGATTGCATGACGCTTGAGATTAACCCCTTCGTTATGACAGGGAATGGAAACCTCATCTGTGCTGACTGTAAGATGGAAATCGACAACAGTTCAGTAGGTCGTCATCCAGAGTTCGGTTTTGACATTGCCCGCGATCTGCCTGGTGAGCCCACTGAGTTGGACTACATCGGTTGGAGCATTGAAGAAACGGATGCCCGTGGTACCGGCTTCCTAATGAATATGGGATATGATGAAGTCAGCCCCGGATACATTGGCTATCATCCCATCGGCGGCGGTTCTGCCATGATGGGCTTGGACGCCCTCAATCAAGTGGGTCTGAAGCCGGCCAACTATGCTGACACCAGTGGTAACCCTGTAGCCTCCAAAATCTATCGTGTAGCCAAATCGGTACTTTCTCAACCCAATATTGACGGATATCTCCTTGGGGGCTTCATGATGGCCAACCAAGAACAATGGCATCATGCTCATGCCATAGTCAAAGTTCTTCGTGAAATCCTTCCGACCCAAAAACCAGGACTGCCTTGTGTTCTCCTGCTTTGTGGTAACCGGGAAGATGAATCTCTGGAAATTCTTAGAACGGGCCTGGCTGATCTTATGACCAGTGACGGACCGGGAAAAAGAATTGAGATTTATGGAAAAGAATATGTAACCGATACGAAGTTCATTGGTGAAAGACTCTTAGCCCTGAGCAAAGACTATCGGGCTGAGAAAGAAGCTCAAGGAAAGTAGGGAAATAACGTGCTGGAATTCGCTGAAAAAAGTTGCAAAATCACAATCGATACCAGCAAGTGTGATACATGCCAAACAAAAGCATGTGCAGACGCCTGCAAAAAGTATGCGAGAGGGTTGCTTGGAATAGACGATCAAGGCAAAGCTTCAGTAGCTCATCGTACTGAGGAAGAAGTTCTTCGTCTTGGTACGGAATGTCTGGCCTGTGAATTTGCTTGTAAATTCCGCGGCAATAATGCAATTACGATTGAAGTTCCTGTAACCGGTTTGGACGAATATATTGCAAAACGTGCCTGATTGAAGGAACGATTTGCACGACAAACTCTACAGAAAAGTTACCCTAGGTAAACTAGCAATTTGTTTAAATGAGGGATAAAGATGGGCATTTTGATCAATAATGAGACCAAAGTGATTGTCCAAGGAATTACCGGACGGGAAGGTTCGGTGCGGACAAAGTATATGAAAGACTATGGTACGAATCTGATCGGTGGAACAAGTCCCGGAAAATCAGGACAAGAAGTTCACAGTGTTCCGGTATTTAATACTGTTAAGGAAATTGTCCGCGAACAGGGTGATATCGACTTCAGTGTAATTTTCGTACCGGGAAGTGCTTTGAAAACAGCTGTTATGGAAGCCGCCGACGCTGGGGTTAAGAATATTATTCCCTGCGTAGAAGGCACTCCTATTCATGACATTATGGAAATGATCGCTTATGCAAAGGCTAAAGGTTCAAGATTGATTGGACCGGGTTCCATTGGTATTCTCACTCCGGGAGAAGCCGTAGTCGGATGGCTTGGCGGCAACGTGGAGTGGGCTAATAAATTCTTCCAAAAAGGTCACATCGGTGTATTTTCACGCAGCGGCGGGCAATCAGGAACTATTCCCTGGGTGCTTAGAGAAGGTGGATTTGGCGTCAGTACTGTCATTCACACCGGAACAGAGCCTGTTCTTGGTACCTCCATGGCTGATCTCTTGCCCTTCTTTGAAGAAGACCCTGATACCCATGGCGTAGCGGTTTACGCAGAAATCGGTGGATCCCAGGAAGAAGAATGTGCTGAAGTTATCGCAGCCGGTAAATTCACCAAGCCTTTTGTAATCTATGTAGCCGGTGCCTGGGCTCCGGAAGGTCAACGCTTCTCCCATGCTTCTAATATCGTTGAGCGTGGCCGCGGTTCTGCAAAGAGCAAGATGGAAGCAATCACCCAAGCCGGTGGATTTGTAGCTGAAAGACCGACAGATATTCCCTTGATCCTAAAAGAAAAATTAGGTAAATAAGGTTAGCTTATAAGCTTAAAACTATTTCGGTATAGATGGGATATCCCCATCTATACCGAAATAGAAAACCAAGGTAGGTTATTCGATGACTTAGCGCCACTAAGTGGCATCATAATTTAGTGGCGGTCAGCCATCGAATAACTGATGACAATCCATTGATTAACTTCGCAACTAGGGGCAAATGCTCTTAGAAATATTATTAAATTATTAGGGGGTATATCTACCATGGCTGTTATGAGATCCGTTATGTACATTCCCGGAAACAATCCTAAAATGGTGGCTAAAGCACCTGAAATTCCTGCCGACATCATTACCTTCGATTTAGAAGATGCTGTACCACCTGCGGAAAAAGAAGCAGCTCGTCAGATCGTAAGAGAAAATTTAGAATATGGTGCCACTGGTGGCGCCCAAGTATTTGTTCGTCTCAATAACTGGGAAACCGGCTTAACTAATGATGACTTAGAAGCTATTGTATGGCCTGGCCTCCATGGCGTTACCTTAGCTAAAACCGGTTGTGCAGCCGACGTACAACGCCTGGAGTGGAAACTGGAAGAGTTGGAAATGCGTCGCGGAATTCCTGTTGGAACTGTAAAAATTTCCATGCTTCTTGAAACTGCTAAAGGTATTGCTAACGCTGAAGAATGCTGCTTAGCCAGCAAGCGCAATGTCAATGCTATCTTTGGTGCTGTTGACTATTGCCGTGACATGCGTGTTAAAATAACAAATGAAGCGGTTGAGCAACAATATGGCCGTTCAAAAGTCGGAGTAGCATGCCGTGCTGCCGGAATCGTTGCTATCGACGCTCCTTTCGTTGATTACGCCAATATCCCTGCCTTTGAAAAGAACGTTGCCGAAGGTAAACAAATGGGCTATGAAGGTCGCATGATCATTCACCCAGGACAAGTTGAACCTTCCAACAGACTGTATGCTCCAGATCCTGCTGATGTTAAATGGGCTCAAGATGTAGTTAAGGTCTTTGAAGAAGAAGGTCTGGCCAAAGGTAAAGCTGCCGTTTCCTTAAATGGAAAAATGGTAGACACCCCTGTTTATCTTAATGCAAAGGATATCTTAGCGTCTCAAGCTGAAATTGATGCTAAAAATGCCGGCAAATAAGCGGTCATGAACATCGTACTTCATGCATAAACTCAATAGTGGCAGGTCGCTTCTTCAGAAGCGACCGCCACTATTGAAGAACTTCGAAACAACGTTTCATTTTATGTCCTAAGGTTATGCATTTAAATTGATTTTCAGGCAAAACATATACTATCCTTTAATCGAAAATGAGAGGGGATGTCTAAATGAGTCGTATTAAAAACTTACGTGAAGAGGCTTTAGAATTCCACAAAGTGCAACCGGGTAAACTTGAAGTACGTGTTACTGTCCCAGCCAAAGACCGGGATGACCTTACACTTGCCTACTCTCCAGGAGTGGCAGAGCCTGTCAAGGAAATTGCCGAAAATCTAGAAAATCTTGATATCTACACCAATCATGCCAACTATGTCAGCATTGTTTCTAATGGAACGGCTATATTAGGCCTTGGCAATCTGGGTGCCGCGGCATCCATGCCTGTTATGGAAGGAAAATCACTTCTCTTCAAAGCGTTTGGAGATGTTGACGCATTTCCTCTTTGCGTAAACACTACAGATGTGGATAAAATTGTTGAGATCGTTGAATTAACCGCACCCACCTTCGGTGGCGTTAACTTGGAAGATATCAAAGCTCCAGAGTGCTTTGATATCGAAGAAAAACTTAAAACCCGCGGAATCTTCAAAGGCCCGATCTTTCACGATGATCAACACGGAACCGCTGTAGTAACCTTAGCTGGCTTGATCAATGCTCTAAAAGTTGTGGGCAAGAAAATCGAAGACATTAAAGTTGTCGCCAATGGTGCAGGTGCAGCCGGCATCGCTATCATCAAGCTTCTTATGAGCATGGGCCTGAAAAATGTTATCATGTGCGATACAAAAGGTGCTATTTACGAGGGTCGTGCTGAAGGTATGAACCGTTGGAAAGAAGAGATTGCCAAAGCAACCAACCCAGAGAAATACAGCGGAGATCTTGCCGGTGCTTTAGTAGGAGCAGATGCTTTTATCGGAATCTCTGCAGCTAATGTCCTCAATGAAGATATGATTCGTTCCATGGCTAAAGATCCCATCGTCTTCTGCCAGGCTAATCCAATACCGGAAATCTGGCCTATTGAGAGAGCCTTTGCAGCCGGCGCCAAAGTAATTTCCACCGGACGTTCTGATGTCATCAATCAAATCAACAACGTTCTGGCCTTCCCGGGAATGTTCCGCGGAGCTATTGATGTTCGGGCAACCGATATTAATGATGCCATGAAAGTTGCAGCTGCTTATGCCATTGCCGACATCGTAAAAGATGAAGAACTTAGTGCAGACTACATCATTCCCAGCACCTTCAATCCTGAGGTTGCTCCTGCAGTAGCTGCGGCAGTCGCTAAAGCGGCAATGGATTCCGGTATTGCCAGACGTCCCATGGATCCTCAAGAAGTAGCTGAAAATCTCAAAAAGAGATTAGCAAACCAATATAAATAAAAATTAAATTTCTTATTTTCCCATAAACCACTATAATCTAAAAACCTTTGAGCAGGAAGAGATGGGTCCATACCATCTCTTCCTGCTTTTCTATATACAAATTTAATTCGGGTTTAAATAATAAATTTTAAAAAGACATTGAAATTTTCTGTATTTTGCAGTAACATATTGGCATGGTGGCCTGACCAAATAATATTAGTAAATGTGGGCCCAAGTTTTTAGAGAGAGAAAGAAGAAGGGGTGTGCCTGATGGGAGACATGAATTTTTTATATGAGCGTTTTCAGACTAAGCTCCAAGCTGTGTCTGGCGAGTGTTATCGTGCAAAAACGCTCAAAGATGCTGAAGAATTAATTGCCCAGATAGTGAAAGAAAAAGAAATTGAAAGCGTAGCCATGGTCAATTCCCCCATAGCTAAAGCAATGAGCCTGCCTGAGAAGCTTTCCGATCGAGGGATAACTGTATATACAGAGCGTTATCCGGAAGTTACTCCTACTGTCGGTGCAGGGATAACCGAGATGAAATGGGCTATTGCTGAACTAGGGACATTAGTCCAATATGCAGAGGATGTGAATGAACGGCTTTGCTCCTCATTTACTCCAATACATATCGCCTTGGTTCAGACCTCTACCTTGTTGCCTGATATTATGACTGCCTTAGCTACAGTTCATAAGGAGCCCAGAATTCCAGGATTTGTTGGTTTTATCACAGGTCCCAGCCGGACTTCAGATATTGAACGGGTCCTGACCATCGGCGTTCACGGTCCTGAGCAATTGATCGCAATATTTATTGATGAAGAGACAGGGGAGGGTGTAAGCAATGGCTGATGCGCGTTTTAAACAAGAGATCGAGAATGCCTTAGATAATGATATCCTTAGAGGAGCTTTAGGCCGTTTCGGGGATGTCTATGGCAAAAACCGGGAGCAGGCTTATCAAGGGTATGATTTTGATACTCTCCGTGAAAAAGTCGTAGAAGCCAAAGGCTATGCTGCCAATCATCTGGATGAGATGATTGAGCAGTTTGAGAAGGCGGCCACCTCCCGGGGAGCAAAGGTGTTTCATGCCGAAACAGGTGAGGATGCCAAAAAGTATATTATTGAATTGGCCAAACAGCAAAAGGTCAAAAATATTGTGAAATCCAAATCCATGGCTTCGGAAGAAATCCATCTCAATGCGGCTCTGCTCAAGGAAGGCTTTGATGTTCAAGAGACGGATTTGGGGGAATGGATCGTCCAGTTAGCAGGGCAGAGACCTTCCCACATGGTTATGCCTGCTATCCACATGACCAAAGAGCAGGTGGCAGACACCTTCAATAATAATCTGAGCTATACCAGTGATCCGGTCATCACCAAATTGGTGAAGACTGCCCGGCAGGAAATGCGTAAGAAATTCGTCGAGGCCGATATGGGAATATCGGGAGCTAATATCGCGGTGGCCGAAACAGGAACCCTGATGATGATGACCAATGAGGGAAATGCCCGCTTGACATCTACTTGGCCCCGTGTCCATGTTTTTCTGGTAGGGATAGAGAAATTTGTCCCCAAATTTGAAGATGCGGGGTATATCCTGCAGACCCTGCCCCGGAATGGCACAGCCCAGCAAATTACCAGCTACGTAACCATGATTACAGGCCCTAATCCCACTTATTATCCCGATGGTTCCCTTGAGGATAAAGAATTTCATATTATTCTGATGGATAATGGACGCCGGAAAATGTATGCTGATGAGCAGTTCAAGCAGGTTTTCCAGTGTATCCGCTGCGCTGCCTGCTTAAATGTTTGCCCTGCTTTCCAACTGGTGGGCGGGCATGTCTACGGCCATATTTATACCGGGGGCATCGGCACCATTCTCACTGCGTTCCTGAACTCGGAAAAGGATGCCGAAAATCCGCAAAACCTTTGTCTTCAATGCGGTAAGTGTACTGAAGTATGTGCCGGTAAACTGGATATCCCGGGAATGATCCTGGAGATCCGGAATCGAGTCGGTGATAAAAAGGGCTTGCCCATGACTCAGAAATTCATTCTGGATGTGGTCTCTAACCGACGCCTCTTCCATTCTTTATTGAGAGTGGCTTCCAAAGCCCAGCTGCCCTTTTCTAAAGGTCAGCCCACCATTCGTCATTTACCCTTCTTCTTGTCAGGACTGACTGAGAAGAGAAGCTTGCCAACAATTGTGGATGTTCCTTTTAGAGATGTTATCAAGAAGATGAACCAAGATGTTAAGAATCCTAAAGGCACCATTGCCTTTTTTGGCGGTTGTCTTGTGGACTTTGTCTATCCCAAAATTGGTGAAGGGGTCGTAAAGGTTCTCAATGAAAAAGGGTATAAAGTAACCTTCCCTGAAGGCCAGTCCTGTTGTGGGGCTCCCGCGTCTTACATGGGCGATCGTCAAAATGCCCGCAAATCGGCGATTATGAACATCGAGGCCATGGATGCGGAAAAGGTGGATTATGTGGTTTCTGCTTGCCCCACCTGTACTCATGCCTTGATTGACAGTTTCAAAGAACTTCTTGCCGACGATCCGGCAATGCTCAAACGTGCTGAAGAACTTAGTAAGAAATCCATGGACTTCTCCAAGCTTCTGACGGTCTTAGGCGGCCTTGAGGAAGGGGGAGACGGAGTACCTTTAAAGGTGACTTATCATGACTCCTGTCACTTAAGACGGAAAATGGGTGTCATTCAGGAACCCCGGAATATCCTCTCCAATATCAAAGGCGTTGAGCTGACAGAGATGAATGAGTCGGATCGTTGTTGTGGATTTGCAGGCTCCTATTCCATTAAATTCCCGGAGATGTCCGGACCGATTCTGGAAAGAAAGCTTCGCAATATTGAAGCGACCGGGGCGGATGTTGTCGCTGTGGATTGCCCGGGATGCTTAATGCAGATTAACGGCGGATTGGATCAAACGGACCTCAAAGTTAAGGTGAAGCACACCGCCGAGTTGCTCTTAGAAAAACGCCAAAACAAAAAGTAATTTTGGAGATAAGAGGGAAGCACTGCTCTCATAGCGTGCTTCCCTTAAATTAATAAGTTAATATTTCCTAGAAATGCAGATTTTGTGGTAAAATAGAACTAATCGATAAACAGGGCTCTGGGAGGAACTATGATAAAAGCCATTCTCTTTGATTTAGATGGAACTCTGACCTTAATGGATCAGGAAGAATTCATGAAAAACTACATAGGACTTTTGGCTCCACGATTTAAACAATATATTTCCCCTGATAAATTTGCCAAACAAGTCAGCAAGTCTACTGAGGTAATGATTAAACAACCTCTGGAGGGAAAAACCAATCTTCAAGTTTTTTTTGCTGATTTTACGAAAGCGACTGGGTTGACTTATAATACATTATGGCCTATCTTTGAAGCATTCTACACCACCGACTTTCCGGCCTTGCGTTGTTTAGTCAAGTTAAATCCCTATGGCAAAGAAGCTGTAGAAGCTGCTTTAGAAAAAGGGTATGCGGTAGCCATTGCGGCTAATCCGGTTATGCCGCTCATAGCCATAGAAGAGCGGATTCGTTGGGCTGAGTTATCTCCTCAAACCTTTGACCTCATTCCATCCATGGAATCTTTTCATTACTGTAAGCCTCACACCGGTTTCTATGCCGAATTGGCTCAGAATCTCCGTTTGCAGCCAAGTGAATGTATCATGGTTGGTAATCATCCGGTAGAGGATTTGGTTGCTCAAGAGATTGGGATGAAGACATTTTATGTGGGCGATCCTGTGGAGATTGATACAACCTATAAAGGGGAACTTTCTGATTTGACCCAAAAGATCCGGGAAGGAAGTCTCTAGTTAGAGAGAGGGAGCTGGAATGGGAGTATTTGTTCAGCAAGTGCCATCAAAGGTTTTAAATACTGCAGAATCAAATAGCGTGCCTATACATATCCGAGGGGTCCTTAAAGAGTTTTTAAGAAGACATAGTGAATTGCAGAGGTTAAGGCATCGGGAAATTGCCTCCCTGATGGCCGTTATTTTGTTTGGTTTTCTCAGTCTTTGGGGTATGATGTTTCCCAAATATCCGGAGCTCTCATTCTTGATCAATAGCTTGCTGTTGGCGGGATTTGTCCTGACTTTCAGGCAATATCTTAAAGCGCGCAGGGTATCCCAGCATGTTTATATAAATGTTCATATCCTCTATCATCATCTGTTAGGAAAGCTGGAAGTTGGTTTTTGCGAGCATGAGTCTCCTTGCCAATGTGCCGAGACTTTCCGCAAGTACATGTGGAACCGGTACGGGATTTCATTTTATGGAAATTCAATCTAGCCTTCCTTATTATCGGAATGGTGAAAAAGGTAATGGACATAATATAAAGGAAACTTACTCCAGATGGAGTTAAGTTGACTTATCCTCTCAGAGGATAAAAATCAAAAGTTGAATCTAACGAAACGATGAAAGGGAGGAATTATGATGAAAAAGTATGTATGCAGCATCTGTCAGTATGTCTATGATCCTGAAGTAGGAGATCCGGATTCCGGAGTAGCGCCTGGTACAGCTTTTGAGGATATCCCGGATGATTGGGTATGCCCCACCTGCGGCGTAGGCAAAGATCAGTTTGAAGTATACGAAGGATAATACATACCAGAATCACCTGACCCGGACACACTTTTCATCTTTGCTGGTGCAGTGACAGCGGCATGAGCGGCTACCCTGAAAAAGACCTGTGAGCTAATTCTCCAGGATTTTGCTTTCGGCGTTCACTCCATAGGCTGCGCGGAGTAATCTAATCGCTCAAGACCTCCGCTGCGTCGGGTGCACCTGCGCCGCTAAGTAATCTCTGTGGCGTGGCGGCTTGGGCGAAACCCTCACCCGGGTTTCGTGGCTAAAATCGGCTCCTCGAAAGCACTGCTTTCGCACTTGTTCTCATAGCCGGTTGGAAACGTCCTGTTTCCAACCCGACTCCGCTGCAGTCTTTTTGCGAAGATTGCTTACCTGCTCGCTTAGAATCCGTTCTTTGCCTTAAAGGAAAATCCTTGAGTGGTTTTTCAAGTGTCTGTTCCAGTATCTTTCCAGGATGTTTAAGCTAAAAGGACCCGTAAGCGTAGCTTAAGCCGTATGTGAGTCTGATATGCCAAAAAAGCCTGTCATATGTGACAGGCTTTTTGCGTTAATTTTATCACCGAACCGTATCAGACCAACTTCTGACCGCAGTTGGAGCAAAAGTTAGCGCCCTCGGTCTTTTGTCCGCAGTTCGGGCAGAAGTTCGGCTTTTTTAAACCGGGTTCGCTGCCACCCTTCGGCGCGGAGCTGTCCTTCTCTTGTACCTGTTCCTGCTTGGGATTGCTCATATCCCGCATCATTTCATTGGCCATCTGCATCCCGATGACCATGCCGGCCATATCGGATGCGGCGCTGCCGCCTTGTCCTCTCCCGCCGGAAATTCCGTCCAGCACGGACACCTGCTGATAGCGTCCCATATCACCAATCATGGTATGGGATGCGGTTTTTGCAATCATCTGCTGAATTTCTTCCGGATAGGTAAAGCTCATGATGGTAAACTCGGTTACCGTGATGCCCATATCATAAATCTGCATATCCAGATCAGTTTTCAGGCAGTTGGCAATAGCGAAGGAGTTGGACTGTAGATTGAACATATCCTTGCCTTCCTTGACAATCCATTTCATCAGAAGCTGGTCAAGCATCGCCATGATGCGAAGCTTGACATCCTCGACCAGAAACGAATCCTTTACGCCTGCAATTTTATCAATCAATTTAACATAATCATTGACCTTGAAAGTGAACGTTCCGTTAGCGCGGATGGGCATGCCACCGGGAAGCTGCGGCACCGGAATGTTGATGGCACTTTTGGTACCCCATTTTACCGTGAATTCCTTGGTATTGACAAACAGAACCTCTGCGCGCATCCCCGAATTGAACCCGAATTTAAATCCCTTGAGGGTGGACAAAAACGGGACAATCTGGGACTCGATGTCATAATCTCCTTCGTCCTTAAAAATGCCTTCTATCCTGCCGTTAAAAAGGAAAATAGCGTCCTGTCCCGGGCGAATAATCAGCTTACTGCCTCTTTTGATTTCGCGGTTGTGCCATTTCCAGAAGATCATGTCCTCGCGAAATTCTTCCCACTCCACAACATTGGAAAACTGTCCGGAAAAAAATCCCATTTATTTTGCATCCTTTCTATTCTAAAATCGTGCCTTTAATTCAATGTTAGAAGCTTCGACCGCCGCCGCTGTGGGAATGACCTCCCGGAGAGATCCCTCCGCCGCCGAAGCCGCCTCCGCCACCACCAAAGCCGCTGTTGTTATTGTGCTCGTCCTTTTTCGGCCGTCTTACTTTGGTAACGGAGGTTCGGATATACTGGTCACTGTGCGCGAGAAGACGGGAATGTGCAGGGTCAAGATAGGTGCGATTGTTGGTCGTGACCCTGCCGCCGGAGCGGGCAGCCATTATGCTCACCACTGCAGCACCGATCACCACCGCCAGGCTAAGCTGGAAAAGGGTATTGAAGAAGATCGAGTCCTCCTGTTCAGTATATCCGGTACCTTCGCTCCTGGGCGGGTCATAGTGGGTAGAGCCGCCAGGGTTTACGCCGGGGGAACCTTGGACCTCCTGCTGCATATAAGAAGCAGCCTGTTCAATATATCCGAGCATGGCGTCATAGTAATTTCCGTCAGCAAGCAGCGGCGTAATGTCATCCAAGATAGATTCGATCCGTTGATTGTTCAGATAGGTTTGCAACCTGCCATAGCCTTGAATTTCCACACTGCGCGCACCGGGTGTCATATTGAGCAGCAGCAGCGCCGCCGAACGGTACACGCCGTTCTCATCGGCCCCGTTGGCATCATAGAACTCCTCCAGATAGAGCTGCGGGGTTTTTTCGCCCAGATCATTCGTTGTCACAATGACAATATCGATGTCGCTTTCCGAACCGTATTGCTTGCTGGTTTCCTCCAGCGATGCGCGCTCATCTTCAGTGAAAAGCTGTGCGCTATCAAAAACCCTTTGCTCCTGCAAGGCTGCCGTCACGCCGGTCGGACAGACGGCATACAGCATGATGACCAAAAGTAGAGCAAGCTTTACCGCTCTTTTTCCCATTATAAAACCCCTCCTTCCATCAACATGGCAATGATTTTTATGATGACAAAGGATGCTGTGCTGATGCTGGCGAACCATGCTGCAATTTTTCCCGGACTGAGGGGGGGCTTACCGACGATTTTGCCGGTCTGGCCGTTCATGGCAAAGACATATTCCTTTTGTCCATAGTCATACCGAACCATCCACACGGGGAAAAGGGCGTAATCGGCCTTTTTTTCAATAATGTTGATATTCTTGCTGATAAAGTTGGTGGTGGTATAACCGCTAATCGTGGAGCTGATATAATCGGAAACATAGCGCTCCACTCTGGTGCGCACCCGGGGGAACAGATCCCGGTTGTCATAGTCATACTTTTCAGCGAGAAAACCGGCTAGATAGGGCATCCTGAAATCCTTTAAGTTACCATAATCATAGGGTTCCAGCTTATCCATCAGAGCATCGTCCATTTTCTGCGAGGCATCCACAGGTACTTGACTATAATTCAGGTCAACAGCGCGGTGCACATGAAAAAAGCTGGTTTCCGTGTAGGTATAGTCAGCGTCCGAGTAAACCCTCACCTTGGTGCATTCCGCCGTGGCTTCCCCCCAACCATTGAGATCATACAGCCAGAAGGGCACATAGATGCCGGTGATGCTCTTGATGCGGTTGGCAGACATCAGCTCCTTGGGCGTGAGCAAACCCTTTCGGCACCATTTTTTAAAGGCCTCCTGGGCCTGCTGGCGGCCGATCGAAAAGGGAATGACCTTTGCGGGGGCAAGACTGCCTTTAAGGCGGTCATTCAAAACAACTGCCGCACCGCAAAAGCTGCACGAAGTTGCTACAGTATCTTTGTCGGTCATCAGCACTGCGCCGCAATTCTGGCAGTGGTATTGATTGACTTCGTCCTCGTTCCAAGGGGTGTGTCCTCTGGAGGATGCAGCTCCTTGGTTTTGAGCATCTCCCTGCTTTTGTATATCTTCGATGCTCTGGTTTGTGCCGCAGCTGTCACAATGCAGCATACCGCTTGTACTGTCAAATGCCATATCGGCTCCGCAATTCGGGCATTTATAATGTACGACCATAAGTGCGTCTGCTCCTTTCAGCTCCCTGTCTTTCCACAAAACATAGCTCAAGTCTTTTGGGCACGAACAAAAAGAAGCCGCCTTGGATGATTTCTTCTAAGGCAGCTTCTTCCCATAATTACTTATTTAAGCTGGCTTTTAATGCAGCAAGCTCATCATCAATGCTGGCATCAGGCTGTGCATCATATTTTGCCGCCAGATCCTTAATGGAAGACTGCGATGACTTGTTCAGCTCAGCCATGGCTTTAGCCTTATCCAGGGCCTTGTCCGCCAGTGCCTCATACCGCTCAAAGCCGGCGATTGAAGCGTTGGCATCCGAGACCGAGGACATCATTTTGTTCATGCGGTCCTGGGTCTTCGCGGCGGCCAGCTTGCCCTTAATCATATCTCTTCGGGACTCAAGCTCACCGATATCCGAAACCAGCTTATCATGCATTTCCCGCATGTGGGCAGCGTTCGCCTGAGCAAGATTGTACGCTTCCTGCAGCCCGGCCAGCTTGGAATTCAAAGAGGCCTTATGCTCCAGAAACTTTTTTGCATCCACTTCGTTGTTCGCTTCCAACGCCTTGACAGCATAAGACTGCATTTTTGCAATGTCTTCAGTGCATTCATCCAGTTCTCTTTTAGCGCGCTGTTCCTCCGCCATAATGGTGGCGGTTTCCGATTTGACCTTGCCCAGATCGCTGTTCAGGTTCCGTAGACACTGATCAATCATCTTTTCCGGATCTTCCACTTTATCAAGCAGGGCGTTGATATTGCTTGACATAATCTCTTTAAATCTCGCCAGAATACTCATTCGCCATTCCTCCATCAAATAAATAGAATAGTATGATGACATGCCAAAGTTTAAGCCTGAAACCGCATTAAGCGTCGCTCATGGTATGGTTTTAAAGTGTATAATGTCTGTTTACAAATATTATACTACGGGCGGCTTAAAGCATCAATCAGGGGATTATTTACAATTTACAGGATTTAGATATTCCTTTGAGGTGTTGGGAATGCGCATTTAAGAGGCCCTTTCTAATCTGTTTTATCAGATCAGAAGGGCCTCTTAAATCAAAGAGCATCGATGAAATTATAAAAACGAGTTTTCCTTCAGTGCTAAAGCGAGTTAACTGATTGTATCGGAAGGGAGTTCATAGCTAGATCCAGGTTCTTCGTCGTTTTGATATACGGACATATCCATGTCGGTCTGCACCGGCTCAAATTCGCCATTATCCGTTGCTTTGGCCTCATTGGAGCTTGGTTCTGCAGTATCGCCAGGATGTCTTTCAGGACCGGGCATGGTCATAGGATAGCTGAGTGCCGGGGTATCCTGACCTGCGTTTACATCAGAAGTCATCTCAGGTTGAGCATCGGCTGCAGAGTCAAGGTCAGCATTTTGACGATTTTGTGGGGGTTTTGGTTCGGGTCTAAGATAGAATTGATCTCTCAAATTTATCACCTCAAACCAATTATGAGCTTTTCCTGGCATTATTATGCATTTTACAAAGCAAGGACGGCAGCTTCATCCCGATCCAGCTTATCCATGCAAAGCTTCAAGCGCTGAAGTAAAGCAGGTTCCTTAACCGCATCTCTCATCTGACGAAGAAGGTCGATGGTGCGGCGAATGACCGAGATAATATCCCCTTCATCCAGATTGGACAAGCGCTGAACTTCTGCAAAGGAAAGCCCTTGACTCCAAGAATAGACGATGACCGTTACCCGAGGATCATAGCGGACGGATTCCGGGCCGCAGACACTTTGAATATAACGAACTAAATCTTGCAGCGGAGCCCAATCCAATACGGGGAGCCTTTGAAAATAATCGTTCTTCCGCGCCTCAAAATCAATGGCCGATAATAAGCCGTTCAATTGGTCATCGTCCAAGGTATCCAAAATACCAGAAAAAATCAGCTCAGTGACCAATAATTCCTGAACATAAATATGACGGGCACATTCGCCACGGGGAAGCAGCTCGCCCTCCCGTATATACCCCATTTGGATCAATTGATTCTTTTTAAACTGAAATTCATTGAAGAAGAAGTCCTGATCCGGCAAAGTTTTCAACTCTTTACGAATTTCAATCATGTTTTGCTGCAGTTTTTTCCGCTGTTTGCTTTCCTCCTCGCAAAGAGCCAGCTTGGCGTTGGGACATTTTTGCGGGGTTGTAGCCAAGAGTTTTTCCCAGTTTTTGATTTTGCGAGCCATTTCCCGGCCGTAGACCCGATTTTGGCGGCGAGGTCCTAAGGCTTGGTAAGCCCGTTTGAGGCGATCAAGCTCTTTCTTTTTCGGCAGATACTTCACGGGGCAGGCAAAAGAGTCCATGTGCTGGCAGACATGCTCTCCTTTCCCGTTAAATTGTTCTTCCAGCTGAGCCAGTTCGGCAATTAAATGACCGTGGGTTTGCAGATTGCTATGGGCGGCAAAGCTCTTCTGAAAGTAAATCTGGATTTGCTCATAGGAAAGGGTGGCCTGAAGATTGAGGACCGTGTTATAGCTCAATTTAAATTGGCTGGTAAGAGGTTCCAGACGATTGATGTTAAATCGCGGCGGCGGACTCTTTTCCATGTAATTCAGATCGACCAAAGCAAAGGAATAGCCCCGTTCATCCAATCCCCGGCGTCCGGCCCGTCCGGACATTTGGAAGAATTCATGATTAGCCAGGGGACGAAAGTTCCGACCGTCAAATTTATTCAGTGTATCAAAGCAGACGGAGCGAACCGGATAGTTGATGCCAACGCTGAAGGTTTCGGTGCAGTAAAGAACATGAATTAAGCGTTTGAGGAAAAGCTCCTCCACCAATACTTTTTGTGAGGGCAGCAGTCCCGCATGGTGAAAGGCGATCCCTTTGACGGTTAACCGTCGCAGAAGTCTGGTGGAGGGGGACCATTCACTTTCTTCTCCGAAATGCTCCAGGAAAGCATCCTCTACTTGTTTTTTTTCTTGGGGGTTTAAGTAATTGGTGATTAAGGCCAGTTCAGAAGCCTTATCAGCACATTGTTTGCGGCTGAAAACAAAATAAAGGGCAGGAAGGTATTGTTTTTGTATCACCTTGATTAAATCCAGGTGATTCGTGGGAGTAAACAAACTGCCCTCTGTAGATTGAGTGGATTGGATCCGTTGGCGATAATATTTCCAGAGCTTTTCGTAGTTGACCAGACCGGTATCCCTGGAAAAATAATAGTACTCTAAAGGCACGATACGACGGTTTTCCTGGATTAATGCCACATCTTCCTGACGTATGGTTCCGATCCAATCCACCAATTGCTGGGCATTGGCGATGGTGGCACTGAGGCCTAATAATTTCATATGGGGAGGAGCCAAGATAATGGATTCCTCCCAGACTGTGCCCCGCTCTTCATCGTTAAGCCAATGAATCTCATCAAAGATGATGTAGGACACCGATTCTAAAGCGGGATCGTTGGTTATCACTTGATTGCGGAAAATCTCGGTGGTCATAATGATTAGGGGAGCTTCGGAGTTCAGCACAACATCCCCTGTTAAGATACCGACCCGATCAATACCAAAGAGCTTCTTATAGTCTTTAAACTTTTGGTTGCTCAAAGCTTTAATGGGAGCAGTATAAATAATCCGACGTCCTTCGGTCATGACTTTTTCTACAAGATAATCGGCCACAAGGGTCTTTCCTGTACCAGTGGGAGCGGCGACAATGACGGATTGCCCCTCGTCAATAGCATCTAAGGCTTCTTCCTGAAATGGATCTAATACTAAGCCGTGATAACTGCGGTCAGACACGAAAATCAACTCATTTCTTCCAGGGTTTTTCTCATTTTAACAAACCCGTATTCCAGGGTCAAATTATAGCAGGATTTCGTACAAAAAATGGTATGAGGAAGGGTATAAGCCCATATGATGAAACAAGAACTGGCCAGAGGGGGAGTCTGAATGTCATTGCGCCTAGAGGCCGAACAAGCTATGGGGCTTCGCTTTCCGGAAAGAAATGGTGAGGCAGTGATTCGTTTTGAGGAAACAATGGAGGTACCCCATGGGGCTGAAGTACTCATGCGGGGTTTTTATCGTGATCCCGAGGACATTAAAAAAGGATTTAAAAACCTCCATCAGGAGACGGCAAACCTGCTGGAGATACTTATACCCCGTCGCGCCCGCTTAAGGGAATGGTTGGAAGAACTGCCTGAACAGCCTAAAGAAGCAGAATCTTTTTTGCGGGAAACATCGGAAAAGATTCAACACCAGGACCACAGAGTCTCTCAATTGGAAACTGAATTGATATCCAAATTGGCAGAATCCAGCTTAGAGGATTTGTTTCCTCTTCCGCTATCAGCCTTTGCCACACTATCTTATACGGATCCTAGTGCGAAAATCTTCTTGAGGACTCTTGGAAGACTTGCCGAGATACTCAAACTAAGCCCGGAGGTTCTGCGGCAAGTGGTACGGGTTCACTTCCTTAACAGTCTGCTTATTTTGGCGGGCCAGGATTTAGATGGTCAATCCTTTCAACGGGGAAATGAGGATGCCATTCTCATCGGTATTGCCTCCTTTTTTACCATTAAGCATCTAAAGAAGCATCCCCCCGAATTTCAACATTGTTATGGAGAATGGGTGAAAGCCTGGGGAGGAAAAAGTTTTCTCCGTTTAATTCCCCAGGAAAGCAGTATAGAAAAAGCAAGAGCCGCCATGATATTTTGGCGGCGCAATCCCGAATTATCTTGGGATGATATTTGGAATGGTCTTCACTCCTTTGAGCTGGAAAAAGTCACAAGTCCTCGAGCCCTTTCCTCATGGCCAGTCCGCTAATTCATGAGGGCGAAGGATTTCCATTCGCTCCCCATTGAGGCGGAGGATCCCCGATTTTTTCCACTGATTGAGGGCACGGTTGACCAGCTCACGTGAAGTGCCAATCATACTGGCTAAGTCCTTATTGGTTAATGTGGCATCGTAGTAGATAGGCTCTCCCGGTGATAAGGCCGGCTTAGCCAGTCTGAGCAACAACATAGCCAAAATCCCCGCAGTGGACCGACTGGTTAATATCCGGATAAACTCTTGATTCATGCGTAAACGCATATTAAGCTTACGAATAAGGGCAACGGCCAGACGAGGGTGATTCTCGAGAATTTTAACCATCCCCTGATTGGAAAGCACGAGGAGCGTGCTTTCTTTAAGTACTTCCGCTGTGGCTGGATAGGACCCTGGCTCCAATAAGAGAATCTCGGCAAGAGTGTCATTAGGACCGCACCAATCAAGAATTTGTTCATCTCCATTAGGTAAGGTTTTGCTGAGCTTGACTTGGCCATTTAAGATAAAATAGACTTGAGAGCCAATTTCTCCTTCAATAAAAAGGATTTGGCCTTTTCTATATTTGCGGGTTCGGAATTGAGACAGTAGAGGAATCAAATCCTCATCGGAAAGGGAGGAAAACAAACTAAACTGTCTAAGAATTTGTGGGTCAAGCAAAAAAGGATACCTCACTTTGGTTCAAATAAGATTTTCACAGGGTATCTCGGAATAGAATAATAATAGGTTAGATAGATTTTCATACAGCTTTAGGTAGGGAAGAATATATAACAAAATTTTTAAAGGAGAGTTGATATGGAGGATTTAAATAGTGTGCCAATCCAGGTTCAGTTTACGGCCGACTCACCTTTCAAAATCACTGCGCTGATCATTCAACTCCTGGTTATTGTATTGGCTATAGTATGTAGTGTCTAGAGTATGCCTGAAGGAAGGGATCAGGATCAATGGGAAGGTGTATCCGCCACTTGCTTGGCGGCCAGAACAATAGCGGAAAGAACCCGGGCTTTGTCAGGTAAGGAATCCGATTCCAGATGAGTAAGTATTTCTCCCCGCAGGGAAACATAGTACCTGCTCGGCAATTGGTTTAAAGCAAGAGCTTTGATATCGGCTTGACAACGTTCACATTCACAAGGTAGTTTGAATTTATGCATATACTCTTTGAGGACATGCTGCACCACATTTTCGGTGTGGTTTTTTAATTCGTACATTTTTCCACCTCCTATAATGTTCCTATTCTCTCTTCATAATAGATGGAATTAAGTTTATGCACAAGAGAATTTGCAAAATTCTTCTAAATCCATTCTAATATATTAAATAAGCAAAAAAATAAGTAAAAAATGTACACCTATTGAACTGTTTGGGGTAAAATACCACTGGGCCACATTGTGAAATGAGGGAAGGAAATGAATAAGATTAAACTCATTGCCACTGGAGGCACGATTGCTATGCGCAAAGATTCCTTTGGCAAGGCAGTACCGGCGGTTACCGGTCATGATCTGTTGGAAAGTATGCCTGAACTGCGGGAAGAAGCTTTTTGGGATATAGAAGAATTCAGTAATGTTGCCAGCTGCAATTTTAATCCTGAGCGGATGCTACAATTAGCACATCAAGTCAATGAATCCTTTGCGGATCCAGAGTGCCAGGGGATAATCATAACTCACGGAACGGATACATTGGAGGAAACGGCTTATTTTCTGGATCTTACAGTCAAAGACACTCGGCCGGTCATTCTCACTGCCTCCCAAAGAGATGCTTCCGAGAGAGATTCCGATGGCCCCCGCAATTTGCAGAATTCCATGAGAATTGCCACCGACCCTCACGCTAAGGAACGGGGAGTTCTGATCGCCCTCAATGAAGAGATCCATGCTGCCAGGGATGTAAGAAAACTGCACACCAGCCATGTGGATGCTTTTAGCTCCGGGGAAATGGGTTCATTGGGCAGTATTGATAATGGCGAGGTATTGTGGCACCGCAAACCTGAGCCCTCTGTTAAATTTGACCTGCCCGGAAAGCTGGCCAAGGTTATTATCTGCAAAGGCTATACAGGTATGGATGGAAGAATGCTGGAGTGTATGGTGGATTCACAGGTAGAGGCCGTTGTCATTGAAGCGTTTGGCCGAGGAAATCTCCCTCCGGAGGTAGTCCCCTCCATTGGGAAGATTACAGCAGGAAATATACCTGTGGTTATTACTTCACGCTGTTTATTCGGGCGCACTTCTCCGATATATGGCTATCCCGGCGGCGGAGCAGATCTTCAACGCCACGGTGCACTATTTGCAGGCGATCTGTCAACGGAGAAAGTTCGTTTGCTCCTAAGCATTGCACTGGGGCAAAACGTTTCCCACAGCCGGCTTAAAGAGATTTTAAGTCGTGGGGGAGTAAAGTAGACAAGCTAGAGATAATCCATTACAATCCTAATGAAGGATGATCATGGAAAGCTATGAAAGCGAGGATTTACTCATGGATTTTTCCGGTAGAGATAAAGCAACTTACGTACAAGATACATTTAACGCCATTGCCAAACGCTATGATATGATGAATACTCTCATGAGTTTTGGCCTGGACAAGGGATGGCGAAAAAAAGCGGTGCGGACAGTCGAAGCCAAACCCGGTATGAATATGGTCGATATATGCTGTGGAACAGCTCCGCTTTCCTTAGAGCTGGCCATGACCGTGGGAGAGCAGGGACATGTAACGGGCTTGGACTTCTCTGAGAATATGCTGAAAAAAGCCGATGAGAATTTAGCGGATTCCCCCTACCGATCCATCATTGAATTACGGCAAGGAGACGCTATGAATCTGCCCTTTGCGGATAACTCCTTTGACGGGGCTACCGTGGGCTGGGGGCTGCGCAATCTGCCTGATTTGGAAAAAGGGATCCAGGAGATGGTACGAGTGGTTAAACCGGGCTGTATGGTAGTTTCCTTAGATATGGCTAAACCGACCATGCCAGGATTTAAGCAGGGGTATTGGCTCTATTTTGATAAGCTCGTTCCCTTAATGGGAAAGATCTGGGCTGGAAAGGCCAAAGCCTATCAATATCTGCATGATTCTGCAGTAGAATTCCCGGAACAACAGGAGTTGGCTAAGATCTTTGCTCGCTGCGGCTTGACGGAGACCCGCTATCAAAATCTGGCCGGGGGAGTAGTGGCTATTGTCAGTGGCCGAAAGCCCAAATTTCCTTGATGGTTTTATGTTAAAATAGTCTTGATGAAATTCGCGGGGTGATAAAAATGACAGAGTTAACTATGGGTTTAAAGGGAAGAGCAGAGAAAATTGTGGATCAAACCAATACGGCAAAAACCATGGGCAGCGGCTCGTTAGACGTATTGGCCACTCCGGCTCTGGTAGCTATGATGGAAGAAGCAGCAGTGCGTGCATTGAACTTGGCGGAAGGGCAAAGCAGTGTTGGTGTGTCTCTGAATATTAAACATACGGCAGCAACCCCTCTCGGAATGAAGGTATGGGCTGATGCTGAGTTAATCGAAATCGATCGTCGTCGTTTGGTCTTTCAAATAGAAGCATACGACGAAAAAGAGCTCATTGGTTCCGGGACACATGAGCGTTTTATCATCGATGTAGAAAAATTCATGACAAAAACCCAATCAAAAAGCCTTTAGGACGGGAGTAGTTGTCGTGGAAAGCTATGTTACGGTCTTCAATAGTTCAACATGGGAGCAAGTCATTGATAAATCCCGTTTTATTGGGGTCGTTTATCCTGTGTCGAGCATAGAGGAAGTGGAGCAAAGACTTCAAGATATACGTCAAAACTATCCTAATGCCCGGCACTATGTCTATGCTTATCGGTTATATCAAGGAAAATTAGAAAAATCCACTGACGATGGCGAGCCCCAGGGCACCGGCGGAAGACCGGTTCTTGATGTTCTGCAATATCGTCAGATCTGGGATGTACTTATTGTGGTTATTCGGTATTTTGGGGGAGTTCTTCTCGGAGCAGGAGGATTGACCCGTGCCTATGGTGGGACGGCACGCCAGCTGATGGATAAGGCTGCGCTGGGACGTCTCGTGCCCCATCTCGTTTATGAGATTGAGACAGGCTATGATTGGTACGAACCGTTAAAGTATTGGTTTAAACAGTTTTCCTGGGCCATCGGCAATGAAGAATTCCTTGCTACGGTCAAACTTCAGGTCTACATTCCCTGGGAGGAGAATCAGCGTTTTCGAGAGTGGCTGGCTGATTTTACCGATCAGAAAATTATCCCTCGGGAAATAGGTCATATCTTGTGCCCGGAATTATAGATTTTACTTTGAGAGAAAGAAGCCGTTCCAATATGAACTGTCAAATTCGTTGAGCAACGGCTTCTTCGCAAATTCCCAAGCGCTTGGAAATTTGAGATTGGCAGAGTAGTCAGATTATTTTTAATATAAGAAAATAAGAACTTTCACTTGCCAATGAATTTGTTTTCACATATAATAAGGATGAAAGTAAGTGAATTTAATAACGAAGTTTAGATAGACTACCTTGTCACTACTTAAAGAACCAGGCTGAAGGAGGCTGAAATTATGTTAGGTTGGATCGCGATGTTAATCTTGGGTATCTTTTTATTAAGCTGTGGAGTCGCTGTTTGCGCATCTTGTCGTCAAATTTTTCATGTGACCTTTAATTCCTTTAATACACCAAAGGGAACAAGAAAAATCGCCAGACCCGCAGAAGCTTAAAATCAATTGAAAAGATCGACAATGGACTGTCCCTTAAAGGGGCGGTCTATTTTTATATGGTGCGGATTCCCGTAACCTCCCTTTGCGCATACTTCCCTTATCCAAGTGGTACATTAAGGGGATAAGGGAGGAGAGCCATGCTTACCTTAGCTCATTGGGTATTTATACTTTTTATTCTTCTTATTATTGCAACATTAATCTTTCGTAAGCCACCTGTTCTTCCAGCAGCCGTCGGTTTATTCGGGGTAGGATTGGCAGAAAGCCGAAATGGGATCGAGGCAGTTCAGATATCTTTTCGTGCCCTGATCCTTGCCACAAGCAATCTGCTCGGAGTCATCGTCTTGATCGGACTTGTGGTCACCCTTACCCAATTACTGCAAAAGACCAAGGCCGATCAAATTTTAGTGCGGCCTCTACTGAGGATAAAATCAATGAGTCTGGCCTATTGGGCGGTGGGGATAGCCATGTGGTTATTAACTCTTTTAATTTGGCCAACTCCGGCCTTAACCCTTTTAGGTGCCGTTGTAATTCCGATTCTGGGGAGAATTGGCATTCACCCTATTGTTCTGGCAGTAAGCTTAGCTGTTTTTGGAAAAGGGATGGGACTGTCCGGTGATTTTATCATTCAGGGAGCGCCTTCCTTAGTGAGTAAAGCCACTGGGATTCCCATAGGGGTACTGCTTTCAGCATCTTTTCCAGTGGTCATATTGAGTGGAATCTGTGGGGCGGGTTTTGGGTATATCACCTTAAAGCTATTTTTAAAGACAGAACCTGGTTCGGCAGAAAATCAAAAGCCCGAAGGGATCTCTGAAAATCTGCTGGAGAAGAGAAAGAACGGGAAGACTGAGCGGCAGGCTCGTTTTGAACGGGGCCCCTTATTGGCTGGGATTATGGCTTTAGGATATCTGGGGACAGTGATCGTGATTTTGATTTTTAAAATTCATGGTGATGAAGCCAGTGGATTAATTGGCGGGGTAACCTTGCTGATCTTATGTATTTGCACAATCCTTACGGAGGGAAGGGATGCTTTCAGCCAATTTATTATTTACGTCAAGGATGGCTTGCGTTATGCTATGGGAGTCTTTACTCCGATCATCATAATGTCCGGTTTCTTTTTTCTGGGAACGGCAGCGGGGAGTGAACAGGTTTTTCTCCGGGAGGGGCCAGGTTTCTTTTATGATTATACTATCCTTCTTGCGGAATGGATTCCCCTTACTAAGTGGACCGTGGTCGGACTTATCGTCTTTATAGCGATCCTTGCTTCACTGGATGGGTCTGGGTTTTCCTCTTTACCTTTAGTGGGAGGTATTGCGATAGCCCTAAGTCAGGTTTCGCAGATACCCGCAGTTCCCTTAGCTGTTCTGGGTCAGGTGGTCGGGATATGGACCGGTGCAGCATTAATTCCCTGGGGATTTGTCGCTGTGACTTCTGCAGTAGCAGGTGTGGAGGTCCAACGGCTGATGAAATATACCGTACCGGCTTATCTTGCTGCAATTCTTTGTGCCTTGGGGTGGACTCTGCTTCAGCTATGATTTGGGAAGTATGCGAGAAGGAGAAACTAGGTTTATGTCGAATATACGAGATAGTATAAGATAATGAGGGGGGAGCAGAAGATTTCGTTATATTGGATAACAGCAATACTTGTCAGTGCTCCCTTTGTAATTATCGTGACTCGGATGGCCCATAGATTTAATTTGAGAAAACTAGAGGCTTCATTGGTGTCTTTTTTAATGATCACCTTTGCCCTTGTTTTCCCTACCGCTCTGCGTCGTGAAGAACTTCTTCATTGGATACTTGGACTCTGCGGCTTTCTTCTGTTCACCACTGGGGTAATAGCGCTCAGAAATCGTTCAAAAATCCCTCAGGAAAAGAACTTCACTGTGGATGAAGCAAAAGAGCAAGACAACATATCCTATCCCGAGGAAGAAAGGGCTATCGAGATACCTGAGATTCTGCGGCCGGAGCACGGGCAGGAAAGGATTAGGGAAGAAGCCGGCGATTCTGAAAATAATGCTATTCCCGAGGAATCTGAAAAATCAGAGGAACCTGAGGCGATTCTATTTGAAGAAATCAAAAAGCCTGAGGATGTCATAGAAGTGGATCGTGAGAGGGATGAAGTGGAGAAATCCCATGAAAGGGATGAGGATAAAGCATTCGAGAGCATGAACCAGGAAATGCTCGGAGGATCCGAAACCCTTGAGAAAACAGAGCCTCCACTTATACATATGAAGGAATTCGGTCTGCAGGAGCTGATTGAAAAGGGGTTTCAAGCAAAAGAACAGGAGCGTTTCCACCTGGCTGCCGAATGGTTTATCTTGGCGTTAGATCAAAAGCCCTCCTATGATATTGCTTTTTACCTCATTGTTGAAACCTGTGAGCACTGGAAGAATGGCTCCTCTATTTATGATGCGTTGGATAAGGTCACTCCTTATATCAATGAGTATATTCAAAACGCACCTCCGGAGTGGAGAACCCAACTGATGGGATGGCTGGAAAATGAAAACCTGCCCGTTCCAGGGGAAATTTTAGGAAGGATTGATTGATTAGATGAAGGCAAGTGCAGAAATCAAAGGTTTACGAATTATTAGCATATCAGAAGGAACACAAGTGGGAACAGTAAAAGATGTCATTTTAAATCCACTAAAAGGGAGTTTGGATTTTTTTGTAGTGGATCAACCCTCTGATTATTTCGGAGCGAAAGTCATTTCTTACGCCGATATTGTTGGCTTAGGAGAGTTTGCCCTGACAGTTCCTAATCCCGGTGTCATTCAAAGTGTGGCCGGCAACAATGACGCTCAAGAACTGATTAAACAGAATGTAGAGGTCATCGGAACGAAAGTATTAACCAAAAAAGGTACATTAATTGGTGAAGTTAAAGAGATTCTCATCGATGAAGAGACCGGAAAGATTGTCCAATGTCTGTTCGCTGACAATAATGGTGAAGAGCATCAAGTTGCCGGAGAACAAATCATTACTTATGGTAAGGAACTTTTAATTATCGAAGGGGGCCCCGGTGAAGTAAAAGTTGAAGTGGTAAAGGAACCAGTAAGTGTCGGTAATGAGGGAGAACAAGTACCTCAGGAAGTCACTGCTCATGTTGAAGAAGCTGTAGCAGAACAGCAAAATGAAGGAACAGAGTTTAATCTTTTCGAGCAGCGCCAATTACAATATTTTGTAGGCAAAGCAGTGGTACAGGATGTTGTTTTGGATAATGGCGAGATTTTGCCTGCCGGTGAACCTATGACAGAAGAGACAATTCGTCAGATTACGACGCGGAATAAATTAATGGAAATTACATCCTTACTTCATAAGAACTAAGTTGTGGTTATGTTATGATGAGAAGGAAACCATGGGTCTTTCTTTTAGTCATTCTGCTTAGTCAGCTTGCCCTGTCGGTTCTCTTGGGGGCTACAGTAACCTACGGTGCGGGTTATTCTAAAGCACCCGAGGGGTTGATTGTTTGGGAAAAAGATCTGAGCGGGATGACAAAGGAAGAAGCATATGAAGTCCTTATGGGAGTGATACCAAAGGCTGTTGGCTATAACCAGGAGGTTTATCCTTTAGAGCTTGAACAAACTTATCAGGATCTAAAAGATTATCTGGCGGGTCAATACATCATTTCTACCGGGAATATTATGACTGACGCTTTCGAGTACTTGCGCAGAATGTCTATTACTCTCCCATCCCCTGAACGACTCAATCAGGAAGAGATTTTTGCTCAACTTCGTAATATTGCCTTAGACATTGACCAACCGGGTAAGCCGGCTAGTGTCTATTATGAGAATGGAAAGGTCGTTCTCGAGGAAGGTAGTTTGGGAGTCAGACTCAATATAGACAAATCATGGGAACAGCTGAAGCAGAGCAATGGAACAGAGGCTGTCCTATTAATCACTGAGGTTATAGAGGTTCACCCCACCACCGCTGAATTAGAGAAAATCAAGGATCCCTTAGGGGATTACACCACATATTTTGATTCTTTCTTTTATGAACGGGTTACCAATGTACGACTTGCCGCTAAGGCGATTAATGGACTTATTCTTCCTCCGGGTGGTGAATTTTCCTTTAATGATGTGGTGGGGAAACGAGAGCCTGAAAGAGGGTATTTGCCGGCCTTAATATATATGGGCAACAAAGTTGTCACTGATGATGGAGGGGGAATCTGCCAGGATTCGACCACCCTTTATCAAGCAATTAAACAGGCAAAGCTGGAAGTAGTGGAAAGGCACAGTCATTCTATGCCGGTTTCTTATGTTCCACTGGGTCAGGATGCTACGGTTGCCTATGGAGTGCTGGATTTTCGTTTTCGTAATACTACCCAGGGTTATCTGCTTATTAATGCAGTCACAGGGGGCAATTGGATTCGGGTAAGGATTTTCGGCATGGCTGATTCTGAACATCCTGTGCTTAATGAACCCGACGGTTATCCTGTAAAACCTGGAGAATGGCTAAATGATAAATAACACGAGGAAGTCGATTATTTAAAAGCCGCCCAATATGAGCGGCTTTAATTTTTTGGGCATTACATATAGTTTTCAATAACGAGTTTTAGTGCAACCAGCAGAGACATGGTAATAAAGATTGGCTTAATCAAGGCGCTGCCTCTATGAATAGCCAGATGGGTACCTAGTCGGGAACCCAAAAACATGGATAATGCCATGGGGATTCCATAGGTATAAATAATCTTACCGCTCAAAGCAAAGAGAATAAGTGAAACAAAGTTGCTTATAAAATTAAGGACTTTTGCATTGGCTGAAGAAACGGTGAAATTAAAACCATAAAGAGTGATATAGCAAAAAATCAAGAAGGATCCAGTACCTGGACCGAAAAATCCATCATAAAAGCCAAGAACGAAAGCAAAAAGAAAGCCCAGAAGCCGTGATAGGGGAGTTATTCCCTGAAATCTATCTTCTAACCCTAGATTTTTTTGCAGCAAAGTGTAAAAACCAACCAAGAGAATCAAGATAGGAACGGCTTTGGTTAAAAAATCGGAAGAAATATGTAAGATAGACCATACCCCTAAACAGGTCCCAATAAACGTAAAGGGAATTTGCCATATAACCACGGGAAGATACACTTTCCCGGAGCGGGCATAGGTTAATGAACTGGTCAGAGAACCTACGGTGGCGGCAAATTTATTAGTTCCCAAGGCATAATGAGGTGGAATACCAACCAGTAGTAAAGCGGGAAGGCTGATTAACCCTCCGCCCCCGGCAATGGCATCAATTGTGGCAGCGATAAATCCGAGAACACAGAGTAGAATGATTTCATCAAACATAATAATCCTCTTTCTCGTGGGAAAATTTTGTTCCGTTTTACCACTTAAAGCGATTTAAAAAAACTCAGTAATAGTGTAGGATGAATATTAAGAAGTTGTTCAAAGGGGGGGACTTAGTGCGTCAAGTCAGTGTGAATTCCCTGAAGATCGGTGACGTTTTGGGTAAAACCATTTATTCAAGCAATGGGCGGATCTTATTAGGAAAAGGGGTTAAACTTACACCTCTTTATATTAGTAAGATGAGAGATATGGGAATCACCATTGTGTATATTGAAGACGATCGCTTTGAAGATGTTATCCCGGAAGATGTTATTGATGAAGAGAATCGCCGGGAGGCTATGGCAATCATTGAGCAGGCATCTCAGGCAGTCCGGCTGGGAAAAAATATGGATGATTTCCACTTGCGTAATATAGTGAGCAAGATTGTCGAAGAGATTCTGTTTAAAAAAGATATACTGGTTAGTATGATGGATATCCGCAGCAAAGATAACTACACCTTTGCTCATTCTGTCAACGTATGTGTCCTTTCCACGGTTCTGGGGAAGGTGATGCTCTTGGATAAAGAAAAACTGGAAACCGTGGCCATAGGCGCTTTACTTCATGACATCGGCATGGTTCATCTTCCCCAGAATATAATGGAGAATCAAGATAATCATACACAGGAAGAGGAGGAAGAGATTAAAACCCATACCACATTGGGATTTGAAGAGCTGAGGAAGCGCAAGGATCTTAACCTTGTGGTTGCTCATATAGCCTTTCAGCATCATGAATACATTGATGGAACCGGTTACCCTCGTCAGCTTAAGGGAGATGAAATTCATCCCTTGGCTCAAATCGTCGCTATCGCCGATCTTTATGATAAGTTGACCTCCGATCATAGCGGGATGAAACGAGTCATGCCTCACGAGGCTTGTGAAGTCCTTATGGGCCTTGTGGGCAAACAGTTTCCATTGGAACCGGTCCGTCTGTTCCTGCGTAATATCGCAGCTTATCCTACTGGGAGTACAGTTCGGCTTAATACGGGAGAAATCGGAGTTGTGGTGGATCAGAATCTCAGCATTCCTACCCGGCCGGTGGTTCGTGTCTATGATGAGATGAACTATGAAGCTGGACAAGGCAAAGAGTATAATATGGTTGAGAACCGAACCGTATTCATCACTGAGGTTTTGGTTTAACACTAAAGGAAGTCTAGTTCAAGCCGGAAGCAATGTGCTGGGGCATAAAGGTGAAAGGGGACACTCCGAACATTTTGGGTTGCGGGCGGCACAGATTCTCCGTCCGTGCCAAATGAGCCAATGATGGGCTTGAATCCATTGCGAACGGGGAATACTGTTCATCAGCTGCTTCTCGATAAGATCGGGATTCGTCCCTGAGGCCAGCCCGAGCCGGTTGGAGACCCTCAAAACATGGGTGTCTACAGCAAACGCGGGGATATTATAAGCATTGCTTAGGACCACATTGGCTGTTTTTCTTCCCACACCAGGGAGTTGGGTTAGAGCCTCCATGGAGTCCGGGACTTCTCCGTTATATTTCTCAATCAGGATTTGGCAGGTAGCTAAAATATTTTTTGCTTTATTGCGGTAGAGCCCCAGCTCTTTGATGGCCTCTTCCATTTTCTTTAAAGACAAGGTTAAGAAACTTTCAGGAGTTTTGTAGTTTCTGAACAGCTTTTCGGTGACTTGATTTACTTTTTTATCCGTAGCTTGAGCACTGAGCATAGTGGCAATAAGGAGCTCAAATGGAGTGGAGAAGTTGAGTTCACAATGCGCGTCAGGATAGGTCGCTGCCAATATGCTTAGTATGGAGTTTGCTTTACTCATTTTAGCCTCCTAAGATAATATATTGGATTGATGATGAAGATGAGATCGTGAAGAAAGGAAAGCAGTGCGATGGGGTACATTCGATTTTTATATGAGGACAAAATTTGCTTTGGTCAACTTCAAGGAGAATCCATTGAGGTTCTTGACCGCTCTTATCTGGAAAAAGGCTGTCGGAAAACAGGTCAAATACTCCAAGCAGAGAAGGTCCGTTTGTTGTCACCCGTTGAACCCACCAAGATAGTGTGCATTGGTTTGAATTATGCCAAACATATAGAAGAATTGGGACATACCTTACATGATGACCCGGTCATCTTTCTGAAACCCGTTACTTCCTTAGTGGGGCCGGAGGACGAGATCATCCTTCCTCCCATGAGCCAACAGGTCGAATATGAAGTAGAGCTTGTGGTGGTTATGGGTAAAACGGCTAAGTATATTACTGAAGATCAGGCTGAAGACTATATCTTCGGCTTTACCTGCGGTAATGACGTCACTGCCAGGGATCTACAAAAGAAAGATGGTCAATGGACCCGCAGTAAAAGCTTTGATACTTTTTGTCCCATCGGACCCTGGGTTGTTACAGACCTGGACCATAGAGATGTGAAGATCAGCTCAGTGCTGAATGGGGAGGTAAAGCAGTCTGCCGGGACGAGCAATTTAATTAATTCAGTTCCTAAACTGGTGAGCTATATTTCCCAGATTATGACTCTTAATCCTGGAGATCTGATCATGACTGGGACTCCTGAGGGAGTAGGGCCGATGAAAGCCGGTGATGTGATTGACGTTGAAATCGAAGGCATAGGTCGGCTACGGAACCTTGTCCGTTAGAAACGCCATGTATTGGGTTTATATTCTTTACTGTGCTGACAATACACTTTACACCGGATCGACTCCAAGGCTGGAACGTAGACTTCAGGAACATAATGAGGGTAAAGGGGCGAAATACACTCGGGGGCGGCGGCCGATATTCCTTAGGCAAGCATGGACTGTCGAGAATCGGAGCCAAGCTCTGCAGCTGGAAGCCTTTATAAAAAGGTTTACCCGTAAAGAAAAGGAACGCTTCATCGACGATCCTCAATGCCTTTTGAGCCTGGCTAAAGAGAAGGGCTATGACTTTGTTATAAAGATCGGGGATAGAATCGATTGAGGATAAAATCCGTATTACACACTACTATAATACAAATTCAGGCATTTTGAAAAGAGTGTTTCCGAGATCATTGCTGGGACAGGAAAGAGAATAGTAAACTGACAAAGATTAAAGGCTGACCGTAGAATCTGCGGTCAGCCTTACTTTTTGGCTCCCCTACCCTGAAAGCTGATTCTCCAGGATTTTGCTTTCGGCGTTCACTCTATAAGCTGCGCGGAGCAATCTAATCGCTCAAGACCTCCGCTGCGTCGGTACCTGCGCCGCTAAGTCATTCTCTGTGGTGTGGCGGCTTGGGCGAAACCCTCGTCCGGGTTTCGGCCCGACCAATTCGCTCCTCGAAAGCACTGCTTTCGCACTTTGTTCTCAATGGTCGGGTTGGAAACGTCCTGTTTCCAACCCGACTCCGCTGCAGTCTTTTCGCGAAGATTGCTTACCTTCTCGCTTAGAATCCGTTCTCTGCCTTAAAGCAAAATCCTTGGGCTGTCTTTCGGGTCTGGACGGTGTAGCTACCTGACCCCGATCATGTTGTTCATCCTCTGCCGGTGCCAGCCCTAGTAAATCCCACCGCCAATAAATTCTCTTAAGATAGAATTAAAGGGTACTTTAGCTATATCCAAGGTTTCAAAATGGTAAAGCAGCCTTAAGAGATGGGAGGCAGTAGAGTAATAGGGGTGATCCTTGGGGATATTGATGAGAAGAGGTTCAGCATAGGCCTTAAGAGCGTTCAATTCATAGAGCAGGCTGGAATTAAACATAATGTCCGCTTCTTCTTGGTAAGGAAAAATATTATTGTTCTCCCCGCGCCGAACGCTGGACCATTGATTGAGGGTTTTTTCCGGGTTGATTCCACGGTATTTGTTATCGCGAACCAAGCGGCGAATCAGCCGTACATCCGTGGTGGAGATGCGGTTATGGGTATCAATATTGGGTTGAAAAAGGGCGCTGATATAGATTTTGAAGAGATGGGAGCGTTCCAAGGAAGGCAAAAGCCGGGGATTGAGAGCATGAATCCCTTCCATGACCAATATTTCATCAGGTTCTAATTTCATCCGCGTTCCTTCGGGTTTACGGCGGCCTTCAACAAAGTCGAAAACAGGGCACTCAATCTCCTGGCCGTGGATTAAAGCATTGACATGCTGGTTCAGCAAGGGAAGATCAAGAGCTTCGAGAGCTTCAAAGTCATATTGCCCATTCTCATCAAGGGGAGTGTGTTCCCGATCGAAGAAATAATTATCCAAGGATAAGGCAATAGGTCGGATTCCGTTGACCCGAAGCTGTGTGGATAGACGTTGGGCGAAGGTAGTTTTCCCGGAGGAAGATGGACCGGAAATGAGAATAATGCGGGTATTCTTTCGCTGTTCTAGAATGCGATCAGCGATTAAGGAAATTTTTTTCTCATGCAACGCCTCGGCTAAAGAGATCAATTCAGTGGTCTTGCCTTTCTGGATATTGCGGTTAATAGACTCTACCTTATCCAAATGCAGATTTTCTACCCATCGCTGCGATTCCAAGAAAGTAGCGGTTAATTTTTCCGGCGGCACGAAATTTGGTAACTCACAGGGATGCTCAGGATTAGAAAAGAGCAAAATAAAGCCGGGATGATAGAAGATGAGCATAAAAGGGTAATGGGTTCCAGTCGGGCGCATAGCAGGATAAAGGGACTTGACAAAAGTATGATTGACCTTGGTGTGAAAGAAACCATCCTCTTCTTCACAGGACATGATCTCCGGCTTAGAGTCCACCCAGTGATGAAGCTTTTCCTCGATTTGAGCCACTTCCCGGGGAGAAAGAGGTGAGTTCTCTAATTCGCAATAGATGCCATCCAAAATGGAGTATTGAATCTTTATTTCTTCTTGAGGAAAAAGCTCCTCCACAATCCTAATCAACCCAAAAATAAGGGTCTGACGATATTGACGATGGGTAGTTTCCGTTATACTCATGCGAATCCCTCTTTTCTAGATACTCTGTTTTAAGATTAATTCTACGGAGGAATGACACCTTCCTTTTACCTTTGATTATGATGTTTAAAAAGTATAGTACACTGAAGAAGGAGAAATGTCTATCACTGGCGAATACAAACCGGATAATGTCTTGGGGAGTGAAGCATATTGTACGAAAGCACGAGAGGAAATTATCCTGATCAAACAGGAAGAGAAGCAATTGCCTTGGGCATGGTTCCGGTAGGGGGATTATTTGTTCCGAAAGAGTTTCCAAAAATCCACTGGGAAGAAATCCGCGGAATCTCCTATCCTGAACTAGCTCAATTAATTTTTAAACACTATCTTCCTGATTTTCCGGAGGAGAAATGTGTTGAGACTTCAGAAATATATACGAATAAAGTCTTCGATACGGATAATCCTGCCCCCTTGGTGAAGGTGGGGGACATGGGAGTACTTGAGTTATGGCATGGTCCCACTGCTGCCTTTAAAGATATGGCTTTGCAGGCCTTGCCGCACCTTTTAGGAGAAAGCATGCAGGTTCTCACCCACACCGATGAGGTTCTGATTTTAGTCGCTACTTCAGGGGATACCGGCAAGGCTGCGCTGGAAGGCTTTAAGAATGTTAAGGGTACGGAGATCATGGTCTTTTATCCGGAGCATGGCGTGAGCACCGTTCAGGAACAACAGATGACCACCACCGATGGAGCCAATACTAAAGTCGTTCCTGTCACCGGTAATTTTGATCAGTGTCAATCCGCTGTGAAAGAGATTTTTGGTAATCCTGACTTAAGAGACAAGTTTAAGGAACAGAGAATCGCCTTTTCTTCGGCGAACTCCATTAACTGGGGCAGACTTTTACCGCAGATTATCTACTATTATTGGGCTTATTTACAGGGAATGGACTCCCAAAGGATTCGTCCCGGAGAAAAAATGAACGTGGTGGTGCCCACGGGGAACTTTGGCAATATTCTTGCTGCCTATTATGCCAAGGAGATGGGATTACCCATTAATAACCTCATTTGTGCCTCCAATGAGAATAATGTCCTGACGGATTTCTTTAACCAAGGGGTGTATAACCGCAATCGTCCCTTTTTCGTGACATCTTCTCCTTCTATGGATATTCTGATATCCAGTAATTTTGAACGCTTCCTTTACGAAGTTTCCGGAAGGGATGGGGCAAAGATTGGGAAGTGGTATCATGATTTGCAAGACCTTGGGGAATTTACGGTGGATGCGGATACATTAGCCAAAGCCAGAAAGGCAGTCACTGCCGGGTGGGCCGATGAGGCGGATGTTCTGAGGGTCATACAATCAGTATATAAAGAGTATTCCTATGTTTTGGATCCTCATACTGCCGTAGCGGTGAAAGTCTATCAAGATTATGTTAAGGAATCAGGAGACAACACTTTCACAGTGATTGCTTCTACAGCCAGCCCCTTTAAATTTGCCAAAACTGTTTTAGAGGGCATTGAGCCAAGTGCTATAACCGATGACGAATGGACGAATTTACGAAAACTAAAGGAAATTACCGGCTGGAGTATACCCAAAGGACTTCAAGGGTTAGAGGATAAAGAGACATTCGGCTTGGAACCTGTACGGCCTGAAGAGATTCCGGGGCTCATTCAGAAGGTTTATACTTCCAAGAGATAGGATCCTCCATACAATAAAAGATTCTCGTTAAAGTAAAAACTCTTTGCTTATCGTGAAGATTTCGTATATTGGCATCTTCGGGGTTTATCACCAGATAAGCCCTTTTCTTTTTTTGCACCAACTCTGGTTTTTCGTTGAAAGAAGAATTCAGGGAATAACACTTGGCGATAAAAAGAAAGAGTTTTCAGAAAAGAGGAGATACTCAATTCATATCGAACAAAGTGATTTGACATAGGAGAAAAATCTTAAAAAGGAGAAAGTGGTGATAATATGGGTCCGGCTTTCCAGTTTGTCCTAATCATCATTGCTATCAATATAACATACGTAACGTTAACGACAATACGCTTTATTTTAATGATTAAAGGAATGCGGATCTACGCTTCCCTTTTGTCCGTGATAGAAGTCTTCATCTATATCATGGGACTGTCCATTATTCTGGACAACCTTGACAGCTATTGGAATATTGCGGCCTATTGCTTTGGTTATGGAATGGGAGTATATCTTGGCAGCAGAATCGAAGAACGGCTGGCACTCGGATATATTATGGCGCAGGTCATCGTTGAATGCGAATATCAGGGGCTGGCAGAGGAACTGAGAAACGCTGGCTTTGGTGTGACAAGCTGGCTGGGAGAAGGGAAATCCGGGCCGCGTATGGTCATGATGGTGTTGGCCAAGCGCAATCGCCAGAAAGAACTGTTAAAGCTGATAGACAAATTGTGCGCAAATGCATTTGTAATTTTTGAAGAACCGAAGAATTTCCGCGGGGGATTCTGGGCGAATAAGGTTTTACACTAAATAAAGCACCAACCATGCGTGTAGTTGGTGCTCAAGATGCTAATCAGACGGCTGGGTTATTCCTTCGCAAAAGGCTGTGCTTTGGGATAGGATCCCAGGAGTTTAGTACTGACCCCTTTGTCTTTGAGAGCCCATAAAGCCTCTTGGAGAGATGGAGAGAAGACATATCCATCAATGTCCACGAAGAACACATACTCTCCCAGTTTTTTCTTGGAGGGGCGAGACTCAATACGGCTCAAGTTAATGTTCCTCAGGGCAAATTCCTGAAGGGCACTGGCCAAGGCTCCGGGGGTATCTCCGGTAATGACTAAAAGTGAAGTTTTATCCTCCTCATTCATTTCCGCAAGATGATGACCTACGAAAATGAAACGGGTCGCATTGAGCATGGAGTCCTGGATTCTTTCCGCTTCACAGTGTAAATTATAGATTTCTGCGGCCCGGCGCGGTCCGAGAGCAGCCCAATGCTTACCGGGGCTATTGGCGATTTTCATAACAGCTTCAGCAGTACTGGGACAGGGTAATTGCTCCGCCTGAGGCAGATGAGCTTCAAGAAAATCTCGGCATTGTCCTAAGGCTTGCTCATGGGAAAAGACTTGCTCTATCTGACCTAAATCAAGGGGCTTCGCAGTAATCAGGCATTGATCCACAGGGAAAATAAATTCTCTCATGATATATAGACTTTCCGTCTGACCTAACATATCCATGGTTACCCCTACTTGACCTTCGGTGGAATTTTCCAGAGGGACAAAGGCTCCTTCAATCTCGAGGTCTTGGCAGGCCGTTAAGAGCTTGGGAATTGTCGTAAAGGGGACAAGGGTTAGCGGTGGCTCCAATAGATCGGATTGAGTAGTCAGAAAGAGTTGAAGTGCTTCCTCAGAAAAACTGCCCTTAGGCCCCAGATAGCCAATGTTCATAGTCTTATCCTCCTCATCTTGTTCTGATTCTAAATGAAAAAAGACTTAACTCACCCCTAAATAAGGGACGAGCTAAGTCACGCGGTACCACCCTTTTTGCTGTATCTAAAACAGCCTCTTACATGATCATAGAATGAATCAAGGCTCTTAACGGAAGCCGCCGACGCTCCCTACTTTGAGTTCAGGAACGCAACTCCAGAGTGAATCTCTGTTACCAGCAACCACTAAAGCTTCCAGTCTCTGACTTTAGTTCCCTGAAGGTCTGGGCTAACAGATGCTCTCTTTCATCGTTATTAATTAATTTTTGAATTCAATTTTATCAATTATATCAGGAACTTTGCCAATTGAAAAGGAAAACTTTTTAACCAATACATGCTGAGGGGAAAATCTTGCGCCCAGGGGGAATCGTCTTAGTAAATTCTTGATATTTAAGATATTTGTATACTTTGAACTTGCAGAAACCTTACAAGCACGTTAAAATATGTGTGGAAGGTTGGGGAACCTTCCTGGGAGATAGGTGGACGAGGTGGCAGAAACAGGCAGTGGAACGTACGCTGCCTGTTTCACTTTTTATTGCACTATCTGAAAGTATAAACTTGCGTTATATACTTTCTAAGCATAAGGGCAACCAACGACTTCGCCTCACTGGAGGTATGGATCAAAGGCACGGCGAAGCCGGGTTTTCTTTAACAATAATTTTGCTAAATTTTCCCCATCCTGTGTATAATAAGCAGGTAGGGTAAGTCAGTAAGGAGGGAATGATTATGGAACAAGCTAAACTAAAAACACGTTCGGAAATCCCTGAGCAATATAAATGGCATCTTGAGGATATTTTCCCTAGTGATCAAGCTTGGGAAGAAGAATTTCTTAAAGCAGAGAAGCTCTTAGAACGGGCTGAAGCCTTCAAAGGACATTTGGGAGATAGTGTAGAAACTTTGTTGGCCTGCTTTGAATGGATGAATGAAGTGGGGCAAAGTGTAGGTGAAATCTATACCTATGCAAGGATGCGCCGGGATGAAGACAATCGAAACTCTCGTTATCAGGCTTTAACGGATCGGGCCGGTGCTCTTTCTGTCCGAGTGGGGAGCGCCTTAGCTTTTGTCGTTCCGGAAATTCTCGCTTTACCGGAAGGAAGGCTGGAAGGATTTCGTAAAACCAATGAAAAAATAACTCTTTATGACCACGCCTTAGAGGATATCTTGCGTAAACGTGAACATGTATTAAGCTCTCAAGAGGAAAAGTTGCTGGCTGAAATGGGGGAAATAGCTGAAGGTCCCAGCACTATTTTTGGTATGGCCAATAATGCTGACCTTAAATTTCCCAGTATTAAAAATGAGAAGGGTGAGGAAGTCGAACTCACCAAGGGAAATTATATTCAGTTCATGGAAAGCGAAGATCGACGAGTACGTCAGGAAGCTTTCGAAACCTTATATGGCACTTACCAAAAACAAATTAATACCTGGGCAGCTATACTTAATTCCAATATTAAAGGGGACGCCTTTTTTGCCAAGGCCAGACGGTACCCCTCGGCTATAGAGGCTTCCTTACATGATGATAAGGTTCCCCTGACGGTCTATGATGCCTTGATTGATACAGTCCGTGAGTTTTTACCGGAAATGCATCGTTATGTGAAGCTGAGAAAGAAAGCATTGGGGCTGGACGACTTACATATGTATGATATTTATGTTCCCATTGTCTCTGAAGCCAAGATGACGATCCCTTATCAAGAGGCTGTGGATATGTGTTTGGAAGGGCTCAAACCCTTAGGATCTGAATATCGTAAGGTTTTAGAAGAAGGGTTCACTTCTCACTGGATTGATGTCTATGAAAACCAGGGAAAAACCAGTGGCGCTTATTCCTGGGGGACCTACCGCTCCCACCCTTATGTACTGCTTAATCATCAGGATACTTTGGATTCGATGTTTACGATTGCCCATGAGATGGGGCATTCACTCCACACTTATTTTTCCAACCGTACTCAGCCTCATATCTATGCCGGTTACAAGATCTTTGTAGCGGAAGTGGCATCTACTCTCAATGAAGCCTTAGTTATGGAGCACTTGCTCAAAACCACGGAAGATCCCAAATTGTTGGCTTATTTGCTCAATCATTATCTGGAGCAATTCAGAGGTACTGTTTTCCGTCAGACCATGTTTGCTGAATTTGAAAAGAAGACCCATGCCATGGTTGAACAGGGGGAAGCTTTGACTGCTGAATTACTCTCCAGTATATATCTTCAGCTCAATACGGATTACTATGGACCGGATGTGGTGATGGACCCGCAAATTGCGATGGAATGGGCAAGAATTCCTCATTTTTACAATGCATTTTATGTCTATAAATACGCTACAGGATTCTCTGCAGCCACAGCTTTAGCGAGAAAAATTCTTGATGAAGGAGAACCGGCAGTGGAGCGTTACCTTAAATTTCTATCCAGTGGCAGCTCCGACTACCCGATTGAGCTGCTGCGCAAGGCAGGCGTCGATATGGAGACTCCGGTTCCGGTAAGGGAGGCTCTTCAGGTCTTCACCAGTCTGCTGGATCGCTTAGAGGCGCTACTCTAAAAAAACCTAAAAGCTAATTCTCCAGGATTTTGCTTTCGGCGTTCACTCCATAAGCAGCGCGGAGCAATCTAATCGCTCAAGACCTTCGCTCTGTCGGGTGCCCGGCCAAATCGCTCCTGCTCAATGGCCGGTTGGAAACGTCCTGTTTCCAACCCGACTCCGCTGCAGTCTTTTCGCGAAGATTGCTTACCTGCTCGCTTAGAATCCGTTCTCTGCCTTAAAGCAAAATCCTTGGGCTGTCTTTCGGGTTTGAGCGGCGCAGATGTAGGATAAGTTACCTGACCTTAGCAGCTTTTTTCATCCTCTGCTGGTGCCGCTCCACGGTATGACCGGCTACTCCGAAAAGACCCCAAAAGGCCTAAAAATAGAGCTGAAAAAGACCCGCAAGCGTAGCTTTGCGCACAAGAGCGAACGGATTTAGCGGAGGGCGTTCGGGTTAACGAGGCTTTCTTAATATAGCGGAGCCACGGTTCACATCAGGTATTACCCTGAGGTTTGGCGTAGCTGTTAAGAAAGCGAGTTGACCAGCCCTGGAGCTATGGAGAACGTGAGCTCCGATGAAGAAAGCCTCCAGTGGAGGGTTTCAGGAGATCACGCCCGAAGGTGCGTTGTGCGTAAAGCTACACGACCTGGACAAGACTGTCACCCACTGTCGGTGCCACCCATAGGCACGAACGCCCTCTCCAAAATCTATGCTATAATCAAAACCTCAACATATATGCTTATTCTCAGAAAGAAAGGAAGAAAAGATCATGAGTGACGCCTGCGGATCCTGCCCATCGGCAAGTTCCTGTACTACGGGAAGCTGCCCCACACAACCGGAAAAAACAAAAGCCCAACAAGCCAGCAATATCAAAAATGTCATAGCGGTCATGAGTGGCAAAGGAGGAGTGGGGAAATCCTCCGTTACCTCTATGCTTGCGGTGAGTTTAATACGACAAGGCTTTAAAGTGGGGATATTGGACGCGGATATAACCGGACCCAGCATTCCGAGAATTTTCGGACTGAAGGATAAGGCCAATATGAATGAAGTAGGGGTTATTCCAGGTGAAACCTCACATGGAATTAAAGTGATGTCCCTCAATCTAATGATTCCTAACGAAGATGATCCGGTGATCTGGCGTGGTTCAATCATTACCCAATTGGTGCAGCAGTTCTGGACGGATGTCGTTTGGGGGGAGTTGGATTATCTGCTCATCGATCTACCACCCGGAACAGGAGATGTCCCCATTACTGTCATGCAATCCTTGCCGGTATCCGGAGTGGTTATCGTAACCAGCCCTCAACAGCTGGCGGGAATGATTGTTCGTAAGGCTATCAATATGGTCAAAAAATACGACGCAACCTTATATGGCTTGGTAGAAAATATGGCCTATGTTGCTTGCCCGCAGTGTGAGGAGCAAATTGAGATTTTTGGAAAACCCCATGGGGAAGAGGAAGCCGCCCAAAATGAGATTCCCTATCTCGGTCAATTACCCATTGACCCTGTTTTGGCCACAATGTCGGATCTGGGCAAGATAGAGGATTATGAATCCGCTAACTTTACGCAAATTGCCAGGAATTTGGCTGAGGTTATACAGAAAATACAAAAGTGAAAATGAAAGTAAAAGAGGGGGTGACCTGGCCTAGCCAGGACAATATGGAATCAACGATTCGGGACATAGGATTGGCACCGCAAGGACAATTAAAAATTGATTGGGTACAAGCTCATATGCCGGTTCTCAACACCTTAAGAGAAGAGTTTGAGAAAACGCTGCCCTTTAAGGGTAAAAAAGTGACCATTTGCCTGCATTTAGAAGCAAAGACTGCTTATCTGGCTAAAGTGATTCAAGCTGGCGGAGCGGAAGTTACCGTGGCGGCGAGCAATCCTTTATCCACCCAGGATGATGTGGTCGCTGCCTTGGTAGCCGGCGGTGTTCATGCCCATGCTTGGTATGGTGCCACCGATGAAGAGTACCATCAACATCTTCACAAGGCTTTGGATTTTGAGCCGGATTATATTATTGATGATGGTGGAGATTTGGTATCTACCCTCCACAAAGAACGCCGGGAATTATTGCCTAAGGTACAGGGAGGCGCTGAAGAGACTACTACAGGCATCCTAAGGTTACGAGCCATGGAGAAGAACGGAGAATTGGCCTTTCCCATGATTGCGGTCAATGATGCTGAGATGAAATACCTTTTTGACAATCGCTATGGCACAGGTCAATCGGTTTGGGATGGTATTATGCGCACAACGAATCTGGTGGTTGCCGGAAAGACCGTTTGTGTGGTGGGCTATGGCTGGTGTGGAAAAGGTGTAGCTTTACGCGCTAAGGGCCTAGGCGCCCGAGTCGTTATCTGTGAAGTGAACCCTATTAAAGCCAATGAAGCTTGGATGGATGGTTTTGAAGTGATGCCCATGTTAGATGCCGCTCCTTTAGGTGATTTTTTCGTCACCGTAACAGGAAATAAGAATGTCATCTCAGGTGAACATTTCCTGGTCATGAAGGACGGGGCAATACTCTCCAATGCAGGTCACTTCGATGTAGAAGTGAACAAAGTTCAATTGGCGGCAATGGCCCAGAGTCACCGTGAGGTTCGTCGCAATATTCAAGAATACTTGCTTCAGGATGGACGAAAGATATACCTTTTAGCAGAAGGCCGCTTGGTCAATTTAGCGGCAGGAGACGGTCATCCCGCAGAAGTTATGGATATGACCTTTGCTTTACAAGCCCTAGCATTGCATTATCTCGCCACAGTTAAAACTCCCTTGGAGCCAAAAGTCTATTCTGTTCCTTCCGAAATGGACACTAGAGTGGCTGAGCTTAAATTAAAAACCCTGGGTTTAAGTATTGATCAACTATCTGAGGAACAAGAACGCTACCTTGCCAGCTGGCAGCACAGTTAAGCAAGACTCTTGAAAATAATAATCTGGTATCAGGGTCCTGATGATAAATAGTCATTAGGACCTTTTTATTATTTAAAAACATTATTAAACAGTGAAAAATATCTTTTGTTCTATTCTGTTATAGTATACAATAGAAAGGATAAATTGTATTAGTATCAGATAAGTCTTTGGTGACTGTAAGGGGGATAGATATGCCGATGTTTCTCGTTTATTCCTTAAGCCAAGATATCATCGGAGAGAGCAAAGGATTACGGCAGGCCATTGAGGGATGCCGAAAGGCGGCTAAAGAAAATGATCCGGTTATGTTTCAGGGTGAAGTCAGTACGGGTAAACTACTTTTAGCCGGTTTTCTGCATAAAGAGAGTGAACGCTCCCACCAGCCCTTGCTTATAGTGGATTGTATTAAAGACGAAGATATGATTCGCGAAATACTTGCTCCAGGTTTTGATATCAACCAACTATGTCCTTATGAGGGGGGAAGTATTTATTTTCGTGAAGTGGCGAGTCTCAGCCTTGAAGAGCAGAATCTGCTTTATAGAGCTCTTGAACGAATAGAGAAGAAAAAGTTTAGAATATTTCTTAGTTCATCACAAAATATTCATTTAATGAGATTGGAGAAAGCCTTTGATCCGGATTTATATGACTATGTCAGTCAGTGGGAGATTTCTATTCCACCCCTACGTCTAAGAAAAGAGGATATACTTCCCTTAGTCCATCATTATATCAGGGTATTTAATTTGGAATTGAGAAAGTCTATTCAAGGGCTAACACCGCAGGCCGAGGAAGTTCTCTTATCCTATCGCTGGCCGGGCAATGTAGAAGAATTAAAACAAATTATCAACAGAGCCATGCATGTAGCTAACGAATCCCATATCTCTCAGCGTCATCTTAGCGACAATTTGGGGATATCTAAAGAAGATGGGTTTGGCCATGGAGTGATGCCTTTAGAGCGAATGGAGGAAATTCTTTTACGAAGTGCTTTGGAGCGCTATGGATTTACACTGGAAGGAAAGAAAAGAGCGGCAAGAGCCCTTAACATTTCCTTAGCAACACTGTACAATAAGCTTAAGCGTTATAATCTTAATCCATAACCAAAGTTCCGTAAGGAGGATATAGGGTGAAACAGACCTTTCCGACCCATAAAGGGGAGCTTATTGTTGAAGGGCCGGTTACGGCGGAGAGCTTAAGCCAACTGACTTTAGACGATGATTTGCGGGCATTCCGCCCTCCGAAGCGCCAAAAAGAGGCCTTGATAGAAATCAGTCAAATTCCTAATGGCCGAATTGTTATTGCACGGATCGGGACCGATGTCGTGGGCTACGTGACCTTTCATCCTCCGGATGCTTTTGAACGATGGGCTGAGGGCCCTCCAGAACTCTTGGAATTAGGAGCAATTGAGGTTTCCCCAAAAGTTCGGGGTCTTGGAGTGGGAAAAAAACTGCTTGAAGTAGCTTTTTTAGATCCCACCATGGAGAATCATCTCGTCATAGCCACAGAATATTATTGGCACTGGGACCTGGAAAGGACAGGACTTCGGGTTTGGGAGTACCGTGAGGTGATGGATCGTCTTATGTCAAGCGCAGGTCTGCTCATAAGGGAGACAGATGACGACGAGATATGCTCCCATCCGGCCAATATGCTTACGGCACGCTATGGAAAAAACCTTTCTCAAAAGAGTATCGAGCATTTTGAAAGAATTTTGTTCTTGAATTCTGATCGGGGGTGATTGCCTTGCTGGAGATGAATCAAGACCCTTTAAACCCGGTAATTAACGCTGTGCAGGGGATTTACGGGCGTAAAGACCAAGCCCATGATCTGGAACATGCCCTTCGGGTCAGAGAATGGGGAAAGAAGATTGGAATACAGGAGAGTGCTGATCTAGTGATTGTGGAGCTGGCAGCTATTCTTCATGATATCGGCCGCTCCGGAACTTTATCGAGAACTCATGCTGAAAGCGGATCGGCTTTGGCAGGTGGAATACTTCAAAAATGCGGTTACCCTGAAAACATTATCGAAGCCGTTAAAACAGCCGTTCTTTCCCACTCACGGGAAGGTTATGAACCGGAAACTTTGGAAGCGAAGATTCTTTATGATGCCGATAAATTGGACTTTGTAGGCCCTATAGGTATAGCAAGGCTTTTTGCGTGGGCAGGAAAAGAAGGAAAACCCTTTTTTGGGCCGGATTCCTGTGAATCCTTTTACCGTGAAAGAATTAGTCACTATCATAAGCATCTCTATACCGAGACAGCCCGGGTACTTTTCGAGCCCCTCTTTTTGTATTCCGAGAATTTTTGGTCCGAATTAGAAAAAATGAGACTTAAAAAGGACTAAGCTGGTTAAACTATGGATATATCTTCTTGGGAAAGGACGGTATATCCATTGCGTTGGTTGAAACGTATTTTAGTCATTCTCATTGTCCTTTTGGTTGCTAAAGGCTTATTTACTCCGGAACAGCCCCAAGCCTATATTTCCTCGCCACGAACCCAACTCTTATTAGAGGAAATTGAATGGCGGTCTGTTCAGATTAAACAAGCTGCACAGGATTTGCCCGGCAGTATCGAAGTGTTGCTGCGGAAGTTTTTTTCTGACGGAAAACCTGGATCTCAAGCGAAATCGGTTTAAATCCGGCAGGAAAAATATATTAAAACATCATTTTATTTAAAAATTTAACGATTAAATGATTTTGATTTTGTTAAATTGTTTTAATAAGGCAAAAGAGAGCGCAAAGCTCTCTTTTTTTGAGTTTACTCCTTCTTTTCATTCATTATCAAAGAGAATCGTGAATATGAATAGGCAAAGGTTGTTTTAAAAATTGTTCATTTCGGTGTACAATAATCGATGTAATCTTCTTTGAGCTATGGTGCGCAATTCTAGTGCGTAAAATGACAGTCGAAGGCGGGCCTAAGAATCCGCTAAGGGCATACCGATGAAGTTCCTGGTGGTGGCTTTCGACGCCCAGTCGAGGGTTGCTGCTGGGAGTTAAGGATGAGGGGGATCTGCAATGGCATGCGGGCGATACCCTCTTCCGTGGAGGCCTAAGTTCGTGGCTGTTTTCTGGTTATGGCTTAGGGTATGAACCTGCATTAGGAAGGAACTTAGTGCAGTGTAGCCTGCCTTGAGGTGGAGAAGTTGGGAGGGCTGAAGGAACTTCTGTCTATTGGCCGATGGACTTAAGTTGCCTGAAATTCTTTTCTGCAAAAGAGGCTAGACTGTCACGGAGCGTTAAGGAAAACTTCTAGAGCGAAAACTAACGAGGATTAAAGTGCGTTCTTAGTGGCGATCAAGTGCTGGAGCTGGCAACATTCTAGACTGAGGGAAAAGGGAAACCGCCTAACAGGAAACTGAAGGAGCTCAGTGGGAAAACCTACTTGACCTATGGCGCAATATTTATTCGTTGGTGTCCTAAGGCTCAAAGGGCAACACCTCTCGTAAGAGAGGTGTTTTTTGTATAGTATACTTCATGTGCACAGAAAAAAAGCTGTTGAATAGATATAAATAACATCAGTTTCCAAGATTATAGGCTTTTGCCATTATTTACGTGGAGGAATAAGGAAATTTTCGGCGAATACTACATAAGAAATGTGGGCTGAATCTAAACCATATGTTTAGAGCGGGGGACTATCTTTTGGGGTGAATCGCAGTCATGCGTAGGGCTTACACCTTGTTGCCCGAATCCGTCAACTAACCTCGTAAGCGACGAAAGGTGGAAAATTCATGGACTCTTCCTCTAAGAGGGGGTGGATTGCCAGTGTGGTGTTGTCCGGCACCTTATTGGTTAGCAGCCTCCCGGGAACCTATGTGCCGGGAAATGCTGCTGAGCTTGTTACAGGTTCAGAATCTATTCTCTTAAGGAATGCTTCATCGTTTAAGGCACAAATGGTCTCCAGTACATTACTATCCGATATCATCCAAGTAGAGAAAGAGGATATGATCCTGCAGCCTAGGCTAGCAGCGACCTTAGCTTTTTCTTCAGAGCCTATAGTAGCCGATACAGATAACCAAAAGGAATCACTGCAATTTTCAAAGGCGGAGAGTGAAGATACCGTCACGACACCTGAGGAAATGACGATAACGGCCTTAAGAGATCAGGTCTCGAAACAGGCCGCAGCGGCTCCCTCCCAGGAAATCTCTCGTGGCGGCAGTTCCAAAGCTGAGGAGATTGTCAGCAATGCCCAAAGACTTATCGGTATCCCCTATGTGTTTGGAGGAACTACTCCAAATGGTTTTGATTGTTCCGGCTTTACCCAATACGTCTTTGAGGGGTCGGAGATCGACTTGCCACGAACCTCATATTCACAATATGAAATTGGAACAGCCGTCAAGAAAGATGAGCTTCAGATTGGGGATTTGGTATTCTTCTCTACCTATGATAGCGGGGCATCTCATGTGGGAATCTACATAGGTGGTGGAAGCTTTATCCATGCCTCCAGCACCGGCATTAAGACCACAGGCTTATCGGATAGTTATTACGCCGGTCGTTACCTTGGAGCCAGGAGAGTTTTTTAATTCATGGTCTTGTTATAGGGACAAAAGGAGTATCGCATAACTGCTTTCTTTAAAGTAGTTTGCGATACTTCTTTTTACTCTAAGGACCATCTTTTCGGACCTGAACTAAATTACCAACCGATTGGTAATTTAGCTTTAATAAGGTAGCCAAGGCACCAGTCTATAACTCTTGCATTCCCCTCCCGGTTCCGCCGGTGTCCGATTATGGATATAGAGGTCGGTCTTTCCGCATTGTTTCGTCCGCTTATAATAGCATTGACGGCATAGTTCGACACGGTAATTAAGAATCATGGTTTTCCTCCTTATGAGGGTTGAAATGTTCATATACCGCGAGAGCTGCCGGGGAAGGAAGACCGGATTTTTGAAGTTCCTCCACAGTGGCTAGGCGGATAGTATCCATGGATTTAAAATATCTCAAGAGCTGTTGCCTTCTCTTGGGACCGACACCCGGTATTCCATCCAACTCGGAAAGGGTCATGCTTTTAGCCCGTTGTTGCCGATGGAAAGTAATAGCGAATCGATGGACTTCATTTTGAATCCGTTCCATCAAACGAAAACCGGCTGAACGGCGATCCAAGGAATGGATTCGGCCAGCGGAGTCGATTAAAGCCGAAGTTTGATGCTTGTCGTTTTTGACCATGCCGGCAACAGGAATCGCGGCCTTTAAGTTGCGGAGAGCATCCAGGGCTGCATTAATCTGTCCCTTGCCCCCATCCACCAGGATAAGATCAGGAAGAGGAAGGCACTCCTGCTGAAGACGGGCATAGCGGCGCTCAATCACTTGGTGCATGGATGCGGTATCATCTATATTGGGCATGGGTTGAATCTTAAATTTGCGATATTGACTGCGGTTGGGTTTGCCATCAAGAAACTGAATCATTCCGGCCACACTATGGGTGCCGGCGATATTGGAAATATCAAAGGACTCGATGGTGCGGAGGGAAGGAATGCCTAAGGCATTGCCGATTTCCTCCAAAGCTTGTGTGCATTCGGTCAAGTTTCGTATTTCGATGGAAATCTGCTCATGTAAGGTGGTTTGAGCATTTTCCATAGCCATTTGCACCAGATCTCGCTTTTGTCCTTTTTGCGGCACGATCATCGGAAAAAGCTTTGCTAATACACTAATATCCAGAGGAGGGAGGAGAATTTCTTGAGGGAGAGCAGAACTTTCTGTGTAGAACTGAGCCAGAAAGGAGACAAAAGCTTCTTCCGGTTCTTCGTAATAAGGGAAAATGAAATTGTCACGAGACAGAAGTTTTCCCTGGCGCAAATAAAAGATCTGAATACAGAGTTGATCTCGGGTATAAGCATACCCTACCACATCCCGATCCACAAAGTCGTTTAAGGTGATGTTTTGTTTCTCGCCTACTTTTTTGAGATCCTCGATAAGGTCGCGGTATTCTTTTGCCCTTTCAAATTCCAGGTTTTCCGAAGCGTCTTTCATTTTTTTCTCCAGGGACCTAAGAATTGCTCCCTGATCACCTTTAAGAAAAGTAGCCGCTTCTTTACGTATTTTGTCATAAGATTCTTTGGGGACATCCTCCTGACAGGGGCCTAAGCATTGCCCAAGATGGTAATAGAGACAAGGTTTGCCCGGAATCTGCCGGCATTTACGAAAGGGAAAGAGGCGATTGAGCAGTCGGGCAGCTTCTTTAGCCGCTGTAGCATTGGGGTAGGGGCCATAGTATTTCCCCATCCCTTTTTTTACTTGCCGTGTCACCAAAATCCGAGGATGTGCTTCATCGGTAATGGTTATAAAAGGGTATGTTTTATCATCGCGTAATAGAATATTATACTTTGGATTATGCTTTTTAATAAGGTTGCACTCTAAGAGTAAAGCTTCCACCTCAGAATCGGTAATAATCGTTTCAAAATCCGCAATCAAGCTAATCATAAGCTGGGTTTTTCCATTATGGGACCCGGTAAAGTAGGAGCGGACTCTGTTTTTGAGAATCTTCGCTTTCCCTACATATATAATTTGGCCGGATGCATCTTTCATTAGATAGACACCTGGCTTATCCGGTAATAAACTAAGTTTTTCCCGAAGTATCTCCATTTTTTGAACACCTCGGTATTATTCTAGTCGGAGATCACCGGTAATGCAAGTCTCCTTAACAGTATGGGAGCTATCTTTGAACTTTAGTAATCTATCCTGCCCTGGGACAAACATATCGGACATCGTTCATTCGTATAGTTATTAATAAGGTCATGATAAGATAAGGAGGGGTATATATGCCGAATTCTTGGGGGCGGCCTCCGCGGAATGAGCAATGGCAGGATATACAGGCTTTGGCCTTTTGGGTACTCCTTATTGGAGTAGGAGCGTTTATTCTTTTTCCCAATTTTTTTAGTGACGTTTATTCACGTCTTACCGATCCTGCAGCCCAGTTGGTAGATACAACCACTGGAACTTATGATCCCGGTTATGATGGATACACTACGGGTGATTCCTATTCCACAGACCGCTACACGGATACACCCTCCAATTACCTCTATTCCACGGGGAATGCTTACGGGTCTTATGGTTCTTCGACTACGTCACTTTATCTCGGCAATGAAGTTGCCACAGGCTATTGGGTGCTTTTTGTGGCGGATGGGGATTTTAAACAACTTTCAGTGACCAGCGAGGCGTATACTTTTCTTTTACGTTTGATCGAAAGAGATCAAACCGGAGAGGGGAAGAATACTCTGATTTTAGCCGCCAATGGTCAGATCCGGAAGTTCACCGTGACCAATGAAATTTATCAGATCGTGACCAATATGGCGGCTATTGAGACACGTGCAAAATCAGGATAAGAGCATGGAAACTCTAATTATTGGGTTAATTAAAAAGAAGTTTTGCTCCAACGGCAAAGAGCAATAACCCAAGAAATTGCCAGGGGTTCCAGGCGAGACGTTCTGCACCAAAAAGTCCTAAATGATCGATAATTAGTGCGGCCCCTACTTGACCTATGATGATAGCTGTAGTTGCATTACTTACCCCAATCTTTGGAATGCTTAAGGCGACTAAACCTACAATGACTACACTAAGAACCCCACCGAGGTAAAAGTACCAAGGAATGGATAGCCAGTTATAATCTAGTAGGGGGACTCTAGTGACCATTACGGCAATTAGCCCGATCACTGTGCCGATGATATGTACAACCAAAGTAGCGGCTAAAATGGAAGTCTTTTGGTAAAGTCCGGAATTCAAAGTGCCTTGAATAGCCATTGCAATGCCGGAAAGTGCAGCTATAACTGCCGGTAGAGATATAAATTTATTCATGAAAACCTCCAAATTTAAATTTTGATGGAAATGGTCATCTTCACCAAGTTCGACAAGAAGTAGTTCGTATTTCAAATTAAGCTCAAGGGGAAAATGAAGTTGTAAAGAAAAATGAAAAGAGGTGGCGTCGTGGAAATCGACTATAATTTGGTACAACGGGCCCAGATGCTGCTTACTCTTGATCATCCTCTTTCTCAAGTACGGGACATTTTACTTAGGGAAGGATATCCTCAAGAACAAGTGATAGAACTGATAGATGCCACTGAAGAGGTGCTCAATTATCTAATTCCTCCGGAATATGATGAAAATAAAATAGGTATTGATATTTTGCACCCCGGTGAAACTAGGTCGGGAAGAAAGCCCGGTGTCGATATCCTGATAGATAAACATACAGGTAAATTAAGCTTAATTACCCCGCAATATCAAGAGACTTGGAAGGTGGCCAATGAAGTACGTAAAGCCATCAAAAAACAACAATCTCTAGGTCGATACTACCACTAGACTTCCTTTAAAGGGCGAGCAAATTGCTACGCCTTTTTTTATATCCTTAGTTAATGCTATTGTTTTCTGTAACTCATTAAATTATGTTATAATTTTTATTAAAGATATGTATCCGGCTGTAAGTACTTCTTGGGGCATCTGCGGCGATGCTCTTTATTTGGTTGAAGTATAATTAGGGTTAATCGAGGTCAGACATGAGAAATTTACCTAGGCATAATTCCTTATATCGAGTATTTCCAGCACTCAGTCATAGCTCATTCCGTTGGTTTTGGGGTGGACAGATTATTTCACTGATTGGGACATGGACCCAAAATATAGGTCAAGCCTGGTTGGTATTGCAGTTAACCAATTCACCTTTTTTGCTTGGGTTGGTAGCCGCCATGCAATTCGTACCTACCATGTTGTTCTCCCTACATGCCGGAGCTTGGATTGATCATTTACCTAAACGTAAAGTACTGATTGCAACACAGACCATTATGATGATTTTAGCCTTTGCTTTAGCTTTTTTAGTGGGTTCGGGTTCGCTTCAATATTGGATGCTTCTAATTATGGCGTTCATTCTTGGCGTGTCCAACACAGTGGATGTTCCAACGCGCCAATCCTTTATTATTGAATTGGTAGGGAGGGAACATTTAGCCAACGCTATTGCCCTGAATTCCGCGATTTTTAATGCTGCTCGTTTAGTAGGCCCTGCCATAGCCGGAGTGATCATGGGAGTATGGGGACCGATGTGGTGTTTCTTGATTAATGGTTTTAGTTTTATTGGGGTTTTAGGAATTTTAATCTTTGTTCCCTCCATTCCTCATCAAGAAAAGGTCGCTCCTAAAAAAGAAACCTTGGGGAAAGATATTCTTAATGGGTTGAACTATATAAGAAAAACCCCCTCTATTTTTATGGTTATCATTATGATGGGCTTTTTGAGCACCGTTGCCATGAATTTCAATGTACTTGTTCCTGTTTTGGCCAAAATTGATTTGCAAGAAGGGGCCTTGGGATATGGACTCTTAATGAGCACTTTGGGATTTGGTGCCCTTATCGGCGCTTTAACTGTGGTCATAAAAAGTGCGGAAGGCCCACAACCTCTTTTACTTTTAGTGGGAGCTTTTGGACTGGGGATTTTCAATGTGGTTGTAGGATTGCAGAATACTTATCTTTTAAGTGCATTTTTCTTAGCCTTTCTCGGTTGGTCCATGATTGTTTTTTCTGCTTCAGCTAATTCAATAATCCAAATTACAGTGGACGGTGAATATCGAGGGAGAGTAATGAGTGTTTATAGCCTCGTTTTTGGAGGTATGGTTCCCATAGGAAGTGTTTACGCCGGGACATTATCCGATTTTTGGGGAGCGAAGGTCACCTTTGTAATTAGTGGAATTCTCACATTATTATTTATGTGTGGGATTGTCTTTTTACTAAGGCGTTATCGAAAGGATGAAGGTCATGAGAATAGCGGTCTTATCTGATACCCATCTAAGGGCAGGTCAGACCTTGCCAAGATGGGTATGGGAACAATGTGATGGGGTGGATCTGATTATCCACGCCGGAGATGTAGTGTGCCCAAGTCTCCTGAGTGATTTGGAGCAGATTGCTCCTTTGGAGGCAGTTCAGGGAAATTGTGATGGATGGGAGTTGGCACGCTTACCACATAATAAGATCATCACCTGTGGAGAGATTACAATAGGAGTGACCCATGGAGTATATGGGCCGGGACGTTCGACTCCAGAGAGAGCTATGCGGACCTTTGATCAGGATAAGGTGGACCTTATAATCTTTGGGCACAGCCATATCCCTTATCAGGAAAAGCAAGGGAGGATATTACTGTTTAATCCTGGATCTCCCACGGATAAACGAAGGCAGCCTAAGTATTCTATGGGAATGATTTGTATTGAAGACAAAGTGATTAAAGCCCAACATATTTATTTTTAAGGAGCTAAACCAATGCCTACAAGTTGCCGATATACTATCTGGGGTAATAAAAAAATTCAACGACGGGAAGAAGGACTAATTCATTTGGGAGTGGGATAATTCGTGGAACTACAAGGTCTAGGGTCAATTAATCTACCACTGAAAAATCAAGGGATTCAACCTGGTCAGAGATTTTTTATCGAAGTAATCCAGAAAGATCCCAGTGGAAAAGCACAGATTCGCATTGCAGGACAAGTTGTCCCAGCTTTATTGGAAATCTCTGTTCAACCCGGAGAGAAATTTTGGGCAACAGTACATAAGATTGACGAAAGTGGTATTGTACTTGCAAGGGACAAAAGCACTAATACGGATAAAGCTACCCTACTAGATTCTCAAGGAATAGGGCGCTTATATATTGAGTTCGGAGAAAACAAAGAGAATTCACTATCGAATTTGTTGCGCCAATTTCTTAGTGATGGGAAAGGTGTCCCTTCGTCCAGCGATGGAAAGGGCGCTCCGGTGCCCAGCGACGGAAAGGGCGCTCCGGTGCCCAGTGACGGAAAGGGCGCCCCGGTGCCCAGTGACGGAAAGGGCGCTCCGGTGCCCAGTGACGGAAAGGGCGCTCCGGTGCCCAGCGACGGAAAGGGCGCTCCGGTGCCCAGTGACGGAAAGGGCGCCCCGGTGCCCAGTGACGGAAAGGGCGCTCCGGTGCCCAGTGACGGAAAGGGCGCTCCGGTGCCCAGTGACGGAAAGGGCGCCCCGGTGCCCAGTGACGGAAAGGGCGCTCCGGTGCCCAGTGACGGAAAGGGCGCCCCAGTGCCCAGCGACGGGAAGGGCGCCCCGGTGCCCAGCGATGGAAAGGGCGCCCCGGTGCCCAGCGATGGAAAGGGCGCTCCGGTGCCCAGCGATGGAAAGGGCGCTCCGGTGCCCAGTGATGGAAAGGGCGCTCCGATGCCCGGCGATGGAAAGGGCGCTCCGGTGCCCAGCGATGGAAAGGGCGCTCCGGTGCCCAACGATGGAAAGGGTGTCCCAGTATCCAGTGATGGAAAGGGTGTCCCAGTATCCAGCGATGGAAAGGGCGCTCCGGTGCCCAGCGACGGGAAAGGTGCACCAGTGCCCAGTGATGGGAAGAGTGTCCCAGTGTCCAGTGATGGAAAGGGTGTCCCCGTAGCCAGCGACAAGGGCGCTCCAGTGCCCAGCGATGGGAAGAGTGTCCCCGTATCCAGCGACGGAAAGGGTGCTCCGGTGCCCGGCGATGGAAAGGGTACTTCAGTGCCCAGCGATGGGAAAGGTGTCCCCGTGTCCAGTGATGGAAAGGGGAACCCTATGTCCAATGAGGTAAAGATCATACAGACAAACGAAGGTAAAAGCGTAAATACTCTTGATAGTGCTCAAAATGATTCTAATGACGAGAGAATAAGCCTTACAGGCAAAGAACTCATTACCTCGTTTGTAAATAACACCGTCCCGCAGTGGTCTAATTTAAGCAAAGATGGTTTTATGCAGCTCTTTCTCCTGTTTAGGGGGCTGGGTTTGGATTATGAACGCAGACTTAAGAATTTAGATACTACTAAAGAAAATGAAAAAAGCAATTTACAAGCAGACCTTAAGAAAAGCCTTAAAGGGATTCTCCTTTCCTTACTTACAGGGGATTCCGATGGTGATGAAAAGTCTCATGCCTCCAATCTTCTTGAACGCTTAACCGGGCAGCAGATCCTTTTGCAGAGGGGGAGTTCAGAAGCCCCCTTCTATCTAATGGAAATTCCTCTTCAATCCGACGGAGAACTCTATAATCAAACTTTAGCCATTAAAGCCTCTCGAAAGGGTAAAAAACTGGATTTGGATCATTGCCGCCTGGCCCTTCGTGCCGAGACTCCTACATTGGGTGAACTAGGCATTGAAGGATGGATATATGAAACCCAACTAACTCTTAAAGTGCTGAGTGATAATCCAGACTATCTGCAGTCTTTAGTGGGAGAAAATTTCGCCCATACCCGTGAAATTTTTAGTCAGATGGGAATGAGTCTGCAGCCTATCACCGTGGGACCGCTCAAGACAGCGGATGAATTCCATCGTTTCCTTAAGGGAGAACTGCGTGAGGGGGTGGATTATCAAGTATGAGAGAGAAAGCCGCTGCTCTCGCCTATGACCAAAGTGGTGCACCTAAAGTGGTTGCGAAAGGTACTGGAGAAGTTGCTCGCAAAATTATTGAACAAGCTATCGAACATGGAATTCCTATCCAAAAGGATGAGGTTCTTGTGGAGACTCTCATGAGGGTGGAATATGGTGAAGAAATTCCCCCTCAGCTCTACCAAGTTGTGGCTGAACTTTTAGCTTTCGTTTACCGTCTTGATAAGCTTGCCAGGGGGCATGTAAAGAGTTGACTAGATAAATAATTAAGGCATTCAACCAGTTCATAATCCTGATTGAATGCCTTAATTATTTACACGCCTTAACTTGTTGAGAGTTGGAATTATAATTTTTCTGTATGCAAACTATGCATCGATCGGTTGCTTTTTGAGGTTTAATTGTCGCCTGGCTAAGACGGCAGCTACTTGCTCAGTATCCCCAAGTTGGACTCCGTTAAGACGCCATTCCCGAAATGTTTGCCAAAATTGTTGTTCGGAAATGCGCCGGGTATAACGCTCAGATTCATCATCATATGGCCAAAAAACATCAACCCAAAGGGTTCCCCGATTGGTAAGTACGAGTACAAAATGATTTAATTCAGGGGTTTGGGACTCAGTATTGCGCATGAGGATATGGGATCGACCGTTAGGGAAGTCTGTTTTTAAATAAACTAACTTCATCAGGATCCTCCTTGTCACACATTGATGTGATTCACAAATCAAGTATAGCACTTTAAGAAGCAAAAAACGATGACTGCAAGAATTTTCTTCACCATAATTGAAAACCTTGCAAAATAGTCTATGTGGAACAAGGAAAAAAGTGAAGTGTTCGTAATTTTTTGTATGATCGATTAGGAGTTGGGATAAAATAAAAAATGAATAAAACGTTTGTTCAGGGAGGTACCACCATGCTTACTATCGTTCATACTTTTGATGCCCCCGATCGTGATCGGTTATTATCGGATATTCGCAGCGGTCTGGATACTTTAGAACAAGTCGGAGGATTTAAATACGCCAGCATCAATGAACAAACCAATTCCAATGAGATTATGGTGATGACCAAATGGGAGAATCTCAGTGCCTACGAAAAATGGGCGGCCACAGTTGGAGAAAACAAAGCCTTTAAACAGGCCACCCCGCAGCTGTTTGATATTATTGATGAGAAATCTTAAAAGAATGATGTGAGAATATATCAACGTAGAAAAGGAGACAAAGCTGGTTCTCCTTTTCTTGATATATAGATAGCCTTCTAAACTTATGGCAATAAAAAAGTAGAATAGGCAGATACGAGCACAAAAATTTTGTAGCAAATTTTTTAAAAATTTAAAATATTATGAGGATTTTTCTTTGGGATTTGTGTATAATATGGATAGACTAGATAGAAAAAATATGGGGGTGTTTAGGTTGAGGATAGCCTTAGATGTCAATCCGGTAAAAGAATGTCAAAGCTGTACCCAACGTGATGAGCGGGAGGTATCAGCTCATATTCTTGCCTACCAAATCGCGCACCAGCTTCTGTCAAGTGTACCGGGACAAATTCAAGTGGATGGAAGTCGGCTCATTCTTAATCTCCAGGAACACGACCCCCTCCATTTTGATTTGCGCTCGGGATCTTTACATGCAAGAAATTTGAATATTCCACTTGAACAACGGTACCGCAATGAAAAAAGTCTTGAAGAATTAGCAAGGCAGATCAAGGAAGAAATTCAAATTACTCCCCTTGATACAAAGCATCAAATCGACCCTTTGGCAACTTTAATCGTCAAACTTATTGAAATTTACCATGCTCGATGTGGACTGCATATTTCGTCAGTACAATGTCAAGAAAACAGAACGATATGGGAAGTTAAATTACACGAAAATGGCCCAAGCGGCTGGATACAAAGTGACGGTGTGTTGCGCAATCGTTTTGGAGAAGAAGTAAACATGTCAGAATGGATGCACCTACGGCCTGAAAAATTAGCGATGTATGTATTTGGATTCAATCGATTCTGTCGCCATTTTCCCAGTCCGGTCAAACCCAATCATTGATGATTTAAATTGTCGTAAATACAACAAGAAGCCGCTGTTAAGCGAGCTTCTTGTTTTTACTATCTTTATCCGATAAATAGAGTCTTAACCTATCCGTTGCCGGGTATTTGTTCGGTTTTCTGCTGCATTTTTAAGAATTCTATGAAAGCCGATTGGAGATTAGGATTAGGAATCCCTTGCAGGATGATGTTTTGATTTAATAGGACGCGACCAGGATACTTCCCTATGACTTCAATCTGAATAGATGTTATATTGAGAGTCTTGATCTCATTATCAATGAGCAGTGCAAAGGGTTTCATCTCGGGAAAAGTTGCTTCCAAAAGGATGGTTTCGGTAGACTCACCGAGCAGGCTGCTGAGGTTTTCATTCAACCTTTCGTCATGGATAACACTACGGGCGGTCTTGACATCCTCTTTGGCCTCAATCAGGTCCTTTGCCGGTTCGAAGGCATTGATAGGGATAAAGGTTCCTTCTCCGGATGGAACAAGAGAGGCTTCTAAGTGTTTAGGTGGGCTTAAGCCGAGGTCATCTTGGACTATGGCTTCACCGGACTCTAAGCTGGGGATAGAATGGAGGTCTCCTAAGACAAAGGAGGCTTCGACCAGAAGCTTCTGCATGACAGCGATATTGGAATTCCATGTTAATTGAATAGGAGTTTTCTGTACCGTTTGATCTGAAGAAATGGAAACGATGCTGTACATGCCATCTTTAGTTAAAAAAGGTCGATCTGCGCAACCGCTTAAAATAAAGACCAATAGCATGATACATATCATTGAAGATATCCTACGGAGCTTATTCAAGGTATACTTCCTCCCGAACCTGTAGAAATACGAGGTATAATTTTTGCTAAAGAATTTTCTTCAAAATGACAATTACTATTAATTCGCTTTATAAAAGCTAAACCCTTCTTTTGAAGTCTTGCATTGATTCCTTGTGCAAATGTGTGTAAAATGACTTTCAGAAAGGGGCTCATTGATGATTAAACGAAAAATAGTAGTTGTTGATATTGAAACCACTGGATTTGATATCTATAACGATGAAATCATAGAATTTGCTGCCTTGAGCATTGAAGAGGGGAAAGAAGCGGAGACTTTTAGCGCTTTAATCTCACCCCGAAGGCAAGTCCCGGAACGAATTTTACGACTAACGGGTATCTCTCAAGAGGAATTAAGGCAAGCCGGTTCCCTTCAGACTTATCGTGATAAGATCCTAAATCTTTTCCAAAATGCCATTATCGTGGGGCATAATGTTGAGTTTGATTTAGGATTTCTTGAGCACGCCTTAAATATTCATTTTGAAAACACTCTCTGGGACACTTTGGAGATTACCCGAATCCTTTACCCTAATATGAATAAGTATAAATTAGGTGATCTAACCAAGAGCCTCGGTTTGACACCCTTGGTAAAGGCCCATCGGGCTTTGTCGGATGCGCAGGCTGCTTGGGAACTATTACAAGCCTGCTGGGAAAAAGGATTGACTTTGGATTTGGGTTTCTATCAAAGAGCCCTTGCCATTGCCGGCAATTCACGGGTAACCGGCTTTCTTCGGGAATTAGAGAAAACCACCAGGAGGAAATTCCCCGAACGGCTGATACCAACCGATTTGGTGCTTTATAATCAGGATTTAGGCCTTTTTGAAGAGCAGAAGGACGAAGAACCCTTCTCAGAAGATATAGGGTGGATTGAGAAGTGCTTTTCTCAAGGGGGAATCTTGGAAAATAAGCTGAAAAGTTATGAAAGCCGTCTTGGTCAGTTGCAGATGGCCAAAGCCGTGGGTGAGTCCTTGATAAGCTCTACCCATATCGTCATAGAAGCCGGAACAGGTACAGGGAAATCCTATGCTTATTTAATTCCCAGCCTTTGGTGGTCTAAAACAACAGGGAAAAAAGTCGTGGTGGCTACTCATACCATTCCTTTACAGGAGCAGATTTTTAAAAAAGATCTCCCTATTCTTGCTCAAGTTTTACCTTTTTCCTTCCGTGGAGTCTTATTAAAAGGAAAATCAAATTATATATGCTTGAAAAGATGGTTGTCAACCCTGAGCATCACTACGGAATTAGACCCTGGTGAGCGTCTGGTCCTCCTGAGCATTATGGTGTGGCTTAGAGAAACCACCACTGGGGATTGGCAGGAGGTCTCACAAATCCCAAACCTGGGAAAGATATGGGGGAGCCTGAATTGCGAGGAAGAGAGCTGTATACCTGGAAAATGCTCTCAAGCCAATCGCTGTTATATGCTGCAGGCCCGCAAGCGTGCTGAAGAGGCTGACTTAATCATCGTCAATCATTCTTTGCTCTTTTCGGATATTAGGACAGATAGGAATATTTTGCCCGAATACCACGAATTGGTCGTAGACGAAGCCCACCATCTCCATCAATCGGCTTTAGAGCAATTAGGGAATGAGATTAGTCTGGAACAGATTTCCCGAGTCCTTAATCTGCTCAGCCGTTCTATGGCAGGAAGTTTCTACGGGAATGTTAAAGCAAGAGCTCAATTGTGGGAACGCATTCTTTCTGTGGCCCTTTGGGAACGTTTTCGTGGATACCTTGAAAAACTACCTGAAGCCTGTGACGAACTCTATCAACAGGCTGAAGAGCTCTTTGCAACCTTTGAACAAATACTAGGGAAGGAACTTTCCTATCGATTAACGGTTCACTGCCATAAGGAAAGATGGTGGCAAACTGTAGCTGTGCAAATCGAAAATTTGTTAGGGCGGCTTAAGGTCATAACTGACTTACTTAAAGCCATGATTAATCTTCTCGATTCTCAAGATGATGAGGACTCAGCAGCTCTGGCCCATGAGATTTCTGGACGAATACGGAACCTTGAAGAGATGAGAGAGTGTTTCGTTCTTGCACAGCAAGTAGACCAACTTACTCGGGTCAGCTGGCTGGAACAAAGCAATCGAATTTTACTGAAAACCTCTCCAGTGGATGTGAGCTCCATTCTTAAGGAGAAACTGTTTGCACCTCTGGATTGTGCCATTTTGACTTCCGCAACCATAAGCATTTCCAATTCATTTCAGCATTTTTTGAGGGAAATTGGTTTAAATGAAAGTACGACATCTTTACTGGTGGATTCTCCCTTCGATTATGATCATCAGATGCAGCTTATGGTCGTAAAGGATTTAGTGGATGTGGATCAAGATGAATTATTTGATATAGAAAAAGTAGCGCTTTTTATATCAGAGGTATCTGAGCGCATGCAGGGAAGAACTCTGGTGCTTTTTACCTCTCATCGCTTTTTGCGGGAGATTCACTTGCCTTTGAGCCGCTACCTAGAAGGTTCTGGGATTGAACTGCTGGCTCAAGGAATAGATGGAGGACGTCAGGCCATTCTCGAAGCATTTCTTGATAATCCCAAGAGTGTTTTATTGGGAGCCAGCAGCTTTTGGGAAGGTATCGATATCCCAGGGGATAAGTTGTCCTGTGTCATTCTCATAAAATTGCCTTTTGGACCCCCTAATCGCCCACTCATCGCCGCACGGTCAGAATATCTTGAAGCACAGGGAAGAAATCCCTTTTATGAGTTTCTTCTTCCCGAGGCTGTACTTCGTTTTAAACAAGGTTTTGGCCGCTTGATTCGCTCCAAATCGGATCGAGGGCTTGTTATTCTATGCGATGGCAGAGTAATTCATAAGCGATATGGGAGATATTTTTTGAGTTCCCTGCCGGTCAGAACTCATATTCGAACCAGTAGGTCGCAGATTCTCGACAAAATAGATAGTTGGTTTGACGAGGAATATCAAAAGGAATTGCTTTAATAATTAAAGAAAAGATGATAAACTTAAGCATGATCACTGTGAAGCTTCGTTACCTTATAATGGAGCCAGGAAAAGATGTAAGATGTTCTCCCATCAGATGGAGATGATAAGATGAGACAAAGTCAGGTTAGAAAATGTTGGGAGAGTGAAGTTGTGTGAGTGGTAAGTCCATTAAAGTGGATATGATCCCCAGTGTTTTTACACTAGGGAATTTGTTTTTTGGATTCTTGGCGATTCTTTGGACCATGAATGGTGAATATAAAATGGCTGCCGGGTTCATTTTATTCTCCGTTCTTATGGATAGTATGGACGGTAAGGTAGCCCGTAAGCTTTCCGTGAGTTCAGATTTTGGCAAGGAACTGGATTCTTTATGTGATGTGGTTTCCTTTGGTGTAGCTCCAGCGGTTTTAACTTATAAAGTCCTGCTGGCAGCGCATATGGGATTTTGGGGTATGCTTCTTGCTGCTGCTTTCGCCATGTGCGGAGCAGTTCGTTTGGCTCGGTTTAATATTCTCAACATAACCACCCATTTTTTGGGCGTACCTATTACTTTTGCCGGCGGGTTCATGGCTTTATTGATCCTTTTTCATAAAAGCCTGCCTTGGGTAATTTTTCCTGTGGCTTTGGCAGTATTGGCATTTCTCATGGTCTCCACAATCAAGGTCCCGAAGCTGGGGAAATAGCTGATTCTGCTGTGATTATCAAGGGACAAGGTTTTAGGTATCGTGCGGGTACAGAGTATTGCTCTGTACCCGTTTTTGTTTCGCTATCAGAAAGCATAAACTTGCGTTATATGCTTTCTAAGCATAAGGGCAACCAGCGACTTCGCCCCACTGGAGATATAGGTCAAAGGCTGGGCGAAGCCGGGTTTTCTTTATCACCCATTCAAGGATCTTTGCATATAGTATGGCACGGAAACACTTGTATGGAGGGAAAAGCATGGATAATCAACAAGTGAATTGGGCCAATGTGGGATTAAGAATGGTGCAAGGGTTAACAACCGTTATTGATGCTGCTCGACAACTTGATGCTCAAGAGGCTTCTTTAGTTATGAAATTGTTGGGAAAAACCTGTATGAAAACAATGAAAGAAGGGGTAGGCCATCAATTTGGTATCGCTTTAGTAGAAACCAGTGCTCAATTAGCTATGCGAGATAAACTCGTTGTTGAGGATGTATTAAGAATTATTAGCTCAATTATCGGACGACTTTACTTCACAGCCAGTACTGAAGACGAAAAACTACTTGTTGCTCAATTGGAAGAGGCAGTGAAAAATTACCAAATTATTTAAGTCCCATCAGATGGCCTATCGCATAAACTTATTAAGAAGGAAAGAGGTGATCTGAATGAAGGTTTACTATGTCCGCCTGCCTGAGTTCGTACTCAGCTTCCTCCGCAAGGTATTCAATTAAGTCTAGCAACTATGTTAGTAGGATTAAAAAATAAAAATTACTTAAGACATGACATGAAAGCGGGTTCCCTCCTATAGATATAAAGTAGACTTGTCTTCAGGTGGGGTTGCGCCCCAACTGAAGCTTAGTCGCCCTTATCCTCTGTGAGGATAAAGTAGGAAGACAAGCAAGGAGGGAAAACATGACTCGAAGTCGTTATGTCTGGATCATGGGAGTAACACTCATCTGTTTACTGGGGATAGTTGCCTGGAAATCTCCTCAAGCTGTAATGGTGTCCCTAACTCAACCCCAATATGCCGATTCACCACGGGCGGCAGTACAACGTTTTTGGGGCTATCTGGACACAAGGCAACTGGAATTGGCAGAACAACTGCTTGTAGCAAAGGAACTAAATCCACTCGGGCAACAGGAATTTGAATTATGGAAGACTCAGGTTAGAAATAATCCCTTAATTAGCCTGAAAAAGTTGGGAATAGCAGATTCCCCAGATCCCAATAGTGTGATGGTCAATGTAGAATGGACCTCGCCGATCAAGGAAAAAATTGTTCAAACTTATGTGATGCAAACTCAATCCACTTCCGAAGGATGGAAGATCATTCAAATTCAAAAAGTCGATGTTCAATCCTTAGCCCTTCTATAAGTAACGCGCCTTGGAGCGCGTTTTTTTATGCTTATCAGGTTTTCCTGTTTAAGTATATTTCCTCTCAGAAAGGTTTAAACTGAGATGTGAAATGAAAAAAGTGTTCAAAAAAACACACTAAGGAGTGCTGTAGGTCACATTGGAGTGGATAAAGTTCTGCTAGACTTAAGCCATAATTACTAAGGAGGATATGAACATGGCCGATACGAAAAAAGAAAACATCGAGCAGGAATGCTCCCATTGTGGAACAACCAGTGAGCTTACACCCGTCATAACTTATGTACATCAAGGGGATGAGAAGCATGTTTGTGTGCATTGTCTTCCCATGTTAATTCATGGTTAAAAGATATCGAGGTGTTTTAAAATGAAATTTACATTAGAAATGAAACTTAAGGACATCATGGCCACCAACCCCAAAACGGTTGAAGTAATGCAGGAATTAGGGTTGCATTGCCTGGGCTGTCCTTTTTCAGTAAACGAAACCCTGCTTAATGCTGCACAAATGCATAAACTCGACCCTGAAAAGCTTCTGGAGGCTGTTAATTCAGTGGAGCAGGGGGAAATGTCCGAAGCAGCTAAAGCCAAAGCCCAACCTAAGGGTGCTATATTGCAAATGGATAAAAAAACCTACGCCATCGCCCCACATATTCCGGCAGGGGTAGCGACTCCTGAAATATTGCGAAAGATTGCCGATGTGGCGGAAAAATACAATGCTGCAGCAATTAAGGTGACTTCCGCCCAGCGGATTGCCATCGTAGGCTTAGCCCCGGAAATCATCCCTAATGCATGGGAGGATTTGGGTATGGATCCTGGACATGCTGTGGGACTGTGTGTTCGCAGTGTCAAGGTATGTCCGGGTATAACCTTCTGTAAGCGAGGGCTGCAGGAAACTCTGGGCATCGGTATGGAAATTGATAAGCGCTACCATGGTATGTCCCTGCCCGCCAAATTTAAAATAGGGATTGCCGGTTGTCCTAATAAATGTACCGATTCTATGAATGTGGATCTAGGGATTATGGGAACCAGCAAGGGATATCATGTCTATGTGGGTGGCAACGGCGGAGTCAAACCTCGCAGGGGGGATTTGCTTCTGGAGAATCTCCAATCCGATCAACTCGTTCCTGTCATTGATGCGGTAATGGATTATTTTAAAGAGAATGCCAAACCTCAAGAGCGTATAGGTCGGCTTATTGATCGCGTAGGTTTGGAAGAATTGCAAAAAGCTACTCAAAATGTTGTGAACGCCTAAAGCGGATAATAGAAAATTAACAAACAAATGAGAGCAAAAAACACGGGGCGTATCCAAGTGATACGCCCCCTGTGGTACTATAGAGTAGTATTAGTCAAGATGGATAGCATCTGTTGGGCAACCATCCGCAGCTTCCTGTGCGGATTCTTCCAGCTCACTGGGAACGGGGTTAACATATGCCTCGGCAAGGCCTTCGTCGTTCATGCGGAATACTTCAGGACAAATGGATGCACAAGCACCACAACCAATGCAATTTTCATCTACTGATGCAGTCATTATAAATAGACCTCCTTTGCTAAACTCAACACTAAATGTTCCCTTATTTTAAAGTTGTTATACATAGTTAATGGAGTATATCCCCTGGATTCTCTTTATAAAGACATACTATGAAAGGATGAGAAAGGAATATGGAAGTACGATTTGTCCTGCGCAAAGCCCAATATAAGGATATAGAGCAAATAAACGAAATATATAATTGGGCTGTCTTAAATACGGTAGCAACCTTTGATATGGAAGAGCGTTCTTTTGTGGCAGCAGAAGCCTGGTTTGATATGCATCAAGATCCCTATTATCCGGTGTATGTGGTGGAAAGCCAAGGACAGGTCATAGGGTGGGGGAGTCTATCTCCTTTTCATCCACGGCCGGCCTATAAACAAAGTGGAGAATTTTCCATCTATATTGCTTCTGGGTGGACCGGTCAATCCCTGGGGGATACGCTTCTGAAGGTCCTTTGTCAAGAGGCGAAAGAATTAGGATACCATACTCTATTGGGTCTTATTACTTCGACCAACGAAAAAAGTATTTCTTTAGCCAAAAAGCATGGTTTTTTTGAAGCAGGAAGATATCGGGAAGTCGGGACAAAGTTCGGGCAATGTTTGGATGTCATGGTCTTGCAAAAAATTTTCAACTAAATATTTTGTATGAATTTTCTAGCATATTCGTGAATAATCATGCGGGATTGACTCTTCTGGGGAAATATGGTATAAAATAACGAGATTTAATTTACATAAATATCCAGCAACCCCCTTATTTTTAAGACTTTAAGAATTATTGGTTAATTATGCGGTTTACTTATTTTTTACGATTTCGACATCCTAGCTAACGTATAATAAGGTCACCGGCAGAAGACAAGAGAGAATTGACATTATAGCAAGATATAGGGACCGGAAAATTACCATAAGGCAGGATGATAAGTAAAATGGGAAGAAAAATCAAAATTGTCGTCGCTGACGATAACCGTAATCTATGCCAAATGCTGCAGGATTTTCTCCGAAGTCAGGACGATCTCGAGGTGGTAGGGGTAGCGTATAATGGAGTCGAGGCATGGGATCTGATTCAATCGCAGGAGCCGGATCTTGTCATAATCGATTTGGTTATGCCGAGCTTAGATGGGTTAGGTGTTTTAGAAAGAATAAACGGGCGAACAACGGCTTCACGCCCGAAAGTGATCATGCTTACGGCCTTTGGCCAGGAATCCCTGACCCATCAGGCCATGGTACTCGGCGTAGATTATTTTATTCTGAAGCTCTTTGATCTGGAAATTTTGGGTAAGAGGATCCGTAGTTTAACCCAAAGTGTGCCTTCCTCATCAGCTCCTATGACTTCAACAGTGAATGCTGTGACCAATGCAGGTACAAGTGTTAATTTAGGAGCAGAAGTCACGAATATGATGCATCAAATCGGGATTCCAGCCCATGTCAAGGGCTATCAATACATAAGAGATGCGATTCTCATGGTTGTTGAAGATGTGTCCTTATTGGGAGCGGTAACCAAAGAGCTCTATCCGGCCATTGCGAAAAAGTATGATACAGCTCCCAGCCGTGTGGAACGAGGTATCCGGCATGCCATCGAATTAGCATGGGAACGGGGACATACAGAGACTCTAAAACGTATTTTTGGCTATTCCATGAATATAGAACGGCAAAAACCAACAAATTCAGAATTTGTTGCCCTTCTTGCTGATAAGCTGAGAGTTATGAGCAAGGTGAGTTAGAATTAGTAATCAAAATTGCGCTAATGTTAACACAATGTTTTTGCCCGCAAACACTCCTATTCAATTGAATGGGGGTGTTTTTTTATGCCTAATTCTTCACGGCTCCTCAAAACTTATATTTGTAATAGGATAGTTTCAACTGGTTAGCAATTGCTGCTATTCCAAAACCCGCGGTCTTTAATGAATTACCGACTACTAGTAGTTTTGTTCCTCTAGTCAATACGGGGGAGGTCTCTTCGTTTGAGGTTGACTTTAATTCTTCTAAGCGAATAATCGCTACATGGGTGAAGAGTATACTTGCTAGGAAGAAAAGCCAACTCGCTGCTGTGATAGACAGGGCAGAGTCAACTTCCTTCGTTTTAGCCTTTAATCCTTTTTCTGTGAGAAGTGATTCTTCCCCTTGGTAGTTCGATATGAAGGCCAATATCGTACCTAAAAGAAAGAGAAAATCTCCCGTTCTTTCTTCATAGATTAGGATCAAATCTAGATTTTCATTCGCCACAGCTATCACTTCCTATACTTATAATTATTCATTAGGATATGCTGTGGACTCTGGTGAAGATACCTTTCGCCAGAACAGTTTATTCTTAATTTCATAAAACGAAAATATTAACATGATCAAAGTAATAAAAAAATTATAAAAGACAATAATTGTAAAAAATGGTTTGGCGCCATTCCCTCATTTTTAGGGGAATGCCGACTGTCACGCAAGGGTACAAGCTTGTTCTGGCCGTCGATACGATAGGCTTCGAGAGTTTTTTTTCAATGTGTATCTGCTTTAAGGAGAAGCTTCGAGAGGGTTTTTTACGTTTCTATTCTAATTGACAAAATTAACTCTGATTGTTAAAATTGACTCGCGTCTGTGTTAAAATAAAATAAAAGTCGGAGCAAGTGTTGTAATTAAAAATACTTTGTAAATGGGGAAAGGTTTATGAAAAGAGCGAGGGAGTATTAGGGAATGATAAAATACGTTATTAAGCGAATTATTCTGGCAGTGATGACGATCTTTATGGTTGCGACCATAACTTTTTTTCTAATGAACATGGTGCCCGGTGGCCCATTTGTTGCAGAAAAGTCTATTAGTGCACAAGCCCAGGCCGCACTTAATGAGAAATTCGGGTTGGATAAACCACTCATTGTGCAATACAAAAATTATATGCTAAGTGCTGCTCAGGGCGACTTTGGCTTGAGCTTAAAACAACGTGGCCGCACTGTCAGCGATATTATTATCAGCAAGTTTCCGGTATCAGCCAAGCTGGGCGGTATCGCAGTGCTTGCAGCTCTATCGATTGGGATTCCACTGGGAAGCATTGCTGCGCTTAACCGCGGTAAATGGCTCGACGACGTGATCATCGTCATCGCTACCTGCGGCATTGCGTTTCCCAGTTTTGTTATCTGTACCGTAGGCATGTATGTGTTCGGCGTCTACTTAGGGGTATTGCCGACGATGGGCCTCACGACACCGGCCCATTATGTCCTTCCGGTATTTGCCCTTTCCTTCTATCCGACAGCCTATATTACACGACTGATGCGCTCGTCTATGCTTGATGTGATTGGTCAGGACTATATGCGAACAGCTCGTGCCAAAGGTCTTTCCCAGATGAAGAGTCTTTTCAAGCATGCTCTGCGCAACGCGATCCTGCCTGTAATCACTTATGCTGGCCCTATGCTGGCTTTCACCCTGACCGGCAGTTTCATCGTGGAGAAAATCTTTGTCATTCCCGGCTTAGGCGGTCAGTTCGTCAGTTCTATTGTCAACCGCGATTATACGGTTATCATGGGTACGACGATTTTCCTGGCGACACTTGTTATCACCATTAATGCGCTGATAGATATCCTCTATAAATTTATTGACCCGCGCATTCAACTAAAATAAGGAGGGCAGAAAATGACTGAAAAAAATCCGCTTAGCTTACAATTAAAGGTCGAAGATTTTCTGCCTGCAACCGACGCAGAAAAGCAAAGCCTCACTCAGATGCGCCCCGGCGTCAGCTTTTGGAAGGATGCTATGCGCCGACTAAGGAAAAACAAGGTAGCCATGGTAAGCCTTACGGTCATTCTGGTCGTTATGTTTTTTTCTTTTATTGTCCCCAGTTTTTATCCTTATAAATATGAGCAGCAGATTAAGGGTTCCGAGTACCTCAAACCCATGACCTACTCCACCCAAGAACAACTGCGTATTGATGCTGGAGAAAAGGTGTTTCCGCATATTCTGGGAACGGACAACTTGGGCCGCGACTATGCAGTCCGCGTAATGGTAGGCAGCCGTATCTCCTTAATGGTTGGCTTAATCGCTTCCGCAATCATACTGATCATTGGTTCAACCTACGGTGCTGTGTCCGGTTTTTTTGGCGGCTGGGTAGATCTCGCCATGATGCGTATTGTAGATATTATATACACGGTACCGGATATTCTCTTGATCGTACTGATTTCTTTTGCAATTAGAGATCCCTTGAACATCCTGGCCGCAAAGCCCGGTTTCGGGTGGATTCAGACGGTGGGTCCCAATCTCATCAGTATTTTTCTGGTGTTTGCCCTGTTATATTGGGTGGGCATGGCGCGGATTGTCCGCAGCCAGGTGCTTGCCCTTAAGCAGAATGAGTATGTGACCGCGGCCAGAGCCCTGGGTGCCGGTACTGGCCGCATTATCCGTAAACATCTTCTGACCAACTGTATTGGGACGTTGATTGTTACCACTACACTGCAGATTCCTTCTTCTATTTTCACGGAGAGTTTTCTGAGCTTCCTCGGTTTGGGGGTTGCTGTTCCTTTGCCTTCTTTGGGTTCTCTGGCTAGTGATGCCCTCAACGGTCTGAATAGTTATCCTTATTTGCTGATGGCGCCGGCCTTGCTGATCAGCCTCATCATTCTTAGTTTCAACCTATTAGGTGATGGTTTGCGGGATGCATTCGACCCTAAGATGAAGAGTTAAGGAAGGAGAAAGATAATGAATGAGTATTTAGTTGATATACGCAACGAGAGGCTCTCCTTCTTTACCCCTGCAGGTGAGGTGAAGGCACTCAATGATGTGTCTCTGCATGTTCGTGAAGGCGAAGTATTGGGTATTGTAGGGGAGAGTGGTTCCGGAAAATCTGTGACTTCATACAGTCTTATGGGCTTAACGGCTCATCCAGGCCGTCTGATCGGCGGCGATCTCTATTTTAATGGGCACCACATCAATAAGATGACGGAACGGGAGATGCGTGAGATCAGAGGGAACGAGGTTTCCATCATCTTTCAGGACCCCATGACCAGCCTTAACCCGGTCTATACTGTCGGTAACCAGATCCGGGAGGTCATTCTTCTGCATACCAACAAAAGCAGGAAGGAAGCCAACGAGCGCGCCCGGGAACTTTTGCAGTTGGTGGGTATTAATGAGCCTGAAAAGCGCTTAAAACAATACCCTCATGAGTTGTCCGGCGGCATGCGCCAGCGGGTGATGATTGCTATTGCTTTGGCCTGCGAGCCTAAGCTGTTGATTGCTGATGAGCCGACGACCGCTTTGGACGTGACGATTCAGGCTCAGATCATAGAACTCATGATGAATCTGAAGGAAAAATTGGGGATGTCCATTATTCTGATCACCCACGATTTAGGTGTTGTGGCCGGTATGTGCGACCGCATTGCCGTGATGTATGCCGGCAAGGTGATAGAATCCGGCACCACGGATGAAATTTTCTATCAACCATCTCATGAATATACCAAAGGCTTGCTCCAGAGCGTGCCCAATATAAACGACCGAGATCATAAGCAGTTGGTGCCGATTGAAGGTTTGCCGGTGGACATGCTAAATCCTCCGGCGGGGTGTCCTTTTGCTCCCCGCTGTCGTTCATGCATGAAAATCTGTCTGAGTAGTATGCCGGCCTATACCCGACTTAGTGAGGAACATTACAGTGCATGTTGGCTCCTAGATAAAGCAAAATTTGAAGGCCAGTCGGAGGTTCAACATGATTGAAAACAATAAATTGCTGGAAATACAGCACTTGCAACAGTATTTTCCGGTTAAGAGCGAAAAGCTGTTTGAGAAAAAAGTTGTCAAAGCTGTGGACGATGTGTCCTTCCATATCAATAAGGGTGAGACCTTGGGCCTCGTGGGCGAGTCCGGCTGTGGAAAGACGACGACAGGACGAACTTTGCTGCGGCTTCATGAACCCACTGGGGGAAAAATTTTCTATGAGGGAAAAGATATCACCCATGTGAATATGCTGCCTTACCGGCGGAAGATGCAGATCGTCTTTCAAGACCCCTACGCAAGTCTTAATCCTCGCATGACGGTAGGGGACATTGTGGGTGAGGCCATCGACATTCACCGTTTGGCAGCCAATGCCCAGGAACGCAGGGAGCGCATTGTAGAACTTTTAAGTCTGGTTGGCCTTAATACAGAGCATGCCAACCGCTATCCTCATGAATTCTCCGGCGGCCAGCGTCAAAGGGTGGGTATCGCCCGTGCCTTGGCTGTGAATCCCGAGTTTATTGTCTGTGACGAACCTATTTCTGCACTTGATGTATCCATTCAGGCTCAGGTCGTCAATATGTTTGAGGAACTTCAGCAGCGTATGGGGCTGACTTATCTGTTTATTTCCCACAATTTAAGTGTGGTGAAGCATATATCCAACCGCATCGGTGTTATGTACCTGGGCAGATTGGTGGAGCTGGCTGACAGCTATGAGCTGACATTTCACAGTGTGCATCCTTATACCCGTAGTCTGATTTCAGCCATCCCTATTGCCGACCCGAAGATTTCCCGCAGCACCCAACGTATAGTGCTTGAGGGCGATGTGCCCAGCCCCGTCAATCCTCCCTCCGGTTGCCGTTTTCGTACCCGGTGCGTTTACGCCGATGAACGCTGTGCCGCAGAGGAGCCGGAGTGGAGAGAGATCTCTGCCGGCCACTTCGCCGCCTGCCATCATCTGGATCGGGTTCAATGATCCCGTCCTCAAAATTATTTGCCGTGCAAAAACGCGGTGAATGATAAATAGTCAAAAGAAAAAAGGAGGAAAAGAATGTGAAAAAAAAGAGTACCTTACTGTTGGTCATCACCATGATCCTATCCCTAACTCTTACCGCTTGCGGTAAACCGTCCACTCCTGCGCAATCTGGCGGGGACAAACCCAAACAGCTTGTTGCACAGATTGGCCCTAATCCCGAGACCATTGATCCTGCTCTGAACAGTGCCGTGGATGGCGGTAACATGCTCCTGTTTGCCTTTGATTGTCTGCTCAATGTGGACAAAGACAACAAGATCATCCCTGGTGCCGCAGAGGATTGGAAGACCAGTGAAGATGGCCTGACCTGGACCTTCTATCTCCGTGAAGGACTGAAGTGGTCTGATGGATCACCTCTAACTGCCAAGGACTTTGTGTACAGCTGGAAACGGGTCGCAGATCCTGCTACCGCTGCTCCCTACGGTGAAACCGTACTGGGTATGGTAAAGGGATTTAAGGAAGCCGCTGCCGGCAATCCCGATGCGCTGGCTGTTTCAGCACCTGATGACAAAACTTTCGTAGTTGAGCTCTCCAATCCTTGCGCATACTTTGATAAGCTGGCCGCTTTCGCGACATTGAGCCCTGTACAACAGGCTACCATTGAAGCCCACGGCGATGCCTGGGCTACCAAACCGGAAAGCTATATCGGCAACGGTCCCTTCCAAATCTCTGAATGGGTGCCCAGCTCCTATATCCTCTTCACCAAAAATCCTAATTACCGCGATCCGGATTCCATCAAGCTGGATTCCATCAAACTGCTCCTGATCGAAGATTCCAATGCTTCTTACGCTGCTTATAAGACCGGCGAAGCCATGATGATCAAGGATGTGCCGACTGCGGAGATTCCTTCTCTTCAAGGCAAGGACGACTTCTATATTGAACCTCTTCTCGGCACCTATTATCTTGACTTAAACAACACCTTGTCCCAGTTTTCAGACCCCCGCGTCCGCATGGCGCTGAGCTTGGCCATCGACCGCAAATATGTGGCTGAAACCCTGATGCAAGGAACCTATACCCCTGCCTCCAATTTCATCGGCACAGGCGTAGCCGACTGGGATGGCAGCAGCTTCATGGACAATGCCAACGGCGGCAAGCCCTATATTGATGTCAATGATTTTGAGGGTAATCTGGCCAAAGCCAAGGAACTTATGGCTGCGGCAGGCTATCCCGATGGTAAAGGTTTCCCGGCCATCACTTATTCCACTAACGATTCTGCTTATCACAAAGTGGTAGCACAATATCTCCAGCAAGCCTGGAAAGAAATAGGCGTCACAACAAATGTTGAGATCGTCGAGTGGGCCAGCTTCACTCCCCAGCGCCGTGCCGGTGATTATCAAACCAGCCGTGACGGATGGCTGTTTGACTACAATGATGCTTCCAATATGCTGGATCTGATGTACAGCACCAATGGCAACAACAATGCTAAGTATAAGAGCGCTGAATATGATGCGCTGATGAATAAAGCTGCTGCAGAAGTCGATCCTAAGACACGTTCCGGTTACTTGCATCAGGCGGAAGATCTCATGATGGCTGATGCTGCTGTCGTACCGGTCGCTTATTACAACGAGTTCTATCTGCAAAGCCCCAAAATTACAGGCTCCTGGCACTCTCCCTATGGCTACTGGTACTTCCAGTACGCTGACATTGTGGAGTAAAGAATTCTGACTTAAATCATATCACCTAGAGCAGGGGCCGCCGACTTTCGGCGGCCTCTCGGTTAAAGAGTTCCCTTTGAATCGAGTGTTTAATGTACGGATCGATGAGGACCAGCTCCTCCCCGATCTGACGATATGGAGGATGTATCAGGAATATGGGCAAACTCATTATTATCGAAGGTGGGGATGGGAGCGGCAAGGCGACCCAGACCCGGAAGCTCTGGCAACGTCTTACAGACGAAGGCTTACAAGTAAAGAAAGTAGAGTTCCCCAATTATTCTAGCCCATCCTCTTCTCTGGTCACCATGTACTTGGGAGGGGAGTTTGGTACGGACCCTAATGCGGTGAATCCCTATGCGGCATCTACATTCTATGCTGTGGACCGCTATGCGTCTTACAAAACCCTCTGGGGTGATTTTTACAGCCGGGGTGGGGTAATTCTCTCAGATCGATATACTACTTCGAATATGATCCACCAAGCTGTTAAAATCAAAGATTCAGATGGCTGGGAAAGCTATATTGACTGGCTGAAAGAGTTCGAATATCACTTAATGGGTTTGCCTGAACCGGACATGGTTATTTATCTCAATATGCCTCCTGACCTGAGTATTCATTTTATTGCCAATCGTAAAGACAAGTCCTCTGTTACTCATCAGGACATCCATGAGAAAAACAGGAATTATCTTAATGAATCCTATGAAAATGCCCAAAAAATTCGAATACGAGAAAATTGGATAACTATAAATTGTGTGACTGAAGGAAGATTAAAAACTATTGACGAAATACACGAAGAAATCTATGAAGTAGCCAAAACAATATTATCTGATTGATTCAATTTTTTATGAACATAAAGCAAATAATCGAGATTATAAAAGAGTATTAGTAAATTTGAATGCATATTCGTAATTTACACGAGCTTTTTTAATAAAAAAATTTGTATATTTAAACTTTCAAGTCATGGCTTGACAAATCCAAGTACTTTTAGTAAAGTTATATAGCGGTTGTTTTCGAGCGCTCGTAGCTCAGGGGATAGAGTGACGGTTTCCGAGGCCGGAGGTCGCAGGTTCAAATCCTGCCGGGCGCACCATATGATACAACGACGTCGCAAGGAATTGCGGCGTTTTTTCATTGCACAACCTATTAGCGGGAGTATAATCAAAGGGGATTCTTCCCACTATAAGATGATTATCATAGTATAGAATCATCAATGTTCCCGGTACATAACATAGATTAGGCCTTAGCAATCGAAATGATGAAAATAATCTTTCATGATGGGTGGGGTTTTTATGAGCTGGAGAGAGGATTATCTTCGGGTGTCGTGGGTACATTTTCAAAGAATTGTGGCAATCATTATAGGAGCTTTTATCGTAGCTGCCAGCATCAACTCTATGATCATCCCCAATATGATAGCGGACGGAGGAGTTACGGGGATCGCGATTATTATTTATTATTTATTCGATTTACCCGTCAGTAAAGTCGTTATCCTCTTAAACATACCTTTGTTTCTTATAGGATGGAAAATGGTTGGACGCGTTTTTTTGGTCTATAGCATCGCCGGCGTATCTGCGTTTTCCTTAGCTTTAGAAATGACTACGACAATCCCTAACCCTACCGGCGATCCCTTGTTGGCTTGTATCTTTGCCGGTGTCGTCAGTGGTATTGGGATGGGTATTATCTTCCGCAGCCGCGGCTCTTTAGGAGGAACAGATATTCTGGCTGTATTTTTCAGCCGCACCACGTCCTTTAGCGTAGGACAAGTTCTCATGGTCATTGACGCTTTGATCTTTATAGCTGCCGCTATTTTTCTTGGCCCGGAAAGAGCCATGTATGCCATGATCTATATGTTTATAGCAACCAAAGTTATCGACATGGTGCAAGAGGGGCTAAACCCCTCTAAAAGTGTCCTTGTCGTCACTGGGGACCCTCACGGGATTGCTCAAGATGTTATGGAAAAGCTGGATCGTGGAGTAACACTTTTTCAAGCGAAAGGAGCTTACTCGAAAGAAAATAAAGAAGTGGTGTACTGTGTCATTAGTCGGACGGAAATGTCTCAAATGAAGGAGATTATCCGTACCCGGGATCCTAAGGCCTTCCTGTCAATTTCTGATGTTCCGGAAGTGGTTGGGGAGGGCTTTTCCACATGGAAAGGACATTAAGTATCTCAATGTAAATAGACTTTAAGGTTGTGAGTGAGGAAATGTCGAGAAGAAAGAGAGTACCTAAACGGAATAGAAGAAATAAGCAAGCATTGCCAATCCTCATATCAGGAATACTTATTTTAATCTTACTTTTTGCAGGTTTGCCCTATTTTCAACATATTAGTGCTTACCGAAGTGCAGTAGACCGTTATGATTTTACCGCTCTTTCTCAGGAATTAGCCTGGATAGAAGAAAATGGGGTTTGGTTAAAACGAATCCCCTTTATTGAAAAAGGGGAGCTGTGGCTAAGGCTCAATCAAGGTGAGTATGAGGAAATGGAGTTGGAGCTAGTACAATACGGTGATGATGGTCATCGTTTCTGGCTGTTTCAGCTTTATTTATTAAGAGATCGGCCCGGTGAGGCTGAGAAGGTCATTGCTACCCTTCAAAATCCTGCTCTGCAGAAGCTGGCCCAGGGAATGTTGTTGGCTAATGGAGAAGACAATGAAAAGGCAGTGAGTACTCTATTAACCATTAGTGATAGGGATCTAAGCTCAGAGAACCAAGTGCTGAAAAATATTGCTTTATCCAGAAGTTATCTGACTTTGGGAAAACTAGAACAGGCCCAGAAATCGTGGCAAATAGCCGCAGAGATATCCTCAACACATCCTTTGGTGTTGGGAACAGAGTATGACCTAGCCCTTTTCACAGGTCAATGGGGGAGAGCAAAGGAATTAAGCAGTCAAAGCGCACCAGCACATGCGGCCTCATACGGAGAGCAGGTGTTAGTGAAAAAAGCACTTCTTGCCCTTGTGATAGGAGATCGAGAGAGCTATGAGAATACCCTTAAGGCACTGGAGACAAAAGACAAAGGGAAAGCCTGTGTCCAGTATCTAGCGGGGATTAAAATGTATGAACGCGGGGAATTTGCTCAAGCAGCTGAGAATTTAAATGGAGCAATCCAAATGGGACTACCAGATTTTATAGAAAAGGATGCCGTACAGGCCTTGACACAAGCCCAAGAGCGTGTTGAAGCTGAAGGCGCGTTGCAAGCCATAACAGGCAAAAGGTGAACCAGCTAAGCCATCCTAGGCGGCTTAAGAGGCCTCTCTTTGCTCAAGTGGAGGTAGATTACTTTCCGGTGGCCAGGTTTTTGCTGCACTTTTTAGCAATTGCCCTACAGGAACTAATTGATAATTTTTGGCTATCAGTTGATCTATTACCACTGGAAGGGCCTTGATGGTGTCGGGAGCAGAGTCTGAGGCATGAAAGAGGATGATATCTCCTGGTCTAGCGCCATGCCCATTAGGAAGACCATTCAGTACATTACGGATAACTGCTTCCGGTCCGGGGCGTTTCCAATCCAGGGAATCCACACTCCATTGAATGACTTGATAGCCGAGCCTTTGAGAAACACTGATGAGTTTATTATCATAAGCTCCATTAGGTGGCCTTAGTAAGGAAATTTTTTGTCCGGTGATGTGTTGAAGGACTTCGTGGGCAGTCATAATTTCACGTTCAATTTCTCCCGGACTTAACGTGTTTAAATCCACATGTCGATTTCCATGGGAAGCAATTTCATGACCGTCAGCCACCATGCGTTTTACTAAGTCTTCATGTTTGGAAGCCCAAGGACTGGATAAGAAGAAGGTAGCCTTAACTCCTTTTTCTTTCAAAATATCCAGAATCGGTTCCGGAGTTTTTTCTCCCCAGCTGATATCGAATGTCAGACCAATTTCATTGGTGGTAACCTCCGCTGAGTAGACGGGCTTTAGCTTATTAGAAAAGACAGAAATAACATTTTCACGATAAGCAAGAACCACAAATAAGAGAATAGCCCAGAGCATAGCATTACGTAAAGCCGGTCTTTTAAATACAATAAATTTCATGAATATCCCTCCCTTCTCAAAAGATATTCAAAGCCTGGGCAGAACATGTAAATAGAGGCTGTACTAATTCGTAGAATAAAAAAAGCACCATCAGGTGCTTTTAATGTTTTAAAGTATGGATAGTTCTTAACGACTAAATCGCGTTCCCAAGATGAATTTTAAGAGATCATAACCGAACAAGAGCTTAAGAAAGAAATGAAGGACAAGTATACTTGTAACAAAATAGACGGCAATACGAATGACCACAAAAGCAATAGAGAAAAACCATGTAAAAACATGACTCAAGAGTATCGCAGAAAAATAAAGGGCAACAATTAAAAGGATAATTTTCAAAGCAATAACCCAATTGGAAGACGGAGCAGGACGATAAGCGTTCATAACAACACCTCCTACAGCATCAGATTAACATATTTCGACCACACTGTCTAGATTGCTGAACAATTCGCCTATAGGCTTGTTTTCGCGCCAAAAAGCACTTCTCCGCATATGATGACTATGATACGGAGGGGATGCTGATGAACGATAACAGCTTGGAATTTTGGCGAACCCTAATGGAAAAAGGCACGGCCTATTTGGGCCAAACAGACTATATAAAGGCGGAAGACTATTTTAAGAGAGCGGTGAGGATTGCCCATCATCTCGATGTACCTTTAGTGAAAGCTTTTTCCCTACGTTTACTGTCAACGGTTCAGGTAAAGCAAGGAAAGACGGAAGGTGCGGAGAAGGGGTTCCGGGAAGCGCTACAAATCTGCGAAGAAGTCAATAATTATAAAGGGATGTCCGAAGCTTTAGCCGGTTTGGCCAGTGTCGCTGTGGAAAAAGATAATTACGAAAACGCAATAGTTCACTATCGTCGGGCTATAGAAGTGTATCCCGTTGAGTCTCCCCCACTTCGTTTAGCTATGCTATACAGTGATTTAGGTCAGGCTTATTCGGCGTCGGAATACTGGCAAGAAGCTCAGAAAACCTATATGAAAGCGATGAGTTTGTGCCACAGGTTCAATTATCCCAAAGGGGAAGGGGAATTAAGCGTCCTCATTGGTGAAGTTCATTATAGATTGGATGATAAAGAACAAGCCATACTGTGCATACAACATTCCTGTAAGGTCTTTGCCGGTATCAGAGAAGAACTATCTCTTATCAATAGTCTGCAATACTATGCTTTTATGATGTTCGAACTTCAAAGACTTGAAGAAGCGTTAACAGCCCTGCAAAGGGCGGTCGCCTTGCAGATGAGAAACAATTTGTGGGAGGAAGTCAGTGAATCGGTCTATTTTTTGGCGAAAATTCTTCAAGGATTAGGATACTTGGATGAGACTCAATATTACCTTGAGGTATCGATAAAATGTTGTTCTGATCGAGAGAACAGTTTAGCCCTACGTTTACAAAGCTTAGGGAAACTCATGGTCAGGAAAGAAGAGTACGGTCAAGCTAAAAAGTACTTTTTGGAATCTGCCTCTATTTTTGAGCTCTTGGGAGATGATCTCCGCTTAGGTGAGTGTTATGAATATTTGGCATTTCTTCTCGACGCCTTGGGAGAAGAGGAAGAAAGTGAATACTATCGGAAGGAATCCAAACGCATGATTGTCGGCTATCATGCTCATTCCTTGAATGCAGTGCAGCGATTAGCCGAATATTATGAGCGTAGAAGGCAATATTTGGATGCATTGCAGTGCTATTGGCAATCCATAGAGATTGCTCGAGACATTGGGTATGAGACTGTGGACCTGGAACGAGCGGTACAAAGAGTTTCCCGAAAGGTCCGCCAGAAGAAACATTGATAAATTGTGCCGGAATACTAGGAAAACTTCCATTTTTCGGTTAGAATATGGATATAGCCAAGAGAAGGATATGTGAGGGATTGCAGTGAGATTAGATGACATGCTCCTTTTAGAAAGCTTGGAAGATATCCATCATATGATAGAACAGTCGCTGAAGAAAATTTCTAAGATTCGTTCGGTCCATGTCCATCATTTCGAAGAATGGGCTGAGGAAGTTCGAAACCATCGGAGGATATTCGAAGAAATTTCTATGCCGGCTCGATTAATCATCGAGCATTTAATGCATTGCCGCCATAAATCGGGGCAAGTGTCATTGGAAACAGGTCAAATATCTTCGGCTTTTTCAAGCATCGGCAGTATCAAAGTTGAACCATTCGGGATAATTAAAATAAAATGTGGAGAACTTGAGACCTCGTGGAGAGACAGTAACTACAGCTATTATTTTTATCCCGACAAAGTAGAACTTCGGGCTATAGATGAAAAATCGGCGATAAAGATACTCTTTACTTATGCTTTTACTCAGCAGATCGTCGAGAAGTTTCCGGAACTTATTCGCTGCCCCAATGTGGCGTATATTCACCCTCAGTTAGAACAATGGTCAAGGCAGGTGTAAACAGTTATGGCTAATCTGGAAAAAGGTTTAATTCAGATTTATACCGGGAATAATAAAGGGAAAACGACCGCCGCCTTAGGCTTAGCCCTGAGAGCTGTCGGACATGGATATCACGTTTTTATACTTCAATTTATGAAGGGTCGACAAGATTATGGAGAACTGCAAGGCCTTAAACGTCTAGAGCCGGAATGCAGGATTGAGCAGTATGGATCACCGGGATGGGTCCTTAAAGGGCAAGCTAAGGAAACCGATCGTCGCGAGGCTCGCGAAGGTTTGGAGCGGGCCCGTGAGATCATCATGTCTGGCGAATGGGACATAGTCATACTCGATGAAATCATCAATGCGCTCTGGTTTGAACTGATTCCGGAAGAGAAGGTCATGGAACTTTTGGCACAAAAACCTGAGCATGTAGAAGTTATCATGACAGGCCGCAATGCTTCACCCCAATTGATTGAAGAAGCTCATCTTGTAACGGAGATGGTGGAGATTAAACATCCTTATGAACTGGGTATCCAAGCTCGAAAAGGGATAGAGTATTAGTCCGGCTCACTTTCCCCTTTTGATGCTCTATTTTGGACAAAACACACGGAAAGGGAGTATCGCTGACTAAAAAGTAGTTTTGCGACACTCCCTTTTATTTAGCTCAAGAGAATACCAAGGCTTAGAACAATGGTAAATAATTAGAAAGGATAAACTATTTTAAAATTTGCGAAAATTCCCTGCAATTATTACTAGCTTTTAAAAAAAAAGTATGCTAGAATAAGAGCAAGAAATTACTTTCACATAAAACGGAGGTGTAAGTCAAATGTATGTAGCAAGATATGAATCCACAAAGACGGGCATCCCGGATCGCTTACCAAAGTTTAAACGTGGCGACCGCGTGTTAACCTATAATTCGAAAATGGGAACCGTAGTACGTCTGGAAAAAGATGAATACGGCGAATATTTCGTGGTTCAACTTGATGTCTTAACCGGAGAATATGCTTATGACGCTAAGGATCTAACAAGATTACAATAGCATGATAAAGTCTCTTGTAATTAAAAGGTTTATGATAACGCTTGTGAAGCTGAAAAGCTGCAGGCGTTTTTTATTTTGTAGTTCGGCAGCGCCTTCGTGGCATTTGCCGAGCATTGAATTTATTATGGCGTCGCTAAGTATTCACAAAGTGAAAAGAAAACTAATGTCTCTTCTTTTTGATCGAGGCATATATTTAGATTAAGCCTTGTAAGGTATAAGTATAGCGAAAAGGAGGGCTACAATGGAAGTAATACAATGGCTTAAAAATTACAGGGATAAAGAAGCTGCCTTAGTATGGAATGGAACCTTTGCAGAGTATCTGCTAAAGATTGTAGAGAACCCCAATCTTGCCATGCACGCTCATGCACGGATCTATGAGATGATTCGTAAAGCAGGAATTAAAGAAGAACATGATCATAAAAATTACGCATTCTTTAATAAAGAGCTCTTTGGCATGGAGAAAACCTTGGAGCGATTGGTGGAAGAGTATTTTCATTCAGCGGCTAAACGACTGGATGTCAGGAAGAGGATTCTTCTGTTGATGGGACCCGTCAGTGGAGGGAAGTCAACCATTGTAACCCTGCTGAAAAAGGGCTTGGAAGACTATACCCGTACGGATGAAGGGGCAGTTTATGCTATTGATGGCTGCCCTATGCATGAGGATCCTCTCCATTTGCTTCCCCAGGTTTTGCGGGAAGAATTCGAACAAAAGTACGGAATCCGCATTGAAGGAAATCTTTGTCCAGTCTGCCGCCTAAGAGTCGAAGAAGAGTTCCAGGGGCGCGTGGAGGATGTTCCGGTAAAGAGGATCGTTTTCTCCGAGGAACAGCGGGTAGGAATTGGGACCTTCACTCCCTCTGACCCTAAGTCCCAGGACATCGCTGATTTGACAGGGAGCATCGACTTCTCCACCATCACGGAATACGGTTCGGAATCGGATCCCAGAGCTTATCGCTTTGACGGCGAATTGAACAAAGCCAATAGAGGGCTTATGGAATTCCAGGAAATGCTGAAAAGCGATGAAAAATTTCTCTGGAACCTCTTGAGCCTATCTCAAGAAGGGAATTTTAAAGCAGGGCGATTTGCTTTAATATCCGCCGACGAATTAATCATCGCTCATACCAACGAAAACGAGTACAAGTCCTTTGTAGCCAATAAAAAGAACGAGGCACTCCAATCTCGTATCATCGTTGTTCCAGTCCCCTATAACCTGAAGATCAGCTCAGAAGTTAAAATCTATGAAAAACTTATTCAACAAAGCGATCTCCAGGGAATTCACTTAGCGCCCCACAGCCTTTGGACCGCTTCAGCCTTCAGTATCATCTCCCGGCTAAAACCCTCCAAAAAGCAAGGAATGGATCTGGTCAAGAAAATGCGCCTCTATGATGGGGAAGATGTGGAAGGTTTTAATCAGAAGGATATTAAAGATATCATGACTGAGGGTGAAGAGCAGGGGGAAGGGATGAGCGGTGTTGATCCTCGTTATGTTATCAATCGTATCTCGACAGCCCTCATCCGCGATCACAAAACCTGTATTAATGCCTTGGACATTTTGCGAGCACTTAAGGATGGTCTTTCTCAGCATACTTCCATTACGAAAGAGGAAAGAGAAAACCTGGTCAATCTTATAGCTGTAGCTCGCAAGGAATATGATGAAGTGGCAAAAAAAGAGGTCCAAAAAGCCTTTGTTTATGCTTATGAAGAATCTGCAAAGTCCTTACTTAATAACTATCTGGATAATGTAGAAGCCTATTGTAACTCCAGCAAACTCTACGACCCTATTACAGGTGAGGAATTAGAGCCCGACGAGCAACTTATGCGCAGTATCGAAGAACAGATAGGGGTGTCGGAAAATGCCAAGAAGGCTTTTCGGGAAGAAATACTTATCCGCATCTCCATTTATGCGCGTAAAAATAAGACCTTTCAATACACCTCACATGAGCGATTGAGAGAGGCCATCGAAAAGAAATTATTTGCTGATCTTAAAGATGTGATTAAGGTGACGACTTCAGTATCTCACCCGGACCAAGAACAGTTACGCCGCATTAACGAAGTAACGGATCGTCTGATTCAGCTTCATGGGTACTGCCCTATTTGTGCCAATGAAATTGTAAAATATGTCGGCTCCCTCCTCAATCGTTAAGGGAGGATGAACCATGAGTGACGATATTATTGTCAGCCGGGAAGACTGGAGTCTCCATCGCAAAGGTTATCTGGATCAAAATCGGCACAAAGAGAAAGTCCAAGAGGCCATAAAGAAGCAGTTGGGAGATTTAATTGTTGATGAGAGTATCATTCTCAGTGATGGAAAAAAGGCTATGAAAGTCCCCATGCGTTCCTTAGAAGAATTTCGATTTCGCTTTGATTACAACAAAAAGAATCACACCGGTCAAGGAAACAAAAAGATGAAGAATGGTGATATCCTTGCTCGGGAAAGCCAGCGTAAACAGGGGGCAGGAAAAGATCCGGGTGCCGGAGATGAGCCGGGTATGGATATCTATGAGGCTGAAGTCACTTATGAGGATCTGGCAGCCATCCTTTTTGAGGAATTGCAGCTTCCCAATCTGGATGATAAAAAGCGTCCCTTGATTGCCCAAGATAAACCGGAATTTAAAGATATTCGCAAGAAAGGTCTCATGGCTAATATTGATAAAAAACGTACTCTTATAGAAAGTATCAAGCGGCAGGCATTAGCCGGCAAGGGTAACGATCTCAAAATCATTCCCGAGGATCTGCGCTTTAAAACTTGGGAAACCCACCCTAACTTTGAAACAAATGCAGTCATTCTTGCCATGATGGATACCTCAGGTTCCATGGGACAGTTTGAAAAGTATATATCTCGGACCTTCTTCTTCTGGATGGTGCGTTTCTTGAGGGAAAAATACGAAAATGTAGAAATGCGCTTTCTGGCTCACCATACCGAAGCGAAAGAAGTCACGGAAGAGGAATTTTTTACCCGGGGAGAAAGCGGTGGAACCCGCTGTTCATCCGTATATCAACTGGCTTTAGAAATCATCCAGCGAGATTATCCTCCTGCCCACTATAATATTTATCCGGTTCATTTTACAGATGGCGATAATATTGGTTCAGACAACGCCCGGTCCTTGAATCTTATGCAAAAGCTTGTGGACGTGAGTCAGGTTGTTGGATATGGAGAGATTCTAAGAACCCATTACTCCAGTACGTTGATGTCGACTCTAAAACGTATAACCGATCCTAAGCTCCGCTTAGTAACGATACGTGATCGTCAAGAGGTCTATGAAGCTTTAAAAACAGTATTTTCTTAGCCCTGTTGGCGCCGGCAGAAGATGAAAAATTTTACTCGGGTAGCTTTATGCACAACGCTCTAGAATCAGCTTCCGGGCTTTTGCAGAGCAGGGCTTTTGCAGAGCAGGTCTTTTTCAAAGCAGATAACAAAGAGTCAGGAGAGGTGTCTATGGACTATGAGGTGACAGAACTTAGCTATCATGCTCGAGAGATTGCCAATGTGGCCAGATGCCTGGGGCTTGACTTTTACCCAGTGCATTTTGAGGTCTGTCCAGCGGAAGCAATTTATTCTTTCGGGGCATATGGGATGCCGGTGCGCTTCACTCATTGGAGCTTTGGTAAAGCCTTCTATCGCATGAAAATGCAGTATGATTTGAATCTCACCCGAATCTACGAGCTCGTCATCAACTCGAATCCATCTTATGCTTTTTTGTTAGAAGGGAATCGCTTAATTCAGAACAAGCTGGTCATAGGTCACGTCTATGCCCATGTGGATTTTTTTAAAAATAACCGCTATTTCCGCCGAACCCCCCAAGACATGGTGTTACGCATGGAAGCTCATGCACAGCGCATTCGGGATTATGAATTAGAGCATGGCCGGGATAAGGTGGAAAAAAACCTGGATGCAGTATTATCCATTCAAGAGCATGTGGACTTTAGAGCTCATTTAGGCAAAAAAAAAGGCCCCACCTGCAACTCTAACAAGAAAGATGGAGCGGAAAAGAAAATATCCGTCCACCGAACTGAATACACAGACCTTTGGGATCAAAAACCTGATAACGAAATCGAGGAAAAATTACCGGATGAAGATCTGATGCTTTATTTGATGACCTATTCTTCCAGCCTTGAAGATTGGCAACGAGATATTCTGAGCATGATCCGTGAAGAATCTCTATATTTCTACCCTCAAATCGAAACAAAAATCATCAATGAAGGGTGGGCCACCTTTTGGCATTCACGAATCATGCGAGAACTGAACCTCACTGCTGCAGAAGCGGTGGATTTTGCAGTAATGCATAGTCAAGTCGTACAGCCTTCAAGACTGCAGCTGAATCCCTATTATCTTGGTGTTAAGATATGGGATCATCTTGCCGGGCGTTATGATTGGGAAACATTGTTTGAAATACGGGAGATGGAGAATGATATCTCCTTTGTGCGTAATTATCTCAATCAAGAACTGGTTGAGGACCTCAACCTCTTTAATTATCGTAAAGTAGGTGCCCACTGGCAAGTTACGGATACAGCATGGGAAAAGGTACGTGATAACCTCGTTAAACAATTGATCCATGGAGGTCATCCACGTATTTTAGTCATGGATGGGGATTACGAGGGGAAAGGTGGGCTATATCTTGTTCATGGGCATGAGGGGGTGGATTTGGATCTTGTTTATCTGGAAAAAACCTTGCAGTTAATACAAACATTATGGGGAAAAGGTGTTTATCTGGAAACTGTGGTGGATGGCAAAAAGATTCTTTTCGAATGCACGAGCAACACAATTTCCCGGAAGGGTATGGCAAGAGTTCAGGATGGACAAGGTATGAAAGGGTATGAACAGCGTCGTCCGGGTTGTGTAGCTTTACGCACAACACGTACTCCATAGCTCCAGGGCTGGTCAAACTCGCTTTCTTAACAGACGAGCCAAACCCCGCTGTTTTCTGAATGTTAACCAGTGGCTCGTCTAAGTTAAGAAAGCTTCGTTGACCTAGCCGCCCTTCCGCTTAAAGAAAGCTTGGCTTATGGTGAGTGAAGCGAAGCAGAAGCCTTAGCTGCCTTATACACAGTGAAATCCGTCCGCTTTTGTACGTAAAGCTACGCTCACGGGTCCTCTTTAGCACTGCTTTTGGAACTCTTGTGGACATTTTGGGGGGGGGTCACCTTCAGGGCCGTTCCCAGAGCAGCCGACCATGCCGCTCAAGCGGCGTCGGTAAAGACGGAAAAAGCCGCTCGGATCGCGTAACTTATTTCACAAAGCCCTGCATGCACGCACAGACCCGAAAAGCAGCCTAAGGATTTTGCTTTACAGAAGAGAGCGAATTTAAGCGAGCGGAAACAAAACTTCGCGAAAAGCAAACAGCGGAGAAAGGTTGGAAACAGGACGTTTCCAACCGGCTATGAGAACAAGTGCGAAAGCAGTGCTTTCGAGGAGCCGATTTAGCCACGAAACCCGGGTGAGGGTTTCGCCCAAGCCGCCATACCACTGAGACTACTTAGCGGCGCAGGTGCACCTTTCGGAGCGAAGGCTTTGAGCGTTAGTTTTGTCCGCTTAGCTTATGGAGCGAACGGTGTAAAGCAAAATCCTGGAGACTTAACCTTCGGACCTTTTTCAAGTTAGCTATGGAGATAGGAGGAGAACCCTTGTTAGAACAATTGCTAAGCCTTCTGGGAGAATTCGTGGTCGAATTGATCTCCAGTTTGGGCTATTTTGGAGTGTTTTTGGCGATGGCCATCGAAAGCGCCTGTATCCCTTTACCCAGTGAAATTATTCTCCCTTTCACAGGATATATGGTGTATTTGGGTCATTTTGATTTTTGGACAGCCACTTTAGCAGCTACCTTAGGCAATCTTTTTGGGGGTATCGTAGCGTATTATGTGGGCGTTCGAGGAGGAAGGCCTTTCATTCAACGCTATGGACATTATTTTTTTATGAAAGAAAAGGAGCTCCAGTGGACTGAGAGATTATTTAGCAAGCATGGGGAAATCACCGTCTTAGTGGGACGTATGCTGCCTATTATACGAACCTTCATATCCCTGCCTGCCGGTATAGCAAAAATGAATGCTGCAAAAATGGCTATCTATACAGTATTAGGAGCATTGCCTTGGTGCATGTTCCTAATCATCGTCGGAGAAAAACTCGGCGCTAACTGGAATTCATTAAAGCCATTATTCCACCGCATGGATATAGTCATCGGTGTGCTTATCTTAGCAGGTATAGGGTATTTTCTTTTTAAGCGCAATCGGAGAAATAGACGATAAATGGATTCTATTCTTTGCGGCAAAACGGACATACTCCAAAAAATCTGAGCCAATGCTCCTCGATTTGATATCCGCTGTCTTGCTCAAGTTTTTCTGCGATGTTGGAGATGGGGCAATCCCCTATCCATTCTTCAGTACGGCCGCATTGGGAGCAGATCAACTGGTGGGAATGATGGTGATGAGAGTCCGAACTTTCCAGACGATATTTTTCGCCGCCTACGCTGAATTCTTCGGATTTTAGCAGACCTAAGCTTTTTAGCAAACTCAGCACTCGATAGATGGATGCGACACCAATATTAATATTTTCCTGCTGAAGAAGATTATGAATATCGTAGGCACCCAAAAATTCAGAATGGGTGGTCAATATGCTGACGACTTTTTTACGAGGGTCGGTAAGGCGATATCCCTTTTCTTGAATGAGTTGGATGATCTCATTGTACTCCATTTTTGTTCATCCTTTCTCAGAGGTTTTGACTCGGCCAAAGCTGCGACGCAGACTGACTCGTTTGGGAGAACAGAGAAAGCTCAGCAGAAAGATTGCGGCTGCTGTCAGAGCGATACTGGCCCCGGAAGCCACATTTAAATAATAGGAGAGATAAAGGCCAAGGATGGCGCTGATTAATCCAAAACATACAGAGAGAAGTACTAATTTTTTCAGGGAATGAGTCCATTGAAAAGCCGACGCGGCAGGAATGGTCAGCAGTGCTGTGACAAGAATTATGCCAACGGTTTGAGATGCCACCACCACGGTCACAGCTATCATAGCCAACATGGCATAATGCAAGCGAGCACGAGGTAATCCCGCCACTTCTGCCATTTCCGGATCAAAGGCATAATAAACGAACTCTTTGTAGAATATCGTAAGAATGAAAAGAATCACGCATGTTGAACTAACGATGATAACCAAGTCAAAAGAACCGATGGATAATACTGAACCGAAAAGATAGCCGGTTAAATTAGTTGAATAGAATTTTAAGGAGCTAATTAATGCTACCCCTAAAGCCATGGAAGTGGAAAAGAGAATACCGATGGCTGTATCTAAACTGACTTTGGCTTTCTCATGGAGTACACCAATAAGGAGGGCAAGGCCTATGGTATAGATATTGCCGGCAATATACAAATTCCAATCCAGGAGATAGCCAATGGCTAATCCTGCTAAAGAACCATGAGCTAAACCTTCCCCGATAAAGGCCAGACGTCTTAAGATCACAAAAGTCCCCACCACAGCGGTGAGCACTGCCACAGCAATGGTACCAATGAGGGCCCGCTGCATAAAAGCATATTGCAAGGGATCAGTAAGTAGATGCATACGGAATGACTCCTCCCTGGCTTCCCATGAAAGTACGCTCCAGAATATGAGGAACCAAAACCTCTTCTGGAGGACCAAAGGCGATAACCGTTTGATTAAGGCAGAGAATCAAATCAAAATGATGATACTTCAATGCTGCTAAATCATGGGTGGTGGTAAGGATAGTTATCCCATCCCCGTGGAGATCCTCGATCAGGCGAAAAATACTTTGTTGAGAAGGAATATCTAACCCTGTAGCTGGCTCGTCCAATAGTAATAGACGAGATTCCGTGGCCAGGGCTCTAGCAATCAGAACTCGTTGCTGTTGGCCTCCGGAAAGCTGGCCAATAGGGCGATCTTTAAGATTCAACATATTGACTTTTTTTAAAGCCTGTTCCACCAGACCATGATCTTCAGATCGGGGACGTTTAAACCAACCTAATCGACCAGTCCGGCCTAAAAGAACCACTTCGTAGACCGAAATAGGAAAATCTTTATCCATGGTTTTCAGTTGTGGAACATAACCTAACTGCATTTTACGGCGCCATTCTTGTGTCGGTGGCTGCCCAAAGACCTTAACGCTTCCCTTTGTGCTTTGATTTAAGCCCACAATACTTTTCATCAGGGTGGATTTTCCGGAGCCATTGGGGCCAATGATTCCAACGCAGGAACCGCAAGGAATGCGCAGATTAATATCCCACAGAATGTCCCGCTGGGGAAGTGTATAGGAAAATGAATCAAACTCAACGGCTAACATTAAATATCCTTCTTCCTTATAGGTATGATGTAGTGACTCAGACGGAATGCTTATTCAAGTGCTGAGACAATAGCCTTGGTATTGTGCTTCATGATTTCGATATAGCTGTCGGTTTCCGGTGTAACCCCAAGGGTATCATTGTACAGATCATCCACCATCTTAATCCCGGTTTCCTGGGCCAATTGGAGAATAAGCTTGGTATTAAAACCCACTTCGCCAAAAATAGCTTTGATCTTATACTCCTTAATCAGTTCGATAAGCTGAGCATAATCCTTTGCCGAAGGTTCAGACTCATCTCCACGAACTACCGGTCGAAGGACGGTAAGCCCATACCGTTCTGTATAATACCTCCAGGCATCATGATAGACAATTAAATTCCGGTTCTCTGGGGGAATAGTTTGAATTTCTTTCGCTATCCATTGATCTAAAGCTTCCAGTTCTTGAAGATAGTTTTCTGCATTGGCTTTAAAGAGCTCTTGATCCTGTGGATAGGCCTCAATCAAGGCATCACGAATACTCTCAACATAATGTTGCGCATTTTTTACATCCAACCAAAGGTGGGGGTTGCCTTGGGAATGGTCATGACCATTTCCTTCTATATGGGCCTCATCTTCGTGATGCTCGGCTTCTTCATCATGGTTGTCTTTATGGCCTTCGTTTCCCAGTATTTCTAATCCGTCGGACAAAATCACAGTGCGTAGATCCTTATTCTGAGAATTAGCGATGAGCTTTTCCAAATAGGCTTCTTGACCGACACCATTGGCAAAGAACAGTTTTCCCATGGACACCTGGCGCACTGCGTCGGGAGTAGGCTCGTAAGTATGGGGATCACTCCCTGTAGGAACCAAACTGATCACTTGGATACTATCTCCACCGACGTTTCTGATCAGATCGGCCAGAGGGGAGATACTGGTAATGACGACCTTTTGATTCATGGTGCTGACGGGCTTTTCTGCGGTGCATCCAGTTATAAATAAGGCAAGGGAAACTGCCAGGATTATCTTCATCCAATTTAGACGATTGCTGAACGTATACATAGGTTCCTCCCTTATTGATATAGTGTTTCAATAAGAAAGTGTACTTGAAAATAGTGCGAATGTCAAATTATTCTCCATGCAAAATGTAGAAGTGGTAAATGAGGCGAAAAATGGTTATAATCAGGAGGGAATTGTTTTACAAGGAGGATGCGCAGTGAGTGAACAAGATTTAAATGAAAAGAAACCGGTAGTAACTATTGAAATGGAAAGCGGCAACACAATTAAAGTTGAGCTTTACCCCGATGTTGCGCCTGAGACAGTGAAGAATTTTGTTTCTTTAGTTGAAAAAGGCTTTTATGACGGAATCATCTTCCATCGGGTTATTCCGGGCTTTATGATTCAAGGAGGAGACCCCCAGGGCAATGGTATGGGCGGATGCGGTTATAGCATCAAAGGAGAATTTACATCCAATGGCTTCCGCAACGAACTAAAGCATGATCGGGGAGTTATTTCCATGGCACGTACCGCCAATCCCAATTCAGCCGGGTCTCAGTTTTTCCTTATGCACGCTGACTCCCCCCACTTAGATGGTCAATATGCTTCATTTGGTCGTATCATTGAGGGAATTGAGGAAGTGGATCGAATTGCCAATGTCAAGCGGGACTATCGGGATAAACCTGTAGAAGACCAACAGATGAAGAAGGTTACGGTGGAGTTTGTCTAAAGGGAAAAACCATAAGAATGGCGTGGAAAAGAGAGGGAATACCCCTCTTTTTCCTTCTGGTTAATTATCTTATTGCAGCAGGGTAAATCCATTCAGTGCAAAAGGAGGGGGAATGATGTGGCTTTCATCAGAATTTAACCGTATGGCAGAACAGACACTTAAGGTCTATGAACCGGAGGAGGCCTTTTTTTCTACATTGATTTACGGTCCGGCAGGGGTCGGTAAATCAACGCTCCTCTTGAAATGCTACAAACGGTTAAAGAATAAAAAACCTATCCTTTATATAAATGCTCAAGATTTTGTTAAGAATTATGCTTTTGCTGCACAAGAAGGAACCCTATCGCGATTTCGCCTTCGGCTCCGTACCCCTACATTGTTAATACTGGATCATATTGAAATGTTAAAAGGAAAGACTCACAGCATTGAAGAGTTCTATCACACTTATGAAGCTCTTTTTCAAGGGAATAGTCGTATCATCTGTGGTTTTCGCGGGGAGCCTTCCCAATTGGAATTTCTCGGTGATAAACTCAGCTCGCGATTACTTGGGGGCTTAGCCGTTCCTATTTTCCAGCCCACTCCGGAGGATAGGCTGAACTACCTACGGCTTATGGCTTATCGTAAATTCTTAATTGTGGAGGATTTGGTTTTAGAATTAATGGCTGAGGAAGTTGCAAATTTTCCAGAAGCACAAAGTCTTATGAATGGCTTCATAGAATTTGCCAATAGATCGGACAGTGCTCTTGACCGTGATGCTTTATCCTTCTATCTCCAGGAACGCAGGCACAAAGAGAAACTTCGTCCTTCTCCACAAAATATTGTTCAGAAAGCTGCCGAGTTAACCGGGATTGCAGCAGAAGATATCTATGGTACCACCCGAACTTCAGAGGTTCGCCAAGCCCGACAGTTAGCTATTTATGTGATGCGTAGCCTTAGTCGGCTTTCCTATCCGGAAATCGGTACATTCTTGAATAAATCCCACAGCAGTATTATGAAATCCTATCAGCAATTTCAGGAAGGGATAAAGAAGAGTCCTGAGCTAAAGGAAAAGCTTGAGTCGCTATTGAAGTATTTTAATTCCCGGGAGGACGTAAATTAAAAGGATGAGGAGGATAAACGATGAGCCGTATAATCAAGAGGATCGCTGTTCTCACCAGTGGAGGCGATGCACCGGGAATGAATGCAGCCATTCGGTCAGTGGTCCGCAAGGGAATTTATCATGGACTCGAGGTTTTTGGGATTCGCAAAGGGTATGAAGGCCTAATTCATGGAGAATTTATAGCCATGAATTTAGGAGCTGTAGCGGATATCATTCATAGAGGGGGTACCATGCTCATGACCGCTCGTTCCCAAGAAATGACCACTCCTGAGGGACAAAAAAATGCCGCGGCTCAATTGCGTTATCGTGAGATCGATGCCCTTATTGTTATAGGGGGAGACGGTTCTTTTCGGGGAGCACAGACCCTGTCTGCTCAAGGAATACCTATCGTCGGTATACCGGGTACCATTGATAACGATATTACCGGGACGGATTTAACCATAGGATTTGATACTGCTGTGAATAATGTGGTTCAAGCGGTCAGTAAAATTCGGGATACGGCAACTTCCCATGATCGAACTTTCTTAGTGGAAGTCATGGGACGGGATTGCGGGAACATCGCTCTGCAATCCGGCGTAGCCTGCGGTGCAGAATCCATCCTTGTGCCGGAAATCCAACCGGATATTGATGATATTGTAGCAAAATTGGAACGTGGTCACCAACGAGGAAAGCATCACAGTATCATTATGGTAGCAGAGGGTGCCACAAGTGCCTGGAATCTAGGGGAAGAACTACGGCGGAGGACAGGCTTCGAAACTCGGGTCACCATCTTGGGACATATTCAAAGAGGAGGCAATCCGAGTGCCCTCGATGTGGTCCTGGCCTCGCAAATGGGTGCGAAAGCAGTAGAAATACTCTGTGCCGGGGAAACGGATCGTATGACAGCTTGTGTCAATCAGGAAATCCTGTCTCTGCCTTTGGAAGTGGCTTATGGTGAACGTAGACCCTTCAATAAAGGCCTTTATGATTTGGCGAATCAATTGGCCATATAAAAGAAATCATAGGGATCATAGAGGAAATAGGGGAGTACAGGTAGAATTCTTGCCTTTGAGGTGATCGACGTGGAACAAGTATTTGCATTGGATATAGGGACACGTTTGGTAATGGGTCTCATTATGGAAAAGGCTCCAGAGGGTTATCAAATTGTTGCCAGAGCTCAAACAGAGCATCGTCAGCGAGCGATGTATGACGGACAGATTCATGACATTGAAGAAGTCGCTCGAGCGGTGCAACGGGTCAAGGAGGAGCTTGAAGAGAAGATTAAAGATAAATTACACTATGTATCGGTGGCGGCAGCTGGTCGGGCTTTGAAGACAGCTGTGGCCTCTGTTCAGAAGTCCGAGCTCATGCCCGTAGTTTGGGAACGAGAAGATGTTTTCGCTTTGGAGATGGAAGCTGTTCAACAAGCGTTACGAGAGATCTCATCCGAAGATGAAATCATCCCATACCATTGTGTCGGATACAGTGTCATAGAATCCTTCTTAGAAGGACAAAATCTTTCAAGTCTCATCGGCCAAAGAGGAAAAGAAGCTCAAGTTAGGGTTATTGCAACATTCTTACCCCGAACGGTTATTGATGGCTTAACCAGGGTGATCTCTAAAGTGGGTCTGGAAATGAGAGAGTTGACTTTAGAGCCAATCGCGGCAGGAAGAGCTGCTATACCACCGGATATGCGGCGTATGAATCTTGCTCTGGTGGATGTGGGAGCAGGAACCTCAGATATAGCTTTAACCAAGTCCGGTTCCTTTTTTGCCTATGGCATGGTGCCCATGGCTGGGGATGAAATTACGGAGAGAATTTGCCAACATTTCCTGGTGGACTTTCAGACGGGGGAAAAGATCAAACGCGGCTTAAGGGGAAAGGCCAAAGTGACCTTTACGGACTTTCTGGGAACGAAAACGGCGGTGGATAAGGAAGAGGTTTTGGAGCAAATCCAACCGGTCGTCTTTGAATTGGCGCAAAAACTAGCGGATGAAATCCTGCGCTTGAATCAAGGAAATCCCCATGCAATTATTCTTATCGGGGGGGGAAGTCTCACCCCTCTATTAGTAGAGGCTTTGTCCGATCTTCTTGAATTGCCCAGGAACAGAGTAGGGGTTCAGGTTCGTGAGCGAATCCAAGGAGTATCGGGTGAAAAATCCCTTAAAGGACCGGATGCCATCACCCCTATAGGAATCGGCATTTCTACCATAGAAGGGGAAGGGTTGCAGTACTTTTCCGTTTTCGTCAATCATATCCCTGTGCAGATTTTTGAGTTGCAATTAGCTACAGTATCTGATGCTTTGCTGGCGGCTGGAATTACCCCAAGACTTCTTGTGGGCAGGCCAGGTTCGGCCTTAACCATTGAGCTGAACGGAGAAATCAAAGTCAGCAAAGGACAATTCAGTAAACCTGCTCAGTTTTTTCTGAACGAGCAGGAAGTGAAATTGGATCATGAATTAAAACCGGGTGATAGGATTCAATTCCTACCGGCAAAGGATGGGGAAAATGCCAAGGCTGCCTTTGCAGATTTGATACCGGCAGTTCCGGAAAAGAAAATCAAAGTGAATGGAGAACCCATTGTTTTTACCGCTCAAATTTTTTGTAATGGGCATCCTGTAACAATGGACGGAGATGTTCCTGATGGAGCAAAAATCACAGTGTTCAAAAATCAAACCCTCAAGGATCTGCTGCATTTTTTAAACGACAAACGGTATAGTTTATCTGAAATCCGGTTCAAAATAAACGGTGAAGACATGATTATCCCCATTCAGAAAGAGTTTTGCATTAATCAGCAAAAAGCTGATCTTGAGCAAGTGATTAAAGACGGGGATGATGTTCTTATCCTGGTAAAGAAAATCTATATCAGAGATTTGCAGCTTAAGCCCACTCCCATGGTGTTTTACGTTAATGGGAAAGAAGTTCACTATCCGCCCCAAATTTTCCGTGTGCTCTCTCGAGGCAAAACTCTCTCCGAACTGGACAAAGTAGTAGAAGGTATGGAGCTCATGGTTGAGGGATATGATACCATGCCTTTGCTTTCGGAATTATTACCCTATGTCACTATATCCCAAGATGTCCCCTCTAACGCTCGCCTCTCTTTAAAAAGAAACAATCAGGAGGCTGAGTTTACTACTCCCCTTATACCGGGAGATCGTATTGAGGTCCATTGGGAAAGGGTAGCGAGTGCCCAATAAGTTTGAAATAAAAAAAACCCCTCATCTTTCTGGATGGGGGAATGGGCTATTGCCCGGGTGGAAAAGGGTAGAGGAGTGTTTGAACTTAGTATAAGTGACCGCAAGCTTATTGTCAGCAAAAAATCCTTCAACGGTATGTAATTTTCGGTGAATGGTTGATTTTGCACTCTTGACATTCTGGCTTTAGGCCATAAAATGATAGTGGAGGTGTCATTTTTATGTTATTTCAATGGATTATGGGCATAGTTGCTCTTGCTGCTCTCATTGTTTTCCTACTTTCTGACAAATGGACCAGTAAATCAAGACATTCCAGCTACTACGAGCAAGTGAAAAAGCCACAAGGTAAAGAACCACGTCTCGCTAATCTACCTGATGCATCGAAGCATGATGAATTTTATTCTAGACTGAATGCTCGTTAACTGCAATGAAAGTGAAGGGGCTGTTGCTAAACGAACTGTAAAGTTCGTTAAGCAACAGCCTCTTTGCCTGGGCGGAATTTTTACTAAAGATTAAAGCTTCCTAAGCTCACCTGGGATTTTGTCATATTGACAAAAAGCTGATTCCTCTAAAGTGAGCACGTATTGAACCCCTTCCAATACCTTATTCTGTCTTTCACGGGGGCTTAAATCCGGATGCTGCAAGGCCTTCAGGTGGTCCAGAACATCCGAGGAAACTGTAAATTGATGAATTTCCTGGGTACCCGTAAAATGGAATTGATAAATATGGTGTTGAGTTTCCTCGATAATCAGTGCACGACGTCCAATGGTGGCTTTATTTAATACCTGTACGGCATCTAGAGCACAGGATTGGGTATAGGCTTTCACAAGGCATTCCGAGTCTGGAGCGGGACGTATTCCCATCTCCCTTTGAGCTAACTGAGCGACCCGATAACCGAGAGCAATATCTGGACAAGTATGTCCGTGAAAGTCTATGACAAGTTCCCAAGGAGTTTTTTCTACGCACATAAAAATTCCCTCCCGTTTGCTTTTGTTAGTTTTGTCCTCACAGAGGATAAGTGCGACTAAGCTTCAGATGGAGTTAAAAAACTCCACCTGAATCAAGTCTTACTTTATTCTAACGCTAAAAGGAGGGATTTGAAAGGAAATTATCGCAGTTCTTAAAAAACACTTATCACAAATGGGGATTATCCTCGGGCTACTACTCCGATTATTCCGCCCACAGCTCCAGCAGCTAGGATAATGATGGACTTCTCGCCGAAACTCAGCCAGGAGGGAGTGTCAGGGCTTAAGACAGTAAATGAGAAGAGTAGTAACAGTATAAAGCCGACTCCAATACCAATGCCGTAAAAGAGTCCTTTCATACCGGCATGATGGGCGCTAATTGCCGCAGCAATAAAAACGCTGATGCCAAGAATTATGTTATACACCAGGGATGATTCTTGAAGTTGAGTTAAGGTGAGAAGTAAACCGAGAATGAAGGAAAGAAGTAGGGCAATTCCAGAAGCAAGCAAAATGCCTTTGAATACTATCCCGAAGTGAAAGGATTTGGGCATGTTTCATACCTCCTTTGACTAATAGAATCTATGCATTAAATGGATAGAGTATGCGAAGGAAAATAAAATGGGGATTAATTGTGAAAAAGAATAAATAATCCGTTGATATAATTGGATTTTTCTAGAAAAAAGGTTTATAATAAGATAAGAATTACCGGTATACCCGGCAGGGGAGATGGTTTCTTGGCCTTAAGAGATAAAACCAATCAAAGATTTAAGGAGTTTTTCGAGAAACAGTCTAAAAGGAATGATGGAAAAGAATTTGAAATCCCCTTTTCTGAAATTCAACGGGAGACTGGAGCGGCGAACAGCACCATGAAACGAGCTATTGAGACCTTAGCAAAAGAAGGTTGGCTTGAGGTAAAACCAGGTCGCAATTCTCGCTATGGATTGTTCAAGCTACTACACGAGGAAGCTGAAAAGGCTGAAGAATTACCTGGAGCCCCGGAACCCTCCTCACAAACGTGTGAGTCTGCCCCGGATTTCTCGCCTGTTCTAACCAGGGATTCGGACGATGGTTCTAACCTATCTAATGAGTCAAGAATACATGAACTGGAACATCTTATTGACGGTCTACGCCGTAGATTAAGAGCACATGAAATGACCATCGCACTACTTCAGGATCGTATGGCAGAAATTGAAGACAAGCTGTATAAAAAATAAATTTCCAACTCTTTCATGATGTTTTTTGAAGTATTAGTGATATAATAAATGTGAATCCTGCGTTGTTCGTAGAATATCTTGGTTTTGATCCTATTTATGACAAGGGAACTGATATGATGAGTTCAGTACATCAAGCCCACTTGCAGGGGAAGGTGGAAAGATTCATCTAGGTACCCACCTGCGAGAGCAGGGTCAGAAACCTGGAGTTTTACGGCAAGGCGGGGATGGTAGGGAGTTTCCCTACCATTGTTTTATTTTCAGGCTAATTATGTCATAATAGCTCTAGACTTAATTAAAAAATTCATAAGGTGGACAAAATGATCAAAATAATATTAACTCGACATGGCGAAACCCTCTGGAATATTGAAGGTCGCGTTCAAGGAGCTTTGGATTCTCCACTTACAGAAAAGGGGGTTCAGCAGGCTCGCAAGGTGGGGCAGCGATTACAAAAAGAAGGGATCACTCGTATTTATTCCAGCGATTTACCTCGTGCTCAAGCCACTGCCGATGAAATTCGGAAGGCACTTGGGGTAGAAGAAATCCTTCTTGATCCGGCGTTACGGGAATTATCCTTCGGAGAATGGGAAGGAAAGAACTGGTGGGATTTGCGGCAACGTTATCCTGAGATGTTTACTCTTTGGGACACTGGTCCCCATCAGGTACAGATTCCCGGAGCAGAAAGCATGTGGGAGGTTAGTGAACGGGCTTGGCAGTTCGTTCAGGAATTACCTCGGCTTCATGACGGGGAAACCCTCTGTGTTGTTACCCATGGGATGACTCTGCAGCTCATTGTTAAGAAAGCTCTGGGGATTCCTGTGGAGCAATGGAATGATGTTCCTTGGCAGCATAATACGGCAGTCAATATTTTTGAGTTTTATGAAGACGGCCGCATCCACCCTATTTTACTTGCGGATCACACTCATTTAGATGATGATATTAAGTCAGCCAGTGGGTTTAACCAAAAAAGAAAGCCAGAGTAGTCTGGCTTTCTTTTTTGGTTAATTTTTAATGAGCTTTTTATTCCTAATTCATGCTTAATCCTCTTCTTATCCCGGCTCCTGAACGGGCGGAGTAGCAGAGCTATTTAACCAGTCTTGGTCAAACCTAGTGATTAATTCTTGGCTTGCTACGGGGGAGGGAACTGTAACGGAGACTTCATGGTTCATCACAAAGGCCTTATACCCCCATCCGGAGCTGCTTAAGATAAACGTATTGCGATCGAATATACCTAGATTGATATCTAGAGGAGGATGGGCTACCGAATTATAATATCGAATCTGAATGCCGGCAGCCTTGAAATTTTCGATTGTATTCGGATAATTACTCGGCATGATACCGGAATCCAGGATAACTTTAATATCCAATCCTTTTCCGGTCGCATCCACCAAAGCTTGGACAATATCTGCGTCGGTCACATGGGATGCAATGATACAAATATTTGTGGTGCTCTTTTGTATTTGGTCGAGAAGTTGTGCCTTAACATTGGAATTGGCGGCGACGGCGATATTATCTTCAGCTAATTCAGTGGTTTTGGGGATATCCAGTGAAAGGGTTGTGGTAAAAACCCAATCCCGATTAAACACGCTGGCCAGCTTCCAGACGGAACGACCGGATAAATTAACGGCTAGATTATGAGAACTAAACCCTTTGTCAGACCAGGGGAAAGAATAGACCATGGCCTCTCTTAAATCTACGATCAGGAATTTAGCCTCATCCGTCTGTCCTTTTTGGGCGGGGTAATACTGTACGGAGATATTGTTGCTTTTAAATTCATTGAGAGTTGCCTTGTTGGGAGTTTCAAACTGGTCAAGCAATATTCTTATTTCTATACCGCTTGCAGCTTTTTGGATGATGAGCTCCTTAAGTGCCGGATCAGAAAAAATTTTCTGCTCTATGTATATGGACTTTTGGGCTGAGGTAATCAGCTCTATGGTTTTTTCCCGTGCAGTTTTACCGTCAAAATACAAGGCCTCAGCAGAAAGGTTTGATAGTGGGGCCTCTTCATTTTTTACAAACAGGCTCTTCATATCTATAGAGCATCCTGTAAGGAAAAGGCAAAGAATTAGAATAAGGGGGATGAACCGTTTCCTCATAGATCTTCGACTCCTAAGTACAAATTTTCTAAGCACTTCTTTATTATAACATAAATAAAGCTGTTCAAAAAATCTGGTTGGAATAGATTTTTATCTTTTTACATAGACATTCACAAGCATAGAAATGTAAAGGGGCAGGATCTTGATGAGAAAAAGAAAACACGGATTTCTCTTATTGGTCATAATCCTGTTTGTATTTTGTTCATTAAATTTACCTCGGTCTATAACGCCTTTGGCACACTATAGCACCCCAGCTTCGGGAAAGATGTCAACAGAATTCTCCGCGGATAAAGCTTATGAACATATTCTTCATTTATCGGAGAAGATCGGCCCTCGACCAGCCGGGAGTCAAAATGAAACTAAAGCGGCTCAATATCTGTACTATATGTTGGAACAATATGGATGGAAGGTGCGAGAGCAGCCGTTTAGCAAGATTGTGTCCAATTCCAACCCTCTTAAACCTGAGCATAAAATCCAAGTGATCAATAGTCAAAACATTATAGCCGAATTACCAGGGGCCTTACCAGAAACCATTCTCCTTGGAGCCCATTATGATAGTGCCGATATTTCAGCTCCCGGAGCTATTGATAACGCTTCCGGGGTAGGTGTGCTGTTGGAAATAGCCCGAATATTAGGCCAGGAAAAGCATCAGAAAAGCTATCAAATCGTGTTTTTTGGAGCGGAAGAAAATGGACTGGTGGGTTCACAGTATTTTACTGCTCAAAGTGATTTATCAGCTATACAGTGGATGTTGAATTTGGACATGGTGGGCACTCCTCTAGAGATTGATATCGCCGGCAAGACATCAGCCCCTCCGGAATTGGTTGATAAGGTTGTAACTATCGCCCGTCAAGAACAAATCCCTTTCCATATCAGTCGGGATTTTGTAGTGATGACTCGGGAAGGTTCACAGGGGGGATCTAGTGATTTTAGCCCTTTCCTGGACCAAGGAATACCTGCCCTTGGTCTGGGAATCGCCGGCCGCGCGGAGGGATATTATCATCGGCCTGAGGATCGAATTGAGCAGGTCACCTTACAAAGCCTGGATACTGTGGGGAAGTTCATTCCTAAGCTTATAGATTCTGTGGAAGTGACGGGAAGTGGTCAGAAGACCTGGGACTCCTATTATTTACCTTTCCAGTTGGGATCCTTTGTCTTAATCATTCCGACTTTAGGACTTAGGATACTGTTTATCTTAATTATTTTCTTTACTTTATTCTCTATTTCGCGAAGTTTTCGTGACAAAGAACCCTTCATTCAGGGCGATCTAAAAGAGTACGTACTGGTTGGCGTGGGTATTCCTGTTGTTGCTTTTCTGGTGAGTTTTTTAAGCGGCACCGGAGAGTGGCTATGGCAGTTCATTAAAGAAAGAGTATACCTATGGCAGGCCTATCCGGGGGTATTTTTAATCCTAAGGGTCATCATGGTCCTGTGTGCACTGCTAATCTTCCTAAGACTTTTAAGAAGCTTTCCCCAGCCCAAAGGGGGGAAATTATATTGGTTGGTTGGAGTTTTGATCTTAACCCTTCTCAGCATTATTTTGGGGCTTTATCGAATCGATTTAGCATTCCCCTTCCTTTTCTGGCTTTTTTGTTTTAACCTATTCCTTTATTACCCAAGTATAGTCTTATTGTTTATTGGGCCATATTTTATTTATAAGACCCATTGGGAACTTTTAAATTCGCAACAATGGTCCGGTTTTTATGAAACTATTCATCTTTATCCTATAGTATTTATCGTACTCTATGGATTGCTTTTTATCCCGGTTCTTTTAGGTGGATTATATATCCTGGAAAAGGGAAAAAGGCCTTGGGACCAAATGCTTAAACGCCTGTTTATTCCTGCTCTTATACTCGGTGTTGGTATTGTCCTGGGGACAGGTTTGATCCCGAATTATAATAAAACCAACCCACAACCTATCAGTGTTCAAAAAGTCTGGACAGAATCGGAAGAGGTTGTACTCAGAATATCCAGTACTGATACCCTTTCCAAAAATTTAATCGCAGAGCTTGATTCTAAAGAGACCAAGGTTGGAGAAGATAAAAAAACGCTTGAGTTACCGATACCTTCCGAAAAGCCGCCTTTGCAGGCTAATGTTTCCGTCACAGATACCGGTGGACGTCTCCTGAATTTCAAAATGGCCATGAAATATGGACGAGATCCCTATTTGGTAAGGATAAAACTTGAAAGTAAAAGGCCCTTTAAAATCCGGGAGATGGATGATTTCATTCCTATTGCGAAGCTACCAAAAAAGATTGCCCTAGAAGGTAAGGAGCACAATGGCAGTTACACTCTGCTTCTTGAACGAACGCCACCTCATCAAGGGGTTACACAATGGAAAATTGCAGCTGAAGGTATTGTGAAATGCAGTATAGAAGTGGTGTTCGCTGATCAAAGTCCGCGCTACAGCATCAAATTGCCTCACATCTCCTCCGAATATAAGGAAGTTTATCAAGACGTTTTTGAATTCTAACTACCAAATTTCGTCAGAATAGATTAGGTCCGTCAAGGAAGAATAATTGTGAGGAGGTTGATGTGATGTACAAAAAGATTGCTGTTGAGGATGGCCTCACTAACGTTGTTCAAGAATTACATACTGCAGGATTTCATACGATGCCCTTAGAGGATGATCCTCTAAGGAATGTCAGTGCAATAGTTGTCAAAGGGGATGGAACCGATATTTTAGCGGAAGAAGCCCAATTTCATGTGCCTGTAATCCATGCTTCAGGGCGTAGTGCTGAAGAAGTCGTAGAAATTCTCAGAGACCGATTATCCTAATGACACAAGTTAATCAAAAATCATTATAAGGAAAGCCTAGTGCTTTCCTTTCTTCAATTGTAGATGTATAGTTTTAAGAACATCGTTTAAGTTAAACTAATTCTGGATAATTTGTGTCTATGCAAAATCTAATGGATACACTATAATTTGAAGAGAACACAGGACGGGGGGAGACTATAGTGGTAAAACAAGAAGAGTGGAAAGATGAGTATCAGAAAATATGTGAGCTTTTACGTCATCACTCCTATAAATTAACCCCTCAGCGACAAACTATTTTAAAAGCATTTTTAGAGAATGAGGATCAACACCTTAGTGCAGAAGATACCTTTATGATGGTTAAGCATAACTATCCAGATATTGGACTGGCCACGGTTTACCGCACTTTGGATCTCTTGGCGGAATTAGGTATTCTCCAAAAAAATGATTTTGGAGATGGGAGAAGCCGGTATGAGTTTAACCGTAAGGATGAGCATCACCACCACCATTTAATTTGTATCAAATGTGGAGATGTATCGGAATTTGATGATGATTTGCTGGAGTCTTTAGAAGCTGAGATAGAAAAACGCAATGGTTATCAAGTGGTTGACCATGATTTGAAATTTTACGGATATTGCAATAAATGCAAAAGCACGTTGGACTAACGTGCTTTTTGCCTGATTTTAACTATAAAAGATTACCAATGCTAGATTTGAAGTGAAATGTATAGCATCAAAGCACTATTTGACGTATGATTTATGAAAAGAGGAGGAGGAAAAATATACCAGTTGCTCGAAATGTACCCAAAACGAGGTAAAGGAGCGACGCCCTATGTTTCCTCTTACAACTGCAAAAAAAGCGACAAGTGACTATTCATGGCTTTCACGACTCAAGAACTCCACATGGATATTTGCCAATAAAGACAGTGATTCCTTGGAACATTGCTTAATACGTTTGCAGCAAGACTCGGACAAGCCTCTCTTGGAAACCGTTAAGGAGGCTATCGACTTTCAAGCCTATCAGGAAGCGCGGGATTATTTGGAGCGCATCTGGGGCAGATATCCTGGCAAAGAAGGAGAAATTCAACACTTAATGGCTCGCTGCTATTTTGGGCAAGGCTTAATTCAGGAGGCATTAATATGCTTGGATAAAGCATTAGCTAATGGACCCGAAAGTACTGAATACCTAGAATTGCAGGCAGATTGCCTTATGGAAAAAGAGGATTGGCGCGGGGCAGTGGATGCATTGAATAAAGCCATATGGGCTAATCCCAAAAAAGTGGAAAATATCTATCGCTTGGGAACCATTTATTCTTACCATGGCGAACCTCACGAGGCTTTGCGTTGTTTCCAAGGATGTTGTGAACTGAAGCCCCACAATTCTTTGTATTGGGAGATGAAAGGAGAGATCCATCTTCAACTAGAACAGATGCCTCAGGCCATCTTGAGCTTTGAAAAGGCTCTGCGTTATGAATATAACCCGGATCTTAAAGCTCGCTTGGCTTACTGCTACACTCAAACCAATGAACATAAAAAAGGAATTCGTCTCTATCGTCAAGTTTTGAAGTACGATCCGGACCATTACGATTCCCTGTGCAATCTTGCGGCAATGTATCAGAATGAGGGCGAATCCATGGAAGCTCTCAAACTGCAAGAACGGGCTCATGGCTTATGTCAAAATGATCCGGTGTTACTGAACAATATGGCTTATACCCTGGTTCATTTAGGACGGACAAGGAAAGCTACAGAATACTATCAAGAAGCTCTTAAATTAGCCCAAGCCAATCCGGTCATCCTCTATAATCTAGCGGTATGCCATACCCAGAAAGGGAATTGGGATCAAGGCATTGAAATACTCTATCGACTATTGAATATCGATCCGGATCATTCTGAGGGATGGGCACTCCTGGGCAATATTTATGACCACCTCTCGGATCATGAATTAGCTGTAGATTGTTATAATAAAGCTTTGCAATTAGCGTAAACTATAAGGCGTAAAGCCTTTTTTCTTTTTTATATGACGAATTGTAATATTAAGTGCGACACCTGAAAATTAAACAGCCCATGATGGACTTCGTGTAAAATAAAGTTACCACACAAAACCTTACACGGAGGTCCAAACATGAGCTATACACATCTTAGCACGTTTGACCGCGGGCGGCTAGAATCCCTACATAAGTTGGGATGGTCTACCCGTGAGATTGCGCAGGAACTTAAACGACACCACTCTACAATTGCTAGAGAGTTACAACGAAATCAAATAAATAATAGCTATACCTCACAACAGGCTCAGAAAACTTATGAGCAACGTCGCCGAAAGTCAAAACCTACTGGGAAATGGTCTACTTCGTTAGCTACAATCATAAACAGAAAGCTTAAACTAACATGGTCACCAGAACAAATTGTAGGACGGTTATTTCAGAGACAGTTAAGTTACAAAACAATTTATAGATGGATCTATCAAGGGCTATTGATTAAAGGAAACTTAGCTCTCTTACGACACAAAGGGAAACGACAGAAACCCAAAGAAACCAGAGGAAGATTTAATGTTGGGACCTCGATCCATAAACGTCCAAAGGATGTCAAAAAGAGACTATCTTTTGGTCATTGGGAACTGGATACTGTAGTATCAAGCCGTGGTAAAAGTAAAGGTTGCCTCGCAACATTTGCAGAAAGAAAGACCCGCATCTATTTAGCCCTACCCATGGAAGATCGAACAGCTGGATCGATGGAGATGGCAATACGAACACTTCACGGCTTCTACCCTATAGGGACCTTTAAAACAGCCACCGTCGATCGTGGAAAAGAATTTGCTTGTTATCCATCCATAGAAAAAGACCTTAACTTACCTATATACTTTGCCGACCCTTATTCATCCTGGCAAAGAGGAACAAATGAAAACTCTAATGGGTTGTTAAGAGAGTTCTTCCCGAAAGCCACCGATTTGGCAAAGGTATCTGAGAATCAAGTGGCTACAGCCTTGGCACTCATTAATAGTCGTCCAAGAAAATGTCTTAACTGGAAAACACCACACGAAGCTTTTATAGAAGAACTGTCGCACTTAACTTGACAAACCGTCATATGAAAAAACATTGTCTTTTTCTTTACCATTTTTTAAAGTTTTGTTATGATTTGCTAGGAAGAAGCTGAGTCGATCTGGTATAATGTATGGCAAGCACCTATCAATAGAGAGATAATTCTGATTATTAGTCCTTGTGGGAGGAGTAGTGGAGAATTTGGGTATGGATTTAGAAAAAATAGAAGAAGCAGTGACCATGATCCTGGAAGCCATTGGTGAAGATCCGAGGCGGGAAGGATTATTGGATACCCCGAAACGAGTGGCCAGGATGTATCAGGAAGTTTTTGCCGGACTTCATGAAGACCCCAGTCAGCATTTAAAAGTGCAGTTTTCTGAAGATCATGAGGAGATGATCATTGTTAAGGATATTCCGGTTTATTCCATGTGTGAGCATCATCTGGTTCCTTTTTACGGGAAAGCCCATGTGGCTTATATACCACGTAAAGGAAAAGTAACAGGTTTATCAAAAATTGCCCGGGTTGTGGAAGGGTATGCGAAACGTCCTCAACTTCAGGAACGATTAACGGGACAGATCGCCGATTCAGTGATGAGTATGCTTAATGCCCGCGGAGTCCTTGTGGTAATCGAGGCAGAGCATATGTGTATGACTATGCGGGGGGTTAAAAAGCCGGGATCTATGACCTTAACCTCTGCAGTCCGTGGGATATTTAAAACCAATGAAATCACTCGATCGGAAGGGTTTGCTTTGATTAAGCAGTAATCAATCACTATAGAAGATGGACCAAATACAAAGGATGAGAGTTATGGATCAAAAAACAGGAAAAATAGAGCTTATAGGTACTCAAAAAATTAAAGTTAATCCAGAATTATATAAAGTGGTGGATTTTCTCAATAAAAACCTTAAAGAGTATAATCTGATGTTCGGCCTTAGCAAAAAAGAAAATATTATGACCATATCGGTCTATGAAGTTGAGTAATTGGAGTAAACAATGCATATTTTATTGACAAATGATGATGGGTATTTTGCACCTGGGCTCCAAACCCTATATACAACCTTAGCTGAAGAAGGATACGATGTCTCCATCGTGGCACCGGATAGTCAAAAATCTGCAACAGGTCATTCTATCACTTTATTTGAACCTTTGTTTATTACGAAGTATTCTTTAAATAATGGTATAGGATATGCTGTCAGTGGGAAACCGGCTGACTGTGTAAAAATAGCGATACAAGGTAATATTATCCCCAAGCCTGATTTAGTCATCTCCGGAATTAACAATGGTCCTAATTTGGGAACCGATGTCTTCTATTCGGGGACAGTATCCGCTGCTATGGAAGGGGTGCTTTTGGGAATGCCCGCTATTGCGGTATCCTTAGCCTCTTTTTCTGCGACCGATTACAAACCGGCGGCCCAATTTGTGGCCAAATGGTTGCAGAAACTTCACCTCGGACCCGGATTAATAAACATCAATATTCCACCCTTGCCGGAAAAGGAATGGAAAGGTGTCCGTGTCACAAAGCTTGGTAAAGCAGTTTATGAAAATGTCTTCGAACATCGGCAAACTCCCACTGGTCGAGACTACTACTGGCAAGCAGGCACTGTATCACCGGAAGTCGACCAGGAAACGGATCTCTATGCCGTACAAGAAGGGTATGTGTCCATAACTCCCATGCATAGTGATTTAACTGATTATATGAAGATTAAGGAATTACGACAGAGTCTATCTCTCGGGATGAACGCAAATAAATAGGAGTACAGCATACTGTACTCCTATTTTCCATGGTATCTGAGGATGCTTTAAAGATTATCGTTTTTTAAGCTTTCCTCTGCGCGACGAATCATGGCTTTAACCATACTTCCACCGATTCGACCGCCTACATGGCCGCAATCCCGGGATGTCATGTTAGCCCATCCCTTAGTTTGGATTTGTTCGGTTAAACCTAATTCGGAGGCAACCTCCATTTTAAACTCGTCCAAAACAGATTTGGGCAAAATGCCGGCGGAGCGATTTCTTCGACCCATAGATATCCATCTCCTTTCATCTGTTTAATCGAGACAATTCTATTTTTTACAGACTGCATTATAAATATAGTACAGAAAATCTGGAGAATTTAAGCTTAATTGTTAAGGGAGGAAACAGAGTTGATTATTGGGACCTTTTTGTTTTACTTCATTTTATTCCTTTTTGTTTTTTCCTCCCCGGAAAAACTTAAACAAAGGGATAAACGCTGGACAAAAATCTTGGTTTTACCGGCAGTCTTTGCTTTGATTTTAGCTTTTTTAACTGTGATTAAAGTATTCTTTATCTATAAGATTATCCTAATTATTATTCTTGGCCTCACCACGCTCTTGACCTATTGGCAGTATGGAGAGCGAATTAAACACTGGTTGGACTAGTGTATTCCAATGAAATTAGCTTAAAAACTTCCCAATCCATGGAATTCTTTGTAGGTCTTCACGATTGATACCGCCATTAAGGAATAGAATAGTGAAGTAAAGGATAGCCCCAAGAATGATCTCCAGGAGAAAGGCCAAGGGATGGAAGCCAAAGAAAGGATGAAGGAAGCGAAAGGCTAACATCATACCAATACCACCCATGAGGGGGTGCAGAAGAAACTCGCGGAGGTCTACAGGCATCCCTGTAAAATGTACAATGGCGGCCAGATTTAATGTCGAAGAGATAAAAAAACCAACGACATAAGCTATAGCGGTTCCTTTAAGTCCCCACTGAGGTGAAGCAGTTAAAATGAAGAGTATCGGTATACGAATGATGGCAGAAATGATGGTATGGATCACAGGGAGCTGGACCTTGCCTAATCCTTGAAGAATTCCTGTAGAAGTTTGTTGAAGGTAGGAAAATATACCCCCAAAGGCAAGTATGCGTAAGACGCCGCTGGTATTTTCACTTTTAAAAAAGGCGCTGAAGGGCTCGGCAAAGAAAAAAATGATAACTAAACTAGGAATTCCAATAAAAATGGTCATCCGTAAGGCCTGGGCACTGCGAAGTTTTACCGTTTGGAATTGCTTTCTGGCTGCCGCTTCAGAAATAGCAGGGACCAAAGAGGTCGCTAAAGCAAAGGTGAAGACGCTGGGAAAATTAAGAAGGGTGAAGACAGCCCCACCCAATTGTCCGAAAAGAGTTGTGGCTTCACGGGCTGTATAACCTGCTATTTGCAGTCGCTGTGGTATCAACATAGCATCCAGTGTGGATAACCCGCTAGAAAAAAGTCTTCCGATCGTCACAGGATAAGATAAATAGAAAAGTTCTTTCATGGTTTGAATCGGATGTAGGGATTCATCCTGCTGAGAGGACTTTTTTGTTTTTTGGAGTTTATACTGAAGGATAATGATACATAACCCGATAATTTCTCCTGATAACATCCCCAATGCCAATCCGGAGGCCGCCCATTCGATCCCCCTAGGTAATAAGGTATAAGCAGAAAAAAACCCCACACTAACCCGCACCAGCTGTTCACAGATTTGGCTGAGTGCGGTGGGAAGCATATTCTGCATTCCTTGAAAATAACCGCGAAAGGCTGAGGAAACAGACACCACAAAGATTGCCGGTGTGCATATTAAAAAGAGCCTTAAAACACGGGGATCTGGAAAGAGACGCTCTGCCAGGAAAGGGGAAATAATGTAGAGAGCTACGGATATAGCTGCCCCTGAGCAGGTCAAAAAAAGAAGGGCAGTACGAAATATGGAGCGGGCTCGAGTGTAATTATTCAAAGATACTGCCTCGGAGATCATTTTCGAGACGGCCAAGGGTATGCCCGCTGTGGTAAAGACCAAGGCAAGCATATACATAGGAAAGACCATATTGAATAATCCAAAAGCTTCTCCGCCGATATGAGTCATAATTAAGTATTGATAGACAAAGCCCAAAACCCGATTTAAAAAGTTTGCCGCCAAGAGTATGATAGCTCCATAGATAAATGTTCTTTTGGCCATATTCTTCCCAACTCCCCTAGTCCCACTTATCCTGACTAACTTTATGCCAGAAGAAGAAAAGAGATGACAATTATTCTAAGGAGTAGGGAAGGGAGAGAATTCTTCTGAGGGCTTAAAGTTTTTATTGGCGGGTAAGCAAAAGCTACTAAAACTTATCGCCAGTTAAGTTTTCTTTAGAGTTATGGAATATTTGAAAAGGATTTTTATAGTTAGTGGAGAAATATCTAGTATTGTTTATTCTTAGTAAAGTTTTGTAAAAATTGAATACCATCCTAAAAAGTGGGCATTCTACCTCCGAATGGAGGGGTTACCCATGTGGACATTAATCAAAAATGCCAGAATATTCGCTCCGGAACTGCTGCAGGAGCGGGATCTTCTTCTTGTGGGAAATCGGGTTGCAGCACTGGGCGATGACCTATCCCTTCCTCCCTATGTGAATGGTGAGGTATATGATCTTCATGGACACTATCTTGTACCTGGCTTTATTGACGCTCATGTCCATATCTGCGGGGGAGGGGGAGAAGCGGGACCCAGCTCCAGGACTCCCGAGGTTCAGCTTTCTCAACTGACTCAGGCCGGAATAACCACTGTAGTAGGATGTTTGGGAACGGATTCTATCTCTCGTTCTATGGAGGAACTTCTAGTTAAGGCTAATGCCCTGGAAGAAGAAGGATTAACGTGCTTTGTCTATAGCGGCGGTTATCAAGCAGATAGAATGATTTTTGATACCTTGCGCAAGGACTTAGTCTTAATCGATAAAGTGATTGGGGCGGGTGAGATTGCAATTTCTGACCATCGTTCCGCCCAACCCCAAAAATCTGAGCTTGAGCATCTTGCTGCTGAAGCTCGAGTAGGAGGGATGCTAGGACATAAAGCGGGAGTTATTCATATTCACCTGGGTGAAGGGAAGAGAGGTTTGTCCCCAATCATTAAGATAATTGAGGAGACTGAAATTCCTATTAGCCAATTTATGCCAACTCATATCAATCGAAAGGAAACGCTCTTAGAGCAAGGAGTAGAGTTTCTCAAAGCAGGTGGCACAATTGATTTAACAGCAGGTTGCGATGATTTTGAACCGCATTTACAGGTTCCTTTCGTTTTAAAATCTCTTTACGAACAGGGATTACTCAACGACCGTGTGACGGTTACTTCAGACGGAAATGGCAGCCTTCCACAATTTAGCGAGGCTGGGATCCTTGTCGGTATGGGAATAGGTTCCGTTTATGTTCTTTGGCGCGATATTCGGGAGGCCATACTTCGGTATAAAATACCCCTTGACATCGCACTGAGAACGATTACTTCTAATCCCGCCCGTATTCTTCAATTAAAAAACAAAGGCATGATTCGGGAAGGCTATGACGGTGATTTGGTTGCCTTGTCCGATGACTTGATGATTGAGAAGGTGTGGGCTAAGGGAAGAATTATGATTCATGACCGTAAACCTGTTGTTTTTGGGGTATACGAGACATCATTGGCGAGTCATCTTCAGACTGTAGAAACTCCACGATTAGTCAAAGGTTAGACTTTTTCTAATACATTTTAAGGAGGTTGATTTGTCTTGAAGACCTATGACACTATGAATCTACGCAACATTTGCCTAGTAGGGCACGGAGGGGCAGGGAAGACGTCTTTGGCGGAAGCTTGTCTCTTTAACTCAGGCGCGATTACCCGCATGGGAAAAGTGTCTGAAGGGAATACTATGTCGGATTCTTTGCCAGAAGAAATTAAACACAAGGTTTCGATCAGTACCAGTCTTATTCCAGTTGAATGGCAGGGCTATAAAATCAATATCCTTGATACTCCAGGATATTCTGATTTTTTTGGTGAGGTTAAGTCTGCCCTTAGAGTGGCAGAGAGCGGGGTTGCTGTTCTGTGCGGCGTATCAGGTCTTGAAGTACAAGCTGAGCTTATTCTTGACTTGATGGAAGAGCAGAAGTTACCCCGCGTTATTTTTATTAATAAATTAGAGCGTGAGAATGCTAATTTTGAAAAAGTTTTAAGTCAACTTATAGAAACCTTCCCCAATATGCGTTTTGCCCCGCTAACTCTTCCTATAGGTCATGAAGATCAATTTCAGGGTGTCGTAGATATCATAGAACGTAAGGCTTATATCTATGAAAACAACGCCAGCGGGAAATACACAGTTAAAGATATCCCATCAGATCTTCTTGCAGATGTCGAACACTATCGAGAAATATTAGCTGAGGCGGTAGCCGAAGCTGATGATGATATATTGACAAAATATCTTGATGGAGAAACTTTAAGCGATGACGACCTTCGTCAAGCCTTGAAAAGTGCTTTAGAACAGGATTTAACCGTTCCGGTCCTTGCGGGTTCAGCCTTCAAAAATGTAGGAATTGGGAATTTGCTTGACTTCTTTGTTCAATACGCCCCGGTTCCCCAAGTTAAAGAAGAGAAAAGTGCCCTTATCTTTAAAACTCTGGCCGACCCCTATGTCGGTAAGATGAGTTTTATCAGGGTCTATGGAGGAAAGCTCCAAGGGGACAGTATGGTGTATAATGCTCAAAAAGAAAAAGAAGAAAAAATAAGTACTCCCTTTATTCTGCGGGGAAAAAATCAGGACCCAGTTCAAATCGTTCCGGCAGGAGATATCGCCGTAGTGGCTAAGCTTCAGGAAGCAGCTACAGGAGATACTCTATGTTCCAAAGACAATTCCGTGCATTTAGAGGGTATCGATTTACCTGTTCCTCGTTTGCCTGTAGCCATCGCCCCCAAAAGCAAGGGAGATGAAGATAAACTGGGGAGTGCTCTCGCTCGATTGGTGGAGGAAGACCCCACTATGCGTGTGGAGAAGAATGTAGAGACTAAAGAACTGATTCTCTATGGTATGGGCGAAATGCATGTTGAGATCCTCATGGAGAAGCTGCAAAGGAAATTTGGCGTTGGGGTAGAGATGAAAATCCCTCGGGTTCCCTATCGGGAAACCATTAAAAAGCCTGTTAAAGTGGAAGGAAAGCACAAAAAGCAAAGTGGCGGACATGGACAATATGGTCATGTCTGGATAAGCATGGAGCCTCTCATGGACGGCGAGTTTGAATTTGCAGAGGAAGTGTTCGGGGGCGCTGTACCAAGGCAATACTTCCCAGCTGTAGAAAAGGGAATTCGTGAAGCTATGGTGGAAGGAGTGCTGGCCGGATATCCTGTCACCGGATTTAAGGTGACCTTGACCGATGGCTCATACCATAGTGTGGATTCTTCCGAAATGGCCTTCAAGCTGGCTTCCATTATTGCCTTCCGTAAAGGAGCAGAAATGGCGAAACCCACTTTGCTGGAGCCGATTTCAGAGGTTGAGATCCGGGTGCCGGAAGCCTATATGGGTGATGTTATCGGTGACATCAACGGCAAACGAGGCAGGGTCTTGGGAATGGAGGCCGATGGTAAATTCCAAGTGATAAAAGCTCATGTGCCCCAATCGGAAATGATGCGTTACGCTATTGACTTAAAATCCATGACCCAAGGACGAGGCAGTTTTGATATCCGATTCTTGAAATATGATGAAGTACCTACTAAAATCAGTGAAGGAATTATCAGTGAGCTTAAAGCAGCTCAGGGAAATTAATGAGTATTTTAACTCAACAGTCAGGTGTACCTGACTGTTTTCTTTTTTTTATTAATAAGAACTAAAGATTAATAAAAAATTCCTAATTTTAAGAAGGTTATTTACCAAGTGCGTTGAATATTCAAATTATTGTATAAATTATATAAATTGAGGGAAAAGAGTGGAGGGCTCAACTGTGGTACAACAACTAAAGAGAGTGGAGATGAGGGATAGTAGACGGATAGAAGAAGAACTTAAAGCACTCTATAATTCGATTCAAGAAGCCATAGAAGTCGCAGGAAAAGACGGTACTATTCAATATGTCAACCCATATTTCAGCCGTTTGACAGGCATATCCCCTTATGAAAGAGTCGGCAAGAATATATTCGAACTCTCACCTGAAGGAACACTGGCAAGAGTACTGAGGACCCATGAACCAATATATGCTCATCGGTCCATTATGGAAGAGTGTGATATTGAAATTATTGCCAATGCTTATCCTATAGTTATTGAGGGGAATATCGAAGCGGCACTTGTAGTTTTTCAGCAACTGACGGAAGCTTCTAAGCTCGGTGAGGAGATTGTAGCGTCAAAACAAATGATTCAGGCCCTTACAGCCCGAGTAGATCAGATGGCATCCAGTTCATATACCTTTGACGATGTTTTAGGGAGTCACCCGGATTTTGCTTTTATCCGGAATAAGGCACGTCGCTCTGCAGAGACCCATTCACCCATTATCATTATGGGTGAAAGTGGTTCCGGAAAAGAGCTTTTTGCCCATGCTATTCATAGTGGCAGTATGCGCAGTCATAAACCCTTTATAAAAGTGGATTGCGCTAATATACCGGAAAGTCTTCTGGAAGTCGAATTACTGGGCTACGAGAAAAAGAGCCAGGACAGGGCTTCCGAGCGCAAGCTGGGAAAATTGGAATGTGCCAGCGGAGGAACCCTGTTTCTTGATGAAATAGGGCTGCTCAATGACTATTTACAAGATAAATTGCTTCATATTCTCCTTGAAAAGAAGTTCCAACCCGTCGATGGGACTCAGACCATTGAGCTGGATATTCGAATCATTACAGCGACTAACCGCGATTTAAGAGATATGGTGGAGAAAGGACAATTCTCAGCGGATTTATATCATTTGCTCAACGGCATTGAAATCCAAATACCCCCCTTAAGAATGCATAAAGAAGATGCCTTAACCTACGCTCAGAGCTTCATTTATAAAGCCAATCGAAAGCTTGGCAAACATGTAATTGGCATAACGACTCAGGCAGAGCAACTTTTATTGGACTACCATTGGCCGGGAAATATACGTGAGTTGAAAAAAGTTATCGAAATGGCGATGGATTCCGTGGAAGGAGATATGCTCAATATTAAAGATTTTGCCAGCCTGGTAGATATTGTTAACAAGACGGAAGAGATTCACTATCGTGAGCCTATGGCTCTTGATGAATTAGAAAAAAGAATGATCCGCTTGGCTTTAGATCGCTATGGTAATTCTGTGGAAGGCAAAAAGCGGGCAGCGGGTGTCCTGAATATCTCCTTGGCCACCCTCTACAATAAACTAAAAACCCTCGAGGATAATGCTTAAATCTAGGGTAAAAGGTATGCTTTATGAGGAATCTGCTCATCCTATACATAAAGGAGGGATTTCCATGGCATTATTCGGGAGAAAGGGCAGGGACCCTAAGAAAAAACCGGAACCCAACAAAAAGCAGCATCATCGCGGAGATGCTCTTGGCGAAGATATGGAGGGGTTCAAGGACTTATACTGGCCATAAAGACTATAAAGGGTATGCCAAAAAAGCTCTCAACCGCGTCGGTGAGAGCTTTCAAGTTAATCAGTAGGATTCAGGAGTAAACAGATTGGATAGACATTATTCTTCGCAGTCCGTAATAAAAACTCCTCCTCTAAAATATATTTTCATTTCTTTTTAAATATTTTAGGAACTTAAGGTTGACACTTCTCCTGCCTTCAAGTATAATTTCTTTTGTCGCCAGTTAATAAAGTGACTTAGGGGATTAGTTTAATGGTAGAACAGCGGTCTCCAAAACCGTTAGTGTGGGTTCAACTCCTGCATCCCCTGCCAACACGAAATCCGTTCCCTGCAAAATTTGCAGGGATTTTTTATTTTTAAATTTCTTTCCTTTTAATTTTTTTGGGGAGGATTTGGGGAGTTTACGATTTTTTATGACGGAGCTGTTGTGGCTCCGTTATTTTATTCATAATGGACTCCGGCAAAAAGCTCTTTTTCGACAGCATGGCCATAGACTCTCCAAAGCATTTCGGCATTGGAATGACCGACCATTCTAGCCACCTCCAAAGGATTTGCACCGGTTGCTATCAACAGGCTGATACAGGTGTGCCTGAGGCTGTGAAATGCTTAATAGGGAGGCCGGTTTTTTTGATCCATCCCCTCCACCAGCAGGAGGCCCACACGGCATTAACCTGTTTCCCGTTCCAAGCCGTAAATACTGCCCCACTATCTACCCACTTTGTGCCTCGCTCTTCGGCATTGCTTTCTTGCTCACCTTTTAGCTGGCGCAGTAGGAATATAGTACTTGCTGATAGCCGGACTTTGCGATTACTGCTCTTATTCTTTGTAAGTTTTTCGAAGGAACCCTTGCCCGGAATATACTGCCAGGACTTAGAGATGTCCACTAACCTGGATTCGAAGTCAATATCTGTCCATTTTAGGGCTTGATCATTAGTGAACTTTGTATAGGTCTTAACTCCCATTATTCTTGCAAAATCATCCATTAGAGAAGGCTCACCTTGCATCCTTCTTAAGTCGCTCACATAGCCCATAACTTCTACATTGAAATCGTTAATATCATCATTCATATATTCCCACATGAACTCTAGAGCATCCTCGCCTATCTACTTATCAGGGTCAAGAGTCCTAATATAATCGCGGGTGTAAAAATAATCCTTAAACTCCCATTTGTGGCCCTTAAATTCTTTGCTTATGGGGAATAGTTCCATAAAGTCTGACGGTGTTAAAACTCCTATAAGGTGAATGATCGAATCCGCGAATTGAAAAATATACTGAGATTCCTCCCATGTCTTAACTTCCAAAGCGCGGGGTCCTTTTCCATTGCCTATCTTCATGGGAAATGTCACTTTGTCCTCGTGACAAGCATAGATTATATCAGGTCCGCTTAGCCAGCCAGAAGCCTAAACGTATTAGTTTTCCTCTTTTTCACTTAAAGCGGCTAGGTGAAATATATACTAGCCGCATATGACAACAAAAAGGCCAGGGCAATTCGCCTGGCCTTTCTTTTATCGATTTAGAAGATTACGCCTAACGCAATAAGAATCAAAATTGCAATAGCTATGATCCCAACGCCGACAAAACCACCCATACCGCCGCCAGGGCAACATGCGCCTCCCATTCCGAAAGAACCCATTCCGTACATGATATGACCTCCTTATAATTCTTTGATTTAATCAGGCTTAGAATACGATGCCCAAAGCAATGAGCAAAAGAATGATTACAACTACGATTGCAATACCTTCAAATCTCTCTTCACGGCGTTCACAGCCTCCGTCAAAACCAAGTGCCATTTGAATTCCTCCTTTACCCGAAGATACTATAGCTTATGATTTGTCTAAAGAAATTGCCACAATATGGGAGTGTGCAAGGCGGTGATGCAATGTGCAGACTATATGATCTGATAGATAAGGCGGCTAAGGCAAATTGTATCAACTGCCGCCAGTGGACGGGGAAGAAGTGTCGTGATGAGGCGGAGTTGTTAGCCGATGAACAGAGGAGGTACGGGGCGGTCGATAGGATGATGAGGGGGGGAATAGGGGTATACATCTATAAAAAAGCCTAGGCATAAATACCTAGGCCGAAACAGTTATAGACCACCAATGGGGCCGATTAGTATCACCAGCAAAGATACAAATATTTGTGATAGCAGTGAAAGAAAACCTAAGAAGCCTAAGAGCATATACTTCACCTCTTTATTCAGATTACCGTAAGAATGAGAGGTGCTTTAATTTATACTATTCAGCATGTCCGTGAGATGTCCTTCAGATGTTCATGAACGGATGATGAGGAGGAATCGGGGAGTGTTGATTGATTAAGGCAAATAAAAAATGGAGCCCTTCTAGGCCCCATAAAATTATATTTACTTTCTTGTCTCCAGGAAAACGTACTTAGGTACGTCTTCCCCCTTCATTACTGAAGGATGATCGCCAATGCTACGAGCGTAGCAAAAGTCATGAAGACAAGGAAGCATTTCATTCTTAGTTCACCTCTATTAAATTTTTGGAGACTATATAATAATATCTAAATTAATTCCAAAAAGATACAGGGATATCCTTCCTTTTTGGCGAATTACGTAAGCTGAAAGAGGTGGGGATACAATGAACTTCGACTTTATCGAACCATACTTGAAATATAGTGCGATAATAGCTGGTGTTATTAGTTTTATAATTACGTTCTTCAATAAGGAGCAAGTAAAGTATGAAAAAAACAAAGAAAAATATTTTGATGATTTTCTAGTTAGATTTTATAGTGCTTTTAGGAATAATAAAAATGTAAATATTAAGGATTTTTTTTATAAAAACTATAGTTATCACGATAATTATATACCCACCATATGTAAATTACTTATTGGAAAAGAGTGAATTTGATAATCTAAAAAAAGTTCTATTAGTTGATTTTTTAGATTATCATCCCTCTATTAAAAATACCGCAATTGTGACAATGGATAAGATTTACAAACGAAGTGTTTTTTATAGAATATTTTTTTGTTTTTATTATGATTTTATTTATTTTTATTACTGGGCTCACATTAATCCCTACGTGTATTAATGAGATAGTTGGGAGAAAAAATGGTACTTATTATTCAAGTGTTGCGATTTTCAATTTAGATATTCCTGGACCAATATTTTTGATAAGCATGTTGATTATATTGGTATTATTGACCTATATACCTAAAGGTCGGACTAGATTTATCATAGATAAACAAAGATGTGTATACTTTTGAAGAAAAATATATTAATAAAATTATTAAATTTAAGGAAAAGAAATACAATAAATTGAAAGATAAGGCTTATTTTTTATAAAATATTTAAAACGTGTTTATTGGAGCCTCCGGGCTTTTTTTCGTTGTCATGAAAGACATGATTCGACAAAGATGATCTCAGTCGTGCTGTATAATCTTAGTCGGAGGTGTTTGGAAAATGAAAAGGAATATTATTGGCCGCATTATGCATGATTGCTTTGTTGACTGGATGTGGGAGTGATGACGCCGCAAAGGTAAAACAAGATAACTCAGTGCAGCAAAAGGAGACACAAAAAGAGGCACAAAAAGAGCCGACTCAAGATGAGCTAAATGAACAGCTAAAAAAGGAAGCAGTGCCAGCAAATTTTACAGAGATAGACAGCTATAGGATAGCTAAGGATACAAAGTTAACCGCAAAGGGCGAAGTAACCTCTATCGAAAAAGACGGTGCTTTAGGTGTATTCACGCTAACCACTACCGAAGGCGATGGGTATGGGATGTACTCAATAACCAATTTTTCTTCTGCTGAGGTATCAGAGGGCGACAACGTAGAGATATGGGGGGTATACAGTGACAAAAACAATGTGGGGATGCCTTCAATCACGGCTACGATCATAGAGAAAGCAGAAAGGAAAAAAGGCTTCCAAGAAGAAAATCCCGTTAAAAAACCAGAAAAACAGGTTACTGAAACTCTATCACAAAAAAACGCAGTGGCTATGGCTAATGATTATTTAGATTATACTGCATTCTCTAAAAGTGGGTTAATAGAACAACTAGAATATGAGGGCTTTAGCAATGAGGATGCCACTTATGCTGTAAATAAAATAAGTGTCGATTGGAAAGAGCAAGCGGTAAACATGGCTAATGATTATTTAGATTACACTTCTTTCTCTAGAAGCGGACTAATAGAGCAATTAGAATACGAAGGCTTTAGTAACGAAGATGCGGTTTATGCTGTAGATCAAATAGGGCTTTAATTAATTATACATAGCAAGTACATTCAGACATCCGAAAGGGTGTCTTTTTAAATACAAGGAGGTATAAAAATGTTAGCGGTATGTGATGGCGATAAGTTTTATAACAACAGGCCATGGCGACGAATGCGGAGAGATATCCTGCGTCGAGACAATATAGAGTGCCAGAAATGCAAGGCAGAGGGCAGAGTTGGCAAGGGCGAATCAGTGCATCACATTAAGCACTTAAGGGAGTTTCCCTTGCTGGCTTTGATAAATAGTAATCTGGTGACTTTATGTCTTGCTTGTCACAATGAGGAGCATCCGGAAAAAGTTTGCCGTCCGGTATGGGCTGATTGCATAGTGGCACAAAAATGGCACACTTTGACGCCTTATCCGTGGTAATATGATAGTGTGAAATATTTGAGAAGCGGACTGCACGGCAGGTGCCCATACAGATGGGAACTCGATGCTGGGTCCGCTTATATTTTCTCCTTCTCTTCTTTGGGGCTCAGCGTTCTGCTAAACGCGGGGCCCTTTTCCATTACCTTTCTTCATGGGAAATGTAACTATGTCCTCGTGAAATGCATAGATTGTATCAGGTCCGCTTGCAACCAGAAGCCTAAACGTATTACAGTTCCCTCTTTTTCATTTAAAGCGGCTAGGTGAAATATATACTAGCCGCCTATAACAACAAAAAGGCCAGGGCAATTCGCCTGGCCTTTTTTTATAGATTTAGAAGATTACGCCTAACGCAATAAGAATCAAGATTGCAATAGCGATAATTCCTACGCCGATAAAACTGCCAAATCCGCCGCCGCAAACTGGAGCGACAGGTTGAGGGCAACATGCTCCGCCCATTCCGCCGTAACCCATTCCGTACATGATATTTCCTCCTTCTAACTATTTGATTTAGTTAAGCTTAGAATACTATACCCATAGCAATAAGCAGAAGAATGATTACGACTACGATTGCAATTCCTGCACCTAAGTGTCCTTTTCCTGTTCCACAAGCAGCACCGTCAAGACCAAATGCCATTTGAATTTCCTCCTTTATCCGAAGATACTACAGTTTATGATTAGTCAGTAGAAATTGCCACAATATGGTAATAAACAAGGCGGTGATGCAGTTGTGCAGATGTAGATTATATGAGCTTGTGGAGCAAACGCAAAAGAGTATTGTGCGAACTGCCGCCGGTGGGACGGAAAGAAGTGCAAGAATGAAGCGTTGCTTTTATACGAGGAGCAAAGGGAGCATGGATGGGCTGATCGGATGATGCGGGGGAATAGGGGCATACATCTATAAAAAAGCCTAGGCATAAATACCTAGGCCAAAACAGTTATAGACTTTCAATGGGGCCGATTAGTATTACCAGCAAAGATACAAATATTTGTGGCAGCATTGCAAGAAAACCTAAGAAGCCAGAAAGCATATACTTCACCTCTTTATTTAGATTCCTGTAAGAATAAGAGGTGCTTTAATTTATACTATTCAGCATGTCCATGAGATGTTCATGGCGAGGGGTGCGGGGGGATAGGGGAATATATTTGGAATAGAAGGAATATCCTTCCTTTTTGTCGAAGTGGAGAAAAGAGGAGGTGATTTGATATTTGGCGGAGGGACTAAAGGGGAGATAGAAAAATAAGTATTGTGCTCCATAATTAGGATGTGTTACCATATGCAGTATGGAGGTGCATAAATGAAAAAATTCTTTTCCTTATTCTTACTCGTTCCTTTAGTCCTATTTCTTGCGGGGTGTGGTGGAGAAGGTGTAACGGCTAAAAAAGGTGAAACAGCAGAACAATCTGTAAAAAAGGCACTTAATGCCATTAAGGCCGCCGACACCGAAACAGCATCCAAGTACATTGATTATAATGAGCTTGTTAATGCGGGCAGTACAAAAAGCCTAGATACTGAAGACGAAAAGAAGTCGGAAGATATGTCCAAGATGATCTTTAAAAATATTGAATATAAGATTTTAGAGTCATCAGAAGAAGAAAAAACTGCTGTTGTCAAAACTGAAATTACTAATCTAGATATGAGCAACGTGATGGCTGGGTTTATCTCACAACTCCTTCCTCTTGCATTTAGTGGATTAGATGAAAAGCAACTAGATGAAAAGTCTTTTGAAATATTCACAAACCTCGTAAGTAGCGAAACCAAAACCATAACGAAAACAGTAGGCATTAATCTTTCTAAAGGCGAAGAAGGATGGAAAATTGTAGGGGATGACGTATTAGCTGACGCTCTAACAGGTGGGCTAGTTAGTTTTTCAGCCAACATGAATGGAAACAATGGAAGCAATGGAGATAGTGACATAGGTAAACTACAAGAGATGCGCAATTGGTTAATAGGAAAAGTTTGGAATGAAGGATTCGTTGATATCCAACACTACGTAGCAAGAGGAAAAAGCAGCACAGGACAGACGCTTGATATTGAATTCACCTTAGAACAACTTGATGCTACAATGAAGAAGAAGACAGATTATGATAGTTTTATCGGCGGATTGGCCGAGGAACAATACTCTCAAATAAAATCAATATGGGGAAGGTTATCCCCAGAGATAGATAGGCTATATGATCAAATTAAGGGTACTCCGCCTGTCGCAAATGATGCCAGTAATTCTTTCGATACAGGAAAGTTTGAACAGTATATGGACGCCTTTACTGATGCAGTAGATGATTTAAATTAAATTTAGTTGAACTATAAAAAGCACCTTCCTCGGGTGCTTTTTTCTTATGCCCTGGGGGAGGTGAGGAGTAAGATGGCCGGAAGTAATTTTATAGTCCGTGGCGGTGCGGATTTTAGCAGCATAACCAAGGCGCATAATAAAACACAAACGCAATTAACCAGTTTTCAGGATAAAATAAGCCGTTCTATGAAAGCAGTTGGCGCCGTTCTTGGCAGCCTGGCGGTTGGAAAACTTATAAAAGATTCCACGGCTATGGCAATGGGCGTTGAGAGCGCCGTGGGGAATATAAGCCGAAACATGGGCTCTGCTTCAATTACATTTAACACTTGGGCACAGACTCAATCCAAAGCTTGGGGGATGGCAAGGGCCGACGCGTATAAATACGGATCAACTTTTTCAAATCTACTTGCCAGCTTCTCGGGCAGTGCTCAGGAAACCGCTGATAACACCCAGGAACTAATGCAGGCTGCTGCTATCATAGCCAGTAAGACAGGCGGAAGCAACCAAGATACGGCGGAGAGAATTAGGTCCGGTATGTTGGGATCCACAGAGGCCATTGAAGACTTGGGCGTATACACCAATATTGCAATGATTGAAAGTACGGATGCTTTTAAAAAATTCGCTAACGGCAGATCATGGGCTCAACTCGATTTCCAAGTTCAGCAGCAGATTCGACTTGCGGCCATCCTGGAGCAAACGTACGCGCGCTATGGCGAAACCTTGGCAGACAATACGCAAACAAGGCAGGCGCGGTTTATCGCCAGCTTAAAAAATATCCAGAGCTTAATCTTGGGCGGGCTTTCCTGCCCATTTATAATGCGGTTCTGCCCGTACTAAATGCTTTGAGTAATAAACTCGAAGAGATAACCAGTAAACTAAAATATTTCACACAGGCCATTTTCGGCAAAGCCGTGGTGGGACCTGTAGCTCAAGTCGAGGATCAAGCGGCTGCTATCGCCGGAATTGGCGACGCGGCAGAGGCTACAGGGGATAGATCTGCCGCTGCAGCCAAAAAAGCAAAAGGAGCCTTGGCGGGGTTCGATGAGCTTAATACTCTTACACAATCCTCGGACTCCTCCGCCGGAAGTGGCGCTACCGCCGGAGCAGGTCCTTCAGAAGAAGTGCCTGCGGAGCTCGGGCAAGATGTCGCACGGTGGAACAGCTCTACAGTGCCACCTTGCCAGTAGGCACCCATGAGATTACCTTTGGTGAGACGGTGGCAAATCTAAGTATATCAGGTGCATCTATCCTGGCATCCAATGTCAACTATGCCAGGATATCCGTTGCTGTCGCTGGCGAAATCGTTGTTATGGGGAAAAAGTATACCGACAACAGAGTATCCTACGCCCGGCGCATGACAGAACTGCCTGCCGGAGAGAAAGAGAATCTGATCAGCGTCCAAGAGGCTACCCTGATCAGTCCTGCGGTGGCCCCGAACGTAGCAGAAAGGCTCTACCAATATTACCAGCGCCTAATTAAACAGACCATGCGTTTTGTACTTGATGCCGAAAGAGCAGGCTTAGCCTCCAGCGTCGAGACTTCACCCGGCACCTATAGGGACGCCATTATCGAAAGCCTGGATATCAATCTGTCCGGCGGCTATGTAACAAAGGCGGTGATTGAAGGTGAATGATCTAATTTACGATAGGACAGCGGCGGATGTTGTCTACGCCAAAGCCCATCCTGGCAGTGCGACGGCCTTAAAAGGCTGCTACAACGTCACTGATCTTAACCGGGTAGGTGAATGGTGCAAGACACTTGCGGACTTACTGAGAGCGCAGGGGTACAGGGTCACTGTTGCCCCCAAGACGGATTGGACGATGACCAACATGCCATCCCAAACGGCTCTTGCTCAGTACCTGACCACTGTCGCAACGTTAAAGGCCGCCTATATAGCCATGCCATCAACACCGGCCTTGCCGACCAGCATGAACAACCTGACGTTCAGCATGGCTAATGATATTGAAAAGAACCTAGCTGATATGCTGATGCTTTTGAAGTATATGGTAGCACAGATGCGGCCATGCGGGACTTTCTACTGCGGGGAGGGATCATTATGAAAGAAATTTTAGATAGAGTGCCGACACAAGCCAATAGATACCTTGTGACACCAGAAGGCGGCGGGACGCCTTTTTATGCAATCATTACACGGGCTGATGAACCAATAGAAGCAGGAACACCGGTAGGCAGGGCATTATTTATGGCGTTACAGGGTATGGAGGCAAGCACAATAGCCTTTAATCCTGACGGCTCAGTAACCCAAATTTTTGACACGGGCACGCTGACAATAACCTTTCCCAGCTCGACAACGATCATTGAGACGTTTGTCGGGGATAAGTACACCGTGACCAAAACAACAACCTTTAATGCGGATGGAAGTATAACGGAGGTGATCAGCTAATGGATGCTGCTGTATATAAAAAAGTTTAAGAGATAGGAGATAGTCTTAAAGCCGACACCACCATAGTTAAAGCGGATACAACTATACTAAAGTCGGACACAACGTCGCTCAAGAACAGTGTTGCTACTATACAATCAACAGCGGATGCTGATAGGCTTACAAGACTAGTCTTGACGCAATACGCGTCTAGCCCAACAGCTCCAGCTTCAGAAACAAATATTGTGAATGTAACAGGGAAAGGGTTTTTGTCTGAGGCTAGCCTTGGTCCTGCACCTTCTCCCGATGAAGGTCAAAGACCGAAGACAATTTTAAAGGTGTATATAGATGGCGTGTTGACTTGGGCTTGTAAGAATAATCCTGGGGGTAGTAATAACTACACCGCAGGTCTGTTCTCCAGAGTTACCTCTTACCAGGATAGCAGCGTTCAGACACCGCCAATAACTCTTACAGGATTCTCCAACTATACAAAACGAGGTTTATACCCAGCTCAATATCCTTTTACCGACCTAACTAATGGAGGGGCGAATTGTCTCGTACAACCTATAGCTTTTAAGTCCTCTCTTAGAGTTACAGTACAATCAGATATAGCCCTTGCCGTGGCAAGCCCTATATGGGTTGAGTATTCAAGATACGTGTAGATGGGAGTTGGTAATTATGATAATAATAGAGGACGGAATTGTGTACGAAGTCTCTGATGACGAATCAGTAAAAACTTATATAGACACGGAATATCATCTTAGGGCCCATCAAAGCACAGACTCCATTGAATTTAAGGTGGTGTCATACGAGGGTAATCACAACCCCGATTTTGAGGGAGAAGTAACCATATGCTTAAATAATCAACGCAATGCAGTTGCCTTTAGGCAAGGCATTGGGAGTATATCCTTTATGGGAGACGTATATGAATTATATTCCCAGAACATGTTGTCTGTAAGAGCAGATTTTATTGTTAAAAAACCAGAGGAATCCCCACCCTCCTCTCATGAAATGCAAGCTCAAACCCTGCTGAACACCGAATACCTCGATGCCTGGCCGAAATATCAAATTTATAAGGAGTGTATATTTATGATTTATAAACTTTGTAAGCAAGTCATTGAAAGCGGAAACTATGAGTACAGCTCTATGCTGAACAAATTGGATGTATATCTTGGCCAATCGGATTAAGCCGGAAGAATATACTGAGCTAAAAGGCTTGATGGATGCGCAGGCGAGTGCATAACAGGTCCGCAATTATTAAAGATAATTAAATACTGGTGATGGTTGCAATTTCCAGCATTTACATCAAGTGGTATGATATAGTAAAAGAGCACAAAGAAAGGGTGACGGGATGAAAAAAATCTTAATCTTGGTATTGCTTGTATGCATGACTCTGCTTCTCGGTTGCTCAGCGGATGTAAAGTCATCAAGTCAAAAACAAACAACTATAACTAGTAAGGTAGATAAGGAAACAGGAGAGAATTATTTTAATATCACCGCGGATGAACTTCACGCAATGATCGACGAAACACTGGTAGGGGCTAATTACGACAAATTAACAGGCGGAGAAGAGAAGATTGATAAAACGGGCGGTAAAGAAACGAAGCGCCGATCATACTATCCATTTGAACGTGAGGCCGGGGGTCTTTTATCTATATCTCAAAATACCAATGACGATGGAGTTACTAGAATCACTATAGTTGGGAATGCAGATTATCTCAAAGAAGAAGACTTTAAAAAAATGTACTTTTTGATGGGTGTTCTAATGGGCACAATTGATCCGGACAAGAGTGAAGAAATAACAGATGGGTTACGCCTGTTTGATAGTCCATATACGAATAGACTAGAAGGGGCCGAAGGAGCGAACGGAGATTATATCTATCAGGTAGATAACGGTAGTATTGTTTTTACTATTAAGCCATTATAAAAAGATAAACAACTGGCATATGAAAGCACTCTAAGCAGGGTGCTTTTTCTTATTGGGTGCGTTCTTGAAGATTTGTTTTTTTTATCCCCGAAACCCGCAGGAGGTGACGGGGAGTAGGGCGCTGGGGCAGTCACCCTTATGGAGACATGTCCATAACATATAAGAGAGGTGAGGCATTTGGATTTTACACTTATTACAGCCCTCATTGGAATTGTAGCAACCTTGTCTGGAATCATCTTAGGCTGGTCGGCAAAGGCAAAGGAGGCTAAGAACGAAGTGAGAAAAGATGCAGAGCTAGACACAGCCCTCCGCACCGACATGGAATACCTTAAGCGCGGAGTGGATGACATCCGGATAGAGCAGCGATCACAAGGTCAGCGCATGGATGCCATGGGCGAACGCCTTACTAGGGTCGAAGAGTCGTCTAAACAGGCTCACAAGCGTACTTGTAGAAACAGTGTCGGCAAGATTAAGGCAAGCTGAGTATTGCGCAAGGCTTGTTTCGGTTTCAATTCGAACGAATGAATTTGTTGGGGCCTCTCATCAGAGGAAATTTTACACTCCAACGGACTGTACCAACGACATTCATAAGGTTGCGTGTGAGCTATTCGACGAACTTTGGGCAGGGCAACCACTTAGGCACCTTGGAGTCAGAGTTTCGGAACTCTGTACAAACGATTTTATCCAGCTCAGCATCTTTGACCGAGACGTCACTAAACAGAGGGCAGCGGATCAGGCTATAGATAAGATTAGGGAACGCTTTGGCTCAGGATCGATAATTAGATCTTCATTTTTACACAGTGGCCTAAGCTATATGACTGGTGGGACCGTCCGGGACGAGGAATACCCAATGATGTCGAGTCTGTTATAATAAGCAAATGGTTTCTATAATAAGATGTAAAAAAGGAGAGCTTTACAGTTCTCCTTTTTAATGGGGCAAATTAGGTAGGGTTTTTGGTCCGCTTTCTTTGTTCCTCTAGAGTTTCCCCTAATCGTTCAACTTGTGGCTCATTTATCTCCGATTTTATTTCTTGAAATCGCTGATCCATTTCGGGAAATTTATTTGCTAATTCTTTCTTCTTGCTTTATCTTCGCTCAAAAGAAACCTCTCCTTTAAATAAAGTTAGCAACACTAAGAGTATTTCCCTAATTTCATTGAATGATGTTTGGGATTTTTTGTTGAATTAAAAACGCCCGGGGATGGTCCCCGAGGTTATTAGATCATAATATATTCTCAAAACATCCATACTAATCCCCGAAAGGGGAATAGTGTAATGACTAATTTTGATGAGATATTAAAGCAGATCGAACGATTGCGGGAGGATATGCATAGGCTGGCAGAGGAAAAAGAACTGACAGATCCTAGCGTAGTGGCGGCAAGTCAAATGCTCGATGCTGCGCTTAATGCGTATTATAAGTTCATTAAGGATAAGGTTAAGAATGAATGATGACCTCACTTTTACGGTGGGGATCTAAGAGAAAACCCCAGGGGATGTTGAACTGAACCCAGTTCTTTAGACACGTAAAAATAAGCCCTAGCGTAGAATATCAATAAATTATGCGGACTGACATCGTTTTTCATGCGGTGTCAGTCTTGTTTTGAGTTGAATCCGATCATAATTATAGAATTGGATATATTCATCGATCATGGCACGAGCTTCGTAATGTGTATTAGGTTTATTTCTATAAATGCATTCTGCTTTTAAAGTGCCGAAGAAAGTTTCTACACAAGCATTATCGAGACAATTTCCTCTTCTTGACATTGAAGGGGTAATCTCATACTCTTTAGTTAGGTTGAAGTACGCAGTGGAAGTGTATTGAAACCCCTTGGTCGCTGTGGAGTGCAAGTCCACCAGCGGCCGATTCTTTTTTTAACGCATTCTTGATTGTATTTGTTACTAGACCTATAGTCTGTTCAGATCCGGTTTCATAATGAACGACAAATCCATCGTAAAGATCTTTTATGACAGAAAGATAAAGAACTCCCTGTTGTTTTGTATGAATGTAGGAAATATCAGTAACCCATTTCTGATTTGGACAATCCGCAGTAAAAAGTTAGGTGATGATGCAGTTGTGCAGATGTAGATTATATGAGCCAATAGAGGCTGGGCATACATGACCAGCTCGAAGCGGGATACATCGACGCTCGGAGAGCATTTCGACTACGCCTGGTGCTTGTAACACTTTCTCGGACATGGCATATAATTATAGTGGGTTGCGGATATAGAGGTCGTTGGTTGTGGTATCGATGATTTTTGTATCTTTTTTATCGGTCAATTCCCGCAGAAGCAGAGGCCTGGTATGGTGAGCTAGGTTTTCTGCTTTTTTATATGGCTATGGGCTGTTTGTCACACATCCTTAGACATGAACATATAGTGGAGTGGGTGTTGCTGTGACGGCCATTGCTCAGACCTTTCTTCGGATGAGCAGAAACCCGGTCTATTGTTGGCCGGGCTTCTGCTTTTTCTAACTCTTTAGTTTAGCCTCCATTATGCACCACTGAGTTTCAAATATTGTCCATCCTGTACTGTGATATAGGATTCACACTTTTTTGCCTTCGTCTGTGTTTATATTGTTAATGAGCAAAGGTGTTCCTGCAAAAGGTGCCTTTCTTCATGGAAAAATGTCACCTTGTCCCCGTGAAATGCATAGATTATATCAGGTCCGGTTTGTCTTCCTTAATCCTAAACGTATTACTGATCCCTCTTTTCCACTTAAAACGGCTATCTATGCTTCACCTAGCCGCTTATGACAACAAAAAGGCCAGGGCAATTTGCCTGGCCTTTCTTTTATTGTTTTAAAAGATTACCCCAAGAGCAATCAGGATAAGAATCGCAATAGCAATGATCCCAACGCCGACAAAACCACCAAATCCGCCGCCGCCGCAGCCGCCCATTCCGAAAGAACCCATTCCGTACATGACATGACCTCCTTCCAACTTTTTAACTTAGTTAAGCTTAGAATACGATGCCCAAAGCAATGAGCAGAAGAATGATTACAGTTACAATTGCAATACCTTCACGTCTCTCACGACGTTCTTCACGAAGTTCACAGCCAACTCCATATGCCATCTGAATACCCTCCTTTACCTTAAGATAGTTTATAATATGCTTTGTCTATAAGACTTGCCACAATATGGCAATTGTAATTCGAGCAGTGATGCAGTTGTACAGGTTATATGATCTGATAGATGTGAAAGCTAAGGTAAACTGCATTAACTGTAGCTGGTGGAACTGGAAAAGGTGCAGGGATGAGGCAGATTTGCTGGCGCATGAGCAGAAGAAGTATGGGCCAGGCTTACTATTTTGAGGTGACTCATCCTAATGGTGTCAAAACCTTCCCTATAAAAATACTTTATAAAAAGGGGAGGTGTGAAAATGACTCAACAAACTAGCCCGGCTACTCATAATCACGGTAGCTCCACACATACATCTTGTGATCACGGCCATTCTCATCAATGTTTAGATATAACCGGGCCGGCCATTCCGACAGGTGAAAGTCACGTTCATCATTCTGAAAGTTATGTGCTATATGAGTACGGACATACTCATTATTACAAAGCTGTGTCAAGCACAGCCATTCCCATGGAATGCGGCGGGCATGTTCATTATTGGGATTTCTATACGACAGTGGATAACGGGCACAGACACCACATAAAAGGTTTTGATATGCCTGCACCTGGAATATGAAAATGAAGAAACCTTAAGAGCCAAGTGGCTCTTTTCATTTATGCGTGTAATTATAAGCCCCGGAGTATTATGATTAATGAATAATGTTAAAAATTACAGGAAGGATGACGAGTGTTAAAAATATAAAAAGGAAAATTTGAGCGATTGGATGTGCCCAATTAAATGTCATCCATTGTATAGTCCATCTCATGCTAAACATATTAGGTTTCGGAACGAATAAGTTTCCGTCATCTTCGTTATAGTAATAAAAATACATATTGTGTTGTCTTCTATGGTTCTCGATTTCTTCATTCGACCACTTCTTTTTAGGCAAGGCAGGCACTCCATTTTGTTGGATATGATACAATTATTATTGACTTATTTAATAGATCTTAGTGATAGGTTCTCATTGAGGAATAATCCCGGTGCTTGTCACGTTTATGGAAACATGGACATATAGGTGTAGTGGGGGACGAATTAGTCAGATCTTCTTTGGGATTGAAGCAGAACCCCGGTGTGTGGCAACACCGGGGTTCTGCCTTTTATTTCCACTTCTAATTTCCCCTTGGATAGCCTACAATAGAACATAAGTTCTGAATACGAACGTATATCCGGGGTGATTGTATGGAAGTTATCATGGATCCAGTTGAGATGATAGCTAAATTTAAGAATGGCAACCCTATTCCAGCAAGATTCAGGTATAAAGACCAGGTCATCGACGTGCAACAAATCCTTTCGACGAAGGAAGAAAAGCTCGCCGCGAACAGGATGAAAATCTACAGCTGTCGGAGTGAGATAGCAGGCAAAATGACCCGCTATGAATTAAAGTTTGAGCTGCAAACGTGCAAATGGTTTCTTTATAGGATGTGAAAGCCCCAGGGGATGTGGTGAGAGAAGGCTAATTAAGGGATAGACAGGTTGTGTTAGCTCTACATCTGCAGTATACTGCAAATGTGGAGCGATTTTGTTGTGGGAGAAGCTTCGCATGGATTCCCGACACTCAGCTGAACAAGCACTTAAATAAAGTTCAAACCATGAAATTATACTGGCGTCGGAGGGAATGAAATGGCAGGCGTTTTACTCGAAATCCAAGAGACTGTCAAGAAATATACAGAGATTATGGCAAAGATATCAAATGTGGACGTAGAGGTAGTGGATACTGAATTGTTTCGTGTAGCCGGTACCGGTATGTTTGCTGATCATATAAACGAGGATATGTCCGCAGAAGGATATGCTTATAGTCATGTTATAAAGGAGGGTCAGCTTCAAGTCATTTATTCTCCAGGTCAAGAATCGATCTGTAACAATTGCCCTAAGCGGGACAGCTGCGCCGAGGAAATTGAGATTGCTATGCCGATCAGGGCCAGTGATGAAATTATAGGTGTGATCGGATTGGTTGGTTCCAATGCGCAGCAGCGTAATGCGATCTTGGCGGATGAAGAAACATATCTTGGGCTGATTGAGCAGATCGCTAATTTTATTGCGGCCAAAGCAATCGAACAGATTGATCGCAAGGAAAAGGAGTCAATGCTGTCGGCCCTTGCCTTCGCCATTAATAATATGGAAGAGGGAGTTCTCATTGTCAGCCGCAAGCACACCGTCACCATGGCCAATCGGGCTGCTAAGCAGCAGCTGATGTTGAACACTCTCGATGGCATGCAAATTATGTTGTCCCCAACCGGGGATAAGCTTAATGGGAAGACAGAATATATGTTGAATGTTGGAACAAAGACATTTCGTATTCTTGGCCAAATTCATTCTCTGCTTAAAGCGGATGACTCTTATGCCGAGCTTCTTTCGTTTACCCCAACCCGCGATCTGAATAAAAAGTTATACGCCATGACTGCCGCGGTAAGTGAAGGTATCGTGGTAGGCGACAGCCAAGAAACGATAGCCCTTCGAGCTCAAATTGAAAAAATTGCGAACAGCACCTCGACAGTGCTTATTACCGGAGAAAGTGGCACCGGTAAGGAGGTTGTAGCCACCGCTATTTGGCGCGCTGGTGATCGCAAAGAACAACGGTTTGTAGCAGTGAATTGCGCGGCTATTCCTGAAAGCCTGCTGGAAGCTGAATTATTCGGCTATGTAAAAGGCGCTTTTACAGGAGCCGACCCCAACGGACGGGTAGGGAAATTTGAACTGGCCAATCAGGGTATAATCTTTCTGGATGAGATCGGTGATATGCCCCTGTATTTGCAGGCCAAGCTTCTAAGAGTTCTTCAGGAGCGTAAAATCACCCGTATTGGCTCCAATCACTTGATTTCCATAGATGTACGTGTAATTGCTGCCACGAATAAAGATATCCGGACTATGATTGCCAATGGTAAGTTCCGTGAAGATCTGTATTACAGATTAAATGTAATTCCTGTTAAGATTCTGCCCCTCCGCAGCCGTCTTGAGGATATTCCTGTTCTTGCCAATTTATTTGCACAACGATATGCGGTACGGCTCGGCAAGCCAAATCGTGAAATTTCGCCGGAAGCTATGCGTGCTTTGCTGAAGTATCCGTGGTATGGTAATGTTCGGGAGTTGGAAAACACTGTGGAATATATGGTGAATATGTGCAATGATCAGGATATCCTAGGATTAGAAACATTACCTAAGGATTTTTTGGTTGATGAACACACCGTCTTAATTCAACGGGATAGTGCATATAAAAAAGAAAAAAGATATGGGTTCGAGGAAAATGTAATACCCCTTCAGGAAGTTGAGCGCCGAGAAATAGCAAAAGCCCTGCGTCTTCACGGTATGAATACTCAAGGAAAAAAAGAGGCGGCGAAAAGTCTCGGTATTAGCCTTGCAACCTTATATCGTAAAATGGAGCAATTCTCAAATTGACAATTCTCTATTCTTATTTTGAGAAAATTATTAAAATGAGAACAAAAGAAACATCTATTTTTAATTGAGTCCGACGAATACGTTCAAGAAATATTAAGTAAAATGCAACATTTCTGATATGTTGCATTTTTTTTATTAATTATTCAAGACAACATAGAATTGGCACAAAAATTGCAACTATATTGTTGTGGTTAATATTTAGTTTCAAGTGGTTTTTGCCGAACTTATTTGAAATTAAGTATAAAGTTAGACTGACCCTAAGTGGTCATATGAAAGGAGGATCTCTGGTGAAAGAAGAGATTAAAATTGTTTCGTTTCAGCGTGATAAACAGGAGGTAAGCGATCTGACATTTTTGAATTTGGAGGAAGCTGAAAAGGTCCATAGCTTTCATGTCAGCTTTCCCATTTATCAAAAAACGCCGCTGAGAGAATTGAAAAACACGGCACAAGCCCTGGGACTTGGTACGGTCTATGTCAAGGATGAATCGTATCGTTTCGGACTCAATGCCTTCAAAGTTTTGGGGGGCAGCTATGCAATCGGCAACTATATTGCTTCAAAGCTGGGTACCGATATTCGGGATCTTCCTTACGAAAAGATGGTTTCGGAAGAAGTTCGCAGCAAGCTTGGTGAACTGACCTTTGTCACGGCGACTGATGGTAACCATGGTCGTGGTGTTGCCTGGACAGCGAACCAGCTTAAGCAGCACTCTGTAGTCTATATGCCGAAGGGGAGTGCGGCTGAACGGCTGGAGAATATCCGGGCTGAAGGTGCCGATGCATCCATCACTGAGCTGAATTATGATGAAGCCGTTCGTTTGGCTAACAGCAAAGCGGAAGAACATGGCTGGATCATGGTACAGGATACAGCCTGGCCGGGCTATGAAGATATTCCCCGCTGGATCATGCAGGGATACGGTACCTTAGGCTATGAGGTTTATGGTCAATTAAAGGAAAAACCAACCCACATCTTCCTGCAGGCCGGGGTCGGTTCTATGGCCGGAGCTGTCACGGGTTTCTTCGCATCACTGTATGGTGAAGAACGTCCGATCATCACCGTTATTGAGCCCGATAAGGCAGACTGCCTGTACCTTACTGCTCAGGCCGATGATGGGGAGCGGCATTTTGTCGCGGGAGAGATGAATACGATCATGGCTGGGCTCGCCTGTGGAGAGCCGTGCAGCATTGCCTGGGAAGTTTTGAAAAACTACGCAGATCACTTTATATCTTGCCCTGATTATGTCGCAGCAAAGGGAATGCGTATCCTTGGCAATCCAATTCAAGGAGACGAGAGAGTTATTTCGGGTGAAAGTGGTGCGGCCCCGTTTGGTTGTGTAGCAGAGATCATGACAAACCCGATGTATAAGGAGTTAAAAGATCAGCTTCAATTAAACGAAAACTCACGAGTTCTCTTCTTCAGTACCGAAGGAGATACTGATCAGGAAAATTATCAGGCAATTGTCTGGGATGGAAAATATCCCAGCTGCAAGTAATCAACGATAAAAGGGGACTTTATAATGAAGGAAATCAGAACATCAAAAGCACCAGGTGCTATCGGGCCCTATTCCCAAGGATTTATTAGTGGTGATCTTGTCTATACTTCCGGGCAGATTCCTGTAGATCCTGTTTCCGGTGACATTGTGGATGGCATTGCCGGACAAGCGGAACAAAGCTGTAAAAACGTGGGAGCGATTTTAGACGCTGCTGGTTCAGGCTTGGAAAAGGTCATAAAAACCACCTGTTTTTTGACGGACATGAATGATTTTGCAGTCTTTAACGAGGTATATGCTCGCTATTTTGTTTCAAAACCCGCCCGCAGCTGCGTGGCAGTGAAAACTCTACCGAAAGGCGTTCTTTGCGAGATTGAAGCGATTGCAGAATTATAGGGTGATAAGGAGGAAATAAGATCTTATGTTAAATTCGGAAAGACAAAGGAAAGTCACGGAGCTGTGTAGTGATCTGATACGGGCAAAGTCCATGTCAGGAGAAGAGCAAGATGTTGTCAGGATTATGGAAGAGTTTTTCCGTCTGCATCAATTCGACACTATAGAAACGGATAAATATGGAAACGTCATTGGCTGCATTAAGGGGAACAGACCCGGCAAAAAAATCCTGTATGAGGGGCACATGGATGAGGTACCCGTCGCTGATCCAAACGTTTGGACTCATGATCCTTTTGGTGCAGAAATTGAGAACGGCCGTATTTATGGCCGGGGGGCTACAGATATGAAAGGTGGTTTATCTGCCGCATGCTGTGCAGCAGCCTTTTTCGCAGAAGACACTAACCGCGATTTTGCCGGTGAAATATATGTGGCGGGAAGCTGTCACGAAGAGTGCTTTGAAGGTGTTGGCGCCCGCTCTATCAGTGAATTAGTTCAACCTGACATTGTGGTTATTTGTGAGCCCTCCCATCTGGATCTGCGGATTGGGCAGAGAGGTCGTGCAGAAATTGTTGTGGAAACCTTTGGCCGCCCCGCCCACTCTTCCAATCCTGAAAAAGGTGTCAACGCTGTTTATAAGATGATGCAAATCATAGAGGGAATCAAAGGATTGCCGGTCAAGAATCATCCAGTGCTTGGCAAAGGAATTTTAGAGTTAACGGATATAAAGTCATCCCCCTATCCTGGAGCGTCGGTAGTACCTCAATACTGCCGGGCTACCTATGATCGCCGCACTCTTGTCGATGAAACGAAAGAAAGCGTGCTGGCCCCTATCCAAGACCTTATTAGGAAGCTACAGGAAAATGACCCTGAGTTGGAAGCAAAAGTTTCCTATGCGTGGGGTTCCGAAAAATGTTATACAGGAGCAGTAATCGAAGGAGAACGATTCTTCCCCGCCTGGTTGTATAACGAGCATGATGATTTTGTGCAGGCTGCTTATCAGGAATTGCAAAAAAACAATTTCAGTTCGCAAATTTCTACTTGGCAATTTTGCACTAATGGAAGTCATTATGCAGGTGAAGCAAAGATTCGTACCATCGGTTTAGGTCCCTCATGGGAACATCTGGCCCATATTACAGACGAGTATATCGAGCTTGAACAGTTGTATGGTGCTGTCAGTGCTTATATGTCTATCAGTAAGGGCTTGCTTGAAATGAGATAAATGCATTTTGCCGTAATCTTTTATACGGTTTGAAAAAGTGCCTATAAACCAAAGTCATCGAAAAGAGAAGGGAGAAAATTATGTACGATCTTATTATTAAGAACGGAACCGTTGTTTCCCCGTCATCCAGCACAATTTGTGATGTGGCCATAAAAGATGACAAAATTGTCGGTCTTGGATTTTATGAAGCCGCTGAAGGAATTCGAACCATTGATGCGACAGGCAAGTATGTTATGCCCGGCGTTATCGAAGCACACATGCACTGTATGGCCCCTTTCCAAGGATGTTTAGGTGCCAATACCTTCTATCAACAGAGTATCAGCGGAGCTTTCGGCGGGGTAACTATGTTTATGGATTTTGCCAATGTTTTTCCAGAAAAATCCGTTTTTGAAGCAGTAAAAGAACGCAGGGAGGAGATGGAGGAATCCGCTATAGACTTTAGTGTCCACGGAAAGTTTGTCAAGTCTCCTCCCGAACTGGTGGAAGAAATTCCCCAACTGACAGAGTATGGCGTACCGACCTTTAAAATGTTTATGACATACAAAAAGGAAGGAGTCATGATTGATGAGGAGACCATGATTAAAGTCTTTGAAAAAGCAAAGGAAGTGGGCGGTCTGCCCATGCTCCACTGTGAGGACAATACCATGGCGGAAGATGCCATCGAAAAAGTAAGAAAAATCGGCGATCTGAGTTGGGTTAACTTCTCGAAGACTAAACCTCAGAAGTGCGAAGCAGCAGCCTTTGAACGGGCATGCAGACTTGCGGAGTATGTCGATTGCCCCGTTATGGTGGTCCATACAACCCATAAAGAAGCGTTGGATGTTGCCCGCCGTGCCCATGAATCAGGATTTCCCATCTATGTGGAAACCGGTCCTCACTATCTTACCTTGTTCGATGATAATTATGAAAAGGAAGAGGGGTATTTATACCTATGCTCTCCCCCGCTGCGCACACCCAAAGACGCAGAAGACTTATGGCAAGGACTACAGGATGGTACAATATCCGTCACCGGCTCTGACGACTGCACTTTTGACACGAATGAAAAAGCAGCCTTTCTTGAAAAAGACGAAAACGGTAACTATATTCAGGACTTCACCAAGGTGGTCAATGGCATGTCCGGGTTAGAGGTTCGCTTGCCGATTCTTCTTTCTGAGGGAGCAGGGAAAGGACGCCTGACGATCAACCAGGTTTGCGCCCTGACCAGCACCAATGTTGCCAAGATCTATGGCTGCTACCCACAAAAGGGTATCATCGCCCCTGGATCCGATGCGGATCTCGTTATTGTGGATATGGATAAGGAGGTGACTCTATCTAAGGATATTCTTCACAACAATATCAGTTATTGCTTGCATGAAGGTTTCAAGGTAAAGGGTTACCCTATTATGACGATCGCCCGGGGCAAGGTCATCGTAGAAAGCGGTGAGTTTAAAGGAGAAAAGGGTGCCGGTCAGTTTATTAAACGAAAAATTAATGCTCAATACCTGGAAAAATTCGGTCTGGACTAAATCATAGCAAATCGTCATTAATACAATTTTATGGAGGGAATAGTGTATGAATTCTCCAAACCGCTCGGCTTCTTTAAGAAGCCCTGAATTAATGCCAGCAGGTAAGTCTGAAAGAACAATGTCATTAGCGGACTACTTTATTCTTTGGGCAGGTATGACGATTAATGTCGTAGCTTTCTCCCTTGGTGCACAGTATTATAACAATGGCGACGGTCTCAGTGCTTGGACAATGGTTTTTGTCATTCTTATCGGTTATGGTATAGTAACTGCCCTAACGGCACTGATTGGGGATATCGGGACCCTTTATGGCGTTCCTTTTGCGGTGTACGCCCGTGCGCCCTTTGGTTACAAGGGTTCATCTATTGCCGGTCTGCTGCGTGCAATTCCGGCTCTGTATTGGTTCGGTTTTCAAACTTGGGTTGGTGCGGCTGCGTTAAACTATATTATGGAAATCCTTTTCGGCTTCAGCAATTTAACCTTAATGATTATTGCCTTTGCCGTGTTCCAGGTGGTTAATGCTATGTACGGACTAAAGGCGATGGCGAAATTTGACTGGATCGCCATTCCGGCACTGGCCATTCTCTTTGTTGCCATTGCCATCGCCATCGGAAATGCCTACGGTGTCACTGTTACCGATATTATGGCGACAACGGGTAGAGGTAACATGTCGGTTATTTATGCTATTTCCGGTATTGCAGGGGGCTGGATTACCATGGCCCTGAATGGTTCCGACTTGGCTCGCCAAATCGAGCATGTACCCGACTATGAGAAAAAGGGTTTACTGGCTCGTAATAAGCGTGCTTTAATCGGTCAGTTTTTCGGTCTGATGGTGATCGGCGTAATTTGCATGCTGATTGGTATGGCAGCAGGAATCACGACGGGTGAATGGGATTTGAACGCAATCTGTGTGAAGCTCTTTAACAGCAATTTCGGCTTGATTTTGGCGTTAATCGCTGTGGTATTTGCTCAATGGTCTACAAACACTGTCGGTAATCTTATGCCCCCTTCCTATGTTCTCATCAGTATTTTTCCCAAGCTTAACTTTAAAATGGCGTCAATTATTTGCGGCGTGATTGCAGTAGGTATGCAACCGTGGAAAATTCAAAACTCCGGTACTTTCCTTGTGGATATGCAGGTCTATATCTCGACAATGCTTGGGCCTGTGATGGGAATTTTGCTGGCTGACTATTTCATCATCAGAAAATGCAAGCTCAATGTTCAGGATTTATACACTGCTGGCGGACAGTATCAGTATAATAACGGATTCAACATGAGTGCAGTCGTTGCTCTGGTAGCCGGTTTCGGACTGAGCTTCATCAGCAGCACCTATGCGTTCTTCATCGGTTTGCTTGTGGCTCCGGTTATCTATGTAGTCCTTATGAAGAATTTTACGATGAAAAAACATGATCAAAAAATCGGGCAAATTATCGAATTTAATGAAGATATTCAATAATTGATGGCATCGCCTTGATTAGCAAAGAACCCGGTTGGGGCTGCGACTGAGGTCTTCTGATCTTAAGTCCGGCCCCTATATCCTAATACACAGTGAAATGGAGGGTTTGACTATGAAAACATTGCTGAAAAATGGTTTTATTGTTGATGGCAGTGCTGCCCCCGGCTATTATGGTGATCTCCTTATCGAAAATGACAAGATTGTGAGTGTCGGAAAGCTTGGCGATGTTGAGGCCGATAGGGTCATCGACGCAGAAGGACATGTGATCGCTCCAGGCTTCATTGATACTCATAGTCATTCAGATATACAGATTCTGACCGATCCGGAAGTTTTGCCGAAGGTTATGCAGGGTATCACAACGGAGGTCTTGGGACAGGACGGTATTTCCTTGGTTCCGCTGCCTCAACAATATATTCAGCCCTGGCGTAAGAATCTTGCCGGATTGGACGGAGACAGTGATGATATCCATTGGGAAGACTTGGCTACAACCGAAGATTATCTGCGGGCCATTGAAGAGGCAAAACCTGGCCTTAATGCGTGCTATCTGGTACCCCACGGAAATATCCGTATGGAGGCTATGGGGTTGGATAATAGAGAACCAACCGAAGAAGAAATTCAAAAGATGAAAGAGATTACCCGCCGCGAAATGGAATCCGGTGCTTTAGGAGTTTCCACCGGCTTGATTTATATGCCCTGTGCTTATTCCGGGATGAACGAGGTCGTTGAGATATGCAAAGAGGCTGCTGAATATGATGGAGTATTTGTCGTTCATCAGCGCAGTGAAGCGGATGATATCATAAACTCAATGAAGGAAGTTATCGAAATCGGTAGACAAAGCGGCATTAAGGTTCACTGGTCTCATTTTAAAGTTTGCGGAAAGCCTAACTGGAGCAAGATCGATCGCCAGGTTGAACTCCTCAAGGAAGCAAAGGCTGAAGGCATCTATGTATCATTTGACCAGTACCCTTATGTTGCTGGCAGCACCATGCTAGGGGTCATCCTTCCTCCTTGGGCTCATGACGGCGGTACAGACAAGCTTCTAAAGCGGTTGGAAGATCCGGAATTGCGCATTAAGATGATCTATGATATTGAACATGGCATTCCCGGATGGGATAACTTTGTTGATTTTGCAGGCCTTGACGGGATCTATGTAACCAGTGTTAAAAATAAGAAGAACGAAGATGTCATTGGTCTGAATCTTATCCAGATTGGAGAGCTTCGCGGCAAGGATCCCTACCATGCTGTATTTGATCTTCTTTACGAGGAAGAAAATGCTGTTGGCATGTATGATTATTATGGGAAAGAAGAGCATGTTATCCGTTTCATGACTATGCCTGAGCAGAATGTCTGCACTGATGGCTTGCTGGGCGGCAAACCCCATCCCCGCGTCTACGGGTCGTTCCCCCGTGTGTTGGGTAAATATGTCCGCGAACAAAAGGCACTCTCACTGGAAGAAGCTGTCCGTAAGATGACCGGTAAGCCTGCGGAGGTCTTTGGACTGAAGGAGAGAGGCTTGCTGAAGGAAGGTTATTTTGCAGATATCTGCATCTTTAATCGAGACACGATTATCGATAAGGGCGATTTCACGAATCCTGCCCAGTATCCGGAAGGAATTGACTACGTTTTGATCAACGGCCAGATCGTTATCAATCATGGCAAGCATACCGGATTCCGTGTCGGTCGCGTGCTGAAGAGATGAAATTTCTGGTAAAATAGTGCGTAATATTCACCCATGAACCGACACACAATGATATAAGGGCTGGACAGAAATGAAAGAGGAGATGGGGCTTCTATCTAGAGAGACTCATCTCCTCTTTTTGCTGCGCGCCACGCATAAAAAACTCAGATATCCTGACTTAGAGGAAATATTTTCATAGGTGATGTCATCACCAAGTTATTAATGCGTTATAATAAATCATAAGAATTGAATGTCAGGATTGTTCAGGATAATTATTTTGATATCTATTGAGCAGCATAGGGGGTGAATCTAAAAATGACGATCGATTTACACATTCATACTTTAGAGTCGGACGGTTCTCTTTCAGTTGCTGCAATCATCCAGGAAGCTGTCAAGCAGGGTGTTCGTATATTGGCTTTGACTGATCATGAGACCACCAACGGCGTTCAGGAAGCCATGGAGTTAGGGCAAAAGCATAATGTGAATATTATTCCAGGGGTCGAGTTGATCACAGCCTTTAAAGGTAAGGAAGTTCATTTACTGGGGTATTTTCCCTTTGAGGCTGTCATCCATTCCGATCTCCAATCACGACTAAAGGAACTTCGACAGCAGCGAACCTATTTGGCCTATGAGATGGTCAAGAGGTTGCAGAACGATGGATTCACCTTGAAATGGGCGGAGGTGGAGAAAATCGCTAATCCTGAAGGTGCAGTAAGCAAAGGTCATATTATGCGGGCTCTTCATGAACACGAAAACGGTACTATCCAATGGCCCACTATAGCAAAACTCTTCCAGCCGTATGGAATTGCCTATTTACCTTTTTTAGAACATCCTTTTGAAGAAGCCGTTGATTTGATCTATGAATGCGGTGGTGTCCCCGTACTGGCTCATCCCGGGTTGTTGCGAGATGATCGTATGGTGACTGAGCTCTTATCCTACCGCCCTATGGGTTTGGAAGTCTATTATGGCTATTGGGAGCAGAGGGAAGCATTGATTCAAAACTATAAGAATATAGCCCAGGAAAAAGCAATACTGACCACTGGAGGCAGTGATTTCCATGGTTTATTCGGACCGGTTAAACTTGGAGAAATTGATGTTCCGGAACAATGTAGTATTGAACTTCAGCGTTTCCTTAATCTTGACTTTTAGGAAGGTCGATTTATTTTACTGAGGATAAAAAAATACCTTCAGTGAGAAACTAAGCTTAGTTTTTTGAGCTGGAGGGACATAAGAATGCAAAAATCACGACCGGAAAAAGATGTTCATGAAGACATAAAAATTCTTATCCAAACTCACTTCGGGGAATCGGGCCAAGGAATCCATATTGAAGTAAAAGGGGATAAAGTTTCCCTATGGGGGACAGTGGATAGCCTTGCCGAAAAAGATTTTATCGGGCAAAGAATTGGTCGCATCGACGGTGTAAAAGAGCTGGATAATTCTCTGACGGTTGCCAACGACGGAAAAATCACCGATAAGGATATTGAAAAGCAAGTGGTTGAGCGCTTTGCCCAATCTAATTTCGAAGAGATCATGCATTTGGGATGCCGGGCAAGTAAAGGGATTGTGACTTTGCTTGGGCATCTGGAGACCCAAAGCAGTGAGCGTCTTGCGAAACGAATCGCTTCTCAGGTCAGAGGGGTGAAAGAAGTTCGCAGTGAAATCGATTTCTTAGAAAAAGCCGTGGACGATGCCACACTTGTCAACCGTGTTGAAAATGCTTTAGTAGCTTCTCCATGGGTGAACGCTCATGAGATCAAAACATCGGCTCGCAATGGCTTAATTACTCTCACCGGAATGGTTGATACCCAAGAGGAGATTGAATGGGCAGTCGATACAGCCTATCAAGTGCCAGGAGTTAAAGCTGTGGTAAGTGAGCTTTTCTCTCGCCATCGTTCTCAAGGTGAGGATCTTTATATGACTGAACAGCTCGTGCGTAAGCTAGGTCAGCATGGGATGACATCTCAGTTTGTTCGGGCCTTTGTTCAAGATGGAATCGCTTATATGACTGGTGAAGTCTACTCGGATGAGGATCGAAGATGGGCGGAATCCATGGGACAGCATGTGGAAGGAATTAAGAGCATTAATAGCTCCATTAAAGTTGCTTCTCACTCGGGCAAATAATGCGGATCCTTAACAAAGTTGAGTATTGCCTAAAACAAATGTAGGGAAATTCCCCAGTGTCTTTCCGAAAAGTAGTAATTTTTTTCGGAATTGCACTGGGAGAATCCCCTACTTTTTATATTTAGTCAAAGAATTGGAAAAAAAGTTACGAAAATAAAAATTTCCTATAATGAGGAAACACAAAATGCATTTTATATATGATATAATGAATCCGTTCGAAAAAAACGGCAAGCGGGCTTACGAAGTCCTTCGGAGGTGTTAAACATCGATCCAATAACTCACGGCTTAATCGGTGCCGCACTAGCCAATCTTTCGGGGCACCCTATACAACTAAATGACCCGATTTTTGTAGGTTGCACATTGGGAGCAATGATTCCCGATTTGGATATTGTCACCCATCTCAAAGGCAGGCTCAATTATTTGTTGAAACACCGGGGGGCTAGCCACTCATTCCTGGCTCTAGGTGGAATGGCTTTAGGTTTAGGCACTCTTGTCTATGGTGTATTCCCCACCAGTTCCTGGTTAACGGTTGTCTTTTGGACTTTAATAGGGACTTTATCTCATGGAATTGCCGATTTATTGAATTCCTATGGTGCCCAACTTTTGTGGCCATTTTATAAGAAGAAATTTACAGTGAACATGGCCATGGTGACAGATCCGGTAATTTTCGTATTGTTCCTTTCTTCCTTTGTTTTTTCACTCAATCGACCGGAATTTGGACTGCGTTCAACCTTAGCAGTCTTTACGGTTGCGTTTGTTTATCTTTTTGTACGGGAAATAGACCGTTATAAAACTCGGAAACGACTTGAGGAAACCTTTGATGCAGTACGTGGCCAAGTAAAAATCCTACCTGCCATGTATCGTCCCTTTAGCTGGGCTTTCTTACTCTACGAGAAGGATACTGTAAGCTTTGGAATTATGAAAAAAAAGAACGCCAAAGTCCTCAAAGTTCTACCTCAATGGGATTCGGAAGATCCATTAATAAATAATGCTTTAGAGAGCGAATTAGCGGATATTTTTAATCGATTCACCCCATATTTTCACGTGGTCCGTACAGATAGCCCGGAAACGGAGACCAAGGTACAGTTTGTCGATCTTAGGTATTGGGATAAAGAAGATTTCCTCTATACTGGAGAAGTCCGAATTTGCTCAGATGGTAAGATTACTGAGGAGAGATTTTATACTTTTGGAAGTAAGAAATCTCAAGGGATAGTTCTGGAGTATTAAATCTGGATATAGGAGCACAGGCTTTCCGGCGTGGAAGAGTCCTGTGCTTTTTAATACACGGGAAGTTTCTATTCTAAGCCAAGTTGTGGAGCCTTAACGTAAATAAGCTGGTCAATGAAAAAACTCTTTGACTATATTTTAGACATAAAGGATAATTGAAGTTGGTGGAGGTGGGACTGTGTCGAAAAGAAAAAGAAAAACCCTGCCTATTCGGCAAGGGGTTGCTGTAATATTGGCATTATTAGGATTCTTAACCTTATTGGGGGAATTGGGATTTACCTCAGTCGGTAAGGCTATTTATAACCTGATGAAATATCCTCTTGGGGAAAAGGTTTGGCTTGCGCCATTCATATTTTTTGTTTTGGCCATTAGTGTATGGGCGTCTGCACTTTTTGAGCGGAAGCAGAGTTCCAGGCCAAAGGGAAAACAATCTTATTCTCGAGGAAGAACTCGAGAAAGAGAAAGAACAAAAGGAAAGAACCTTCAAGAAGAAGTTGTGGAAGAGAGTTTCTTTGATCAAGGTATTGAGTTGCCAAAAGGGAAGCTCGTCCCCTTAAAAGGGTTTAAAGAATACTTCTCCTCAGATTTAGATCTGAAGCCTATGGAACCTTTGGTAGAGCTTGATGACTTGGGTAAGGATTTTGATACATACTTCAAAGAAGGTAGAGATATCTCGTTTAAACCCATTGGAACACGCCTAACAACAATACAGGGATTCTCAAGTTATTTTGATGAAGTAAGTTCCGAAATACAAGAAGAGATAAGGAATAATGAGCCTTCTTTTCCTAGTAAACGCCAGTGGGAAAAACCGGACATAACTGGTTTTGATTCAGATCATTACCCGGGACAAGTAGCCCAGTTGATAAAGAACGAGGGTAGAATACCCCAAGGGGTTTCCCCTGAGGAACGCGCAGCCTTACTTGGAAAATCCCTACATACTCCTTTCCATAGCCTTGAATCATCTCTGGAAAAACCAAGAATCGAAGGACTTCACAAAAAGGAAAACCCGAAAGTCCTCCAGGAAAAGATGGAGTCTTTCCTAGGAACTACTGAAGATCCCTTTTTAAGCTCGGGATTTGTGCGCAGTATGGCTCCAAGCCAAATTAAGAATGAAAGTACTAAGAAAATAGATATTGAACCGTTAGAGAAAATTCCCGCCTATGAAGAAGCACCTCTTCCTGAAGCATTTCTTCCTTCAAGAGAAGAATATATGATTCAAGAAGAGCTTACCTCACAATCTGAAGAGACGATTGAAGAACAGGAAGAATTTCTAGCAGCGACAAAAAATAATCTTACTGAAGTACCTGCAATTAATCCAGAAGGAAAAGTGGTTAAACTTCAAAAGGAAAACGAAGAAGATAACCCTACTGAAAATAGCATAAAAACCACGGAGGCATTGAAGAAGGCCAAGGTTTGGAGTTTACCTTCCTTTGAGTTGCTGGATCCTCTTCCTCAAGTTACAGTGGTTCATGATCAGGATACTCAAAAACATCTGGAGAAGGTGCTGGAGGATTTCGGAGTTCAGGCTAAGGTCATCCGCGTAGCTCGGGGTCCCGTGATTACTCGTTATGAGTTGGCTCCTGCTCCCGGAGTCAAGATCAGCCGCATTGTCAATTTGGCAGATGATATCGCGTTGGGGCTAGCTGCCCGGGACGTGCGAATTGAAGCGCCGATTCCAGGAAAATCCGCTATTGGCATTGAAGTTCCCAATAAACACCCTAGGGCTGTTCCTTTCCGTGAAGTTCTGGAGACACCGGAATTTAAGGAAGGGTCTGCTAAGCTTCGAATTGCTTTAGGTAAAGATATTGGCAATCAGTCTATTGTGGCTAATTTAGCCAAGATGCCTCATTTGTTGGTGGCCGGGGCCACCGGTTCAGGAAAGAGCGTGTGTATTACCGCCATCATCAATTCATTGCTCTTTAATACTTGTCCTGATGAGGTTAAATTCCTTATGGTGGATCCCAAAATGGTGGAATTGAGTATTTATAATGGGATTCCTCATCTTTTGGCCCCTGTGGTAACAGACCCCAAAAAAGCTTCAGCCGCATTAAAATGGGTAGTCAAAGAAATGGAAACCCGGTATGAATTGTTTGCCGCTTCCGGAGTACGGGATATTGAACGGTATAATCAATTGAAAGCATCAGAGACTGGTCAAGAAAACGACATCAGGGCTAATCATACTGTTCCGGCTATGCCCTTGATTGTGGTTATTATTGATGAATTAGCAGATTTGATGATGGTGGCAGCTGATGAGGTGGAAGAATCCATTTGTCGCCTTGCTCAGATGGCCAGAGCTGCCGGAATCCATTTGGTCATTGCTACCCAAAGACCTTCAGTAGATGTCATCACCGGGGTGATTAAAGCTAATATTCCTAGTCGGATTTCCTTTGCGGTAAGTTCACAGATCGATTCCAGAACCATTCTCGACTCGACCGGGGCCGAAAAGCTCTTGGGAAGAGGAGATATGCTCTATTCCCCACAAGGCATGAATAAGCCCATGCGGGTTCAAGGATGTATGGTTGCAGACGAAGAAGTTCAGAAAGTGATAGCTCACTGGAAGGCTCAAGGGTCACCTGAATATCTGGATCCGGAAGGATTTCTAAGTGCAAACCCATCGGGAAAAAGTGAGGGCGCCGGACCGGATGATGAGCTTTTTATTGAAGCAGGTCACCTTATCATCAATACAGGCATGGCTTCCGTCTCCTATTTGCAAAGAAAGTTAAAGCTTGGCTATGCGCGTGCTGCCCGTTTGATCGATTTGCTTGAGGATAATGGGGTGGTGGGGGGGTATGAAGGGAGTAAACCTCGTCAAATCCTCTTGACTCTTGAAGAATTTGAAGAGCGGTTTGGTTAATTTTAATATGTGTAATGGATAAAAAGGAAGAAGCTAAAGGGATTCTTCCTTTTTGTTGTTGTGTTAAAGGGATAAAGAGAAAAAGACAGGTAATACTAAGGATAATTCAATACAGACTGGTGTTAGGAAGGAGTAAGATTATGAGCATTCAACTAAAATGTGATGCGGTAAATTGCGTGTATAATCGTAGTCGCCTGTGTTCGGCCGATGAGATCGAGGTTCAAGGAGGAGAGACCACGGGTGGGGATGCTACTTTCTGTGGAACCTTTAGCTCGAAAAGTCTCGGTAATTTTATCTCTTCATTGGGAAATATGAATTACAGTGAGACTTTAAAGCAAACGGTATCAGGAGAACCGGTAATGGACCCTAAAGTTCACTGTAATGCAGTGAACTGTACCTATAATACCGATCAATACTGCCATGCTGACCACGTTGAGATTCGCAATGAAGTTTCCCAGGCGGCAGAAGAAACAGAATGTGAAACTTTCTATCCCAAAATGGGTTAAATAAAAGGATCCTCTTTTGCTTTACTACAAAGCTTGCCTTATTCGCTGGCAAGCTTTTTGGTATGTAAGAGAGTATTAGTTTCTTTATGATTTGCTGTATAATAGAACCATTAAGGTTATGGATGACTTAAGCTCACAAGAGGGAAGAGGAGTGTCTATGAAAGGAATATTTGTTTTCGTTGCGCTTTTTGGGGGGATGATGTTAGGGATTCAGACCCCTATTAATGGGACTTTAGGAAAACGAATCGGAGGAATTGAAGGAGCACTGATTTCTTTTGCGGTGGGTTTGATCTGTCTATCTCTGGCGGTACTGTTTTTTGGCAAGGGTAATTTTAGCCAAGTTACCCATGTTCATAAAGTATGGCTTATAGGAGGAGCCCTGGGTGCAATAGGTGTTACCTGCTCTATTCTGTCGGTGCAAAGAATTGGGGTAGCGGGAACTCTGACCGCTGCCGTTTTTGGTCAAATTCTTACGGGGATAATCATTGATCATTTTGGTCTGCTTGGAGTCGCTAAAACCCCTCTGGATCTTTCTCGAGCTTTGGGTATTGTACTGATGGTGGGCGGCCTTTATCTCGTATTGAGACATAATTTATAGGGAAGCTATAATTCGATATGAGGGTACATATATTAAAAAGTATGACAATTGAACTGTCAGATTTCAAGGAGGGGTTAACTTTTGAAAACCCGGAGCACTATGATATGGATCTCATTGATTACATTAGCCCTTCTTTTTAGTCTTGTTTATTTGTGGTATGCTCTTTTCCCAGGTCAAATACGACCTGAGGCTGTCCGGTTTTTTGGTGTGGAGCAAATCGAACAAGGTCGGGATTATAGTAGAGGAATAAGAATCTCATACATCCTAAACTTTATAGTTCAGACCCTATTCTTACTTTGGATTCTGGCCTCGGGACGAGGAAGCCGTCTTTCCCGGGCCTGTGAACAGTGGGCTCAAGGGCGAAAATGGTCAGGATATCTCGCTTTTTACCTTGTGATCTGGTCGCTGCTTGCCCTTATCCGTCTGCCCTTTACTTTTTTCAGCGGCTTTTATTGGCAACAGCTTTGGGGGTTTTCCACCCAGAGCTTCCCATCCTGGTGGGGGGATTTTCTCAAAGAATCCTTGCTGGACCTTGTACTGGGCGGGGTTGGTGTTTTCTTATTATTTTTGGCGTTTCGTAACTGGCCAAGAATCTGGTGGTTAATCTGTGGGATTTTCTTTTCCCTGTGGCTTGTTATACAAAGCCTTTTCTGGCCTGTTTTTGTAGCTCCTTTATTTAATCATTTTCAACCTATTGCAAACCCCGAAATCACCTCCATGGTCAATGAGTTGGCTAATAAAGCTGATTTAGCTATTGATGAGATGCTTGTGATGGATGCCAGTATAAGAACAACGAAGGCTAATGCTTACTTTGCCGGAGTCGGGGAGACAAAGCGGATCGTTCTTTACGATAATCTGCTCAATCAATACCCTAAGGAAGAGATTAAAGCTGTGATCGCTCATGAGATGGCTCACTGGCAAAAAGGACATATAGCCCGGGGACTTTTCCTAGGAACTTTGGGAAGCTTTTTAGTGTGGGGGGGAGCGTACCTTGTTCTCCGACAGGAAATGTCCAGACATCATGTTCCCCCTCTGGTTTGGGCAGTTTTTCTATTATTCGTAGTATTAGTTAACTTTGTGAGTGCTCCTCTTCAAAATTCTATTTCCCGCCAAATGGAGATTGAAGCAGATCAGACGGCCATCTTACTTACCGAGGATCCTCAAGCGGCAATTCAGCTGCAGATGAATCTGGCTCTGAAGAACCGTTCTGATTTATCTCCGCCAAAGTTTATAGAATGGTTTAGCTATACTCATCCTTCAGTGCTGACACGAATCGAAAAAATAAATGAAGTGGGTGTACCCTTCCCCCTAAAGTAAGTTTCCTATATACTTAGACTAATGATGACTTGCATTGGTGCTCAAAGAATGGAGGTTGGAAGATGGACTTTTTAGTTGTGGATTTTGAATTTTCAGTTCCCCGAAGTTATGGTAAACCCAGAGCCTGGTTTCCAGAAATCATAGAAGTAGGGGCCATCGTCCTTGATCCTAACGGCAAATTATTAGTGGATAAGACCTTTAATGCCTTTGTAAAGCCCCGCTTTTGGCCACGTTTGGCCGAAGAAAGCTATGGGATTACAGGAATCCGCCAAGAAGACGTGGATCAAGGAATTCCTTTGGAAGAAGCCATTCGGCACCTGCAGAAATTGGTACTCCATCAGGAAACGACTATAGTGGCTTGGGGAGATGCGGATCGTAAGATTTTGGGTAGTGTATGTGAAAAGTATGGTTTAAAATACCCCTTTATCTGGGATAACTATATTGATTTAGCAGAGCAATATAAGCATTATCGCTCTCTTGACCATTTGATTTCTCTAAAGAGGGCCATTGAAGAAAACGCTATAGAACAAATTGGGATACTCCACTCTGCCCTGGATGATGCTATAAATGCTGCTCAGGTTATGGCGAAGATAATGAGTGAAGGATGGGCAGTTAAAACCAGTGAACAGACTCATGGCTTTGAAGAAAAAAGAATTGCAGATGCAGCTCCTCGGAATAATTCGAACATTATTGTCTGAGAAGATGAGAGCAACGCATAAATCTAAGGGTGTTCGTAAAGGCTATTTTCAATAATAGGAGATTAAGCTGAGACTTGAGTGAAAGTAAGGACCAGCAAACTGACGAGCTGGGGGTAAAACTATGTCAAAAGTCATTATTGTTGAAGGAAAAACTGATAAAGAGCGACTCCATGAGGTATTAGCCGAACCCGTTGAGATACTGTGCAGTTATGGGACGATGAGTTATGAAAAAACTGAAGAATGGGCGACCCAACTTGAAGATTCAGAGGTGTATCTTTTGGTGGATGCTGATGATTCCGGAGAGAAAATCCGCAAAAACCTCAATCAGGTACTTCCAAATATCCATCATTTATACACTCATCGCATGTATCGCGAAGTGGCCACGACTCCTCTCGATATACTGGCTCAAGTTTTAGACCATGCCCATTTTAAGGTCAAGGAAATTCGAGCGGAGGAAGAATTTTTTTAAGGTTGACGGTTGTCGTGAGGCAACCGTCATTATCTTTGTGTCGGCTGTATTATTCATGTATTCTATATACTCGTGTCGAAAGGAAGGAACTTGTCGACTTTACAGCGAATCATAATAAAATCTTTGTGAAATTATAAAAAATCTTAAGAGAATAGGTTTTCACAGCATAATATAGCATTAGGTCCGGTTGGATTCACCTATGGGAAAGGAAGAAACACTCATGCATGATATTGCCAAGGAACTTAATGAGCAGATAAGGGCAGAAAATCCTTATGTATACGAACTGCTCTCGGATTTAGGAAAGAATTTATATTATCCGAAAGGGATATTGACCCAGACTGATGAGGCTACAGAAAAAGCTTATCGCTTTAATGCGACAATAGGTATGGCAACTGAAAAAGGGCAACCCATGTTTCTGCCGGTTATACAAGAGACCTTGTCCGAGTATAATCCTCAAGACATTTATACTTATGCGCCCCCTGCAGGAAAACCCTCAATTAGGGCTGTCTGGAGAGAAAAACTGTTTAAAGATAATCCCTCTTTACAGGGAAAGACCATGAGTCAACCTATTGTGACCAACGCCTTAACCCATGGTTTGAGTATTGTAGCGGACCTTTTTTTAAATCCACAAGATGTATTAGTGCTTCCTGATAAGATCTGGGGTAATTACAGTATGATTTTTGGGACCCGTAGGAATGCTAGATTACAAAACTTTACCTTTTTCACTGATAAAGGACAATTCAATACCCAGGGTATGAAAGAAGTTCTCTTGGCACAAAAAGAACAAGGCAAGGCTGTTTTGCTTCTCAATTTTCCGAATAACCCAACTGGTTATACACCTATTGAGGAAGAGGCCCAAGCCATTGTGGAGGCTTTACTGGAAGTAGCGGAGCAGGGAATTAATCTGGTGGTTTTAAGCGATGATGCATATTTTGGACTTTTCTATGAGGACTCTATTAAAGAATCCCTTTTTGGAAGACTTGCCAATATCCATCCACGTATCTTAGCAGTTAAGGTGGATGGCCCGACAAAGGAAGAGTATGTATGGGGATTTCGGGTTGGTTTCATCACTTTTGCGGATTCAAGCTCGGTGGTTTGCAATGCACTGGAGAATAAGACTAAGGCTATAATACGTGGGACGATCTCTAATGCCTCCCACCCGGCACAAACGTTTGTCCTTCACGCTTTGGAATCCCCTGATTTTATAAAGCAAAAGCAAGAGAAGTATAAGATTATGGAGGGCCGGGCTTTAAAGGTCAAAGAGCTATTAAATCGCGGTGACTATCAAGATCTTTGGGACTATTATCCTTTTAATTCCGGCTATTTTATGTGCTTAAAGCTTAAAGGAGTAAAGGCTGAAGAATTGCGTCTGCATTTACTCCACAATTATGGAGTGGGCGTAATCGCTTTAGGTGAATCAGATATTCGAGTGGCCTTTTCTTGTGTGGAAGAAGAAGATTTGGAAGAATTGTTTACATTGATTTATCAAGGAACGAAAGATTTAGCATAGTCAGGAGTATTAAGTCTTGGACAAAAAACTACGTGTTTCTGTTCGGACCCTGGTTGAATTCGTCTTACGACAGGGTGATTTACAGATGGGTTTCATGAGTGGATCCAGGATGGTGGAAGGAATCTATGCCCATCAGTACCTACAAAAGGAGCGGGGAACAGACTATCAGCCTGAAGTGACTCTACGGACAATGGTGCATCAGGATGGTTTTAGCTTAGAAATCCATGGGCGAGCAGACGGGATGTTTAGAAATGAATCGGGAATTGTCATCGAAGAGATTAAATCCACATCCCTGGACTTGGATCTGATTGACGAATCCTATAATCATTTGCACTGGGCGCAAGCTCAGTGCTATGCTTATATAGTGGCAAAGCAAGAAGAATTGGCTCAGGTGCAGGTTCAGCTAACCTATATACAGTTGGAGACCCATGAACTTAAAGAATTCAGGAAGTCCTTTTGCAGAGAAGAACTGGAGTTCTTCTTTAGGGATCTTGTGGATCGGTATTGTGCCTGGGCTAATCGACTTTTATCTTGGACCGAGCAACGCAATAAGAGCATCTCCCGGCTTGAATTTCCCTATCCTACCTATCGTAAAGGCCAAAGAGAGCTGGTTGTGGCAGTATATAAGACGATTAGAGAAGGGAATAAGCTTTATGCTCAAGCCCCTACCGGTATTGGCAAGACTTTAGGGACGATTTTTCCGGCTTTAAAAGCTCTCCTAGTAGGGCAAGAGCCCCCCATTTTTTATTTAACGGCTAAAACCATCACCCGCACCGTAGCTGAGCGCTCTCTCCTTATGCTCCAGCAACAAGGGCTCTCTCTTAAGAGGGTCACTCTTACGGCTAAAGATAAGGTATGCTTTTGTCCCGAGAGGGAATGTACACCGGAAAATTGCAGCTATGCCAAAGGATATTATGATCGCTTAGGGCCAGCCCTGGAGGATATTTTTCAGAGCGATATTTGGAATCGGGAGCAGATTGAGAACTATGCCAAAAGCTATTCCATCTGTCCCTTTGAATTTTCCCTTGAACTCACTAATTGGGCTGATTTAGTTATCTGTGATTATAATTATGTTTTTGATCCAAGAGTGTTTCTCAAGCGCTTTTTCCTTGAAGGCGGAGACTATACCTTTCTAATTGATGAAGCTCATAATTTGGTGGAGCGGGCACGGGAAATGTTTTCCGCTGAATTAAACAAGGAGGAATTCCTCCATCTGAAGAATCTTGTAGAGGATGAGGAACCGGTTCTTGGGAAGAGGCTCCAAACGGTCAACAAGAATTTTTTAAAATTTAAAAAACAAGGTCTTGAGGTGGAAAAAGACGCCCCCACATCCCTTTACTCTTCCTTGGAGAGGGTGGTGAACGAAGCGGAGAAGTTTTTTAAGAAAGAGGAAAATCCACCTTGGAAAGAGAAACTAACGGAACTGTACTTTAATATTCAAGCCTTTCTGCGAACCGCTGAAAGCTATGATGAGCATTACGTTACGTATTATCAATGTCCGGAGCAGGATGTTCGTGTTAAACTCTTTTGTGTTGATCCCTCCAAACAACTGGCTCAGGTCTTAAACAAAGGGAGAGCAGCCATTTTCTTCTCAGCCACCTTAAGTCCTCTGGAATATTTTATTCAGATTTTGGGGGGAGAGAAAAAGTCTTATAAGCTGCAATTACCTTCTCCTTTTCCTCCCGAAAATCTTTGCCTTATGCTTCAGAAGCAAATATCCACCAAATACACTCATCGTTCCCTATCTTTGGATTCAATCGTCGATGCTATAACTCAATTTGTTGAGGGTAAAACAGGAAATTATTTGGTCTACTTTCCCTCTTATGAGTATCTTGAGCGGGTTCAGGAAAGGCTTCTCCAGGTCCATCCCGAATTTAAGGTTTTGCCTCAAACTACAGGGATGACCGAAGAAGATAAGGAGGAGTTCCTGCAAGCTTTTCAGGAGGACCCTCAAGAGAGTCTGGTGGGATTGGCCCTGCTTGGGGGAATCTTTGGAGAAGGAATCGATCTTACTGGAGATCGCTTGTCCGGAGCTGTTATCGTCGGGGTGGGACTACCTCAGATAGGAGCGGAACGGGACATTATTCGTGCTTATTTTCAAGAACGCTATGGCCAAGGGTTTGAATTTGCCTATATGTATCCTGGGATGAGTAAAGTACTCCAAGCCTGTGGGAGAGTCATACGAACAGAACAGGATCGGGGAGCAATACTCTTAATAGATGAAAGGTTTACCCGCTTATCCTACAAGCGGCTTTTTCCTAAGGAGTGGAATACTATATACACGCTACAGGACAATAGCCGGATTTCTTCGCTATTGAAAGCCTTTTGGGGATCATCATGAAAAGGGGAGCGGGTGTCACTGCTCCGTAAAGGAGTTGCAAGCGGATTCCAAGAAAGTCCTTAAAAAGCCCAAAATGGGAGCTGAATAGACCTATGAACGTAGCTTTGCGCACAAAAGGGAACGGCCTTCACTGTGTATAAGGCTGCTAAGGCTTCTGCTTCGCTTCACTCACCTTTCTTTAAGCGGAGGAGCGACCGGGTCAACGAGGCTTTCTTAACGTAGCGTAGCCACTGGTTGCTTGGACATGGAGGTCCTGATGCCGCGGGCACATGGACGTGCAGGAGCGGCCACATGCAGAAAGCAGCGGGGTTTGGCGTCGAAAGTGTCCAGTGGACAGTTTCGCTCAAGGCGGCATTCTCCAAAGAACGCTTATCCGCCGCAGATGCTGTTAAGAAAGCGAGTTGATCAGCTCTGGAGCTATAGAGTACGTGAGCTCCGATGAAGAAAGCCTCCAGTGGAGGGTTTCAGGAGCTCACGCCCGAAGGTTCATTGTGAGTAAAGCTACTCGATCCGGACGACGCTTTTCATCCATTGCAGGTGCAGTGGCATGGCCGGTTACCCTGCAAAAGTAAATGCTAAGGAGGGATGGATTATCGATAAGCTGGATCAGGAGAAGGGAAGAGAAGAGGACTTTTCCTCTTCCTCGGAATACGATGGGGCGGATCAAGATATTGTTTATCAGGATGAATATTCTGATGAACAGTATCTTGACGAACAAAACAAAACATCCAAGACAGGGAACAAAAAGGGTTTATGGGCTGCAGCAGCCTTCGCCATTCCTTTGTTGACGAAGGGGAAATTTATTATCATTTTCCTATTGTCTAAATTCAAGTTTCTCTTCGTCTTTCTTAAGCTTAGTAAGTTTGCCACCACTGCGGTGTCCATGGTGGCTACGATCTGGATCTATGCCGTATTTTATGGCGCTAAATTTGCCTTGGGATTTGTAGCGTTACTCTTCATTCATGAAATGGGTCATTACTTCACAGCGAAGCGGGTTGGCTTAGCCGTATCAGGCCCTGTGTTTATTCCTTTCGTGGGTGCATTAATCGGTATGAAGGAAAACCCAAAAGATGCGGTGACTGAAGCTCAAGTTGGTTATGGCGGTCCCCTTTTTGGGAGTCTGGCTGCTGTGCTGTGCTTGATGCTCTACTGGTTTACAGGGTATGAACTGGCTCTGGTTCTCGCTTATGTCGGGTTCTTCCTTAATATTTTTAATCTTCTTCCTGTTCATCCTTTGGATGGAGGGCGAATTGTTTCTGCAGTCTCCCCCTATCTATGGCTCGTGGGAATCCCTGTCTTGATCTATCTCTTGATTAAGTCCTTTAACCCTATCCTTTTGATTATCGTGTTCTTGGGATTAGTTCAAGTCTACAATCTATGGAAAAAGCGACATGATCTATCAGCCTATTATCAGGTGCCATTAAAGGAAAGAGTACAGTTTGCCATTCTTTATTTTGGATTGGTAGGTTCCCTTGCCATGGGGCTAACCTACACCTTGGAACTTCTGGCTTAGGTTAAATGACTGAGTGAAAACGGATCCGGAGGGATAAACTAAATAGAACCTGGGATTGGGAGGGATTTTCTATGGAGAAAAACCAAGAAAGACATGAAAGCCTGGAGAATCAAGAAAGCGTCATTATGAGCTTCTTTTATGATCAAGAGTCACCCTCTGGTGTAGGATTTGAAACGATCGAACTATTATCTCAACGGGAGGATACCCTTTGTCTTGCTATGGATTTAGCTACAAAGATTAGCGATAGCCTACCTGAAGAAGCCAAAGAAATTATGGCTGAAGAGGGCATACCTATATATAGGATTTTCACAGATCGTAAAGGTTTTTGGGGCGAATGGTGTGATACGGAAGCCTTGAGTGTGGAGCAGGAAATGAACAGACTCCTGGAGAAAATCGCCTCGGATCTTGAGCAGGCCGCTCATTAAGGCCTATTGCCTCTCAAGTCATCCCTATGGTAACATTGAAGAAAAAATAACAGGTGAGGAATATTTTTTATGGGGACCCAAAAACCTAAATTTTACGCTGTCCGTGCCGGTCGGGATAAGGGAGTATTTTCTTCCTGGGAAGAGTGCAAGAAGGCCATCCATGGCTTTTCTGGAGCGGTCTACCGATCCTTTACCACATTAGATGAGGCCCAGGCATGGTTCAACGGGGAAACATTCAGTGACCCGCTAAACACAGAGGATCACTCCTTTATAGCTGAATATGATGTATATACCGACGGAAGCTATGTTAATGGTCAATATGCCTGGGCTTATGCTTTTGTTAAAAACGGCAAAGTTCATTATGAAGATGCAGACGTGGGTAAGAACTCTGCTGCGGCGACCATGCGCAATGTGGCAGGGGAGATTGCCGCGGCTCTCTACGCTGTAAAAAAAGCCTCTCAGCTTGGGGTCAAAATTCGTATTTTTCATGATTATGCCGGAATCGCTTTTTGGGCTACAGGAGAATGGAAAGCAAAAAATGAATTTACCCAAGCCTATGCCAAGATGATGAATCAGTATCGGGGAATCTATAGCTTTGAGAAGGTTAAAGCCCATAGCGGGGATGAATTCAATGACTATGTGGACATAAAGGCCAAGAGTGTCTTGGGTATAGCAGACTAAAATATTTAAGCCTACCATAGGGTGGGCTATTTAGTTGGGGGTTTTAAGATGAAATTCGAAGATTTTCCCTATTCACGTCCTGATATGGAAAAACTCAAAGGAGAATTTAAAGATCGGCTTGAGAAGTTTAAGAGAGCAGAACATTTCCACGAGCAAGACCGTATCTTCATGGATATCAATCGCTTACGCGGAGAGTTTGACTCCATGTCCCAAATTGCTTCAATACGCCAAACTATTGATACCAATGATGCCTACTATGAGCGGGAACAGGAATTTTTCGATGAGAATTTGCCTATCTACCAGGGATTAATCTCTGAGTTTTATCAGGTGTTGATCGACTCCCCATTTCGCCAGGAATTAGAACACAAATGGGGCAAGCAACTCTTTCGTATTGCCGAACTAACCCTAAAGACCTTTATACCTGAAATTATTGAGGATTTACAAGTGGAGAATAAACTATCCACTGAATATACTAAGCTTATTGCCTCGGCTAAGATTTTCTTTGAAGGGGAAGAGCGTAATCTTTCCGGTTTAGGACCCTTTTTACAATCCACCGATCCAATCCTTCGGAAAAGAGCCAATGAAGCGAAATATGCTTTTTTTGAAGAACATGAAGAAACTTTGGACACTATTTATGATCAGCTCGTTAAGGTTCGGACACGAATTGCTTGGAAGCTGGGCTACCCCAATTATGTGGGATTGGGCTATGCACGGATGCTACGCTCAGACTATGATTCGGAAATGGTGTCTAATTTCCGTAAGCAGGTTCAAGTAGATATCGTACCTATAGCTTCGCGTTTACGAGAACGTCAACGGAAGCGCCTAGGCTTGGAGAACTTGTTTTACTATGATGAAAAAACAAGCTTTAATTCAGGTAATCCCAAGCCTCATGGGGAACCGAATTGGATCATCGAGCAGGGAAGAAGGATGTATAAAGAATTATCAACAGAGACTGAGGAGTTCTTTGAATATATGGTGAGCCATGAGCTTATGGATTTGGTCACCAAAAAAGGGAAGGCTGGTGGGGGATATTGTACCTATGTCAGCAAGCATCAAGCTCCTTTTATTTTTTCTAATTTTAACGGAACTTCAGGAGATGTGGATGTCTTGACTCATGAAGCGGGTCATGCCTTTCAAGTCTATTCCAGTCGTCATCACACTCTCCCCGAATATCAATGGCCCACCTACGAATCCTGCGAAATCCATTCTATGAGCATGGAGTTTTTTGCCTGGCCCTGGATGGAGCTTTTCTTCGAAGAAGAAGCAGATAAATATCGTTTTCATCATCTCAGTGAAGCTCTTCTCTTTATACCTTATGGAGTTAGCGTGGATGAATTCCAGCATTTTGTCTATGAGAACCCCGATGCCACTCCTGCACAGAGAAAAGCAGCCTGGCGTGGAATCGAGAGAAAATATCTTCCCCATCGGAATTATGAAGGCAACACATATCTTGAGGGTGGAGGGTATTGGCATCAGCAGGGGCATATCTTTGGCAATCCCTTCTACTATATTGATTACACCTTAGCTCAGATTTGCGCGTTTCAATTTTGGCAGAAATCCCGTATGGCTTCTCAGGAAGCCTGGCAGGATTATTTAAGCTTGTGCAGAGTCGGGGGCAGCATGTCCTTCCTGGATCTAGTGGATCTGGGTCATTTGATTTCTCCCTTCCAAGAAGGATGCATTAAATCTGTCGTCGAAGTAATTAATCAATGGCTTGAGCAGGTGGATGACAGGAAGTTTTAGTGGGGGGGAAAGCATGGCAAGTTTAGAAGCTTTAGGAACAAGTAATATATGGAGACACCTTGGTATTTCCATCGTTACCAATGATCAAGGGAAAAAAGGTGTTAAGATCACCAATACGGATGTGCTAAAACAAGTTCATGGCAATGTACATGGAGGCATCATCGCCACAGCGGTCGATGCTGCTATGGGTGTGGCTGTCAATGAAGTGATAGGTCCGGATCACTATGCGGTGACAGTTGAGTTGAAGGTAAACTATCTTCTACCCGTTGCGGATTCAGATATTTATGCTTATGCCAACCTTGTCAAAGAAGGCAAACGGCTTTTTATGGGGACAGTTGATGTCTACGACGAAGACGATAATCTGGTGGCTATCGGTTCTTCGACCTTTACACTCATTACTCGGCGTGAGAACTGACTTTAAGAAGGAGCAGATATGTTTATTTCCTGCAGCGGAGAGAAAACGATCGTGGAAGTACCGGAACAGGGTTCAGCGGTAATTGGTGGGTATTGGACCCCTGAATCAGGCAAAGTTAAAGGGCCCATTCATTTAAAATGGGAAAAGGGGAGAGTGAGCTCTCTTTGTCCATGTTCCTCAGACACGGAGTGCCCAAAGGCTTATTCAGAAGAATATTTTGCCTGGCAACCCTATCTTCTCATGCCAGGCTTTATTGATAGTCATGTGCATTTAGCTTTGGATAGCATTGATTTTTACCAATGTCTCGAAAACTGGCATAACCCTTCTCTGATGGAGAAGGGGATTCAGGATACTCTTCTCCATTATTTAGGGTCAGGTGTTGTTGCTATCCGGGATGGTGGTGATTTACCGGGTTTCGCCTGGTGCGCCAAAAAGCGAATTGAAAATGGAGAGTGGCAAGGCCCCAGGGTGGTTTCAGTGCGGGAAGCTGTAGCTCGGCTTGGCATGTATGGACGCTTTCTTGGACGAGGTTTCCAAAGCATACAGGACTGGCACCGGGCTAAAGAAGAGTTTTTCCAGCAAGGTGCAGACCAACTCAAAGTAATCGGCACTGGAATTATATCCTTTAATCAGTATGAACAGGTTGGACCAGTCCAATGGAGTGTGGAGGAATTGAGGGAATTAACCACCTCCGCTCATGCAAGAGGAATCTTGGTGATGGTCCACGCCAGTGGGGAAGAGGGAATCTTCAGAGCGATTGAAGCAGGAGTGGATTCCATAGAGCATGGATATTATATGACTTCTGAGCACTTAATGCAGATGAAAGCCCGAGGTATCGCCTGGATCCCTACGGTTGCCCCTATAGGTAATCTCTTAAAATACCCTTCAGACAGATACTCCGCCCATGAAATGGATACCTTATCTAAAATATTAAAAGGTCACCTTGCTCGGATTAAGGAGGCCTATAATTCTGGTGTGCGCTTGGGGATTGGTACCGATGCGGGAGCTTATACAGTACCTCATGGTGACTCATTTCTAGATGAAATAATTTGGATGGGGGAAGCTGGAATCCCTGAAGAAGAAGTCTATCGCCTTGCTACTCAAGAAAATGCACGAATCTGTGGATTGCCTGAGTATGGAAAACTGGAAGTTGGTATCCCTTTAAACCATCTTCAGTTAAGAGATTTATAAGGAATTAATGTAGAACATTTCACATTATATAATCACTTTTAAGTTGATTTGGTATAGACTGTATGAAATGCTTATAAGATGAGGTGGGTCATTTGTTAATCATCGGGATCAACGGTAGCCCGAATGCCAAGGGTAATACAGCATTTTTAGTTGATAAAATACTGGAGCAGGCGAGCACCCTTGGTGCCCATACGCAATTGATTCAAGTTGCTGAATTAGTCAATTCTGTAAAACAGCCCTTTTGTGTGGTTTGTAGTAACCCTTGTACCGGGGCATGCTACAAGGGAACACCGCTTGAGGAAGGGTATGAACTTTTGCGAAAAGCAGACGGCGTGATCATAGGCAGCCCTACTTATTTTGGTACAGTGACAGCTCAATTGAAAGCATTTTTTGATAAAACGAGAAAGCTAAGGAGGGAATTCTGGCTCTATAATACAGTGGGTGCCGGGGTAACCGTCGGAGGCTCAAAATATGGTGGACAGGAAGCGACTATAAAAGCACTCCATGACATTATGCTGGTGCAAGGAATGGTGATTGTGGGGGATGGGTTTGGGGAAAAAGATGCAGGGCATCATGGAGTTGCGGCACATCGTCCTGCAGACCAAGATGAATTTGCTTTGGAACGGTTACAGCTTCTCGGTAAACGATTGGTCCAGGTGTGTGATGCCACCCAGTCTATACGAAAGAGCTGACCTGCTTTGAAAGTTGTAAGGGAAATGAATTTTTTATGCTTATCGAGAAATTTGTAAATCAATATAGGTTTATGGATCTAGAATAAAAAGATGAACCCGGGAGCACCTCCCGGGTCATCTTGTTTATTAAGGGCAATCAATAATCTATTTGACCAGGGATAATTTATCAGTTGATTACGCAAGATGCGAATAGGATCGAGGACTTGATACATCAGGAATGGAATCTTAAGAAGTTATTAAGATTTATATCGGAAGAATGATAAGAATTAATGGTTACCATAGTCCTAAAGAATAAGAAAGGACGTGGTATAATTTGTACGAATTGATTGGTGAGAGGAGCCCCACACATGAATATTTTGGTATGCGATGATGATAAGGAAATCGTAGAAGCAATCAAAATCTACTTAACCAATGAAGGCTATACGATCTATAAAGCCTTCAACGGACTCCAGGCGCTTGAGATTATCGAAGAACAGGCTATCCACCTGGTAATCATGGATATTATGATGCCCCAAATGGATGGGATCAGAGCCACGATGAAAATTCGGGAAGAACGGAATATCCCGGTCATCATGCTTTCGGCTAAATCTGAAGACACGGACAAAATCATGGGCTTAAATATGGGTGCGGATGATTATATTACGAAGCCTTTTAATCCGTTGGAGTTAATCGCCCGGGTCAAATCTCAGCTGAGAAGGTATGTAACCTTAGGAAGCTTGGAAACAAAGACGAATGTCTATCAATCCGGTGGTCTGATGATCGATGACGAAAGCAAATGTGTCGCTGTGGACGGAGAGGAAGTCAAGCTGACACCGGTCCAGTATAAAATTTTAAAACTGCTGACAGCCAATGCAGGCAGGGTCTTTTCCATTGATCAGATTTACGAAAACGTTTGGAATGAGGCAGCCTTCAGTGCGGAGAATACAGTAGCCGTTCATATTCGAAAAATCCGTGAAAAAATAGAAATCAATCCGAAGGAGCCCAAATATTTGAAGGTGGTGTGGGGAATTGGATATAAAATCGAGAAGCTTTAGCCATTCACTGATTGCCAAAGCTCTGGCTTTTGTGCTGGTGATCTTTTGTTTTACTCAAGTCATTACTTTAGTGCTCAATGTCATTAATCGCAGCCACTTTGGGGTAGCCTTGGAAAAAAGCTATTATCTAGGAGAAGGCTTCATTGATGAAAGTAACACTATTATCAGCGACCTAAGGTCACTCAGCAGATATAAGAGTGAGGAAAATATTTTAGCTGGAGGAACTATTTCAGAGGATAGACTTAGAAATAGAATTGACAGCCTCTATTGGGAGTTTCAGGTAAACAGCGACAGAAGCTCAGCAGTAATCGAGGAGCATGTAGAAGAGGGCGTTTTCCAACGGTCTGCTTCCAGCACTACCAGTTCGGTACAGTCGGGGATTTATAATCCAAATCTATCCGACAGGGAAAATTATCAAATTTTCCTGGAAGCTTATAAAGAAGAGATAGAAAAAGAAAAAGAACGTCTGATTCAAGAAGATCTTTATTATTACCAAACGACTTTACAGCGGTTAGCAAGCTATAAGGGGTTGAATTATTTCCTAAAATCCGGGGAGTTGGAGCTGACCAATCATGCAGAGTTGTCGAAAGAAGGGTATACTTCTTATCCCGCCTATATGCTATTTGAAGGATTTATCCAGAATGTCTATCCCCAGGAGATTAAAGAGAATCCGCGTTTTCATTGGATTACTCCTGACGTTTATTCACAAGACAATCCGGATGTTTTGTATATCGGTTTTGAGGATGAGTTTTTAAATCCTCGGATTGCTGAATGGCAGGAAGACAAAGAAGTCGCTAATTATGCTCTTTATCGGATAGTAGCTTATCTTGCAGGACTCATAGCTTCCTTTATCTATCTCTTGGCCGTCTGGGGAAGAAATTCAAAGGATGATCAAGAAATCCATCTCAATACACTCGATCGCCTCTATAATGATTTTAATGTAGCGATTTGTTTAGCCTTGATTATTTCATGGTTTGCATCCTGTGAAGAGCTGTATCGAAGTCAAAATGCCGTCCTTATCTATCCCACTACTCTGGTCATAGCAACTTTAGGGTTGATCTTTGTCCTATCCCTGGTTAAGCATATTAAGAATAGAACCCTCTTCAAACACACTTTGGTTTATACGATTTTTCATAAGTTCTTTTCCGGTATCAAAGCCATTTATGACAGCGGCAGTCTGGGAATGAAGGTGGCCATCCTCGCCATCGGTTACCCTTTATGCGTTGCCTTAACCTTTTTCATGTTTCCTATTACCATCGGTCTGGCTGTATGGTTGTCCTTTAAGAAAGTCAAAGAATTCAAGGCCATTAAAGAGGGGGTTAGACAGGTTAAGGAAGGGGACCTTGCCACGACAATTAATATCAAGGGAAGGGGAGAGTTTGCTCAACTGGCTGGAGATATCAACAGTATAACTGATGGCTTAAACAAGGCCGTGGAGAATGAGATTAAAAGCGAACGCTTAAAAACTGAATTAATCACTAATGTTTCCCATGATATCCGAACTCCATTAACTTCCATCATAACCTATGTTGATTTATTAAAAACGGAAGAAGACCCGGAGAAGATAAAAGAATATGTAGAGGTTCTCGACCAAAAATCACAGCGCCTTAAGGTGTTGACCGATGACCTCTTTGAAGCTGCAAAAGCCTCCAGCGGGGATATTCCCGTGACCTTTGAGAGAATTGATATTGTATCCTTGCTGACTCAAGGTTTAGGAGAAGTGGATGAGAAAATCCAAGAACGTAAGTTGGATTTTAAATTCAATTATCCCCGGGAAAGAATTTGGGTCAAGGCTGATGGGAGGCTCCTTTGGCGATCCATAGAAAACCTCTTGTCCAATATTTTTAAATATGCTCTGGAAGGTTCAAGAGTATATATTGATCTGGAGGACATGGGTCCTGGAGTAAGGTTAACCATCAAGAATATCTCGGCCTATGAACTGAATATATCCTCTTCTGAGCTGATGGAACGCTTTAAGCGTGGGGATGAATCGAGAAGCAGTCAAGGAAGCGGTCTTGGTTTGTCCATCGTCACGAGTCTGATTGAAATTCAAAAAGGGAGCTTTACAATTGAAGTGGATGGGGATCTCTTTAAAGTGATTATTTTTTTGTATAAAGACGATAGTAAAGAAACCCCATTATATTCCGAATAGCTTAAATAATAGACAAAATTTACCAAGGGAAATTTCCTTGTCATCTCGAACACTCTATCATGAAACCTAAATGAGGGGTGATTGAGATGTTTCGGAAAAGCAAGGTTCCGAATCGTGGAACGCAACCTGAGCAATACCTGGCTTATCAAAAGAAAATTAAAACCATGAGGAGTCCTGCAGAGGCAATAGAATTTCTTCAGGAGGTAACTGAGGGATTAGCCAATGCGGATAGGCATGCCTTGGAAGCTTTTATTTTGTATCTGCGTCAATGGGCTGATGATATCCAGTTTAAATATTATAAAGCTCGATGCTTGTATATGACGATTCCTCCTGAAGATTCCTTAGCTTTCTGGCTGTGTTATACCTTGGGCAGACTTCCCGAAACTATCCGTTTTTCAAGCTTTGAAGGTGAAGTGCTGGAACTTCTCAAAATATTATCCTTAGCGGAGCAGAGCCCTACGACTTGGAAGCAGGACACTTGGGGCAAAAAAGATGCTTTATGTAAAGAGATGGATTGTGCCTTATCCTTTCTCAAAGAAGACTATCCTGTGTTTTTTAATAGCTTGACGAAGAACCCCCTCTTAGTCCCTGTATTAAGTTTCAGATTAAAATTAAGAGAAGGTTCCCTAATGACCATTCCGCGCCTTCATTGCCTGGGGGTTTTTCAACCGAATATGGAAAGGGAGTTATTACTTCCTATTCTCCATGCATTGGTTCACATTCTGCATTATTCGATAACAGAAGATACAAAGGTGATGCCTCCGGGCTTTATGAATATGGTCAAGCAAATTTTTGATGATTACCAGATGAACCCTGAAGATGGGGGAGAATTCTTCGCAGAGCTCTTTGTCGCCTCCTTGCTTTATGACACTGAATACATGCCTTTAGTTGCATATATGGAACTTTGTCATGAGGATCAGATCATAATTAAAAATTACTTTACTTGGCTGGAGACAATCTATGCCTCAAGTATTCAAGATAATATGCTGAGAGTCATCCATCAATGGGATGAACTAAGAAGAGCATAGACACCCTGATAGGCTTTTCCGATAATGAAAACATTGTCTGGAAAAGCCTTTTTTGCATTAATCAGAATGTATAGGGTAAGATTAAAAATTGCAATAGATGGACGAAATCTAATAGTTTATGCTATTTTAAAGGAGTACCCAATACTTGCAAAATTATAATTAAAGGATTTCCTTATTAAGGAGGCAGAACTTTTGAATATACAGATTTTTGGAACTAAAAAATGTTTTGATACCAAAAAGGCGGAACGATATTTTAAAGAACGAAATATTAAGTTTCAATTTATCGATCTCAATGAAAAAGCTTTAAGTAAAGGTGAACTGCAGAGTGTTAAATCCACTATCTCTTTAAATGAACTTATAAATAAAGATGCGAAAGAATATAAAACTCTAAAACTTGATCAAATTAGGGGCGTGGAGATTCGTGAAGAACTTCTTTTAACTCATCCTAAACTCTATAAAACCCCTATTGTCCGAAATGGCAGGAAAGCAACAGTAGGTTATCAACCGGAAGTATGGAAAGAGTGGGAATGATTTTCAATAATAAGTCATGGGAAGGAAGAGAAGAAAAGTAAATGATGAAAATGATTTTGATTGGGATTGGAACACTATGTGTAATTTTTGGCGTTATCGGTGTGTTCTTACCTGTAGTCCCCACGACTCCTTTCCTATTATTGGCAGGGGCATGCTATATGAGAAGTTCCCCAAATCTTCATAAGAGACTGTTGGAAAGTAAATGGCTTGGACCTTATCTTAAGGATTATTACGAAGATAAAGGAATTACTTTGCGTGCTAAAGCTGTATCTATCTCATGCTTATGGCTTTCTTTAGCAATTTCTATGGTGTTTTTTATCGAAATATTTTGGGTGCGGGTCCTTCTCGTCGGGATTGGCTCAGGAGTTACTATCTTTTTATTAAGCAGAAAAACGAAAAAATGAGCTTTTAAGTCCACGCGGAGAAGATAGTATGCAGGAGGGAACGACTAAAAGATGAGCAAAATTCAAGCTAAGGATTCCTATGAATATCCCTATTCACCACAAATGATCTATCCCTTGCTTGCGGACATTCCGGGATATAAAAAGTGGTGGCCAGGAGAATTTCGAGTGCGAATCTTGGAAAAGCCCAGTGATAATCTCCATGCTAAGATTGAAGTATGGGCTTCAGGGGGATGGTTCCGTTGCGAGACAATATCCTTAACCTTTCCAAGTCGCATAGATATTCGTTATTATCAGGGTGTCGTCGTTGGCGAGAGCTGGTGGGACCTTGAGGAACTGGAAAATGGCGGAACGAAGGTTAGCTATTCCATTGCTTTAGAACCTCATGGAAGAGTAATGAGTCTAGTAGCGAATATCATTAATATTTCCACTCTACATTCCTTTCAATTTCAAAGGGTGTTGAAGCGTTTGCATCGCCATCTGGATTCTTTGTACCTAAAGGAACGCGAGTAATTTTCTATCCTTTTGCCCATTTCCAATAGCATTCCCGTACCTTTTGCATAGGATATACGGAAAATCTATGGAAAGGGGTGTATTTATGAATTATGTGGTAAAACCTGGGGAAACTCTTTTCGACATTGCCTGTATGTTTAATACTACAGTAGAAGAGCTTCTCATGTTAAATCCGCAAATTGCTGATCCTATGTGTCTTTTCCCAGGTCAAGTTATTTGTGTTCCAGCACAACCATGCCCAACGCATCCAATGCATCCACAAATGCCTGGTCAAGGCGAAGCTTGCCCCGTTCTCAGACAGGGTTCTCAAGGCCCCTCAGTCGTACATTTACAGCAACTTCTTACATCTCACGGCTTTAGTCCAGGAGCTATCGATGGAATCTTCGGACCGAGAACAGAAGCAGCTGTTATCGCTTTCCAGGGCAGTCGGGGTTTGGTACAGGATGGAATCGTTGGGGTTAAGACTTGGACGGCGCTGGGGGTTAATTGCATGACACCATCCCCGCACCCGCACTCTTGTCCCACTTTGCGTCAAGGTTCGACGGGGCCATCTGTGGTTCATCTGCAGCAGCTTCTTACATCCCATGGCTTCAGTCCGGGGGCCATTGATGGGATCTTTGGACCGAGAACGGAAGCAGCAGTCGTTGCTTTCCAAAGAAGTAAGGGATTAGTGCAAGACGGTATAGTGGGCGTCCGGACCTGGACGGCGCTGGGGGTTAATTGCATGACACCATCCCCGCACCCGCACCCACACGCTTGTCCGACTTTGCGGATGGGATCTCGGGGGGCGGCTGTTAAAGAACTGCAATCCCTATTGATAGCACAAGGCTTTAGGCCTGGAGCGATTGATGGGATTTTCGGTTCTAGAACCCAAGCAGCAGTAATTGCCTTCCAAAAGAGCAGAGGCCTTGTACAAGATGGCATTGTAGGGATTCGAACCTGGACGGCATTGGGGGTAAATTGCCGCTAAAGTCCCCATCTCGTAAGCAGTATAGTTAGTAAAAGTGAGTAGCCAGATAGTACAGTTAAATCTGTATTATCTGGTTTTTTATTACCTTCGGGAGCATTTTTCTCGACCGATAATATCAAAAGGAGATTTATACTTCTTGTAGAATATATAATGCGAAACTATCTATTTCAGTAGAATATATTTTTCAAGTGTGTCTCTAATTATGAATAAATACATATATTACTAGTATGATATGTCCATCTGTCAAGAACTACTGCTTGATATCTTTAACTAAGATGGGATTTTATACCACGGAAAATCGAATTTGGGTTCGTTTAAATATTCTGACAAGTTAGTTCTTGTCGATTATTATGTTATATTATATATAAAGTATATATATTTTTTATTGATTTTGATAGGAGGAAATTGGATGACCAAGGTGCTCAATGTTGGGCTCGATGTGGGTTCTACGACTGTTAAAATGATTATTCTCAGTCCTGAACAAGGCATTGTCTATAAACAATATTTGAGGCACTTTTCGAATATCAAAGATACTGTTCTTTCGATGCTAGAAGATGCAAAGTCCGTTTTAAATGGACAACTTATTACGATGATGATTGCCGGTTCAGGCGGTTTTAACCTAGCCCGAAAATTGGGAGTTCCTTTTGTCCAAGAGGTCATTGCGGGGTCCGCAGCGGTCAAGAAGATGATACCTCAGACTGATGTTGCTATTGAGCTGGGGGGCGAGGATGCTAAAATTACGTATTTTGGCGAATCCATTGAACAAAGAATGAATGGAACCTGTGCAGGTGGTACGGGAGCCTTTATTGATCAAATGGCCTCCTTGCTTCAGGTCGATGCAGAAGGCTTAAATGAGCTGGCCAAGGATTATAAGACTATTTATCCCATTGCATCTCGATGTGGCGTTTTTGCCAAAACTGATGTGCAACCCTTGTTGAACGAAGGAGCTGCAAAGGAAGATATCGCTGTTTCGGTCCTCCAAGCCGTTGTTAATCAAACGATTACGGCTTTGGCTCAAGGTCGCCCTATTCGTGGCAGAGTAGCCTTTCTCGGTGGACCTTTGTTTTTCCTATCCGAGTTACGCAAACGATTTACGGAGACTTTGAAACTGGAAGGAGATTATGCTATTTTCCCCGAGGATGCTCAATACTTTGTAGCAATGGGAGCCGCATTAGCATCTCAGGATGAACAAGCATTTTTCGCTCAGACTCTCTATGATAACGCTCCTTATATTAATAGCATTATCCAAGATGAAGAAACCACTGCAGAGCCTCTCTTCGCGGATGAAGGAGAATATGAGGCATTTAAAGAGAGGCATGCACGCTATAAAGTAAACCGAAAAGATCCTCAGCAGTATACTGGCAATGCTTTTCTAGGTATAGATGCGGGTTCGACTACCACCAAAATTGCTTTAATCGATGAAGAGGGGGGATTGTTGTACTCCTATTACGGAAGCAATATGGGTAGCCCCCTGGAATCAACCATAGGTGCTCTAAAAGTCATGCATTCCAAATTGAATCCTGACATCACCATACGCAATTCTACGGTAACAGGTTATGGAGAACAGCTGATTAAGACGGCACTTAAGGTGGATATTGGAGAGATCGAGACCGTAGCCCATGCCAAAGCAGCTGACTTTTTCCTGCCCGGTGTCAATTTTGTTCTGGATATCGGCGGTCAGGATATGAAGAGCTTAGTTATTAAAAATGGGGTTATTGATTCCATCATGCTTAATGAAGCCTGCTCTTCCGGGTGTGGATCTTTCGTGGAGACCTTTGCCAACTCACTCAATATGGATGTTAAGGAATTTGCTCGAATTGGTCTGGAATCCAAAAATGCGGTGGATCTCGGGACACGCTGTACTGTATTTATGAATTCCAAAGTGAAGCAAGCCCAAAAAGAAGGAGCGACGGTCAGTGATATATCCGCCGGGATATCCATGTCCGTCATTAAGAACGCCTTATTTAAGGTTATTCGCTTACGCAACACGGAAGAACTGGGGGAGAAAATCGTTGTTCAAGGTGGAACATTTTACAACGAGGCTGTCCTGCGTTCTTTGGAGAAACTGCTGGGCAGGGAAGTGGTTCGTCCCGATATTGCCGGAATTATGGGAGCTTTTGGAGCAGCGCTGATTGCTAAAGAGCGTTACGACAAGGGTTACGAAACAAAACTTTTGCCGGCGGAACAGCTGCAATCCTTCGCTACGGAAACGACCATGAAACGTTGTGGCTTATGTGGAAACAACTGCTTGCTTACGGTTAAACATTTTTCCAATGGCGAGATCTTTATTTCCGGAAACCGTTGTGAGCGGGGAGCCGGCCATGAAAAAGCTGAGACTGATATTCCTAACTTGTATGATTATAAATATAAGAGAGTATTTCGTTATAAGCCTTTGTCCAGTGAAGAAGCCCCCCGAGGGGTAATCGGCATTCCTCGAGTTCTGAATATTTATGAGGATTATCCTTTTTGGTTCACTTTCTTTACAGAATTGGGCTATCGAGTGGTTCTCTCCGGACATTCTACCAAGACCCTATATGAATCAGGAATGGATACTATTCCCTCGGAGTCTGAATGTTTCCCCGCGAAGTTGGTCCATGGGCATATTGTGAGTTTGGTGAAAAAAGGGGTTAATAAAATATTTTATCCTTCCATTCCCTTTAATATTAAAGAAGATTTGGAATCCAACAATCATTTCAACTGCCCGATTGTAACCTCCTATCCGGAAACGATCCGTTCCAATATGGATATCTTGAAAGAAAAAAATATTATTTTTTATCATCCTTTTTTACCCATTGATAGTCCTAAACACATGAGAAAACGCTTAATCGAGGAATTGTCTAAAGCAGAAGGCTTGACACCACGAGAAATCGCTCAGGCCATGGACAAAGCCTATGCGGAGTTAGAGCACTATAAAAGTGATGTTCGCCAGAAAGGAGAAGAGGCGCTTCGGTATATTGAGGCTCATGGACTAAAGGGAATTGTCCTTGCTGGACGACCTTATCATATTGATCCCGAGATTCACCATGGTATCCCTGAACTATTACAAGGATTTGGTCTAGTAGTGATTTCCGAAGATGCCATTCGTCATATCACGAACCCCGAACGGCCTATGCGAGTGGTGGATCAGTGGATGTATCACACCCGGCTCTATGCTGCAGCTCAATTTGTCGCCGATAAACCTAACCTGGAACTGATTCAGTTAAACTCCTTTGGTTGCGGTTTGGATGCGGTAACCATCGATCAGGTTGCAGAAATTTTAGAGCGTTATGGTAAGATTTATACTATCCTGAAGATAGATGAGATCACCAATTTGGGAGCTGCTCGGATCCGTATTCGCTCCTTGCTGGCAGCTGTTCATGAAAGAGATAAGCGACATTTCATGCCAAGGAAACTTCATGATCCAGAAGGCAGAGTGGTCTTTACGGAAGAAATGAAGAAAAAATACACTATTATTGCCCCTCAAATGGCTCCCCATCAGTTCCAATTCTTAAAAACAGGCTTTGAAAAGGCGGGCTACACTATTGAGGTCTTACCCTCCGTTGACCGGGGGGCTATTGATGAAGGGTTAAAGCATGTTCACAACGATGCCTGTTATCCTACCATCATCGTTGTCGGACAATTGTTAGAGGCCTTGAAATCAGGTAAATATGATTTAAATCGGACCGCTGTCCTTATTTCCCAAACGGGTGGCGGGTGTCGAGCCACTAATTATATCGCCTTTATTCGCAAGGCATTAAAAGACACAGGTATGGACCAAGTCCCGGTTATTTCTTTGAATGCCTCCGGATTGGAAGCCAACCCCGGCTTTAAGATCACAGCGAAGATGCTTCCAGATCTCCTTTGGGGAATTGTTTATGGAGATTTGCTTATGAACGTTCTTCATCGTGTTCGTCCCTATGAAAAGGTTCCTGGATCCGCCAATGCTCGCTATGATTATTGGGTGGAAAAATGCCAGGAAGCCTTGAGACGAGGGAACAAGAAGGAGATTAAAGCCAATATCTATAAGATCGTCGAAGACTTCGACAATTTAGAAATCCATGAGGATATGGTCAAACCCAAAGTGGGCATCGTCGGTGAGATTCTCGTCAAATATCATCCCACAGCTAATAATAATCTAGTGGAATTGTTGGAGGCTGAAGGGGCAGAAGTAACTCAACCGGATTTAATGGGTTTCCTTCTTTATTGTGCCTATTGCTATAAAGTTAAATTTGATGTTCTATCAGGTAGTTTTAAAGCAATGTTTAATGGCTTGTTAACTGTTAAACTCATGGAGCATTATCGGAAGGATATGCGCAGAGCCTTAGCTGCCAGTCGACGATTCACCCCTCCCGGTACCATCGAAGAAATTGCTCGCAGCGCTGAGGAGCATATATCCTTAGCTAATCAGACAGGTGAAGGCTGGTATTTGACCGGAGAAATGGTAGAGCTTTTGCACAGCGGTGTTATGAATATTGCTTGCTTGCAACCTTTTGGTTGCTTGCCAAACCATATTATTGGCAAAGGAATGATTCGCTCCCTGCGCCGCTCTTACCCTAAAGCCAATATTGCTGTAATCGACTATGACCCTGGAGCTAGTGAAGTAAATCAATTGAATCGAATCAAACTGATGCTATCTGTTGCCAAAGAGCATATGAAGGCAGGAGAAGTCGCTAAGTAGCAAAGGAAAAAGGGTTATTAATCAAAGGCTGTTCTTTATTCTCGTGATAATGGAACAGCCTTTTTTACGAGGAGGGTCTTATGGCGATCACAACCACTATTGGAAACAACAAAGTCTTGTATCAAGAACGATTAGCTCGTTATTTGACAGCAATGGAAGGGAAAAAACCCGATAAAGTGCCCATTCGCTTGCAGCTGAGTGAGTTCATGGCGAAATATGCAGGATTAGACCTCCAAGAAGTCTATTATGATTTGGATAAAAATATTGAAGCAGCAGACAAAATCCTTGCAGATTTTGACGTGGACGTGATCATGGGAGGCCCAAGTCTATGGTGGGGAACCCTGCATGATGCAGTAGGTGCCAAATACTTAAAATTTGCCGGTCATCAGCTTGCTCCTAACCAACAGTTTCAATTTGTAGAAAAAGAATATATGGTTCCCGAGGATTATGATGCTTTTATAGAAAATCCCACCCAATGGATTTTGGAGTCTTTTTTACCTAGGATCCATAAGGAATTTTCTGAACCAGGGTCCTTCCGTGCCAATATTGCTCTGATTAAAGGGGCGGCGGGGATGGTTATGGTGAATGAAAGAAATAAACAGGCGGTTGACCATTGGGCGCAGAATTATGGGATGCCCATCGGGGTCTCAGGTATGGTTAAGGCACCCTTTGATACGTTAGGAGATACCTTACGGGGTCTGAAAGGTATTATGAGAGATTTGCGGAGACGCCCGGAAAAAGTTCTTTCCGCTATGGAGGTTCTTGTACCTCATAATATCTATTATGGTTTAGCAACTTCAGAAGGAGATCGTATACTTCCTGCTTTTTTACCCCTTCACCGAGGCAGTTATCCCTTTTTGAACCCCCATGAGTGGGATACCTTTTATTGGCCCTCCCTAAAAAAAGTGATCGAGAGCCTTTGGGCTCAAGGAAAGCGGACCATGTTTTATGCCGAAGGGAATTGGACCCCCTATTTGGAAAAAATTGAAGAACTACCCGAAGCCAGTATTGTATTTCATGTGGATCAGACCGATATATCTAAAGCCAAAGCTGCACTTGGTCATAAGTTCTGTATTAGTGGAAATGTCCCTAATTCTTTAATGGCTTACGGATCACGATCACAGGTCAGCGAATACGTAAAACGTCTCTTGCACGATTATGCAGCAGATGGTGGCTTTATCATGGATACAGCAGGAATTATGCAGACGGATGTAAAAGTGGAAAATGTCATGGCTTTAATCGAAACCACACGTCAATACGGAGTGTACAAATGAGTTATGATGTTAGCCAAAGGGAGGAGGCTTAATATGTCAGAAGATGCAAAGGTCCCCAATACTTTACCGGGCACTTGTCTCCCCTGGGAGCAGGTCATTAAGGATTATGGTTCTCCTGCTGGGGATGAATCTCTCATAAAAGATCAGTGGGAACAACTTGATGCCTTTGCTTATCTATATCTTTGGTGGTGGGTTCAAAGATAATTTCTTAAAATTAAACAGGAAATCAAGTGATAAAAAAGGTTTAAGTAAATTAATCCCGAATATGTTAATCAAATATTCACTCTTTATGTAAAATGAGATAACTATCTGAATTTAAAGTAAGGTGTTCGTATGAATGAAGAACAGTCCATAGATAAGGAGTCAGTCATCCCTATCTATTATCAGCTGGCCAAACTTCTCGAGGGTCAAATCCTGCGCGGAGAACTGAAACCGGGTGAAGCACTGCCCACGGAGACTGAAATTGCCAATCGCTTCGAAATTAGCCGGATGACTGTTAGACGGGCTATTTCGGAGCTTATCTCAGCAGGAATGGTTCATCCCCAACAAGGGAAGGGAACTTTCGTCTCCTCGCCTAAATTGAACAATGTCGTTTTTGAGCTCAATAATTTTAATCAGGAAATCAAGGACTTTGGCTTAAAGCTGTGTACCACACTCTTAGGCGCTCAGATCGTTCGGGCTGATGAGAGATTAATGAGGATCTTTCAATTGGACAGCAACAGTACTCGTTTGTTGTATTTTCGCACTGTAGTCTCTGCTGAAAATGAACGTCTCGCCTATGAGAGGAAGTATACTATTTATTCGAAAAGCAAACCGATTTTAGAGTCCAATCTCAAGGACCCGACACTTTCAGGACTTGTTACGGCGAATAATGATGTTTTGCCTGTGAGCACAAAAAAGGTATTGCAGGTATCTGTAACCACGGCTGAGGAAGCAGCAATACTCGGAATTGGGGTCCATGCCCCTGTCTTTGTTATCGAAGAAACGCTATATGATCTGGAAAATAAACCGGTAGGATGGAGCAAATCCATCTATCGCGGTGATCGTTATCAATTGACGGGTTATGATGGATGGCTGAAAAAGGATAATCATGGAGGGATTAATCTTGGATGATGGATTAGTTAATGCCCTTGCTGATCTTGATGAAGAAAAAACTATAAATTTAGTAAAAAAACATCTCAGTGACGGGGACTCTCCCTTAAAAGTGGTTGAATTATGCCAGAAGGGAGTTGAAGTTGTTGGCAGACGATATTGTAATGGCGAGTATTACTTATCGGATCTCATTATGTCTGAGGAAATATTAAAAGAAGTCATGGTGATTCTAGAACCGCTGATTACAACCGATATTCCTTCCAATGGTATGACTATTATATTAGGAACCATTGAGGGAGATATCCACGATCTAGGCAAAAATATTATTCACTATATGTTAAAATCTTCAGGCTTTAAAGTAGTTGATCTGGGGGTGGATGTATCTCCAGAGGCTTTTGTTCAAGCTGTTAATGAAACAAAAGCCCCGGTCTTGGGGATTAGTGTTTTATTGTCGTTTTGCGTGAGTGCTGTAAAAAAGGTTGTGGATTTATTGACAGAATCCGGCTTGCGTGACCAAGTAAAGATTATCGTGGGAGGATATCCGGTTAACGAAATTGTTAAGGATTATACCGGGGTGGATTATTACACCAACGATATTACTAAACTTTTCGAGATCTGTCAGATGCTAAAGGATGAAGTGCCAACACTAAGGGAGAAGTGCTAAGATGATGAATCAGGCACTTGACATACTTAAACGATATTTCGGATATTCTCAATTTCGAAAGGGTCAAAACAAGGTTATTCATAGTTTGTTACAGTCTGTAGATACAGTTGCTATTATGCCTACAGGCGCCGGAAAATCTTTATCCTACCAAATTCCAGCCCTTCTTTTTGAAGGAGTTACCCTGGTTATTTCGCCTTTAATCTCTCTGATGAAGGATCAAGTGGATTCTCTTCATGATGCAGGAGTTTCAGCGACCTTTATTAATAGTTCTCTATCCATGAATGAAGCCTGGGAGAGGATTAACAAAGCCCGCAAAGGGGAATATAAATTACTTTATGTTGCTCCAGAGCGCCTGGAAGCCGAAAGTTTCTTGAGTCTGTTAGAATCTTTGAGCATCTCTTTTGTGGCTGTGGATGAAGCCCATTGTGTCTCCCAATGGGGACATGATTTTCGTCCCAGTTACAGAAAGATCGGCACTTTTGTCGAATCCCTTCCCCATCGCCCCATCCTAGGGGCCTTTACCGCTACGGCTACAGAAGAGGTAAAAGAAGATATCGTTCATCTTCTAAAGTTAGAGAATCCTCAAGTTTTTATAACAGGGTTTGATCGTCCCAATCTAAAGTTTTCCACTCTAAAAGGGGAAAACAAAAAGTTCTTTATATCCGACTACTGTCTTCAGCATCGCAATGAATCGGGAATCATTTATGCTGCAACCCGCAAGGAAGTAGATCAGCTTCAGACTTATCTAAAAGGCAAAGGGTTTTTAGTAGGAAAGTATCACGCAGGGATGAGCGACCTTGACCGGCAAAAATCACAAGAAGCTTTTCTTTTTGATAAAACGCCTCTTATAGTGGCTACCAATGCCTTTGGTATGGGGATCGATAAGTCCAATGTTCGGTTTGTCATTCATTACAACATGCCTAAAAATATGGAGGCTTATTATCAGGAAGCGGGAAGAGCAGGGCGAGATGGGGAACCGGCTAATTGTATCTTATTATTTTCGCCTCAAGATGTTGTTCTGCAGAGGTACTTGATCGATAATAACATCTTTAACCCAGAGCGCAAGGTCAATGAGCATAAAAAACTTCAAGACATGGCGGATTATTGCCATACGGCTCGTTGTTTGCGTAAAGAAATACTGGAATATTTCGGTGAAACCGATATTCCTGAGGAGTGCGGAAACTGCAGCAATTGCACAGATGACAGGGATATTGTGGATATTACACTAGATACCCAGAAGATACTTTCCTGTGTCCTGCGCATGCGTGAGCGCTTTGGGGTCAATCTGGTGGCAGAAGTTCTCAAAGGGTCTGGCAACAAGAAACTCATGGAACTTCGCCTTAATCAATTGAGCACCTATGGACTTATGAGTGAGCGTACGATTCAAGAGATTAAAGATCAGATAAACTACCTCATCGCCGAAGATTATTTGCAACTGTCCACAGGTGAGTACCCTGTGGTTAAATGTGGAAGAAAGGCGGTGCTGGTTCTTAAAGGAAATGAACAAGTGTTTCAAAAGGTCTTGCGAAAAGCGAAGGTTAAAGAAGAGGAGAGTCTCACCTTATTTGAATACCTAAGAGGTTTGCGACGTGAGGTAGCAGCCAATGAACACCTACCTCCTTATATGATTTTTTCCGATAGTACCTTAAGAGAAATGGCCGAGTCTTGCCCTCGAAACCGTACAGAGTTTCTTCGTCTTGGTGGAGTAGGGGAGAGAAAGCTTGAGAAGTATGGGGATATCTTCCTTCAAGGCGTTCAGGACTTTTTTCAGAAGCAGGCAAAAATGATTCAAAGTACAAAATCAGAGAGGGCTCTTGAATCACATCTTGAACCCGCGAGATTAGAACAACCTCAGGAAAAAGTGAGCAAAGTACCCAGTTTTTTAGTGACTTATATGCTCTATCAAGAAGGTAAATCCCTTGAAGAGATTGCAAGGCTTAGAAATTATAAGCTGATCACCATTCAGGATCATATTCTTCGGGCTTTTAAGGAAGGGCACCAAATTTCCTGGAGCGACTTTATTTCCGATGATCAGGAACAGCTTATATTAACCGTAATTCAGACACTAGGAATAGAAAAGTTACGACCAATTAAAGATGCTTTGCCGGCTGATGTGGATTGGATGGCGATAAAATCCGTTATTGCTAAGAATTTTAACTCTTAACCATGAACTAAGATAAAAAGCGGAGCAAATCGATTATGGGATCGACCTGCTCCGCTTTTTCCGTCTAGTGAGATTCTATTGTGTTAGCACTACCCTGGAAAAGTTCAAAGAGATATCTTAATGTTGTCAATATTTTTTGCTGGAATGAAGGGCTGGTTTAATCTATAATAAGGATATTCTTTTTGAAGCGGATCACATTTACCCGGAAAATAATGATTGAAATGACCCGTAAGCGTAGATTTACACACAAGAGCCAAGGGTTTGGCGGAGGGGGCAGTAGAGGGATTAGGATGAAGAAGAGAGACTTTACACTGTTTCTATTGGCTAGTGCTTTGCTGGGAATCACTCAAAGTATAGATACCTCATTTTTTAATAATTTCCTAAATGACAGTTTTCGATTAACTGTTTCCGAAAGGACCATCCTAGAAATTCCTCGGGAATTTCCAGGTTTTGCTGTAGTTTTTGTTTCGACACTTTTGCTTTTTCTGGGGGATGTGAGAGTTGCAGTAGTCGCTAACGCCTTAGCGGCCTTTGGCATGATGGGCATGGGATTCTTGGCAGCTGATTTTAATGGCATGGTTCTTTGGCTTCTTATATTTAGTATGGGTCAGCATCTTTATATGCCAATCTCTAACAGCATAGCTATGAACCTTTCGGATCAAGCCAATATGGGTAAAAGGCTGGGTCAGATCAATGGGGCGAATACCTTTGTATTTCTCCTGGCTAATTTAACCTTCGCATTGATCTTTAAGAATATTAAAGTGAATTACCAAATGATCTTTCTTATTGGAGCGATTACTTTTTTATTGGCTGGATGTTTACTAATTCTGATGGTACCCAATAAACCTAAGAAGGCTAAGGGGTATAAACTCATCCTAAAAAAAGAATACACCCTCTTTTATGTATTAAACATTTTATATGGGGCAAGGAAGCAAATCTTTCTTACTTTTGCTCCTTGGGTTCTTATTAAAATCTTTAATCAAGGTGTTAGTACTTTTGCAACTCTAGGCTTTATTATTGCTGCAGCCAGTATTTTCTTTAAACCTTTCGTAGGCTACCTAATTGATAAACTTGGAGAACGTTTCGTTTTAGCAGGGGAAGCTATCATTTTAATCTTTGTATGTCTCGGTTATGCATTTTCAAAAGAGTTCTTTGAAGGAATAGGCCGAGGGGAGCTAGCGATTATCTTTATTTTTGCCTGCTATATAATGGATCAAATGCTTATGGCATCAACAATGGCTCGAGCAACCTATTTGCGCCGAATAGCGGTAGCGCCTGAGGATGTTTCTCCATCACTATCCATGGGGACTACATTGGATCATGCACTTGCCATGTTCATCCCCTGGCTAGGTGGTTTGCTATGGGCGGCTTGGGGCTATGAATATGTGTTCATAGCCGGAGCTTTTATTGCCGCACTCAATCTGATTGCAGCCAGCCGCATTAAAATCCCTCAATCTGTAACAGTAATGCAGTCTGATTCCTGATCGAAAAACTCACTCAGATTACCATTTGTACATAAAACAGGTTATAATGAATCATATTAGCACCATTGGCAGTGGTTTAGTGCGAAGTCAGGTTAATGAATAAAAGAAGAGGATTAACTCATATGGAAACATCACACTCCTTTAAACAATTAGGAATCCACGCAGAGCTTTTGGAAGCTCTTGAAAAAGAGGGAATAGCACAGCCTACAGAGATCCAAAAAGCTACAATACCTCTCATCCTAAGTAATCGAGATGTTGCAGGCCAATCCGAAACCGGGTCTGGGAAGACATTAGCCTATCTTCTACCCATCTTTCAGAAAATCGATCTACTCAAGAGAGAAAATCAGGCATTAATTCTTACCCCTACTCATGAACTTGCCTTACAAGTTCATCGTCAAATCCAAAGCTTATCTCAGCATTTAGCTGCAACGATTACCTCTGCAGCGATTATTGGTAATGTTAACATCACGCGACAAATTGAAAAGCTAAAAGAGAAACCCCATATTATTGTTGGCTCTGCCGGTCGTATCTTAGAGCTTATTCAGAAAAGAAAGATATCCCCCCAGTCCCTGAAGACTATTGTACTCGATGAAGCAGATCAGTTGCTTGATGAGAAGAATATCCAGACAGTTAAGGCCGTGCTCAAGACGACCTATAAGGACAGCCAGATTCTTTTGTTTTCGGCTACTTTATCCCAAGAAACCATAGAGCGGGCGTCGGGCTTTCTTAAAGATCCGGAGGTCCAGAGGGTTACCATGAAAGCCGCGGTCGTGCCGACAATTACTCATCAACACTTTATGTGTGAGCAACGAGATAAGCTTGAACTTTTGCGTAAATTAGTCCGACATCTGGAACCAGCACGGGCTTTAATTTTTGTCAATAAAACTGAAGAGATAGAGAAAACAGTAGAAAGACTTAAATATCATGGTTTAGATGCTGAAGCTATATCAGGACCTTCTCAAAAGGAGAGACGTCGCAAAGCTATGGAGGATTTCCGCACGGGAAAGATTCCTTTACTGGTAGCCTCTGATCTGGCAGCCAGAGGTCTTGATATTAAGAATATTACCCATATCTTCAATCTCGATATTCCAGAGGATCCCCAACTTTATCTGCATCGGGTGGGGAGAACTGGACGAGCTGGGCAAAGTGGGATCGCTATATCACTGGTAACACAAAGAGAACTGCCCTTATTACATAAAATTGAAAATGTCTTAAAGATATCAATACCTTTGCAGAGATTATCTTTCGGCAAGGTAATCGGTGAGAATCAACGGAAAGAACACCGTTCTGGGAAGAGGGGGAAACTATCAACCAAATAAACAAGCAAAAGGGGCCGTTGCTTGACGAACAGAATTGTTCGTCGAGCAACGGCTCCTTTTTAAAAGGAGTTAGATATCCTTTTTTAAGTCAAACTCCTTGGGATAGGTCCTGTCGATTTTTAACTCCCGCAGGTATTTGCCATCTTCTCGTATTTCCATGACATTCGAAGAGATGCCAATCTCAATATCAAGATCCTTTAGGAGTTTGATCTGGCTGACATGGAATTCAAGATAATTATAATCTGTATTGACCTGATAGTGAGTCACATTTTTCTTTTTGAATACTTTTTTAACTTTATGAATATCCTCGCCAAAGACTTTTGCCGATTTAAAGAAATAGTCCTTTGGGGAAAAGAACATAAGCGGGGATACCTTTTGTCCATAATTTTGCTGATAGATTTGTCCCGTTTGTTTATTCTCTAAGGAACAGTAATGAACGCCAAGCTTCAGCTTTTCCTCCAGTGCAAAGGCTATTAAGTCCAGACATTCCTGTTCGCTGCGCGAGATCGGAAGTCCACCGGCATACCAATAGTCATAAAGGACTTTAAAAGGTGGATTTTTTACTTTATAGCCCCGCTTTATAAACTCACCGGCATTGTTAAAAGGAAAGCAAAACTCCAGTAAGTTAATTCCGGAGATGCCAATGCGATTGAGTTCAAGGAGGACTTCTTTCATTTCGGCAAGACTTCCAGGCAAAACAGGCATTTCTACCATGACATCGGGTATGTATTCCTTGCTCAAGGCAATTCTCTCATAGACTTCCTTTTTAATGTGTTGAGGATCTTCCATTTTAATGCTAAAGCGAATTTCATGGAGACCAGCTTCTTTGAGGTCTTGGAGAATTTCCCGGTCGAGAAAATCTCCGGAAGTATAGAGACGGGTATGAGTTTTGGGGGACTTTTCTTTGGCTAAACGGAAGAAATCCAGCATTTCTTTTTTATGCAGCAAGGGTTCTCCTCCTGTTAAAGCAAGATGGGTTAGTTTAGGACCTTGCTTTATAAGCTGAGAGAGTTCACTTATTAAGTCTCTTTTGTTATGAGTGTAATGTTCATAATCCTCTTGATTTGGATTAAAGCAAAAATAACAATTTCGGTGACACATCAGAGAGATATACATCGTCACTGTGCCTACACCTTTTTGACAGGCTTCACAAGCTGAGGAGATCCAGGTGTTGATGATACTTTTATCAGAATTTCTAAAAGTCCCTTGTAATTGTCTAAGTCTTTCCAGTTTTTTCATGGTCTCTTCCTCGAGATTTTCATCCAAAGCCATGCCCGTTTGCTTGATTTGGTCAATAAAATGGTTATAGACTCGGGCATAAATCTGAGCATACTGATAAAACTCCGGGTTTTTAATTTCAGAAAGGTTTTGATTGTTGGTTTCGATGATCATACATGACTCCTTTTACGTAAATATTAAGTTAACTTATTATAACCTTCTTGTTATTTCATTGCAAAAGAAGCGCATATACCCTAAAATGAGTAATAAAAACATTTTTCGCAGATAGGAGAGAGTGCCTTTACATGAAAGAGTTTGCTAAGAAAGTCGCGGTAACGCTTCTTGTTATAATAGCCTTTGTTTTAATACCTGCTCTGATTTATTATACCTTGCCATATTTTACTCCCTTTATCTTTGCTTTGCTTTTCGCCTTGCTCTTGGAGCCCTTTAATCAATATCTCATGAGATGGTCTAGAATTAACAGGCCTATTGCTGCTAATATTTCCTATTTTATGTTTTTGGGAGGATTTCTTCTTCTTTCCTTTTTTTTAATCACGAAGATTATTACCGAGGCCTATGAATTAATTAAGTTTATTCAACGCAATATTCCTAATATCCAACTTTGGTTTAATGATGCTAATCAGCGCATCAATGAAATCATTTTAGTGTTTCCTCCGGAATTGGGTTCTCAGATTAATCAGGCGATTACTAGTTTTGTCAATGAATTATCCACTGTCAATTTGCTTGCTACCTGGGGCGCTCAAACCATATCCATTACGGCGTCTATTCCTATCTTTTTCATCACTTTACTGATCTTTTTTATTGCTCTTTACATGATTAATTTGAATCTCACGACGATGAATCAACGCTTTTTTTCTTATTTTAAAGATGAATCAAAGCCCAAAGTCATTGCAGTACTCGCAGATTTACGCAATGCAACCATTGGTTTTTTAAAAGCTCAAGTGATTTTAAGTACCCTTACCTATTTTGTTAGTCTTGGAGGGTTGCTGATTTTAGGCATGCGTTATGCATTGGTATTAGCCCTTTTGATCGTAATTGTTGATATTCTGCCCATTCTCGGCACAGGCTCCGTTCTCGTCCCATGGGGAATAGTTTTGATTACACTGGGAGATATTTTCAGTGGCATTGGCCTCATTCTTCTCTTTGTCATTATCACAGTATTCCGTAAGATTATTGAACCAAAAATACTTGGAGAAAGAATTGGCCTCGGCCCTTTATCCACTTTGATTTCTATATGGGTCGGTTTTAAAGTGATGGGAGTTTTAGGTGTTTTCTTGGCCCCACTAGTGTTAATTCTATATAAAGCTTTAGTTAAGGCAAAAGTAATTCAATATCGCTTTAGTATTTAGCCGGATTCTTTCCGGCTTTACTTTTTACTGTCAGAAAGTATAAACTTGCGTTATATACTTTCTAAGCATAAGGGCAACCAGCGACTTCGCCTCATTTGCGAGCATGTGTCTCAGGCACGGCGAAGCCGGGTTTTCTTTATTACTTTGGACTTAAGATACTTCTCCCTACCGTGAAAAAGACTCCATTTTTGAGCAAGTTTATTAATTCTAAGATTTAGTTTATACTTTATTTAGAATCTGTTTACGAAAAATCAAGACGCAAAGGTTAGAATAAAGCTAAAGGAAGCTTCCGTAATATAAAAAGGAGTGAATCGATTTGAAATTAAAAAAGAAAACGGCGATTATCGCAGGCTTTACGGTGGGTGCTTTGCTCTTTGCCACCACAGCCTTTGCCGATATCGTCAGCAAAAGCGGGTATGACCAACTCAAAGACGGTATTAAAATTACTGCGGAAAAGGCCAGCAGTGAATATGACAGTTATACCATGGAAATGACAGCAGTACTTAAAGCTAATGGAAAGGTCCTGGAATCCAACAGTGCGGTGGATAAATTTGACCGAGTAAAGAAGGCTAAGGAAACCTCAAATACCTCTGAAAACTCCCAAGGACAGGTATCCACCTATTATTATTACAATGACACCAATACCACCATTCGTAAAGGTAGCGATAGTGATAAGATCTATGTGGGGGAATATCCGGAAGGACGTGAGTTTCATGTCTTTGATAATCCCTTTGCAGAAGATGAGTTTGAAGATGTGGAACGGATCGTTGATGCTGTCGTCGGAAGTCTGAAAGACCATGTGATTGTTAAGGAAAATCCCGATGGGTCGAAAGAGCTGTCAGGCTCCCTTTCGGAAATGCAAATCCCTACCTTGATCAATGCGGTATCCTCTTTTGTCTTAAAGCAGGAATTCCATGATTCAAGAATTAAGACTGGCTGGCCCAACCTTACTCAAGATATTGCCGTGAAAGAAGTGACGGGTTCCGCCTTTGTTAACAAAGAGGGTGCTTTAGAGAATATTCTGGCCCTTGCCACAATAACGGGTAAAGATCCTAATGGTCAAGTACACGAGTTGACAATTGAAATTTTGGGCAATATTAAAGATATTAATTCTACTGTCGTCACGAAACCGGATCTTAACGGTAAAGAAGTAGTTAAAGAAATCGTTAAGGATCGCAATGTGGTAAACAATCCTCAGAAGTTTGTAGGTACTTTTAAGAACAACATTGTAACAGAAAAAGATGGTCAACTGGTTAAAGCTGGGGAGAGAATCTTGGAGATAACCCATATTGATCAAAATGGCCTCACAGGCCGTTACCAAGAAGTGTATAAACCGAACTACGTCGGCACGGCCGGTAAGAGCGAAGAGTTTAGCTTTAACGCTACGTTCTTAAGCAAAGATATGCGTGATGCACGTTTTGAGACCGCCGCAGGTGACGGAAGCAATAAAGAAGGGCATATTTATCTTGATGATTATATGGGTAAAGTGAATTTTTATATCAATTCTGATTATATAGGCATGGACCTCATGTTTGACTCAACCTTTAATCCGGTCTTAGAATAGTTAGAACAGAATAGGTTAGCTGCCGGAGCCAACTCCGGCAGCTCCTTTATGGACTTCATCTGGAGGTTATGACATGGAAAAAGTCATTGAGATCAATAATCTCACGAAGCTTTATAAGAATGGTCGTGGTATCAACGATTTAAATCTGGATATCTATCAAGGTGAGATTTTCGGCTTTCTCGGTCCGAATGGGGCAGGAAAGACCACGGCCATGAAAATTATGACAGGATTGATTGCTCCGGACCGGGGCGATGTTAAGATATTTGGTCACAGTATACTGGAAGAGTATGAGAAAGCAATGGCTCATGTGGGCTGTATCATTGAAATACCGGAGACCTATCCCTATCTTAGTGCTTATGATAATCTAAGACAACTTGCCCGGTTTTATCAGGATGTGGATGGGAAAAGAATCGAAGAAGTCCTGGAATTAACCGGAATGCTCCGCTATAAAAATGAGAAGCCTAAGCGGTTTTCCCTGGGAATGAAACAACGCCTAGGTCTCTCGGCGGCTATTCTTTCCCGACCCAAAGTGGTCATTCTGGATGAACCCTTGAACGGTCTTGATGTAGAGGGAATGATAGATATCCGCAAGCTGATTTTACATTTGGCCGAGCAGGAGCAGACCACCTTTTTTATCTCCAGTCATTTAATTCACGATGTGGAATTAACATGCAATAAAATTGGCGTTATTTATAATGGAATGCTTCTCAATGTGCAGACAACGGAGGACATTCTGAAGAATTATGCCACCCTAGAGAATTACTTTGTGAGTGAGGTAGAACGCAATGGTCGTGTTTCAAGCAGCATTAATCAACGAGCTTGAGAAATTACGTAAAAAGAAGAAAGTCGTCGTAGCCGTCGTTCTTTCTTTGTTGGTGATTGTCGTAGGGCAGCTCTTGGTCATGGGAGTACGCTTAGGATTTGGTATCCGTGGGGCAGGAAGTGCTGATTTTTCGATGCTGGTCTTGTCGGTGGCTATTAATACTCTTCTCCCGCTATTTGCAGCCTTGGTGGCTATCGACAGCTTCTCGGGGGAATTTGCTCAGAATACAATGCGCATAACCTTGACAAGGCCTGTGAGCCGTTTTAAGCTGTTTTCAGCTAAGGTATCAGCCATCGGTATCTTTATTTTAGCCAATCTGGCTCTGTTACTTGTCTTTTCCTTATTGGCAGGACTTGTTTTTGATGGCGACTCTATGACTCTTAAAGGGATATTTCAAGGCATTCTTTCCTATGCAGTGAGTTTTATCCCTTTGTTTGTGATGGCATTGGGAATTATACTCCTTGCTAATATACTTAAAAGTGGTATTTCTGTTTTCTTTGTATCTATTTTATGTTTTATTCTTTTTAAAGGTCTGGGAATGTTTTTTTCTCAATATTCCGGAATTCTCCTTACATCTTACTTTGATTGGTATAACCTTTGGTTGGCCAATTCTTTTCCCTTTATGAAGATATTGAGGGAATTCTTATTGATGTTGGGATATGCCATCCTGTTTTTTACAGGAGCTTATTATCTTTTCGATAAAAAGGAATTTTAGGGTGACAGAATGAATCTGAAAGGACGACTCATTTCAGCCAATGCTTTAACCGTAATCCTCCCGGTGGTGATTACGGTTATTACTGCTATGGCTTATATTTTTGTTGCCGGTAAACTATCGGATACAGAGCAAGTGTTTCGCAATACTCAAGAAGTTGCCCGGTTGACCATGGAATTAGTTGGCAGTGAAAATAGTGTTCTTCGCCAATATCCTGAGAAAATTGAAGATATTTCCTTCCAAAAGGAACTCCAAGCACGGATGGAGATCCTAAATGGTGAAGTAGTGGTACTTCAAGGAGAAAATGTTCTTTTTTCCTCTCGCAACTTAACGGCTATTGATGTGGTCAAGCTGAAAAAAGCAACGGTGCAATTCCGTGGTGCCCAGGTGGACTTTGGCAACCAATCTTACACTGTTCAGATGTTTGATGTATCTCGTGGAGAGACAGGGGAAGGGAACAAAACGACCCTCTATTTGCTTGTGCCTATAAATCCAGCCTCATTTAATACAACGAATTTTTTATTCTTTAGTGGACTAGTGTTCTTATTGTCCTTTATCGGGGCTAATGCTATTTCCTCCTACTATTTTTCTTTAAGAATTCTTTCTCCTCTCCATAATCTCCAGAAGGCAGCCATGGAAATTACATTAGGCAATCTTGACTCTGAAATCGTGGAAGAAGGAGACCAAGAGGTTCGTGAACTCTGCCGTGACCTTGAGCGAATGCGTATTCAGTTAAAGGATTCTGTGCATACCCAGCTCAGGTATGAGGATAATCGCAAGATGCTTATATCCAGCATTTCACATGATCTAAAGACCCCAGTGACTTCCATCAAAGGATATGTGGAAGGGTTATTGGACGGTATCGCCAATTCGCCTGAGAAGAAAGAAAAATATTTAAAAACAATATACCGTAAAGCAGAGCAAGTGGATACCATGATCGACGATTTGCTCCTCTATGCTAAATTAGATCTTAACCAAATACCCTTTAGTTTTGAAAAAACCAACATCAAAGAATTCTTATATGACGGAATCCAGGAAATAGAACCGGAAATGGAAAGAAACGGGATTAAAGTTCTCTTTGAAAGTGAGCTTAACACTGTTCAGGAAATTCCTTTGGATCGTGAACGAATGATGCGAGTCATTATGAATATTATCGATAATTCTCGCAAGTATATGGATAAAACAGAGGGGATCATAACACTATCCTTACGCGAAACCTATTCCAGTATCATCATTGAGATTAAGGATAATGGCAGCGGCATACCGGAAAAGGATGTAACTCAGATCTTCGAGCGATTTTATCGATCGGATACTGCCCGGAGTGAAATTAAAGGCAGCGGCTTAGGTCTAGCCATAGCCAAACAGATTGTGGAAGGACATGAAGGCAGGATATGGGCTGTAAGCCGGGAGAGTAAAGGGACCAGTGTTCTTATCTCACTTCCCCGGGGTCAGTAGTGAGCTGCTATTGGCATCATCAAAAATTCCCAAAAGGAGGGCAAACTATGAAACACATTTTAATTGTCGAGGATGACTCCAGTATTGCTGAGCTCGAAAGAGATTATCTGGAGGTAGCGGGTTTTGATGTCACTCTCTCCACAGACGGAGTGGAGGGGTTGAGAGCGATACAGAACAGTGAATTCGACTTAATCATTCTCGATATCATGCTGCCCGGCTTAGATGGATTGGAAATCCTCAAGAGTATGAAAGAGGATAAGGATATCCCTGTTCTCCTGGTCTCAGCCAAGAAGGAGGAGATCGATAAGATTAAGGGCTTGAGTTTGGGGGCCGACGATTATATTACTAAGCCCTTTAGCCCCGGGGAGTTGGTCGCTCGGGTAAAAGCCCATATTGAAAACTATGAGCGTCTTAAACAGCGCTTTAATGCAGGTATGAAAAAGCGTCAGTCCATCACGATTCGAGGACTAAAAATTGAAAAAGACTCGCGAAGAGTCTTTGTTAATAATCAAGAAGTTAACCTGGCTCAGAAAGAATTTGATTTATTGCTGTATTTAGCTCAAAACCCAAACCGAGTTTTTGGCAGAGAAGAGCTCTTTGAACGGATCTGGGGATTGGAATCTCTAGGGGATTCCGCAACCGTTACTGTGCATATTGCTCGGATTCGAGAGAAGACAGAGATAGATCCCTCCAAGCCACAATATATTGAAACCGTATGGGGAGCAGGCTATCGTTTTCGAGTTTAGCCTTCCATTTCTTTGCGATACTTAAGGGGAGTGGTTCTTAATTGCTCCTTAAACGCTTTGATAAAATAATTAGGGTTATTGTATCCCAGAGAAAGGGCGATATCGAGAATAGATAAGTCCGTTTCCAACAACAGTTTTTTGCTTTCTTCAATGCGCAGCTCGTTGACGAATTTGGTATAGGTTATACCCATATGATGTTTAAACAGTTTACAAAAATAGGATTTGTTGATATTGAGATACTCAGTGATCCTTTTCAGGCTTAATTCTTCGTTGAGGTATTGAAAAGTAAAATCGATGGCTTTTTTAACATGAGGACTATAAACGGATGAGTTTATAGTTCTTTTTTTGTCCATGGGCGCCTCCTTTACATAGTGTAATTCCCATTAGGTAAGTGCATAACTTCACCTACCGAAAACAAATTTAGTTAAGATTTTTGCAGAGGGGGGATGATATAGTCTTAATCAAGCGTTAATGACAATGATAATTATTATCACTCATTTCTTTGAATATACCAAATTCTAATTGCGAACGTCAAGAAAAAAGTGAGCTATTCGCCAGAAAAAATTTGAGCCATTAACGCCGGTAAAAAAGTCTTAGATGGGAGGTGGAACTGTGTAGCCTCAGCAAGTGCAAAAAGTATTACATAGGTATTGATTTCATTAATTCAATAATTTGCTTGTCTATAATGTTTGTATATAAAGGAGAGAGATGTATGAGAAAAATTAAATTTTTTAAATCAGCTGTTATTATGGTAACTTTTGCTTTGATGCTGACAGCCTGCACAAATTCAAGTAATCAAGCTGTCAAACCTCAAACCAATGATCAAGTAAGCGAAGCTTCAACGGTTGAAATCACTGATGTTCACGGAACTGTTACTGTTCCTGTAAATCCAAAGAATGTAGTTGCTTTGGACAATAGAACTTTTGAAACTTTAGCTGATTGGGGAATTGAATTAGCGGCTGTTCCAAAGCCTGTAATGCCTGCGGATTCACCCTATGTAAAGGATGAGTCAGTTCAAGACATAGGAAATCATCGTGAACCAAATCTTGAGATTATAGCAGCTGTAGACCCTGAACTTGTCATTATTGGTCAAAGATTTGCTAGCTTTTATGAAGATATAAAAAAGATAGTGCCAAATGCAGCTGTTATTGATCTTAATTTTGATGTTTCTGAGAAAGCGGATACACCTGGAGAAAACTTAGTCAATGGACTTAAAAACTCTACAATCGCTTTGGGACAAATTTTTGATAAAAATAAAGAGGCTGAACAATTGGCAGCTGATTTTAATCAAGCTATCAAAGATGCTAAGTCTGCCTATAATGGAACGGATACTGTTATGAGTGTTGTGGTTTCCGGTGGAAATATTGGTTTTTCAGCTCCTCATTCCGGACGTGTTTGGGGACCAATGTATGAAATTTTTGGATGGATTCCAGCATTAAAAATTGACGGTGCTTCCTCAGATCACAAAGGTGATGATATTTCTGTTGAAGCTATTGCCCAAAGTAATCCTGATTGGATTTTTGTACTAGATCGTGATGCTGCAGTATCCTCTACAACGGATGCAGTTCCGGCTCAGGATGTTATCGATAATTCACCTGCTCTTAAAAACACAACTGCTGTTTCTGGAGGACGGATAGTTTATGCACCAGCAGATACTTACACAAATGAATCAATACAAACTTATCTAGAATTATTTGAAAAGCTCGCCAATGCTTTAGCTAAGTAGTTAGTATAAGGAGTAGAACATAGTGCCGGAAAATGCAACACAAAAAATGACTGGGGCTGAGTATTCTCAGCCCCAGCGTTATAATCACAATAAAATATGGACAAAACCTTTTACATTAGCGATTCTGGTTGTTGTCATTGCAGGTATTTTATCACTGTTTACTGGAGTTTATGATATACAAGGACAAGTAGATGGAATGGACATGTTTTTCATAACTCGTGTTCCAAGAACAGCGGCCCTAATGCTTACTGGAGCTGCAATGTCAATGTCAGGACTCGTAATGCAACTTGTTACGCAGAATCGTTTAGTGGAACCCACCACAACAGGAACTATTGAATGGGCAGGTTTGGGACTTGTTTTTGTTTATTTGTTTTTTCCTGCACCAACTTTAGTTCTAAGAATGACGGGTGCCATCATTTTTTCTTTTGTAGGAACTATGATTTTCTTTTTGTTTTTGAGAAGAGTTAAACTTCGTTCGTCTTTAATTGTCCCGATTATTGGGATGATGCTTGGAGCGGTTATTTCGGCAATTTCCACTTTTATTGGCCTGGTTTTTCAAATGACGCAAAATATTGAAACTTGGTTTGTAGGTTCTTTTGCATCGGTTCAAATTGGCAGATATGAATATTTATGGCTGGTTGTTATAGCTACTGTTCTTATTTTTATCTATGCTGATCGATTGACTTTAGCCGGACTGGGGGAAGATGTTACAACAAGTCTTGGCTTAAATTATAATAAGATAGTTCTTCTTGGTACTGCCCTTATTTCTTTTGCCGTTGGAATTGTTGCAGCTGTTATTGGCAATTTACCTTTTTTAGGTTTAATTGTCCCCAATATTGTTTCAATGTATAGAGGCGATGATCTCAGGAGTAATCTGCCTTGGGTATGTGTGTTGGGAATGGGTACTATAACACTTTGCGACATAATTTCTCGAACAATTATCATGCCTTTCGAAGTACCTGTCTCTTTGATACTTGGAACAGTGGGGGCAGTCCTATTTATTGTTATCTTATTGAGACAAAGGAGGCTAAGATGAGCCAATTAGTATATAGTAGTAAGGAAAATATCGTAATCGATTCTAGCCTTCATAATGAAGATAGATCAGCTAGAGCTTTTCGTTCTAAGAAAGAAGAAAAACGTTATTGGATTTTGCTGATAACATTGATTGCTTTGGGCGTTCTTTCTTCCTATGGTCTTTTGGTTTATAACAATCCAGTTCCAGTAGATTCCCCTTCTTTTATCCCAGTTGTTAAAAGAAGGATGGTAGCTCTTGTTGCCATGGTTATTCCTGCAATTTGTCAGAGTTTGTCGACCGTTGCTTTCCAATCGATTACGAATAATAGGATTATAACTCCTTCACTTTTAGGTTTTGAAGCACTTTACTCAACAATTCATACGAGTACCATGTTCTTTTTTGGTGCTAGTATATTTATAGGTTTTAATGGTGTTGGCTCATTTGTATTTCAAGTTATTGCTATGGTTTTGATGTGTTTGATACTTTATGGATGGTTGCTTTCCGGAAAGTATGGAAATTTACAACTTATGCTTTTGGTTGGGGTTATTATTGGAACTGGGCTGAGGTCTTTATCAACTTTTATGAGAAGACTTCTTGCGCCGTCTGAGTTTGATATTTTACAGGCCAGATTGTTTGGTTCTGTAAATAATGCGGATTCCGGATACTTTCCTGTTGCAATTCCCATTGTCATCATTGCAGCATTACTTCTTCTTGCTTATTCTAAGAATTTAAATGTAGTGTCGCTTGGCAAGAATGCCTGTACTTCTTTGGGAGTTAATCATCAATTTAGCGTAATTTATACTCTTATATTAGTTGCTGTTTTGATGTCAATATCAACGGCTTTGGTTGGACCACTTACTTTCTATGGATTTTTAGTGGCAACCTTGTGTTATCAAGCGGCACCAACTTATGATCATAGATATATTTTTCCAATGGCTTTTGCTATAGGATTTTTGATAATAACAGGTGCCTACTTTTTTATGTATCATGTATTTAATGCTCAAGGTGTAGTTTCAGTTATTATCGAAATGTTTGGCGGAATAACATTTTTAATTGTAATTTTAAGGAAGGGAACTTTATGATCGAGATTGCTAATGTTAAAAAGGTGTATACTGGTGAGGTGGAAATAGGACCTTTGAATATTAAGATACCAAAAGCTGGTCTTACTTCTTTAATTGGACCCAATGGTGCCGGAAAGTCTACGACACTTTTAATGATTGGAAGACTTTTGAATATGGATGAAGGCCAAATTAAGGTGGCGAATATGGATGTTTCTGAATCTAAATCAAAAGACTTGGCAAGAATTCTGACTATTTTGCGACAAGAAAATCATTTTGTAACGAGGCTTACAGTTAGACAATTAGCTGGATTTGGACGTTTTCCTTATTCAAAGGGAAGAACAACTAAAGAAGATGAGGCTATTATTTCTAAATATATCGATTTTTTAGGTTTGACTGATCTGGAAAATAGATATTTAGATGAACTTTCTGGTGGTCAAAGGCAAAGGGCCTATGTAGCAATGGTTTTGTGCCAAGAGACTGAATATGTACTTTTGGATGAGCCGCTGAACAATCTCGATGTTGCTCGTTCTGTTCAAATGATGGAGCATTTGCGGCATGCTGCTAATGAATTTGGCAGAACAATTCTGACTGTTCTCCATGATATAAATTTCGCAGCCAAATATTCTGATCGAATTTGTGCTATGAAAGATGGAAGAATTGCCGCTTTTGGAACAGTAGAAGAGGTGATGGACCCAGAAGTTTTGACAGATATTTTTGAAACAAAAATCGAAATTATTGCTGGTCCTCATGGGCCAGTAGCGATTTATTAGTTATAATTTAAACTGTTGAGAGAATACAAAAACGGCAACGGGACAAAAACGATGATTGAAGAACTGGAAGCGGGTTTGTAATATTCCCTGGGACTTGTCAGAAGGGGCGGTTCACACGATGAGCCGCCTCTTCTATTTTTTTAATTTTTAATCACCGTCTAAATGTGCTATAATTTACCATCATTGGTCATGGAGGTAAGGGATGAACGAAGAACAATTGAGAGCATTACTCCAGGGAGTAAAGGATGGTAAGATATCCTGTGATAGTGCATTCCTAGAGCTTAAAAATCTACCCTATGAAGATTTGGGTTTTGCCAAAGTGGATCATCATCGGGCTCTTCGCAATGGGTTTCCCGAAGTCGTTTTTTGTCAGGGGAAAGCGAAAGAACATATTATTGAAATATTAACCAACCTTTTAAAACACGGTCACAATATCTTGGCGACTCGGGCAACTCCGGAGGTCTATGAAGCAGTACAGGCCCACATCCCTGAGGCTTCCTATTCCGAACTGGCCCGTGTTATTACAGTTCTTAAAGAACCGATCCTTAAGAGAGGGAGAGTTCTGATCCTAAGTGCCGGGACAGCGGATTTACCGGTAGCGGAGGAAGCCGCAATCACGGCAGAAATAATGGGGTGTCAGGTAGAGCGATTGTACGACGTAGGTGTGGCGGGAATTCATCGACTTTTAGATAATAAGGATAAACTGAATGACGCACAGGTTCTTATTGTCGTCGCAGGTATGGAAGGGGCATTAGCCAGCGTTGTGGGTGGATTAACCGATAAACCAGTGATTGCCGTCCCTACCAGTGTCGGCTATGGAGCTAGTTTTGGAGGGTTAGCCGCTTTACTGGCTATGTTGAATAGCTGTTCAGCCGGAATAGGTGTGGTAAACATTGATAATGGTTTTGGAGCCGGAGTTTTAGCCAATTCCATTATCAGAGCCATAGTTGCTTCCGAAGTATGATGTACATTAAAAAAATAAGCTATACTTTATTTAGTTGAAAAAAGAGAATGAGCTATAGTATAATTCTCTTTGTATCAGTTCTCTATGAAATTGTGTAGCTAATATTGCCTCATGCTTTTCAATAATACATAATACATAGAGAATTTGTGTTTACAAGGTCATCTTGTTTTAAGTAATCTATAATTATACGATCAGTCGAGAAGGCGGTGGATTATAGTGGCAACCAATCCTATTGATATGCCAACAACGGTGGAGCGCAAGATGCCACCTGTATTAGAATTAATTCGCGGTAATATTGTGAAATACGGCAATCCTTTAGCCCTTAAGGGAAGCGAAGTTTCTTCCTGGGCAAAGGAACTTAATTTACCCAAGACAGGGGAGCTGCTTTTTTATACCGGCGGTGAGTATCAACTTCTTCCCTTCATTGACTCACTGGTGAAAACCATGACGGTGATGGATCCTAACAGCGCAAGCTTTTCTATGTTGATGGGTGTACGGAACATCGTCGAAAAGACGGGTATTGCTCCCGAGAAAATCTATGCCTCGGTACTGGCCTCGGACAAAGAACGGTTTAATCAAGTCTCCTTAAAAGCCGCACGGATTCTCCAAAGCTTAGGCTATGAATTATGTTATTCAGGTGAAGACGAACTCTATAGCGGGGCTTTGCTGTATGAATTGGGATATTGGGATGATTTTGCCACCTATGCCCAAAAGGTCACTAAAGTCCTTAAAGGGACCCAGGCCAAGACTATTGTTTGTCTTTCTCCTCACGCTGCTGAAGTCATCAAACTAATGTACCCCAAATTTGGGGTTCATCACGAGTTCGAAGTTAAAACTTTTGTTGAACTGGTATGGGAACAAAGGCACAAATTACCAAAAATAGATACCAATCAATCCGTTGTGATTCATGACTCCTGCCGACTCGCTCGTGATCTGGGGGTTACTGAAGAGATACGGGAGATATTAAATGCAATGGGGATTGAGTTCAAAGAACCTATGCGGAACCGTACATGGACGACCTGCTGCGGCGGTCCTAATAAATTCATGTTCCCTGAGCTTTCTCATACCATAGCGGAAAGACGGGTTGTGGAACTTCAAGACACGGGTGCAGACCTCATCCTAACCTCTTGTCCTTATTGCTTGTCTTCCTTGAAAGGTGCCATAGATAAAAAGGGCCAAGAAGGAATCGCCGACTTGATTGAATTCTTATATAAGGGGATAGTGGGATGAGAAAAGAATTTAAAGAGTACTCTAAAGAAATAGATCGTGCCAAGCATGATGAGAATATTCGCAAAGCCATATCTCGGGCGGTAAAAGCCTATCGTGAAACGACGGATAGCACCATGGCACGTTTTCCCCATACCCCCGATCTTGCTGCAGAAGTACGGGAAATCAAAAGCCGTTCTGTTGCTCAGAGGAAAGAACTCCTTGCTCAAGCCATGGAGGCGGTTGAACGCAATAAAGGGAAGGCTTTCTATGCCAAGGATAAGCATGAAGCCTTAGTTATGGCCGCTGAAATTATTGGTCAAGGGAAAACCGTTGTCAAGGGCAAGAGCATGTTAGGAGAAGAGCTCCACCTTCGGGAGTATCTAGAGGAAGTAGGCAATGAGGTCTGGGAAACAGATCTTGGAGAATTCATCCTCCAACTTAAAAAAGATCGCCCCATGCATATCCTTTCTCCGGCTATTCATGTTCCCCGGGAAAAGGTTGCTGAAATCTTTACTCAATTCTTTGGTAAAGAAGTGGAGCCCGATATTGCCAAAGAGGTGAGCATTGTTCGGGAATTTATGCGTGAAAAATATTTTACCGCTGATGTGGGCATTAGTTCAGCCAATGTGGTGGCTGCCGACACCGGGGCATTTGTTATCATTGAAAATGAAGGCAATGTTCGCTTGTCGACAGCGGCTCCTCCGGTCCACCTTATGATTGTAGGAACTGAAAAATTAGTTCCAACTTTCCAGGAAGCGATGAAAGTAGCTGAAGTGACCTGGCGGTATGCACAATATGGTGTCCCATCCTATGTTAATATTGTCACTGGGCCAAGTAAAACGGGGGATATTGAAAAAGTCACCACTTACGGTGCCCACGGTCCCAAAAAATTTTATGTCATCTTCGTTGATAACGGCCGGGAAAAGATGGCTGAGGATGATGACTTTAAGCAAGCATCCCATTGTCTGCGCTGCGGGGGGTGTATGTATGAATGTCCCGTATTCCAAATCACTGCAGGAACCTTTGGAGAAACCTATCTTGGCGGTATCGGCACCATCTGGAATGTCTTTACTTCAGGAGGCTTAGAGGCTACTGCACCCCAAATCCACACCTGTCTGCGCTGCGGACGCTGTGTAGAGCGTTGCCCAATGCAAATTGATGTGCCCAATATGGTAGGAGAATTAAGAAAACGCCTATCAAGCGGAGAAGTGATTGATTAAATCGGTCAAAGCTTCGCCGCGCGACCGGGAAATCTGATAGCAAAATGAATCCCCTTGGATTATGGAGTGCCATGATTCAAGGGGATTTTTCGTGTGAAAGTGATTTGGATTAAACAGCAAGTTGTCGACGCAAAATATACCTTAACCTAAGTAGCAGGCAGCAAGCGTTTGTCGTAATGCCAATAATTAGGCCAATCCAGAAACCAAAAGCCCCGAAACTGGTGTAGGCGGCCAAAAAGTAACCAATAGGCAGAGCAATGAACCAATAGGAGATGAGTGATGTGATAAAAGGAAGGTTGACATCCTTATAACCGCGTAGAATCCCCTGAATGGGTGTTGCCAGTGCATCGGAAAACTGAAAGAAGATGGCGTAAATGAGAAACTGTTTAGCAAGGAGGATCACATCCCATTCCTTGGAATAGAGTCCGGCCACTTGCTCTTTGAACAGAAAAAGAAGGAGAGCCGTTAGAAGAGCTATGGAGAAGGAAAAACCTAACCCGATTAAGGAATACTGTTTGGCATCATGATAGCGGCGAGCGCCTACTTCAAATCCGACAAGAATCGTTAAAGCCATAGAGAAGCTTAAAGGAATCATGTAGATCATGGAGGCAAAATTCATGGCACCTTGATGGGCGGCTATGGTTATGGTATTAAATCGGCTCATGAGCAAAGTTACTGCACAAAACATGCCGGTCTCGAAGAAAATAGAAAAACCAATGGGTATTCCGATTTTCAATTGGTTTAGCCAGGTTTTCCAGGAGAGTGGATGGAGGCGCTTGAAGATCGCAAATTCTTTAAAATAGGGATGACGGTGAATAATGAGTAGGGCAATGAGCATCAAGCAATAATAAGCTATAGAAGTAGCGATGCCGGCTCCTATACCACCAAAGGCTGGAAAACCAAATTTGCCAAAGATAAGGACATAGTTGAGGCAGATATTAACGGGCAGGGAAAGGAGAGTAATCAGCATGGTAATTCGTGTATATCCCAACGCATCAATAAAGCCCCTCAACACTTGGTACACAAAATAAGGAGGAACGCCAAAAGCTATGGCCGTAAGAAACCCGCGTGCTATAGAACGCACTTGGGGCTCCAGGTTCATGAGAGAGAGCAGCCCTTCCAAACTCATGCTTCCCGCAAGAATTACGAGAAAAGCGATGGCCAGTGCAAGATAGATTCCTTGTAGGACATTGAAAGGAACATCGTTCTTTCTCTTGGCTCCTAATAAATGTCCGACGATGGGCGTTATAGCAATTAATATCCCACCCAATCCGGTGCTGACGGGTGCCCATAGACTGGCACCGATGGCAACCCCCGCAAGATCGACGGAGCTGGCTTGTCCCGACATCACCGTGTCAAAAAAAGACATGGAGAACAGAGCGACCTGTGAAATCAGAATAGGAAGAAGAATATAAATGAATTGGTGAATTTTTAATTTTATTGTAGTGATTTGCTCCATAAAAAATAGGATCCCTTCACAAGAATTATACCTGCATGATGAACATCTTAATCCAAATGCGGGGTAAAAATCAAGCATTAAAGGATCCTGGATTAAATATCAGTCTTTTGGCTAATGAAGAGAAAGAAGATCCCTATTCTGAATGTATTGAATAACTCTCATTTTTTCACTTGCTTCCATATGAATCAGGGGCTGGACACGTCCGTGGTTCACTCCAGGCCATTTAATGAAGAGGATTTGATTATAAACTTCCTTAAGTATGGGATCACTATAGTCCAAATTAATGACGATGTAATGGGGAGGTAGCTCGGGAATAGCAGGGTCCAATTGAATAGGATCCAAATGCAAGAGAAGACTAGTTACGGTATCTCTGGGAATATCATTAACCACACTATAAGTGTCGATTAAAATCGGCTGTTCTTGTAAGCTTTCATGAAAAACCAAGGTCTTGCTGGCAAGTTCCGTTGCGGGATGGGTACCCACGTTAATAAATTTAAATTCAAAACTGATTTCGTGGGTCAGTTGAATGCTTGGGGATTCCTTGAAGGCAAAGTAAGGTCGGGCTGATTCTCTTTGGGTCTGCCATGTATTGATAGTGATAAAAACGCTAATCAAGGATATGATAGCGAAAATTGCAGTAGATCCGGAAACCAGAAGAGTAGACCAAGTAGTTTTTTTTATTTTCTTTAGCATACTTCCCCCAAAATGAAGTTTTTTGCAATTATATTTATGACCTATTGAAAGGAAACATTCACTCCTTGGTAATTTTCCTAATTAACTTGAGGTTTAACTTGATAGAAGTTTAGCCTTGTACTATGATGATATGAAGAGAAAATCTAAGAAATAGATATGGTTTGTGATGGAGGTATTATCAGTGCGTGTGGTAATCGTCGGAGCCGGCAAAGTTGGCTACAGCTTGGCTCAGTATTTAACCCAAGAGGATCATGAGGTTATTGTCATTGAAGAGAATGAAGAACGAAGAGCCATTGTTCAAAATACTTTAGATGTGATGACAATTTCCGGAAACGGTGCCAGCCCGAGATTGCTATTGGATCCTGAAGTCCGCAAAGCTGATCTTATGATTGCTGTAACCGATATGGATGAGGTTAATATGATTGCCTGTATGGCGGCCAAGCGAGTGGGGATTAAACGAACTATCGCCAGAGTCAGAAATCAGGAATATGCTGAAAGGGATAAAATCCGGTTCAATGAATCTTTAGGGATTGACGTAACCATCAATCCCGAGATGGTCACTGCCCTTGAAATTAAACGCATTCTTCTAACCCCTTCAGCCTTAGATGTAGAAGATTTTGCAGGGGATAGGGTAAGGATGATTGAAGTGAAAATCCCCTCTGACTCGAGGTTGATCAACACGACGTTAAATGATTTAACTTTACCCTCCAATACCTTGGTAGCGGGTATTTTAAGAAATGACCGTATGCTTATACCTCATGGTTCAGATATGCTTTTACCCAATGATTGTGCCTTCTTTTTAGGGGAATTATCTTCAATTAAGAAGATTGAAGATCACTTTACTGTCAGAAAATCTAAAGTTGAACGAGTCTTGATTATCGGAGCAGGTAGAATCGGTCGGCATTTAGCTATGATACTGGAGAAAGCCGACATATCCGTTAAGGTCATAGATAAGGATATGGAGCGTTGTCAGGAACTGGCGGAGTCTCTGGATGAAGGATTGGTTTTATGTGGAGAAGGAACAGATATTGACCTATTAACTGAAGAAGGAGTGGGAGAAGCGGACGCAGTAATGTGTCTGACAGATGATGATAAGCTCAATCTGCTGATTGCTTTACTGGCTAAACATTTGGGTGCCCCGAGGACGTTTGTCCGAGTCGGCCGTCCGGATTATATTTCCCTCATGGAAAAAGTAGGGGTCGATGTTGTCCTTTCACCCCGTATTCTCACTGCCGGAGTTATCATTCGCCATGTTCGCCGCTCGGATGTGGTCTCTGTCACTCTTCTCGAGGGCGCTAAAGCGGAAGCTATGGAAATTATAATCCCGCCCTCAAGCCCAGTGACTAACAAAAAACTTAAAGATGCAAAACTCCCAGTAAATTCATTAATCGGTAGTATCGTTCGCAATGAAGAAATAATCATCCCTAATGGAGATACTATGTTGAAGCCCGGAGATAGAGTGGTTATCTTTGCATTGGCCGATACGGTTCCTACCGTCGTTCGATTATTTGAAAATAAAGTGGAGAGTAAATAAAATGAACGTTCCGGTAATTCTAGGTTTACTTGGCAGGCTTCTGATTGTATATGCGGGTGCCATGTGTATCCCCTTGATTTTGGCAGTATTTTTAGGTGAATGGAGCATATACTCCTTCTTGCTGGCTGTAATTATAACTGGAATTCCAGGGCTTGTTCTTATACGTCATGCTAAAGCCGACATAAAAATTGGTGTTCGTGAAGCCTTTGTAGCCGTAGCCGGGGCTTGGATTCTCGCCTCCCTTACGGGAGCCTTGCCTTACTGGTTTGCTAATGTGGTCCCCACGTACATTGACGCCGTGTTTGAGACCGTATCAGGGCTTACAACAACCGGTGCCAGTGTCATTAATGATGTAGAGGTATTGCCCCAATCCATCCTTTTATGGCGGAGCTTAACCCATTGGCTCGGTGGAATGGGAATCATCGTTCTTTTTATCGTATTGCTCCCGAAGACCGGAATGGGATCGGTTCTGCTTTTCAATGCCGAAGTTCCTGGTCCTATGAATGACCGAGTTATGCCGCGGATTCGTGATACAGCAACTTCTTTATGGAAGATCTATTTAATTTTTACAGCGATCTGTGCATTGCTGCTCTGGATGGCCGGAATGACTTTCCTGGATGCTATAAATTACGCCTTCGCAACCATAGCCACGGGTGGTTTTTCCACTAAAAATACCAGCATTATGTATTATGATAGTTTGACTATAGAAATGATTCTTACGTTTTTCATGATTCTTTCGGGTGCTAATTTCGTAATTTATTTGACCGTTTGGCGTAAGAAAACCATGAAGGCCTTTCGTAATACAGAATTGATTGTTTATCTGTTGATTATTACAACTGCCACCTTAGCGATTGCCGGGAGCCTATGGTTTAATGCCGGCAATTCGCCGGGCTATTCTTTTCGCCATGCCTTATTTCAAGTAGCTACCATTATTACAACCACAGGTTATGCTTCTGCGGATTTCGATCAGTGGCCATCTATGACTAAAATCATCCTACTACTTCTTATGTTCATTGGTGGAAGTGCGGGCTCTACCTCAGGGGGGATGAAGGTTTCTCGTATTATACTTCTGGTTAAAGCCACATGGGCAGAGCTGAAGAGGGGAATTCATCCCCGGGTTGTCTCCAGTATAAAACTTGATAATAAAGTCATTGATGCGGAAAATCTAAATAAAGTGGGGATTTTTTTCTTTCTCTATATCGTGACGTTTACCGGGGCAAGCATCATTATTGCAAGTACGGGATTAGAACCCTTTGATGCCATGAGTGCGGTGGCTGCTACTTTAGGCAACATTGGCCCGGGGTTTGGAGTTGTTGGACCGACCACGACTTTTGCCGGGGTTAGCCTATTGGGAAAGACAGTACTTACTATTTGTATGCTGTTGGGGCGCTTGGAGTTTTTTACTTTGCTAATTATCTTTCGTCCGGAATTCTGGAGAAGGCGAAGGGTTTGGTAAAATAACTTTTTGAATTTTAATCGAGGGAGCAGAACAGAAATGAATTATTCGCTTGTGCAAGGGATAGTTGGTAGACTTCTCATGGGATATGCCTTGACCATGTTCATTCCCTTGGGCCTAGCGGTTTTTAAGAATGAAAACAGCAAGTGGGCTTTTTTACTGACCTTGTTTATCACTGCTTGTCTTGGTGCTGCAATGTTTTATTTTCGGAAACCTTCCCAAGAAAAAATGAGTATTCGCGAAAGCTTTGTCATTGTCGGTGGGGCTTGGATTCTGACTTCCTTGCTCGGTGCTTTGCCCTTTTGGATATCTGACTGTGTTCCAACTTATATCGATGCTCTATTCGAATCCGTCTCCGGATTAACAACAACGGGTTCCAGTGTTATTAATGACGTTGAAGCATTGCCCTTATCAATCCTCCTTTGGCGAAGTATTTCGCACTGGCTTGGTGGAATAGGGATTATTGTCCTCTTCATAATTTTATTGCCCAGTACCGGCTTCGGTGCGGTGCATTTATTTAATGCGGAAGTACCAGGTCCTTTAGGCAAACGTACTATGCCCCGAATTCGCGATACGGCAATTAGAATTTGGCAAATCTACACGTTTTTTACCATCATACTCATTGCCTTACTTATGCTGATGGGAATGAGCCCCTTTGATGCCGTCAATCATGGTTTCTCGACCATATCTGCCGGAGGGTTTTCCACTAAAAATACGAGTATGATGTACTATAATAGTCTTGGGATTGAACTTGTCGTTATATTATTTATTATCATTGCTGGGGGGAATTTCCGCATTTATCTTGAGGTTTGGACGAAGAAGAGTGTCAAACCTTTTAAAAATGCAGAGTTTATTACCTATCTTCTTATTGTCATGATCAGTACTTTGCTGATTGTAGGAGGGCTGTGGCTAACTCATGATAAGCCGCCGGGTTATGCCTTAAGACATGCTTTATTTCAAGTGGTCTCACTGGTTACAGGGACAGGCTTTGCTTCTACTGATTATGATCAGTGGCCGGCTATCACTAAACTTGTTCTACTAGTCCTCATGTTCATTGGCGGGTGTGCAGGTTCCACTACAGGAGGGATGAAGGTATCCCGAATTATGTTGCTTACGAAACATGTTTGGGCCGTGTTAACTCGGGGATTGCATCCCAATGCGGTATCCAGCATCAAATTGGATGGGAGACCTATCGATGCTGTCGCTATAAATATGGTCAATATATTTTTCTTTCTGTATGTGGGGATTTTCGCCTTAGCCAGCATTATGATAGCGGGAACAGGCCTTGAGCCTTTTGACGCCATGAGTGCGGTGGCAGCCTCTTTGGGTAATGTGGGGCCCGGTTTTGGGCTGGTTGGTCCAACGGCGACTTATGCAAGTATCACACTCTTCGGTAAATCTATATTGGTACTTTGCATGCTGCTTGGTCGCTTGGAGCTCTTTACTCTGCTTATATTATTGCGTCCTGAGTTTTGGAGAACAAAAGGTGGCTGGTAAACTTAGAACAATGATGTGAAACTGAGAAGGGACGCTGAAGTTTGTGTTTGTTATAGCAAAAATTAGTGCTACTTTGACTATTGTCGTTTGGTTCCTGCGCAAAAAAATTCAAATTGGCCATGCTATGCTGGCCGGCTCTGTTCTCCTATTCCTTATATCATCTCCAACTTTAGAGAAAGCGGGCACTGCTATCCAGACAACCCTTCAGGAGATTGGCACATGGGAAGTCGTTTTAGCTATGTATTTTGTTATGTGCTTAGAACACCTTTTACGGACCACTGGGATTATCAAAGGTTTCATGACTTCCATGAAACCTTTGCTTCGCAGTGAACGTGTCTTGCTGGCCTTTATGCCCGCCTTCCTGGGCTTGCTTCCTTCTTTAGGGGGAGCCATCTTCTCAGCCCCCATGGTAGAACAAGCAAGTAAGAAGTATTCCTTATCTCCTGAGAAAAAAGCCACAATCAACTATTGGTTTCGTCATGTTTGGGAGTATGGAAACCCGATTATTCCGGGGGTTCTCCTGGCAAGTCAAATCACAGCTATACCTTTAGGGACTTTTGTGGCTAATATGATAGTTTATACCTTAATTGCTTTACTTCTTGGGGTGGGGGTGATTCTAACAGGTAAAGGATTTCAGAGTGTGTCTGATGCCCCAAATCTATTAGATAATAATGTGGATTCAAATGGAGCTTCTGCCGACTCTATAGAATCGAAGGGTTCTCTTCGTTATTTTTTTCTCGGGGTAGGCCCCATTTTAGTGAATATTATCCTGGTTGTTGCCTTTGGCCTGAGCGCAGCCCTTTCGATGGGAATCGTCGTATTGGGTATGGCGATTCACCTGCGATTTACCAAGGGGCAGCTTATCACGATGCTCCAAGAGGCCTTCGAAAAGAAGATTCTCTGGGGCGTTTTAAGCATTTTATTTTTCCAACATGTCTTAACTGCATCTGGAATTGTTCAGGAGCTCATGGTCTTTTTTCAGGGGATCAATATTCCCGTTGCTATTATGCTGGGGATCGGATCTTTGATCGTAGCCTTGCTTACCGGCTCTCCCCAGGGAGCAGTTGCGGTTATTTTCCCTATCCTCTCGGCATTTTACCCGGGAAATCTAGAGACGGCCACAGTCGCTTATATCATGGCCATTGCTGGAGCCATGTTATCCCCAGCTCATCTTTGCCTTATTGTCACGGCAGAATATTTCAAAGCAGATCTTTTTAAGATTCTGAAGCCGGTCCTTCTCTTAGAAATTATCATATTGTCTTTAATGGCTGCTGTTCATCTGATTTAAGCGGCAGCAGCGGGTAACGGCGGGAGATGAAAAGACGGCTCGCGTCGTGTAGCTTTACGCACAACGCTCCCTCAATAGCTCCAGGGCTGATGAACTCGCTTTCTTAATAGCATCTGCGGCGGATAAGTATGCTTTATAGCTTGCCGCCTTGAGCGAAACTGTCCACCGGACACTTTCGACGCCAAACCCTAGGGTAATACCTGATGAGTGAACGTGGAAAATATAATCCTAGAGAATAGCCTTTCATCTACAGCTGGCATCATTATAAACGAAAACGGCAGGTGCCGACCTCTAAAGGATAGGCATCTGCCGTTGTTTGTTGAGCTAACTGTCAGGGGAATCGGAGTTCGTCACCGGTCTTTTTTATGCGTCCGCTCTTAAGCAAAGCCCCCACTGCTCGTTTAAAGGCGGCTTTACTCATGTGAAAAACCTTTTCGATCTCCTCGGGACTGGATTTTTCATTGAGAGGGAGTACTCCTCCATGGGCATTCATGGCGTTGATGAGAAGCTCAGCATCCACGTTCATCTGTTGGTGAGAGAGATTGCGAGGAGAAAGGTCCAGCTTTCCATCATCCCGGACTCGAATCACTCGAGCCTGAACCCGATCTCCCCATTTGAGCTCTGAATAATTCTCTGTACGGGGAATCAGGCCCAGATATTTATTATCAACAGCTACAAAGACGCCAATTTCGGGATGGATTTGGTAGACTGTTCCTGTGATGGAGTCATTTTTTTGATAAGGAGAAGCGGAGCTGAGAAAGTCAGTGATATCCGTTGTGGAAGATAAGCGCCCGCTTTTGTCGAGATAAAGATACACAAGATAACTTTTGTCCACTTCTATGAGGTGTTTTTGCTCTCGGAAGGGGAGAAAGAGACCACGTTCTAAGCCAAAGTCCATAAAAGCGCCAATTTTTGTCTTTGCTGTAACTTTAAGATAGGCAAGCTCTCCTACTTGTGCTAAGGGCTTTTTACGAGTGGCGATTAAACGGCCTTCTGAATCGTGGTAAATGAATACCTCTAGGTTATCCCCTTCTTTTATGTCGTCAGGGCATTCATTTCCCGGCAGAAGAACATTATCTTTACGGTTACCCGTCCCTGCATTGAGATAGACCCCAAAAGAAGTGAGATTAGCAACTTCGAGTTGGTTGATTTTACCGACCTGGATAATTGGAAGCCCTCCCTAATACGTTCTAATAATGAAATGAGTCAATGTTATTCTTTGAGGATATAATCTACGGACTAGAAGGCAAAGTTCCCTTGAATAAAGATGGGAATTTCTTTACCCTCTGCAGTAATTCCTGTGATGTTCAGATCAGCTGTACCGATCATAAAATCTTCATGAAGCAAGGAATCATTGACCCCGGCTTCCTCTAATTCTTTTTCGCTTAACTTATCTCCGTTTTTCAGAGTGACTGCATAAGCTTTGCCCAGGGCTAAGTGGCAAGCGGCATTTTCATCAAATAGGGTATTATAGAAGAGGATCTTGGAATTGGAAATAGGGGAGTTGTAAGGAACCAGAGCAACTTCACCAAGATAATGAGACCCCTCATCCGTGGTGATGAGGCCTTTTAAGTTTTCTAATCCTTCTTCAGCACTGTAATCAATGACACGACCATCTTTAAAGGTCAAGGTAAAATTCTTGATGAGGTTGCCGTTATGATTGAGGGGCATAGAGCTGACGACCTTGCCATTGACCCCGGTCTTTTTGGGAAGGGTAAAGACTTCCTCCGTAGGCATGTTGGCAATAAACTCAAGGCCTTCCGCTGTATGCTCTGCTCCGGCAAGCCAGAGATGGTCTTCCGGGAGCTCAATCCACAAATCCGTACCCAGAGAATTTTTGAAATGCAGGGTGCGGAAACGATGAGTATTCATAAAATCCATGCTGTGCTTAAGGTTTGCTTTGTGCTCATCCCAGGCTTTGACAGGGTCGTTTTGATCCGCTCGAACGGATGTGAAGATAGCATCCCAAAGCTTTTCCACGGCACCTTCCGGGCTGGCATCGGGGAAGACTTTTTGGGCCCAGGCCAGGGTTGGCACGGAAACCACACACCAAGCGTTTTGATTGCTCATAAGGCGCTCCCGGTGTTCTTTTAAAGCAATAGATTGGGCCCTTTGAGCTCTTACCATACGTTCGGGATCAACCTCTTTCATAAGCTCCGGATCGGATGCCGCGATACTTAAGAAAGCTGCTCCTTGCCGGGCATAATCGACGAAGAAGGTTTTCTGCCATTCGGGGAATTCATCAAAAATTTCATCCGGCCCATGGAGATAGCGAGTTTTAGAAGAGATCTCATCTCCCCAAAAAATAACCACATCCTTCGCACCTTCCTGATAAGCGATCTCAGAAATTTTGCGGGTGAATTCTGCACATTCAATAGGGGACTTAATTACCAGAATTTGCTTAGGTTGGAGATTGATGCCGGCTTTAATGACAAGGCGTGCGTATTTATCGAGAAATTGCTTATTCATGCAGGTTAGCTCCTTTCCAATCTCGTGGGAATAAATTACCTCTAGTGAAAGATTATAGCATATCCTCCTTATGGAAAAAACTCATAGCCAGTGAAGATGAGGAAATTTATTTACTGAAAGAGTTAAAACACTATTGACATATGGTCATGGTGACCATATAATATAGTTAAATAGATTACATAACGAGCTAAGAAAGATGATGAAATAAGTTAATGAAGACGTTTGTAATCTGCTTTAAGATAAGTGTCGCGGTATATGGGAGAAGGATAGAAAAGGAGGTGACCAATTTATGAATTATCTGAAGGATATCATTGAAATAGCAAACCACTTTGAACCGAAGAAGAAAGCATTACCTTATCTGGAACTGGATTCTATGATGCTTTCACAGGTGGTGGAAGTAGCTCAACGAGTCAGTCAGAATGATATTAATAACACCCATATACAGAATTGGGTGAAGAGGAAGTATCTGCCTAATCCTCATAAGAAGAAATATACCCGAGAGCAGGTTGCCAACATTCTTTTAATCAACGATCTAAGAAATATCCTATCCCTCGAGGAAGCATCCCAATTATTGGGGTTTGTTAACCTCAACCTTGCTGATAATACCGATGACCGAATTAACCCTGCCAAGCTATACGGGTATTACAGCGAGATCTTTGATCTCTCCCAAAAGGATTGGGTTACTTCTCTTGAACAACTGCCCAAGGAAGTCAATCAAATTTTAGCAGGCGAAGATCTTAGCGTAGATGACAAAGATAAAGTGGCTGCGACCCTAGTCATTTTAAATCTTTTGGCCAGGGCAAATCTCTATAAGCAAATAGCTCAACAATGGTTGAAGAATATTTCTCCAACCAATATTCCACAAGAGCCCCAATAAAAAAATGATATACATTATAAAATCGAGAGGAGGGAAGAACTTATGGTGACTGGCGGGGTAGTGTCTTTAATTATTCTGGGTTTATGTTTCTTGTTTTTGGAGATTTTTATTCCTGGTGGAATCTTAGGGATAGCGGGGCTGGTTCTTTTATCGACAGGAATTTTCCTGACGGCAGAATCTGCTTTACATGGGGTGGCTTATGTCTGCAGTTTTCTGCTTGTCCTGGGAATTCTTATCGCTTTAAGCTTTCGATTTCCCCGCACGCGGCGGTTTTGGAAGCGATTTTCATTAAATGCCAAACAATCCAATAATGAGGGCTATGTCGCTCCTACTCCGGATCTGGAGAGCTATGTGGGTTATGAGGGCGTGGCACTCAGTCCCTTGCGTCCAGCTGGAACAGCAGACTTTAATGGCAAAAGATTGGATGTTGTTACAGAAGGAGGTTTCGTCGAAATTCACAGTAAAGTAAAAGTTATTGCAGTGGAAGGGACACGGGTTATCGTCCGGAAAATTTCTTAGTAGACTATAAAAATCGGAGGTGAAGCCCTTTTGGGCGAATGATATGACCATTGGAAGTTTAGTGCCAATCATTCTTTTAGCGTTAGCTTTTATTCTTATCAGTATCGTATTTACCTTTATTCCCGTAGGCCTTTGGATTTCAGCTTTGGCCGCAGGTGTTAATGTAGGGATCTTTACTTTAATCGGAATGCGATTAAGACGTGTTACTCCTTCTCGGATCGTCAATCCCTTAATTAAGGCCCATAAAGCCGGATTACATGTGACCACCGCTCAGTTGGAAGCCCATTATCTGGCCGGCGGTAATGTGGATAAAGTCATCAATGCTCTGATTGCAGCGGAACGTGCAGCTATTCCTCTCCAATTTGAAAGAGCTGCCGCTATCGACCTGGCAGGCCGTGATGTATTAGAAGCAGTTCAAATGTCCGTTAACCCTAAAGTCATTGAAACGCCTATTGTCTCTGCTGTGGCTAAGAATGGAATCGAGCTTCGTGTCAAAGCCCGGGTAACCGTTCGTGCCAATATCGATCGTCTCGTCGGTGGAGCAGGAGAGGAAACCATTATCGCCCGTGTCGGAGAGGGAATTGTCACCAGTATCGGTTCATCTCAGTCTCATGAGCAAGTTTTGGAAAACCCAGACATGGTATCTCGTACGGTTTTGGCCAAAGGCTTAGATTCAGGAACGGCCTTTGAGATTCTCTCCATCGATATTGCCGATGTGGATGTGGGTAAGAATATCGGTGCTCAACTGCAAACAGACCAAGCGGAGGCAGATAAGCGCATTGCCCAAGCTAAAGCTGAGGAGCGTAGAGCTATGGCGGTAGCCAAAGAGCAGGAAATGATTGCCTATGTTCAAGAAATGCGTGCAAAAGTTGTTGAGGCCGAATCTGAAGTGCCCAGAGCTTTAGCAGGAGCATTAAAAGAAGGAAAACTGGGAGTTATGGATTATTACAATATGCAAAATATTATGGCTGACACGAGTATGCGGGATAACATTGCTCGTTCCAGCAACCCTAACACTGACCCCAACCCGAAAAAGTAGGGTGGTGAAGATGGAATGGATTTATTCTCATGGTTACCTATTATAATTTTCATCTATGCAGTTGCAACAATCTTCGGTTCGGATAAGAAAAAACCACAAAACCGACGTCCATCTAATACTGGACCTCAGGGACCACAACGCAGCCGTACTCCTTATTCACGGCAGGAAACAAAGTCTACCCGGCCAAGTTGGCGAGAGATGTTTGAGGAACTGGAACGGGAATTGTTCCCTAAAGAAGAGCCTGTAGGCCAACCTTCTCGTCCATCTACTGTCAAAAGATATCCGAGTACCACTCAGGACTATCGTGGAGAAGGCACTGAAAGAGTTGAGGGCTTCTCTACGGAAGGGTCTTGGGGAACTGAAGGAACCGTTGGTGTTGAAGGGAGCGCGGGCAGCGAAGGGGCTTTTGGAAGAGAAGGAGAAATAAGAAGGGAATCCCTTGGGAAACCTGAGCGTAAACCGAGGAACACTTCTCCTAAGCCCATAGATCATGAAAGAGCTGCTTTCCCAGCATTGTCTGAAAATCCGCTTGTACAAGGAGTTATTTGGGCAGAGGTGCTGGGTAAGCCTCGGGCTTACAGCAAATTCTCTGATAAAAGAAGAGGTTAATCTGGAGCAAAGCATAGGTTTGAACAATAGTAAAGGTTACTGATTAGTCGCCTGAGTGTAAAAACTTAGGCGATTTTTCATTGAGACTCCAAAGGAGCTTGATTTATTTCCCATTAAGCGTACAATTATTGTAGCTTAAAGATTGTGAGGTGTTGAATTATGGTAAATAAAGAGTCGGTCATTGTTTTACAGTTCAATCAGTTTTTCAACGTCACGAAAGGCCGTATTTTTAGTTGACACTCTCATCTAAAACGGGACTTCCGTGACTTACTACACAAGTCAAGGAGGGCTCCCATCTGAATTGCAAATATGAACTTAAAGAACTGGGTTGGAATGACGCTTTGAGCAATCGTTTTCACCCCTATTTAGAGCGTGGTTTCTATCCGGGCCGCATATCAGCGGAGTATCGCAATCGATTTAAAGTATGGACGGAATTTGGCGAAGTTTGGGCCGTTATTTCAGGGAAAATGCGTTATGCAGCTTTAGAACGCAGCGATTTTCCCGCAGTAGGAGATTGGGTCGTTCTGGAGTATAGGGCGGAGAGCATGATAGATCATGAAGATCAGGATGCCGTCATTCAGAGCATATTGCCCAGAAAAAGCAAGTTTTCACGCAAAGTCGCCGGAAAAACCTCGGAGGAGCAGATTGTTGCCACAAACATTGACACAGTGTTTCTCGTCAATGCTCTGAATCTTGATTTTAATGTGCGAAGAATCGAGCGTTACCTTACCCTTGCTTGGGAGAGCGGGGCAAATCCTGTCATCGTTTTGAGTAAGACAGATCTTTGTGATGATGTTCAAGAGAAAATCGGACAAGTTCAAAATGCCGCTCCCGGTGTGGATATCCTGCCCATAAGCTGTGCCACAGGAGATGGGATCAGTGCCGTAACGGCCTCTATTCGGCAGGGGCAAACCATCGCGCTGTTGGGATCATCAGGAGTAGGGAAGTCTACTTTAGTCAACTATCTCTTAGGTCAAACTATTCAGCTTACCTATGAAGTCCGAGATAAGGATAGTCGGGGCCGCCACACCACAACTGCTCGAGAGCTTTTTCTTCTACCTCAGGGAGGGGTTTTGATTGATACTCCGGGTATGCGGGAGATTCAACTTATTGGTAGCGGAGAGGGCTTAAATGAAGCCTTTGAAGATATCACAGCCTATGCCAGGAACTGCCGTTTCTCCGATTGTCAGCATGAAAGAGAGCCCGGCTGCGCAGTGCAAAAGGCTATCACTAAAGGAATTATCAGCGAAGAACGTTATGAAAGCTTTAAAAAGCTGCAACGGGAATCCCGATATATTTCCCGCAAGACGAATCTTCATGAACAGCTTGAAGAAAAGAAGAAGTGGAAAAAAATCAATCAGCAGCTCAAAGAGCACTATCAGACTAAACGCTAGAGTCCAGCTTCAATTAAATTGTTCAATAAAAATTTATAAAAAGGCTTTATGGAAATGGTCATTTGACCATTTCCATACCTATTCATGTGAACAGTACAACTTGAGCTCTAAGTGATATAAATGATTAAGGGGGATTTCCAGTGGGGAAAATTCTTCTTGTTATTCTCGCTATAATTCTTATTGTTTTCATAGTCTGTGCCGCTGTAACTGCAATTGCTAAAATTCGATTTAGCCAAATGGTTGCTAAAGAAGTTACGCAATTTTATAAAGGAATAGAAGGTGCTCAAGGAATCGTTCAACTTTCAGATCTCGAAGAACTTCCCCCTTCTGTCCAAAAATGGCTTCTGCACTCTCAAGTTGTGGGGAAAGAGCGGATGATAGCCACGAGGACAAAACAGGATATAAACTTAAGATTAAAGGCAGATCAGTCTTGGATGAAGGGTCAGGTCGAACAGTATTTTCGCATGGCCGAACCTGGGTTTATATGGTATGCTGATATTCAAATGGCACCTTTATTACATATATCAGGCCGAGATAAGTATATTGATGGACATGGTCATATGCTGATTAAAGTACTGTCCATGGTCACTCTGGCCAATGGTCAAGGAAAGGAAATGGATCAGGGGGCTCTCTTACGCTATCTTGCTGAAATGATGTGGTCTCCCTCAGCGGCATTAAATGATTATATTCATTGGCAAGAAATAAATGATACATCAGCTGAAGCAACCATGAGTTATGAAGGTGTAACCGCTTCAGGAGTCTTCACCTTTAATGAGCAAGGTGAAGTGCTCAGCTTCGAAGCCGAACGCTACGGAGAATTTGATGGAGAATACCGTCTGGAGACATGGGCTTGTGTCATTCAAGAGTATCAAGAACTGAATGGAATTAATGTTCCTTCCCAAGGGGATATCATCTGGAAACTGGATACGGGTGATTTCCACTGGTATCATTTTAAAGTCAAGGAACTGGAGCACAACAAGCCTTTTCGATATGAGCTATAAGAATGCTGGATGCAGGGAAATATTGAAGGTTAAACAGATTAGGGTCTGGACTCCTAGTCTGTTTTTATTTGTAAAGGCAGGATATAATGAGCCATAGAGGAAAACAAAGGAGGAATTAGGTGGATAAGCGAGACATTACAGTTAAAAGCCCTGAGTTCATATCCCATATTCCAGTTATACAAGATTTGATTGCAGCTCGGGAGACTTTCTGGATTAATCCTTACTATAGATCAGTTGAAAAACTCCATGGGCCTCGACGGGAAATTGATCTCTCCAATATCCTCGATGCTGATGAACGGCTGCGGCGTTTTGCTCATTACATAGTTAAAGCCTTTCCGGAGACACAGCCGGCTCAAGGTCTAATTGAATCACCTGTCATCCCCATTGAGAGCATGCACAGATATTTAGAATCCCATTATGGCGTTCAGATACCTGGAGAGATCTGGTTGAAATGCGATAATTATCTGCCTGTTTCCGGTTCCATCAAAGCACGGGGTGGGATCTATGAGGTTCTCAAGCATGCTGAAGGAATTGGAATAAGTCAGGGCTTATTGACCACAGAAGACGATTATTCCATTTTAATAAATTCTTCATTTAGAGACATTTTCTCTCACTATAGAATTGCTGTGGGATCCACAGGAAATCTGGGGTTAAGCATCGGTGTGATGGGAGCCCAATTGGGCTTTAAAGTCACTGTCCATATGTCTGCTGATGCAAAAGAGTGGAAAAAGGCTCTTTTGCGCTCCAAAGGGGTGGAAGTAATTGAATACACATCTGATTATAGTAAAGCTGTAGAAGAAGGACGCAGACAAGCTGAGGGAGATCCCCACTGTCATTTTGTTGACGATGAGAATTCCAGGGATTTATTTTTGGGCTATGCTGTAGCTGGACTGAGACTTAAGGAGCAATTACTAGAGTTGAACCTGCGGGTAGATGCTGATCATCCACTTTTTGTTTATTTGCCCTGCGGGGTGGGAGGTGGACCGGGTGGAGTAGCCTTTGGTCTAAAGCAAGTTTTTAAAGATAATGTACACTGTTTCTTTGCTGAGCCAACTCATTCCCCTTGTATGTTATTAGGGTTGGCTACGGGGCTCCACGACAGAATTGCCGTTCAAGATATTGGACTGGATAACAAGACCGAAGCAGATGGGTTGGCAGTCGGCAGAGCGTCTAGCTTCGTAGGAAAGATCATGGAAGGTTTGTTGAGTGGAGCCTTCACAATTGAGGATGAAGAACTTTTCCGCTTGCTTCAGGCTCTCGATCGGACACAAGGGATACAATGCGAGCCCTCATCCTTGGCAGGAATGGCTGGTCCAGCACGGCTTCTAAGATGCCATGAAGGTCTTCAATACCTTAGGAACCACCAGCTTGAAGACGCATTGGAGAAAGGAACCCATCTGGTTTGGGCAACCGGTGGCAGTCTCGTCCCTAAGGAAGTGATGAAGAACTATCTGTTTCGGAAAAAATAGAAGATAACTCCAGGTAATGCTATATGTTTTAATTTGCTCTTAAATTTTCTTTGGGAGGATGGTACCCATGTCTCGTCAAACCGTAAAGACCAAAATTGTGTTCTCTGATTCCTTTGACCCTTGGTATAATCTGGCCCTGGAAGAATTCCTTTTCCATAAGGTGGAGAAAAATCAGATCATCCTTTATCTTTGGCAAAATCAAAATACTGTTGTCATAGGAAGAAATCAAAATCCCTGGAAAGAATGCCGCTGCACCCTTCTTGAACAGGATGGGGGAAAACTTGCCCGCCGCCTTTCCGGAGGAGGGGCAGTTTTTCATGATTTAGGCAACCTCAATTTCACCTTTATTATGGATCGGGAGCTTTATGATTTGCATCGACAGCTCCAGGTCATCTTGGGGGGAGTGAACAGCTTAGGTATTCAAGCAGAATTTACCGGTCGCAATGATCTGACAGTGGATGGGAAAAAGTTTTCAGGGAATGCTTTTTACTTTGAAAAAGATAAGGCTTACCACCACGGTACAGTTCTTGTCCATGTAGATGGGGAAAAAGTAGGGAAGTACCTTCAAGTATCCAAGGAAAAAATGGCGGCCAAGGGAGTACAGTCGGTTCAATCCCGGATTACCAACCTCCGCAATTGTTTACCAAATTTGTCCATTGAGGAGATGAAGGGGACCTTGATGGAAAGCTTTCAAAGCTTATACGGTGCGTGTTCGGACCCGATGCATATAACAGACGGGGATTATGATCTTAGTGGACTTTATGAAAAATATTCTTCCTGGGATTGGCGGTACGGTAAAACGCCGCAATTTGACCTTGTTCTGGAAACCCGTTTTCCTTGGGGCGGGATAGAATTAGGCTTCACTCTGCGCCAAGGCAAGATTATTGATTCAACTATCTATTCCGATGCTATGAATGCTCACCTCATCCAGGAGATTAGTGCTTCATTTCTTAACCGAACTCTAAATAGTGCTGAATTGCTTCTTGCCTTAGAGTCACTTCAGATTCAGGAAGAAGATCAGATGATTCTTCAAGATATGAAAGAATGGATTGATAAAAAGGTAAAAGACGTATAAGGGAGGAAGAGAGAGTGAACCATAAAAAAATCACCAAAGAAGTCCTACTGCCCGATGGAACAAAACTGCCCAAACTTGGCCAAGGGACCTGGTACATGGGGGAGAAAAGCCGCTTATGGCAGCAAGAGGTCAAAGCCCTGGCTATGGGAATCGAATGGGGAATGACCTTGATCGATACGGCCGAGATGTATGGAGACGGAGCGGCCGAGGAGTTAGTAGGAGAAGCGATCAAGCCTTATCCTCGGGAAACCCTTCATATCGTCTCGAAAGTCTACCCTCACCATGCTGGGCGCAAGAATATTTTCAAGAGCTGTGAGGCTTCCCTAAGGCGTCTTGGCATAGACTATCTTGATCTGTATCTGCTCCACTGGCGGGGGAATATCCCTCTTGCGGAAACGGTGGAGTGCATGAACGAATTAGTAGCTCAGGGAAAGATTAATCATTGGGGCGTGTCCAACTTTGATACGGAAGATATGAAAGAGCTTTGGCAAATACCCGGAGGAGATAGCTGTTCAACAAATCAGGTGCTCTATCACTTAAATTCCCGGGGGACTGAATATGATTTACAGCCATGGCTCAAAGCTCATCAAGTACCTATGATGGCTTACTGCCCCATGGCTCATAATCTGAGTACACGGCAAAAAATAGCCCGAAGCCCATTAGTTCAAGAGATTGCTCAAAACTATGGCATAACCGTTGAACAAATACTCCTATACTTTGTTTTACAGCAGGAGAATGTCATTGCCATACCTAAGGCTTCTCAACTTAACCATGTCAAGGATAATGCCCAAGTTTATAATATCTCGATCGATGAAGAAGATTGGCATAGAATTGACAGCGCTTTTCCCGCCCCTCAACAAAAAACTTATTTAAATATATTATAATACCCCGGATAGAGATTTATATCTTACATATATAATCCATTGTTTTCTACTTTGAAACAGCCTATGAGGGGAATCGTCATCCTCACTATGGTCGTTTTCTTAGACTTATGCCTGACCAACTGGTTGAACTTACATGGCTAACGGGTGCTGAGGGAACCAAAGGTGCTGAAACGGTTGTGACTGTGGAATTAAAAGAGGTTGAGGGTGGAACAATATTACGATTAAAGCATGCAGGGTTTTCAGATGAAGAATCGAAGGATAAGCACAAACAAGCATGGCCTTTGGTTCTTGCTCAATTGGAGGATAGGTTGATGAAGGTTTCTCATAGTTAATGTGCAGTATTTAGATAATGTGTCATTGTTTTTGATAAAAAGCAAAGGAGAATTCCCAAATGGAGAAACCGCGAATTTTTACAATGTCTTTTTCCAGCATCTATCCGCTCTATCTACAAAAAGCAGAGAAAAGAGGAAGAACACAAAAAGAAGTAAATGAAATCATTTTTTGGCTTACCGGTTATGATGAAAAGTCATTACAACAACAAATAATTGATAAAGTGGATCTGGAAACCTTCTTCAAACAAGCACCTCATATTAATCCCAATGCTTCACTGATCAAAGGAGTAATTTGTGGATATCGGGTGGAAGAAATAGAGGATGAATTAATGCGGCAAATCCGATATTTGGATAAACTAATTGACGAGTTGGCTAAAGGTAAAGCAATGCAGAAAATATTAAGAGAATAAATCCAAGTCTTATAAGAATCCCCAATAGCGGCGTCTGGCAAAAACACGTCGCTATTTTCTTTTTATAAAAACATTTTAATACTCATGCCGGTTCGACTCCGGCCATCGACACCAATCAAGACATGGCTTTCCGCCAAGGAATTGCTATGTCTTTTCTTTCGTGATACCATGGATTTAACGCTCGTTTATAGCCTAGATAAGCTGTATTTAAAAGGAAGTTATGATGGATGTAGAAAAAAAATTAAGTGTGTTATCAAAGATAGGCAAAGCATTAAATGAAAATAATATTGTTTGGGCTGTAGGGGGCTCCTTATTGCTATACTTGAAAGGAAAAGCAGATGTATTTCAGGATATTGATATTATGGCAATGGAGGATCATATAAAAGAACTAAAAAAAATACTACAGCAGTATGGAGATTTAGAATTGCCAAATCCAAATGTTCGATATAAAACAAGGCATTTTCTTGAATTTACAATTGATGAGGTTGATGTTGATGTGATGGCAGGTTTTGTTATTATTCATAAAGGAAAAGAATATGACTGTTCTTTGCACCCAGAAAGTATTACGGAACATCTTTTAATAAATGATGTATATATCCCTCTTCAATCGTTAACTGAATGGCGAAGGTATTATGCATTAATGGGACGAACGGAAAAAGTTGAAATGATTGATAGATAAACGTTCATTTTATGGGTATGGATTGCACAGAATGACTTCTAGTTCAAAATTTTTTTACATTATTGTTTCAAACAGATATAGCTTTCCGCCAAGGAAATGTTATGTCTTTTTTTATGTAATCAAATACGGTATCATTGATTCAAGACCTTATTCAGTCAAATAGATAAACGGGAATTTGACAAGGAGCTATAAAATATTGAAACTGATTGAAGTCAACGAATTAAATCCAGTCCTAATAGAGCAACTACTTGAAGTTTGGGATAAATCAGTTAGAGAAGCACATTTATTTTTATCTGATTCAGAGATTAAAATATTGCGAAGTATATTCCACAGGCTTTGAACTCGATAGCTCATTTGATTGTTGCAGTCAATAATGAAAAGAAACCTGTTGCATTTATGGGAATTGAAGAAAGAAAATTGGAAATGCTTTTTATTTCCCCCCAATATAGAGGAAAGAGATTGGGAAAACAACTTTTACATTATGGTATGGAAAACTATTCTATAAACGAATTAGGGGTGAATGAACAAAATCCGCAAGCAAAAAGCTTCTATGAACACATGGGGTTTCAGGTATATAAAAGAACTAGCACAGACGAGCAAGGAAATCCTTATCCGATTTTATATATGAGATTAGTTTAATAAAACCTGATTTGTCGGTCGGGCTATCAGTTGCTGTTATTCTAAAAATCTTTTTTTCACTATTTTACGGTAAAAACATCTCCCCGTGAGGTGCTTTTTTTATATATTTGAACATTTTGTAGAAAAGGAATCAGTTATTATATGCCAAAATAGGGGTATATTAAAATTTAAGTTTTAAATTAAAGGAGGGTTATCTATGAATAAGTTGGGTCTGTAAAGAACTTTGTGCTTTTAGTATCCAACCTATCATGGTAAATATTGAGCAACCCGATCTGGGAAAAATACAGACATCTGCAACAGGATTTGTCCCCAATTATGTACACGCCCAGTCCATTTTTTCATCACGTCCTGGGTGACCAGGTAGAGCATTTTGAGTAAAGCATCGTCGGTTGGAAAAATCGTCTTCCCTTTGGTTACTTTCCTGAGTTGGCGATGGTAGCTCTCAATGATATTCGTCGTATAGATGATTTTCCGAATTTCAGGGGGATACTTGAAGAAGGTTGAGAGTTCAGGCCAGTTGTTTCGCCAAGAATTCATAATCAGGGGATATTTGCCTCCCCAGGCTTGATTGAAATCTTCCAATGCCTCTAATCCCGCTTGTTCTGAGGCAGCGGAATAAATGGGCTTCAAGGCCCCGGTTACTTTTTTCAGATCTTTATAATTAACAAATCGTACACTGTTCCTGATTTGATGAACGATGCACTTTTGGATTTCGGTCTTGGGATAGCACGCTTGAATCGCTTCATTAAAGCCTTTTAGGTTATCGACGCTGATGATCAGAATATCTTCAACACCTCGGTTCTTAAGCTCGTTCAATACGACCAGCCAGAACTTCGCGGTTTCATTTTCCCCGATCCAGATTCCTAAAACATCCTTGCGCCCATCCATGTCGATGCCGATGACCATGTAGGAGGCTTTATTGACAATCATGCCCTCCTGTTTTACCTTGTAGTGGATCGCATCCAGAAAGACAATCGCATAGGTCTTCTGGAGAGGACGGCTTTGCCATTCTTTGATGGTCGGCATGATTTTGTTCGTTACATTCGAAATCAGAGTGGGGGATACACCGATCCCATAGAGCTGTTCCAGGTGGCTCTGAATGTCTCGGGTGCTAACCCCCTTAGAATACAGAGCGATGATCTGATCTTCAATTCCGGTGACATTACGCTGGTTTTTCTTCACGATCAGCGGCTCAAATTCGCCTTTACGATCTCTCGGAACCTCGAGTTCCACTTCACCATAATCGCTGCGAACCGACTTGGAACTATGTCCATTTCTCCGATTGTCGGTAGCTTTGTTGGTATCATCATGCTTGGTATAGCCCAGCTGGGTATCCAATTCGCCTTCCAGCATGCCCTGCAGCGTTTCAGCAAAGAGATTCTTAAGGACACTTTGGATATCCTCAACCGTCTGGATGTTGTTTTCTTTGATAAATTCCTTCATCTGTTCACTGGTCATGATTTTGGGAGTCTTGTCTTTTTTAGCCATTCTTTTAACCTCTCCTCATGCTTTAAATTATATAGAGAGGATCGCTAAAAGCACAATTTATTTTACACTCTCAATAAGTTTATTTTCAATGATTATTTTCATGAGCCCCAAGGGAAAATCGCCAAGCGGATGCTTTTCAAAAGCGATAATGTAATTGCCTTTGTTCTAAACATTGCAAAAGGGGAAATACTACCGGGACACACCCATCTGGAATCAACCCTTTTCCTGCAGGTCATGGAGGGTGATGCCAAGGTTGTCACGGATGGCAATGAGACCTCGTTGCAAGTGGGCGAGTTAATACAGGTTGATGGGCAGGAAAGCTTGCAGGTTATAAACATCGGCGAAGATGTCTTGCGCCTTTACGTCACAATTTCACCAATGGGTTCAGAGGCTTTTGCAGCAGATGCCAATGTTTAATGACTTATCTTTTCCTTGCCATGGGAAGAACTTTTTTCACTATTTGTACCACTTTGTTAAAATTGATAGACAAATAAGAACTTGAGCTAAAATACCAAAGCTTTGAAAAGACTTTCTATGAAATAAGTGAGAAATCTTTTTTATACTGTTAATGCAAAAGACACCGTTTTCCGTCAAAGGGAAAGTTGTGTCTTTTCTTATGTGGAAAAACGTACTATAATATTTAAAAATCGGAATATTTCAAAGACAAACAGGAATTTGTCGAGTAGCTTTGAACTGAGGATTATTTACATAATAAAGGGTGATAGAATATAAAAAAAAGCATCTATCTTTTGACTTTGCTTATCTTCTTTTTGGGTATAAGTGGCTGTAATGTTCCTCCCATGACCTTAGAGCCGACGGATTCGCCTGACCCCTTGCCGGGACTACATACATATGAAATTCAGGCCCGTTTGCATGAGAGTATGCCTGAATATCGCTTTGTGGCGACAGGGGTGGTGCAGAGAGAGGATGAATGGATGTACGGCTTTGTTATGGGCCTTAATGTTTATGACGAAAACGGCGAATCCATCCTCTCAGCGGATTTTTCGGAGATTTTAGAAGGCAAGGTAATCGGTTACCACGTCTACAATGGAATGATGGACACAATGGGACTTCACGTTACAGATGTGAACTTCGACGGATATAAGGATGTGATTATCCTGAACTCTTTCGGGGGCGCGCACAGCAATACGTGGTATGACTGTTGGCTATGGAATACGGAAACATCGTCGTTTGCAGCATCAAAATCATTTGCTGAAATTTGTAATCCTGCACTTGATGCGGAGAAAGAGTGTATTTACTCAGCCGGAGGCTCAGGTGCAGGATATTGGGGTGGCAGTATTTATAAATTTATAGATGGTGAATATGTCGTTACGAATAAATTGGATACCGATTGGTACGGATTAGTGGAAAGGGAGCTTATAAACGGGAAAATGGAGATTGTCCGTGAAGTCTCCTACGGTGAAGATAAGCAAATTCTTGAAAGAGAGCAGGAATACTATAAAAACAGCGAGCTGTGGCAATTAGACCATCCTCATTGGTATTGGCTCGGCGGTCACCACGCCGACCAATGGCTGGGTGGAGAATAAGCATAATGCGCAACAGTCAAATTCCAATTTATCGCCTGCTTGGTCGGTATCGTTTGACCTAATTGTAAAAGTCTTTTTAACACTATTGCTCCAAAGAGACATATCGTTCCGCCAAGGGGATGGTACATGAAAATGTGATATTATGGATTTAAAGATATCGCATCATGCAGGTAAATAGGAGGTTGAAGTGTAGATTATTTATATTAGGGAGGTATTAGCGTTATGGATGATGAATTAAAAATAAAAATGTACTCATTTACAGTGGATTGCAAAGACCCGCATGAATTAGCAAAATTTTATGGGGCGTTGCTCAAGTGGGAAATAATGTTTATCGATGAAGATTGGGCATGTGTATACGCTCCAGGAACCAATCAGGGAGCATATCCTGGTATATTGTTTCAACGGAATCCTGAGTATAAACCGCCTGTGTGGCCGGAAGAGCCTGAAGCTCAACAGCAAATGGCACATATAGACTTCGCCGTTAATGATTTAGAAAAAGCAGTTCAATATGCAATCCATTGTGGAGCAACAATCGCAGATGAGCAATTTTCTAATAATTGGAGAGTTATGCTTGACCCCGCCGGACACCCTTTTTGCTTATGTGAAATGAAATCAATTATCGAGAATGCCCATTTTGCGTTGTTATAGAAAATCATGATATTCCTGTAAATCTGAAAGTTTACAATACATCTGCCTTTAGCGTGCTTATGAGCACGCTAAATTTTTTTCAATTTCATTGTAGCTTTTGGCATATATCGAAAGTGTTAGTAGTGAAGGGAGGCCTATGAAGTGGAAAAACAATCATTGCGTACGGACGATTGCGAAGAAAAAATTATTAAGCAGTATTCTGATCTGGTATACCGCCTCGCTTTTGCTCGCATGGGAACACGGCACGATGCAGATGAAATTTTCCAAGAGGTGTTCCTTCGCTTTATCAAAAAAAAGCCTGTGTTTCATGAGGAAGAACATCGTAAGGCATGGTTCATACGAGTAACCATAAACTGCTCCAAAAGCTTTTGGAGCAGCTCGTGGTTCAAAAATGCTCAGCCAATTGACGATGATATTGCATTTGAAACAAAAGAAAATATGGACTTATACCATGAGCTGCAAAAGTTGCCGCCTAAATATCGAGGGGTTATCCACTTGTTCTATTATGAGGATATGTCCATTGAAGAAATAGGCAAAGTATTGAATAGGAAAAACTCTACGGTTCGCACCCAGCTGACAAGAGCAAGAGCGGCATTAAAAGCAGTAATTAAGGAGGATGATTATGTTTAGAGAAACTTATAAAAATCTCTTTAATCAAATCAAACCGAATGAAACCTTAGTTGATTCAGCAATTCAAACAACTCGCAATAAAGCACGTAGCCGCCAAAAACCGCTTAACTCATTGCGCAAGCCGGCAGTGGCACTTGTATCAATCTGCATTGGTCTTTCGCTGGCAATGCCTGTGTTAGCTGCCAATGTTGAGCCCATATATCAGCTGATGTATTTGGTTTCCCCACAGGTTGCACAGTTGTTTTTGATTGTGCAAAAATCTGATGAGGACAATGGAATTAAAATGGATGTAGTTTCAGCATACATTCATGACAACATTGCCGAAGTGTATATTACTATGCAGGATTTGACAGAGCAAAATCGTGTTGACGCAACCATCGATTTGTTCGACAGCTATTCGATAAACCGTCCGTTTAACAGTGCTGCACACTGTGAGCGTGTGGGCTATGATGACAGCACAAAAACGGCAACCTTTTTAATCACGATTGAAGAATGGGGCAACAAAAATATTGTTAGCGATAAAATAACCTTTTCAGTGCGTGAATTTTTAAGTCATAAAAAAAATTACAAGGACATTTTGGTGCCGATTGCTCTTTCCGATGTTGATGTTGCTGAAAGCACACAAATAGTTTCATCTAATGGCGGAGGTGGGTTAGATTATAAAAAGTTTGTGGGCGGTGATAAAAAACCTATTGCACTTACGCCATCAGCCCCTATGAGCGAATTTTCAATAGATGGCATTAGTCTAACCGGCATAGGTTATATTGATGGTAAACTTCATATTCAAACAGCCGTAAAAGAACCATCGGACAACGACAATCATGGCTTTTTCTATTTAAAAGATGGCAACGGGAATAGAGTTGATCACAATTATAGCTTCGCTTTTTCAAATCAATACGAACAACCAGGACGAATTGATTATGGCAATTACGTTTTTGATATTCCCCAAGATGAAATCGGGGGCTATACCTTGTATGGCGACTTTGTTACTTCTGGCCTGAAAGTCGATGGTAATTGGCGGGTCACTTTTTCCATTGAAAGTGTTAAGAATTAAGCTGGGATGAGCATATAGGGTAGCATCTCCAATCGGGGATGCTTTCTTTGGGATATTTCAGTCAAGTGAGCCGATGAATCGGGTAGGAGGCTAATCATTAGTTGGTTAGCCTCCTACCCGATTTCCAATTCGTTCGTAATGTAATGTCGCCATTTTTGCATTGAACACTTGATAACCCTATGTTAGACTGAAAAAAATGATGCAAAGCATCATTCTGGATCATTTCCTATAAAGATCCAGCCACCCGCCCCTATAGTTACGAAGCATGAGGAGGATTTTATACTTTGGACAATGTCAGTATCATTAATATGCTGCTGGTTTTATCCACCTTGGTGATATCATATTTCTTGTTGTTAATCGCCAAAAACGCCGAAAAAGCAAATTCATTATGCAGTTTTAAGTATAACGGCCAGCATTCTCCTATGGAATATCGCAGTATTATCGTACATGACGTTTGACAATGTCCCATGGATACTGGCAATTTGTGAGCGGCTGTATTTTTTTGGGTACGATTTTTGTATCGATTTCAATATTGTTTACCGGATTAATATTTGCCCGAACCAAAATAAAGTTCACATGGAAGCATGCACTGTTGTTGGTTGTTCCTGTCATCTCTATTGGGGTGCTGCTTACGAATCAGAGTCATCACTTGTTCTACACTACCTTTAGCCTGATACCCTCCAAGCAAGATTTTGGTATCTATTTTACCATACATACACTATATTCCTATTTGTGTATAGGAATTGGCTTGGCCTATCTCGTGATTTTTTCCATAAAAAACTATGGGGTTTTCTCCAAACAATCCTCCTTAATATGTATTGGCATGATGATTTCCCTGATCATTGATGCGATCAGCACATTTAAGATCTTTGATTGGTCAACAGCAATTGAAAATATTGCCTTTGCCGTGACGATTAGCTTTTTTATAATAGCCACGGTTAAATTTGATTTCCTGAACGTAATACCTATCGCCTTGCAAACGGTTGTTGACTTGATTTCTGACAGCTATGTGGTGGTTGATGAGGATTTTGAAATTATTGATTACAACCAAGCTTTTCTGGGCGGTTTTACCGGGGTATCCAGAAAAATCGGCATTATGGCCATAATCAAAGAGAATTATAGTGATCCCGATGTCCAGAAGTTCAAGAGCTTTTTGGACGAAGCTGTTAGTGAGCAAAAAAAGTGAGCTTTGAAATGCCCAAGCCCATGGGTGAAGCTATTGTCTATTATAGGGTGGAAATCACACCTATTTATGTCAGCGGCCATCCTATAGGAACGATCATTTTAAAAAAGAATATTACTGAGCATAAAAATAATTTGAAGGAGGTTATGCAGCTCAACGAGAGGCTGCAGAGTCTGGCAACCCGGGATTGGCTGACGCAGTCTTATAATAGATATTTCTTTGATGAAAGATTACAGCAGGAGATTGACCTCGTAGACAGGCTCCAGGCATACGGTCAGGAATCAGAAAAAAGTGTCAATAATTTTGGGTTAATCATGTTTGATATAGATTATTTTAAAATCTATAATGACAATAATGGACATCTGGCGGGAGATGAGCTTTTACAGACAATCGTTACGGTTGTTAAAGGGGTATTATACCCGACTGATATATTATGCAGATACGGCGGCGAAGAGTTTGCCGCTATCTGCTGTCAGACTTCAGAGAAAGGGATTGAAATGGTTGCGGAAAAGATCAGAAAGACTGTGGAAGATTATGATTTCAGGTTTCAGGATAAACAGCCGGGTGGCAACCTGACCGTTAGCATCGGCGCGCAGTATACTGTTCAACCGCTAACGTCAAGAAAAAGGATTTAATAACAAGAGCTGATAATTGTCAGTATCTAGCCAAAACCAGCGGAAGGAATAAGGTTGTTTTTAAGCTATGAACATACATATGGCTTTTGAAATATAGACAAAATTAACCCGGTGGATTTTCTGGATGAGCATCCAGTGGAACATCATCCTTGCAAACGGGGCACGGTAGCCAACTCATGGCCACCGTGCCCCGTTTTTTATAGGGGTGCTGCTTTCTTTGGTGCCATGCAGCAGAATATTGATTTCAGGAATATGCAATTGCTATACCTTGCTTTTTTGTTAAAGTATAATTAAACACCTCCCTATAATATCTTTTGATTTTCTTTGAATATCTCGCTTTTTCATAGAATTCCTTACCAAACAAACTAGCTCACCACGGATAGAATTCGCATAGAATGCCTAATTCAGAGAATTTGGGTATAGCAAAGCAAACGTCTGCTTTTTTAGCATATGTTGGCCGTTGTAAACCCATTATTCTCACGGTGGTAAACCTCCCATGTCTAACAGGGTCAAGATGATAAATCCGCCCTAAATTCCTTCGTTCCACCTATCCATGATTGGGTGTCAGTTATGCTCCTCAACCGAGTCTTTGCTCTAATGGTGATTTATTCGACTGACTACCAGCTCTTGTGTCTTGTTAGGTTACCTGGATGACTCGCTTCTGTGGTGACGCTTTACCCACAGACCGTTTACTTTTTATGGTTTCTCTGCTATTCTGTTACGCTGCTAAATACTCAACTGGACGATGAATGTCCTGTATTAGCTTGTTCGGGTCATAGTCTATATCCTTTGTTAATAGGGCATAAAACACCCGAATCAGTTTACAGCTTAAGGCTATTAACGATTGCTTTTTCTTCAGGGGATTCTTGGGCCTGGTCGTATAGTAGGTGTGTATCTCTGCAAACTCTGCGTTTTTGGCGACGAGCGGCATTACTGCCTGAAATAGAATCGCCCTTAGTCGTGCGCGGCCGCGCTTGCTGATCGTGGTCTGTCCTTTGTGCTTACCCGAGCTACTCTCTCGCAAGGCTAGACCCGCTAGCTTTTGAATTTGCTTTGGAGAATTAAAGCGTCTAATATCTCCAACTTCGGAGAGAAAACCTGCCACGGTAACGAGGCCAACACCTTTAATTTCAAGCAACTTGGCTACTTCGGGTATCTGACGGCACAACCCATCGATGGTTTCAGCGACTGCCTGATATTGTGCCGTTTTAGTGTGATAGTCTTGGAGTAATAGCTGAATTTCCATTCGGGAACAAGACTCTCCTTCGGTGCAACCGATGCTCTTCTGAGCAGCTTCATACAGGCTCTTAGCCCTTTTCATTCCCACTGCTCTCAACTTGTTGTCTCTCCAAATTCGGTTTATTCCTTCTACTCCCAGCCTTTCAATGTCCTTAGGTAGCGGAGCAACTTGCAATACCAGCATGCTACTTGTGGCATCAAACTTTCCAAATACCGTTTCATGCTCGGGAAAGTAGATTTTCAGCCACCGCTGAATGCGATTTTTATACTGTTCAATTCCTTTTGGATGCGCATTCTGCAAACCATCGCTATTCGCAGTTCTGCATAGATTCCTTCCGGGATATAGGGCTCATTGTATCTGCCCTCGATGACCAGCTTAGCGATGGTCTTGGGATCCTTAGCATCCGTTTTGCTGGGGTGGTTGTCATCAAGCTCCTTACTACGCTTTACATGGAACGGGTTGACGAGGACCAGCTTAATACTTTGCTCTTTTAGGTAAGATGCCAGGCTAAACCAGTAATGACCGGTTGGTTCTGCGCCTACCACTATGCATTCCTTTTGTGCTTGCCTTTTTAAACGTTCAATCCATGCATGGAAATCCTTGAATCCTTCAGCGTTGTTTTCAAACTTGAAGACCTTGCCCAGCTCGACTCCTCGCCAGTCAAATGCCCTGGCATAATGAAGCTCGCTGGCGATGTCCACTCCGATCACAATACTTCTTTCAGATAGTTGCTTTAGCTTCTCGTTTTGTGTAAAATTCATTTGGGATGACCTCCGTTATTTTGATTGGATTCTGTTGGCCAACAGTCCTTTCAAATTGTAACGTGAGGTCTTCTTTTTGACAAAGCTCATTTTTGACTACTACAGGAATGCTCCTTTAATAATATTTAATTATATATTTAATATTATTAAAGGAGGTGTGGCTGTGGGAATAGACGTTGTACCCGAATGGATGACAAACCTTGATGATGAAGATGTATCGTTCATCAAAAAATTTCTCCTGGCTTCAGGTTCATTAAAGGAGATTGCCAATCAGTATTCAGTCACTTATCCCACCGTAAGGCTTAGGCTTGATAAGTTAATACAAAAGATTCAAATAAATGAAGATACAGCAAATGAACCTTACATCTCGCTGATCAAGCGATTGGCTGTCAATGACAAGATAGATTTTGAAACGGCTAAACTATTGATTTCAGAATACAAGAAAATGAAAGGGGCTGAATAATATGGAGATCGCACCAATCATGTTATTTCTGATGCCTGCGTTGTTAATAGGAGTGATTTTTCTTCAAATATTTTTAGCAAAGAAAAGGAGCAAATGGCTTGGACTGATACCTCCTATGATCACATTGCTCAATTCTTTGTTGATGGTTCTGGGAATAGCTGTTTATGATGGAATGACTGGCGGCGCGTCAGTTATGCTTATCGCTTCGACATTTTTAACCAGTAATATTCCAACTATCGTTCTACTCGGCATCTATTTTGGTTGTAGAGAAAAAATGAAAATTCGCTCTCAGCTTGATAAAATGAATATTCAAGACCTGGATTAACGTCCTGCTTCAACAAACCTATCGCTTAAAGAAATTAGAAAATCACTAGATTGACGATCATTCCTGTTCCGAAGGCAAAGGCAATCGTAAAAGCCAAATAGAGCGGAAAGTGTCTTATCCCCAGCACAATTTTCAAAGCACCAAGGTTTGTAATTTTGGTGGCGGGGCCGGTAATCATAAAAGCCGCCGCGCCGCCCATACTCATACCGCTGTACAACCATTGCTGTAGAAGAGGGACCGTAGCGCCTCCGCAAACATACAAAGGTACGCCGATGGTTGCTGCTATGAGCACGCCGAAGCCTTCATTTTTACCGAATAGACCAACAAGAGATTTTTCGGCACGAAAAATCTCTACTGTGGCCACAGTAGAATTGCTTGCCGCTTTGCGGAAACCGGAGAAAAGTGCGGAAATATGAATTTTTTGTAAATAGCATGAATATGCTTGATATCCATTTTAGGCAAGTGTATAATTTGAACATAGGCAATTGTCTAAAAGGAGTTGATATCATGAGCACGATGAGAAAACTGCCGGACGCGGAGTTTGACATCATGAAGGTAATTTGGGCGAACGAACCGCCCATTACAGCCAATATGATTATGGAGCAGCTTGGTAATGAAAAAGAGTGGAAAGTGCAAACTGCTATTTCCATGTTGCTCCGGCTGGTAGACCGCGGCTTTTTACGCACGGAGAAAAACGGAAAAGAACGAACCTATTATCCTTTGGTCAGCAAAGAGGACTATTTGAAGTTTGAAACAAGTAATTTTATGAAGCAGTACCATGACAATTCGTTTCTTGACCTTGTTCACACACTATACGAAGATAAGGCGGTAACTGACGAGGATATTGACGAATTGCTCCAATGGGCAAAGAAACGGAGGGGTTAGTGTGCAAAGTTTTATCGTCACGCTTCTAACCTGTTCAATTACCATGTCGGCTATTGCTTTGTTTTATATGGCGGTTACGCCATTGCTGGCAAAGCGGTATTCCGCTAAGGGGCGGTATTACGCATGGTTGATTATTGTGATTGGATTGATTATCCCTTTCCGGCCCCAGTTTGACAATCCCTTTGTCAAGATAATTCCTACTGAAACAGCGACACCTACTATTCAAATAGGCAATAGAACACAGATCGCAGGCCCGGTTGAAAGCGCTTTGTCATCCTCGGACGTATCTCATATTTCATTATCATGGTGGCAAATTGCGGCGGCGGTGTGGCTGGCCGGAATGATAGCTTTTCTTGTCTATCACACGGTAAAGCACTATCGTTTTATAAAGATGACAAAGCGCTGGTGTGAAACAATTACAGACGAACAGATATTGAGCCTGTTCCAAAACCTAAAGGCAGAGTTAGGTATATCAAAGCAAATTAACCTTTATCAGTGTTTAAGTATTGGCACTCCTATGCTAATAGTATTTTTCCAACCTAAAATACTGCTGCCGACCACGAAGTTTCCAAAGGATGAGCTTCGGTTTATTCTCAATCATGAGCTTGTTCATTACAAGCGCAAAGACCTATGGTATAGGTGCTTAGTGCTGTCTGCAAAAGCAATTCACTGGTTTAACCCCCTTGTATATCTGATGGCAAAGGCGATTGATGCACTATGCGAAATGTCCTGTGATGCCGAGGTGGTACGCAGTATAGATGCAGATATGCGCCAGCAGTATAGCGAAGCAATTATCGGTGTGGTTCAATGTCAATCAAAAGTGAAAACCGCACTTTCTACCAGTTTTTATGGAGGCAAAAAAGGAATGAAAGAACGGATTTCTTCAATTATGGATGCTGGCAAAAAGCGAGTTGGGGTAATCATAGCCTGCGCTATTTTGTTATTGACATTAAGTACAGGTGTTGCATTTGCGGTTAGTAGTGATGCTGTTGAAATGGCATTAGAAAACGAAAACCAAGAATCACCAACGCCAATATCATTTGTTAATGGTAGTCCAATAAGGAAAGATGTTGTGTTATTAGAAAGTATCTCTTTTGAACTTTCAGATACAAATCCAACACAGACATATTTGATTGCAGAAGCTTATGAGGATTTGATATTTTCATTTAAAGGAGTCAGTGCACCAATAAACTTTACTCTTATAACACAAAATGAAGGTAGTCATTGTGCAGGATTTAGCGGTGATACCTGCAGGGTATATATTAAAAGCGAGTCTAATTCTGAAAATGTGTTTGAATGGTCACGTGGTTTCATAGACTCTGATAGTACATATAAGCCGACAGAGATAGTCGATTATAGTAGTGGAACCTTAGAAATTTATCAAGTGATAAAATAATACACTTAAAATGGGGGCAGTGTCAGGACTTTGTAGCTTAGATAGTCCCGGCACTGTGCTTTCCTCTTTTTCCGATGATGCTGTTCCCGTCTGCTCACTGTTTTGTGGCGGTTTTGCCTGGGCAGAAAGATTCGGTGCGGCTTGTTCACAGCCTGTGAAAAGGAAAATTGCCGGCATAGAGAATGCAATCAGCAGCGCTAATAGTTTCTTTTTCATGAATATGACCATTCCTTTCCAACGCTTCATAGAGCAATGCCTGCCTGTGGCCGATCAAAAGGAAGGCCACAGGCAGGCTGTATTACTTAGTTAATGCTAAAAGTCACTTCAACACTGCCGCTCCCCGGAGCATTGGTCCATCCGGTCACATCGTCAATGGTGCCAAGCCTTGTGTAGCTGTACGAAGTGGGAAAACTCTCATAAAACAGCACCAGGCAGTCGGAGCCGTAGAGCATCAAATCACCGGTCTTGATACTCCCTACCCGTTCACTGGCGGCAGGAAGCTTTTCTGAAAAAAAGTAGAACTTTTCGTTCCCGTTCAGTTCATCCATAGTCAAGGTCAGGGGCAGCTTCTTCAGCAGCGCCCGTGTCGAATCATTGTCATATAAGGTTGCCCTGAAATTTTTGTTGCCAATGCGAAGGGTTAAGCTTGGCATGGCATTACGTTCTGTTTGCGTATCCTGCTCCGCAGGCGGTGGTTCCTGTGTGCCCGATTCTGCCGGAGGAGGGGAGGGCTTTGACGATTCTGTCGGAGTTGAGGAAGGTGCGGAGGTACTTACAGACGGCGCAGACGCTGGTGAGTTTGACGGAGGGTTATTCGAGCAACCCATCAAAGCAATCACGCATAGGGTTCATCAACGGGGATATTTACATAGGCAGCGGGGAAACAGATGCCATGCGGCTTATTACCAAAGTAGTAAAAAAACTTCAGGAAGAACATCCCCATATCCAGTATCATCTGTACAGCGGGAATGCCGATGATGTAATGATAAAGGGCTATTGGATTTCGGAGTCATTATTGGGTCGGCGAGCATCCAAAAATATGATTATCTGCGTCTTCCGGCAACAGATACCTGGGGTTTACTGATGAGAAAAGACAGCCCCCTGGCCGCTCTGGACAGCATAGGGCCAAAGAACCTGCGGGATATACCACTGCTCTGCTCCAGACAGGCTCTTGCCGGTAATGAACTATCGGGATGGCTTCGGGATGATTCTGAAAAGCTGAATATCGTGGCGACCTATAATCTGATTTATAATGCAGTGCTCATGGTAGAGGAAGGGATTGGCTATGCGCTGTGTTTGGATAAACAGATGAACACCACCAGCTCCAGCGGTCTTTGTTTTAAGCCACTGGAGCCACGAGTAGAAGCGCATTTAAATATCGTTTGGAAGAAATATCAGGTGTTTTCGAAAGCGGCAGAGAAATTCTTGGAGAAAATGCGCCAAGAAATCTGAATTCAAGGGGTACTTATTTTCCCTCGAAATAATATTGGTTGCATTACTCCTTACACCTATCAAGATAGTTCTTAATCAGCTTATGTATATCGGCTGCGTTGCGCGATAAGCTTTTACTGAGGTGATTGTATATGGCCAGAAGTACAAAAATTGCCCTTGAAAACAGAGATAAATATATAGCTCTTGGATTGAATATTGCCTATTATCGCAAGAGGGAGGGCATGACTCAAGACCAACTTGCGGATAAAGCCATCTAAATTGCTTGAATTAGGGACTAAAACTACCGGGGAAATTGATGGTGGTAGGGAAATGTATCAGGATAGCCTCGGGATGATTCTAAAAAGCTGAATATCGTGGCGATCTATAATTTGATTTATAAAGCTCCGTTGTCTGCTGACAACGGCTTTTTTGCGTACAATCCCTCACTTTTATAAACTTGGCCACATAGTTTATAAAAAAGCATCAAAAGGGATGGGTAGCCAAAATGAATCCTATGAACACCGAACGCAAGCCCTCAAATATCGCTACGGAAATTCTGATTATAAGACAGCAGGCTTGTAGAATTCTGCTGATCAGCGCCGTGGAGATCGGCAAGCGCCTAAAGGAAGCCAAGGCCCTGCTGCCCCATGGGGAATGGCTGAAATGGCTGGCGGAGTCAGTGAGCTATTCCCGAAGCACAGCCAGGAATCTCATGCGCCTCTATGAGGAATATGGGCCTAAGTTGCTCACCTCAGGCAAAGGTGATGCAAATTACCAGCCAGTTGGTAATTTGAGGCGAGACAGGGACCACGCCTTCCGGCAGCCCGTTGATCAGGAAGAAGGGCATCACCGGCCTGAAGTCCACGGCTACGGATGAGGACCTCCACGAGATCGCCACCGCGCTGTTCAGCCTGGTGACGGATCAGGTTGTGGATATCACCGTAAGCAGGAACTCACAGCTGCTTGAAGAGGAGTAAGGACCCTGGAAAAATGTCTCAGGGAAGGGGGTGAATATATTGCCTATTTCAACGAACCGTGTGATCAGGTTATCTTTCCTGACCAGCGGCGGCAAATCGGCAGGGATCACGCTCTCCAACCCTAAACAGGGCCTGACCCAAGAAGTGGTTCAGAATGTGACGGAGAATTTGTACGATCCTCTTGAGCCGTAACGGAACAAGTCGGGGAGAATGAGAAGAATTTCCGCTGCTGCAGCCGGCAGCGGGATTCTTCTTCTCTAATTCAAATAATTAATTGGGGAAAAAGAGGATTTACCGATTAAATACAGAAAATTAGGAATAGTATATAATTTGCAGCGTTGCCCCTTTCTAAATATTATTAGAGTTCAATTCATAAAAATGATCTTACAGAAGGTAGTGAGGTGAGGTAAACATGAATGGCTTTATTTCAAGTGGTCTTTCTTTGCTGGATAGCCAGGAATTGATTCTCTCCTCTTTTTATCTTGATGAAGAGACTTTATTGGCCGATGCTCTGCAGATTATTTTAAACGAGGGCCGTACACATATACCGGTAGTAAGTAAAAAAAGGGAATTTATAGGTGTCTTAGGTACTGCCGATATTATTGAAAGTTTAACCCAGGGGAAGTTTGATCCTAAGGCGCCCATTGCCTCCTATATACGGCCGGCAGATTGGCTGCTTCCGGAAGAGAATAGCCTGCTTTTTAATCTCAATATCCTAATTACAGAAGGGTGGCCCACAGCCTTTGTGGTCGATACCAAGGGAGAGTACCAAGGAGAATTCAAATTTTATGATAATCTGTTCCTGTTGTACCAACTGCTGAACGACTTGGATTTCTATATCAGCCAAACCATCGAAGCTGTTCATAATGCTGTTGTGGCTATTGATGCTCAAGGGCGTATCGTTTTCTTTAACCCATCTGCGGAAAAATTGCTGAGTTTTAATGCCGAGGAAGTACTGGGTAAACCCATTAAAAACTTTTTCCCGAACTCCTTAACCTATAAAGCGCTGGCAACGGGTGAGGAACTGCGGGGAATTCCTATGAGCTACGGTGAGCTTAACACCAAAGCAGACTTCCTGCCCATCATATTAGGGCACAAGGTTCTTGGCGCAGTGGCCGTGTTTAAAGATATTACTGAACTGGAAGAGGTGAGCCATCGTTTAAATTCCAATGAAAAGCTGATGGCAACACTGGAGGCTGTGGTTGAGAATTCTTATGAAGGCATGGTCGTCATCGATGATCAAGAGAATATTGTCTTAATGAACCAATTCTTTTTGGATGTCATAGGGGTTAAAGTACAGGATGTCATCGGCAAAAAGATTAATGATATCAGTCCTAATTCTAATCTCCCTCAGACCCTAAAATCAGGTAAAGCGCAATTCGGCGAGACCTGGCATCTTAAGGGGCGTGATTTTATCATCATGCGGGTCCCCATTGAACGGGAAGGTAAAGTCGTAGGGGCATTGGCCAAGACCCTCTTCAAAAATATGGAAATTGCCAAAATGTTTGCGAAAAAAGTCATGCGCCTGGAAGAGAATCTTGCTTACTACAAAGAAGAGTTAGGCAAGTTCCATTCCTCTCAATTCGTTTTTGATGATATTATCGGCGAAAGTCCCAGAATGAAAAAAGCTAAATCCTTAGCACATCGTGCCTCGCAAACAACCTCTACCATTCTGATCCTGGGTGAAAGCGGTACAGGGAAAGAAGTCTTTTCCCACGCTATTCATAAATCAAGTAATCGCAGTAATGGGCCTTATATAAAAGTGAATTGTGCAGCTTTGCCGGAAGACCTGCTGGAATCAGAACTTTTTGGTTATGAAGAAGGAGCGTTTACGGGGGCTCGGAAAGGCGGAAAGCCCGGTAAATTTGAACTTGCTGACAAAGGGACTATTTTTCTTGATGAAATCGGCGATATGTCTTTGGGTATGCAGGCCAAGCTGCTGCGGGTGCTGCAAGAACGTGAAGTTGAGCGTTTAGGTGGGACAGAACCCATAAAAGTCGATGTGCGGATTATTGCAGCTACGAACAGGGATCTGCACAAAATGGTGATGGAACATAAATTCCGCCTTGATCTCTATTACCGCCTTAACGTTCTTGCCATCGATCTGCCACCATTAAGAGAGCGTAAAGAGGATATTGGTTTTATTGCCAAAGGACTAATTGAAAAAATCAATAAGAGACTGGGTACGGATATTCAGGGCTTGAGACCGGAAAGTATTACTCATTTATGTGCTTATGATTGGCCGGGCAATATTCGTGAACTGGAGAATATCTTGGAACGGGCCATAGTAATTTGTGATGAAGCCTGGGTTTTGCCGAAGCATTTGGCTTTGCCGGGAGTCATGGAAACAATGTCATTAGGTACGGAGCAGACCCTGGAGTATGCTTTACAAGCAGCAGAACGTGAAATTATTGATAAAACTCTCCGCCGCGTTCAAGGCAACAAGGTACAGGCTGCACGAATCTTGGGGATTCACCGCTCTGTTCTATATAAAAAGCTGGCTAAATATAATATTCAAGGATAATTCAACCAATGTCTTTGCGAGGAGTCACTGTTGCTGTTTTGAGACAGTGTCCTTTTTTGTGGACATAGGGATGTAAAAGGCTGGAATTCCAGCCTTTTTTAATTTCTTGTCAAAATAATGTCCGTTTTTTGAGACATATAAACTTTGAGTTCACATGTACAAATAGATGAAATATTTTAAAAATTTAGAAAATAAACCAATGAATTCAGGTCCTTCATGAACTTGAGATAAAAATCTAATTCACATTGGCACGTAATTTGCATTATAAACAGATAATTTATAAGATTCAGGTATTTCTAGGGATACCAAAATAGATACTCTGCAAGGAGGTCGCGTTCATTGAACTTTAACCTTACGGAAGATCAAATAATGATGAGAAAAATGGTAAGAGATTTCGTAGAGGAAGAGGTAATTCCCCAAGCAGCTTATACCGATGAAAGTCACGAGTTTCCTTTGACGTTAGTACATAAGATGGGCGAACTGGGACTTATGGGAATCCCTATACCGGAGGAATATGGAGGGGCCGGTTCAGACTTTATTTCTTACACCTTAGCCATTGAGGAACTCGCCCGGGGTTGTGCCTCCACTACCATAATCATGGCGGTTCATACAACCATTGGCACTTTTCCTATTTTTTATTTTGGTACGGAAGAACAAAAACAGAAGTATTTGCCGAAACTTGCCAGAGGAGAGATGCTTGGAGCCTTTGCACTCACGGAACCCAACTCAGGGTCCGATGCTTCGAGTTTAGTAACAACTGCAAAGCGCCGTGGTGATCATTATGTGATCAATGGCAGCAAACGCTTTATTTCCAATTCAGGCTATGCCGGGGTCTATACAGTGCTGGCTTCTACCGACCGTACGAAAGGTTCACGTGGAATTACAGCTTTTCTAGTAGATGCGGGTACCCCCGGTTTTATCATAGGGAAAAAGGAGAAGAAGATGGGGCTCCACGGCTCATCCACTTGTGAATTGATTTTTGAGGATATGGTTGTCCCTGTTGAAAACAGATTGGGGGAAGAAGGACAGGGGTTTAAAATCGCTATGGCATTACTTGACGATGGCAGAATAGGGATTGGAGCCCAGGCTGTGGGGATTGCTCAGGCCGCTTTTGAAGCGGCTCTGGCCTATGCTCAGGAGAGGGTTCAATTTAAACAGGAGATTATGAATTTCCAAGGGATTCAATTCATGCTTGCGGATATGGCTACTCAACTGGAAGCCGCTCGTTTATTGGTGTATCAGGCCGCAGCCAACCGGGTCCAGGGATTGCCTTACAGTAAAGAGGCCTCCATGGCCAAATTATTTGCTACTGAAATGGCGGTCAAAGTAACCAATGATGCTATGCAGATCTTCGGGGGAAATGGTTACATCACAGATTATCCTATAGAACGTTATCTGCGGGATGCCAAGATTACCCAGATCTATGAAGGTACAAACCAAATTCAGCGGATTGTCATTGCCAAACATTTAAGAAATAAAATCTAAGAACATGAGGAGGAACAAGTTATGAAAACGATTATGGTCATCGGAGCAGGGCAAATGGGCTCCGGAATTGCCCAAGTGGCCGCTCAAGCAGGGTACGCCGTGATCCTCAATGATATCAAGGAGGAGTTTGTAGCCCGCGGTCTTAAAGGGATTGAAAAGAACTTGGACCGCAGCGTGGAAAAGGGCAAACTCTCTTCCGAAGAAAAAACAACCATCCTCGGACGGCTTCAGGCCAGTGTTTCTCTTCAAGATGCGGCTCAAACCGATTTAGTCATCGAAGCAGCTATTGAAAATATGACTATTAAATCGGAAATTTTTCAAACCCTAGATAAACTTTGCCCAGAGCATACTATATTGGCTTCCAACACATCCTCATTGCCTATCACAGAAATCGGAGCTTGCACCAAGCGTCCGGACAAAGTGATTGGCATGCATTTTATGAATCCGGTCCCTGTGATGAAGCTTGTGGAAATCATTCGCGGACTGGCAACCAGTGATGAGGTCTATAGGGAGATTGAAAACCTGAGCGTTGCTATGGGGAAAACCCCCGTAGAAGTCAATGATGCCCCGGGCTTTGTAGCTAATCGTATTCTGATTCCGATGATTAACGAAGCGATTTGGACGCTTAACGAAGGGATTGCCAAACCGGAGGCTATCGACGATGTCATGAAGCTGGGAGCCAATCACCCCATGGGCCCTTTGGCGCTGGCGGATCTTATCGGTTTGGATACTGTACTTGCTATTTGCGAAGTGCTTCATGAAGGGCTTGGAGATAAGTACCGACCTTGTCCCTTATTGAGAAAATATGTCAAGGCAGGTTGGTTGGGGAGAAAAACGGGAAGAGGTTTCTATGCCTATTAAAGGGTAGAGATATTTAGAAAAAATGAGGGGAGACGAAGAAGTATGATTTTTGATTTAAGCGAAGACCATGTCATGATGAGGAAAATGGTAAGGGATTTTGCTGAGAATGAGTGTGCAGCAGGCGCTGAAGAACGGGATGAAAAAGAAGAATTTCCTCGTGAGATATGGAACAAAATGGCGGAATTGGGTCTGGCGGGAATCACTTTTCCCGAGAAATACGGCGGTGTGGAGTCTGATTATTTGTCCTACGCCATAGCGATTGAGGAATTATCACGGGTAGACGCCTCAGTTGGAGTAACTGTGTCCGCTCATTCCAGTTTATGTGCTAATCCTATCTACCTCTTTGGTACGGAAGAACAAAAACAAAAATATCTTGTCCCATTGGCAAGTGGAGAGAAAATGGGGGCATTTGGCTTAACTGAACCCATGGCCGGTTCTGATGCCTCAGGAACCCGAACCACCGCAGTTAAGGATGGCGATGATTATATCATCAATGGCACCAAAATTTTTATCACCAACGCCTATGAAGCCGATACATATGTGGTTACTGCCCAGATGGATAAAAGCAAAGGGAATAAGGGAATCGCTGCTTTCATTCTAGAAAAAGGCATGCCGGGCTTTACTTTTGGCAAGAAAGAAAAAAAGATGGGGATCCGCTCCTCGGCCACTTATGAATTGGTCTTTGATAATGTTAGGGTCCCGGCGGAAAATCTCTTAGGCCAGGAAGGACAAGGGTTTAAAGTAGCCATGGTCACCTTGGACTTCGGCAGAATCGGCATTGCCTCCCAAGCCTTAGGCATTGCCCAAGGGGCTTATGAGCAAGCCAAAAAATATGCTAAAGAAAGAGAACAATTTGGCCAGCCCATCGCTCATTTCCAAGCCAATCAATTTAAATTAGCGGATATGGCCACTCAGATCGAGGCTGCCCGTTTATTGGTTTATCAAGCGGCTTACCTGGCTACCCAGCATAAGCCCGTCTCCAAAGCTTCGGCTATGGCTAAACTCCATGCTTCAGAGACAGCCATGTGGGTAACCACTCAAGCGGTCCAAATGCACGGTGGTTATGGATACACTCGTGAGTATCCTGTAGAGCGGATGATGCGGGATGCCAAGATCACTGAGATTTATGAGGGAACAAGTGAAGTACAACGTATTGTCATCGGCAGTCATGTCTTAAAAGAGTAGGAGGATACCCTATGAACATTGTGGTATGCGTTAAACAAACGATTGATACAGAAGCTAAAATTGCCTTGAACAAGGATGGAAAAATAGATGCCAATGGGGTCACTCTGGTTATCAATCCTTTGGATGAGTACGCCATCGAAGAAGCTCTCCGAATGAAGGAGAAATTTGGCGGTGAAGTAACCGTTATTACCCTTGGGGGAGATCAAGCCACAGCGACAATCCGCAGTGCCCTAGCCATGGGAGCCGATAAAGCGATTCACATTAATGACCCTGCCCTAGGGGAAGTGGATGAAGGAAGTGCCGCTGCCATACTTGCCAAAGCGGTGGAGACCATTCCCTACGACATCATTCTGGCAGGAGTCATGGATACAGATAATGGCTCAGCTCAGGTCGCCGTGCGCATGGCCGAGAAATTAGAGCTTCCTTCGATCAGTAGCGTCACCAAACTTGAGCTTAACGGCAGTCAAGCAACAGCCCTGCGGGTTATCGACGGAGGTCTGGCAACTCTTGAGGTATCACTACCGGCTGTCATCACCGTAGTTCAAGGAATTAATGAGGTGCGTTATCCATCGGTAGCCGGAATTATGAAAGCGAAGAAAAAACCACTGACAACCCTTAAACTAAGTGACTTAGGACTTGATCCCTCTGATTTAGTGCTTCAGGCAAAAGTTACCCAATATACTCTGCCTAATCCAAGACAAGGGGGCAGAATCCTTCCTGGTGAATCGGCGGAAGCCACCCATGAATTAGCACGAATCCTTCGTGAAGAGGCTAAAGTACTCTAATCGGTAATGAACACAGTAAAGGAGTGAGTTATATGCCAAAGGGAATCTGGATATTTGTCGAACAAGCTGATGGGAAGGTTCGTAAAATATCCTTGGAAATATTAAGTCAAGGACGGAAAATCGCTGACCTTACAGGGGAACCACTGGTAGCGGTCATTGCAGGGGATGGGATCTCCAACTTGGCACAGGAAGCCGCCAGTTATGGAGCTGACCAGGTCTTCTTACTGGACTCCCCTCAATTGGCCCAGTATACCACCGGCGCCTATACTTCCGCTCTGGCAAAGCTTATTCAGGAAAAGGAGCCTCAAGCCTTCCTGTTAGGTCATACGGCAGTGGGAAAAGATTTAGCTCCTCGTCTTGCCCAACGTCTAGGGATCGGCCTTGCCTCAGACGTTATCGATATTGAAGTGGATCCGGAAAAATTCCTTCTCTACAAACGCCCTGTTTATACAGGCAGTGCCTATAGTTTTGTAGAGATCTTAAGTAGACCAAGTCTTGCTACGGTAAGGGCTAAATCTTTCCCAATATCAGAGCCGGACCTGGCAAGGCAAACCGAAGTCATCGAAGCAACGGTAAACATCGACCCGGCAGATCTTAAGGTCATTGTGAAAGATGTGGCTCTCATAGTTACCAGCCGACCAGCCCTAACTGAAGCAGATTTTGTTGTCTCCGGTGGTCGGGGCATGAAAGCGGAAGAAAACTTTGCTATTCTTGAAAAATTAGCCGATGTTGTCGGGGGAGCAGTAGGAGCTTCAAGAGCGGCAGTGGATTCAGGATGGATTGATAATCAATTTCAAGTAGGACAGACAGGGAGTATTGTAGCCCCCACCTTATATGTGGCCTGTGGTATTAGCGGAGCTATCCAGCACATAGCCGGCATGGGAGCGTCCAAGTACATTATTGCTATCAATAAAGACCCTGAAGCTCCTATTTTCAACGTTGCCGATTATGGTATCGTTGGGGATTTGTTTGAAGTCGTCCCTCTTCTTACTGAAGAGTTTCAGAAATTAGTGAATGAGTAAGAGATTTGGACAGGGGAATTCACCCATTTAGAGCAGCTTGGAAGCGGGAGTTCACCACTGTAAACGGAGAGGACTCAAGTTGGAGATGGGGTGCTGTCCTAAGACAGTACCCCCATCAATAAAAAATAGAGGTAAGGATAAAGGGTAATGGTCATGGATTGGAAAGGGGAGTATGGGATATGGCGACACGGGAGCTTTATTGGAATATTGAACATCACTGGCTGATTTACCCTATGTTGATCATAGCTCTCGGCTTTTTTTGCTATGGTTTTTATCAGCGTTATAAATTGTGGCAAATAGGACAGCCAGAGAACCGCAGGAAAAATATGGTCAAAAGAATTGGCGATATCTTTGTTTATGGATTAGGACACAAAAGAATCTTAAAAGAAGGTTTCCCTGGGATAATGCACCTTTTTATCTTCTGGGGGTTTGTGCTGCTGTTTTTTGCAACCATTATTGTGGCTATGCAGGCCGACTTCGGGATCAATATGTTTAACGGCGGTCTCTATATCTTTATCAAGATAACTGCCAATGCTTTTGGGCTATTGGCCATCATTGGCTGTCTGATGGCCATCTGGCGGCGTTATGGTCAGCGTCCGGATCGCCTTGATAATAAAAAGGATGATGCCATTGTCTTAGCTCTTATCCTCACTATTTTACTCACTGGCTTTGTCATCCAAGCTGTCCGCATGGCAGCTATCGAAGATCCCTGGGGTATGTATGCTTTTGTTGGGTATGCTATGGCACCGCTTTTCAAGGGCTTAAGCAATTCAACCCTGGAAGGAATTCATGCTTTTCTCTGGTGGTTCCATTTCATTTTAGTGATGTTTTTTTTCGGGTATTTTCCCTACTCCAAGCTTTCCCATATCTTCCTTGCGCCCGCCAATCAATTTCTACGGCACCATGGTCCCATTGGCATCCCGGAGAACATCGATTTTGAAGATGAGGGTCTCGAAACTTATGGAAAAAGCAAGCTTAGTGAGTTCAGCTGGAAGACTCTTTTCAACACGGATGCTTGTTTGCGCTGTGGAAGGTGCCAGGATAACTGCCCGGCTTATTTAAGTGGTAAACACCTGAATCCTAAAAAGATTATTCAGGATATGGGTGCTTATATAGAAGAGACAGGTAGAGCGCTGAAAAAGGCTCACAGGGCAAAGCCTGCCCTTGAGGTCGCCGCACAAGGAAGCGAAATTGCTGCCGCCGCAGAAGCTCTCACTGAAGAAGAGCTGGGTTTGCCTTATCTCATCGGTGATGTGATTCCCGAAGAAGATCTTTGGGACTGTACTACCTGCCGCTCCTGTGAAGAACAATGCCCAATCTTTATTGAGCACGTGGACAAAACCATTGATATGCGCCGTAACCTGGTGCTCATGGAATCACGTTTTCCTCCGGAAGCTCAATTAGCATTCCGTAATATGGAAAACAACAGCAATCCTTGGGGAATTGGTTGGTCCTCTCGAGGAGATTTTTTGAAAACTGTGGGATGTTTAACCCTGGAAGAAAATCCGGAGGCTGAAATTCTCTATTTTCCAGGTTGTTCCGGATCCTTTGATGCACGGAATCAAAAGGTCTCGGCAGCATTGGTAAAACTATTGAAGGCAGCGGAAGTCAATTTTGCTATTTTAGGCAGTGAGGAAAAATGTTGTGGTGATTCAGCCCGCCGCTTAGGGAATGAATATCTTTTCCAAGCGTTGGCTCAGGAAAATATTGAGACGATGAATGGATACGGAGTAAAAACCATCATTACTCAATGCCCTCACTGTTTTAATACTCTTAAGAACGAATATCCTGAGTTTGGCGGGAACTATCAAGTGCTTCATCATACCGAATATTTAAACGAACTATTAGCCTCCGGTAGATTAAAGCTTAATAAAGCAGGCGGTGGTTCGGAAAGGGGGTTAAATACTCGATCCGTTACCTATCACGATTCCTGTTATCTTGGCCGCTATAACACAATCTACACAGAACCCAGAAGATTACTTCAAGCTGCCGGCTTCCATATTACCGAAATGGCTCGTCATCACGAGAAGAGTTTCTGCTGCGGTGCAGGTGGCGGAAGAATGTGGCTGGAAGAGCATCATGGCCAACGTATCAATGAGATGCGCACGGACGAAGCCATGGCAGCAGGCACAGAAGTGGTGAGTACAGGATGCCCATTCTGTTTAACCATGATCAATGACGGTATAGCTGCCCGTGAGGCCGTGGAAAGAGTGAAGGTATTGGATATTGCAGAGATTCTCGTTGAAAGAATGTCTTAAGGAAAAGCAAAAACAACAGAAAAAACGGAATAATTGACCAAGCGTCGAAAAGTTTTTCGACGGATAATAGGTCAAAAAGCAAGAGGGGAGATTAAATTATGTCGAATAATAATGGGGGATGGGCAAATCCTTCGCCCGCAGGTCTGGTCGCTCTAGGGGTTGCTTGCTTTACTTTTTTTGCTTTGTTAAGCGGCAAGGTTACTGCAGGAGCAATGCCTCTGCTGGGATGTTGGTTGATCGGCGGCTTTGTTACTCAAGTCATTGTCGGTGCTATTGAGTTAAAAGAAGGTCAGATTCTCGGTGGGAACGTTTTCCTATATTTTTCAGCATTTTTTATGCTTGTCGGAGGATTGGAGTTTTTTGTTAAATACTTCGCGGCAGCTCAACAATGGTCGATACCCCTAGATACTCGTATTGATGGCTGGGCTTGGCTCGTTCTGGCATTTTGTCTTGTGATGTGGACTCCGGCTTACTTTAAGGGAACAAGTATCCTAGCTATGATCGTTATTCTTGTAGATATCGCCGTTGTCCAAGTTGCTTTCCTCGATTTAGGAGTCCTCAGCCCCGCATTCAAACCTGTAGCCGGCTACGCTCTTCTCTTTGCAGGAATTCTGGCCATGTATCTTTCGGCAGCCTTAATTTTAAATACCACATACGGTAAAACGATACTTCCTCTTACAAAGCCTTGGATCAAAGAAAATGCCCCCGCACCTGTTGGCAATGCTAAAAAAATGTAAGGTCTTATTATTATAATTTGTTAATACTATAGAATTTCGGATTAGGGTGGAGGAGCGTTTAATCAACTAACCATGTTGTTTTATTAGGGCAAAGAACAAGGAGGAGCTGGATTTGAATATTTTAGAAGAGTATCAAAGCAAACTGACTTCACCGGAAAAAGCTGTGAGTGTGGTTAAATCAGGGGATTGGGTGGATTATGGCTCCTTTACCGGTCAGCCCGTTGTCTTGGATAAAGCTTTGGCAGCTCGCAAAGATGAGCTTGAGGATGTAAAGATTCGGGCTGTCACGGCAGTGAGGATGCCCGAGGTGGTCAAGGTTGATCCGGAGGCTAGGCATTTCGTTTATAATAACTGGCATTTCAGTGGTTTAGACCGTAAACTGCACGATCAGGGAGTTTGCTGGTACAGCCCGATCCTCTATAATGAACTGCCCAGCTATTATCGACGTTTTCTTGATGTGGACGTAGCCATGATCCCGGTAGCACCCATGGACGAGAAAGGCTTTTTTAACTTCGGGCCTCAAGTTTCTCATACCAAAGCAATGCTGGAAAAAGCAAAAATCATTATTCTTGAGGTGAATCCGAAAATACCCCGTTGCCTGGGCGGTCTGGAAGAGGCCATTCATATTTCTGCTGTGGATCATATCGTGGAAACAGAATGGGAGTTGCCTCAGATTCAACCCGTTCCTCCTACCGAGTTGGATAACAGAATAGCCGGATTTATTATGCCTGAGCTCGTAGATGGAAGCTGCATTCAGCTGGGTATTGGTGGTATGCCTAATGCTATGGGTAAGATTATTGCTCAATCCGACCTCAAAGATTTGGGTGTCCATACGGAGATGATGACAGAGGCCTTTGTGGAGATGGTGGAAGCCGGACGTGTTACCGGCGCCAGAAAACAGATTGATAGATATAAACTAACCTATACTTTTTCTATGGGAACTCAGAAAACTTATGATTTTCTTCATAACAACCCCAGTTGCGCGATTTACCCTGTAGACTATGTGAACAATCCTTGGATCATAGCCAAGAATGATCATGTTATCGCGATCAATAATTGCGTCGAAGTCGATTTATTCGGCCAAGTATGTTCAGAATCTTCTGGAACTCGTCAAATTAGCGGAACAGGCGGACAAGTGGACTTTACTTTAGGCGCCTATCATTCCCAAGGCGGTAAATCTTTTATCTGCTTAGAGTCCACCTACAAAGCTAAGAATGGCGAGATAAGATCGCGGATTAACCCCATATTAACTCCCGGTGCTATCGTCACAACCCATCGCGCCATGGTTAATTATGTGGTGACTGAGCACGGCATCGTCAATTTGAAAGGGAAGTCCACCTGGGAACGTGCCGAAGCTCTGATTTCCATCGCTCACCCCAATTTCCGCGATGACCTGATTAAAGATGCAGAAAAAATGGGTATCTGGAGAAGGACTGCTAAGCTTGCTTAACACTGTCAGAAAGTATGAACTTGCGTTACATACTTTCTAAGCATAAGTGCAACCAACGACTTCGCCTCATTTACGAGTATACGTTTAAGGCTCGGTGAAGTCGGGTTTTCTTTACACTATCAGAAAGTATAAGCTTGCGCTATATACTTTCTAAGCATAAGGGCAACCAACGACTTCGCCTTATTTGCGAGCATGCATTTAAGGCTCGGCGAAGCCGGGTTTTCTTTATAAAATTTAGGTGTCATTACCTTGAGGAGGAACGTCATGAGAGAAGTAGTGATTGTCAGTGCTGTTCGTACACCCCTTGGATCCTTTGGGGGAACTTTAGAGAACTTTACAGGAGCCGAACTGGGAGCTATCGTGATCAAGGAAGCGATCAAACGGGCCGGAATCCTGCCTGCACAAGTAGAAGAAGTCATTATGGGGAATGTACTCAGTGCTGCGGCAGGTCAAAACCCTGCCAGACAAGCAGCAATTAAAGCAGGAATTCCTCAAGAAGTGCCCGCCTGGACCCTGAATAAGGTCTGCGGTTCCGGACTTAAATCGGTAATCTGTGGGGCGCAGGCGATCCTGGCCGGTGATGCGGATATTATTGTCGCCGGCGGCATGGAGTGCATGTCATCATCAGCCTATGCCCTTCTTAAAGCAAGAAAAGGATATCGAATGGGCAATGACAGCCTGGTGGATACCATGATCACGGATGGTCTAACCGATGCTTTCCATAATATTCACATGGGATTGACCGCCGAGAATATCGCTGAGCAATTCCAGATTTCCCGGGAGGATCAGGATGCTTTGGCACTGCGCAGTCAAAACCGTGCTGAGGCCGCTATCCAATCCGGATTATTCGATGAAGAGATTGTTCCTGTGGAAATCCCTCAAAAAAGAGGGGAGCCTCTGGTGTTCAGTCAGGATGAGTTCCCCCGTTTCGGCACTACTGCCGATACTTTAACTAAGCTGAGGCCTGCCTTTAAGAAAGAGGGTACGGTAACTGCGGGCAACGCTTCAGGGATCAATGACGGAGCTGCTGCAGTGGTCGTCATGTCCAAAGAGAAGGCTGAGGAATTGGGATTAGCGGTCCTGGCCAAAATCACTTCTTGGGCTTCTGCCGGGGTGGATCCTCTGATCATGGGGACCGGACCGATCCCTGCGACACGAAAAGCCTTGGCAAAAGCCGGATTAACCATTGCCGATATTGACATGGTGGAGGCCAATGAAGCCTTTGCCGCCCAAGCCGCTATCGTTACCCAGGAGCTGGGATTGGATGTGGAAAAGACTAATGTCAATGGCGGCTCCATCGCCTTAGGGCACCCCATCGGTGCTTCCGGCACCCGCGTCTTGGTCACCCTTCTTCATGAATTGAAACGGCGGGATGGACATCGAGGGCTTGCGACTTTATGCATCGGCGGAGGTCAGGGAGTTAGCCTGATTGTAGAGAGATAGGGGGAGAAGTATGACGTATTCGAATATCCTGGTTGAATATCATGAGCAGATTGCCACTGTAACGATTAACCGCCCCAAAGCCTTAAACGCTCTTAATACGGTTACCTTGCAGGAACTCAGTCAGGTCGTTCATGATTTGGCCAATAATTCCTCCATACGGGTCGTGATTCTTACGGGAAGCGGCGAAAAAGCCTTTGTAGCCGGTGCCGATATTGCCGAAATGAACACGAAAACCCCGATGGAAGCAAGGTCTTTCAGCCAATTAGGACAGAGGTTGATGAATCTGATCGAGAGTCTGCCCCAACCGGTCATTGCCGCCATTAATGGTTTTGCTTTGGGTGGAGGTTTGGAACTGGCGATGGCCTGTGATATTCGACTGGCCGGTGAGAATGCCCGATTCGGGCAGCCGGAAGTGAACCTGGGTATACCGGCGGGCTTTGGCGGCACACAACGGCTCCCGCGTTTAGTAGGGAGCGGACGAGCCAGTGAAATTCTCCTTACAGCCGATCTGTTTGATGCTCAGGAGGCTTTTCGCATGGGCCTGGTTAACCGGGTTTATCCCAAAGAAGACCTTCAGGAACAAGCTATGGCTATGGCCAAGAGGATTGCCTCCAAAGCGCCAATCGCCGTACAGTTAACCAAAAGCGCAATTTATAAAGGGGCAAATATGGATCTCATCAGTGGGCAGGATTATGAAGCAGAGGTATTTGCTCTGACCTTCCATACCGAAGACCGTAAAAATGGTTTTAGGGCTTTTCTCGAGAAAACGCAAACTGAATTTCTGGGGAAGTAGGGGAATATAATCATAGAACCTCTTAGTTTTAGAGAGGAAATGCTGCAATTCTATAGAATACTAACCCAGGATATGGCCTGGGTTATTTTCTTTCGGGAGGGATGATTGGATGTTTCCAAAATCAGAATGTGAGCGTCGAGTTAAAGGGTTTCAAGATATTCTTGTACAACAAGGAGTAGATGGGGCACTCTTGGTTCAACGGGCAGACACCCTGTATTTTACAGGGACAGCCCAAAACGTTCATCTGTATATACCCCAAAAAGGGAACCCCCTGGTGTTGGTCTATCGAAATATAGAAAGAGCTCGGGCTGAGTCTTCTTGGGAAGTCTTCCCACTGACGGGTATTTCCAAGTTGCCTGAATCGATCTCTGAGCATGGCCATCCCCTCCCCAAGGTCATGGGGCTGGAATATGATGTTTTGCCTGTTGCGAATTATCTTAGATATAAAAAGGTGTTTGACAAGACGGATCTGGTAGACATTTCCTACCCATTGCGGCTTTTACGCGCTGCAAAATCTGAATGGGAGATTGCACAGATTGAAAAAAATGGGCGAATCTATACACAATTATTGGAATATGCTTCAACAGTGCTTCGTCCCGGCATGAGTGAAATTGAGTTTGAAGGTCTTCTGGAGGCAAAAGCGAGAACGCTGGGACATGAAACCATGCTTCGTACCCGAGCTTTTGGCTTTGAATTTCATTTTGGCGGGGTGGTAGCTGGACCACAAGGGGCAATTCCCGGCTATTTTGATGGGCCGGTTGTCGGCTTAGGAGCATCCTTTGCTCATCCTCTAGGTCCCTCTCATACTCCAATTCAGGCAGGGGATATGATCATGATGGATTTAGTCATTGCCCAAAAAGGGTATCAGATGGATGCCACGAGAATGCTGGTGATGGGGGAGCCTTCGAAAGAAATGGAGGAAGCCTATAGGATCAGCTGTGAAATCCAGGAGAGAACTCGCCTGGCCCTTATCCCAGGACGAAAGGCCGGGGATGTCTATGCAGAAATATTGAACTGGGTTGAAAAGGAGACTCCTTATGCAGATCATTTTATGGGGTTTCAGAATAATCGAGTGCGTTTCATAGGTCATGGGGTAGGACTGGAGCTGGACGAACTTCCGACCATCAGTAAAGGAGCTCAGGAGATATTAGCTCCGGGAATGACTATAGCCGTCGAGCCTAAATTCATCTTTCCTGGGGAAGGAGCCATTGGTGTGGAGGATACTCTTGTTATTGAGGGAGAAAAAGGTGCTCGTCTTCTTACCAATGCTCCAAAAACAATCATTAAAATTTAGTCGAATTATTGTGATATTTTTATCCTTGTCAGTCCTTCCTACGGAATACTGCCAACTTGCCAAAGTACTCGCTCAGGACTATACTCTAGTTACATATATTACGGGAAGGGTGATTTTTCCTGTTTTCTAAGTTTAGGAATTGGTTTGGTCCGAGAATTCTCAAGACCGGACTGGGTGTAGCAGTTGCGTTATTAATCTGCCAGATATTTTCAGTGGAGCCGGCGAGCTTTGCAGCAATTACTGTGGCCATCAATATGCAGCCTTCAGTGAGCAAAGCCCTCTCTAACGCCTGGGAACAGATCACTATTAATATCTTGGCTGTGGCATTAGCTATTGTTGTTGGACTGACAGTGGGAACCAACCCCTATATAATTGGCTTGGTTGTTATTTTAATGATCGCAATTTCCAATCGTATGGGGTGGCGAAGTGTGAATTTGGGGATTGTTTCCATAATCTTCATCCTTGATGCTCCTCCCGACCAATTTTTAGAACATGCTATTTCACGAGCTTTGTGTATTTTTATTGGTTTGGCGGTAGCTCTTACCATTAATCGGGTTCTTGCTCCCCCGCGATACAAAAAGCATTTTAAAGAAAAATTATATACTCTTCTTTACGATTCGTCTGAGTTCTTTTTGAATAGCCTTAAACACTATGTGGATTCAACATCACTCAATAACTATGAAAAGGTTAAGACGACATTGCTGGAAAAGCGGCTGGAAGAAGTGACGGAGCTTTATGAGCATGCCCGGGAGGAATTTAGCTCTAAAGATAAGATGCAGCTTATGGAACGACTCCTGGAGCTTTGCCGGGGATTTATCGAACGTGGAGAAAATATAGAAGAAATGACCCGCCAAAGAGTTAAACGGCGCCAGGCGCCTGATTCACCTCCTCAAATGGGTCAAGAAATAAGTCATGAGTTTCAAAGCCTTTTGGACTATATCCTTGTTGGAAAAGGGATCTTAGGAGCACTTCGGGATAGTTTGTACCTCAGCTTTACCTATGTCCCCGCCACACCATTGAGAACTCTTGATCAAGATTTTTGGAATGAGTTTGACCAAAGGATGGATCAATGGCAAAAGCATTTCAGCGGTGTGTACTTCCTGCGGGCCACTATGGAGGTGGCTGTGGTGGCCACGGAAATGCGCTGGGCATCCAAGCGGATGAGAAGCAGTTACGAGCTAAGCACTAAGAAGAAGAATTTACAGCCTTTAGAACAAACCACACCCGAGTTGGAATTGACTGTGACTACAAAAGCAAAGTGACACAGTAAGGGCAGTTGCCTTCATGGCATCTGCCCTTACTGTGTCATAATCTTGCTTCGATTCATAATCATTGCTTGTCCTGTTGAAGTAATTTACTGCAGAAAGGCTCTAAAGGTGCTGTCCTAGTTCATACATAATAAACAGGTTCCATACCAAAAGTAAGGGGATTCCAAACACAAAGGTATTGTGTTTGGTTTTATGCCGAAAAATCTGCATTCCCAAGAAAACCCCTAGTGCGCCCCCTAAAAAGGCTAAGGTAAAGAGCCATTTTTCGGGAATTCGCCGGCGCTTCTTACGGGCAAGATATTTATCCCGTCCCATGAGAAAAAAACAGAACCCATTTATTATTAAGTAAAAAATCCCCATTGGCCAAAGATTAAGCAAATTAACCAAGAAACTACTCCTTTTTGTCGAAGGCTGCGAAAGATGTTTTTAGGACGGAACAACCGGATGTAAAGTAGGCAAGGCGTAATGTGTCAGCGATTTCCTGATCAGAGATTCCTAACTGGCGGGCTTGGCTCGCTAGGCTGGCAACTCCTTCTGAAGCTCCTAGGACAGTATCAAGAGCAAGAGCTATTAATGTCCTTGTTCTCTCATCAAGGCTGTTCTCTTGAAAGGAAAGGGAAGCTATTTTCTCAATTTCTTGGGCAAAGGTAGAGTCATATCCTTCCAGAGCTGTTAAGAAAGGGGGTAAAGCCATAAAAAAACCTCCAATTCATTTTATTTACTTCTACTGTATAACCAAACAGAGAAGAAAGCAAAAGAAATTACTCATATTATTTTTTCATTCTTCGGGTATTCTAAAGATGATGAGATAATTGAAAAAGTAAAGGAGGAGTTATATGTCCAAGCCCAAGGAAAAGAAAAATGTCGTTGAGGTTATACGTGAGAAGAATCTAAACCCAGGAGATAAAATTCCCCCCTTTGATGCCCATGACAATGATAAGATCGGTCAAGGTCATTCCAAAGAACGAATTTAAGAGGATTATATTTCTTGACAAAATTCTCACTAAAGAGTAAACTTAAACCCGAGCTGACATTGAGACGCACTTTTAAGTGCACGCGAACAATGGAAAAACACCTGCTTATGGACGGCAGGTGTTTTTATATGCAATCAATTAATTCTGTAGGACTTATTGAAAATATGCTATTATGTTTTCGAAGTTTGAATTATTTCGAATGGGGTGCCCTATGCGCTTATTTATCGATTTGATGTGGTTTTTTAAGAAGGAAAAATTGAGCTATATTACCGGAATTATTCTCCTTATCGTACTTGCGCTGATCAATCTATGTCCTCCTTATATTGTCGGCAAGGTTGTTGATGGGGTAACCAACCAGACCTTAACTATGGAAACCCTTTGGCCATGGCTCTTGATACTCCTGTGCTTAGGTATTTTGTCCTACATTCTTCGCTACAGCTGGCGTATCCTGATTTTTGGAGCGGCGGCTCGTCTAAGCCGATTGTTGCGCCAGCAGCTATTTAAGCATTTTACCCGTATGTCACCCAGCTTTTATCAAAAGTATCGGACCGGGGATTTAATGGCTCATGCCACCAACGATATACAAGCGATTGAAGTGACCGCGGGGATGGGAGTATTGACCTTGGTGGATTCTTTAGTTACTGGCGGGTTTGTTGTCTTTTCCATGGCCGTTTTCCTGAGTTGGAAATTGACACTCATTACCTTGTTGCCTATGCCAATTATGGCCTGGGTCTCCAGTTATTACGGAACATTGCTTCATGACCGTTTCTTCAAAGCTCAAGAGGCTTTCGGCGATCTTAACGATAAGGTTCAGGAAAATATTTCTGGAGTACGCGTCGTGAAGGCCTTTGGTCAAGAAGAGGCGGAAATTGAGTCCTTCCGTAAGCTGTCCGATGATGTAGTCAAGAAGAATCAGGCGGTAGCTATGGTTGATTCCCTCTATGATCCCTCGATTATGTTGATTGTAGGAATATCCTTTTTCCTGGCAATTTCCTTTGGAGCCTATGAAGTGGTAAATTTGCGGCTTACTCTCGGCCAACTTACTCAATTCACCCTCTACCTGGGACAGTTTATCTGGCCAATGCTTGCCTTTGGCTGGTTGTTCAATATTATGGAACGAGGAAGAGCCTCCTATGATCGTGTTAAGGCATTGCTTGATGTCGAGTCCGAAGTTCAGGATCAGGTTCCCCTACATGGAGTCACTGGAGGAAGCATGGCTGAGCCCAAAAAAATGACTAAGGGAGATATTTTCTATGCTCTCGATCAATTTACATATCCAAATCAGAAAAAACCTGTGTTAAAAAACATCCATTTCACTCTTAAGGAAGGACAGACACTTGGTGTAGTTGGCAAAACTGGAAGCGGCAAAACCACCCTTTTTCGCGCCCTCCTACGTGAATTCGCGGGAATGGAAGGACAGATTCGTATTGGCGGTATCTCTATTCAGGAGATGCCTCTAGATAGCTTACGAGGAATTTTTGGCTATGTCCCCCAGGAGCACTTTCTTTTCTCCACAACTCTTGCTGAAAATATTGCTTTGGGCAAACCCAATGCCCACCCTTCAGAAATTGAAAAAGCGGCTAAAATGGCCTGTATCCATGAAGATATCCAACGATTTGAAGAGCACTATGCGACCCTTGTGGGGGATCGGGGAGTCACTTTATCAGGAGGACAAAAACAGCGGATTTCTATTGCCCGGGCCCTGCTTCTTAATCCAGAGGTATTGATTCTCGATGACTCTTTATCGGCTGTGGATGCTAAGACAGAAAAGCAAATCCTTCTGGAGCTGAAGAGCAATCGCAGTCAAAAAACCACATTGATCTCTGCCCATCGCCTTAGTGCTATTGAGCATGCCGATTTGATTTTAGTACTTCAGAATGGGGAAGTATTAGAGAGAGGTACCCATACAGAATTAATGGAGAATAAAGGCTGGTATGCTGAAACCTATCAGGCTCAACAATTGGAAAGTCTGATACAAGAGGGAGGTGGGCTTTCGTGAGTACACTTATTTCCGAAGATTTGGAGCACAAAGCCGGTCTCGCCGGGCAGGGGAAGACTATCCTCAGGCTCCTTAACTATTTGAAACCTCATATTAAAGCCCTGGTTTTTGCCTTTATATTGCTCGTTTTGGGCACCGCGGCCGATGTAGCCGGGCCCGTATTGATTAAAGTCTTTTTAGATGATTACCTAACCCCTCGCCTTCTTGATCCAATACCTTTAATTCTCCTTGGGGGAGGATATCTTCTGTTGGTTATCTTAGCTTCCTTCCTTCAATATCATCAATTGATCCGTTTTAATAAAATCGCCTTACTCATTATTCAACAAATCAGGGTGGATATTTTCAGTAAGGTTCAATATTTGGCCATGAGTGTCTTTGATCGGACTCCGGCAGGAGCCTTAGTCTCAAGGGTCACCAATGACACTGAGGCAATTAAAGATCTTTATATCGGTGTACTATCAACCTATGTACAGAATATAGTCTTTCTTTTGGGTATATTTATCGCTATGTTTAGCTTGGATGTTCGATTAGCTGCTTTCTGCTTGCTTCTTCTCCCTATAATCATTGGTTTAATGCAAATCTACCGCAAGATTAGCTCTAAGATATACAGGATTTCACGGGCAGAACTTAGCCGGCTTAATGCTATGCTCAATGAGTCCATCCAAGGTATGAATATTATTCAAATGATGAGGCAGGAAAAAATCTTTCAAAAGAAATTTGCTGGGATCAACGAGAAATATTATGGTGCGGCCATTGCCAATATTAAATTGGAAAGCACCCTTATGCGTCCGGCAGTGGATCTACTGTATACCTTTGCCTTGATTTTGGTCTTAGGTTTCTTTGGTCTGGAATCCATAATTGGTCCGGTGGAAGTGGGAGTGCTCTATGCTTTTATCAATTATCTGGATCGTTTCATTGACCCGGTGAATATGATCTTAATGCGACTTTCTCAGCTTCAGCAAGCTATTATCGCCGCGGAAAGGGTCTTTGAAGTGCTGGATGATGAACGAACCACTACCGCCTTTGGATTGAATTCTTTTCAGGAAGCAGATGACAGTCCTACTCATACTATAGAAAAAGGTGAGATTGAGTTTCGAGATGTCAGTTTTTCCTATGACGGTGTCACCGAAGTATTAAAAAATATCTCCTTCACTGTTCGCCCTGGGGAGACTGTAGCTCTAGTGGGTCATACTGGGAGCGGAAAAAGCACGATTTCCAATCTCTTAATGAAATTTTACCCTGTTGATGAAGGAAAAATCCTGATTGATGGTATACCCTTAAAAGACTTTTCACAAGAGGAATTGCGCACCCGGATTGGCCTTGTCGCCCAGGACCCTTTTCTATTTGTTGGAGATATTGCCGATAATATTCATCTCAATCGACCCCAACTCAAGGAACGGGAGGTCAAGGCTGCGGCAGAATTTGTGGAGGCTGATAAATTCATCAACAGGCTGGAAAAGGGGTATCAGGAACCTGTCAATGAAAGGGGATCGACACTCTCCAGTGGTCAACGGCAACTCATATGTTTTGCCCGGACCATTGCCGGAGAACCTAAAATACTTATCCTCGATGAAGCTACGGCTAGTGTCGATACAGAGACGGAGGATGCTATTCAAATAGCCTTAAACAAAATGCGCCAAGGGCGCAGTACGATCGCTATTGCTCATCGCCTTTCTACCATACAGGATGCCGACCTTATTCTTGTCTTACATCAGGGACAAATTGTAGAGCGAGGCAATCATAACGGACTCCTCGCTCAAAAAGGCTTGTATTACAAAATGTTTCTGCTCCAACAAGGGCCAATTAGAGGTCATTAGTCTTCAAGCTGCCGTTGGGCATGTCGCGTTAGGATGACTGCTCCCAATAGGGTAAGCAGTACAATGATTTCAAACACTTGTTTGCTCTTACCCATATTCATGATCAGTCGATACATACCCGGAAGGTCTTCTTTGATTGCTTCTAGTTTTTCAGGGAAGGTTGCATAGGGTTTCGTTATTTCCTGATAACTTTGGCAGAGCAGCTCGTTCTTTCTTTGAATAATCCGATCAGTTTTCGGTGTACGGGTAAAGGGCTGAGCAGAGCGGGGGTGGCCAAAGGTAAAGGATACCGTATTTCCGTGTACCTTGACATCCTTTTCAGAATACCCCGTTTTTTTCATACCCTCCAAAAAGGCATCCCGCATCTCTGCAGATTCCAGGGTAATTTTAATGTCCATAGTGAGTTCAGAGGGCTCCGAAAACTCACCCAAAACAAAGCCCGTAAGCCACCAATGCCGGCCTTCCCGAGTAAAGAGAACCCGATTCCCTTTTTTGAGGGTGAAGGCCATATGAAGGCAATCCTCATTGCCTGCCGACTGATAGTAGATTCCTGTAAAGATTTTAGGAAACTTCACACCGACTCCATTGGTGTAGACCCCGACTTCTCCCCCGGTGACCATATCGTATTGACCTTTCCAGATACCTACCATCCACTTTTTATTCTTATAAACAAAGTAGATAGGGTCACTGTCAATGATCATCCCCATGGGGGCAGCCGCTTCGTCATAAAGCCGACAATAGCCAATACTTCTTTGCCAAGGGTCCATGGTGGAGATGAAGATATCTTGGCTTGCATCATATGCATACCCGGCGATTGCAATAGCCTTATCTAATTCAACGTCCCCTGTCCCTTGCGATATAAGGTTTAAATCCGACATGCAAATCCCCCTCCAGTACATATTATTGAGTTCATGCATAGAATGGTGCATAAATTAGTCAATTAATGGCATTGGAGGGGGAGAAATTGAAGAAAGATGCTCATTTTTATGCGGTTTTGGCTTTGAGTAGAGCCTGTGGATTTAAGAAGAAAAGCGCAAATCGTATTGCCTATGCTTCCCAATTTGTCGATGATGCTAAAATTAACTTGATTTTTCTCCAAAATATTGCCCAAAACGAAGTGCTGGATTCAGTGGACAATACACCGGCTTTCTTCAATATCGCGACCTGTCATTCGTATTTTCGTATGGACACCTTTAATTATGAGTCCATGGTGAATAATACGACCGCCTTTCACTTTGTACCGGGCTGCAGTGGGAAGCGATTTACCAAAAAACTTCGCTGCAAAGAAGAGTCACCTATTATCCTTGACATACTCGCTGAAGCATTCCAGGAAGATAATCTGATTAAATTTGGTATGGTTTTACACTCCTTTGCAGATACTTTTTCTCATCAAGGCTTTAGTGGAATGTTAAGTAAAGTCAATGCCATTGATAATTGTCAAGTTAAGACTTTGATTTCTTTACAGCATAGAGAACATTTTACAGATTTCCTCAGGGATTTGGGTGGGGAGAAAATCGAAAAATATTTTGATAGGGTAATGCCTGCCTATGGTCATGCTCAAGCTATGGATTTTCCTGATCTCCCCTATTTGGTCTGGTCCTATGAGTACGACCATAGCGATGATTTTCGAGGATCTCACAAACGAGTGGAAGTAGATAACCGGGAAAGATATCAGCGAGCATTTCACAAGATTAAACAGCATCTTGATCATTATTTAACTTTGTATCCACACCATCGGGATCAAAGTATAAAGTTCGATAATTTTGACCTTCTTTGGCAGGCCCTTATATTTAAAGGACATGATCAAGCCCGGATAAAGAATTGGCAGAAACTCATGCTTAAACATGGTTTATTTGAAAAAAATGATAAAGCTCTATGGACTTATGAGGATGACACATGGTTGCGGCAGGCTTTTGTTAATTATAATCCCAAAAAATTTAATAACAGACGAGTAAAGGGTGCTGTATGTGTCGATAATTTTGAAAACACCCATTGGTATCATTTTATACTCGCTGTTAAATGGTATAAGAAAAAATTCCAACATTATTGCAATGAACACCAGTTGTTTTTTCCAGCATAATATTTCAGCCATTTTATAAGGTACCCCAGAAAAATTCTCGGGTACTTTTTTTGATTTAATGGTTTTGAGATACATATTCCACCATAGATCGATTGAGGGGAATGAATTCAGCACTGATTTCAGGAGCTTCCAACCACTGACTTGAGGGGGAGTCGGGGTTAAAATAATCCATGAATGCTTTAAAGTTCTCACCGGAATAAGCTTCGCGAAATCCCTGCAGATTAAAATGAGCCACGAAATTACAGTTAAGGTTAAGGTGGTAGTATAAATCTTTATTGATAAGTTCAGAATTTTGTTTATCCATGACTTTCTTAAAATTATTAAAGACTTTTTGTTGTAGTTCTTCCGACATTCTGTACATTGTATTCCTCCCGGTTAAAATCTCTCTTAAGTTAAAGTCTAGTCCTGTTGATTAATTTAACCCTTTTACAATAAAGTATGAGGGCAAAGGAAAATGCCCGCCTGATTTGCATCAAGGGGCATTTCTATGGTTAGAAGCATTCTGGGTAAGGAGTCGAAAGAAAATCATGGGTGTAAGTAGTTGTGATCGGGATTCTTGGGAATAACAATCCAAGCGATAAGATAGGCGAAAAATCCCATGCCCGCACCAAAAATTGCAATAACAACAGCCAGCCGTATAAGAGTTGGATCCACATCAAAATACTCGCCCAAGCCACCACAAACTCCAGCCAACATTTTTTCTCTCCCTGAACGGTAAAGACGTTTATTCATATTAATACCCCCTCCCATAGTACATAATGTTACTTCTTCATTCTAAAGTACGCCGGAGAAAGAAAAAAGTTTCAGTGTGAAGCTTTTAATTAAAGTTTTTTGGTTAATAGATACATAGTTTTTATTTATTAGTAAACACTAGGGTTAAGATTTTAGGGAGGTGTCTTAATGCAAGTCCAACTTAGCCAAAAAGAACAAATGTTTCTTGAAGACTTAAAGAGTCACGAAGAGTTATGTATCCAAAAATATAGTAAATATGCAAATGAAGCCGAATGCTCAAATCTTAAGCAGATCTTCCAAACCCTTGCTTCTCATGAACAGCAACATTATGATACCATCAATCAGATGATTGCCGGTCAAGCTCCGTCCATGAGTCAAGGTCAGGGACAACAAAGCCAAGGGATGCAACAGCAGGGACAAGGGATGCAACAACAGGGACAGGGTATGCAGGGAATGTCCGGAACCCAGTCTCAAGGGAGCAAGAATTACAGCCAAAACGATTTTAATATGGTCAACGATATGCTCTCTACTGAAAAGTATATCTCTGGAACCTATGATACAGCAATTTTTGAATTTCAGGATAAAAATCTTAGGCAAGCTCTCAATCATATTCAAAAAGAAGAGCAGGAACATGGCGAAGAACTCTTTAATTATATGAAATCTCACGGTATGTACAATGTTCAGTAAGTAATACAATGGACAATTAGATAATGATATAAAGGGGCTGTTGCTGCAGCCCCTTTGTTAATGTCTAGGAATGCTTATCATAGGAGAAGGCTTTGCAACGGCCTTTTTGCTTTTTAATATTCTCAATTGAGAAGGTCTTTGTTATAATGATAACCATGTGAGAGGTTTGTAGAATGAGGAGATGAAATCGTTGGAATTACTAGAGCTCTTTTTAGCATTTTTCCGTGCTAGCAATTTAGCATTTGGTGGTGGTCCAGCCATCATTCCATTAATTCAAGCAGAAGTCATCAATCATGGTTGGATGTCTATAGAGCAATTCTCTGAAGGCTTGGCTATTGTAACCTCATTACCGGGTCCCATTGCTACTCTTTTGTCCGGTTATGTTGGTTACCATGTGGCGGGATGGCCGGGGGTATTGGCCGCTTTGCTGGGAACTTTAGCTCTTACCTCTATTTTAGTTATTGCTTTGACGGGTTTTTTGATGAAGCATAGCAATTCTCCTATACTTAAAGGTGCTTTAACCGGGGTTCGGCCTTTGGTGACTGTCCTGGTTGCTAAAACAGCATTGGATATGGGCTTAAGTGCTTTTCCAAGTATTTGGAGTTGGGTCATAGCTGGGGGAGCCATTATCTGCCTTTACAAGCTCAAGCTTCACCCAGGAATTGTGATTGTTCTGTCGATGATCTTTGGAATCATTGTCTTTCAGTAAGAGTGTTGCTCGGAGGTGATAAACTATGTTAAAGAAGTTATGGGAAGTGTTTATTGGCTGTGCTCGTGCAACCAATTTGGGTTTTGGCGGAGGTCCTGCCATGATTCCCTTAATTCAACGGGAGGCAGTTACTCGATATAAATGGCTAACGGATGAGGAATTTGCGGATGCTTTAGCTATTGGGAACTCATTACCGGGTCCCATTGCCACTAAGTTGGCAAGCTACATGGGGTATAGGGTGGCAGGTTGGCCTGGTGCTTTTGCAGGTCTCTTGGGTACTCTCCTTTCAACGTTTGCTGTGGTGATTTTAGGGGATCTGCTAATACGGTACTCTCATACACCGGCACTGAGTGCTGCTCTCATCGCCGTAAGACCTGTAGTGGTGGTTCTAATTGCTCAGTCTGCTTATGATTTGGGTAAAAATGCCTTCCCTAAAAAATATCGAAGTACCTGGGCCATTGCTGTAATAGCCCTCGCCATAATATTCATGACGAACATTCATCCTGGTATCCTAGTGATAAGTGCTATGGTCTTTGGGTATTTTGCCTACGGAAGAAAGAAGGATTGATTTTGAAAAAGTGACTTCGCATTGAAGTTGCTTTTTTTTGTAATACTAAGTGAGTAAAACAGTGTCAGGACAAGGTGATAAACTTGATGAAACTCCTTATAGGTTTAGGATTCTTAGCTCTTTTACTGGCGCTACTTATTGTATACTTAGAAAAAAACAATCCAGAAAAGACCGCCTCTTGGCTGTCCTTTCTTGCCATCAATCCTCTGCTCGGATTGCTAATCTACATGGTTTTCGGCTGTACTCCAATTAAAAGAAAGTTATTTCGGCAGAAACATATACCGGGAGAACGATTGCCTCGTTTGTCTCATCAGCAAAAGCAGGCATTCTTGAAAGAAGAGATCTATATCCAAGAGTCGATAGGCTCAAAAAGCCTGTCAAGACTCTTGTTAAGTAAGGCTTTTGCGCCTTTATCTCGAAATAATTCCGTTTCCCTTCTCCATAATGGACAAGAAAAGTTCAAGGCATTACTCCAGGATTTAGAAAGGGCCCGAGATCATATTCATATGGAGTACTATATTTTTCATGACGATGTTATTGGTAGGACTATTCAACAGATCCTGATACGTAAAGCCTGTGAGGGAATAAAGGTGCGTTTAGTTTTCGATGGGCTGGGCAGCCGTAGTCTCTCGAAGGATTTTTCTAAGAAGCTGAAATCTGCAGGAGTAGAAATACAGTGGTTTTTACCCCTAAGCTTTCCGAAAGCACTCTTTACTTTGAACTATCGTAATCATAGGAAACTGGTGGTCATTGATGGCAGGATTGGTTATCTTGGAGGCATCAATATTGGAGATGAATACTTATCCCGTAGTTCCAACTATGGATTTTGGCGGGATACCCATCTACGTATTGAAGGAACCAGTGTACACACCATCCAGGAGACCTTTTTCAATGACTGGTATTATCTTACGAAGGAAATTCATAGGGAATATCGTTATTTTCCTAAGTGCAAGACGGACGGGGAAAAGCTTGTACAAATTATTGGAGGAGGACCGGATTCGAAGTATGAAGCCATAAAAGAACTGTTTTTTACTATGTTATGTACTGCTCAAAAGGAAATAGTGGTGACTACTCCTTATTTTATACCGGATGAAAGCATGATTATGGCCTTAAAAACCGCTGCCTCCAGGGGAGTATCGGTTAAAATCATAGTCCAGGGAAAACCTGACCATAGGCTTACTTTCCTTGCATCTTCCTCATATTTCAACGACTTAATTCCATCGGGTGTCGAAGTCTATCAATACCAAAAGGGGATTCTGCATAGCAAGGTATTAACCATTGATAAAGAAATAAGTGTTGTAGGATCTGCCAATTTTGACATACGAAGCTTTCAAATTGATTTTGAATTGAGTGCAGTGATCTTTAGTTCTGATTTTGCAGAGGAATTGGTTCGCGATCAAGAACAGGATTTAACGGATAGTATTCAGATGACACAAGAGGATCTCCAAAGCAGAACACCTCTCTTTTCTTTTCAAATCGCTTTAGCTCGCCTTCTTTCCCCTTTACTGTAGCTGGAATTCTGTCTTATAGGCAGGATTTCTTTCTTTTATGGGGAATAGAAAAAGAGAATATCGTCAGATATTCAAGCGTTCCATCGTCTAAATTAGTCAGAAAGAGAGAGGAGGTTTCCTCATAGTGCAAACGGACTCCTTTGATGAGATTTATGAAGAACTTTTTCCTATTCTTTACCGTTTTGTACGTTTGCGGGTACCGCAAAGTGATGTTGAGGATGTAACCGCTGAAGTGATTACTAAAGTTTGGCGAGCATTACCAAGTTTCGAGGGTAAGAGTTCGTTGAAATCTTGGTCACTTCGTATAGCTTATCATCATATTGCTGATTTCTACCGAACCCGTAAGGGAAAAGGGATACAAATAGTATCTTTAAGTGAGGAAATAAAATCGACCCAGGCAACAGAAGATCATAGTGACCATTTATTAACCGTGTTAAGCGTAAGCGAAACGCTGTCCAAGCTTTCTGAACAACAAGTTGCAGTAATACAACTTAGACTTATAGAAGGATTCAGCGCAATCGAAGTAGCTCAGATTCTTGGGATAACTCAACAGGCTGTGGATAGTCTCCTGTATCGTGCAAAGAAAAGCTTCCGAAAGTATTACGAGTTGGAGAATGCAGGGGGAATTCGATGATGAAAAAGGATGCATATACCCTATGGGAGCAGGAGGGCGATTTAGAGGCTATGAGGCTTTTCTTTCATGAACTTCGCTCTGATTCTGAGAAAAAAGAACGGATTAAACAGCTTGCTCTAGAGAAGATTCGTGAGGAAGAGCTTAGTGCTTCTCTCGGTCAATCACCGAGGAATATTCTTATTCCAGATCTCCCGCCAAAGGAGTCTCTTCGGGAAAAAGTTCAGAGAAGGCTAAAATCTTTTTGGTGGAGATGGCAATGGAAACTGGCCCTCCCGGTAGCAGCTATTGTTATGTTCGCTTTTATTGGTATTGGTATGGAAAGCCTTAAGGACTCCTCCCAAGGATTTAGGACAGGTTTCATGGCGAAATTCACCGCACAGGATTCAGCGGCCAATACCAGTGTTGGGATGAACAATTCCCCAAAAGAAGCGGCTCTAAAATCCGAAATGGAGAATGGGAACAACTATGGTGCAGGTGCCGCGCCTAGGATGGGTATCATGGCGGATGATGTAAGGAGTTCAGCTGAAGAAATAGCTCCTATTATGCCTGTTCCGGAACCCCAGACTCCTCCAGCCGATGATAGCTTGGCCAAGAAAATCACCTATAGTATGAATGCAAGCCTCCAGGTTGAGGATGTCTCGCAAGCTCTTGCGCTGGTTACTCAGGAGATAACTGGCCTCGGGGGATATGTGGTTCATTCTTCAGAAAACAACCATCAAAGCAGCAGTTCTGCTTATGCCACCTTTAAGATTCCTTCCCAGCAATTGGAGGGTTTCAAGGGTCGTCTGGAGGAGTTTGGCAAGGTTTTAAATAGCTCTACCGATTCCGATGACGTTACCAATGAATATTATGATACTCAGTCAAGATTGAAGAATTTACTGGCTCAGGAAACACGCTATCTGGAGATTTTTAAAGAGGCCAAAACAGTGGATGAGATTCTGCAGATCGAAAGTTATTTGAGCAGTACACGCATGCAGATCGAACAGCTGCAGGGGCAAGTCAAACTTTGGGATCATCAGGTTGCCTATTCCACGGTAAGCATTAACTTTCAGAACACTCCCAATCCTGTCAGCGTGGATGATCCTTGGCGACCTGTTGCTTGGGCTAATACTTGGCAGGCTGCCAAAGATGCTGTTCTAAAAACCATCAGCTCTACCTGGAACGGTATCAACTACCTTGTTGTAGGAATTGCTTATGCCTTGCCTTACCTTCTTGGAGGTGCCGGTCTCTTTGGAGCCTATAAGGCGGTTAAGAAAGTCAGACGTCAAAAATAGTATAGAGCAATATAAAGAGCTTACGTATAGATGCGTAAGCTTTTTGTTTTGTTTGGCGGCAGCATCAAGAGTTAATTTTCATCAACTCATCTTCATGGTAATATAGTGTTATTACTGGGAAAAGTTATTCAAGGAATACATAATACCTTATGTTATAGGAGTGAGATGCCAAAGAATGAAAGGAGAGGACATATAATAATTCTGGATAAGCATAATATATGGAGAGAATAAGGAGGTATTTCACTTGAAAAAGTGGGATGTGATAAAGAGGATCGGAAGGTTTATTGGCATCGCTTTAGGAGCGATCATCGCCGCTTATAGCGTCCAGGGCTTCATCGTACAGGCGGGCCTTGGGGGAGGCGGCATCGGCGGGATTGCTTTACTTTTATTCTATACTTTAGGATTACCGATCGGCATTGTAAACTTCGTTCTCAATATTCCTCTGTTTATCCTAGGTTGGAAAGAAGTTAATCGAATATTTGTTATCAAAACTTTTTTCGGAATTATTGTTTATTCCATCGCTTTAGATTTTTTCAAAGGGATTCAACCCCTAGAATTAAATGATGTATTTCTTGGTGCACTTTATGGCGGTGTACTCGGAGGAGTTGGCTCAGGCTTTGTATTCCGCTTAGGTGGAAGTCTGGGGGGAACAGATATCATCGCTAAAGTTATCCAGCGCCGTTTTGGCTGGGCTATGGGGACCACGATGCTGGTGATCAATGCTCTGATTATTATTGCATCTTGGGCGGTCTTAGGTCCTAAAATGGCTCTTTATACTTTAGTATCCATGTTTACTTTCAGCAAGCTAGTGGATGTAATATCCAGTGGTCTCCCTGCAAAATCAGTAACCATCATATCGATTCAATCGGAGCAATTGATTCAGCGCATTCTCCAAGAATTGGGACGAGGAGTGACATTTCTTCACGGACAGGGAGGATATTCTGCAGCAGAAAAAAATGTCATACTATGCGTGGTGAGCATATCTGAGTTGGGACATTTAAAGCGAATCGTTCGGGAAGAAGATCCTCATTCTTTTATTATCGTGCAGACCGCTTCTGAGGTTGTCGGGCAAGGATTCGCTCTTGAATAGCGGATTTAGTGATCGTGACCATCTATTTGCCATTGACCATTCAACTTGATTAAGGTTACATTCTGTGAGATGTTTCTTCCGTCAAGAGTTAAATAGGTCACAGCCACTACAGCTGTACGGGCATCCTTAAATGTGCATTGAGTTACATTTACCTTTTCGACACCGATATTATGGAAGGATAAATCATGATAAACTAGCTCCGCTGCTTGGTTAGGGGTTAGGTCACTTTGAGCAGCGGTAGGAGTCGTCGCACCACACCCCGCGATAAGGAATCCCATAAATAACATGAGTCCTGCCCAAGTTATTATTTTTGCCGGCTTGTTAAGCATATTGGCCACTCCTTAATAATTATTAATTTTCTCCCATGATCTCAATATAAGTTTGCTTGCTCATATCGGGCTCACCTAACCAATTGAGGGAAGAGAGAATAGTGCCCATTGTTTTTAACTGTTCTTCGTTAAAATGAGTATCCTTAGTGAGGAAAACGATTCTCAGCACCTTTTGATTGGGTGTGTGCAACCAGTATTCCTTGCCGGATAGTTTGGCCGATTCTCCGAAAGAGGCCCCCCAACTATTCAAGATTCCTTTAAAATCTCCGATGTGGGTGTTATTAAGGGAATAAGTATAAAAATCAAAGGTGCTCATTTCTTTACTTTTCTGAAGATAATGCTCAAGATCGTCGATCTGCCATAATTGAATATATCCTCTCAATGCGAACTGTTCGTCATTTAAATAAGCACTGTAGTGTAGCTGGTGGCGATTCTCTATCCGATTCTCCACAATTTGCATGGTGGCGGGTAATTGTAGCCTGATTTCTTTATTCAGGACATGAGAATTCATTTTTGGAATCGTCGTATTTGCGAACCGACTTGGTTGAGGATAAAATATGAGACAGACCAAAATGATGAGTATTACCCAAGGGATGATTTTTTTCACATTGATCCTCCCGGAAAGGTTTTAGTACATCTTATTTAGACTTATCTTTTTTTATACGTACAGAATGGATAAGTTTTTAGAGCTTAAAAATGGGTTCTTTCGCCATGTTATAATGTTAATTATGGATATACCAATCACGAGAGGAGCACTTGAGGTGAGTATGCGTTTTATATTGGGGCGGGCGGGTACGGGAAAAAGCACACTCTGCTTGAATGAGATACGTAGAGAAAGCCAGGAGAATCCTGAGGGCTTACCTCTCATTCTTCTCGTTCCTGAACAGGCTACCCATCAAATGGAGATGAGCTTGGCTCATGATCCTCAATCCGGTGGAATACTCAGAGCTCAAGTCTTGAGCTTTCGTCGTTTAGGTTGGCGAGTTTTTTCGGAATTAGGTGGGGGAGGAAAGACACCGATTGGAGAAGTGGGCAAGAGAATGCTCTTGCGCCGCCTGCTTTTAAAATATCGTTCTGATTTGCGGGTGTTTGCTCGTTCGGCTACCCGTCCCGGAATGGCTGACCTCTTAGCTCAGGCCATTGCGGAATTTAAAATTTACCGTATCACCCCGGACCAACTAAGAGGAATTCAAGATTCTGATGAACTACTATTACAAAAGACCTATGAATTAGCGTTTCTCTATGAGGAATTGAATAAGTCCTTAGGATTCGATGTAAGGGATCCTGATGACGAACTGAACCTGGTGGCTGAAAAAATCTCTCAGGCTCCTTTTCTCCATGGGGCGAGAATTTGGGTGGATGGGTTTAAAGGATTTACACCTCAAGAGTTTTATATTATTCAATCCATGCTGGGAACGGTTTCTGAGATAACTATTTCATTACCCCTTGATCCTGAACTGATTAAAGGGAGAAATCCTCAGTTTAAGCCCGGTGAGGAACTTTTTTATGAGCCTTTTCAGACTTACCAAGGGCTTGTTAATTTAGCCCGAGATTCTAAATCCCGCATCACCTATGTTGAACTTACGGAAACCCATCGGTTTCAGAATGCAGGGCTAAAGCATCTTGAGCGTTTCTATAATGCTTATCCTACTAAAGCATTTAAGTCAGGGGGCTCCACAGATCTCTATCCTCCGGGAATCGCCCTATTTCCCGCAGCCAATAAAAGAGCTGAGATCGAGGGAATCGCACGGGAGCTTAGACGCCTTGCCAGGGAGGAGGGCAAGATGTGGCGGGATTGTAGCGTCGTAACCCGCGATTTAGCGGGCTATCAAGGGATAATCGAACAGGTTTTCCATGCTCATGATATACCTTATTTCTTAGACCATAAACGTCCGGTTATTCATCATCCTCTGTTGGAATTGCTTTTATCGGCTATCGAAGCGGTTCAAACCGATTGGGCCTATGAGCCTCTTTTTCGCTGTTTAAAAACTGATTTCTTTCCGTGCAGTAAAGACCGTATTGATCGATTGGAAAACTACTGCCTTGCTTATGGAATCCATGGCAGTGCATGGAGAGGCAATCACCCCTGGAAGTATTACCCTGACCCTAAGGACATAGAAGAAGCAGAAAATCTTAACGAAGTCCGACGGATTATTTATGAAATACTTAGCCCTCTTGAACAAGCCCTCCGTCCTCACCATGAAGCTTGCGGCAGCCCTGTAACCGTTGCTCAAATCACTGAGGCAATTTATGAGCTCCTCATCCGCCTGAAGGTTCCCGAACATCTTCAGGATTGGGCTGAGGTAGCCCGTAGCCGGGGAGATTTAGCAGAGGCACAATTGCAAAACCAAATTTGGGACGCTGTGATACAAGTCTTGGATGAAATGGTGGCAAGCTTAGGAGAGGAAGTTATGGATCTGGCTGACTTTGCGATGATTCTTACTTCTGGTCTAGAGAATTTGAAGCTGGGCTTGATTCCTCCCGGCTATGATCAAGTTTTGGTAGGCTCACTGGATCGATCCCGCAATCCTGAAACGGCGGTTCTCTTTTTATTAGGAGCCAATGATGGAATCCTACCGGGAAAGCCTTCTAATGAAGGAGTTTTTGATGAATTAGAGAGACTCCGTCTAGAAAGAAAAGGGATCATACTGGCCCCCAAAGGAAAGGTGCAGGTGTACGAGGAACACTATTTTATCTATACTGCACTTACCCGTGCTAAAGAACGGTTATATATCAGCTATCCTCTTACCGATGAGGAGGGTAGAGGGTTAACGGTGTCTCCGGTGATTAATCGGATGAAGGCGATTTTTCCTGGGTTACAAGAAAGGTATCTCAGTCTTGATACGGAAGATTTGGATCTCATTCCTCATCCCTACGCTTTGTTACCGGCTTACGCCCTTCATCTTCAGAAACTCCGTCAAGGGACATCTCTTTCTCCTTTATGGCAAGCAATACGGTCTTGGTTTCTTACCAAAACTGAAGCTTTTCCCCAAGTCCTTTTGCTGGAAAAAGGGATCAGCGATCAAAACCATGAAGAGAAACTGCCTCAACCTTTGGCCAGGCAACTTTATGGAAAACGTTTAGTTACCAGTGTTTCCCGACTGGAACAATTCGCACGTTGTCCCTTTGCCCACTTTGCTCAATATGGACTTAAGCTGAAAGAGCGCTCCAATTACCGTCTTTCCCCACCGGATATGGGGCAATTCTTCCATGCAGTATTACATGATTATGCCGTTGCCTTGAGAGAGAGGGAGCTTGATTGGGGAGAGCTCAATAAAGAGCAATCCTGGCAGTTGGTTAATGAGGCAGCCGATCAAATCGTCCTGCAATTGCAGAACAAAATCCTTTTGAGCAATGCTCGTTATCGCTACTTAACCCATAAGCTTAAGCGAACCGTCCATCATGCGGTTCGAGTCTTAGGGGAACATGCCCGCCAGGGAGAGTTCGTGCCTATCGAATTGGAAGTAAAATTTGGCCCTCAGGATACATTACCGCCGTTGGAAGTGGAACTAAGTGGCGGCAGCTCTCTTATTCTCAGAGGTCAGATTGATCGTATTGATGGGGCCATTCTCGGTAATGAAATCTACTTAAGGATTCTTGATTATAAATCCCGAGAAGCTCATGTCAACTTAAATCAGATTTACTATGGACTGGATTTGCAGCTTTTAGCATACCTCGATGCGGCCTTGCAGGGTGCACAGATTCTATTATCATCCTCAAGTCTACCGGAGGCATTTATGGACTCCATACCCAAAGATACCTCTCAAGATCTTAAAAGCCTAAACAATATTCACCCTGCAGGTTTTTTATATTTTCCAGTTCTTGAGCCTCAACTGAAATCAAAAACACTGCTCTATCCTGAGGAATTAGAAAAGGATCGTATTAAAGCGGTTAAAGTCAAGGGCTATTTACTGGCCGACCGTCAGGTCCTGATGGCCATGGATCGCGACCTGGAGAATTCTAACTTGCTGGGCGTAAAATTCAACAAGAATGGAGAATTCAAAAAGGGCTCTCCAACTCTTACGGAAGAGCAGTTTGCCCTCCTCAGAAGGCATCTCCAGTATTTCCTGCGTCGCAGCGGTGAGGCCCTCTTAAATGGTGATATTTCAATTACTCCTTATAAGCAGGGCAAGAATACAGCCTGCCAATTTTGCTCCTACAAACCACTATGTCATTTTGATCCCTATCTGCCCGAGAATAAATATCGGAATTTACCGGTTATACAGGATGAAGATTTTTGGAATCGTGTGGAAAGCCAAGATTCTGAGCAGTACGTTTCGGTGCCTGATAGTTTGGCATCCGACCAAAAGAGTCCTCTGAAGGATACAGACAATAGTCAAAGGACGCAGGAGCTCATCTGGTTAGGTGAAGATGAAGCAGGTGCCGGAAAGGAGGATAACTTACATGAGTAATCCAAAGTGGACCCCCGCACAGCAGGCCGCCATTGACTTGAAGGGGCAGATTCTCGTGGCAGCAGCCGCTGGTTCAGGTAAGACTGCGGTCCTTGTCCAAAGACTCTTCAATCGTATTACCGATGCAGACGAGAAAGTCGATGTGGATCGATTTCTTGTAGTAACCTTTACTAAAGCAGCAGCAGCAGAAATGCGGGAACGAATAGGGAAAGCTTTGGATGAAGCTCTCTTTTCAGCGACGGAACCTGCTCAAGTTGAACACCTACTGCAACAGAGAGCCTTACTTTACCGAGCCAGTATTACTACCCTTCATTCATTTTGCATGGAGCTGATTCGTCAGTATTTCTATCTCATCGAGCTGGATCCTGCTTTCCGCGTGGCGGATGAGGCGGAAGCGGATCTTCTTCGTCAAGATACTCTTGAAGATCTGTTTGAAGCTTATTATTCAGAAGAGACGCCTGCATTTCAAGGTTTAGTGGATGCCTTTGGCACAGATCGTGATGATCAACCCTTGATGGAATCCATCCTCAGGCTCCACGAATTCGCTATGAGCCAGGTCCATCCTGGAGAATGGCTGGAGGATCTGCCTGCAGCTTATGATTGGAACAGCCTTGATGACCTTATGCAAAGCCCATGGGGACGGGTGGTTCGGCAGGGGATTCAGGATAAAGTAGAGGAAGGCTTTGTCTTACTGGAGCGGGCTTATCAGATAGCAGAATCGCAGGGCGGCCCTATTCATTATGCTCCCGCTCTACAGGATGATAAATCCAGGCTGGATTTTTTACAGAAAGTAGTGGAGAAAGGGACCTGGAGTGAAATCGAGACTGCCTTTATGGCAGCGGCAGCTTTCCCAAGCCTCCCACGAGGAAGCAAAAAGGGGTCAATGGACTCCTTGATGGATGAGGAAGAAATAAAGCGATTACGAGAAGAAAGTAAAAAAGCACGTGATGAAGCCAAAAAGAAACTGGACGAAATCAAGAATACGGTGTTCTCTGTGCCCTTGGCTGAGCAGATCCCTTTTCTAAAAAAGATGGCGGAGTTGATTGCTACTCTAGCTCAAGTTACCCAACAGTTTGCCCAAAACTATCAAATAGCTAAAAGGCAAAAAAATATAGTGGACTTTTCAGATCTGGAACACTATGCCTTACATCTATTGACAAAGGACAAACAGCCTACAGATATTGCCTTAAAACTTCAGGAGTATTATGCGGAAGTTCTCGTGGATGAATATCAGGATATCAATCCGGTTCAAGAGCGAATCTTACAGCTGGTTTCCCGACAACATGAAGAGGATGCCAATCTGTTCATGGTGGGGGATGTTAAGCAGAGCATCTATCGTTTCCGGATGGCAGATCCCGGACTTTTCCTTCGTAAGTATGCGGATTTTCCTCATTATAGAGAGGGGGAGGAAGCTTCCCCCAATTTAGTCATTGATCTCAACCAGAACTTCCGTAGTCGGCCTGAGGTGATTCAAGGAATTAATTATCTCTTCTATCAGATCATGACTGAGGGGGCAGGGGAGATTGCCTATGACGAGCAGGCTGCCCTGAGACCGGGGGCTAAATTTGTCTCTAGCTCAGAACTTAGAACTGCCGAGGGCCCTATTGAGGTTCATTTATTTGATCCGAAGACTATCGATCTTTCAACAGGCCAAGATGGAGGAACTGAAGACGAATTCGTGGGATTTGATCAGGATAGAGAGTTGGAGTCAGGTGATGATGAGTCTTCTATAGAAGAGGCGGAAAGCGCCCGTATTGAAGCACGTTTGGTTGCAGCTCGTATTCAAAAGATGGTCTTAGGGCACGAGTTTCAAGTTTATGATAAGGAACTGGGTGATTATCGGCCGGTACAGTATTCAGATATAGTTATTCTCATGCGCTCCTTAGCATCCGTGGCCTCAGTCTATGCTGAAGAATTTCAAAGTGCAGGAATTCCTGTCTATGCAGAAACCAACAGTGGTTATTTTGGTACCAATGAGGTCGATACAATTTTATCCTTACTTAAAATTATTGATAATCCACGTTTAGATATTCCCTTTGCGGCAGTACTCCGTTCCCCTCTGGTAGGCATGAATGGAACAGAGTTAGGGAAATTGCGTTCTCTACTCCCAAAAGGAGATTTTTACGAGACTATGGTTCTGACCTTTTGGGCAAGCAATGCTCACCAACAAGAGAAGCTTGGGAATGGATTCTATTCAGAAGTCAGGGAGATTTTAGCAAAACACCAGGAGATCTTACCTCAAATCGAGATTAAAACTAAGCATATCCTCGATACATCACCTGAGATAAAAGGGAAGGTTGATTCCTTTCTTCCCAAGTTGCATGAGTGGCGGCAGCGTTCGCGGCGGACCTCTCTGGCCGACTTGCTATGGCATCTCTATGAAGACACTGGTTATCTGGCCTATGTAGGAACCTTACCTTCCGGTGCTCAACGTCAGGCGAATTTACGAATCCTTTATGATCGTGCCTGTCGTTATGAAGCAACCAATTATCGGGGCTTATTCCGTTTCCTGCGTTTCCTGGAGAAATTTCAAGCCCAGGGTAAGGATCTGGGCAGTGCAAGTACCGTAGGGGAAAAGGAGAATGTGGTCCGTTTCATAACAGTGCACTCCAGTAAAGGTCTGGAATTTCCAGTCGTCTTCATGACCGGGTTGGGAAAGAGATTTAATACTCGCAGCCTTAGCAGTCAACTTTTGCTCCACTCACAATTAGGAGTTGGAATCCCATTAATAGATATTGAGAACCAGGTTCGTTATCCATCCATTATTCAATACGCCGTGAAAGAACGTCTATGGCAAGAAGCTCTTGCCGAAGAGCTGCGGATCTTTTATGTAGCTCTCACCCGGGGAAAGGAGCGCCTATTCCTCTTTGGTCATCACCATAAGCTGATTGAAGCTATCAACAAGTGGCAGAGCTTATCTTTGTCTTGCTCCGGCATTGCCTTTCCTAACGGCCAGTTGCGTGGTGCTAAGACCTACTTGGATTGGATTGGGCCGGCTTTAATACGTCATCCTGAGGATTTGTTCAAACTTGGCAGATCTCCCTTAGAGAGTGTACTTCCCGATGGCTCATCTCAATGGAAAGTGATCGTTCATGAAAGGATTGCCGGAAGGGCGCTTTCTCAAGATGGGGAAACTGTCCAAGATAAAGCAATTCATGAGGAAGCCGAGACTACTGAGACACAAGTACCTGAAACTATGGGCATAGATATGGAAAATTTTAAGGAGGAAGTCTTTAAACAGCTTGACTGGCAATATCCATACTCTGAAGGGGCCAATCAATCCGCCAAGACCAGTGTCAGTGAATTGAAACGACAGTTGCCATGGTATAGTGATCATGAATACGAATTCCAACCTTCCTTGTCCACTCCCGGTTTTCTGCGTCCTCAATTCATTTTATCTCAGAAGGAATTAACTCCCGCAGAAAGAGGGACGGCAGTGCACGCCGCTATTCAACATTTACCCTTGGCAGATTGGCGGGATATTTGGGATAGTCTTTCCCAAGAAGTCCGCGAAAGCATGCTTAAGGAGTATATCGACTCATTAGTCCGGCGGGAAATTCTGACTGTAGAGCAGGGGAGGGCGGTAGCCCTTGCCTTATTAAGGAATCTGTTGGATTCAATCAGCGGCAGGCATCTGTTTGAAGCTGAAGAAGTACGAAGAGAGGTTCCCTTTAACCTTTCACTACGTCTCAAAACCCAAAAAGAACCTGTTCTTGTGCAGGGAATCATCGACGCAGTGCTTCTGTCCCATCAGGAGCATTGGGCACGAATCATTGACTTTAAGACCGATAATTTGGCGGGGGTGTCTGACCCGGAACCAACCTTGATCGATCGCTATGCACTTCAGCTTGGGGTGTATGCTTTAGCTGTAGAAAGGCTTCTCAAAATCCCTGTTCGAGAGTGTGTAATCTATGCCACGTCGGTTCAGCGTGAGTTTGTCATGCCGAAAGAAGTTATTCAGGCTGCCCTGGAATCGGTGGTTATGATGTGAGCGCCGGCAGAGGGGAAAAGGCTTGTTTGGGTCGCGTAGCGTAGCTTTACGCACAACGCTCTCTCCATAGCTCCAGGGCTGGTCAACTCGCTTTCTTAACAGCTACGCCAAACCCCGCTGTTTTCTGCATGTGAACCGGTGGCTGCGCTACGTTAAGAAAGCCTCGTTGACCTGACCGCCCTTCCGCTAAATCCGTTCGCTCTTGTGCGTAAAGCTACGCTTGTGGGTCCTTTATATTCTCTTTTGGGTTTTTTATCCGGGGCGGAGAGCCTATCCTACATCCGCATGTTCAGATCCCGGAAGACAGCCCAAGGATTTTGCTTTACGAAAGGGAGCGAATTTAAGCGAGCGGAAACAAAACTTCGCGAAAAGCACGCAGCGGAGTCGGGTTGGAAACAGGACGTTTCCAACCGCCCATTGAGCAGGAGCGATTTGGGCGGGAACCCGACGGAGCGGAGGGCTTTTCGCGTTAGTTTTGTCCGCGCAGCTTATAGAGCGACCGATGCAAAGCAAAATCCTGGAGAATTCCAGGAGACTGAACTTTCAGACCTTAATAAAAAATCCCGATGATATGTGTCTCCACTTATCATCGGGAAAGAGGTGTGTTAGCACCAGAAAGCTTACCGTCCTCTTTAACGAGTTCCGGCCAGCATCATCCGGTCATTGTTCATATGAACACCACTGGCTTTTTCAAACATATCCAGCAATCTGCCAATGGTCATGTTATGACGTTCAACGCCACGAATATCAAGAATGATTCGACCTTCATGCATCATAATTGTCCGATTGCCTACGGCAAGAGCCTGTTCAAGATTATGGGTAATCATTAATGTTGTTAGTTTGGAGCTTTGCGCCACTTTGCAGGTAAGCTCCATTACTTTTTCGGCAGTTTTGGGATCCAGAGCCGCGGTATGCTCATCCAGCAATAAAAGTTTTGGGTTCTGAAGGGTAGCCATAAGCAAGGTCAGTGCCTGACGTTGTCCGCCGGATAAGAGCTTAACTTTTGTGGTTAAGCGCCCTTCAAGTCCTAACCCCAGTTTGGATAGTTCATTACGAAAGTAATCTCGTTTATTAACATTTAAGGCCCAGCGCAGACGACGGGACTCACCCCGGCGCAAAGCCATAACCAAATTTTCTTCAATGGTCATCGAGGCGGCAGTGCCTGATAAAGGATCCTGAAACACCCGGCTGATGAGTCCCGACCGTTTATGGGAGGCCCATTTGGTAATGGTGGTGCCATCAATAGAAATTTCTCCACTATCAGGGATAAACACCCCGGCAATAGCGTTCATCATGGAAGACTTGCCTGCGCCATTGGAACCAATCACAGTGACAAAGTCTCCAGGGGCGAGCTCAAGGGAAAGACGGTCAAGGGCTTTCTTTTCGTTGATAGTTCCCTTATTGAAGACCTTAGTTAGATTCTGAACTGTTAGCATAGGAATCCCCCTTCCTCAAAATGCCGCCATTAAACGCGGAGAATTTCGATTTTAAACTGGGTGAGACGAGGGCGATAAGAACAATAACAGCGGTGAGAAGTTTTAAATCGGTGGGCTCTAGTCCGAGTCGGAGGACGATGGCGATAATGGTTCGGTAAATAACGCCGCCACAGATTACGGCAAGTATTGTCCGACCAATAGAGGAGGTTCCCACCAGAACCTCACCGATAATGACGGAGGCCAGTCCTGCCACAATCATGCCGACCCCCATGCTGGCGTCGGCAAATTGTTGGTGTTGAGCGACAAAGCTGCCGGAGAAAGCAACGAGACCATTGGATAAACCCAAACCGAGAATTTTCATTACGTCGGTATTTACCCCTAAGCTCCGGATCATCAGTTCATTATCACCGGTGGCCCGCAAGGCCAAACCGATTTCGGTATTAAGGAAGAGGTAGATCAGGATACCGAGGATAATAATCGTTAAAAGGCCTAAGATCAGGGTTCCATATTGATTCATACCGGGAAAACTTTTAAAATCAGTAAAAATAGTCCGTGTCTTGAGCAAAGAGATATTGGCTTTGCCCATAACGCGTAAATTGATAGACCATAAAGCGGTCATGGTTAAAATTCCGGACAGGAGAGCGGTGATCTTAAATTTGGTGTGAAATATCCCGGTGAAGATCCCGGCGATACAGCCGACAAAAAAGGCAATGGCCGTGGCCAACCAGGGATTATAGCCTTGAAAGATAAGGGTGGCTGCGGTGGCAGCTCCTAAAGTGAAGCTGCCCTCCACAGACAAGTCCGCATAATTCAGTACTCTAAAAGTTAGATAGACTCCCAGGACCATGATGGCGTACATAAGTCCGAGTTCTAGAGTTCCTACTACAATTTTTAGGGAGAACATGATCAACACACCTCAATATTTTATCTCTAATTTAGATTATTTAATGATTGCTTTGCTCTTAATGTCGGCAGGGACTTCGATTCCGAGTAAGTCAATCGCTTCTTGATTCAAGACGATATCAAAGTTTTTCTGACCCTCGACAGGCATATCGGCAGGTTTAGCCCCATCAAGGATGCGAAGAGCCATTTCACCGGTCTGTGCCCCTAAGTTCTTGTAGTTGATACCAATGGTTCCCAGTCCGCCGGCATCGACAACGCTGCTCTCTCCGGAAATGAGAGGAATCTTGTTGGCATTGGCCACTTGAACGACGGATTGAGCGGCAGATACAACCATATTATCGGTAGGAACATAAATAGCGTTGACTTTTCCGATCAAGGATTGGGCTGCCTGCAGCACGTCGGCGCTGCTGGCCACCGTGGTCGTAACGATTTCCAAGCCAAGAGCAGGAGCTTCTTCTTTGACAATGCGTACTTGAACTTCAGAGTTTACTTCAGCGGCATTATAGATGACACCGACGGTTTTGGCGGTGGGTACCAGTTTTTTCAGGAGTTCTAATTGATCCTTAATGGGATTCATATCCGTAGTTCCGGATATATTGCCGCCGGGTTTATTCATGCTGTCCACCAGCTTGGCTTCCACCGGATCGGTAACGGCTGTAATCAAAATGGGGATCTCATCTGTGGCACTGGCCATAGCTTGTGCTGAAGGAGTGGCAATAGCCAGAATGAGATCGAGATCACTGGTGGCAAATTTTTGAGCGATCGAATTGAGAAGAGACTGATCGTTTTGAGCGTTTTTATTGTCTATGGTTAAGTTCTTGCCTTCTTCATAGCCATTAGCTTTAAAGGTTTCCAAAAAGCCCTCCCGAGCGGCATCTAAGGCAGGATGTTCCACAATTTGGATAATCCCAATCTTCACTTGTTTCTCTTCAGAAGAACCTTGCGCTGCCCCCTGAGGGGTTTCCTTAGTGCTTGGCGCAGTACTGCCGCATCCGGCCAGGCCCAGTGCCAAGACAAGACTTAAACTAATTCCCAACATTCTTTTTAAACTACCTTTTTTCATTTTCCTACAAACCTCCTCTTATTTAGGCAATAAAAAATACACCTCCGCAGGGGTGCACTTATGCCTCACACCTACTGTACTACTATTCTACAACTATTCTATTTTTTATTATCTTATAGTTTTATTGTATGAATGTCAATCCTCTTTTATAGAATTGTTTTCAAAAAACTGAAGTTGTTATATACACCCTAAAAGTCTCATTTTTTATTACTATATTATGGTAGATCGATCTCTTAAGAGGCATGTTTTATATAAAAATAAAAAATTGAAGGTACATACTCATTATTCCTGCAATTCCATATATTGCTATTAGGAAAACGCCAGAAAGAATGGGTTTGAATAGAATCCAGGTAAGTATGTGTTTGAATGCTTGTATAAATTGAGGAGGAAATCTTATGAACCATCCGATGAACATGCAAAATAGATATATTGCTCAGGGTCTATGTTTTCATCCTGGTCAGGTGACTATGGATATGGGAAATCCTTATCAATCCTGCTATGGTCATGAAAGTATGCATGGTATGCATAGTATGCATCATAGCCATCATGATCTTTGTTGCCCTCAGCCATGCCCCCCGCCATGTCCTCCGCCTTGCCCCCCGCCTGCACCGGAACCGGTCACCTATGTTGTGAGAAGAGGGGACAGCGTCTATAAAATAGCTCAGAAATTCGGTACAACGATGCAAGCTATTATCCTTGCCAACAATCTCAGTAATCCCGATCTGATTTTTCCCGGTCAAGTTCTCATTATTCCTTGTGTATGATCTAAATTAATGAATTTTTAAGGTGGAATAAATTTGAACCAAACAGTTTCTAAGCCCAAGAGGCTGGGAACCGTTTGGTTTTCGCTATTACTCTATATTATTTGCTTTATTCTTCGCTGGTTACTTCCAAATTCCGGACATTGGGATTTTGGACGATCTGGCAAAATGTATGATAAGAAAAAGGGCTGTTTAAACCATGAACAGCCCTTAAATAGATTAACGAACGGGTGGCTCTCCCTTGAAGGATTGGATATGGGACAGTGCTCTCTCTATTTCAGAAGCTTCACCGTCGATAACCAGTGTAACCGCCCCTTCAGAACCAGAAACACCACCGGCACCAATGCATTTGGCGGTAACGTTATAAAGGGTTTCGAGAGCTGTGATTTCAGTAACGACTGTCGCCCCAAGCATTGGGACGAGACCGACTTTAGCACCAAGAGCTGTGTCCGCAGGAGCTGAGGCCATAAATTCAACGGCTTCACGAACATCAGGAATCAACTTCTCAAGTCCAATGGGAACAACCAGTTGAACACCTCTGGCATAGAGCGGCCCTGAAGCTGCACCAATAGTACCTGCCATGGAATTAGAGACCAACACTGCCGCCAATCCTGTAGAATCCAAGGCGTTTCCGCCTTTGATGAACACATCTCCTGGTTCTAATTGAGGAAGGAATTCTTTCCAATGAACGGATTTATCAAGGGCCTTGCCTTTTGAAATAATGAAGGGATGGATGCGATTCTCTTCTTTACTTTCTCCAGTTTTTCCATCTGCAATCATGCCTAAAGTGTAACGAGTTTTTTCTTCAATCGTTTCATTGAGTAATTCTTCTACAAGAAATCCGTTGGTCGTTCCTCCGGCAAGAATGACCGTATGACTTTTAAGTGCTTTCTGAATGGTAGGCAAAGCCATTACTCCTTTAGCGATGAGCCGTTTTGACTCACTAGGGGTTAAGGTGAATTGTGCTCTCATTATGATTCCTCCAATGAATTATTTTATGGTCTTTCCAGATATTCCACTATTTACATAGTTCCAGGTATTGACTTTTGCCGTTGATCCTTCTATTATAAAAGTGTAGAAACGATTCAGTCAAGTTTCTCGCAGAGCTCCTCCAAGTCAGTTTAAGAGTTTACAGGTTACCCATTTCGAGTATCTATCCTTGTGGTGTTAAAGAACTTGAATACCCTAACCTTAATTTCTAGCTTTTTGGACGTTTCGCTTTGTGGGAATTCGAAGAACCTTTCCAGAGTAACAGACCCATGTGTCAATCCTTATTTAGTTTCCCAACACCGTTTAGGTTCAATGTCTTAGCTAATGTTATTTACCCAGGGAAATCTTCTTCGTTGGAGGAGCTTTGCGGGATTAAGATTTACTTGAAAACCTTTGATCAACTCGATCAAAGGTTTTTTGTTGCTTTCTTAGACAACCTTTTTGTGAGTTGCCAATAGTAACCATTGATGGGAAAACACAGTAACACCTTATCGCTCTTTAACATAATTTAGACCAGGAAAAACATTCCAAAGGCCTAAAAGATACTGGAGGGAAATGATATGGCATTAGGTGCAGGTTTAGACGGTTGCGGAGGACCAAGTCATCTTGCTGGAATCGCTATTGTTGTCGTAATTATTCTACTGCTCATTGCTATGGGCATCGTATTCTAAGCTTAACTAAATCAAATAATTAGAAGGAGGTAATATCATGTACGGAATGGGTTATGGTGGCATGGGTGGAGCATGTTGCCCTGGCGGCGGATTTGGCAGTTTTGTCGGCGTTGGGATCATCGCTATTGCAATTCTTATCCTAATTGCTCTTGGCGTAATCTTCTAAATAAACGAGTCTCCTGAGCGTCCCCACTGGGGACGCTCTTTGATTTTGATATTGATTATGGTAATCTAAAATAATAGAAATCGAAAAATATGGCGAATTGAGGGATAGACTTTGAAACCAAAAATTTTTATTACTCGTAAAATTCCAGAGGATATTCTCGCATTGATGGAAGAAGCTTGTGAGGTTAAGATCTGGCCTGAGGAGGATACGACCGTTCCACGATCTATTTTGGAGCAGGAAATCCGTGAGGTAGATGGATTATACTGCCTGTTAACAGAGTCTATAGATGATTCTTTGTTGGCTTTGGGTAAAAACCTTAAAATAGTCAGCAATATGGCAGTGGGGTACAATAACATAGATATCGAGGCCGCAACAGCGCGCAATATTTTAGTTACGAACACCCCAGGAGTTCTAACCGAAACAACAGCAGACTTAACATTTGCTTTACTTATGATGACCGCTCGCCGTATGGAGGAGGCTTCTCAATATCTTCGCCAAGGCAAATGGAAAACATGGTCTCCTATGCTTTTAGCCGGTCAGGATATTTTTGGTGCAACTTTAGGAATAGTTGGTATGGGAAGAATCGGGGAGGCTTTAGCCAAGAGGGCTAAGGGCTTTGATATGAAGATCATCTATTATAATCGGACACCAAAGCCGGAAGTAGAAAAGAAACTAGGGGTTCTATACAGTTCATTAGAAGAATTATTGAAGGAATCGGATTTTGTCTGTATATTAACACCCTATACTACAGAGACCCGGAATTTGATAGGAAAAAAGGAACTGGAGCTCATGAAGCCCACTTCCATACTGATCAATACATCACGAGGGGGCATAGTGAATGAGGAAGATCTCTATGAGGCTCTAGTTCATCACAAGATCTACGCTGCTGGTCTTGATGTATTTGATAAGGAACCCTTATCTACGAATCATCCCTTGCTTACCCTTACGAATTGTGTGGCACTTCCTCATATTGGCAGCGCAACAATTAAAACACGTCGGGAAATGGCACGTTTGGCTGCTCAAAATTTAATCACATTTCTGCAAGGTCAACAACCCCCTCACTGTGTGAATCCATCTGTTCTAGCAGCTAAGCAGTAGTTTATAAAAAGATTTAGATATTAAGAAATATAGCATAAGGAGTTTCTATTTAATGTTTTACTATTCACATCTAGGAGACGTTGGTCTTGAAGAACTTACACTTGCCTGGAATCGTTGCTGGCAGGGATATTATTACGAAATGCACTACACTGTACCACAAATGCAAGCGTGGTTAGAGAAGTGTCGGATCGATTTATTACATTCCGTAGCATTGAGAAGCTCCCACCAACTCATTGGCTTTTCTCTTTTAGCAGTAGAAAACCATATGGGTTGGATTGCGGGGACTTGTATCGATCCGGAGTTTAGGGGGCAACAACTTTTTCACCCCCTTTTAGAGAATCAAATAGTAAGAGCGGAGTCACTTCAATTAAAAGGAATTCAACTTGAAGTATTGAGTCATAATCATGCTGGTAAGATATATGAACGAGTTGGCTTTCAAAAAAAACGTGACCTTTATGTTTATCGCTACCATAATGGTATTCCTTTAACTTGCGCTAACTTAGACCGTGGGTGTTCTTTACGGAAAGCAAATCTATCCGATTACTTTCAAGCAAGAAATGAGGCCGGTTTTCATCCTCCTTGGCAGAGACAGGAAGAATACCTTAAGCGCTATACATCACTGAGAGCTTGGCTCAATTCAGAAGGAACTTCCGGAATACTTATGCCACAGGAAAGCCTTGTGATATTGGATGCATGGACCATGGCTTGGGAACAGGTGGAGAAACTCATAAGCTCTATTCTAAACATTACTCAAGGCGAATTTGTATTGACGAATCAACCTAAGGATTGGCTGACAGCCTATTTAAGCCGACACGGAGTAAATCCCAAGGATATACAATATGAAATGGTTTATACTATGCACCCATCAAGTATTGAAACATAAAATAAAAGTAGAATTCTTATTCGATGACATATTTAAAGAATGATCGCATACACTAAAAAAGTGAGGGTGAAGAATTAGTTAAGGAAGATCCTATTTTTACCTATTGCCATAAATTGATAAATTTGTTATAGTTGAGAAATACAATATGAAGGGGGGAGTTCAATGAGCGATAATGATAAGCTTGTAATTGAAGCGATACTAGCTTCTATTGGATTAGAATCGATTAAGATTCCTAACTCAAAGATTAGCTGTAAACAGCAGTAATCAGCTACAAGGCCAATCGAATCCATAGAAAGGATCTGGTAATTTGTCGGTCACCCAACAAACGATGTGTAACCTAGATATTTTCTGTGCACCCAGGTAATGCGAGTTCCTATTAGAATAGGTAACTCGCTTTTACTATTAATGACATTTCATGTATAATAGAGACACGATAGTGTGAATAATGGGGTGACTTTATTGAAACCACATATTTTGGGTATAGCTGGGAGTCCACGCCGTAACGGTAATACGGATCGGTTATTAAGAGAAGCTATTAAAGCACTGGCTGAAACCGGCTATTCCACCGAAATCATCAATATTCGCGATCTTCAATTCTCACCATGTCTAGGGTGCAATGCTTGTTCGAAAACAGGCCAGTGTGTTCAAAAAGATGATATTCAATATCTTCAAGAACGACTTGTGGCCGCTGACCGTATCATTGTGGCGGCACCTGTGTTTTTTATGGGGATTAACGCTCAAACTAAAGCAGTAATTGATCGTATGCAGACTTTTTGGGCTTTAAAATATGTCTTTAAACAACCCGTAATCACAGAATCAGAACGATTGCCTCGTTACGGGCTTTTTCTTTCGGCAGCAGGGACTCGATTCCCGGATGTCTTTACTTGCGCCGAGCGGGCCGTAAAGAATCTTTATCATGTTTTAGATATCAAATATTATGGAAGTTGTGCCTATAAAGGAATAGATCAGGCCGGGGATATCGATCTTCACCACTCAGCCTTCAGCGAAGTACATGCAAAAGCCTTAGCCCTTGCTCAGCTATAAAATGAGGATCGGTTGGTATTTACTAATTCACTTAAAAATGTGATTAAATTGTGAAAATTCCTCTAAAAATAATATTAGGACTATGCTATACTAGCCTTAGGTTTTATTAGCTTACCCTATCCCGTAAAAAATAGAGTATGGAAAGGATAGTTGCATATGGCAGAGCCTATCAATCCTCAAGAAACCAAAATTGCTATCGTCACAGATAGTGCTTGTGATTTGGAACCGGAGATTATTAGAGAATATGGCATTGAAGTCGTACCTTTACATATAATTTATCATGACCGTGAGTATCGAGATCGTGTAGATATCTCACCGCAAGAAGTCTATGATGCTTTGGAGCAGGAGGTTCCCAAAACATCCTTGCCGTCTCCCGCTGAGATTCAAGCGGTTTTTAATCGTTTACGTGAACAAAAGGTAACCCATATTTTGGCGTTGCATCTATCCAGTGGACTCAGTGGTACATATCAAGCTGTTTCACTTATAGCCCAGGAATTTAAAGATATGATTATTGAGGTTGTTGATACAAAGACTCTTTCCATGGGCCTAGGAATGACTGTCATTGAGGCTGCTCGGGAGAGCCGGCGTACCTTGGATTTCGAACAAGTAGTAGCTTCAGCTAAGAAGGCTGTTGAGCAAATCAAGGGCTATTATGTCCTCTCTACATTAGAATATTTGAAAAAGGGCGGAAGAATCGGATATGTTGCCGGTACAATTGGGGAATTGCTTAATCTTAAGCCGATTATTTCTATTAATGAAGAGGGCAAATATTTTACTTTTGCTAAAGTTCGCGGACGGGAGCAGTCTTTAAAACGCTTAAAACAAGTTCTCTTGGACCATTTGAAGGAGAGCATTGCCAGTGTAGCTATCGTCCATGGTGGTTCGGAAGCTGAAGCCCGTAATTTGGAAAAAATAGCTCGCGAGCACCCTAACACAAAAGAAGTATTTTTCGGTCAAGTCAGTCCTGCCTTGGGTGTTCATACAGGGCCGGGTCTCGTTGGGCTTTTGGTCTATCCTTCACTTCAAAAGTAGTGTTAAAGATGAAAGATATGTACTATTAAGAAGATAAGATATGCAAGCAATACCTGGTTGGCTCCACTCGCCATAAGCTTACAGATTACTCTGTGAGCTTCTTTGCACTATGAGAGAGTCTTTCGCCGAAAGAGAGTATCTGATTGACTGTGGTATATGTGGTTATATGGAAGGAGAAGAAATCGATGATTCAAGAGCGTTACCAATTTTGGCTGACCAGTCCCTATTTCGATAATGATACCCGCTCTGAAGTCGCAGGCATTAAGGATAAGAAAGAGATAGAGGACCGGTTTTATATGGATTTGGAATTTGGCACCGGGGGACTACGAGGTGTACTGGGTGCCGGTACCAATCGTATGAATATCTATGTCATTCGCAAAGCAACTCAAGGCTTGGCTGACTTAATCCTTGAAGAAGGAGAAGAGGGGAAGAAGCGGGGGGTAGTTATTGCCTATGATTCCCGTCGTCTTTCTGATCGTTTTGCGAAAGAGGCTGCTTTAGTGCTTGCCGGCAACGGAATTAAGGCCTATATATTTGAGGATCTGCGCCCGACTCCAGAGCTTTCTTTCACAGTTCGCCACCTTAAGGCTCAAGCAGGAATTGTGATTACTGCCAGCCACAACCCTAAGGAATATAATGGCTATAAGGTGTATTGGGAGGATGGAGGTCAGGTCCCGCCAGGCCGTGCAGACCAAATTTTGGCCTATATAAAGGGTCATCAACGTTGGGATGATATCTTCCCCCTTGGGGAGGCGGAAGCTCGGGACAAGGGACTCTTGGTGGAGATTGGTGAAGAGATTGATTCAGTTTATTTGAGCAAGGTCAAAGAATTGGCTTTATATCCGGAACTTTCCCGGACAAAGGGAAGCAATCTATCCGTTGTCTATACTCCTTTGCATGGAGCAGGGAATATGTTGGTGAGAAGAATCTTAACCGACATGGGCTATTCTGTATTTACTGTTCCCGAACAAGAGGAGCCGGATCCGGAATTTACAACGGTTCCTTATCCTAATCCTGAAATTCCCACCACTTTTGATTTGGCTAAAAAATATGGTGAAGCTGTAAATGCCCATATGTTAATCGCTACAGACCCCGATGCAGACCGTCTGGGAATGGCATTTCGAACACCTCAAGGGGATTATCAGCAGCTCACGGGGAATCAAGTAGGAACCCTTTTGAGCTATTATCTTCTCAGCCAAAAGAAGAAACTTGGTATTTTACCTGATAATGCCGTCGTCATTAAAACGATTGCCTCTACGGATCTTGCCGATCTCATGGTCAAGGATTTAGGAGTTCAAATTGAAAATGTTCTCACCGGGTTTAAATTCATTGCCGAGAAAGAGCAGGAAATGGAAGCCCAAGGAAATGGAGATTTTCAATTCGGTTTTGAAGAGAGTTATGGGTATTTAGCCGGACATTTTGTACGAGATAAGGACGCAGTGATCGCTTCTCTCTTACTTGCGGAAGCGGCTCTTTACTATCAGGAAGTAGAAGGCCGTTCATTACTGCAAGTCTTAGAGGATATCTATGAGAAGTATGGTTATTTTATTGATGATCAGATCTCCATTACCTTGGAAGGCAAAGAAGGTAGGGAGAAAATGGTGAAGATGATGGCTAAACTCCGTGAGACCGATGTAAAGTTCTTCGGGGGTATTCCCATCGAATGCATTGACGATTATGAGTTGAGGAAAGGAAGAAGGATGATTTCCCCCCTCCATAGTTATACTCTTTCTCTTCCCCAATCCAATGTCATCCGCTATTCTTTCCAGGGCGGGGGGTTTGTCATGGCCCGTCCTTCAGGAACAGAGCCTAAAATTAAATTTTACTTCAATATTAGAGAATCTGATCCGGAACAGCTCCCCAACACCTTAGAACGTGTTAAAAAGGATTTGCTTGAGCTCATCGAAGATTAGTGCACCTTGAGTTAAGACCGAAATACAGATTGCTTCGCCTGGAAATGCCTTCTCCATCAGTTTTTTTGAGTGGAGATGGCATTTTCGTTTTGCATGCCCAATTTCTTCCATAAGCCTTAAAATTAATTGTAATGTTATCAGAGATATATTACCGCTTTATATCGAAAATGTGGTAAGTGCTGATACGAGAAACTTTGTTGAGAAACACTTGTCAGAATGCGAAAGTTGCAAAGATGAATTGAAAATACTGCAGGCCCCAATAGAATTAGCGATAGATAATGATACAAGGGCTTTTAAGAACATCAAAAAGAAGTGGAACCGTAAAAAGCTTTGGGTTTCTATCATAACTACTGTCATTGTAACCGTTTTATTTATATCAGGTCTTTTTCTATATCACCTTGAACTTCCGGTAAACTATTCAGAAACACAGATCTGGACAGAAGAAGTGACTATGCAGGGAGGCCTTAAATCTTTTCAAGTAAATATTATGGGATACAATATTGAAATGGTTGAAGTGTCGCCTCAAGATTTTAGTGAAAAAAGCCATTCAACACATCATTATAGAATTTTTCGCACAACATTTCTCCGGAATATATTTACCTCTGCTGACCGTTTAGTTGCCGTAGGTGTTCCGGAATATTGGCATGAAATTGATAACTTCAAAAGCACTCTTGTCATTGAGTTTGCAGATAAGAGCCTCATCTATAGAAATGGACAGCTTATGGAGTAGCTGCGCGTTTACCCTCAGGTGCCGAGCCTGGGGGTTTTGTTTTGGGCGGGTGTTCATGGTGCTAAGCTGTGCTGGTATGATCACCTTTGTGGTCGAGGGAGTATCGGCAGATGGATGAAAAGCGGCTCGAGTCAGGTAGCTTTCTGCTTAAGCCCGAAAGACAGCCCAAGGATTTTGATTTCCGGCAGGGAACGGATTTAAGCGAGCAGGAAAGCAATCTTCGCGAAAAGACAGCAGCGGAGTCGGGTTGGAAACAGGACGTTTCCAACCGCCCATTGAGAACAAGTGCGAAAGCAGTGCTTTCGAGGAGCGATTTGGGCGGAGTCCCGACGGAGCGGAGGTCTTGAGCGATTAGATTGCTCCGCGCAGCTTATAGAGTGAACGCCGAAAGCCAAAATCCTGGAGATTGAACTTTCGGGGTTTTTTCAGGATAGAAAGAAGGTCAAAAATAATCAAATTTTCTCTGACCAATATTGACCTTTATTAGTAAAGGGATTTATAATAGAATTATAAAATTTTACCAAAGCTAGTTTAGGCATTGATCAAGGAGGGATTGCCATGTCTTTTGATACAAACCGCTTTACCCAAAAATCTCAGGAAGCCATTATTCAAGCTCAAACTATGGCGGAGCGCAATGGCAATAGTCAAGTGGAGCCTGAGCATTTGCTCTTATCTCTTCTGGAACAAGGAGAGGGTGTCGTTCCTCAAGTTTTAACAAAGCTAAATATTCCAGTGGGGGCTTTAGCTCAAAAAGTGCGCCAAGAGATTAATCGTTTCCCACGCATGATGGGGTCCAATGTTCAATTGACCATTTCCTCCCGTCTGCGGACTGTATTGGTCTCGGCTCACGATGAAATGGAGATCTTCAAGGATGAATATGTAAGTACCGAACATCTTTTGCTGGCGATTCTCAGTCAAGCTGGAGGAGCAGCGGAAAAAGTTCTTAAACAAGAAGGTTTAAATCGCGAGAAACTCCTTCAGGCTCTGCGCGAGGTTAGAGGGACCCAACGGGTTACGAGCCAGACACCGGAAGGCACCTATCGCGCCCTTGAACAATATGGACGCAATCTCGTGGAACAAGCACGCCGGGGAAAATTGGATCCGGTAATAGGCCGTGATGAGGAAATTCGCCGCGTCATCCAAATTCTCTCCCGCAAGACCAAAAACAACCCCGTTCTCATCGGGGAGCCCGGTGTTGGAAAAACTGCCATTGTCGAAGGCTTGGCTCAACGGATCGTCCGTGGTGATGTTCCTGAATCGGTGAAAGATAAGAAGATCATTGCTCTGGATATGGGGTCATTGATTGCCGGAGCGAAATACCGGGGAGAATTTGAGGAACGACTTAAAGCCGTTCTTAAGGAAGTTCAGGAACGAGAGGATATTATTCTCTTTATCGATGAACTGCATACGGTGGTAGGAGCAGGGGCTGCGGAAGGGGCAATGGATGCGGGTAATATGCTCAAACCCATGCTTGCCCGGGGTGAGCTTCATATGGTAGGCGCCACAACATTGGATGAATATCGCAAATTTATTGAAAAGGATGCCGCCCTCGAACGGCGTTTTCAACCGGTTATGGTAGGGGCTCCCAGTGTTGAGGATACTATCTCCATATTGCGGGGGCTCAAAGAACGCTATGAAACTCATCATGGAGTGCGAATTACCGATGGAGCCATTATCGCAGCGGCAGTTCTTTCTGATCGCTATATCAGCGATCGTTTCCTGCCGGATAAAGCCATCGACCTTATCGATGAAGCAGCTGCCCGCATGCGTATGGAAATCACCAGTGACCCCTATGAACTGGATCAAATCAAACGCAGAATTCTGCAACTGGAAATTGAACGAGAGGCCTTAAAGAAGGAAAAAGACGAGGGCAGTAAGGAACGTCTTGAAAAAATCGAAGAGGACCTGGCTAACCATAAAGAAGAACGTAGTGCCCTGGAAGCTCAGCTCCAAGGTGAAAGAGAAGTTCTGGCAACAATCAATTCACTAAAGGAAAACATTGATCAGACCCGTCTTAAAATGGAACAAGCACAGCAAGCTTTTGATTATAACAAAGCGGCTGAGCTTCAATATGGAGTATTGCCAAAGCTGGAGAAGGATCTCAATGCTTTAGAAGAGCAGCTTCGTAATCGTAAGAATACTTTGCTCAAGCAAGAAGTAGGGGAAGAGGACATTGCTGAAGTGGTGGCTAAATGGACTCAAGTTCCTGTTGCCAGACTTTTGGAAAGTGAAATGGAAAAACTAGTTCATATGGAAGAGCGTATCCATCAACGGGTGATAGGACAAGAAGAGGCTGTGAAGGCAGTAGCCGATGCTGTGCGCAGATCGAGAGCAGGCCTGCAAGACCCCAACCGGCCCTTAGGTTCTTTCTTGTTCCTTGGTCCCACAGGGGTAGGAAAGACGGAGTTGGCTAAGGCTCTGGCTGAATTTCTCTTTGATGATGAACAAGGGATAGTTCGAATCGACATGTCGGAATATATGGAAAAGCACACCGTTTCTCGCCTGATCGGTGCTCCTCCAGGGTATGTAGGCTATGAAGAGGGTGGCCAGTTGACTGAAGCAGTGAGGCGTAAACCTTATAGTGTGGTGCTCTTTGATGAAGTGGAAAAAGCTCATGGGGACGTCTTTAATGTTTTGCTTCAGCTTCTCGATGACGGTCGCTTAACCGATGGACAAGGACGAGTGGTTAATTTTAAGAATACAGTGGTCATTCTTACCAGTAATATCGCCAGTCCTTTGATTCAAGAATTGACTGCCTCGGGGGCTTCACAAGAAGCTCTGCGTTCCCGGGTCACAGAGGAACTCAAAGTTTATTTTCGACCGGAATTTTTAAATCGTTTGGATGAAATTATTGTCTTTCATCCTCTTGGTCAGGAGCATATTGGTTCAATCGTTCAAATTCAGATAAACAGGTTGCGCGACTATCTGGCTCCTCGCAAGATTACCTTGGGGCTTTCCGATGCAGCATTAAATAAGATCATTCAACAGGGGTATGACCCGGTCTATGGAGCGAGACCCCTGAAAAGGGTCATCCAGCAGAATCTCCAAAATCCTTTGGCCATGAAAATTCTTCAGGGAGTCATACATGAAGGAGATCATGTCGTGGTCAAGCTTGATCCTCAAGGCGAGCTTCTGTTTGAAAGGTCGGAATAGCAGCTTGCATCCTGCCAAAGAACACTATAAACTAGAGTTGGAATAATTTTGTGAATGTTCAACTAGGGTACAGCACAAAATGGCAGGATATTATTGCAAGAGGAAGTGTCGCATGAAACATTCAAAAACAGATCTCATTATATTTGCTATAGCCATGATTTTTATCTTCTTTTCCGGGCGACTTGAACCGAACGTTCGTTTAATCATCACAGGTTTACTGATCGTCGTTATCTTGATTAACAGAGGATTCTCTCCCAAAAAAGGAGATAAGAAGGAAGTTAAGAAAGAATGAAAAGGTGGGTTTTTCTGACCAATGTCACGACAGAAGTTGAGGCGGACATTATCATCGGCCTCCTTGAGCAAGAGGGAATTCTTGCTCAAAAGGCTTACCCAGGGGCGGGAAACCTCAAAGTGACATATGGCTTGATCAATGGGGTCGAGATCTATGTTCCTGAGGAACGGGCTAAGCAAGCCAAGGAGATATTAAGTGCCGAGAGCGCGAGGAATGCTGCGGATGATGTCCCAGACCTTGATAATGAAAGCGGACATTAGCAACAAAACTGAAAAGGGAGTGTCACCAAACTACTTTTTGTAGTCAGTGATACTCCCTTTTCCTCTTCTTAATTATCCGGCTACTTCACGGTCGCGATAGGCCATTACTTTACGCCGTATTCTTTGAATGGCATTATCCAGAGACTTTGAGCTTACACCAAGATGTTGAGTGATTTCTCGCTGTTTCATTCCTATAAGGTAATGATAGCGAAAAACTTTGAGCTCTAAATCAGAGAACCCATTCATGAGTTCCTGTAAAAAAACACGGGTTTCATCTAGAGCAATAACCTTTTTTTCAGGATCATCATGGGTCGTCACAAAGTTTATAAAGCAATCCGCCTTATCATCAGCCAATACATTATTCAATGAATAAGCTTCATTGAGATTGAGATGTTTTTGTCTATTATGAGCACGTAAACTATCAATGAGCTTTCTCTTAATAACCATGCGGAGAAAGTGAAGGAAAGGAATCTCCGAGGTGGGATTATAGGATACGATTGCTTTGTATATGGCAATCCGGCCTTCTTGAAGCAAGTCGTCATACTCGGCCCGATGGAGAAAATACTTGTAGGCGATTTTGCGGATTTCGGGTTCATAGTATTCAATAAGCCAATTCAATGAATCCTGATTACCAGAGCGCGCTGCTTCAAGTTGCGCATCGATGTCTGTCAAAAGAGTGCCATGTGAAGCCATGCGCTCATCTCCTTATCAAAGATATAGACTCAGTCTTTAGTCTAAGAAAATAATAGTTCTTTGACAAGGCACATGTTTTGGATAACTACCCAATTTTATCTAATTATCAAAGACTATTACTGAATCATTTTTAACAGATTGACCGTTTCGATAGCGGTGATTGCAGAATCAAAGCCTTTATTACCGGCTTTTGTTCCGGCCCGTTCAATGGCTTGTTCAATGGTATCTGTGGTTAATACACCGAAAATAACAGGAAGCTTGGTTTCTAAACCGACATGGGCGACACCTTTGCTCACTTCGGCACTGACAAAGTCAAAATGGGGTGTAGCTCCGCGAATAACGGCTCCTAAGCAGATAACGGCATCATATTTTTGGGTTTCGGCCATTTTTTGAGCAACTAAAGGAATTTCAAAGGCTCCGGGAACCCAGGCGATTTCAATATCGCTTTCAGCGACACCATGGCGGCGCAGAGCGTCAAGGGCTCCTCCTACCAGCTTATTCGTAATAAATTCGTTGAAACGAGCAGCGACAATACCAAATTTTAATCCTTCAGCAATCAGTTTACCTTCATAAGTCATCATAGTTTTTCATCCTTTCTAAAATCATGAATTGATATATTGAATATTAACGAACGCTGGATAGATAGTGCCCCATTTTAGTTTTCTTAGTATGCATATAATACTCGTTCTCGGGCTTAACAGGCATTTCCATAGGGACACGCTCTTGAATCTCCAGACCATAGCCTTCCAATCCGACGATCTTCCGGGGATTATTGGTCATCAGTCGTACCTTGCGAATGCCTAAGTCGACAAGAATTTGAGCACCTACTCCGTAATCCCTAAGGTCTGCAGGGAAACCTAAAGCAAGATTGGCCTCGACAGTATCTTTTCCTTCTTCTTGCAGTTTGTAGGCTCTCATTTTATTGAGCAACCCAATTCCACGGCCTTCTTGGCGCATATAGAGCAATACCCCTCGGCCTTCTTTTTGGATACTTTCCAGAGCTGCGGCCAGCTGATCGCCACAGTCACAGCGACGGGAATGGAAAACATCTCCGGTCAAGCATTCTGAGTGAACCCGTACCAGTACCGGTTCACCATCGTCCACATCTCCTTTAACCAAAGCCACATGTTCCTGTCCATCCAATAAACTCCGGTAACCCACTGCTTTGAAGTCCCCAAAATCTGTGGGGAGTTGAATACCGACAATGCGTTCGACCAATTTTTCTTTTTGGCGCCGGAAATGAATGAGCTCTTTGATGGTAACGATTTTGAGATCGTGTTTTTTAACGAATTCCATAAGATCGGGAACACGGGCCATCGTTCCATCGTCTTTTAAGATCTCGCAAATGACACCTGCCGGTTGAAAACCTGCTAATCGAGCAAGATCCACAGCACCTTCTGTATGTCCTGCACGAACAAGAACTCCTCCTTCCCGGGCCTTAAGAGGGAAGATATGTCCTGGGCGGCGGAGGTCTTCAGGGCGGCTCTGCGGGTCCAGCAAGACTTTTACAGTATCTGCCCGTTCAAAAGCGGAGATTCCCGTTGTGGTATTGTATCCATCCACACTCACGGTAAAGGCGGTTCCATGGGGATCCGTATTGTGGGTCACCATGGGATCAAGGTTCAAGGCTTGAATGCGTTCTGATATCATGGGGACGCAGATTAAGCCGCGGCCATAGGTGGCCATAAAATTGATAGCCTCAGGAGTTGCTTTCTCTGCAGCCATCAGCAGATCTCCTTCGTTTTCCCGCTCTTCGTCATCAACGACGACAATCATTTTACCTTCGCGAATGTCTGCGATGGCTTCTTCAATGGTGTTAAATTGAAATTTCATTTTAATCACTCCTCCACAAACTCTAAACTAGATGAATCCGTTTTCGGATAAGAAACTCATAGATAAATCTTTTTTAGGGGCTTCTTTTTTCTCCATGAATCGTGCCACATATTTTCCGATAATGTCGGTCTCGAGGTTAACCATGTCTCCCACACCCTTAAAGCCTAGAGTGGTTTCCTGGCGAGTATGGGGGATTAGGGATACGGTAAAAGCTTGAGGAAGAACATCCACTACGGTAAGTGAAATTCCATCAATGGCAATAGAGCCTTTGGGTAAAACATAGTTTAAGAGTTCAGAGGAAGCTTTGATTTCAAAGACCCGAGCGATTCCCACCGGGGTAATCTTTTGAATGGTGCCAATTCCGTCCACATGACCGCTCACCAGATGGCCGCCCAAGCGAGTGGAAAGCTGAAGGGCTCGTTCTAAGTTTACCCGTGTTCCTCGACTGCATTCTTTAAGATTGGTCTTATTTAAAGTTTCAGCCATGACGTCCACGGTAAATAAATTTCCCTGCATCTTCACCACAGTGAGACATATCCCGTTAACGGCGATACTATCCCCGATTTGGGTTCCTTGGAGGACTTTAGTGCCTTCCAGGGTTAACTGAGCGGAATCGGGAAGAATCTTTAGATCGGTTACCTTACCTAATTCCTCGATGATACCAGTAAACATGTTGACTCACCTCTCTTAACTTCTTAATCTGAATAATTTACCTTAGCTCGAACCCGAAGATCTCCGGTTCCTCCATTGATCTCTAAGAATTCTAAAGGAATAGCCTGTGTCATCAAAGGAAGATTCAATCCGGTCAGAGGGGAAGGACCCTTGCCTCCTATGAGCTTTGGTGCATAGATAAACTCTACTTCATCGATAAGTTGGTCGTGGAGAAGGGAGCCCGCCAGCCCACCACCGCCCTCTAGCAACACAGAGTTCCAACCTCGTTTCACTAAATCCCCGAGCAGGTGCCTTAAAGGGACATAACGGGGTGAGTCATATTTCCAAACCTCTACATTCTCTATACTTTGCAATGCATTCAGTTTATCCAGCGGGGCAGAGGCACTGGTTGCGATAATACAAGGTGCCGAGCAGGAGGAAGTAAGTACTGCAGATTGAAGAGGAATTTTCAATTCTCCATCCACTATCAAGCGTACCGGGTCACGGCCTTCATCAACCCGGCAATTCAAAGCAGGATCATCATGCAGCACGGTTTCACTGCCCACCATAATCACATCGAACCGATTGCGCAACTGGTGGACATAAGCACGGGATGCTTCATTGGTGATCCATTTTGAGTCCCCTGATTCCGTTGCTATTTTGCCATCAAGCGTTAAAGCCGATTTGTAGAGGAGAAAAGGCAGTCCGGTTTGAATTTCTTTAAGAAAGCCCTTGTTTAAAGACTTGGCTTCCTTTTCTTTAAGTCCGACATCAACCTGGATACCGGCTTCCCGCAAACGGGCGACCCCTTGCCCACCTACTAAGGGATTAGGATCCACCATAGATACTACTACCCGTTCTATTCCGGCCTTAATCAGTGCGTCGGCACAGGGAGGGGTTTTCCCGAAATGAGAACAAGGCTCTAAAGTGACATATGCCGTGGCTCCTTGGGCATGTTTCCCGGCTGCTTTTAGAGCGTGGACTTCTGCATGGGGAGTGCCGGCTTTTTGATGATACCCTTCTCCTACGATAGCACCATCTTTAACGATGACACATCCGACGAGGGGATTAGGACTGGTCCTCCCCATGGCCAGGGCTGCTAATTCCAGAGCCCGAGACATGTAATGATTATCTAGTTCCATGTGATCGCCACCGTTTCTCATCCTTGAGTTGGTTTTGTTTAGTTTTGCCATAAAACCATATGAAAAAACCCCAGAGTTCATCCTCTGGGGCATCGAAAATCACAGCAAATAAAAAGCGCAATAAGCACTTAAATTTCCTCTTCTCATCCAGACTTTACTGTCGGCTCTGGAATTACACCAGATCTGCCATAGTGGCTCGCGGGCTTGACCGCCGGTATGGAGTTTCACCAATCCCCAGAGGTATTCAATTACTGAATCTATAATACTCCAAGTTATTAATGAATTCAACCCCCAGAGGAAATTTAGACCGTTTCAGGGGGGTGAGGTGGATGGTGCTGTACATATTCATCCCGCAGCAACCCCATGAGGATGGCATCGTGATACTCACCTAATACAAATCGTGCTTCTCTTAACCTTCCCTCAACCTTAAAACCGAGTTTCTCATAAGCCTTCAAAGCACGCAGATTTCCGTCCCATAAATCAAGACTCAAGCGATGAAAATTCCATTGATAAAAAAGATAGTTTATAAGCACCTTTAAAGCGTCCGTACCATAGCCCCGACTCCAATAGTCACGTTCTCCAATGATTATGAACAGGACTGCTGAGCGGGCTGGAATGTTAACCTCCCGATAGCCTATAGTCCCGATGGGTTCTTGCTCTTCATTGAGAATGATATAGCGGCCGCAATCTTTATTCGGAGTAAAAAAGCGTTCTTCGATGTCTTCTTCACTAAGCATTGTGCTTAAAGGCCAGGCGGCGTTTGCCCAATAATTAACGTTTTGGTCATTATACCATTTATGATAAATAGGGATATCATCGGGCTCAAGTGGACGGAGAAAGGTCTTTTTTCCCTGCAACATAGTTTAGCCTCCAAGTGACATTGATGGGATAATCTATTATGATAATTATTTCTAAAAAAAGCGTGTCCTAATCCTATGAGGGATAGTACACGCTCTAAGCTCTATTCAATGGTCGGGGTAGCGGGACTTGAACCCACGGCCTCCTGCTCCCGAAGCAGGCGCGCTACCAAACTGCGCTATACCCCGTTTTATCGAACATTTTATAATATAACAAAATGCTCACAAGCTGTCAAGCTATCAAGGTTTTTTTCATATTATACTATAGAATAGGGACGAGTCAGAGGCTTTTAACCAAGATGCTAAGTATTCATGTCACTATTTTGATCTATGCTTGAGTTGATAGGATGTCCGTTTTCCGATATACTTAAATTTGTATATTGGAAAATAAAGATGAGTTTCCGAAATGAAACAGATAAAAGAGCGGGGGAGAAAAATTGAAAAAAACCGCAATAATTATGGATTCTACGGGATATTTAACCAGTGATATTATTAAGGAATATGATATTCGTGTTGTCACATTGAATGTGAATATTGGCGACGAAACTTTTCAAGAAATCGACTTAACCAATAGGTCATTCTTTGGAAAGCTAGAGAAAATATCCGGTTCCTCAACCACTTCACAACCTGCGGTAGGTGCTTTCCTGGAAACTTATAAATCGGTGTTGTCTGAAGGCTATGACGAAATTATAAGTATTCATCTATCTCAAAAGATCAGCGGCACTTATGCCTCAGCCGTCATGGCAAAGGATTTGTTGGAAAATGCCAATATCCACATTTTTGATTCGGGTTCTTCAGCTTTAGGCTTAGGTTTATTGACCTGGGCAGCTGCAGATTGGGCAAGGGAAGGGTTTAATGCTCAAGAGATTTTGGGAAAGCTGGACACATTACGACCATTATGCGAACTTTATTTCATCGTCGACACATTAGAATTTCTTCACCGGGGCGGGAGAATTGGTGGAGCTTCGGCTCTTTTCGGAACTTTGCTCCAAATTAAGCCTATTCTCTACTTTAACAGTGAAGGGATTATTGATGTTTTTGAAAAAGTGCGCTCAAAAAATCGAGCATTGCAAAGAACCTATAAAGAGCTTGAACGAGCCTTATCCTCTAATAAGCCCCATCGGATCGCGGTGATTCATGTTGGAGCTGAGACTGAAGCGATCAGTATAGCTGAGGAACTCTCGCAAAAATACCAGGGTCAGGATATTCGAATTTTCGAGGCGGGTCCTGTCATCGCTACTCACGTGGGTCCGGGGGCACTTGGCCTTGCTTTCCATCCCTGGCCTCATTGACAGTAAAGGATGAAGTTATTTAGTCCGAGAAGGAATTGACAGTATATTTTTAATACTTTAAGTGAAGTATAGGCAAGATAAATAGTGGGATGATAGAGGCAGAGCCTTTTGTGGAGGTGTTAGCCCATGTTTAAAATCCCACGCCGATTGTTTTTCAAGGTTCAATATCCGACACTAAGACCTGGTGAACCCCTTGAATCTGCACAACTTGGCGATTTTTCCGATGAAGATATGCTTTTGACATCTTTAGATGATATTGAATGGGTAACTAATATTTTAGAACCGGAGCAGCAACGGGGGCCATCGGAAAATCCTTGATTCATTGTCTTGATTCTTAACTTTAGTGGACAGATAAAAAGTCTCAACCCTGTCATACGGGGCTGAGGCTTTTTGTGCATTATTCTGAAGATTTAAATTTTAATTGTACTCATATTTTAGAAGGAGTTACTGGAAATATAGGGAATACTATAATTAAAACTTTATTTCACAATTTAAAACTATTTGGTAAAAAAATAACTAGTTCATTTAATAAAATTTTCTGAATTTTTGAAGGAATTCAGTAAATTATGAAGAATACACTATACATTGTTTTGTCATAAGAAAATCGACAATGATCATATAGTGTGAATATGTAGAAGAAAAAATTATTGTGAAATTATACACAGTTTGAGATGAAATAGGAGATGAAGTCGATGAAAATTGCAGTTTCAGGTAAAGGTGGAGTCGGCAAGACGACATTTGCAGCTAATTTGGCTTATTACTTATCTGAACGGGGAATGAGAGTCCTGGCAGTCGATGCTGATCCGGATGCAAGCTTAGGAACAGTTCTAGGTATCTCGGAGGATGTTTTGAACCAGTTACGTCCCATCGTTGATATGAAAGAACTCATCGAACAACGCATGGGCGGAAGCGGTGCCTTTTATCCCTTGAATCCCCAGGTGGATGATATTTTGGATGATTACTCCGTGCAAGTGGGTGCTATACGATTTTTTCGTATGGGTAATGTCAAAGGGGGAGGTACAGCCTGCTATTGCAAGGAGAACAGCTTTTTGCATGCTTTGGTCAATTCCTTGATTCTTTCTGAACAGGATACCGTCATTTTAGATATGGGTGCCGGCATCGAACAGCTTACACGAGGAACTGCCCAAGGAGTTGATGTCTTAGTCATCGTAACGGAAGCCAGTACGGTAAGTGCTCATACTGTTCGAGTCATTCAGAAGCTTGCTCAAGAACTGGGGATCCCGAAAGTAGCTGTGATTGGCAACAAAATCCGCTCCACCAAAGACGAAGATTTTCTCAAAGCACAATTCACGGAAGATGAGTTACTCGGTTTGATTCCTTTTAGTGAAGAGCTGCTTGATATGTCTGTCCATACAGATGCTCCTTCTTTTCCAAAGGGTGCTCCAGGTTCCCAATTAGAATCTATCTATAGAAAATTAATAGAGAGGAGAGATACATAAAGCATAGGAGAGCACAATTGCATGGTGGAAAAATCTATAGGTCAAAAAGAGGAGGTTAAACAATGCCAAGATATCGGGACTTGACGCACACCTCACGGCCTTCCAACGCGCCCCGTGTGGTGGAACCCAAAAATCCATTGCGCACGACAGACCCAGGGACCATCGAGATGATGAAGGTTGCGCAGGAAAACAAACTTGAGACAGTATTTGATCGCTTTGTCGCCCAGCAGCCCCAATGTGGCTTCGGGTACAAAGGAATTTGCTGTCGTATTTGTCTTGCCGGACCCTGCCGGGTTAAAGCAGATGATGGACCGGCGAGCAAAGGTATTTGCGGTGCAACCGCCTATACCATAGTATCAAGAAATCTTGTCCGCATGATTGCAGGAGGAGCAGCGTCTCACTCCGAGCACGCAAGGCATGTACTTCACACGGCGCATGAGCTCGCCGAAGGAAAGACTAAAGACTATGAAATTAAGTCCCCGGAAAAACTTCATAAACTGGCCGAAAAACTGGGAATAGAGACGTTAAACAGAGATGATATGGAGATTCTTGGTGACGTAGCCGAATTAGCTTATGAAGATTTCGGCAGATATAAAGATCGTCCGGCAGCATTCCTTGACTCCTTCTTAATTGAGCAGCGCCGCAACAAGTTTAGAAATACCAATATCATGCCCCGTTCCATCGACGGTACGGTAACGGAACTTATGGCGCAAACTGCTCAAGGGGTTGATGCTGACCCTGTAAATATAATTTTCGGCGGATTAAAAGGTGCCCTCTCCGACTTAGTAGGGGAATATATCGGCACCAATCTCAGTGACGTCTTGTTTGGAATTCCTGAACCCATTGTTTCCGAAGCGAACCTGGGAGTTATCGATGAGAAAATGGTCAATATCGCCGTTCATGGCCATAACCCCGTCCTTTCTGAAATGGTTGTAGGGGCTGCCCGTGAGTTAAAGGCAGAAGCTCAAAAAGTAGGAGCAGAAGGGGTCAATATTGTCGGTATCTGTTGTACCGGTAATGAGCTGCTCATGCGTGAGGGGGTCTATCTGGCCACATCATCCGCTTCTCAGGAAATGGCTATTTTGACCGGTGTTCTCGATGCCATGGTCGTTGATATTCAATGTATTTACCCATCTGTTCAACAGTTGGCGGATTGCTATCACACCAAAATCATCACCACCGAGGCCATTATGAAAATTCCGAGTGCCCAGCACTTAGCCTTTAATTCCGAGACAGCGATGGAGGATGCTAAAAAGCTGGTAAGAACGGCTATTGAAGCTTACAAGAGAAGAGATCCCAAAAAGATTTCTCTCTCCAGTGAGCGTAATTCTCTCGTAGCCGGGTTCAGCATTGAAGCCTTAACCGATATTTTTGGCAAGATCAATCCTGAGCGTCCCTTCTCAGTCCTCACGGATGCTATACTGAGCGGACAGATCAAGGGTGTTGTTCAGATGGCCGGATGTAACAACCTCAAGCGTCAGCAGGACGAGTCCCATGTTGCCATTCTTAAAGAACTGGTGAAGAATGACGTCTTTGTTGTAGCTACAGGCTGCTCCGCCGGGGCCTTTGCCAAGATGGGCTTAATGAATTCGGAAGCTGTGGACCAATATGCCGGGGAAGGCCTGAAGAGCTTTATCAGACAACTCGAAGAAGCCAATCCCCAATTAGCCACTAAATTACCCTTGGTATTCCACATTGGATCTTGTGTGGATAATAGCCGTGGTATGGATTTACTTCAGCTTATGGCCAAAGAACTGGGTGTTGATACACCTAAGGTTCCTTTTGCTGCATCTGCTCCCGAAGCAATGCATGAAAAGGCTGTAGCTATCGGCTCATATTGTGTCTCTATGGGCATTCCTACCCATGTAGGCACCATGCCTTATCTGGAAGGCAGCGATCTCATCTATGGAATTGCGACCCAAATTGCTCACGATGTCTTTGGCGGCAACTTCATCTTCGAAGTGGATGAAAAGATTGCTGCACAAAAACTCTTAAATGCCCTTGAATATAGAAGCTGGAAACTTAGAATTCATAAGCAAACTGCTGAAAAATTCAATACAGCCATTGCCCAAGGGTGGTAAGGAAAGGAGGAAGTGATTATGTCCATGGAGCAAATTTACGCTGATGCGATCAAGGATCCCTCGAAAGAACCCAAAAAATTACTCCGTAAAGCCTACGATGGAACGATTACGGCCATGAGTTATGCAGAGATTCTTTTGAATCGTGCCCTTAAAGACTATGGCCCCGAACAGACGGTTGGCTATCCGGACACCGCTTACCACCTTCCGGTTATTACCTGTCTCTCCGGAGAAAAGGTGACCACACTGGGTGAGCTTGTACCTATTCTTAACCGCCTGCGGAATCAGGTCAAAACAGAATTAACCTTTGAGAACGCCCGCCTTTGGGGTGAATCCGTTCTCTATGCAGCGGAAGTGATTGAAATTCTTCACTATCTGCGCAACGATGAGCCCAAAGTAGCCCCCTGGACCGGCTTCCTGGGTGACCCCATTGTGCGTAAGCATGGGATCAAAATGGTGGACTGGACCATCCCCGGTGTTGCTGTTATTTTAGGCCGTGCAAAAGACTCCCCGTCAGCGAAGAAAATTGTCGACAACCTGATGGGTAAAGGCTTCATGATCTTCCTGTGCGATGAAATTATCGAGCAGCTTTTGGAAGAGAATGTTAAGATCGGTGAAGATTATATTGCTTTCCCCTTAGGAAATTTCACTCAGGTTATTCATGCCGTGAACTATGCCTTCCGGGCAGGATTGGCCTTCGGCGGTATTCCTGCCGGACAAAGGGAGCAGCATCGTGATTATCAGCATCGCCGGGTACGGGCTTTCGTACTCCACCTCGGTGAACTGGACGATGTAAAAGTGGCCGCTGAAATGGGAGCTATTTTCATGGGCTTCCCTGTTCTGACGGACCAGGAGTTAGGCGAAGAGATGCAGATTCCCGACTGGTATCTCTCCGAGCCTGATTATGAAAAGATTGTGCCTCTGGCACTTGAAGTACGAGGAATTAAGCTGACTAATATCGAGATTCCCATTCCGGTCAACTTCGGACCTGCCTTTGAGGGGGAAACCATCCGCAAAGGGGATACCTATGTGGAGTTCGGCGGCGGCAGAACCACTGCCTTCGAGCTGGTAAGCATGGTTGGAGCCGATGAGGTTGTGGACGGTCAGGTAACCGTTATTGGACCGGAGATCGATACGGTACCGGAAGGAAGTCGGCTACCGCTGGGAATTAAGGTGGATATCTATGGCCGTAAAATGCAGGAGGACTTTGAAGGGGTTCTGGAACGCCGAATTCACTACTTTACCAACTATGGTGAAGGAGTCTGGCACGTCGCTCAGCGTGATCTTTGCTGGGTGCGTATTTCCAAGGATGCTCGGGCCAAAGGCTTCCTAATGAAGCATATCGGCGAATTGCTGCTCGCTAAATTCAAGCAGGAATTCCCGGCTATTGTCGACCGGGTACAGGTTACCATCTATACGGATCAACAGGCCGTCGAGGAAAATCTTGTCAAGGCCCGGGAGCGTTATCGTGCACGGGATGCTCGCTTGAAGAGCCTGACCGACGAGAATGTGGAAGAATTCTATTCTTGCCTCCTCTGTCAGTCCTTTGCTCCCAACCATGTCTGTATCGTCAGTCCGGAACGGGTTGGTCTCTGCGGTGCTGTCAGCTGGCTTGATGCCAAAGCAGCCTTCGAAATTACCCCAACCGGTCCGAACCAGCCTATTCCTAAGGGTTTGGCTATTGATGAAGTCAAGGGAATGTGGCAGAGTGTTAATGACTATTTGCGGCCTTCTTCCAATAATACCCTTGAAGAGGTCAATCTTTATACCTTGATGGATCGCCCCATGACATCCTGCGGTTGCTTCGAGGCGATTATGGCCATTGTTCCCGAGGCCAATGGCTTGATGATCACCACCCGTGAGCATAGTGGCATGACACCTTGCGGCATGACCTTCTCCACACTAGCCGGAACGGTTGGCGGTGGTTTGCAGACACCAGGGTTTATGGGAATCGGACGCAGCTATCTTATTAGTAGGAAGTTTATCCCGGCGGATGGCGGCATCGCGCGGATTGTCTGGATGCCCAAAGAGCTGAAGGACTTCTTACGTGAAGACTTCGTTGCCCGTTCGGTGGAAGAAGGTTTAGGTGAAGACTTTATCGATAAGATTGCGGATGAGACCGTTGGTACGACGGTGGATGAGATCATTCCGTTCCTCGAAGAAAATGGACACCCATGCTTCAGCCTAGACCCATTAATGTAATAAGATAAAAAATAGGAGACAGAGCATCCTGCTCTGTCTCCGGTAAGAAAAAGTTATTTTGGAAAGGGGTCACTGTTATGGCTTTAACAGGCTTAGAAATTTATAAACAACTCCCCAAAAAGAACTGCGGTGAGTGCGGTACGCCTACCTGTCTCGCCTTTGCGATGGCATTGGCTTCCGGTAAAGGATCCTTAGATGCTTGCCCTTATGTCACCGACGAAGCTCGGGAAGCCTTGGATTCGGCATCGGCACCACCGATTAAGGCTATCAAATTCGGCAACGGATCGGTTATGGGAGATGAAACGGTTCTCTTCCGTCATGATAAAACTTTTTATCATCCTACCACATTGCTGATTGAGATTGCAGATACTTTATCCGCTGAAGAAGTTCAAGCTAAGCTTGATGAAATCAAGAGCTTGGAATTTGATCGGGTGGGGCTTCACTACACCATCGATGGAGTAGCTGTGGTCGATGCCTCCGGCTCTCCGGAACAATTTGCTAAAGCAGTAGCTCAAGTGGCTGCAGGAACAGAGCGTTCATTGCTTCTTTTAAGTAACAATGCGGATGCTCTTCAAGCGGCCTTGCCAGGAGTTGCTGATCGCAAACCCCTCATAGGCTCGGCTACCGAAGCCAATTATGAGGCGGTTGTCAACTTAGCTAAAGAACATAATGTTCCTGTTATTATCAAGGCTGAAGGCTTAGATGCCTTGGCCGACTTAGTGGAAAAAGCTCAAAAGCTTGGATATAAAGAGTTTGTCCTGGATCCGGGTGCCAGAACACCGAGCCAAACTCTTGCCAGCCTGACTCATTGCCGCCGTCTGGCGATTAAAAAGAAATTCAGACCCTTTGGCTATCCCGTTATCGCTTTCACCAGCAAAGCGGAGCCTTTAGCTGAGATTACCGAAGCCTCAACTTATGTGGCCAAATATGCCAGTGCCATTGTCTTGAAGGCATCGGCTAAGGCGCATATTCTGCCTCTGATGGCACTTCGTCAGAATCTGTATACAGACCCGCAAAAGCCCATTCAAGTGGAGCCTGTCTTGCATACAGTGGGTGAAGTCAATGAGAATTCCCCCATTTATATTACCACGAATTTCTCATTAACTTATTACAGCGTTGAGGGAGAAGTAGAAGCCAGCAAGATTCCCAGCTATATTCTTCCTGTTGATACTGATGGCACGTCTGTACTTACAGCCTATGCAGCCGGCAAGTTTGAGCCTGAAAAAATTGCCGACGTATTGGCGAAGAGCGGTGTAGCCGATAAAGTAAACCATCGTAATTTGATTATTCCCGGCTATGTAGCTGTTATCTCTGGAAAATTACAGGAAATTTCCGGCTGGAAAGTCATCGTTGGGCCTCGTGAATCCAGCGGTATTGTTTCCTTTACCCGGGCAATGTAAAGATACAACGGCAAGGAGGGGGGAGGAACACCATGGGAAAATTTCAAGTTACATTTATGCCAGATAATCGAGTGATTGAGGTGGAACAAGGAACCTCCCTGCTCAAGGCAGCTACTCAGGCAGGTATTTTTATAAAATCCAGTTGTGGTGGCAAAGGTACCTGCGGTGCCTGTAAAGTTACTGTGATATCTGGTGAAGCCAAGAGTGAAAGAACGGGAAATCTATCTCCGGAACAATTGAGCCGTGGAGTACGCTTAAGCTGCCACACTTTCGTTGAAGGAGACCTTACCGTTGAAGTCCCACCGGAATCGCGCCTGCAAGCACATCAGGTTCTCCTTGAGAATGCCAATTCAGCGCTGCTCAACGAAACCAGTAAAGATTTGTTAGCTTCTTATGGGTATCATCCTCTTGCTCGCAAGGTTAACATCCGTTGCGCTGAACCCACCCTAACGGATAATGCCAGCGACTGGGCCCGTTTGTCCATTGAGTTAAAGCGAGTACTTCAATCCGATAAACCTTTGACGATTCCCTTATCTGTATTGCAAACCTTACCAGAAACTTTGCGTCAAGCTCATTGGGACCTATCCGTTACTTTAACGGATTGTGAGTCAGGATACACGGTGATCCATGTGGAGCCTGCCAATGACCGGCCATGCTATGGGTTAGCAATCGATGTGGGTACCACAACAGTGGTCGTCTACCTGGTCAACCTGGATAGTGGCGAAATCGTGGATAAGCAGGGATCCTACAATAAGCAAGCCCAATTTGGGGATGATGTCATTTCTAGAATTGTCTATGCGGTTGAGAGTCAGGAGAGCCTGGCCGAAATTCAAAGGGCCGTAGTGGATACTGTCAATGTACTCATCGATGAGATGCTTAAGCGACAAAGCCTTACGGGCCAGGATATAGCCAGTGCGGTGATTGCAGGCAATACGACCATGTCGCAGCTTTTCCTGGGCATCAATCCGCGTTATATTCGCTTAGAACCCTATATCCCCACCGTCAATGCAACGCCTGAGGTATTAGCAAAAGAAATAGGGCTTAGACTTCTACCCGATGCACTTATTCACACCTATCCTTCGGTGGCCAGTTATGTAGGAGGGGATATCGTTTCCGGTGCCCTAGCCACAGATATGGCCAACTCCGACGAGATCATTTTGTTTATCGATATCGGAACTAACGGAGAGATCGTGCTTGGGAATAAGGATTGGCTTGTTTCTTGTGCATGCTCTGCCGGGCCATGTTTTGAAGGAGGAGGAATTCTTTTTGGCATGAGAGCTATGCCTGGTGCAATTGAACGAGTGGACATTGATCCTGAAACCCTTGATGTCAAGCTGAAAGTGGTTGGACAGATGGCGCCTGTTGGTATATGTGGCTCAGGATTAGTGGATTGCTTGGCCAAGCTGCGCAAGGCCGGAATTATTGATCGTGCCGGGAATTTCCAATTGGAACACTCTTCTCAATCGGCTCGGATCCGTGCCACAGAGGATGATAAAGAGTTTGTTTTAGCATGGGCCCATCAAGCAGGGGGAGACAAGGATGTAGTCATTTCCGAAAATGATGTGAAGAATCTCATTCGGGCTAAAGGAGCGATCTATGCCGGGATTCGTTCATTACTCCAAGCGGTAGCTTTGGAAATTGATATGATCGATCGAATCGTTATTGGTGGTGGATTCGGTAATTACCTCAATGTTCATGATTCGGTAGAAATAGGCTTACTTCCTGACTTGCCTCAAGAAAAGTTTGAGTTCATAGGAAATTCTTCTGTTAAAGGGGCACGCCTTGCCTTACTTTCACAGAAGGCTTGGAATGAGGCCTCTGATCTTGCACGCAAGATGACTTATATTGAACTGTCCATCGGGACGACCTTTATGGACGAGTTTGTATCGGCCTTGTTCTTACCCCATACTGATTTATCTCTATTTCCTTCTGTGGAAGGAACAATTTAAGAAGCATTGGAGGGAAGAATCATGACAAAATATGTTGCAGTTGCAGGTAAGGGCGGAGTGGGTAAAACAACCTTTACAGCTCTTTTACTGCGTCAAATGGTCAAAGGATTGCAGAGTAACTCCATTCTAGCGGTGGATGCAGACCCCAATGCCAACTTAAATGAAGCTCTTGGTCTCGAGGTCACAGCAACGATTTCCGAACTTCTCGAAGATACGAAAAACCCCAAAGCCATTCCAACAGGAATGCCCAAGGATGTTTTTGTGGAGTACAAACTCCAACAAAGTCTTATTGAGTCTCAAGATATTGATTTACTGGTTATGGGAGGGCCACAGGGTCCCGGTTGTTATTGCTATCCCAATGACCTGCTCAGAAAGTATCTCGAGACACTGGGGGACAATTATGATTATGTGACAGTGGATACGGAGGCGGGTCTTGAGCATATCAGCAGGAGAACCATTCCCCGTATCGACATGATGTTCGTCATTAGTGATTCTTCTGCACGGGGAATTCGCTCTGCGGGAAGAGTCCATGAACTGATTAAAGGACTGCGTTCCGCAGTGGACGAGGTCTACTTGGTGGTGACAAAAACCACAGAGGGAAGCCTGGATTCTTTGTCTGAAGAAATTGATAAGACTGGTCTTCAATTGATTGGGGATATTCCCCTTGATCCTATGGTCGTAACCCATGATTTGGAAGGGCGTCCGCTCTACACTTTGCCGGATGAGTCCCTTGCCGTACAAGCAGTGGAAAAGATTATGAGAAAAGCCTTTAAATGAAACTAGAGAGGAGAGAGGTTCAAATGGCCGTAGCCCTCGTCAAAGAAAGATATCAAAGTAAAGTTGGAGAAGTGGTCATCGGTGCAACCGCTGCTGAAGGCGGCACCCGCACTTCTGTTATTAAAGTAGGTGGAGACTCCACCCTCCCATTTCTTCATTTTGAAGGAAAGGTGGAGAATCGCGCTGCCATTGCCATGGAAGTCACCGATGTTCCACCCGCATGGAACGATGTTGTAAAGAGTCACTTTGGTGATGTCATCAATGATCCCGTAGCTTGGGCAAAGAAATGCGTTGAAGAATACAATGCCGATATGATCTATCTCAAACTGATCGGAGCTAATCCGGAGGGAGAAAATCGCAGCCCTGAAGAGTGCGCTAAAGTCGTGAAAGATGTCTTGGCCGCTGTTGGTGTTCCCTTAATCGTCATTGGGTGCGAAGATCCGGAAAAGGATAATGAAGTATTAGCTGCTGTTGCAGAAGCTACTTCAGGTGAAAATCTTTTAATCGGTATCGCTGAACAAGATAATTACAAATCCATTACCGCAGCTGCCATGGTGCACAAGCATAATCTTATCGCCCGTTCACCACTGGACATTAACATTTGTAAGCAGCTGAATATCTTGATCTCAGAAATGGGCTTGCCCCTGAACCGTATCGTGATTGACCCGATGATCGGAGGTCTGGGGTATGGTATTGAGTACGCTTACTCGATCATGGAACGGGCACGGTTAGGATCCTTAGCCAATGATAAGATGCTGTCCATGCCGATGATTTGTACAGTGGGTTATGAAGCAAACCGTGCTAAAGAGGCCAATGCCTCTGCTGAAGAGTTCCCAGGCTGGGGAGATCTGAACGACAGGGCAATTCTCTGGGAAGTTTTAACAGCGACAGGTCTTTTGCAAGCCGGTGCCAGTATTCTCTTAATGAGAAATCCTGAAGCCGTTAAACTTGTCCAACAGAATATAGCCGATCTCATGGAGATGAACGCCTAATCGGATGGTTGATATATCCAGTCGATACTGGTTATCGCTTAAATATGAAAGGACGTGGATCAATTGATTATTATTGGTGAACGGATTAATGGAATGTTTAAGGATATCGGAGACGCTCTTCGGAATAAAGATGCCAAGCCCCTCCAAGAATGGGCATTGAAACAGGAAGAAGGCGGAGCCCATTACCTTGACGTTAACTCCGGTCCGGCAGTTCCTAAAGAGGAGCGTCCTGAAGCCTATGAGTGGATGGTTAAGGTTATTCAAGAAGTCTCCAATTTGCCTCTGTGCCTGGATTCCACTAACTATGATGCTATTGAAGCCGGTTTAAAGTTTCTCAAACGCCCTGGCATGATTAATTCAGTTCCTGCCGAGCGTGACAAGATTGAACGGGTCTTCCCCATGGCGGTTCAATATAATGCAGCGTTAATTGGTTTAACCATGGATAAGGTAGGGATTCCCAAAGATGCAGAAAACCGCATTGCTTTTGCCATGGAATTGGTGGCTGCAGCGGATGAATTCGGGTTACCTACCGATGAACTCTATATTGACCCCCTGATCTTGCCTTGTAATGTTGCCCAAGAGCACGCACCTGAGGTTTTGGAAGCCATCAGAATGGTCAAAACTCTATCCAATCCAGCCCCTAAAACCGTTCTGGGCCTTTCCAACGTGTCACAGAAATCCCCGGATCGCCATCTGATCAATCGCACCTATTTAGCGATGGCTATGGCTGCCGGCCTCGATGCGGCGATTATGGATGCTAATGATGATGATTTGGTTGACGTTGCTGCAACCGGTCAAATTCTCTTAAATAAGAGCATCTATGCTGATTCTTATTTGAAGGTTTTCCGCCAGCGGTAAGGAAGTTCTCTTTTCCTTCGTTAATGGTGCCGTCAGCGGCATGCTTGGGAGAGCCCCTCACTCTTTTAGGGTGAGCTGGGCTCTCCTTTGTGTGCGCTATCGGGCTATCGGGCTTTCAGGCAGACTAGGCGGCATTATTGATGGATGAAAAAGCTTGTCCGGGCGTGTAGCTTTACGCACAACGCTCACTCAATAGCTCCTGGGCTGGTCACTCGCTTTCTTAACAGCTTCACCAAACCTCAGGGTAATACCTGATGTTAACCATGGCTTCGCTACGTTAAGAAAGCTTCGTTGACCCGGCCGCCCTTCCGCTTAAAGAAAGCTTGGCTTATGGTGAGTGAAGCGAAGCAGAAGCCTTAGCAGCCTTATACACAGTGAAAATCCTTCGCTCTTGTGCGTAAAGCTACGCTTGCGGGTCTTTTTCAAGATAGCCGCCATGCCGCCGCTGCAGCGCCAGCGAAGGATGAAAAACTACTCGGGGTCGCGTAGCTGCACTGCTTAAGCCCGAAAGAGAACCCAAGGATTTTTCTTTAAGGCAGTGAACGGATTTAGGCGAGCAGGTAAGCAATCTTCGCGAAAGACTGCAGCGGAGTCGGGTTGGAAACAGGACGTTTCCAACCGGCTATGAGAACAAGTGCGAAAGCAGTGCTTTCGAGGAGCCGATTTAGCCGGGAACCCGACGCAGCGGAGGTCTTGAGCGATTAGATTGCTCCGCGCAGCTTATGAAGTGAACGCCGAAAGCAAAATCATGGAGACCCCGCTTTCAAACCATTTTCAGAACAGAAATAGACATACTCTGAAACCAAACCGCATAGCTATCATGGAAAAGATGTATGCGGAGGTGGACAGCCTTGGAAGCCTTTTTCAGAGATGATCAAGAAATCCGGGAATGGATCGATGTATTTGTTGAAAAATTACTCACTGTGAACCTGTTATCAGGAAATGAAGCTGATGGGGAATTTTATCAAGGCAAGCAAGCCATTGAAAAAATTGCGGCGGCATTTCAGGAGATGTTCGATTTACCGAAAGAACTACTTATGGATGGGATTCGCCAATTAGTAGAGCAAAGATTGCCGGACCATCGAGTTATAGATAATTTTCCTGATTTTTATCGGCTCATGAACGATATGATTAATGCAGGACTACAAAACATAGAAACACAGGAACCTGAGTATTTCCCTCAACAGATTGCTAATTTAAGAACCCTAGGGAATCAGGGGGAGGGTATTGCTACACCTAGTTCTAAAGTAGCTCTCAATGGGGGAGGCGTACAAACTAAGGAATTGGATTCTATCTTTTCATTAAGAGAGCATTTATTAAAAACCATGGATTCAGCACAAGCCATGGACCCGATAGAGTCCTTTGATGAAGCGCCTGTGATGGATTTGACTCAAGCCTCAGATTACGCCGAGAGTAATGAGGAGAAAGAAATTACTGATAGAATAGTATCTGAGGACATTCAAACTGACTCAAGCCTCAATGAGCCTTGTCCAAGTCAGATAAATAAAGGTGTCGACGATATAATCGACGAAGTAATGAACGAACCTCTATCAGATCCTATTTCTAAATCCCTTCATGAGCTTATAGATGAGTCCTTAAAACAACTCTTATTGGAATCTCATAGTGTCATTGATGAATATACCTTAGCCTATACCCAATCCGAAAATCTTAATCCTGATACACAAGATGAGCTTCTTGAAGAGACCGTGCCAGCTCTAAGCGTCTTGACAGGTATGCCACAAGAAAAGGAATCGGAGAAGAGCAATAGTGTTCTTCTTTCAAGGGATCCTTTTCGTTTTAATTCAAATAAAAGAAAAGATAATAAAGTTGTGGCTGATTCTGCGGCTAAACCTACAGCTAAACCTGCAGCAACACCTCAGCAAATTCCCCAGGGTGGTAAAGCCCTTGCTCAAGTCTTAAAATTTCTCTGTGGTGACTCATTCATTCAATGGAATGTCTCGGTTGATGAATATAGCTTCTTGGCTAAGGTGAATACCTTATTAATTCAGGTGATACCTGAGGATTCGATTTCTTTGGATGAGAGTCTTATAAAAGAGATTACTTTAAAAATGAAAAAACAAGGTTATAAGGTTTTTACCTGCAGTCACGAGGATTTACTTTATCCACGACGTTTAGAACGGGGAATTCGACGCATAATACGGTAAAATATTGAATTTTCAGCACCCCTTTTGCTTTAAATTAGTAGGAGATTATAGAAATCATGTCGAATACTATAAAGAGCAAATGGTAGTGGTGAAAAGAGGGACGAGAGTGACAGACCGATTGGGTCTCATAATGAGCAATACTTTAAAAGCTATTGAGACAAGTAAAGAAGAAATTTTTTACATAGCAGAATCTACACATGCAGAAACCCAGCGGCTTATTCAAGAGCTTGAACAGCTCAAAGATGAAATTACCCATACCATAACAGAGGTGGATAAATATCAAAAATTAGAACGTCAGCTTCGCCAACGTTTAATGGAAGTAAGTAGAGATTTTGGCAATCACTCTGAGAAAGAGATGATGGACATCTATACGAAAACGAAAGATGTCCAAGTTCAACTACAACTCACGCAATCAAAAGAAATACAATTGCGTGCCCGTCGGGATGAAATTGAACGTTCTCTAAAGCAGATGGAAAAGACTATTGAACGAGCCGAGAATTTACTCAATCAAGTAACCATGGCTATTAATCTTTTACATGGTGGAATTTCCGAATTAAGTCAAAATAATAATCCAGAGAACATGCAAGAAATAGCCCAAAAGATTATTCGTGCACAAGATGAAGAGAGACGACGGGTTGCCCGAGAGATCCATGATGGGCCGGCTCAAAATCTTGCCAATATTGTTTTGCGATTAGAAATAGCTGAAAAACTGCTCGCATTGGATCCAGATCGAGTGCGAGCAGAAATAGCGGACCTTAAAGGATTAGTCCGTTCAAACTTGCGTGATATTCGACGCATTATCTTTGACTTGCGCCCCATTGCTCTAGATAATCACGGGTTTATTTCTGCTCTCGAAAAGTATTTAATGAATTTCCAAGAAACCTACCACATAACCTGTGATTTTAAGATTTTCGGTAAAGAAAAGCACTTATTACCTGCAGTGGAGGTAGCTCTTTTTCGTTCGCTTCAAGAAGGAATGACGAATATTGCGAAGCATGCCCATGCAGATTGGGCCAGGGTCCTTATAGAGTATGAGGAATCTCAAATTATAGTTCAAATAACTGATCGCGGGATCGGATTTGATGTGGAGGAGGCACTTTCCAATCCGGGCGATCATTTTGGGCTGGTGGGGATGAAAGAGAGAATTGAGATGTTCAATGGCCAAATGATTCTTTCGTCATCTCCCAAAAAAGGAACTACAGTGAAGATCATTATGCCGAATTATGAGGAGGGATGGGAATGATAAGAGTAGTTATAGCAGATGATCATCCACTCCTTCGCGAGGGATTAAGACGAATTCTTGAATTTGAAGAAGGAATCCAAGTTGTCTGCGAAGTAGGGGATGGCCAAGGTGCGATTAATATTACACGCACCTTGGATTTTGATATTTTGTTAATGGACTTAAATATGCCCGGCGTTAATGGCTTGGAAGCCTGTCGTGTCATTCGTCGTGAGAATGAGAAGATTGGAATTCTTGTCCTGACTGTAGATGATTCTGATGAAAAAGTATTTCAAGTTCTTCAATTAGGAGTCGCCGGCTACTTATTGAAAGATGTGGATCCCAAGACTTTGATCGATTCCATTCGCAAAGTTTATGCAGGTCAGCCGATTCTTTCTCCTGCAGTGACTGGTAAATTACTGGGTCAACTTGTTCATCCGTCCCAGAGCAGGGATACCTGTGGATTAAGTGATAGGGAATTACAAATCCTAACCTATGTCGTTAAGGGAGCATCTAATCGCGAGATTGGACATGCCTTGTTTATCAGCGAAAAAACAGTCAAAAATCATCTGTCAAGTATTTTTCGCAAATTAGAGGTGGACGATCGTACCCAAGCTGCCCTTAAAGCAGTAAGACTTAAGCTGGTTCAACTGGATTAAGAGATGGGTTAAAAGGAAAAAAAAACGAAATTTTAGCTCTGTACTTAATGGGTTTAATTATTGCTTTGAAATAGGAGGATTTCATGAAAATATATTTCTTTGGTGCCGCTCAAGTGGTAACCGGATCATCTTATCTGGTTGAATCCGAAGATTATCGAGTTCTGATTGATTGCGGACTTTTTCAAGGCTCAAAAGCGTTAAAAGAGCTGAATTATGGCGATTTCCCCTATAACCCTGCAGAACTTAACGCCGTTATATTAACCCATGCCCATACGGATCATTCAGGCTTGATTCCTAAGCTCATTAAGCATGGTTTTCATGGAAAAATTTATGCTACCCCAGAAACAATTAAATTGTGCTCGGTCATGCTTCCGGACAGCGGTCATATTCAAGAGATGGAAGTTGAGCGCAAAAACCGTAAGTTAACACGAGCAAGCAAGAATTTATTAACACCCATTTATACTGCCCAAGACGCACTGGATTCCATTAAATTCTTTACACCAGTTGAATACAATCAAAGTACCCAACTTTCTCCCGAGATAAGTTTTACTTTTCATAATGCTGGCCATATCTTAGGTTCGGCCTATGTTCAAATGACGGTTAAAGAAGGGGGCCTTCATAAGACTCTCGTATTCTCCGGGGATGTGGGGAATTCTGAACAACCTTTTATCGAGAATCCCAGTATTATTTGCGGCGGGGATATTGTCATTGTTGAAACAACCTATGGAAATCGCCAACATGAGAATAAGAGCAATCGCATCCAGCATTTGGCTGAAATCATTCGAGAAGCTCATCAGGCAGGAGGTAACCTTGTCATTCCAGCCTTTGCTATCGAGCGTACTCAAGACCTTTTGTATTATATACGTAAATTGCAGACCCAAAACGAGATTCCGGTAATGCCCATTTATGTTGACAGCCCATTAGCCATTGCAGCCACAAAGATTTTTCAGGAAAATCCTCAGAATTTTGATCAAGAGACTCTGGATATGATCCAAAGGGGTGAGCACCCCTTATTAATGCCCAATGTCCATTATAGCTTATCTGCAGAGGATTCTATGGCGATAAACTCTATTGAGGGCGGTGCAATTATCATTGCAGCCAGCGGAATGGCTGATGCGGGACGGATTAAGCATCATCTCAAGCATAATTTATGGCGGGAAAATGCCACCGTTTTATTTGTAGGCTATCAAGCCCAGGGAACTTTGGGACGAAGAATTATCGAGGGAGTCAAAGAAGTGACCATTCATGGGGAAAAGGTGGCTGTACATGCAAATATCCGTCGCATGGAGGGTTTATCCGCCCATGCGGATCAGCCCCAGCTCTTGGAATGGTTGTCTTGCTTAGGTGAACAGGCCGAAAACATCATCTTGGTCCACGGTGAACCTGATGTCCAAAGAGCTTTTGCTCAAAAAATCCAAGAAAAGTTTGGAAAAATCCCGTGGATCCCTCAACTGGGCGAAGCATTAGAAATCAAGGATAGGGAAATCATCCCCTATCCACCCTCAAAACCTTGGCTGAAAGTCATCGAGGAGGAAGCCCAGCTGTCCTCAGAAACCAGAGAATCCACAGCTAAGACCAGAGTGGATATGACACAGCTTCCTCCTTTAAGCAGAGGAAAATCCAGTCAGTCTAAGATTACTCAAGCACAGATTAATAAGGCAATGCAGCGACTTCGACATCGCTTAAAGGTCCTGGTGGATAACGGAAAGCGGTCGAATAATCTTGAGCATACATTATGTGTTATCGATGCGATCTCCCGTTGGCTTGATGATATGGACAATAGGAAAAAGAAATAGCAGGATGAACAATTTATAAATTCGCAAATTCAGCGGTTTGTTTCTTTATACCTGAGAGGAATCTTAAGATTTCCTCACGGCGTTTTACTGCCAATCGCTTCCCTGTTTTCGTATAGACCTTATTGGGTAGGGCTTCGGCGAATGTTCTGGCCCGCTCCAATGCGTCTTCAGGGGTACGGATCAGCTCGTCTTGTCCAATCAAACTGAATAAACGAGTGATACCGATATTGCCCAGGTTGTCCAATATATCCGAATCTCTTAGATAAACGGCTTCATCACTTCGGCCCGGCTCGGAATAATACATGTGATATTCTATAGCTTCCAGGACGATGGGGAGTTTATCGCTGGGAAAGGCCATCCGTTGTAGTATATTGGCTGCAACCCCTTTTGAACGAAGGGAATGGTCCACATTGGGTAAGGCATAGGCTGAATATCTTCCTGTATCATGAAGCATGGCAGAAAAAAAGAGTATGTCATCATCGAGATCTAAATGCTGAGATAATTCTTTGGCTAGAAGATAGACCCGATTGCAGTGCTTTAACCCCCAGGCAGGATGAGCGCCGGATTGATTGATGATCTGAACAAGTTCTTCCCTTTGCCCCATATTGATATCGACCTCCTAAAAATTGTATAATTAGATATACGCCAAAGAGTCAGAGGAGTCCTTCTATTTCTGTAAATTTTGGTATTTATTACCTGATATTTTTTCGCGGACATAGTATCTATTACCCTAAAAAAAACAAATATAATAAAGAACTTTCTATAATTCGTATTTATGCATTATAATAACCCTTTAAGGAGTGAACTTCGTGTATAGGTCAAATGTTTATGGGAGCTTTGTACAAGCTCTTTTCTTTTCTGGTACGGTAGGAGTGCCTAAGTATTTTCTAAATCATTACTCAGAGCTTGATATCAGCCATATAGAGGCGTTATTGATTATTCAAATTATGGGAGAAATCGAGAATAACCCCTATCCCACATCCCAGCTTTTAGCCCAGCGCATGAATCTTGATGTCATTCGGGTGGAGGAGATGATATCTCATTTAATGGCGCGCAATTATCTTTCCCTTGAAAAACACTGGGACCCTGTAGAGCAAAAATCTATCTTATCCTACAGCTTTGTAGGTCTCATCGATGAATTATCAGAACGATGGGCTATTGAGCAAGTTAAGCGTTATGAAGCCGAACAAAATCTAGAGAAAGAGCGTCTTGAGCACCAGGGAAATCCATCCCCTTCAAGCCCCATCGGACAAATCATAAAAACATTCGAACAAGAATTAGGCCGCCCTTTGACCTCCATAGAATGCGAGGTAATAGAGACCTGGATCTCATCTAAGTTTTCTGAAGAACTCATCCTGGCAGCCTTTAAGCGTGGTGTAATGGCGGGCATTCGAAATTTCCGCTATATTGACTCCATTTTAAGAGAATGGGAAAAGAAAGGATTAAGAACCTTACATGAAGTTGAGGCTGATGATGCCTATTTCCAATCAAAGCATGAGAAATCCCGAGGGAAAAAAACTCCACAACAGCAGCCGACTCGAAAAGTACCTCAAGGTAAATATGAAGATTTTTACCTTTCATAACTTTTTTCTATTATTGAGTAATGAAGTGGGGGAGTGAGGAAATGAAATCCATAAAGAATATTATGCAAGATAGTTATCTCGACGAACTTAAAAATAAACGTGAGCAATCTGAGCTGCCACCTAATGGCCAATTATTCAAGCCGACTATGAATTGCCCCCTCTGTGAAGATCGGGGGATAATTTTCGATGGGGAATCGGCGCGTCCCTGTACTTGTATGCGGCAAAAACGTATGGAGAATCTGTTCCGCCATGCACGTATGGCACGTGGATTGCTTAATTGCCGTTTTGACACCTTTAAACAGGACTATTATCTGAGCCAAGTTAATCCCAAAGATCGGAGTTACCTTGAAGGCGCTTTAACGGCCTTTAATGCATCAAGGGAGTTTGTCGCCCGTTCTCAAAATGATTATCATGGCTTAGGTTTGATCCTTATAGGTCCGGTCGGGGCAGGCAAGACCTTTCTTGCGGCAGCCATTGCCAATGCTTTAATGGAACAGGAACAGCAAGTCCTCTTTCTAGTCGTTCCGGATCTTTTGGATCAACTGCGTGCCACCTATAAGTCCGATGAGAGTGAACTGGATCTCTTGGATACGGCTCGGGAAATTCCTATACTCATTCTGGATGATCTAGGTGCCCATAACTACACTGACTGGACTCGTAATCGTCTTTATTCCATTATTAATTATCGCTTAAACCAACAATTGCCGACGGTTATAACCTCCAATTTGTCTTTGGAAGAGATGGAAGAGTATTTAGGCGCACGAACCACCTCGCGGCTCATTCAATCCTGCCGGATCTTTAGAATGAATGTTGAACAGGATATTAGGCTTCGTCAATATCAAGATAGAGAAAAAGAACGAAAAAAACAGTAAATAAGTTTGAAAAAGTATGCATGTCTTCTTCAGGACATGCATACTTTTTCATAGAGAAGAATCCGAATGGAGGTGCCTGAAATGGCCAAAATTATTGCGATTAATCGCAAATACTTTACCCTAATTTTAAGTGCGTTCTTAGTCTGCTTGATTGGAATTGCTGGAGTAACCCTCTGGAAAACGGCACAAGCAAGTGCGAATGGACCCGTCCCTGAAGTAAAAATGTTGGGAGTTGCCGTAGAACCCAGTTCTTTTACTCAAGATTTAACGTATGGAACAGTTACAATTAAATCCAGTCAAGTTATCAATGCTAACAAATTTGACCTCATTGCCACGGTTCAAAATACGACAGGTGGAAAAATGTCGAATATACCTGTTGAGCTGGAAGTCTCATTAGTAGGGGATAACGCACAAAAAGTCAGCAAAATTGGTACCTTGCCATCTCTTGATCCCGGTGCTACGGCAAGAGTAGCCTTCCGTGATATTAAAGCCTTAGGTGATGCAGCAGGTAAAAGCGCAACAGCCGGGCAACATAAAATTACCCTGAGAATTAAGCCCAATGCGGAAGGTGGCATAACCCAAGCCACTGAGGCGAGCTTTTTCTTTAATGTAGATTCCACTGTAAAAGCGCCCAACGCAGCTAAATAAATAACAATATCAAAAATGATAATTATACCAAGAGTGATAAATATATCATTAAAGATAATTATATCATTAATTGAAAAATTCTAAGGACGATAAAAATATACAATTATACCTATTTTTGATGCTTAACAATCCAGCTGATCTTTGAGACCGTTGAGGTGCAAAAAAAATTGTACCTCTTTTTTCTATTTCTTCACTATTGGGACATAATAGGTTTAGACGCAGAGAAAAACACCCTCCGATAGTTTAATTTTCAGAACAGGACAAAAACCATTACCATATATTGCTAAAAGAAGGAGAGGGTGAGCATAATGAATCTCCATGAATATATAATTGCAAACCAGAGCAATAATTCGCAAAATAAGGACACTCAGATTATTAATGTGGGGTTCTCACTTCTTTCCCGCGTCAGTTCTGTTCCAGGGAGTCCCGTCTTTACATTTCTTCAACCCCTTATTAATAGTCGTTTATTCTTAGCCCCTTGGATTTTATTAGGCTCTCAAATTCTATTGCTTTTGGCGAAACATGTTTTTCACCTTGAAAAATTAACCGTTCTCGATATAGCTAGAGGACAAAGACTCCAGATACCTATCGAGGAATTACAGAATTTAATTCGCTATTTGTGCTCTCGGCAAACCCAGGCGACATCCAATCAAGATTCCAATTTTGATACCGCCCAAAACGGTACCGACCCTATTCCCTTCCCGACAGAACTACCACCCGGTAGTCCAGGATATTTAGCTATTTTTGTATCTGTAGATTATACGGATGAATTGTACACTCCAACTCTTTTTTTCTTTGTACCGATATTGAGCTTTCCTGGCTTAAGAGGAGCTTTACCATTTCTTATCTTGGCCATATTGGCTATAATCTTTGTACGTTGCGTCGTCCCGCCGGAGACGACAGGGGCAAAACCAGAACCAAAACCGAGAATGGAGCAGAATCAATCCTTTAATCTACGCTCAGAAGACGTGACGGCAATTCTAAGGCGTTTTGGCAGGTTTTTTAACTCTCCCTAATTTGTTCCTTCTCCGAAATTAGTGTAGAATTGAGCCTGTAATGGCTATCTTAAATATATTAAAGGAAGTGTATTACTTCATGGAACAGGATAATAAGCTCGGACGGGAACGTCTATCTAGCTTAGTCATACTTTTTTGCCTAACCCTTACGATTCTAACTTCAATAGGAGTAAATTACCTGGATGTAAAAGTACTCAATATTGAGCTCATAGATCGTGAACTCTATTCCATCATAACGGAAAAAGGGAATGTAAATATCCACCCGGATGATATTCTTCGTATTGAACGAACCTATACCAAAGAAGCCTTTACCGGCGAACCTGTAGAGCTGGACAAAATTTATACCGATAAAGGATTTGTTTTCCTTTCCTCACAAGCACGCTATGCTGAAAGTGGTAAGAAATTAATGAATTCAGTGGATTATTATGGGCTTCCTTTGTGGGAGCGTTCAGGCGTGGATTGGAAGTCTTTAAAAAAATACAGTTATGCAGTGGGAACTCCTGCTCAGCAGGTTCCTATTCTCTTTTTTCTTATTTCTCTTCAATACGCTGCCTTATCTATAGGTGGAATAGCTTTACTTATTCTCATTTTTCCCCTTCGCTTAGAGGAAGAGGATTGGGAGAATTCCTCATCTTTTGTTCAGGAAGAGCAGGAACTAATCCAGGAAGAACAGGATGAACCTCAGAAGGAAGTACTTAAATCCTTTGCGAAGTAATCCCCGAGGAAATAACAAAAAGAGCCAATTGGCTCTTTTTGCGCATTATCAGATGAGATTATAATTCACGACTGACATATTCGACAAGGTCGGCTACACGGCAGGAATAACCCCATTCATTATCATACCAAGAGATTACTTTAATAAGGTTGTCCTCCATAACCATAGTGGATAGGCCATCAACGATGGATGAGGCGGAGTTACCATTAAAATCACTTGAAACTAGGGGAAGCTCGGTGTAATCTAGAATTCCCTTCAGCTTATTTTCGCTGGAGTTGCGTAAGACTCCGTTGAGTTCTTCAATCGTTGTGCTTTTTTCAATTTCTGCCACTAAATCAATAACAGATACATTGGGGGTGGGGACACGCATAGCAAAACCGTTGAGCTTTCCGTTAAGTTCAGGTAAAACAAGTGCTACAGCCTTTGCCGCTCCTGTAGTGGTAGGAATGATGGAAAGTCCTGCTGCCCGGGCTCGGCGTAAATCCTTATGGGATTGATCCAAAATTTGCTGGTCGTTGGTGTAAGAATGAACAGTGGTCATTAACCCCCGCTTGATTCCGAAATTCTCGTGAATCACCTTGGCTACAGGAGCCAGACAATTGGTCGTGCAGGATGCATTGGATATGATATGGTGTTTTTGGGGATCATATAGTTCTTCATTTACGCCCATGACAAGGGTAACATCTTCCTCCTTGGCAGGAGCAGAAATAACGACTTTGCGCGCGCCATTTTTGAGGTGCTTTTGACAGGCCGGCCCATTATTGAACTTTCCGCTGGACTCAATAACAACATCCACGCCTAATTCACCCCAAGGAATATCTCCGGGATCTGTGTGGGAAACTACCTTAATCAATTGTCCATCTACAGTGAAACCATCCTCAGTGTGCTGGACATGGGCAGGGAAAATACCATGTACGGAATCGTATTTTAAGAGATGAGGTAAAATCTCACCTGTTGATCGATTATTGACGGCAACGATTTCAATGTTTTCTCTTCCGTAAGCAGCCCGAAAAACGTTCCGCCCAATTCGACCAAATCCATTAATCCCAATTCGAATTGTCAACTTACCGCACTCCTTTAATCTAAATTCGTTACATCCATTTGATAGTTTAACATCTTTTTCAGTATGACACAATTACTTTTAAGACGTAAATGTGACATACTTGTATGGCTCCATTTGTCAGCCCTAGCCCAGTCGAAGCTTAGTTGCCCATGATTTTAAAACGATAAAGTTTTATGCTTTTTAATACGTATAAAAAGGAGGCCGTTCAATGCAAGTCACTGTGACGCATATTAAAGGAATGCACTTTGAAGGAGAAGGTCAATCTAAGCTGAGAACACAAATTGACAGCAGCGTTACCACAGGGGGATCAGGATATGGCTCCAGTCCTATGGAGCTTGTGCTCATGGCTGTGGCAGGCTGCAGTGGAATGGATAGTGTCATGATCTTAGAAAAAATGCAGATTACCTATGAACGATTTGAAATCTCAGTAATGGGGGAGAGAGCAGCAGAACACCCTCGTATTTTTACCGATATTGAACTAACCTTTAAGTTCTGGGGAAGCAATCTTCCTAAAGAAAAACTTCTCCGGGCTATTCAATTATCCATGGAGAAATATTGCAGTGTGGCCAATATGATAGATAAGGTTGCCAATCTTACATACAAATTGGAAACTTATCCAAATTAAATGGCATCGTTAATAAATAATTAATATTGAGAGAGTTGAACCCATAGTTGGCATTTGTTATACTGGTCGTGTTTAGATTAACATTAGGATAAGCATTTATACTAAGCCGCATTTTAAATGCGGCTTGTTTTTAGCTGTTCAAAATGTAATTTCATGATATAATTTCATGGTGCACAAGGGCAACCAACGACTTGTCCTTGTTACTAGGGTGGAGAAAAAATAAAAGTGCTATTCTGATTCTTGTGAGTAAAGCTATGCTTACAGGTCTTCTCTGGGCTATTTGCAAGAGCAACAGTATCTTAAGCTTTAATTTTTTATGAAAATTATAATGAAAAAGAACACGATAGAGGAGTGATCAAGGCACATGATGAAGAAAAAGCGCAGAGTTCGTTGGAAAATGATTGTTACTTTCTTGGTTTTTAATATAATCTTTGCCGGTTGTCTCGTTCCCTTTGTGCTATTTTGGGGACCATTTGAAGCATTAAAAGTTATGGCAGTAGGTGCAGTAGAAACATCACGTCACCCCCAGGTGGTTCGCTTCTTTCTTTCCGAGGAAAGGATCAGTGAAATTATGCACACTTATGATGGTTATGGTACACAAGTAGGGGGAAATATTGACAGACAAACCAATGTTGAAGATACTTCGTCCGGTATCGTTATTGAAGATATACAAGGTCAGAATTTCAAGGGAAAAGTTATGCTCATAAGCGATCCCAAGCGTGTAAAATTAGCTGTTACCCAGGAAATTGGAGTAGCCGGGGAGAGACTCTCGGATATGGTGAAACACTCAAGTGCTATTGCCGGTATCAACGCCGGAGGCTTCTATGATCCTAATGGTGAAGGCAATGGAGCATTTCCTGATGGTATTACAGTACAGAACGGGGAAATCGTTCACAATAATGTAGGGAATAAAGTGGTTGATTTTATTGGTCTTGATGCAGAGGGTAAATTGATTATTGAACCTATGAATGTTGATCAAGTTAAAGAAAAGAATATTCGGGAAGGTGTCAGTTTTTATCCTCCCTTGGTTAAGAAGGGTAAGCCTGCCGTCTCCGGGGATGGCGGTTGGGGTATTGCTCCCCGTACCGGAATAGGCCAACGTGCGGATGGGACCATTATTTTTGTAGTGATCGATGGACGTCAGCCTACCTGGAGTATTGGAGCAACTTTAAGAGATATGATGAATGTCTTTTTAGAGTATGATGCTGTAGAAGCGGTTAATCTGGATGGCGGATCCTCTTCCGAGATGGTTTATAATGGCAAGATCATTAATAAGCTCTGGAATATTTTTGGCGAACGATATATCCCCACCGGGTTTGTAGTTATGCCTTAATTTGGGGAAGAATGAAGGGGGTGTATTCTTGAAAAGAAAGACTCGTACTCTTATCAGAACAATGACCAGTTGGGTTATGGTTTCATTAATGCTTCAATTTGCTTTTTACTATGTCCTCAATCATAAAATCGAAGGCGTCATGGCACCGGTTATAGCTCAACCTATTGTAGTTGAGAGCTTGGAAGCTGAGATACCGGGTACCAATCTGGAGAACCTGCAGCTCTCTTTTGGGAAAGATTATTTAGCTTATCAAGAGAACGGCATGCTCAAGGTTTACAATCTGAAACAAGAAAAAGTCGTTTTTGAGAAATCTCCCCAGGGGGATAGCAAATATGATATGGGAGCAATCTATTATCAATGGCTCCCGGATCGGGACACTCTTGTCTATTTCTATGCCCGCAAGAACCCTAATCCTACGACCACCGTGCAGGTTCCTATAGAAGAGCCGGCGGAAAATAATGTTACACCTCCGGCGACAACTGAGCCCGATGCTGTGGAGGATCCCAATCAGGCACCGGGTACCGGATCCCAGACTCAGCAAGAGCCAGTAAAGAAGACCCCAAAGACTCGTACGGAAATCCGCTACAACAATCCACAAATTACCGAAGTCTATACTTTAGAGCTGCCTCCCAGTGATGAAGAGGGGACGGCACCGGATGATCGGTATAACCGCAGTATTGATAGCTTCCCTGCGGTCGGGGATATCAAGCAGATGGTGGTATCCACCTTTACCAATTTGCTCTATCTTGCTATTGAAAATGACGGGAAGTTTCAGCTTATGGAAATAGATATTATGAAAAATGTCCGCACATTGAACCAAGCGGGGGAAGTCATTACCCAGATGGCAGCTTCGGATAAGTTTGGAACCCTGTATGCAAAAAGCATTTCCGGAAAATCAGAGAGAATCATTGCTTTGCAAGGTTGGAACAGGGAAGTGGTATCTGAGGACTCTGATGATGTGATTTTAGGAAATAGGGGAGGCACTCTTTACCTGGGGCATGTTAAAGATAACAAATTAGTGAGTATCCGCAGTGGAGAAGAGAATTCCGAAGAAAAAAGCCTGAAATTCAAAACGATTTGGGAAGGCTCCATACCTTACGATGATCCCAAAGGTGTTATCATCGGGGCTAATCGTGAAATTATTGTCTATGATGATTTGACGGCCTATATTATCAGTGAAGGTAAGGACAAAGAAGTAAAACTCAGTGGAGAAGAAAATTATATCTCTTCTGATGGGGTTGAAGTCATTCAAGTCACACGAGAAGGTATGTCCACCAAAGTAAAGCTACATCCTCTGGAATAAGTCAAAGGCGGAAGAGTAATATCTTCCGCCTTTTGAATCATGGTTTTGTTTTTTGATTTTCTAAGTCCTCAGAGTCCTCAGAATCAGATTTATCATAATCAGAATCTGAATCCTTATTGTCCCCTAAACCACTAGAGTCTCCGGTTATTTTTTTAAATTGCAGCTCCAACTGATTGAGCATCTCCCGTATCTGTTCGATTTGCTTCAAGAGGGCTTGGGTCTCATCTTCTGCGTCGATCGTCGGTTCCTGATCCTCTTCGGAGTCTAAGGACGCAGGCGCGAAAGCAGATACATTAGCTTGAGGAGGAGGAGAGAGCTTCAGTCTAACCCCAAAAAGTTGAGCAAGAGCCTCTTCGAAGGTCTCACTCATAACAATTTTATCCCCATAGGCCACGACGACCCGTTTCATTTCGGGAGTGCTGCCTCCTTTTTCGGATTGTAAATAAATCGGCTCAACATATAGAAAACTATTGGCTATCGGAAGTACTAATAAATTGCCGCGAATGACACTGGAGCCTCTTTGACCCCATAAGGCCAGCTGCTTTGAGATTTCGGGATCCTGGTCGATCCGTAATTCAACTTGGAGAGGACCATCCACTTCACTGTTTTTGGGAATTTTATAGAGTCTTAACTCCCCGTAATATTCACCATCCATACGGGCAGCCAACCAAGCCACCATATTATTTCTAATATTGCTTGAACTGGATGAAGGAGTGAAGGGAATCATCAAAATCAACTCAGGATGATCACTGCCGGGGAGTTGCATAACACTGTAATAAGGGGCAATGTTCTGAGGCTCTGAAGCAAAGAGTTCCTTGGCAATATCCCAAGCGTCTTCCTTATTATAAAATACAGTAGGATCTGTCATATGAAAATTCTTGAGCATAGTGCTCTGAATCGTAAACAGGGTCTCGGGATAGCGAAGATGTGACTTGAGAGTGTCAGACATTGCGGATAAATCTTTAAAAACTCCAGGAAATATTTTGCGATAGGTCTGCAAGATGGGATCCTTGGCATCCACTGCAAAGAATTCAACTGTTCCATCATAAGCATCCACTACGACTTTCACAGAGTTACGAATATAATTGATTTCCCGTTCGGGGGTCATACTGGAATAAGGAAAAGTGTCAGACACAGTATAGGCATCTATAATCCATTTGAGCCGTCCTTCATCAACAACTAAATAGGGATCATCATCGTATTGGAGGAAGGGCACAAGCTTCTCTACACGATCCATGATATTGCGATGCAAGAGGATACGGCTTTGGGAATTGATTTCGTTAGCTAAATAAAAGCGCAAAGTTCCATGCTTTATAGAAAGCATAAGCCGGTTGAAGGGAGTCAGTTGAATGCCCGATTTGCCCCCATAGCGTGTTTCCGCATTGGAGCCACCTGCCGGATAATCAAATTCCTTTAAATCCGTATTGACAACAACCCAGTCATGGGTTAGTTCTCCGAAATAAATGCGGGGCTGGCTTAGTTGAAACTCTTGATAATCGGTAGCCGGTGGCACATCTTTAATGGCAAAGGCGGGGAGTCCTTCAGGTGTGACGGCATTGGCAAAAGAAGCAACTACTCCAAAACCATGAGTATATTTGAACCGTAAATTAACAAAGGTTTGAGCGGTCCTTTCTAAATCCTGATAGGAGAACTCACGGGGGGCAAGCATAACTTGCCGATACTCCCCATTGACCCTATAGCGGTCAATATCAATATCATGGAATTTATAATATGGACGTATACCCTGTTTTTGGGTATAGGTTTGGAGCATAGGGTGAGGGTCATTGAGGCGGACATTATTCAAGGTCGGCAGCTCTTTTTGGATAGTCTCAGAAGTCAAAGGCTGGTTGGTCTGATAGTCTTCTTCCATAATTTGATCAAGGCCATAGGCAAAACGGGTTAAAGCGATTTCATTTTGAATGTATGGTATTTCTTTTTCCAATTCATTGGGGATCACTACCATGGATTGAAGAACCATTGGCCAAAGACCGGAAAGAAGAGGTATGCTGATAAAGATGGTCAAAATAGGGAGTGTTAGCAAACGCACCTCGTTCTTAAAGAAGGATAGGCCTCCCCCGATAAAGCCCAAAGCACATAGAATCATCAATGCTTTTAAGGCCGGCAAGGCAGCATGAATGTCTGCGTATCCTGAACCTAAGACTAATCCGTGTTGAGAATAAAGCAATCGGAAGGTATCAAAATAACAGCCAAATCCTTTGAAGAGAAAAAGTACCGTAATAAGTATGGCAAGATGGCGCCGGGCAGCAGGATTAATCTCGACAGCTTCTTTCCTCCAAATAAGAAAAGATTGAAAATGGATAACACCGGTAAAACTATAGAATAATACCGTAAAAAATGTGAGTAAAAAAAGCGGTCCGAAAAAAGCATTATAAATGGTATAGAAAAAAGGTAATTGAAAAACATAGAAGCCTAAGTCTTTAAAAAAGATGGGATCCCCTTGCCCAAAGGGAGTGGAGTTTAGAAAGGTCAGAACTTCAAGCCAACCGGTAAAGCCTGTAACGAAGCTGACCCCAAAACTGATCAGGACTGAAACGATAATGAGCCAAATTGTCATTTTACGCTGGCTTAAGTGATAAAGTGGACGGTCCATTTCATGAACTAAGCGTAAACGTTTCCTTAGTCGTTCATTGACGAAAGTTAAGATGGCGTGACGTATAGAAAATAGGGTACCTGCGATAAAGGTGAAGAGAATGGTCCCGTTGACAATTTGAATGAGTCCTTTACTTATTAATGGAGTCCAAAAAAGCTGGCTGTATCCCAGGTCGGAATACCATAAATAATCTTCGAAAAGTCCGCTGAGTGTAATTAGAAGCAATAATCCTATCCCTAGAAGGACCAATAAGAAACGTGCTGTTCGTCTCAATCCCATACCCCCTTTACTCGTGAAGTTGTTGCCTATAGGTATTCTGCCCAATCCTAGAAAAACCCTGCACTCCTATCTTCTTATATTCAAAAATTGCTAAAAATAGTTAGGGTTTTGAGTTAAATTGTGATATAATTATCTTTGTTTTTTATTGCCAATATTTTTTGTTGTAACAATTAAGTAAATTTTTATTATATTCTGTAAATTAAATGACTTGTCTTTTTTCTCTTGTTGTACTATGCTGTACATGTGAGATTATGTATCTTTTATAAGCAAAAAGGGTTAGAGGAGGGAGTTTTTTGCATTTCGTAGTTTGTCTAAAACAAGTTCCGGACTCGTCTGAAGTTCGGATTGACCCCAAAACGAACACGCTAATGCGTGAAGGGGTACCATCGATTATTAATCCATATGATGCCCATGCCCTTGAAGAGGCAATCCGTCTTAAGGAGAAAATGGGCGGGAAAGTTACTATCGTCACAATGGGTCCTCCACAAGCAAAAGAAGCACTCCGGAAGGCTATGTCCTTTGGGGCGGATCGCGCTATTCTTTTAAGCGATCGGGCATTCGGTGGCTCAGATTCTTTGGCAACAGCTTATATTATAACCCAAGCCATTTTAAAGATTCATGAAACAGAACCTGTAGATTTAGTATTGGCCGGCAAGGAAGCTATCGATGGGGATACTGCTCAGACAGGTCCCGGAATTGCTTGCCGCTTAGGCTTTCCGCAATTGACTTATGTTATTAAAGTTACTGATATTAATAAGGATACCATAACCGTTCAGCGTAAGCTTGAAACAGGTAAAGAAGTGGTACAAGCTAAATTACCGGCACTTCTGACCGTTGAAAAGGAGCTTAATGATTTGCGTTATGCTTCCTTACCCAATATGATGAAGGCTGCTTCCTATGAACCTGAAGTCATCGACTCCAAGTCCTTTGAGTTCGATGTGACTCAAATGGGACTTAAGGGGTCGCCCACCAGTGTGAATAAGATTTTTGCCCCGCCTGCCCGTTCAGGTGGAGAAACCTTTGATGGCACGAAAGATCCACAAGGTGTAGCCGCCCAAGTGGTGGAGAAAATGTTCCAGCATAATATTATCATGGTTAATCCCGCTGCGAAGGGAGGCAATCGGTAATGGCAGTTATCATAGGTCCTGGCTGTATTAGTTGTGGAATTTGTGTCGGGGAATGCCCCGTCGAAGCCTTGGAATTAGGGGGTAGCGGCGTAGTCGTCGATGCCGGAAAATGTACCGAATGTGGGGACTGCGTAAGTTCTTGTCCCAGCAATATTCTCTCTTTACCTGAAGGAGCCGGAAAAAGTGCTGAGGAAACAAAAGAAACCTCCCCTGAGCCATCTCAAGGAAGTGCACCTGCAGCAAAGGTAGAGAAGAAAGCAGCACCTGTCCCTGGTGGAGATGTTTGGAGTGGGGTATGGGTCGTCATAGAATATAACCGCGGCGAAGTGGCTCCTGTTTCCTGGGAACTTCTGGGTGAAGGACGCAAGCTGGCTAATGATATTGGTTGTGAATTAGCCGGTGTCCTCGTAGGTCATGATGTGGAAGCCGTTATTCCGGAAGCTTTTGCCCACGGAGCAGAAAAAGTCTATGTGGTGGATGATCCTGTTCTCAAGGATTATCGGACACAGCCTTATGCCGAAGCGATCACCGATCTCGTTCGCAGGTACCAGCCTGAGATTATCCTCATGGGTGCTACCGCCATGGGACGTGACGTATTCCCTGTTGTTGCGACAAAGATGCAAACAGGCTTAACAGCTGATTGCACCGTGTTGAGTATTGATCCTAATTCCAAGCTTTTGCTGCAGACCCGTCCTGCTTTCGGCGGCAATATCATGGCGACCATTCTCTGTAAAACCCGCCGTCCACAAATGGCCACGGTCCGTCCCAGGGTTATGGCCATGCCTGAACGAGTTGAGGGCCGGACAGGTGAAGTGGTTCGTGAAGAGCTAGGAATGGCAGAAGATGAAATCTTAACAAAAATTGTTGACTTTATTAAAGGCGATGCGAAAAGCATCTTCTTAGACAAAGCTGAGATCCTCGTGGCTGTCGGCTTAGGGCTTGCCTCTAAGAAAAACATGGTTCTAGCAGAGGAATTAGCTGAAGTACTCGGTGCAACCCTTGCGGGAACCCGTGGTGCAGTGGAAGCAGGTTGGATTACCCATGACCGGCAAGTTGGTCAAACAGGTGTAACGGTTCGACCAAAGCTCTATATTGCCATCGGTATCTCTGGAGCTATCCAGCACTTAGTGGGAATGGAAACATCCGACAGCATTATTGCTATCAATAACGATCCCGATGCTGCAATATTCCGTGTTGCAACCTACGGAATCGTGGGAGATCTTAATGAGGTCGTACCAGCTTTAACAGCTGAGTTTAAGAAACGCCTACAGCACGGCTTGGCGAAATAAGGAGGGCCAACATGGAAAAGTTTGATGTAATCGTCGTTGGAGGCGGTCCTGCCGGCCTATCTGCTGCCATTAGTGCCGCACAAGCCGGAATGAAGACTGCTGTTATTGAACGGGGAGACTATCCCGGTACTAAAAATGTTATGGGTGGGGTACTCTATACTCAGGCTACCAATGAAGTGGTACCTGACTTTTGGAAGGAAGCTCCGTTGGAAAGACCGGTTATCGAGCAACGCTACGCTTTCTTAAGCAAAGATGAAATACTCACCGCCGGTTATCGCGATCCGGCCTGGGGACAAACACCTTATAATGCTCACACAGTATTAAGGGTAAAATTTGACCGCTGGCTGGCCGATCAAGCTGTTAAGGCTGGGGCTATGATCATCACTGAGACTCTGGTTGAGGATCTCCTCTATCACGGCGATGATGTGGTCGGTGTTCGCACAGGTCGTGCTGAAGGAGACCTGGGAGCTAAAGTTGTCATCTTAGCGGAAGGGGCTAATAATTTCTTAGCTTGCAAGGCTGGGCTTGCCAAGCCTCTGCGCCCTGAGAATATGGCCGTTGTGGTTAAAGAAATTATTGAACTTCCCCCTGAGAAAATCGAAGATCGCTTCTGCCTGGAGTCTCATGAAGGGGCAACCATCGAACTTTTCGGTGATTCTACGGATGGAATGATGGGAACATCCTTCATCTATACCAACAAAAACTCCCTCTCCATTGGGGTTGGGGCCATGGTTCACTCTATGTCTGAAAAGGGATGGTCACCTAATGATCTCTTGGAAAACTTAAAAGCTAAACCTTATGTAAAAAGATTGCTGCAAGGTGGGGAAACCAAGGAATACTTGGCTCACCTGATCCCGGAAGGCGGTTACAATGCTATACCGAAGCTTTATCGCCAAGGGGTTATGGTAGTTGGTGATACAGCCATGTTCGTTAACGGTTTGAATCGTGAAGGCTCCAACTTAGCTATGGTTTCTGGTAAAATTGCCGGAAAAGTAGCTGCTGAAGCCATTCAATCCGGAGATATCAGTGCACATGGTATGAGTGTCTATGAGACCCGTCTCCGTGACTCTTTTGTTATCAAAGACCTTTATAAGTTTAGAAAGCTCATGCCTTTCATAGAGTCCAATCCTCATTTGCTGGGCCAATATCCTGAAATCCTTAACCAAGCAGCTCGGATGTACTTCACTGCAGATGGCACACCGAAGGCACAAGTGTTCAGCAATATAATGGATATGATGTTTAAGAAGCGGACCAAGACTGGGCTTGTCAAAGATATGTTTAATGCTTGGAGGGCACTGAAATGAAATTAGATGATAAATTGTATTTGGTGCGCTTTAACACAGACAAATTAAATCACATTAAAATCATCAACGGAGATCTTTGTTTAAAGTGCAAAGACAGGGTATGTACTTTTATTTGCCCTGCCCATGTCTACGACTGGGATGAAGAAGAGAACCGTATTGCCGTTGGGTATGAAGGCTGTCTGGAATGCGGTACCTGCCGTGTAGCTTGCCCTCATGGCAATATTCAATGGGATTATCCACGGGGCGGTTTCGGAGTCTCCTGGAAGAACGGTTGATTTTTGATTCGTAATAATCTTTTTTTGTTAAGACAGTAAAGGGGTAGTGGAATTTCCGCTGCCTCTTTACTGTTTTGACAAACCCCCGGTCATCCCTATAGAATAAGATTATCGGAAAACATAGTTAAATTTTTGTAAAGGAGGGCTTGTTATCCTCGAGCGCATTATTCGCGGGCTTCATGAGGATCTTTGGTCCATTGAGAAGGATTCGGATCAGTGGATTATTGCCCGTAAAGAGGAGAATGGACTGCTTTTTGCTTTTTTTAAGAAAGGTTCTCCCTTGGAAGGACCTCAGGCTTCATTCTCGGCATATCCTTCCACAAAGCATTGGGAAGCGATTATCTTATGTCCGGAAGGCTTGTCTTCCCAGGATCTAACCCAACCTTCTTTAAAAGGAATTCAAGCCTGGTTTATTGATCTACAGACAGGGTCCATTTTTGCTTCCCCGGCAACGGCCAAAAGAGAGCATTTAAATAGGGTATTGTCCTATCTTGAATCCGATTCTCAAGGCTCCTCCGTGGGGGATTCTTCAGAAGTCATAAGGTCTAAGGAAGCTCAACGACGTCCGTATTTAACCTACACTCTCATCGCCATAAACCTTATTGTCTTCGCCTTGATGACCTTAGCTGGGGGCTCCACTCGAACCGGAGTTCTGATTTTATTTGGTGCTAAAGTCAATGCACTCATTATTCAGGGTGAATATTGGCGGTTATTTACAAGCATGTTCCTGCATATTGGTTTTCTTCATCTAGCTTTTAATCTTTATGCACTATGGGCTTTAGGACCTATTGCCGAAGAATTGCTGGGACGAATTCGTTATATCACGGTTTATATTCTCAGCGGAATCCTGGGTTCGGTTGCCAGTTTTCTTTTTACAGATGCTATTTCCGCCGGGGCTTCAGGGGCGATTTTTGGTATCTTAGGTGCTTTAGTGGTTTATTCCCGCCGTAAGCCCTTTCTTTGGAAATCGGGTTTTGGGAAAAGTCTGGCAGTCGTTATTTTGATTAATTTAAGCCTTGGCTTTTTTCAAACAGGAATCGATGTTTATGCCCATATGGGAGGCCTAGTAAGCGGTATGCTTTTAACTTGGATATTTTCCATGAAATAACACTGAATTGACGGTATGCAATTATCGATAAAGGACAAAATAAGTACAGAGCTCATGGTTTCTTAGCAAGGTGGTACTTACAAGACCATCGATAGTTAAGAAAACATGGGCTTTCTTTAATAAATAATCTCATACTATTGGTAAAGAATGATATAATAGTGTTTGCATGAAAATAGGTTATAAACGGTGGGGAAGGTTTATGAAACGTAACTATTTTTCTCGAGAAAAAATTCTTTATATATTCTTAATTCTATCGGCGGCTATCATCGTCGGTCGGTTATTTATGCTACAGGTTATCGATGCCTCTGAGCTCAAGGCCAAAGGGATCGAAAGAAGAACCAGTAGTGAAAGTCTGCAGCCTGAAAGGGGAAAAATCTTAGATGCTCAAGGCAATGTCTTAGCCCAAAGTATACCTGTCAAAGAGGTCTATGGGGATCCACGGGCTATCAATGATCTCATTGAGAAAGAGCAAACCAATTGGACTAAAGAAGATATAGCCGTGAAACTTAGTGAAGTATTAGGTATAGACAAAGATGCTATCCTGGAAAAACTAAATAAAGACCTGGCTTGGGTAAATATTGCCAACCATGTGAGTCTGGAAAAAACTGAGGAAATCAAGGCACTCAAGCTGCCGGGTATCGGGTTTAGCGACCAACAGAAACGTGTCTATCCAATGGATAGGTTAGCTGCATCCGTGTTAGGGATTGTGACCTTAGATGGGAAAGGGGCCGAAGGGTTGGAATCCTTTTATGATAAGGAACTCTATGGTACCCCAGGCTATTCCTCACAGCAATCTCTCCTTAATCCTTCTCAGCTTAATGAGCCTGCTATGAAAGGGGCAGATCTGCAGCTTACCTTGGAATCAACGATACAGCATCTTATTGAGCAGCAATTAGATCAGCTTTTGGAGACGACCCAAGGAAAACATATAGCCATTTTGGCTATGGATCCCATGACGGGGAGGATTTTGGGAATGGGATCACGACCTTCCTACAATCCCAATGACTATTCATCCACTCAGCCCGAAGAACGCCGCAATTTGACCATCAGTATGTCTTATGAACCCGGTTCCACCTTTAAAATCATCACGGGTGCTGCAGCATTGGAAGAGGGAACTTTGAAGCCGGATGATCTCTTTGAAGACCCGGGCTACATACAAATTGGTCCACGTTACATAACCAACTGGGACTCCGATTTCCGACCTCATGGAGAAGTGACATTTACCAAAGGAATGATGCTCTCTTCCAATGTGGTTCTGGCTAAAGTAGGGATGAATTTAGGTAAAGAAACCTTTTATACTTACCTAAAAGCTTTTGGCTTCGGAAGCCGGACGGGGATTGATATCACCGGGGAAGAAAGCGGGCTCCTCGTCCCTCAGAATGAGGCTCGGGATATTGATATGGCCACCATGTCCTTCGGGCAGGCTAACCTGGTTACTCCCGTTCAGCTGTTAACAGCAATATCCAGTATTGCCAATGGTGGAACTCTCTACAAACCCTATATCGTTGATAAAATTACTTTTCCAGACGGAACCATTCAACAGAATAATCCGCAACCCATTCGCCAAGTTATCTCTAAATCAACGGCAGAACAGATGACAGCCGTTCTTGAAGCGGTGGTCGATGAGGGTACCGGCGGAAGAGCAAAAATCCCCGGCATTCGGGTAGCCGGCAAGACAGGAACCGCCCAAAAAGTGGATCCGGAAACCGGAGGATATTCCAAAACGGATTTTATCGCTTCTTTCGCAGCCTATGCCCCTACAGATAACCCTAAGATTGCTATTCTGATCCTCATCGATACCCCTCAGGGAGAGAGTCATCAGGGGGGAACCTTAGCAGGACCTGTTGCCAAAACGATTATCGAAGGGACACTCCAATATTATGGTATTCCTGTGTCCAGTGAAACTCAAAGTGCTGTGAGTGAGATACCGGAAATAAGCTTTGAACGCCCCGCACCGGGGGAAGTCATCCCTGAACGGACACCTTTAAAAGGGGAGACCATTGTCCCTGATTTAACGGGGTTAACCATGCGGCAGGCAGGGGAGAAACTGGCAGAAGCAGAGCTTCATTTTCATTTCTCCGGAACAGGTCTTGTTGGGGGACAAAATCCACAGCCCGGAAAGATAGTCAACGCGGGTACAGTGGTTAATGTTGAATTTTCCACCTTGGATGAAATTTTAGAACAAACAGAAGAACCGCCACCCTCACCCTAAACCTTACTATAATTTCTTTGTTAAAAGGGGCATCCTATAACAAGACATAAGTTGTATGATCCAACGAAGTGGAGGAAAATTATATGAACCTTGAAATTCTTAACCAACAAATTGACGGTCTTAAAGATGAACTGATCAAAGCAGTCCAGGACTGCATCCAATTCAAAAGTGTCAAAGATATGGACCATGCTTCCCCAGGGGCTCCCTTCGGGCCCGGGATCAGGGATTGTTTGGAGTGGACCTTGAGCCTCGGCGAAAGTTTAGGATTTGATGTCAAAAATATTGATGGATATGCCGGTCAGATAGAGATGGGTGCCGGGGAACTTCTGGGCATCCTAGGGCATTTGGACGTGGTTCCAGAGGGGGATGGCTGGTCTGTCCCTCCTTATAGCGGAGCTGTTATGAATGGTCGAATATATGGTCGGGGAGCAATTGACGATAAAGGACCTACTCTGGCAGCTCTCTTCGCCATGAAAGCCATTAAAGATGCCAAAATCCCACTGAATAAGAAAGTACGCCTGATTCTCGGTACGGATGAAGAATCTGGCTGGGAAGATATGGATTATTACAAGCAGAAAGAAGATATACCTGTCATAGGGTTTGCTCCGGATGCTGAATTTCCTTTGATACACGCTGAGAAAGGTATCCTCCACCTGGAATTCAGCAAACAATTCAATCCATTACCCCATCTCAGGGAAATCCAGGGAGGGGAACGGGCCAACGTGGTTCCCGATTCCTGCAGGGTTGTTCTTAATGGGTTTACTCGGGAAGATCTTTCGCAGAAGCTTTCCCATTACACTTTCCCGGAGGGAGTCACGGGAAAACTAGAGACATCTTCAGGAGAGGATGGACTGATCCTTATGTTTAAGGGAGTGGGGGCTCATGGCAGCCTCCCGCAAAAGGGTAAGAATGCCGTACTCCATGCTCTTCAATTCCTCGCAAGCCTGGATCTGAGCCAAGAGGAGGCTGAACTCATTCACTGGTTAAATAACAGGCCGGGAAAGGGATATTTTGGGGAAGGCTTTAATGTTGCTTTTGCTGATGAACCCTCAGGAAAACTAAGTTTAAATTTAGGCATTATGGATCTTTCCGCCCGACATATTCGCTTTGTTATAGATGTAAGATATCCTGTAACCATTAAGGAAGATCAGATCCTCAAGCCGGTTGCAGCATGTGGGCAGGAGATCGGGCTACAAATGCTAACCCTGAGCCATCAGAAGGCCCACCATGTTCCGAAGGATAGCCCTTTGGTAAAGTCTCTTTTAAAGGCTTATTCCGATGTGACAGGCCTTGAAGCTTATGCCTTTGCTATTGGAGGGGGAACTTATGCTAAGGTATTACCCCAAGGAGTAGCTTTTGGCCCCTTACTTCCAGGGGAACCGGAGGTCATTCATTGTCCGGATGAATATATGGCTATTGACAGTCTAATCCTGGCATGCAAGGTCTATGCTCAAGCGATTTTGAATCTGGCAGGAGCTTAAACTTACAACACGAAGCTGGAAGGAGGCTGAGTCTATTGAATAACGCGCAATTATCCAGCGCGAAGAATTTTTTAAAACAACTCTCGGAAAATTCCGGTGTATCAGGATATGAACAAAGTCTGGCTCCTTTAGTTCTGGAATCATTCACTCCTTTAGCCGACCACGTCCGCCAGGATTCCTTGGGTAATATTTATGCTCATAAAAAGGGGACTCAGGGACGATATAAAATTATGCTGGCAGCCCATATGGATGAAATAGGCCTCATGGTAAAAGGGATCGAGCCAAGCGGATTCATTCGTTTTACCGCAGTGGGGGGAGTGGACCAGCGCACCCTGCTTTCTCAAGAGGTTATCATACATGGCAGGAAACCTATTCTTGGGGTCATAGGCTCCATTCCACCTCATTTAATGACCACGGATGAAGAAAAAGCAGTAAAAATTGAACAGATGGGAATAGATGTGGGAATGCCCTCTGAGCAGATCAAAGAGGTCATTCAGGTAGGAGATATCATCACCCTACGGCGGAAAACCTTGGAATTGCTGAATCATGTCCTAGCCGGTAAATCCTTTGATGACCGAGCAGGAGTGGTCGTCATGAAAATATGTCTGGAAGAATTGCAAAGACTGCAACATGTTCATGATGTCATTGCGGTCAGCACGATTCAGGAAGAACTTGGGTACAGGGGGGCAACCACCGGTGCTTATACCTTAAATCCGGATTTGGCCATTGCTATCGATGCAACTCATGCCAGCACACCGGATACCAAGGGACAAGTGGAAAGAGAGTTAGGGAAAGGGCCAGCTATTGCCTTAGGTCCTAATATCCATCCTTTAGTCTATGAAGAATTGCTTAAGGCAGCAAAAGAAGCTCGTATTCCCTATCAGATATTACCTGTTCCAGGTCGCAGCGGCACGGATGCCTGGGCTATTCAGGTGGCTCAAGCCGGTGTACCTACGGGCTTAGTGTCCATACCTTTACGCTATATGCATACCTCCGTAGAAACTATAGATATGCAGGATGTGATCCTTACCGGAAAACTGCTGGCCTATTTTATTGCCGGACTTCCTGAAGACTTGGAGGGAAGAATATGCTACTAAAGACATTATCAGAACTCAATGGTACCTCGGGAGATGAAAAGGAAATCCGCCGTACCCTTGCCACGGAATTAGAACCTTTCGTGCATTCTGCGAGTATAGACAAAATGGGCAACCTCATCGTCCAAAAGAATCCCCAGATTTCAGGTCCCAAGGTGATGATAGCTGCCCATATGGATGAAGTAGCTCTAATGGTGACCTCCATCACCAGTGATGGATTCCTTAAGTTTCAACCCGTTGGCGGTATCGATCCACGGATATTGCTCTCTAAGCCCCTAAAGATTAACGCCTTGATGGGTGTTATCGGTGCCAAAGCAATTCACCTGCAGAAACCCAAAGAGCGGGAGCAAGCCTTGAAAATCGAGCAACTGTATATTGACATCGGTGCCAAATCTAAAGAAGAAGCAGAAAAACATGTAAAGATAGGGGATTATGCCTATTTTTTTACGGAGACAGAAACCCTGGGCCAAGGATATCTAAAGGGCAAAGCCTTTGATGATCGTGTAGGCTGCGCCATACTTGCCGAACTATTAAGAAGAGATTATTCCATTAATCTCGTCGGCGCTTTCACTGTACAAGAAGAAGTAGGGCTCCGGGGGGCAACAGTAGCTGCTTACCATGTCCAGCCGGATTTTGCTATTGTTCTTGAAGGAACTGTATCTGCCCATATGATGGAAGTAGAAGAAGGGGAGTGGGTTACAGAACCGGGAAAAGGTCCCGCACTCTCCATCATGGATAGCTCCACTTTATATCGGCCGCAACTTCTCCGGCAAGTGATCGACCTTGCAGAAAAGATGGGCATTCCTTATCAATTGCGCAGAGGGCATAGCGGGGGAAATGATGCTGGAAGAATTCATCTGACCCGTGAAGGTATTCCCACCATCGCCATCAGCATTCCCTGCCGGTATATTCACTCCACAGTTTCTGTCTTGGCCGAAAAGGATATTGAGAATGCCCTGGGTTTAGTGGACGGTATCTTAAAGGCTATTCCTCACGAGTTTTCTTTCCATTGAACCCAGTCCCTGAAGGAATTAAAAGGAGGACATTCCATGCCATACGATCACAAACCTTTGGATTATACACTTTTGGAGCGATTAACCCAATGCTTTGGTCCATCGGGTGTTGAAGGAAGAGTGACATCCCTTATTGCTGAAGAAATTCGTCCCTACTGTGATGAAATAAACACGGATGCCTTGGGAAACCTTATTGCAGTACGTCGGGGAACAGGCAAAAAAATTATGATTGCAGCCCATGCCGATGAAATCGGGGTGATGATCACTCATATTGATGAGAAGGGTTTTTTGCGTTTTGCCCCTATTGGCGGTGTCTCAATTCAGGGGTTACCTCACCGCCGGGTTGAGTTTCAAAATGGAGTCATTGGAACCATCGGGGTAGAAAAACTTGAAAAACCAAGCGATTTAAAGCTGAATAAGCTCTATATCGATATCGGATCCGCATCCTTTGAGGAAAGTAAAGCTAAGGTTCAGGTAGGAGAAAGCGCTGTCTTTGTGGGACGCTTCCACAAACAAGAAAAGCGCCTTACCTCAAAAGCTCTGGATGACAGGGTGGGATGCTTTATCGCTATCGAAGTGCTGAAACGTCTCCAAACTCTGCATGAAGTGTATTTTGTCTTTACAGTACAGGAAGAGGTGGGGGTTCGTGGTGCTCAAACCGCGGCCTTTGCCCTGGAACCCGATTTAGCCCTTGCTGTGGATGTTACCGGAACGGGGGACACCCCCAAGTCCCACCCTATGGATGTGAAGCTGGGATATGGTGCAGCGATTAAAGTATTTGACCGTTCTATGATTACCCACCCCAAGATTAAGTCGTGGATGGCTCAAACCGCTGAACAGAATCATATTCCTTATCAATGGGAGGTTCTAGAATATGGCGGTACAGATTCCGGGGCTATCCATCTGACCAAGGGAGGAATCCCTTCCGGGGTCGTGTCCATTCCCACCCGCTATATCCATAGTCCCTCGGAAACTGTGGATCAAGGGGATATTGAGGGAGCTGCACAATTGCTTCTGGCTCTCCTGGAAGGACCTGCTGAATTGTAAGCCTAACCATCATCATAAAGAGCGTAAAAGCCGGATTCCCTCCATAGAGTTGGTGGGAGCCCGGCTTTTGTTTTCGGCGTTCATTTAGAGCAATATCATACAAGAACGCCATTGCCGCCTGTGGTACACTAAATATCAGATAACTGAGAAAGGAGGATAAGTTTTATGAAACAGGAAATGAGAATCGTAAAATATGACGCTGAATTGAAAGTTGAAGCCTATCATTTTCAAGGGATTATGCAGAAGTTTCCCAACCATTTTCATGAGTATTATGTGATTGGGTTTATTGAAAAAGGTCAGAGGTTTTTATCCTGCAAAAATAAGGAATATACCATTGAGCCGGGTGATCTTCTGATCTTCAATCCCCGCGACAATCATACGTGCGAACAAATTGATGGCAAAACATTGGATTATCGCTGTATCAATATCCAGCCGGAAATTATGAGTAAGGCGGTCTTGGAAATAACAGGGAAAGAGTATTTGCCCTATTTTACCACTCAAGTCGTTTTTCATAGCGAATTGGTTTCTATACTCCGGGAGCTGCACCAAATGCTTATGGAGGAAGAAAAAGATTTCAGGAAAGAGGAACTATTTTTCTTCCTTTTAGAGCAGCTAATAGAAGAGTATACAGAGCAGACAGTACCGGCAGAAAATATAAAACTAAGCACGGAAACAAGGGCTATCTGTGAATTCTTGGAAAAGCATTACATGGAAACTATCACCCTGGCTGACTTATGCAATTTGACTGGGCTGAGTAAATACTATCTGCTTCGTTCCTTCACAAAGCAAAAAGGCATCTCCCCCTATAGCTATTTGGAAACGATACGGATTGATAAAGCAAAGAAAATGCTGGAGAAGGGGATGTTGCCAATTAACGTGGCGCTATCGACCGGGTTTACCGATCAAAGCCATTTTTCTAACTTTTTCAAAAAGTTTATAGGGCTAACCCCAAAACAATATATGAGCATTTTTAAGGATTCTCAAAGCTGATTTTTTGAATGGAAAGGGTTTTCATGGACACAAAAAAAGAGGTTCAAGGACATTTGTTGGCATTGATTACGATTTTTATTTGGGGTACAACGTTCATATCCACCAAGTTGCTTTTAGAATCAATTACACCCATTGTAATACTGTTTTTAAGGTTTGCGATTGGTTTTCTTGTCTTGCTTCTCGCTTATCCTCACAGGCTCAAGATCAGGGAAAGAACACAGGATTTATATTTCGCCGCCGCTGGTTTATGTGGGGTTACACTGTATTTCTTGCTTGAAAATATGGCACTGACTTATACCTTCGCATCCAATGTAGGGGTAATTGTCTCAATTTCGCCGTTTTTTACCGCCATATTTGCTCATCTGTTTTTAGATACCGAGAAATTGAGAGTGCGGTTTTTTATGGGTTTTAGCGTTGCGGTTGTCGGAATTATCCTCATCAGCTTTAACGGAGGCAACAACCTGCAACTGAATCCGTTGGGAGATATACTGGGCGTTTTAGCTGCCGTGGTATGGGCCGCCTATTCTGTTCTGACAAAGAAAATAAGCGGGTTTCAATACAACACCATTCAGGCAACACGGAGAATTTTCTTCTATGGGTTGGTGTTTATGATACCCGCTTTAATCATATTTGGGTTCAAGCCAGACATAACTGAACTAACACGACCGACTAACCTATTCAATATCCTGTTTTTAGGGTTGGGGGCATCGGCGCTTTGCTTTGTAACATGGAACTCCGCGGTTAAACTATTGGGTGCAGTGAAAACCAGCGTTTATATTTATATGGTTCCCGTCATAACCGTTATTACTGCCGTTATTGTGCTTCGTGAAAGAATTACCGGAGCCTCAGTATTTGGGATTGTACTTACGTTAGCAGGATTATTGATTTCGGAGAGGAAAGGTAGGCATATCCCCGAACACGCAGGAGCGGGTAAGGCTTAGCAACACCAAATTATACTTTAAGCATAGTCACATGGCTATGTTTTTTATTTGCTGTTGTGAACTTAAGAAGTGTGACCCAAAACACAAAACCACAGCCTGTGGATGGTACAATAAGTTTAAATGTGCAGTAATGGAGGAGGCATAATGATCGATAACCCTGGCTTTGTTCTGGAACATTGTCGGAAAAATTGCAGTAAATCTGCTCAGGATTGGTCTTTTTTATACCAACAGTTAGAGCAGATTCTAAAGAGTATGGATTTGTTTTCTCATCTGAACCAAAAGTTTCCGGTGATTCATTATCATCATTTGCCGAAGATAAGCATAGCCGGTTGTCCCAACGCCTGTTCTCAGCCCCAAATCAAAGATATAGGGCTAACGGGCTTTCTTATGCCCAAGTTCACAGAGGCAAGGTGTACGGGCTGTCAAGCCTGCTGCCGTTCCTGTCAAGAAGGTGCTCTGTCTTGGCAGGGAAGGCTGGAATTTGATGAAAGTAAGTGCATTGGTTGCGGGGATTGTGTGCGCTCATGTAAAACAGGCAAAATACTTCCCGGGGAATCGGGCTGGACTCTCCATCTTGGCGGGCGTTTGGGAAGGCATCCACAATTGGCACGATTGTCCCGGGAAAAGCTCCAGACGTCTGAACTCCCCGGTATAATCGGCCGCATCCTTGAAGACTATATAGAAAATGGCCTTCCGCTGGAAAGGCTCACTCATTTTCTTGACCGCCGACAGAATCTATAAAGAGTCACAAGGAGTTTTGGCGTTCATGAATCCATCCTCTCAGCTGGTCTAAATTGCTGACAGTTATTTGTTTCTTCTCCATTTTGAGAATTCCTAAATCCTTCAGTTCACTTAATATGCGGCTTACGGATTCCCGTGCTAAACTGCACATTCCTGCCAACTCTGTTGCGGTAAGGGGAATCGTAATGAGAATTCCCTCAGGAGTCTCTTGGCCGTGGACATGAGCTAAAGCGAAGATCTTAGCTCCCAACCGAGAACGAGCATCCCCCAGAGCAATATTCTTGATTTGCCGATAAGCTCTGCGGAGATCCAAAGCCATATTTCGATAAAAAGGCAGAAGTGCGGAAGGATTTTCATTAAAGTACTGAAGTAGCGCCTTTCGATCCAAAACGAAGACATCGGAGGCCTCGGCAGTGAGTGCTGCATAAGGATATACTTTATTATCTAATATAACTTCCGGGAAAAATGCGGGAGGTTGCAGAATCCGAAAAATTTTCTCAGTAAATTCACTCATGAGCAAAATTTGGATACGGCCTTTGAGTAAAAAATAGACTGAATTACCGTCTTCTCCGGAAAAGAAAAGGAATTGCTTTGCAGCATAATGGCGAACCCGTCCATGGTCAGAACAGTACTCCCAAAACGAATCAGGCAGTCCCTGCCAGTTGGGATTGTTTTTAAATATCTCGAACTTAAGAATATTACCAGCCATACTTCCCTTCCTTTCACAAAAGTGTCATCAAAGTATTATGTATGAACAAAATTCTATATTTCCTTGAAGAAACCCTTTAAAATCGAGGAAAAAATGATTTTCTTATGAAAGTGAATCATTCCCTGATTGCCAGTTATGGTTTATAATAATGAGTAGCCGAGCCATATTTCCTACCGAATTGATCTACGGAATTTGGCCGTTTCAGAGATGCCTGAAACCAGGGTGTGTTTAGAAATGAACATGCCTTCCGCAAAGAAAAGGAGGAAACCCCATGGAGAAGATTAGAGTGCAGGATGCGATCGGATCTGTGCTTATGCACGATCTGACACAAATTATCCCCGGAAAAACAAAAGATGCTCGCTTTAGAAAAGGTCATGTTATCAAGGAAGAAGATATACCGATTCTTCTCAGTATGGGAAAAGAGCATATTTTTGTGTGGGATCAGACTCCGGGTCTTATTCACGAAGATGAAGCAGCAGAGCGTCTGGCCAAAGCAGTGGCGGGCCCAGGTCTTTCCTTTAGTGAAACAAAAGAGGGAAAGGTCAATTTAATTGCTGAGGAGGATGGATTAATCTATGCTTCTGAAGAAGGGATCTATGCCCTCAATTCTTTAGAATATATTATCCTCGCTACCCTTCATAATCACCGTCCCGTGAAGAAAGGGCAGAAAATTGCGGGGACCAGGGTCGTTCCTCTGATGATTGATGAGAAAGTTATTGTAGAAGCCGAAGAAATCGCCCGGCAATTTAAGGAACCACTTCTTCAAATCCGCCCCCTTCAACCCAAAAAGGTTGGAGTGGTTACCACGGGAAGTGAAGTATACCATGGCCGTATCCAAGATAAATTTGGACCGGTTCTCCAAGGAAAAGTGGCCGAATGGGGCTCTGTTCTCTTGGGACAAACCTTTGCCGACGATAATGTAGAGATGATCCAAGAACGCATCCGCGAGCATATAGCTCATGGTGCAGAAATGGTCCTGGTAACCGGCGGCATGTCCGTGGATCCCGATGATTTGACCCCTACGGCGATCAAAGGTTTGGGGGGAGAGTTAGTCACTTATGGTACTCCTGTTCTTCCCGGAGCCATGCTGTTATTGGCTTACCTGGATGATATCCCGATTATGGGATTACCCGGCTGTGTCATGTATTCAAGAAAAACGGTCTTTGACCTTGTGGCAACACGCATTCTAGCTGGTGAGCGGCTTACTCGTCTGGAAATTGCCAAATACGGTCATGGAGGATTGTGCCTGGAGTGTCCGGAATGCACTTATCCCCATTGTTCCTTCGGAAAATAAGAGGAAGAACCTTCTCTTAGCCAAATTCCCAAGCGCTTGGGAATTTGGCTAATCGTTCTTTAGGAGAATACTTTTTTAGAGATCTGCCATAAATCACTGAGGTTCCGGCAGGGAAAAACCTGGGTGCAATACCTCCTATACTCCTTCATAAGATTGTCGGGTAAGCTCCAATCCTTTTCCTCCAAAGGGTTCAACCAAAAGATATGCTTAACCTTCTCTTGGATCTCCTGCAAATATTCTGCTTGAGCAGGGCGGAAATTGTTGCGGCCATCTCCCATGATCAACACGGTTCCCTTTGTGGAAAGAGCGGGAAGAACATTCTGGGCAAAGTCTTTGAAAACCTTACCATAATCTGTGAATCCAGAAGAATGCTTGCGGCCCCAGGAACGGATCTCTGCCATAGAATCACCGGTTATTAACCATTCTTCACAGGTGATATCCCAGATTCCATCAATAAAAAGGTAAAGCCGTACTTTGCGAAACCGGGATTTGATGCGTTGGCATAAGTAAAGAAGAAATTGAGAAAAGGGAGCTACGGAATTGGATACATCGCATAGTACAATAAGCTCGGGATGCTTTAAGACATAGGTTTCATATTCAAAGCGAAAGACAGATCCATTGCCCCGAACCATTTCTTTTAGCAAAGAGGAAACCCGCAGGGTTCCACGGGAGGCTTTCTTTTTACTCAATCCTCGATGAACAGCCAATCTGTTTCCCATTTGTCTAAGGGCTTGATGGACCATCCCTTCTTCATCGGCGGTAAATGAATTCAAAGGCTTAAAACGCCAATTCACTTCACGGAGAATATCCCAGCGATTTTGGCTCTGTAAACGTTCCTGCCAAAGAACCTGGCGAATCTGACGATTCCAAAAGTCCTGATAAGCTTCGAATGTTTGCCATTGGTCCTCCGATACTTCACCCCGGTTTTTAGCCAGTTCCAAAGAATTGGACCAAGTCAAAAATCCCGATTGTCCAAGAATGAATTTAACCTGCTTCTCAAAATCAAACTCCTGAGTTTCTTCTTCCTCGATGGTACCAGGGAATCCTTTAAGCCCCATTAAATAGTGGAGATCCGGCATTTGAAAAGAGGTTGCCGAGGATTGAGAAGACTCTCTTGAGGATTTAAGGATCAGGGTGATTCCTCCTTGCCCGGTACCGATACCTTGGTGGGAACCATCCCCAGTGTTTCCTTGGTCCGGGCCTGTACATTGTCCAGGGGCAGTATGCTCTGAATCCGGGGAGGATGACTCTGTGGATGCCAGGAGATCATAGACCATGTCATAAAGCTGATGATCTTCCGGGCGATGGATGAAAAGAGATTTTAGCACGAGTTGTGGTGAAAGATCCGGAAACAGAGTTAAGGCCTTTAAAGCATCCTGAACTTGATCAATTGTAATAGTGATGCCCACCGAACGCAGCACATAGATGAGCTTCAGCAGTTGCCAGCCGTTGATATTGAGTCCATTCATGAATATCCCCCGCTCTGGGTTTGAGTTCTTCTGGCAGCTTCCTGTTGCCAAGCCTTTAAACGCTCTTCAAGCTTTGCCAAATCACTGGGATATTTTAAAAGTATGGATAGGGTACCTTCCAATTGCTTCATATCGAGAGATTCCTGGCGAAGAATATGGAGAGCCCGGGCGAAGTCCATACTTTCAGATACACTGGGTAATTTGCGTAAAGGAATCTTACGGATTTTGGCTACGAACTCACACACATCCTGGATTAAGGCCGTAGTAATCTCCGGACACCTTTGGGCAAGAATCCTCATTTCTTGTTCCACATCCGGATAAGCTAAGAGCAGGTGAACACAGCGTCTTCTTAAAGCTTCGGAAAGATCCCTGGTGTTGTTACTGGTTAAGAGGACCATAGGAGAATTTTTGGCCTTAAAGGTTCCTACCTCCGGGATCGTGACTTGAAACTCGGCAAGAAGTTCCAGTAAGAAGCTTTCAAATTCTTCATCACTTTTGTCCAGTTCATCAATAAGAAGAATAACGGGCTCTTCAGCAAGCACAGTTTGCAGCAATGGTCTGGCTAACAAAAATTCAGGCCCATAAATATTCTCCTTAATTTCTTCCCAGCCGGTAATTCCCACCTGTAAGCGGAGTAATTGTTTGGCATAATCCCATTCATAAAGGGCCTTATTTAAATCAAGCCCTTCATAACATTGAAGGCGGATAAGCCTGCGGCCGGTGCTGCGCGCCAGGGCCAAGGCCAGTTGCGTTTTTCCAACTCCCGCCGGTCCCTCAATAAGACAGGGCTTGCGGAGTGCAAGCGCCAAAAATAAAGTAGTCCCTTTATCCTGATTAAGGATATAGCCTTCCTGTTCTAAGGCATTCATTAATTCTAGTGGAGACCCCCACATTATTACCCCTCCTCCAGACTTTACTGACACTGCCAGAAAGTATAAACTTGCGTTATACACTTTCTAAGCATAAGGGCAACCAGCGTTTTCGCCTTTTGTGAGGAGTGAAAATATAGGATCGGCGAAACCGGGTTTTCTATAAAATTTTACACGTTTTATCAAAGATTGACAATTGAAAATAAGGGAGTTAGGATAAAGGAGACACCCCCTAGGGGTACATAGAAGTTATCTCTCATACAAATCGAAAGGCAGGTAGGATTCCATGAACAGAAAAATCGCCATCCCCACAGAAGGGGAGAATGTTAATGCCCATTTTGGCCGCAGTCAGGCTTTTACTCTCTTTGTCATTCAAGATAGCAAGGTATCCGGTCAAGAGCGGATTGATACGGCTAATTTCCAACATCAACATGAAGGAATTGCGCAGCTTTTGAAATCTAAAGGAGTAGAAACCGTAATCTGTGGAGGGATTGGACCCGGAGCCATCGCCGGATTGGAAAATGCCGGCGTGGAAGTCTTGAGAGGCGCCAATGGGCCGGTTTTGGATGTGGCGCAATCCTATGCAGCAGGGACCTTTGTATCCACCAATGCCGTATGCAGCCATAACCATGACCACGATCATCACCACCATCATGGTCATAGTCATGATCATCATCACCACAAATAATGGGATTAATCTTCAATTTAATAAAACTGCATATTGATAAGTAAATTAACTCAGAATAAGTCATGGGTGCTCAAACTATAGCGTAGAAAGGGCGGATACGGCATGGGAAAACATAAAAAAGTCTCACGTCCCAAATCTCCTGTTACCGTGAGAGACCCCCATTATCAGGAATATGATAAGCAGAAAGAGCGGAACATCTACGACTATCAAGGATACAGCATCCGTAAACCATGAGAGGGACAGTTTAACTGTTCCTCTTTTTGCTTCCACTATCTGAAAATAAATACCCAAAATCTTTGCTCTGATTTGTCTTGGAAAATAATACTGATCCGTTCCACAGGAATTCCTGTCACCCTTGAACCTGCCTATGAATATAATTAGTGGTGCAGGAATATAGCGCGGAAAGGGGAGTCTCTATGACAAGGAATCCGGTAATTAGGAAAATGTTCCCCGGTGGTGTTACTTATCTTGGTTTTTACTCCTATTATAATTACTTGGCTGACGCTGCTGCGCAACATACCTATATCATAAAGGGTGGCCCAGGTGTTGGGAAATCAACCTTCATGAAAAAAATTGGGGAAGAAATGCTCAAAGCAGGTTTTGATCTGGAGTATCATTGTTGTTCCTCCGATAATCATTCCATCGATGGTATTGTCATTCCTGAGCTGAAGATTGCCTTACTCGACGGCACGGCTCCCCATGTGGTGGACCCCAAAACGCCAGGTGCTGTCGATGAAATTATCAATCTGGGAGACTATTGGAATGAATCTTTGCTAGTACCTTACAAAAAAGATATTATGGCCTGCAGTCATGAGATCAGCCGCTGTTTTCAAAGTGCTTATTTTGCTTTAAAAGATGCCAAAAACGCCATGGATGAATGGGAATTCTATATTACGCCTTATCAAGATTGGCAGAGGATCAATCAGATTTACTTAAAGATGAGGAATGAACTTTTTAAAGCATCATCAAGCCGGGGTACCGGAAAAACTCGTCATTTATTTGCATGGGCTCATACTCCCCAAGGCAGAACTCAGCATATAGACACTCTTATTCAAGGGATGCATTTCCTATACTCTTTAGCGGGGCAAGCCGGAACGGGAAAATCTACCCTTTTAGCTCGTCTTGCTGAGGATGCCAGGGTGCTCGATTATGATATGGAAATCTATCATAATGCCCTTGAGCCGGATAAGATCGATCTTCTTCTTATACCTGAACTTCATACCGCCTTGGTTATCTCATCAGAGCATTATCCTTATCGCCCGGAATTTAGCGGGACCATTCATTCTTTTAACTTAGATAATGAGCTGGACTTATCAGGGCTGTCCAACACCCTAGGTTTTATTGATTCTTGCCGAAACAGGATTGAGGAAAGTATACTCCGGGCTCAAACCCACTCCCAAAGAGCAAAAACTCTTCATGATGAACTGGAAAGATATTATATCCCAGCTATGGATTTTGAAGCCATGGATAAGAAACGTAATTCTATCTTAAGGATGATCATGGAAAATTATTCATAAAGTATAGACCATAAACATTTAATCGGGTATCCTAAAAGAAGGGGAGAGACTTACTAATGCAGAGCAACAGGCTGTGCAATTTTTTTGCCTTGATGGGGAACTATAACTTGAGAATGAAGCATAATCATTCCAGTATCCAAAAAACTTAAGCTGATGAGAACAGTATTTAAGGAGGGTTTTCCTGAATGAGTGTGAGAATTGCCATTAACGGTTTTGGCCGAATCGGTCGGCTTTCCATGAGAGCAATCCTGGAGCGAAAAAGCCCCATAGACATTGTTGCCATAAACGATCTGGGAAGTCCGGATCTATTAGGTCATTTATTCAAGTATGACTCGATTCACGATGAATTACCTTATGATGTTAAGGTAAATGAAAACACCCTTGAAGCTTTGGGTCAAAAGGCGGTGTTCTTGGCAGAAAAAAGCCCTGAGAAACTCCCTTGGAAGGATCTGGGGGTCGATCTTGTGATTGAATCCACAGGGCGTTTTACCAAGCGGGATCAAGCGGCTTTGCATATCCAGGCCGGAGCGAAAAAGGTCATCATTTCTGCACCGGGGAAAGATGAAGATATCACTATTGTCATGGGGGTAAACGAGGATCGTTATAACCCGGCTGAGCATCATATCCTCTCCAATGCTTCCTGCACGACGAATGGTCTGGCCCCCCTGGCTAAGGTTTTGCTCGAAGAATTTGGGATCGAGCAAGGTATGATGACTACTACCCACTCGGTCACCAATGACCAGCGGATTTTGGATTTAGAGCATAAGGATTGGCGAAGAGCCCGGGCAGCTTATGAATCGATGATCCCCACCACGACAGGGGCAACAAAGGCTGTGGAACTGGTTCTTCCCGAACTAAAAGGCAAACTCAACGGATTAGCGGTGAGGGTTCCCACTCCTAATGTCTCACTTATCGACTTTGTCGCTAATTTAAGCCGCTCTACCACCAAAGAAGAAGTGAATCAGAAACTTAAGGAAGCCGCCGCCGGAAGCCTCAAAGGCTACTTGGCTTATTCCGATCTGCCTTTGGTTTCTCACGACTTTAATGGCAACCCTCATAGTGTCATTATTGATGGATTGTCTACTATTATGCTGGGAGACCGCATGGTTAAAGTCTTGGCCTGGTATGATAATGAATGGGGATACTCCAATAGAATTGTGGATTTAGTCGAATACATTGCCGGCAAAGGACTATAACCCTCTATCTTTTTGTGGAAAAGAATAGTAAAATTTTATGTATGGTCTTTTTCGTTTTTATTCATAGCACTTTTTCTTAGCACTCTACAAAATCAATGACGGAGGGAAACTATGCGCCGAACAAAAATAGTATGTACCATCGGACCGTCCAGCGAATCCAATGAGAAGGTTCATCAATTACTTAAGGCCGGCATGAATGTCGCTCGTTTAAATTTCTCCCATGGAACCCATGCTGAGCATGGGAAACGAATACGTACGTTAAGAGAAGAGGCACAAAAACTTGGCGTTCATCTGGGAATTCTTCTGGATACAAAAGGCCCCGAAATCAGAACGGGAACGGTTCCGGATGAAGGAGTTCAATTAAATAGCGGAGAAACCTTTATTCTTGATACAGATCTATCCACTCTTGGCTCGGCAGAGCGAGTGGGTATAACCTACCTCCAGCTTTGGCAGGAGGTTCGCCAAGGGACTCATATCCTCCTTGATGATGGTCTCATAGACCTTGAAGTGATATCCAGTGAAGAAGAAAAGATCATCACTAAAATCCAAAATGGGGGAGTTCTTAAATCGAAAAAAGGGGTCAATGTACCCGGTGTTCCGATCCAGCTGCCGGCGATTACGGAAAAAGATCGTGATGATATCATTTTTGGACTAAGGGAAGGAATCGACTTTATTGCCGCTTCTTTTTCCCGGAAGGCTTCCGATATTTTGGCCGTACGACGCCTGGTTGAGGAAGAAGGAGCTAATGTCAAAATTATCGCCAAGATTGAAAGCCGCGAAGGTATTGATAATTTAGATGAGATCTTAGAAGTTGCTGATGGACTGATGGTGGCCCGCGGGGATCTGGGAGTGGAAATACCTGTAGAAGAGGTCCCCATTCACCAAAAGGACATGATTGAAAAATGCCATCGTTTAGGTAAACCCGTCATCGTCGCTACGCAAATGCTGGATTCCATGATCCGTAACCCGCGGCCTACACGGGCAGAAGCCAGCGATGTGGCCAATGCTATCTTAGATGGCACTGATGCCATTATGCTCTCAGGGGAGACCGCAGCCGGACAGTATCCGGTGGAAGCGGTAGAGATGATGAATAAGATCGCTCTGCAGATCGAGAAGCATTATGATTCAAGGCCCATTTATGACCCCCATATCAATATCGCTGAAGCCATCAGTCATGCCAGCTACACCATAGCCAGAGATCTGGAAGCTGCCGCTATCTTAACACCGACTCATTCCGGGTTGACGGCTCGCATGATATCGAAGTACCGTCCCACATCCTTAATTATTGCAGCCACACCCTTTGTTCATGTAGCACGTCAGCTCTCTTTGACCTGGGGAATTTATCCTTTGCTTATTCCAGAGAGTTTAGGTACGGACCAGCTTTTATCTGTTTCTGTCAATGAAGCCATTTCTCATCACCTGATTAAAACCGGTGATGTGGTTGTCATTACTGCGGGAGTTCCCGTTGGTAAAGTAGGGACCACCAATATCATTAAAGTCCAAGTCATAGGGGATGTACTTGCTAAAGGAACGGGGATTGGACGCAAAGCTTATTCCGGAACGGCACGAATCATTACCCCAGCGACTAAAGACTTCTTCCAGAAGGGAGATATTCTGGTAGCACCCTATACCGATAAAGAGCTGATCCCATTAATCTCTAAAGCCGGAGCAATTCTTGTCGAAGAAGGGGGACTCACCTCCCATGGGGCTATAGCCGCCTTAAACTATGGAATTCCGGCCATTGTCGGTGCCGCTGATGTGATTATGAAGATTAAGGATGGGCAGGTCTTGACCGTGGATGCTTTGGCGGGAGTAGTCTACGATGGTACAGTCAGCATTCTCTAGTAAAGTTAAGTGACTCAAAATAAAGAACATATAAATAGCTCCCTCCAGGCAGTTGCTTTGTACAGCCATCTGGAGGGAGCATATTTTGTCTGCAAAGGTTTCTTATTTTATAGATATCGATTGCTTTCATTTACTTCTTCAGTGTTGCCTTCAGCGTTCGGAGTCTGCTCATCCACAGTATCCTGATCGATGGTGCTTTGGGTGCGTTCATTAAGTATTTCAATCATCCCTGCATCGCTTAATTCACCAGCGATTTCAAAGAGTGAGTCCTTTTTATCGGGGGCAAGTTGATTAACGAAGCGGTTGATTTTGACTGGAGGTACAAGATTGCGAAATTTTACTCCCCCATATTTCATGACACGTTCCGGCAAAAAGAATCCCTCCTCAAGAAAGCATAATGATTTGTCTAAGGTTAGTATGCTTTCCTGAGGATTTATCATACGCCGGAAAGAAAAAACAGTCCCGTCTGCTTAGGATTTTTCAATTTTCACATGACTGAGGGTATCGATAACCTGGCCCCGGATAAAGCCCAGATACTCCTGCCGAAGAGCTTCCTGCTCAGCTTTTTCCCATTCTTCCAAGCCAATCGTTCTCTGCTTCCGTGAAAGCTCATTAATTCGCTCAATAAGAGTATTGATTTCCATGCTTGTAACTCCTTTTTCCTTTAAACCCTCACACAAGGGCAATATAATTTTCTTTAATCATGGCGATTCTATGATATAATATTTAGTGGAACTTGTCCAATCGGAAAGGAGGCTCAGGCGGTATTATTCAAAGCATCAAAGAGAACTTGACTAAGCATTTAGAAAGGTTTTCTAAAGCAAAGCTATCTACGGGATTCCCCAAAATCGTCCTTGGGGTTATTGGACTGAGTGTAGTATTAGGCGGCAGCTTTTATTATAGCCATACAACCACGGCAGCCGCACTGATAGTTAACGGTCAGGAAATAGGTTATGTAAAATCCCCGGACGAAGGCAAACAATTCGTCGATCATATCCTTGTTTCCAAAGGGGACTCATCGGAACTTGTTGCAAAGACTCATGACAAACTTGAGTTCCAAAATACACGGATTAGTAAAGGGACTCTTCAGGAGAACTATGTAACAGAGGATAAGCTGAACAATTTAATACGTACATATTTTGAAGGAATAGAATTTTCTATCCAAGACACTCCTATAGCTGTTCTTCCCAGTGAAGAAGATTTTAAGAAGATTCTTACATCTTATCAGGAAATCTATGCTAAACCCAGCGAAAACAATACGATCTCTTCTGTAGAATTCAAAGAAAGAATCTCCTCTCAGCCCGTCGAAGTGCAGTTAGAGGAATTTAGTTCGCCGGAGGTTGTCCTTGACATATTAACGAAAGGGCATGAAAGCAGAACAGAGTATGTCGTACAACCCAATGACTCCTGGTGGCTAATCGCTCGTAAAAACGATATGCTGACAAAGGAAGTACTGGCCGGTAACCCAGGTATGGACGAGGATAAGACGATTCAAGTTGGTGAAAAAATCAACTTGGTTAAAGTCACTCCCTATCTCACCGTGGTAAGTAAAGGGATCTATACGGGTACTGAGACGATTCCTTTTGATGTCGTATCAAAGACAGATTATAGTTTGCCCAGCGGTTCTTCTGTGGTTCGCCAGGAAGGAAGCGATGGCAGCAAAAAGGTCACCTATTCCTATGTTCAGGAAAATGGCAGGAACATAGGAAAAGAAGTGTTGGAAGAAAAAATCACTCAGCAGCCTGTGACTCAGGTTATTGCTAAAGGTCCTGTCTATGCATCATCAGCCAATGTGGCCCTTTCTCGTGGAACGGGAAAAGCAAGCGGCTTGAGTTGGCCCCTAAGGGGAGGGCTTAACTCCTATTACGGCTTCCGCTCAGGAAGTTTTCACACCGGTTTGGATATTGGCGGAGATACAGGGGAACCGTTTATTGCGGCAGCAGGTGGTACAGTATCCTCTGCAGGCTGGAGCGGGGGCTATGGCAATATGGTTATCATCGACCATGGTAATGGAGTAGCCACCCGTTATGCCCATGCATCCAAAATAAGCGTCTCTAATGGACAACAAGTAGGAAAAGGGGAGACCATTGGTCTTGTGGGCTCAACCGGCCGTTCAACCGGTCCTCATTTGCACTTTGAAGTGATTATTAATGGCGATACTGTCAATCCCCTAAATTATTTACCGTAATTTACCGTAAATATAAAAAGCGCCGTAGGGCGCTTTTTATTTCCATAGAATAAGCTGCACGACCCGGACAAAATCTTCACACTATGGAACCAATGGCCAAGATGTTTTATAATCCTAAATAAAGATAAAAAGATAAATAGAGGGTATTAAGGAGGAAGTGTTATGTTCTTAAACTATCAAACTCCAGTACGAGTCCGTTATGCTGAAACAGATCAAATGGGCATCGTCTATCATTCCAATTATTTGATTTGGTTTGAAATAGGCCGGGCTGAACTATTGCGCAATGCAGGATTAGCCTATACCTCATTTGAAGAACAAGGCCTTGCCGTCGCGGTGGTTGATGCTACCTGCCGTTATCGCCGCCCTGCACTTTATGATGATCAGCTGGTTATTGAAACTAGCCTGGAAAGCTTTTCTTCGCGTAAACTCACGTTTACCTATAAAGTCTGGAGAGAGGATACCTTGTTAGCTGAAGGGACAACCATTCATGTATTTGTGGATCGCACAGGGAGAAGCACCGATGCACGGAATTATCCCATCTGGAAAGAATTTGAAGAGATTATCAATGAAAACAGGGAGAGCGAAAAGACAGAGGCAGGAGCGCAGGTTTAATTCCATCTGCCGCTTGGTTGGGGGTGTCACCAACTACTTCATTATAAGTAGTGACGATGCCCCTTTTTAATTGAGCCACCCGGGACGGGCACTTTGTGCAAAGACATGGAAAGATGCAATGATTCGAGAAACGAAAGTTAATGCTAAATTATACAAATAGGTTTAAAAAAGGTTTACATAAATGTAAAATTATAGAGAACAAATAAAAATATAGGAGGGAGTGCGACGTTAATCAGCAATGTAGTGCGGATAAGCAAATAAAAAATACTTTAGGAGGAGAATTCTTATGAAAAAGTTAGGGGCTTTTCTACTGAGTGTTGTATTATGCTTTGGTTTATTAATTATTCCTTCGGCTGCCCTAGGTGTAGAGAACGAACTTATTCAGCCACAAGTTGTCCCACAATGTGGGCATTATGCAACCCATGATATGCTTTCAGCTGGTTGGGGAAACATTTTCAACAAAGGTACAGGTACTTCTCTCTTCTCAGGATGGCGTTCTTGTTTTCAATGTACACGCTGTTATTTGGTTCTTGTCTGTGAAAATGAGCCACTCAATGGTTACCCTTGTGGCTTATGGGCAACTTGGCAACCTAACGAACGCTTGACATCGACATATACAACTATTCTGAAGAATCCTAACGAGATATATTACGAATCTTCCGATAGAATTTACGGTGTAACCTTCCGTTACCATCAATATAATTAATTGTGAACCACATGAAAAAAAAGGTTTCCCGAAGTCTAATCATTACTTTAGCTGCCATTTTTGCTGCATTCATAGTGACGGTTGTTCTAGTATTCAGCTTTAAAAGCGGGATGGATGCGCCTGAAAAGTTAGCAAAAGCAGTGCTTATGAGAACATACGGTGCAACAAAGCAAGATTACGAAGATCTGAATCACGCTCTCTCACAGAGTCAGAGTCGGGACGATAGTCAAATTCTTTTAGATTACATGCACACAGTATACGGAGAACAGTTAACAGATAACGGTTATGAAAAATGTATCGCTAATCGTATAATCTCCAGTGCGTCCCAAATCGCCTATGATGAAAATACTGATCTTAAGGTATCTGCTATTGAACTTCAACCGACAGATGCACTGGAGGGACGCAGAGGCTATTTGTTCACTGTACAGGCCCAAACTGAAAAAGATGTATCCAATACGTTTACCTTTAAAGGTTACATTGAGCTTGTACAAGAAGACGGGAATTGGAAGGTCGATATCATCTCACCCCGCTAAAATGATGAATCAGGTTATACGAAAACGGCTTCCGGCTATACTGCCGGTCGCCGTTTTTGCGTGCGTAGAGTATATCGCTCAAGATGAAAGCATTGAAATGGTTAAAGAATTATGGTATTATGTATACACAATACAATGTGCTAATAAGCAAGGAGGAATTATCATGTTTCTGGTCACATGGATAGAAGCAGAGGAGATTAATTATCGTTTGGTTAAGAAACATGAGCTCTCGCAGTTTATTTCGACACATCTCATTACCCCTTTGGATAATCATCTGATGGTTCAGGAATTATTGGTTTAGTGTATTTTATAGGGAATATTAAGCATAAAATAGGTTAAGCCCACGGAAGTGGGCTTTTTTTGTATAATAAAGTATTAGTAAAGAGCAAGATATAAAGCAGGAAAAAACCTTAATTTTCACGAATACTATTTACTTATTACTAAAGGAGGTAATGATATGGGTTATGTAGTTCTTGTCGATAGTTCATGTGATTTGCCATGTGACTTAAGTCAAAAAGAAGGCATTGTGGTTGTCCCCATGCCTGTTAGCATAGAAGGAAAAACATATAATGAAGGAATCGATATTTTTCCCGATGTTTTTTATCCTCGGTTTGCAGAGTTCAAAGAACTCCCTAAAACGTCACAACCCAATCCTGGGACTCTCAAAGATGCTTATGAGGCAATCTTAGCCCAGGGGAATGAAGTGGTTGCAATTCATCTCTCATCAGGCTTGAGTTCAACCTTCAGCACGGCACAGATGGTTCGTGATATGTGTTCTCAGCCGGATAAGATCCATGTTATTGACAGCTTAGGGGCATCCTTGGGTTACGGTTTATTGGCTCTGGAAGCCAATCGCATCGTTAAAAAAGCTAATTCCTGGGAGGAAGCGGAATCAGAAATTTTTCAGGTTCGTCAAAACATGCGGTATGTGTTTACTCCTGATACTTTGGATTATCTGGTCAAAGGAGGGCGTGTCAGCAAGACTGCCGGTTTTATCGGCGGCTTACTGGATGTTAAGCCTATTCTCCATATTACTCCCGAGGGCCGTATCGAGCCTCTAGCCAAAGTACGTTCCCGGAAAGCCGCTATGCGAAAATTGGTCGAACTCATTCAAGAAGAAATTCGTCATCCTGAAGATCAGGAGATTGGCATTTCCCAAGCGGCTTGCCTTGAGGAAGCCCGGGCATTAGCCGAGGAAATTAAAAAGAATGTACCCGTTAAAGATGTTATCATTAGTGATATAGGGTGTGTTGTAGGAAGCCATACCGGTCCCGGCACTATCGCATTATTCTACCAACGCTAATAGGGGGAACATCATTGAAACGCATAATCGCTCTCATCACCTTATTATTGTATTTCTTTATCTTTGTCCCGACGTTATCGGCGGCTCCTGAAACCAATCAGGAAACAGCACCTCCGGAAATCAGCGGAGAAGCCGCCTACTTAATCGATGTGCAATCAGGACAGACACTGTACAGCAAGAATGGGGACCAGCTTATGGCCCCTGCCAGTACCACTAAAATCATGACAGGACTTTTGGGGATTGAGTTGGGGAATCCGGAGGATATCGTTACTGCCAGCGAAACCATGTTGGATTATAACACGGTTTATGGGACACGGATTTATCTGGAACCTGGAGAACAGCTTTCTTTAGAAGATATGCTTTACGCCCTCCTGCTTAATTCAGCCAACGATGCCGCAGTAGCCATAGCTGAGCATATTAGTGGAAATATGCCTGATTTTGTGAGCTTAATGAATCAGAGGGCCGCAGATTTAGGATTGAAACATACCACATTTAAGAATCCCAGCGGGTTGAATGAAGAGGGGCATTTAACCACAGCCCACGATCTTGCCCGCATCGCCCAGGCTGCTTACGCCAATCCAAAGTTTAGAGAGTATATAAAAACCAAATCCCATGTTATCCCGAGAGAAAAAGAAAATGTACCCATCGAAATGATCAATGAAAATAAGCTCCTTTGGCGTGATGATGGGATTACAGGAATGAAAACGGGATATACCTCTGTTGCCAAAAATTGTTTAGTCGCCTCCGCATCCCGGGATGGCCGTGATGTAATTGGCGTCATCCTAAAATCTCCCGGCCGTGAAATCTATACAGATATGCAGGCATTATTGGATTATGGATTTGAACAGTTTGAGAATACCCTCTATAAGGGGATAGGGGATTCCTTAGGTCAGATCGAAATTCAAGGTCAGCAGATTAATCTCCTGACAGATCAAGCCCTTTGGATTACGCAAAAAAGGGACAAGGCCTTAGCACAGCCGCGAATCAACGTTTTGCCCATACGTGGGGAACTTACAGACGTCGCAGCCGGACAAGTCCTTACTCACCTTGAAGTATGGGAAGAAGAAGAACGCTTAAGAGTCGTTCCTTTAGCTGCGGATCGGAGTATCATAACGGAAACCCCTGTGGAAAAGAAGTCCTATGCTTTATTCACTGGTTTGGGGCTTATGGTGAGCGGGGTTGTACTTTATGGGGCGGTACAGCAAAGAAAACATGCTGAACGGAGAAGAGAGAGAGCTCAACAGCGGAAAGAACGAAATGGGCAGAAGATTCATTATTCTAGATACCAACGCAGATGAGGGTATTTCAAAAAATGAGATACCCTCATTTTTTTCTAATTAAAAACGACATGAACTTTAGAAATGTTCGTGAAAGAACATGCAAATTTTAGTGAATATTTTAACATAGTCTGAAAAATCTAAAAATTATAGGAAATTTTGCAGGATTTTATTTGGGAATACCGAATATAGATTTTTATAGATTAGAAACCTTACAGATTCAAAGGTCTATAAGGTAATGGAGGTATTGTTATGGGAAGATTAGATTTTCTTCAAGCCCGTGGAATCAGTCGTCGTGACTTCATGAAGCTCATGGCTGCTACAACCGCTGCTCTTGGCCTACCCGAGGTCCTGACTCCACAAGCGGCAAAAGCTGTGGAAGCAGCAATGGAAAAACCCCCTGTCATTTGGCTGCATGGTATGGAATGTACTGGCTGCAGTGAATCTTTACTGGCAACTCTTAATCCCAGTATCGAATCATTAGTACTTGATACTCTTTCCATTCGATACCATGAGACCATTATGGCCGCATCCGGCCATGTAGCAGAACAAGCTTATCAAGATACTCTTGATGAGAAGTTTGTGCTTGTCGTGGAAGGGTCCGTTCCGGCATCGGAAGAAACAGACTTTTACTGCATGGTGGGGGGAAGGCCCTTCAGAGAGACCGTTTTAGAAGCTGCTGCAAAAGCCCAGGCAGTTATAGCGATTGGAAGCTGCGCCACCGACGGAGCTGGGATCCCTGGTGCATGTGAGATTAAGCCCATTGGGGTCAGAGAGCTTTTGCAGAAAAACAATATAGCTACTCCTGTGATTAATCTTCCCTGTTGTCCGGTTAAACCTAACACCCTGATCGGAACCATAGTTTATTATCTAACTTTCAACGCCGTTCCTGAACTTGATGAGCAAGCCCGTCCCCTGATTTACTACGGAAAGCTGCTTCATGACAACTGTCCCCGCCGTGGTCAGTTTGAAGCCGGCAATTACCTGTCTGACTGGAATGATCCTGCTCAAAAGGATTATTGCTTGCTGCTGATGGGCTGTAAGGGACCGAAAACCTATACCGACTGTGCTCAAGTCTGGTGGAATGATAATGCGAATTTCTGCATTAACGCCGGTTCTCCTTGTTCCGGATGTTCTGAATTTGGTTTCTATGGACAATTCAGTCCTCTCTACGCCAAACAAGAAAACTTCTCCTTGCCCGGACTCGGTCAGATTCATGCTGATACCGTTGGAAAAGTTGTGGGTGGGGCAACTGTCGTAGGGCTGGGAGCACACCTGATTGCCACGGTTGCCAGCGGCAGACTAAAAAATAACGACTCGGAGCAGAAGAAGGAGGACTAAGAGATGGGTAAAGTAGTTATCGATCCCGTGACTCGAATCGAGGGTCACTTAAAAGTAGAAGTAGAAGTTACCAATGGGGTGGTTACGGATGCCCGATCCATCGGGACCATGTTTCGCGGGTTTGAACCGCTGTTAAAAGGCCGGGATCCCCGGGATGCCACCTATGTTACGGAAAGAACCTGCGGTGTTTGTGCCAGTGCTCATGGTTGGGCATCTTCCCTCTGTCTGGATGATGCCTTTGGCGCGAAGGTACCTGCCGGCGGTCGGATCATCCGGAACCTAATCACCTCCGCCATGTGGCTTCATGATGCGGCACTGCACTTTTATCATCTCAGCGCCTTAGACTTTTTGGATATTACGGCTGTGGCCAAATACCAGGGACAAGATCCTGGCTTGCTGCGGGTTAAGGAGAAAATAGGCAAGTTAATCGCCGCAGGCGATACCGCTCCGTTAACTCCTCGCTACGAGCCCGATGAGTACTGCGTCAACGATCCTGAATTGGTTACCCTTGCGGTTTCCCATTACTTAAAAGCTCTGGATATGCAGGCCAAAGCCAAGAAGATGTCGGCCCTTTTTGCCGGAAAACAGCCCCACCAATCTTCCATCGTTGTGGGTGGCGTAACCATGCTTCCTAATATTGAAGTTGTAGAGCAATACCGCTCTCTTTTATTGGAGCAGATCGATTTTCTTGAGAATGTCTATTTGCAGGATGTTCTGACCTTCGGGACGGGGCCGCTGCTTCCCCTTGCTCAGGCAGGAGTTGGCGGTGGGTATAACAACTTCCTCTCCTTTGGCGGCTTTGGCCTTGATGATGAGAAAAAGAACTTCTTCTTGCCGGCTGGAGTGATTATGGATGGTGACTTAAGCAAGGTAATGGCAGTGGATCAGAGCAAGGTTACGGAAGGAGTGACCTATGCCTGGTACAAAGATAGCCCCAAAGGGGATCATCCCTATGATTCGGATACCGTACCCGATATCAAACGAAAAGATGCCTATTCCTTTGTAAAAGCGCCACGTTATGACGGAAAGCCTGTGGAAGTAGGTAATTTAGCGAGAATGCTGGTCATGCAGCCGAAACCTTTTATGGACATTGTTGCTAAATACAGTATTAAGCCTGGTGTCGTGGCCCGCCATGCCGCCCGCGCCTACGAAGCCGTCATTCTGGCCAAGGAAATGCTTAACTGGTGTAATGCATTGGAAGCGGAAATCGGCAAAGGTCTCCGAATTCACGATACCGAGCATTGGAATCCTCCGGCAACCGGCCAAGGAGTTGGTTTAACAGAAGTTCCCCGGGGTGCTTTAGGCCATTGGATTAAGATTAAGGATCATAAGACAGAGAACTATCAGATGGTTGTTCCCACCACCTGGAACTTTTCTCCGAAAGATGCCCAAGGGAATTACGGTCCCTTGGAAAAAGCCCTCATCGGTGTTCCTGTTCCTGATGAAAACAACCCCATCAACATCGTTCGCGTGGTTCGTTCCCTTAATCCCTGCTTAGCTTGCGCTATTCATCTTATCGATCCCCAAACCAATGAAATCCACAAGTTTAAAATTAGCTAATAACTTTGGCTGATGGTTCATGAGGATTGATAAGGATCAATAAGAAATGGAAGAGAAAGCGAGGGAAAAGTATGGCGAATCCAGCCGAACATCCGTTATCTCATCGGATTACCCATTGGATTAACCTGATCAATTTTATTGCCTTGATCATTACAGGATTTATGATTCATTCTCCTTATCAGGGAATGCCGATGAATCTTGTCCGCAATATCCACTTTATCTTTATGTTTAGTTTAATCTTCACCGGCATAGTGCGCTTCTATATCTCTTTTTTCACCAAGCACAGGGATTTCAAGAAGTTTCTTCTTGACTCCCATGATGTCAAGACCTTCATACCCCAAATTAAATATTACTTGTTCATTCAAAAGGACCATCCCGCTAACCCCAATCCCTATAATCCGCTGCAGAAGCTTGCTTATATCGGTCTGCCTATCTTGGCCGTACTGCAGATCCTTACAGGGGCAATCCTTTATCTGCCCATGGCGTTTCCCGGCTTAGAAGCCACTTTAGGTGGTTTAGCTGCTATCCGTGGATTCCACTATGTTATCACCTGGCTGTTCATTGCCATTATCGCCGTTCATGTTTACATGGTATTCACGGAAGCAGTGGATCAATTCTGGTATATGTTTTTTGGCAAAACCCGTGCGAAGGATAAGACCACACCTTCTGGAAAGACGACTACGGCTCAACCTTAATCCTTCTGCAGTCCTTGACTGTATAGTTCGGGCCGCGTATCATTAGAGAAAAGACGAAGGTTTTCAGAAAGGGTCAAAACAATGCTGCAACCGAAGATTATGGTCATGGGAGTAGGGAATGTTCTACTTTCCGATGAAGGGCTCGGGGTTCAGTTTCTCACGCTATTATCCCAGGAAACTCTGCCGGATAATGTAGAACTTCTGGAAGGTGGAACTGCAGGACTTGAATTGGTTCATCTCATTAAAGAAGTAGACTACCTCATCATCGTCGATGCCGTCAATGCCAAGGATGAGCCTGGGGCGATTTTCCGATTTGAACCGGAGGATATTCGGGTCATGCCCTCTCAATTTGAGGTATCCTTTCATCAAGTGGGAATCTTGGAAGTATTAGCTATGGCTAATATATTAGGGACTGCACCTAAAACTCTTATCTTTGGTATTCAGCCCAAAAGCCTGGACATGGGATTGGAATTGACTCCTGAGATTCGAGGGGTATTACCCAGAGTCAAGGATCTTGTTCTGGAAGAAATTCAGCACATTATTCAGCATGGAGAATTCCGCCAGGGGAACCCTTAATCCCATCCCGGAAGCAACTTAATAAAATGACTAAAGGGAACCGGTCTTTCCGGTTCCCTTATCACATGCTTAATCCACTACTTTTTCTCTTCCGTCACCTAATTCGAAGGTGCCGCAGTCGGTAGCTTCAGAAGTACGAACCTCAGCATGATGCTTCGTGACTTGAATTTCCCCGGCATGACATAGTCTTGCTGCTTCATTATATTTGCACTCTGCCACATTGCATAAAACTTTTGGATTAGCCATTCGTATCACCTCCATCATTAAGGATACCCAAATAAATCACCTTCTACACCGAAAAAGAACCAGAAAAAATTCGTAAAATCCTTCACGGCCTATCTTGACTGGCGGCCTGTATTGAATTATGTTATCCTTTATGAAGAATACTACTTTTCAGGAGTGAAACTATAAGTATGTCAAGCACCAAAGCCCAAAAGAAGGTCGTCACTCTAGCCTATGGGTGTCAAATGTCGGAGCGTGATGCCGATACCTTGACCGAGATATCCAGCCAAAAAGGGTATATCCGGTCTCAGGAGTTGGAAAAGGCCGACCTCATTATTATTAATACCTGTTGTGTTCGCGAAAGTGCAGAAAATAAAATTCTGGGTAAAATCGGCGAACTCAAGCACTTGAAAGAAGCAAATCCTCAATTGAAAATCGCCATTTCCGGATGTATGGTTCAGCAGCCGGGTGCCTTAGAACGGCTTAGAAAAAGAGCTCCCCATGTGGATATCTGGGCGGGAACCCATAATATTCATGAATTTCAGCGTCTCTTAGAGGAATCCGAGGAGAAGGGGAAAGTGGCCGAGGTCTGGGAAAAGCCGAAAGAAACTCAGGAATCGGTTCCTCTCGCAGAAAAAGGAAAACTTAAGGCTTTCGTCAATATCAGTTATGGCTGCGACAATTTTTGCACTTATTGTATTGTTCCTCATGTCCGCGGCCGTGAGCGCAGCCGTAAACCTGAAGATATCGTGGAAGAGATCAGTGCCTTAGTCAAGACAGGCTGTCGGGAAGTGACCTTACTCGGTCAAAATGTTAACTCATATGGTCAGGACTTAGACAGAGCTTATGATTTTGCTGATTTGCTCAAGGCCGTGGATGCCATTGATGGGCTATGGAGAGTGCGTTTTATGACCTCCCATCCTAAAGATCTATCGGATAAATTGATCGAAACCATCGCCCAGGGCACCCATCTTTGCGAGCATATCCATCTTCCTTTTCAGGCCGGCAGCAATGAGATTCTCAAAAGTATGAATCGTAAATACACCCGGGAATACTATTTAAGCCGGATTGCCAAAATTAAGGCCATCATTCCCCAGGCCAGTTTAACTACGGATATCATCGTCGGTTTTCCTGGGGAGACGGAAGAGGATTTTGAGCAAACCTTGGATTTAGTTCGGGAAGTGAGATACAGTCAAGCCTTTACCTTTATGTATTCAAAACGTTCCGGTACACCCGCAGCCCAAATGGCAGAGCAAATTCCTCTGGACATTAAGAAACGCCGCCTACAGCACTTAATCAATGTCCAGAATGCCCAAAGTCTGACTTGGCGGCAGGAAATGATCGGCAAGACCTACGAAGTTCTGGTGGAAGGGCCAAGTAAATCCAATCCCGATCGTCTTACCGGACGTACCAGAGGCAATGAGCTGGTAGTATTTCCTGGAGAAGCTAAATTAATGGGCACTTTGGTTCAAGTGCTGATTCAGGACGCCAATTCCTGGACATTGTTTGGAGAATGCGTCGAAGGCATATAATAAATAATAATTGAAGGTTAAAAGCAGGAATCAAGAAAAAAGTGTAGAATCAATCGAAGATGGAGGTGTTGTAATGACGGCGGAAATTATGGAAAAAGCCGAAGTTCTAGCTGCAGCTATAGCAAAAAGTGTTGAATTACAAAATTTACGCAGCACAGAAGAAGCCATGATGGCTGACGAGCAAGCTCAGCAAATCATTGCTGATTTTCAAAATGAGCAACAGCGAGTGTATGAGCTCCAAGCCCAAGGTCAAGAGTTAACAGATGAGGTACAACAGGCCATTGATGCTATGGAAGCGAAAGTGGAAGGGTATCCTCCAATTGCTGCCTATCTGCAAGCTCAAGAGCAATTCACGAAAATGCTGGATACCATTAATGGTGTATTAGCTCAAGCCATTGCCAATGATCCCAATGGGGGAAGCTGCTCCTGTGACACAGGATGTTCAGGTTGCGGGGGAAGCTGTTCATAAGCTCGCGATATTATAGAAATGAGTGGAGATAGTTACCTTATTTTGAGGGAGCGAAGGAAAGGGAAGAGTGTACACTCTTCCCTTTAGAATATACAGGATAGGTGGCCATGCCACTTAGGCGGTATCGGTAGGGGATGAAAAGCGTTGTCCGAGTTGTGTAGCTTTACGCACAATGCTCTCTCTATAGCTTCAGGGCTGGTCAACTCGCTTTCTTAACAGCTCCGCCAAACCCCGCTGCTTTCTGCATGTAAACCGGTGGCTCGCTACGTTAAGAAAGCCTCGTTAACCCGACCGCCCCTCCACTAAATCCGTTCGCTTTTGTGCGTAAAGCTACACTTCTGGGTCTTTTTCAGTTTCTTCTTGAGGTCCTGGAGCCTTTTGTAAGGACTTTCTGGGGTCGTTCCCAGAGTAGCCGACCATGCCGCTCAAGCGGCGTCGGTAAAGACGGAAAAAGTTGCTCGGGTCGCGTAACTTATCCTGCAAAGCCCTGCATAAACAGATCCGAAAAGCATCCCAAGGATTTTGCATTACAAAAGTGAGCGAATTTAAGCGAGTGGAAACAAAACTTCGCGAAAAGTACGCAGCGGAGTCGGGTTGGAAACAGGACGTTTCCAACCGGCCATTGAGAACAAGTGCGAAAGCAGTGCTTTCGAGGAGCCGATTTAGCCACGAAACCCGGGTGAGGGTTTCGCCCAAGCCGCCACGCCACAGAGATTACTTAGCGGCGCAGGTGCACCCGACGCAGCGGAGGGCTTGAGCGTTAGTTTTGTCCGCGCAGCTTATGGAGCGACCGGTGTAAAGCAAAATCCTGGAGAATCTGCTTCGGAGCTTTCAATGTAGCGTTTTTCTGCACATCACCTACTAACAAAGTTTCTCTCTAAGGAGTCTATAACAATGACCACACCGATGATGCAACAATATAAATCCATAAAATCTCAAGCTCCTGATGCGATCCTTTTCTTCCGTTTAGGAGATTTTTATGAAATGTTTGGTGAGGATGCCCGGACCGCTGCTCCTATTCTGGAAATTGCCTTAACCGGCCGTGATTCCGGAGGAGGGGAAAGGATTCCCATGTGCGGTGTTCCCCATCATGCCGTAGAGGGCTATCTTGTGAAGCTGGTTTCCGCCGGTTATAAAGTAGCTTTATGTGAGCAAGTGGAGGACCCCCAAACCGCCAAAGGGATCGTGAAAAGAGAGATTATCCGGATCATTTCTCCAGGTACTTTAACGGATTCCTTAGTAGAGCAAGCCAATAACTTTTTAGCCGCGGTCTACCATGATCAGGAATGGGGATTGGCTTTTGTGGATGTCTCCACAGGGGAATTCACGGTTTTTCAGACTCAATCCTTAGATATATTAACCACTGAGCTTTCCCGGATTCGTCCTTCCGAATTGCTGCTCCCAGCGGAGCTCCTCAAATCAAAGCACTGGCGCCCTTATTATCTTACCCAGCGCGAAAAGAAAACCTATCAACACACCTTACTCGAAGAACGATTTACTGAACAAAGGGAGTTGTTTCAGGAATTTCCCACAGCGATGAAAGCCGCTAACGGCCTTTGGCAATATATCCTGGAAACCTCTCCCGGTATTGAACCTTCCCATATTCTGAAGGTCAATGCCTATCGACCTGAGCACTGGATGCTTCTTGATCCCTGGACCCGAAGAAATCTGGAGCTTACGGAATCCATTCGCGGACAGGGGAAAAAGGGAACCTTATTATCCGTTCTGGATTTTACGAAGACCGCCTTTGGGGGTCGCCTGCTCAGGCGTTGGATCGAGCAGCCCCTGCTTCTTAAAGAGGACATTGACAAGCGTTTGGATTATGTGGAAGCCTTGGTTGAGGATAGCTTTTTGCGGGGGGACCTTATTCAACTTTTCAGCAAAGTCTTTGATCTGGAGCGTCTGATGGGAAAAGTCTCCTATGGCACCGCCAATGCCCGGGACTTATTGTCCTTATCCCAGACCTTAGGGGTTCTGCCCCAACTCCGGGCTTTACTTGCCGAGGGAAAATCAGAGCCCCTTCAAGCCTTTATCCCCACCCTGGAAGGTCTGGACTCCTTAGCTTTGACTTTGGAACAGGCGATCAACCCGGAAGCACCGATCTCCTTGAGGGATGGAAACTTGCTGAAAGCCGGCTACTCAGAGGAAATCGATGAGCTGCGCAGCATATCCTCCGGAGGAAAAGCCTGGGTGGCAAAATTAGAAAGTATGGAAAAGGATCGGACCGGAATTCGCTCCCTTAAAGTGGGATATAATAAAGTATTTGGGTATTATATCGAAGTGACTCATGCTAATTCCCATCTCATCCCTCCTGAATACATTCGCAAACAAACCTTAGCCAATGCCGAGCGTTTTATCACTCCGGAGTTGAAGGAATATGAACAGAAAATCCTGGGTGCCGAGGAGAAAGTTACCCAGTTGGAATATCAGCTCTTTCTGGAACTCCGGGAAAAAGTCCGTCAGCATGCTGCCAGGATTTTAGAGGCTGCTCATTCTCTGGCCGAAATCGATGTCTATACCAGTCTGGCGGAAGCGGCAGTGCGCCATCATTATTCCCGTCCTGTGATGATGATGGAGGGGAGCCTCACCATCATCGAGGGGCGGCATCCTGTGGTGGAATCCATGCTTCAGGATACTTCCTTTGTCCCCAACGATACCCTCTTGACTCCGGACAAACATCTGGCCTTAATCACCGGTCCCAATATGGCCGGTAAATCCACCTATATGCGGCAGGTAGCCCTGATCGTCCTCATGGCCCAGATCGGCTGCTTCGTCCCTGCACAGCAGGCCACCATTCCCATCGCCGATCATATCTTCACCCGGGTGGGGGCATCCGATGATTTGGCCTCAGGACAAAGCACCTTTATGGTGGAGATGTATGAGGTAGCCCATATTCTGCGCCATGTTACACCCCATAGCCTCATCATCCTCGATGAAGTGGGACGGGGGACAGCCACCTATGATGGTCTCAGCATTGCCTGGGCTGTAGCAGAGTACTTAGCCGGTCAAGAGAACAAACCGAAAACTCTCTTTGCTACTCATTATCATGAACTTACTGATTTAGAAGAAACTCATGCCGGTATCTTTAATCTTCATGTCGGGGTTCGGGAACATGGGGAAGAGATTGTTTTTCTGCATAAGATTATTCCAGGCCGCGCCGACCGCAGTTATGGGATTCAAGTGGCAAAATTGGCCGGTCTGCCCGCGAATCTCTTGCAAAGGGCAAAAATCATCCTGCATGAATTGGAATCCTCCTCCAAGGAAAGCCGCCAAGCTCATTTGTTGAATAGGGAGAAGATGACCCAACTGTCCTTGTTCGAGGTTCAGCCCCTGGATCCGCTGTTACAGGAAGTTGGCGAGCTTTCATTGGAGGATTTGACCCCAAGGCAGGCCTTAGACTACTTGTTTGATTTAAAAGAACGCATTAAAGCATCTGAATCTATTTAGATTAGTAGGTTCATAAAAGACCCGCAAGCGTAGCTTTACGCACAGGAGAGAACCCATGGCAACGAAGGGGCGTGGAAGCGAAATGATGCCAGCCCCGGAGTGCTTGGGTGAACGGATGTGTGTAAAGCTACACGACCCGGACAATAATGTAAATTATACGAGGAGGGTAATTATGGCATACCAAGTTGGAATTGACGTCGGAGGGACGTTTACTGATGGGGTACTTATTCACAACAATCGCCTGATCAATAAAGCTAAAGTTCCTACTCAACAAGATAATTTGTTGGACACCTTGCTCCATGCTCTGGAACATCTTGATGTCTTTAAACAGCCTGTTGAGCAGATTACAGTCAGTACTACTTTGGTGACCAATGCCATTCTGGAAAACAAATTGCCTCCTATAGAATTATTTCTCTTTCCAGGCTCCGGTATGCGGTTGGATGCTCTGCCCTGGCCTGTACCCTATCATGCACTCATGGGTGAAATCGACTATCGGGGCAGGGAGGTGTCTCCCCCGGATGAGTTGGAATGGCGGAGGCTTTGCAACCGGCTGGATTTTGAATCCGTCCATCAGGCAGCCGTTGTCAGTAAGTTTTCTCACCGGAATAATCTTCTGGAAGATAGCTTAGCTCAGTTTTTGAGCAAGAAGTATCCCCAACTGGATATTGCTTTGGGCTGTGAATGGGGGCATGCCAATTTTTACCGCCGCAGTCTCACCACCTATCTCAACACCGCCAGCAAAAACCTTTTTAAAACATTCGCCTCCCAATTGCATCAGGCCGTGGAGAAAAATGGCTCGAAGGCTGGGATTACCGCTCTGAAAGCGGATGGAGGAATCTTACCCATTGATCAGCTCCGTCCGGTGGAGTCCATTAATTCCGGTCCTGCAGCCAGCGTCATTGGCGCTTTGGCCCAAACGGATCCCCGGCAGTCCTTTGTGGTAGTGGATATTGGGGGAACGACCACGGATATCGGCCTGATTCTGTCGGGAGAACCTCTCCTCAGTGCTCACGGTGCACAAATCGGTCCTTTTTTGACCTTGATTCCCACCTTAGCCACCCGTTCCATCCCTGTCGGAGGAGATTCTGCCGTTTTGCCTTCACCTGATGTGCCTGAGGGCTTTACCCTTGCTCCCTATCGCAAGGGCCCGGCCTATTGTTTGGGAGGGGAATACCCAACCCCCACCGATGCCATGCGCTATTTGAAACGGGTAGAGCATGGAGATTATGCCCGGGCTGAAGAAGGCTTAGCTTCTTTGTTATCTCCGGAAGCCCGGAATCCCCAAGCTCTTCATCAATTAGCTCTGAAAATTTTAGAGAAGTTTGCGGAAGAGGTAGCCAACGCTTTCTCTATCTTACATAAGGAGTGGCAAGAGGAACCCGCCTATAAGGTGTGGGAGGTTCTCCACCCCCATAGTGCCAAAGATTTTTATATCTGGGTCAGTGGCGGCAGTGCCCGGGGCATCGCTCCTTCCTTGGAAGACAAAGTCCACTTGCCTGTACGCTTTACCCAACATGCGGATGTCTCTAATGCCATCGGTGCGGCCTTAGCCCGGCCGACCTTATCCTGTACCCTTCATTTGGATACGACGATCCGCTCCTACCGAATTGAGGAATTCGGAGAACAGAGGGAATGGCTGGGTTCAAAACGTCCCCATAAGGAGATCCAGGAATTCCTGCACGGAATTGCCCGTGAAAGGGCCCAAAGCATTGGTTTAGATCTTAATGAACTGGAATTTAAGACCCAACCTTTTGATTTTTTCCCAGTTGTTAAAGGTTACGAAACAGTTGGTCAAATAATCCGGGGTTCTGTGGTTGTTCCCCCCGGAGTGGTCGGGAGGCTTGAGGTATGAAGCATACAGGATTATTATTTTTCCCCGCTTTTGACTGGTCTTTAGGAGATACCCATCCTGAACGGGAGGAAAGACTCCTTTATACCCAAGAACAATTGTTTGAAGAGGGGGTCATGGATTTACCCCAGATCAAACGGTATTCTCCAGGTCTTGCTTCATTAAAGGATGTCCAACGGACTCAGGGGATTTTTCCCTCCCCGGAAGGTCATGATTTAGATGCTCATTTGATCGCCGCCGGAAGTTCCCTGGTTCTGGGAGAGGCATGGGCCAAAAAGGAGATCCATAATGGCTTTGCCCTGGTGCGCCCGCCGGGTCACCACTCAGGAGCTACGGTCTTAGGGAATCGAGGGTTCTGCACCTTAAACAACGAAGCGATACTGATTAATCATCTTCGTACCTTCTATGGGATAAAAAAAGTGGCTATCGTGGATACGGATGTTCATCACGGAGATGGTACACAGGATATTTTTTATCATGATCCCAATGTACTTTTTGTTTCCATTCATCAGGATGGACGGACTCTCTACCCCGGAAGCGGCTTTATCTACGAGAAAGGCGGACCCAATGCCTGGGAGACTACCTTGGATATTCCTCTGCCCCCCGGTACCGGGGATGAAGATCTTCACCATGTCCTGGAAAACTGGGTTCTCCCTAAGCTTCGTGATTTCCAACCGGATCTGATTATTAACTCGGCCGGTCAGGACAATCACTTCACCGATCCCTTAGCTTCCATGAGTGTGACAGCCCGGGGCTATGGAAGAATCACAGAGCTGCTCAATCCGGACCTGGCTGTCCTGGAGGGAGGATATTCCATTGAAGGAGCCTTACCCTATGTGAATCTGGCCATTGTCTTAGCTTTAGCGGGAGAGGATTATCAGGGAGTGATCGAGCCCCAAAAACCTCGTCATCCCCACAGCGGCTCCAATGCCTTCCGGGGCTTCCTTAAGGAGTTGAAAGAGCAATACCGCCGGGCTAAGCCGGACTGGACCATCCGCACCGATAGTTTTCTTCCCTCGGGGAAATGGGTTTACATTCCTCACTCCGTATATTATGATACGGAAGGTTTCCGGGAGGCACGTAAAGACTGGATCCGCCAGTGCAGTCATTGCGGCGGAACGGTGCTCATTGAAAGCCAGCATACTATAACAGGCAATACTTTTGCCTTAGTGCGGATTCCTTTTGAAGCTTGCCAACAATGCACCCAGGCGGGATATGATTTATGGGAGCATTTTATCGGGCGCAAAACATCCGTATTACTCCAAGATCAACGAAATAATGAGGTTGAGCTTTGGCATCTGGATAAGGGGGTAACTCATTTTTGACCGCTAAAATCCAAATCCTGGACATACAAGCTGCCAATCAAATCGCTGCCGGTGAAGTGGTGGAGCGCCCTGTTTCTGTGGTGAAAGAGCTGATTGAAAACGCTCTGGATGCCCAGGCTACTCTAATCGAAGTCATCATAGAGGGAAGCGGTGTGGAAAGGATCCGGGTCCAGGATAACGGACAGGGAATACCTGCCGACGATCTGCCCCTAACCGTCCTGCGTCACGCCACCAGTAAAATACGCAGCATTGATGATTTAAGCAATTTACTCACTCTTGGTTTTCGCGGTGAAGCTTTGCCCAGCATTGCTTCCGTCTCCAAGCTGGAAATCATCAGTCGTCCGCCCGAGGAAATTTCCGGGAGGGTTTTGCGGATTCTGGGAGGGGAGCAGCTGGAGTTCTCCGAGACCGGCTGTCCTCCGGGAACCACTATCACGGTCGATGATTTATTTTATAATACACCTGCCCGGCGTAAATTTTTAAAATCCAAAAACACGGAATTTGGCCAAATCTCCGATATCATCGGGCGGCTTTCTTTAGCCCGGCCTGATGTTTCCTTTACCCTGAAGCATCCTAAAATCCTTGTCCTTCAAACACCGGGAAAAGGACATTTGCTGGAGAGCATAGGCGCAGTCCTCGGCCAAGCCACGGCCCGTCGTCTCTTGCCCTTATCCTGCTCACTGGGAGATTGGCAGTTGGAGGGTTATATTAGTCCGCCGGATCTGGTTCGTTCCACTAAACAAGGAGAGACCTTGATCGTTAATCAGCGGATTATCCGTTCCAACAGTATCAGCCGTGCTGTTTCAGAAGGGTATCATACCTTGATTCCTTCTAAACTTTATCCCATCACCGTATTGAAATTGCATATCCCACCCCATGAGTACGATGTCAATGTCCATCCCACTAAAATGGAAATCCGCTTCCATAAAGAAAGAGAACTGATGGAGTTTATTGCCGACAGCATTCGCAGGACTCTTCTCGAGGCCCGTCCCATAGCACCCTTTGTCAAGAATTCCTCAGCCCCTAAAAACCCCCCCGCCGGCAGTGACAAGCCTGCCCAGGTGGCCTTGAACTTCATCCCTAAAGGCCCTCAGAGCCCGTCTCAGAGCAAAACTGCACCTATACCTTATAAACCCTTTGGCAACGCACCTTCAGAGCCTGCAAAAGGGATTTCCGCTCCGCAAAATAGCGCAATAGATTGGCGAGAGTTCATAGAGATAGGGGAGAATCCTACAAGGGACTTTAATTTCAAAGCTCCATTGCCCCTTAATGAGCATTGCAGAGAGAAAGAAGAGCATCCTTCTGAATTCTTCCCCGAATCACATGATACATTAAAAAACTCCCTCCAGAAGCCCGATATTTATTCAGTGGGAAAAGAGGTATGTACACCGCCAACCGCTGAGCAGGAAATGTTGGTTAAAGAAGAGGACTATGGAATCACCGATGACATCAAAGATCAAAGCCCTCTTCTGGCCTTAAGGCCTATCGGGCAGGTTTTTAACACGTATATTCTGGCCACAGATGGGGAACAGCTTGTCATATTTGACCAGCATGCTGCCCATGAGCGTATTAATTACGAACGCCTACTGGCAGAACACCAAAAAAATCCCGGAAACAGTCAAATGTTATTGATTCCACTGCCCATGGAGTTTACCCCCGGGGAGGAAGAGGCTTTGCTGGAGCATTTCCTTCTACTCAACGATATGGGATTTATTCTTGAGCAATTTGGAACACGCACCTATCTCCTGCGCGGCATCCCAGCCTATAGCGGCCCCTACCAAGGGGAGCATCTCCTGCGGGACTTCCTTGACCAGGTCCTGCTCAATCATATTCCTCCAACCATGGATCAATTGTTGGAGGAGTGGATCTATATGCTGGCCTGTAAAGAGTCCATTAAAGCCAAGGAAAACCTGACCCATTTTGAAATGGAGCAATTGATCGTTCAATTGAGTAAAACCCTGAACCCCTATACCTGTCCCCATGGCCGGCCAACCATGATTCAACTCACTAAAGAAGAGCTGGAGCACCGCTTTTATCGTAGTTAGGAGCAGCATTTAATGAACCACTCAACAGTAATTCTCAAGATCACCCATCCCAAGGATCCGGATTTAAAGGCAAAGTCCCTTTGGTTTTCAGAGCAACCTGGCGTTACCTTGCTAACCCCTCAAAAGAAGTTCCTGGAAAAAACGGTCGAAGAACCAAAGTATCCCCTCCTCCATATTTCCCGTAAAGGAACCTATCTGGAAGCGGGGGGCAATCGATTGCAGTTTCATCCCAGTATGGCTTTGCTGCGGGTCCTGCAGATCCTCAGAGGAGAAGGGGATCGTTTTCTGGAGGCGACCGGACTGCAAGGAGGAGATGTCTTTTTAGATGCCACTTTAGGGCTGGGAACGGATGCTTTAGTAGCGGCCATGCAGGTAAGGGGACAGGGAAAGGTCATAGGTATAGAGCACTCTCCCATTTTAGCAGCTCTTGTTAAAGATGGGTTACGGTCCTTAGCTCAAGGGGATTACCCTCATGTCCAAAATCTGGACAAGGCCAAGGCCTGGCAGGCCTTATCAGAAGCTGCTCAGCGCATTGAAGTTTTTTGGGGAGATCATCTTGAACTGCTGGCCCGCTATCCTTCATCCTTTGCGGATGTGGTTTACTTTGACCCCATGTTCCGCCACACCCGGGAAAAAAGCGCATCCATCCGTCCTTTGCATGAGGTTGCCAATTCCTGCTCCTTGGAAAGTGAAGCTGTTGCAGAGGCCTGCCGCATAGCCAAAAGACGGGTTGTTCTTAAAGAGAGAAAAGGAAGTCAGGAATTTAGCCGTTTGGGTTTTTCTATTCGAGAAGGGGGGAACTATAGTCATATAGACTATGGGATAATCCACAAAGGGGGAGCAGGTTCATGAAACCCTTAGTCATCATCGTAGGACCTACAGCCGTAGGAAAGACAGCACTCGGGGTTGCCCTTGCTCAAGCCCTCCAGGGTGAGATTATCTCAGGGGACTCCGTTCAGGTATACCGTAAGCTGGATATCGGGTCCGCTAAGCCAACTTTAGAAGAGCAGGGAAATATACCCCATTATCTGCTTGATGCTTTGGATCCTACTGAACCTTTCACTGTGGCCCAATTCCAGACTTTGGCCCGTCACTCCATTCAGGATATCCAAAGCCGGGGCAAGGTGCCTATTGTTGTCGGCGGGACAGGACTTTACATCCGTTCCTTAATCGATCCTTTTCAATTTGCCGAGCACGGCTCAGAGCCTATTCGCAATTTCTGGACCGCATTTCTTTCTGAACGAGGTAAAGAGGCTCTACACCAGGAGTTGGAAAAAAGGGATCCGCTCAGTGCCCAACGTCTCCATCCCAATGATACGGTTCGCATTATCCGTGCCCTGGAAATCTGCCAATTAACCGGTAAGCCTTTTTCAGAAATCCGCGGTCATCAGGACACTGTTTATCCGCCTTTGGCTTCTTCAATTCTCTATGTAGGGCTTACCGCACCGCGGGACATTATTTATGAACGAATCAATCACCGTTGTGAGCAGATGGTGGCCTCGGGTCTGATCGAGGAAACTCAGAATTTAATTCAAGAAGGCTACTCCCCAAAGCTTAAGCCCTTGCAAAGCATAGGTTATCGACACGCCTTGCTCTATCTTTACGGCAAGGTGACCCTCCCGGAGATGATGAGAATCTTTCAAAGAGATACCCGGCATTTCGCCAAGCGTCAACTCACTTGGTTTCGCAGGGATCCGCGAGTGGTTTGGCATGATACTTATAACGAGAATATGACAAATATTCTTGAATTCTTGATAGACACTTGCAGAGGGATTCAAAGTCGTGTAGAATAGGAAAATAGAAATAGATGGTGGTGGAGGTAAAAAAATGAATAAAGCGCCCATCAATTTACAAGATACCTTTTTAAACCAAGTCCGAAAAGAGAATATGCCGGTCACGATTTACTTAGTGAATGGCTTTCAATTAAAAGGTTTAGTCCGCGGATTTGATAATTTTACAGTTGTCATTGAATTTGAAGGTAAACAGCAAATGGTCTACAAACATGCTATTTCAACTGTAATGCCTCTTCGTCCCATTAATCTAATGGCTGCGTCCCAAGCCTCGGCTGAAGAACGTTAAGAATAAGGTCAATAGGTAAAGCCTGATTCAAATCAGGCTTTTTTCGTGTTTCAGAATTGCTTGGAGCTTGAGCGGCATCAATTGGGGGATGAAAAGAAGTGTCGTCCGGGTCGCGTAGCTTTACGCACAACGGTCACTCCATAGCTCCGGGGCTGGTCCACTCGCCTTCTTAACAGTCGAGCCAAACCTCAGGGTAATACCTGATGTGAACCATGGCTCGCCTATGTTAAGAAGGCCTCGTTGACCCGAACGCCCCTCCGCTTAAAGAAAGCTTGGTTTATGGTGAGTGAAGCGAAGCAGAAGCCTTAGCTGCCTTATACACAGTGAAAGTCGTTCCCTTTTGTGCGCAAAGCTACGCCTTGCGAGTCTCTTTCAGTTTTTTTTTGAAGTCTGGGGCCTTTTGCGAGAACTTTCTGGGGTCGTTTCCAGGATTGCCGACCATGCCGCACAAGCGGCGTCGGTAAAGACGGAAAAAGCTGCTCGGTTAGCGTAACTTATTCACAAAGCCCTGCAGGCATAGACCCGAAAAGTAGCCCAAGGATTTTGCTTTACAAAAGGGAGCGAATTTAAGCGAGCGGAAACAAAACTTCGCGAAAAGCACGCAGCGGAGAAAGGTTGGAAACAGGACGTTTCCAACCCGCCATTGAGCAGGAGCGATTTGGCGGGGTACCTTTCGGAGCGGAGAGCTTGAGCGTTAGTTTTGTCCGCGCAGCTTATGGAGCGACCGGTGTAAAGCAAAATCCTGGAGAATCAACCTTCAGATCTTTTTCAATGTAACTTCAGTGCAGCGCGGAAAATATAACTAAAAATAACGTGTTGTAGAGATAATAAAGGCATGGTATATTTAAAGTTAGTGTAATTTAGTCATGAAAGGGAAATTATTGATGAAATCAATGAATATTCGTAATATCGCCATTATTGCTCACGTGGACCATGGCAAGACAACCTTGGTTGATGCGATGCTTAGACAAAGCGGAACCTTCCGAGCCAATCAAAATGTTGTGGAGCGGGTTATGGACTCCAATGACCTGGAGAGGGAGAGGGGTATTACCATTCTCTCTAAGAATACAGCGGTCAATTGGTTGGATACAAAAATCAATATTGTGGATACACCAGGTCACGCCGACTTTGGCGGTGAAGTGGAACGGGTCTTGAAGATGGTGGACGGGGTACTCTTGATTGTGGACTCTTTCGAAGGGCCCATGCCCCAAACACGTTTTGTTTTAAGAAAGGCTTTAGAGCTTAAACTTGTTCCCATCGTGGTGATTAATAAGATTGACCGTCCGGATGCTCGTCCTGCTGAAGTAGTGGATGAGGTCCTGGACTTATTTATCGAATTAGGTGCCGATGATGAACAGCTGGATTTCCCGGTGATCTACGCCTCCGCACGGGATGGACTGGCCGGTATGGAGCCTGATCAGCTCACCCATAGCTTTGAGCCCCTTTTCAAGGTGGTTCTGGAGCATATTCCTGCCCCCAGTGTGGATGTGGAAGCCCCTCTGCAGCTTTTGGTTACCACCCTTGATTACGACGACTATGTGGGCAAGATCGTCATCGGCCGGATTGTCCGCGGTAAGGTTCGTCAAGGTGAAAGTATCACCTTGATCAAACGGGATGGCAGCTTTGAGCGGGCCAAAATCGGCAAAGTCTATACCTATGAAGGGTTAAAACGCATCGATGTACCGGAGGCAGAGGCTGGAGAAATCGTGGCTCTCACAGGCTTAACTACCGCTAATATTGGGGAAACTGTAGCTGATGCCAGCAATCCGGAGGCTTTGCCGGTGATTGAAGTGGATGAGCCTACGTTGACTATGAATTTTATTGTTAATAACAGCCCCTTTGCCGGACTGGAAGGGGAATTTGTTACCTCCCGTAAACTGAGGGAACGCTTATATAAAGAGATTGAGACCAATGTAAGCCTCCGGGTTGAAGAAACGGATTCGGCAGATTCCTTTAAGGTATCCGGCCGCGGCGAGCTCCATTTATCCATTTTAATTGAGAACATGCGCCGAGAGGGCTATGAGCTCCAGGTTTCCAAGCCTGAGGTGATCTATAAAACCGTGGATGGAGAGAAATGCGAACCGATTGAATATCTCATCTGCGATATTCCTGAAACCTCCATGGGAACGGTCATCGAATTGCTGGGGAAACGGAAGGCGGAAATGGTCAATATGACCCATATTTCTCAGACCCAAATGCGGGTGGAATTTAAAGTTCCCGCCCGCGGACTCATCGGTTTCCGGGGAGATTTCCTAACCGAAACCAGGGGAGAGGGGATCATGAGCCATGTCTTTCACGGTTATGAACCCTTTAAGGGAGAAATTCCCGGCAGAAGCCGGGGGGTTTTAATAGCTTTTGAGACAGGAGAAGCCACAACCTACGGGCTGCACTCTGCTCAAGAGAGAGGAATCACCTTTATCGAACCCGGCACCAAGGTCTATGAAGGAATGATCGTCGGGGAAAGCAACCGGGAGCAGGATATTGAAGTCAATGTGGCACGAAAAAAACATGTCACCAATATGCGCTCCAGTAATGCCGAGGAAGCTCTTCGTTTAGAGAAGGCAAAAATCTTTACCTTAGAGCAGGCCCTGGAGTATATTGATGACGATGAACTGGTAGAGATCACCCCGAAGAGCATTCGCTTGCGGAAGAAGTATCTCGACAAAAATGCCCGTGTCCGCTATGCAAAATCCCTGGCTTCCAACAGCGCAAAATGAGATAATAATTAAGGACACCTTTCCCGTCTTTCTGCGTATAGTAGTAAAGACGGGAGGTGTCACATCTTATGGCAATACGTATTACCTTTCCGAGGGAAAAAAATCAGCCTCCGATCGTTCAAACACCGCGGACTCACAAGACAGCGGCCATCGTGGATTCATCTTCTGAATTATCCCGTGGACGAAAGGTAACTCAACATTCATCGGAAAACAGCACCACGGCTGAGATCATTGCTGAACTCAATGCCCTCGTTGGTTTAACCACAGTCAAACGTCTCATCTACGAGATTCAAGCTTACATAGAGATCCAAAAGAGACGGACACGAGAAAAACTGGTGGCAGAACCCCTGGTCCTTCATATGATTTTCCGAGGCAATCCTGGAACAGGTAAAACCACGGTGGCTCGTTTAATCGGCAGGCTCTTTAAGGAAATGGATGTTCTGCAAAAAGGACATATTATTGAATGTGAGAGAGCGGATCTCGTGGGGGAATACATAGGTCATACGGCACAAAAGACTCGGGACATGGTCAAAAAGGCTTTGGGAGGGATTCTCTTTATCGACGAAGCCTATTCTTTAGCCCGAGGGGGAGAAAAGGATTTCGGCAAAGAAGCTATTGATGCCTTGGTGAAGGCCATGGAGGATCATAAAAATGATCTCATTCTCATCTTAGCCGGCTATAAACACGAGATGGAGTGGTTTTTACAAACCAATCCCGGCTTAAGATCCCGCTTTCCCATCCATATTGATTTCCCTGATTACTCTATCGAAGAGCTGCTGAGCATTGGGGACTCCATGCTTAAAACACGCCAATATCAGTTCACCTCTGATGCCCGTGACGCTTTCCGCTTTATGCTGCAGGGAGTCCTGAATTCCCACCCTTATGCAGGGAATGCCCGCTTAGTACGCAATATGGTGGAGAAAGCTATTCGCAAACAGGCCGTACGACTCTATGAAAAATCCACTTCATCCCGTGAAGAACTCATGGGGATTCTACCCTGTGATTTGAGCCTGGAGGATGAAGACTTAAAGTAACAGGAATGACATTCGTTATTTATACAGCGGAGGTTCAAATGGATATTTTGGGTGATACCTCTGGGATTCGCGGAACCCAGCTTAAAGAACTCAAAGATTTGACTTCGCTCCGGACGGCCCGTCCGGAGCTTATCCATTATGATTTATTAATGGGAATCTGCAATTTAACCAGTCTGTGGAATAAAGAAATAGCCCTTTATATCAATCGCTCGGGAATGGTCAGCGCCGTGGCTGTCGGACAGCATGCTGCGGTCAAGCTGCCCCCTCTTCCAGCCCGTCAAACGGGACGTTTGCGCTGTATCCATACCCATCCCAGCGGAAACCCTCAGCTCAGTCCTATGGATCTAAGCGCCTTGAGTTCCGCCGGGCTGGAAAGCATGAGCAGTATCGGGGTTAGAAATGGACAGGTCACAGGAGTTGAAATTGCCTTTTCAGGAGATTCAGGCTATCCAATCCTGGCCTTAAGTCCTGAGGAGCTTATGAACTTTTCCTACGACACGGCAGTTCAGGACTATCGCCTACGCCCCCCCAGCCCGGTTCTCAAGGTATCTGAGCGGGAGAAAGCCTTTCTGGTCGCTCTGGAGGAAGAAGAACCGGGACTTGAGCTGCTGACGGAGCTGTCGGAACTTGCCCATTCTTCAGGTGTTGAAGTGGTAGGACAGATTCTTCAGCCTAAACGGTATGGGAGCCCGGTGAGTTACCTGGGAAAAGGAAAACTGCAGGAGTTAACCCAGCACCTGCAAAACAGCGGTGCCAATGTCCTTATCTGTGATGATGAGCTTTTACCTGTACAGCTGCGAACTCTGGAGCAGGCTACAGGGATTAAGGTGCTGGACCGTACCACATTAATCCTGGATATCTTTGCCCAACGAGCCAAATCAAGAGAAGGTAAGCTTCAGGTGGAGCTGGCCCAGCTTAAGCATCTTTTACCCCGATTGACCGGTCAGGGACTCAGTCTTTCCCGGCTGGGCGGGGGAGTAGGAACCCGTGGCCCCGGAGAATCCAAACTGGAAATGGATAAGCGGCGGGTAAGAAAGAAAATCAATCTCTTAGAGGATGAACTGGGTGAAATCCGCAAGACCCGCACCACTCAGAGGCGGCAAAGAGAAAAAAGCGGCATCCCCCTGATTGCTTTAGTCGGTTACACCAATGCGGGAAAGACCACTTTTTTGCAAAAGGCCATGGAGCAAACCCGTTCCAAGGGAGAAAGTGTCAAGGGAGAGGACAAGCTCTTTGCCACCCTTGATCCTATCGTACGAGGGATACGCCTGGATCGAAAGACGGAGATATTGCTTAGTGATACCGTAGGATTTATTCAGAAATTACCTCATCAACTTCTCCATGCCTTTCTCGCTACTCTTGAAGAAGTGCAGAATGCCGATATTTTAGTTCATGTCTTGGATGCCAGCCACCCCAGAGCCTTAGAGCGTGCCGATACGGTTCATAACATTTTAGGGCAATTGGAGTGCAGCCACAAGCCACGGATTACCTTACTGAACAAAATTGATAAAATAGACCATCCTTCCGATCTAAGCCGTTTAGCTCAAGAACTGTCCCATCCCATACCCGTGTCCCTCATTGAAAACAATTCACTGACCCCCGTATGGAATAAAGTCCTTGAACTCCTCTAGTGTAGTGGCACGTTGACTTTCAGCCAAATGACACAGGATGAATTTTCAGTCTGCAAGGCGGAGGAGTGAGGCGTAGTGGTGCTACGCCGATGGACGACAACGCAGCAGATGGAAATTCAGACAAGTCATTGGGCGAAATGTGAACGTGCCACTACACTAACGAGAAAGATGGATACAACGAGGAGGTTTCACCATTGTTTTTAGATAATCTGCCCAGAAAAATTCTCGAGGCAAAAGGTCAGGCTGAACAGCTTTTACAGCTGCAGGAAAAGACCCTACTTGATATTGCGGAACATAATCACGCCAAAGTACTGGAAGCCTTTCAGGAAGAGAGAGTAAGCACCTATCATTTGCAGGGCTCCACAGGTTATGGCCTTGGAGATAGCGGCAGAGAAACTCTGGATCGGGTCATGGCCCGGATCCTGGGCACGGAAGCTGCTTTAGTCCGGGGACAATTTGTCTCCGGAACCCATGCCATTGCCACAGCCTTATTTGCTGTCCTTCGACCCGGTGATCATTTTATTTCCGTTACGGGAGATCCCTATGATACACTGGAAGAAGTGATTGGCATCCGGGGAACAGGGCAGGGGAGCCTTAAGGATTTCGGGGTAGCTTATGACTCGATTCCCCTTAGTGAAGAGGGAACAATTCAGTATCCTTTGGTTGGTCAAGCTATAAAACCCAATACGAAACTGCTTATTCTTCAGCGTTCCCGGGGTTATGCCTGGCGTAATTCCCTTCATATGGAGCAAATCGCCGAATTTGTGGATTATGTCCGTGAGCATTTTCCTAAACTTATTATTTTTGTGGACAATTGTTATGGCGAACTTGTAGAAAAACGCGAACCCGGGGATGTGGGAGTAGACCTCTTAGCAGGATCCCTGATTAAAAATTTGGGAGGGAGTTTAGCTCCCACAGGAGGATATATTGCCGGCAAACAAGAACTCGTTGAGAAAGCCGCCTGCCGTTTAACAGCTCCAGGGATTGGGGGAGAGGTGGGAGCTACCCTCAGCTGGCAGCTTCAGTTCTTCCAAGGGCTTTTCTTCAGTCCTTTGACCGTGAGTGAGGCGATTCGGGGGGCGATTTTTTCCGCCGCCTTTTGGCAGGCCTTAGGGTTCGAAGTGAATCCTCTTCCCGATGGCCTGCGGACGGATCTTATTCAAGCCGTCAAGCTCAATTCGCGAGAGGCCATGATTGCTTTTTGTCAAGGCTTCCAGAAAGGCTCGCCTGTCGATAGTCATGTCCTGCCCATTCCGTCGGGAATGCCGGGGTATGAGGATGAAGTCATTATGGCAGGAGGAACCTTTATTCAAGGTGCGACCAGTGAGTTCTCTGCAGACGGTCCTATGCGGGATCCCTTTATCGCTTACCAGCAAGGCGGGATCTCCATGAATTATATTAAGTTTGGGAATCTATTAGCGGCTCAAAAACTTTGGGAACAAGGATTACTAAAGTGAGGTGCACACATGGAAAACGAACAAGATATCAAAGTAAAAGCGAAAAGTACCTTAAAACTCATGATTGAAATCATCGAAATTGTGATTATTGCCTTTGCCTTATCCTGGGTCATTCGCACCTTTGTATTAGAGGCAAGGTTAGTCCCAACCGGGTCCATGCTGCCGACGATTCAGCTGCAAGACCGCATTATTGTCGATAAATTCTTTTTTAAACATTTTGGTGATTTTGAACGAGGAGATATCATCGTTTTTCATCCACCTTCCAGCGCCCATTCTTCCGACGATTTTATCAAACGTTTGATTGCCTTACCAGGGGATACCATTGAAATAAAAGACCATAAGACCTTTATCAATGGCCAACAGGTGGAAGAGCCCTATGTCATGGAGCCTCAGATTAAAAATTTGGAGCCCTTGGTTGTGCCGGAAGGTTCTGTTTTTGTCATGGGAGATAATCGCAATAACAGTGCCGATTCCCGGGAATGGGGTTTTTTGCCGATTGAAAACATCTCCGGAATGACTCTGTTTCGTTATTGGCCCATGAGCCGATTTGGAGCAATTGATTAAAGGCAGCTTTTTCACCCCTTTGCATATAGTATAGAGTAGACTTGTTGCTCGGGTTGTGTAGCTTTACGTTGCTATGGACTCTTTTCAAGTTTTCTGGGCTATTTTCTAAATAGAATAGAGAGGATGGGTGCGCGAATGACACGGCAAAAAATTATTATTCTTTTCGGAGGTCAGTCCGGAGAACACGAGGTTTCCCTGAACTCTGCCAGTTCTGTACTTAAGGCCATTGATAAGGAAAAATATGAGGTAGAGACCCTTGGTATTTCCAAAAGCGGCCAATGGCATTGGGGAATACGTCCTGAACAATGGCAGCAAGATCCCACTTTACAAGGTATTCTCGTCAATCTCGTCCACGACCCTTCAAACCCCCGCTTTATAGCCTTGGACGGCAGCACCCTTCCTCAGGATGGGACATTTGACTTGATTTTTCCTGTTCTGCATGGACCCTTCGGAGAGGATGGAACCATCCAGGGATTGTTTGAAATGGCTAATATTCCTTACGCAGGCTCAGGAGTCCTTGGCTCCGCACTGGGTATGGATAAAGACCGTATGAAAGCAGTGTTTACCGAAGCCGGCCTGCCTCAAGCCCCTTATCTCACCGTACTTAGAACGACGCTCCAAAAGATGATGGAAAAAGTGCTTCATGATATTGAACACTCTCTGGGCTACCCTTGTTTTGTCAAGCCGGCTAATTTGGGTTCCAGTGTGGGGATTTCCAAAGCACGGAACAGAGAGGAGCTCATCAACGCCCTTCATCTTGCGGCAGAATACGATCGCAAAATTGTGGTAGAGCAAAACATTGTGGGACGTGAAATCGAGCTGAGTGTACTGGGAAATGAGGATGCGAAAGCCAGCATCCCGGGAGAAATTCTTCCTTCCAAGGATTTTTATGATTATGAAGCCAAATACATTGACACCGGCTCTCGATTGGTGATTCCTGCTCCTCTGGACCAAGAGGTGGTAAAGAGCTTGCAGGAAAAAGCTGTAGCAGCCTTTAAAGCCGTCGAAGCCTGCGGCTTAAGCCGGGTAGATTTCTTCGTTACTGAAGGCAATCAGATCTACATCAACGAAATCAATACCATGCCGGGGTTCACTCAGATCTCCATGTATCCAAAGCTTTGGGAAGCCAGTGGAATCCCATACTCCGAATTGATCACCCAATTGATTGAACTAGGCTTCCAGCGCTTTAGGGACAGTCGTTCCCGGAAAATATCCCTTTAATATGTCGGTACTCAGCCCTGAAAGCCGTTTAGATAGCGGAATTCAGGGTTTTACTTATGTATGCGTATAATCGTGATTAACTTCATAAATTCTCCCCGTTATATCGTTTAATGGGATTATTTCTTCCGAAGTTGACGGTATACACCGCTTCAAGAATTTCATCTTTGCGGGCGGTGATTTCAGCTTTCGGCAAGTCTAAAATTATATCCTCCAACACATAGGGACCATTTTTAAAATGCCCGACTGAAGCTCCGCGAAACTCACCGTCAATCAGCAGATATTGCAGGGTCTCATGCTCAGGGTGCTTGAATTGTTCTTTCAGCCGATGCTCATTGGACTTGACTAAAAAATCATTGCGATGCATGGCAAGGACGAATTGGGGTGTTTCCTTGGCATAAGTTCGCAGCAATGCCCAATCAGATTTCAGTAGGTAACTGTTTCCCATCTCTATAAATATGCCGTCGGCAAGCATCCCCTCAATCGCCTTTTTGATCTCTTTCCCCGGCAGTTTATAAAACGACTTTACCATATCCCCATCAAATAAAACATGGCGATAGGCAAAGCGTTGTAATAGGATCTTCAGCGACTCCTGCCGAGAATAACGTACCAGATCTGCATTGGGAAACATTTCGGTAAATTTATACCAGCTCCGATCCCATTCTCCGTCGTATTGATCTTCGTAAATTAAAAATGCTTCCTGCAGGCGGTGGAGTGCAGGGGTTATCTCCTTCACCAGCATCCCGGTGAATTCCTTCATCTGCTGGATGGTTAAGGGACCTTCCCGCTTAATCAGATCCAGCAGCACGTGTTGGTGTTCCGATGGTTTGTCAAGGGGCTTGCGATACAGCGCGGCGAACAATTCCAAATCCTCAACCATAATCCAGCCTAGATTGCCGCCCGCAAACCGCCCTTTGATGAGTTTACGAGTGCTTTGCCTTTTTCGGTTGAATTCGATGTCGTCAAAATCAGCACGGAAGGTTAAACTTGGCGGGTCGCCGAAACCATTCCAGTAAATACTCTGCCCAGGCTGTGCGTCACGGTAAAGTGATATGTATTCTTCCTCACTTGCCTTGTATGAAAGAAATTGCCGCTCCATGCGAAGGGCCCTAATAGTTTGACTGTCAACGATCTTAATGACCTCCTTTACTTGTACTTCAAGTTCTATTGTGCAATAAAAAAGCAGATATCCACCCACATCATTGTGGAATGGAGGTCTGCTTTTTATTGCCACGTACCTTATAAATCAGTGTAAAATACGAAATACCCCAATAACCTTACCCAAGACAGTGACATCCTGGGAGTAGATAGGCTCCATATAAGGATTTTCAGGTTGAAGGCGGATGAGTGTTTTTTCTTTGTAGAACCGTTTTACCGTAGCCTCTTCACCGATCATGGCAACCACGATCTCTCCGTTACGGGCCAGTTTTTGCTGGCGTACTAAAATAAGATCCCCGTCCATAATTCCTGCATCAATCATACTTTCACCTTTAACTCTCAGCATGAACACCGTATCTGAGTTAACCAGATCCATTGGAAGCGGGAACGTATCTTCGATATTTTCCTGGGCCAAAATAGGCTGGCCGGCGGTCACCTTGCCAATAATGGGGACAAAAACAGTTCTCTTTTCATTGGGATCGCTGGAGCTGTCTAATATCTCAATGGCTCGAGGTTTCGTTGGGTCGCGGCGTATGTACCCCTTTTCTTCAATGGTCTGCAAATGCCCGTGAACAGTAGAGCTGGACATTAATCCAACTGCATCGCCTATTTCGCGAACAGAGGGGGGATAACCCTTTTCTCGAATAACCCGTTTAATATACTCTAATATATCAGTCTGTCTCTGCGATAAATCAGGATACACCCAATTTCCTCCCTTCATATATTCTAAATCTATTTTAGCATTAAATACCTCTGTGTGCAAACAAATGTTCGAAAAAGTATTGACGAATTCCCGTGCTCTCCTTTATACTGTTCTCAGGAACCTATGTTCGTATATATTTGGATTTTATGAGAACATAAAGGAGGATTATTATGAGTACTTGTTCTTCTTCCGTCCGCCATTATAGAAGCTATAATAGAGACTATCGAAATTATCGAATGAGAAAACTGCTAAGGCAACTATGTTCTTATTTGCTGCTTTTTCTCATGATATTTGGAAGTATGGGCTGGTTCTTCTGGGATTGGAATCAGGCAAACAGCAGAGTAGAGAAACTTGTTTTCCAACCGCAAATCGTTCAATCCGGAGATACTCTCTGGTCCTTAGCTGAGAACTCCGGCCTGCAAATCGATACCCGTACACTCGTTCTTAAGATTATGGAATACAATCAACTCACCGATACCACGATACAAACCGGTCAAGTGATTTATACTCCTATCTCAGAGAATCAACCTTAACTATACTTCTAATCCAGCCTTTCCTCCCATATTATGCATTGTAGAGAGGGGAGAGGGGAATGAGGATACGCAGAAGTATCAAACCGAGACAAAAGCACTGGACTTTATTCCTAAAAGTCCTTGTGATCATCCTGATCAGCACAGCCGTCTGGAAGGGCATACATAAGAAACCGGCTATCTCCTCCGATATCTATCCTTATCTCCTGAATCTACCGGCTGAGCTTGTTTTACAATGTCAGAAGGAAGGGAAAGAGATTTCTCCTACGGCCTGGGCAGATTTAATAGCGATACGAAGCACCGTCACTAAGGATGAGGAACTCTATCTCGTCCAACAGTTGCAACAGGATATAGATTTCGAAGAACTCTCCTGGCAAAACAGTGAATTTCAGATCAGTGAAGAAGCGGTCAAACAAATCCTCTGGAAGCGACATGTTCTTTTAACCTATCCCTTTTATGAACCGGGCCGTTTTGTCTTTCCGGTGATTGGTAAGGTCTGGTACATGGATACCTTTGGAGCAGACCGGGAGGGCGGGGTACGCAAACATGAAGGAACGGACATTTTCGGCGCAGAAGGTATTCCCGTCATCAGTATTGGGAACGGCAAAATTGAGAGGTTAGGCTGGAATCGGCTTGGAGGAGAACGGGTAGGTGTTAGGGGAGAGGACGGGAACTATTATTACTATGCTCATCTAAACACCATAAACCCTCATCTTCAGGAAGGTCAAAAAGTTAAGAAGGGGGATTTTTTAGGAACCTTAGGGCATACCGGAGATGCTCTTACAACTCCTGATCATCTACATTTTGGTATTGAGCTTCCTAATGGAGAGTGGGTCAATCCTTATCCTTTCCTAACTATTTGGCAGCAAAGTCAGGAAGAAAATGCCCTTTCACAGAAGAATTCGATTTCATAGAAAGGACTCTTCACGCAAAAGCTTGCCCTTATCCTTAAAATTAATTATTATATATAAGAGGTCAAGACTAAGATCACCCGATCTACAAGAAAGATTTCAATACATTCTATAAAGAAGGCAAGATATGAGTAAAAAATCAAAGAAAAGAATTCCCTTTACGCTTTTAACGATTATCATCACAGCGATAATCGTTTTAACCTTTTTTCCAGGTTTGTTGGACCGAACAGGTTTAGCGGATACCCTCCATACCCTAAGTTCCAGTCCATCAATTAACAAAAGCGATCCTGTTACAAAGGATGCAGAAAAGACTAGCCCAAACACACCCGGAACTTCTCCTGCTCAATTTTCGGATACCCCTGAATATAATCCGCCTGAAGACTCCAGTTATCTTATGCTTAACCTAAGAACAGGGGAGAGGCTTCTGGAGAAAAACGGAGATACACGCCGAGCACCCGCCAGCACAGTAAAACTTTTAACTGGGCTTCTTGTTCATGAAAAACTTCAAGAGGATGAGCTCATTACCTTAGGAGAAGAAGTCAAGGTCGAAGGATCTGTACTTGGCCTTAAGCCTGGTGATAAGATACTTGTAAAAGACTTATTTACAGCAATGTATGTATTCAGTGCCAATGATGCGGCTAGTGCGTTAGCTGTGGCAGCTTATGGTTCCATGGATGACTTTATTCAGGCTATGAACCGGTATGCCCTTGAACTCGGCTGTACGGATAGTCAGTTTAAGACGGCCAATGGCATGCCGGCACAAGATCAATACACCACGGCAAAAGATTTAGCCATCATTGCCTCAAAATTCACGGAGAATCCAACTCTCATGGATTATGTTAAGCAAAAAAAGGCATCTGTAAACTGGACTGATGCCAACGGATGGAAACAGGTTCGGGAAATCTCTAACACAAATCAACTTTTAGGTATTTATCCGGGAGATCAAGGCCTTAAAACAGGAACCACCACTGAAGCGGGCCAGTGCCTTGTTACATATGTCACAATGGGGGATGGAGACCTCTTATTGGTCCTATTAGGCAGTGAGCAGCGTTATACGGACACAGTTGAGTTATTGGATCAAGGAATAGCTAAGATACGAACACGGGCGGCATTAAAAAATATCTTAAGCAGTCCGGAGGCATTTTATAATATGCCGGGATTTTTCGCACCATAGTCGAGAATGAATAGGGTCAGTTATCTGTTATTGCATAAAGTAGTATCAATAAAGTGATTACCATAAAGAAAACAACCGAAGTTTAATCATTAAATATTGGAGTGCTGAATCATGAAACAATACGGAGAACCTTGTGTTCTTGAACATCGACTCTGTACAGAATGCGGTGAATGCGATCGCTGCGAATTAAATAGGGAAAAAATCTGTGATAATTGCTGTCAATGTATAGAATCTACAGCTGACTATGTAGGGATTGAAATCGACGAAATTATAATCAATACCGAAGATATCCGAACCGAGCACCCTGGTAAAGCTTTTAAAATCAAACACTAAGACAAAACCTTCCCGAAAAGGGAAGGTCCTTATTTTTTTATTTTGGGTCCTATAATGAATATTATGTAAAGTAATAAGGATGGTTGGATAGAGGTGGCCCTGAATTAGCCTGAATTAGCCTGGTTGAATTATTTTGCTCATTTTATTTTGTAATGTGCCAAGTCTATGTGTAATTTCTATTATGTAATGCAATTTTGCTATTTAGCTTTTTACTTTGTAAGCATACCATTGCAAACACTTTAATACTTATACGATAGTATTTATGACGTATTCAATGACGCTGCTCACAAATGCAATTCAATCCGATAGTATAATTTAATTTTAGTATATTCAATTGACCTTTAGCTTGGATTACTCTTAAAATTACGGCTAAAGCAAGATACGGAGCATTTAAAAGCCTCAACAAGGTTTAAAAACTTAATGGCCAATGCCATTTCTATTAATACAGCGGTATTATTACAATTACAACTGTATCTATGTCAAACAATCAAAATTACACAGTTTTCTATAGAACATTTTTCTGACATTGACTCTAAAATCCGTCTAAGATTTGCATGGTTACATAGAACATACTATCAAACCCGATACTGCTTACCACCCAATTTCAACTCTGCGCTAAATATCGTTTTAATACATAGTTGATTTTGCCTCTTTTATCCCCTAGAATATGAGTTATAGAGATCAATATGATCAGCAAATCGATACTCAAATAACTGAATGTAGGTGAATCATCATGGCAGATATTTTTAATATCCCTCTACCCTCTTATGCATTTACATATATTAATCATTTAGGAGTAATCAATCGCTCCCCACATACACAAAAGGCCTATGCTCAGGAACTTTTTCTCTTCCTGCAATTTATTTGTGACTGTAAACCGGACTTCCCTCCCTCCCCTTCTTCCTTGACTATCGAACATATTCAGCAAATTCAACATACTGATATCGAAGCTTATTTAAACTGGGCCCGAACCCATAGGAAAAATGGCGTCAGAGCCTTAGCTCGCAAGCAAGCAGCCATCAAATCCTTTTATCGCTACTTATTGCGAGAGGACTTCATCTCAAAAGACATTACCATAAAGCTTAATCCAATTGCACAGAATCAAAAAGCTCCCAAAGCCCTTGAACCGGAGCAAATTGCTGACTTAGTGGATATCATAGAGACCGGTACGGGCTTAAGTGAAGGTCAACTTAAATACCATCTCTATACAGAGAAAAGAGATTATGCCATCTTCCTGACCTTCATAGGTACGGGCTTGCGATTAAGTGAGCTATATGGCCTAAACTTACAAAGCATCGACTTTAACAAGGGTTGTTTTTTCGTTATCCGCAAAGGAAATAAAGAAACCAACATCTATTTTAACGCCGAAGTCGCGACGGCCATACAGGATTATATTAAGAATGAACGCCCTCGCTATGTCATCCAACAAACCGATGCCCTTTTTCTTTCGATCCAGGGCAATCGCATGAGCAAAAGAGCTATCCAGGATCTGATCAAAAAGTATATGACCATTCTCCAAAACTTTGGTCATAATACGGAGAGCTTTAGTGCTCATAAATTGCGCTCGACCTTTGCGACCCTCCTGCTGCGTGAAACAGAAAACCTGGCCATCGTTCAGGACGCTCTTGGTCATAGCGACCCTAGAACCACAAGAATCTATGCCAAAGTTCTGGATGAGCAGTTAAGACGAGCAGCTGAGCATATTAAATTTCGATGATCTCATTCTCCCCCGTCATCAGCAATCTCTTCGATTGAGTCGATGGTATTGACATTAACCCGATCTCCGTCTGTAAGGGTAATATGATATTCCGCTTTAAGCAGCCCGGTAAAACTTTCTTCAACGGCCTCCAGGTCCTTTTCCGTTAAATAGGCTTGCCCCAAAAATCTCTCCTCATCACCAGTTAGAGTATAAATAGCGTATAGTTTCAACAAGCAAATCATCCTTTACAAAGAATTATTCTGATACTCCACATGAGTAAGCCTTTAATCTATACATAAGCCCATACAGCAAAAATCATAAAATTTCTCCGAAATCATAAGTTCTCTTGTAATCATTCCTTCCTGAACAAAGCCAAAACGCTTATATAGCTCAATCGCTTTAGCGTGATCACTTCTAACCCGAAGATTGAGCTTCTTAATCGTATTCGAATCCTTTGCCCATCGAATCAATTCTTTCAGCATAGCGCTGCCAATTCCTTGCCCCCAATAATCTTTTAAGACCGACAGTCCAAACTCTCCGGTATGCTGGGTTCGTGCCCTTGCCCCATTAACAAAGCTCAAACATCCAATCACCTTGTTGTCGACTAAGGCAAGTAGCATAATCTTATTCTTGGCATTGCGACTTTCTTCAATAATGGATTCCTCATCATTTGCTGATATACTAAGCTCTCCGGATCCGAAGGTCAGAAAATCGGATTCGCCACCAATCTTGTGTAAATAGTTAACTAATTCCTGAGCATCTTCTTTCACTGCTTCTCTGATTAAAATGAGTTGCCCATTTTTAAGCTGAATTGACTTCACATGTTCAACCTTCCTTCCTAACCATAGATTAATAACCACAATCTCATAATGTTCAGAGGGTTTGCGATGTCGGGTTAATGCATGACTATTCTCCCGATGTCCCAAACCCTCTGTCACATCTCATCAACATAGAGTTTTGCACTCTTTATAAAGATATTCTTCGTAAATCTAACTTTTCCTTCAAACTAGAAACCATCAATCATTGTATGAAATCGAAAAATTTGGCTGTTCTTGGATTAGGTTGTCACATCAATAGGCCAACTTCATATACTATATTAAAAACCCGGGAAGATATATGATATTCGCCAGGAGTACAGACTGGTGATGGGTGGCGCCTTGGGCGAAAAGAATTCAAAATCTTCATCGATGAAGATTTTGCCTTACTCTTAGACCTCAGTCCTGCTGGATATTAAGTATAAACCCTATAAAAAAAGCTGCGGTTTCCGAAGACCCCGTAGCTTTTTATTCTTTTTTAAAATTTAATGAGAACTTGCTTGGGAGGGACCAACCGGGGTCGCCCGCTTTTTGACGGAAAAGAGAATCAAGAAGAATACAAGCAGAGCTGTAAATCCGACCATACCGCTATAATATTGGAATCTCAGCGTGGTGATGCCCAATGCCCCCATGACGGCAGCGTAGATATAGCCGGAAAGGAAACCACCCAGATTCATGCCGGTTACAATGATAGACATCGCCATTGGAGTCTGACTGGGGTGTACTGAAGCTCCAGCCATCATATTGATGGAAGTCATAGAAAGGGTTAAGCCGATTCCCATCAAAGCTTCACCAACAATAAAGAGCGGTACACTTTGACTAAAGGCGAACAGGACCTGAGATAAGATGAAAAAGACGAGTCCGAGAGAGAGAGTTTGACGACCAATCTTATTGAATATTTTACCGAAGACTATCCCTGCCAACATACCACCTATGGTCATGAACATCAAGACTATTCCGGCAACTGCAGAATTGGCTCCGATAGTTTCAAGAACAGAAGACATATTGGTCAAGGACGGGTAGTCCAAGATGGTGACAACCCCAAAGGCAATTCCCCAGCCAAAGATCGAAACAGGCATTTTGAGTTTTTCAGCCGGCGCATCTTCCGTACCTGCAGGAAGTTCATGCTTTTTAGGTTCAGGCAGGAAAAATAGAGTGATCAAAAATGTAATTAAACCAAAAGCGTGGGCGAGGAAACTGTAATTCCACTGGATTGAGGCAAAAACTCCGCCCAGCAATTGAAGGACAATACCCCCGATATTCATGACAACTCCGTTGATCCCCATGATGTTTGCTTGCTTGTCAGGTGGGATAAGATTGAAAATCAGGGCAGTATTGAGGGGCATGATCAGACCCAAACCCAGGCCGAAGAACGCTCTGGATACCAGAATCAAAGTAAAATTCGATAAGAAATAAGGAATTATACCGCCGATAGTGAACATCAATGCTGCAAAAAGCACTAAAGTTCTGTACTTAACCGATTTCCCGGCAATGCTGCCTCCGATAATGGCTACCGGAATTGAAACAAGGGAAGGAATAGTGGAAACTAATAAGAGAGTGCTGAATCCAACGTGGGGAAAGGCTGCTCCGATCGCAGCTATGGCAGGTGTAATCGTTCCAACGCCCATCGCGATAAAGGCAAATGAAAAAATGGCCAATAATACTAGGGATTGTTTCTTTTCACTCATACTTACCATCCTTTCCAGTAAATCTTACAACGGATCCTGAGTCGGAGCTTTATTGCTTCTCAGCATTTAATTTGAGCACTTTTACACATTTACCCTCCTTTCCTAATATCGTTATTCCCAGAACTTGAATATATGTCTATACAAATCTATGTCTCATTCTTTATAATAATACGAATATTCTTTATGTCAAGAAATTTTTGTCTTTATATCCAGATTTATATAATAAAAGAGCTCATTCAGGATCAGACCACCTGAATGAGCTCAGAAAAGAGCCGTTAATAAACTAGTCTAAAAGGAGATACTCACCTATTTTCTGACTTCAGCCGGAACAACGATAGGGGTAAGGACACTATCTTTGAGCATTTCTACACATTGAACCATATAAGCTCCAACCTTTTCCGAAGGATCCTCTGCGGGAATTCCCAGTGCTTTAGACACCAATTCCGTCAGGTCTGCCTGCTGAACTTTCGTCCCCATTGCATGACACGTCGCGTTAAACTGAGAGCCGCAACCGGCACAATTGGTAACCAGCCATTCGGCCTTTGTATTCTCTGCTTCTTGGACCCTCTTCATGCCACTATGAGAAACAGAAGCCAAAGAGTCAAAGGCTGATACCAACCCGCAACAAAGCCCCTGTTCTTTAATATGCTCCATTTCCCGCAGCTCTAAGCCGGGAATAGCCCGAAGCACATTGCGGGGCTCGTCATAATGGCCGAACCAGCGGCCAACATGGCAGGAGTCATGATAAGTCACCGTACTATGAACCGGCACTTTGAATTTAAGTCGACCCTCTCCAATCAATTCACTTAAATACACCGCAATATGCTTGAAACGTATAGTGCACTCCAGGCCTAATTCCATAGCTATCTGCCGATAATTCTCATTAAAGGTAGCGTAACATCCGGGACATGAGAAAAGAATCGTGTCAACGCCGGATTCATTAAACATATTTAAATTTCTGCGGACTATAGTCTGAAAATCCTCTTTGTATCCGCCCAGAGACAAATACAGTCCACAGCATTGTTCCTTTTCTCCATAATGAACAAAGGGTATCTCCAATGCATTTAAAATTCTTGTACTATTTTGCGCCATAGTGTCCATAATGGTGCTGGCCCAGCATCCGGACCAATAAGCAAGTTTGCCGTGAGTTTGTACCGGCACATCCAGCCAATTCAATCGCTCATTTCCCGGCACTCCCCAGAAATTACCTATATTCAAAACATTATTGCGAATGATCTCTAAGCCTGTATTATGAAGTTTATTTTTGCTGAATTCATAACGCAAAGACATCCAATGATGAGCATTATGGGAACGCACCTGGCAGACTGTATCACATTTTTTACAGGTTGTGCACGGATAAAGAGCCCTCCCCACTTCATCATCCAGCTTGATCTTGCCTTTGATATATTGATTGAGAATAAAGTATTTTCCTCTTGGGGAATTGCTTTCCCAGGGCACAGCATCAAATACAGTACAAATATTTCGGCAGTATCCACACATGGCGCAAGCAAAAGTATCATCCGTCAAGTCTTCCTCCAAAGGAGAACTGAATTCTCCCTTTTGCCATTTCGTTAATAAACGCCCGGCTAAACCGATCACACCACTTCCCGCATTAGCAATCTTCATCGCCCCGCTAAGCATTTTGATGGGAGATTGTTTATCCAATGATGGAGGTATGACCTTGCCCGGATTCATAATTCCTTCCGCGTCAATCGACTGTTTATATTCCCATATCCTCTCCAGTTCTTTTTGTCCATAAAAAGATTTGGCCCGATCTGTAAAATACATACCCAGGGTAAAGACCCTTCCGCCCATTTTTTCCGCCGCATCAATGACATCCAGGGCACAAGCATAGGCAAGGGGAAAACCTAATTTTCTTTCATCTGTAAGCATAAAACCAAGAAGGGAGATCTCCCCCACTCCGACCATGGTGCCCTCCATGGCAAACTCACCTTTATATTTTTCTTCTACTTCACTGACAAATTGGGCCAGTTTGCCGATCGGTAATACAACCTCACTGGCAACAAAGGTAGGACCTAACTTTTTAAACCGCATAGGATAGAACTTTTCCCGCCACTCTTCTTCAGCCAGTTTGTCCCGCATTACATTCCCGCCGTGTTTCGCTGTTAATTCCTTAACCTGCTTTTCCGCCGCTGATCGGCGGTGCTTTGGAAATACTATGGTGACCAAATATTCGTCTTCCGGAAGAGAATAGTGTTCCTGGGCTTTTTGCTTTAAAGCCGTAAATGAGGGTGTCGAAAAACCTACATTCCATACCGGTACCTTGGCTTTTGATAAATTGGTAAGAAAATCTGCCGCACTTTTTAAGTCTGGAAATGAGGAAAGCATCACTCTTTCTTCATCGATCTCCCTTAGTTTAACGATAACTTTCACAATGATACCTGTAGTTCCACATAAACCATAGACATTGGCTATTTCTTCACCGGCAAAAGTTTTCAATTCTCCTGTCGGCAGCACAACATCAACGGAGACAATATTTTCCCCGCACTCCCCATATTCGTAACCGCCATAGCCGCATCCCCCTTGAGCTACCCATCCTCCAACCGTTGAACTATTCGAACTGGAGGGATAGGTTCTCAACGTCTGCCCCTGCTTTACCAACTCCGACTCCAGGTTACTCCAAATTACCCCAGGTTCAACAGTTGCCGTCCCCTTCTTATTATCGATCTCCAGCACCTTATTCATTCGCACAAGATCGAGAACAATTCCCCCTTTGGCAGGGACACTTCCTCCAAAACCGGCACTTGCTGCTCCTCTCGGAACTATGGGAATCTTTTCTGTTTGGGCCATTTTTACAATCTCAATAATTTCATCCACATTGATGGGCTGAACAACTGCGTCTGGAAGGCAACGGATCAAAGAGCGTATTTGTTCCGGCATAATCCCCATATCATGTGAATAAACCAACCGTTCAATCTTATCAAAACGAGCGCGGTCTCCCAACAATCTTTGAATTTTATTCATTTGACCTGTTGTCAGGTTGTTTTTCATGAACAAAACCTCCTTATACTCTTTGAATACACCCCTACCCCTAGTATCTTTCCGCAAGGTTCTTCATCCCAAAAGCAATCACATCCTTTTTGAGGTTAAAAATATTTTCACTAATATTAAATTATTATACAAAAAAATTTGATCCCCCCTTCTCTGTCTAAGGTTGAACGATCAGCAAAAACTTGCTTTTGAACCAAGGTTCAATTTAATTCAACCTCAACTAAATTATACTTAGCTATTCGACGGTAAACCCTATTCTCCTTCCGCTTTTTAGAGATAAAATGAAATTTTCAGATTTTACTACTCACTAAAAAAACTGCCTCCCGGCAGCTTTTATCTAATCTGAACTTAAACTGTTATGGTCTTTCTCCGCTTTAGAGGACAGCAGAGCTCTGTTGCGTTTGAAAAACTGAATATAATTAAGGATAAATTTCAAATCTCCGGCTTCAAAATCCCGAACGGCTCTTAATACAGATTGAACCCTGGGATCACCCAATAGGGATAAAACATCAGGATTAAGAGAAGATAAAAGATTTTCCACGTCTTCCTGCTCTAAGAGAAAGTAACAGACAGATACCCCTAATGCTTCTGCAATACTTTCCAGGGTATCAAGGGAAGGTTCCGCCTGATCATTCTCAATCTGGCTTATCATAGACGGACTGACTCCTGCCTTATCCGCCAATGTGGAACTTTTTAGCCCCAATTTTTCCCTTTCTCTTTTAATTCTCCCACCGATGGATAGTTTATCGGCTGACTTTTCCAGAAAATACCTCACCGTAACATTGAGTACCTCGGCCAACGTGTTCAGGGATTCAAAATCCGGCTTGTCGGAGCCTTCTTCATAAGCTCTGATAAGTTCAGGGGATATTCCCGAGAGTTCACTCAACTCTTCTATGGAGAGACTTCTACCTTGCCTGATAAACTTTATTTTTTCTCCATAAACCTTTTCTGTATCACTATCCAGAAGATAAGTGGGGGAAATGTTCAATACTTCGGAAATTCTTCGCACCATAGCTACAGAAGGTTTTTTTATCTCCCGTTCAACAGCACTGAGAAAAGAGCAGGAAACTTCCAACTGATCTGACAAAGCCTGAAGGGTTAATCCCCGTTGTTTGCGGAAATCGCGGACTTTCACACCTAGACCCATTTTAACTCCACCTTACAATCTATAGACTAGACTATTTTATTATAATTCAACACCTTCTTAAATACTCCTCCAAAACATCTCTATATAAGCGATTGTAAATAAATAAAGGGGTTGCCTGCCGACAACCCCTTTTGCTATCTTGGTTCAACTAATACACTCTTTTTGCTCCCACATAAGCATTTTTCCAATAGGGTGTAAAGCTATAAGTGATGACACCTTTACCGGATGTCGCACTGATAAATTGTCCGTCTCCCAGGTAGATCCCCACATGGCTGACAACACTGCCTGAGTTGAAATTAAAGAAGACCAGATCCCCTGGAATTAAAGAGTTAAAGCTCACAGCGGTACCTGTTTGGTATTGCTGGCTGCTGGTCCGCGGAAGAGTAATTCCATTTTTCTTAAATACATATTGGGTAAATCCGGAACAGTCAAAGCCGGAAGGTGTCGTCCCGCCCCAGAGGTAAGGGACACCGGTATAACCTTTGGCTGTGGATAAGATCTTTTGAGTTTTAAGGGAACGATTCGTGGTACTTTTGGAGCTCAAGGCTTTGGTCAATGCTTGTTGGGTTTTAGGTCCAACGATTCCGTCCACTTGAATCCGGGAATTCTTTTGGAAAGCCTGAACAGCTGTTTTTGTCTTGGCACCAAAAATTCCATCAACGGCACCCACCTCATAGCCAAGGGTTTTCAAATTCGATTGCAATGTCACTACAGCCGAACCTCTTGAGCCAACTTTAAGCAATGGGGTAGCGGCCTGAGTAATCTGAGCGCTAACCAGAACCATCACGAGTGTGACACTAAGCAGAAACACAATTCTATTCTTCAAAAAAATACTCCTCTCCTCGTTGATTAAGGAAGCTTGTCCTGTTGATTAAGGAAGCTTGTCCTTAAGTATAAGGAGAGGCGACTTAAAGGTAAATGCAAAGTTGTTTCATATTCTGGTCAATTTTTCCTCAATTGGCTTCCGATCCATGCGGTGCAGTTCAAATTATAGCCCCACACCAAAAATTTCTTGACCGCAAGAAGGACAATTTCCGTTGTGGAGAAGATTCCGGATTCGATAGTTCTCCCGTAAAATCACCTTTTTCCCACATTGAGGACAAATAGTGTTCTCTCCCCCAGCGATATTTCCCATATAGACGTAATCTATTTCTTCTTTGGCAATTTCCCAAAGTTCCATCAGCTTTCGGGGAGCCGTGGGCGGAGTATTGAGTTTATAAGCCGAAAAATAACGGCTTAGATGCCAAGCCAGAGGGGTATTGAGTCTGCGAAGCCATCTCCCTAATTCCCGAAACTCTTTAGGGTCATCATTGGCTTCAGGAATGACTAAGGTCGTGATCTCCAGATGGACGCGCCCGGCTAATCGTTCTACCGTGTCGAGAACCCAGGACAGTTTGCCGCCGCAGAATTTTTGGTAGAATCCTTCATTGAACGCTTTAATATCGATGTTTACAGCATCGATTAAGGGAATAAGCTCTTCTACATATCGCGGAGCGATGGTTCCGTTACTGACGAATACCACCTTACCACCGTCCTTATGAACAAGGGGAGCTGTGTCCCGGATCATTTCAAACCAAGTGGTGGGTTCCGAATAGGTAAAACATAAGCCCAAAGAACCCCGGGCTTGTTCTGCCAGCTCATCCGGTGTAACACGCAATCCCCTTTGCTGGGATTGAGAAATTTCATAGTTTTGGCAAAAGGTACAGTTAAGGTTGCAGCCGAAGCCACCCACAGAAAATACCCAGCTTCCCGGATGAAAATGGAACAAAGGTTTTTTCTCGATGGGATCAAGGTGCCAGGATGCTGCTTCCCCATAATTAAGGGATTCCACACCATTTCCCCTGTTTCCCCGCACATGACAACGCCCGACCTGTCCTGAACGAAGCTGACAATGCTGGGGACAAAGCAGGCAGCTTGCAGTTTTTCCTTCCATGGATAACCCTTACCTCGTTTCCTTTGCATCAGTTACATCAGATGATGATGAATGATCACTCAAAATAGCGAACGACCTCAAACCGCCACATTTCTACCGGCTCATCCGGGCCTAATCCAGCTTTACGCTTGGCTATGTCCACTTGCTCCTGGGCTGTGTTGATTCCTTCCAAGCGGGGGAGCAGCAGCCCAGTTCTTCCCCGTCCCCGTACAACCACACCATAACGCCAGGGATCAAGCTCATCCATACCGCTGATTTTTTCCATCTCTCCCAATACATCCACAGAAATCGTCAGGGAGGGTAATTCCTCTGCTTCCACCGGCCAAAAGCGGGGATCTTCCCTTCCGGCGGCAATCGCATTATGCTCAATTTCTTGAGCCAGATTTTCCCGAAAGGGAGCAGTGGTTCCAATACAGCCGCGCAAATCCCCATCTTTGTGAAGGGTTACAAAACAGGGGCGCCGCAGCTGCAGTAAGGGGACATCAGGAACTGTGAGTCCTTGAGTCGTGCCCTTGTTCAAATAGGCTTCAAGGCATTGTCTGGCCCATTGGGGTAAAGGAGAGGATTGGTACAGTTCAGCTGCGAGATATCCCACCCCGAAATGTCCTTCATAGGAAAGAACCCTGGGCAACCCTTGCTGTACCGCTAAGGCCAGGCGCAAACTCCGCCAACCGCATTCCCCGGCTTCCTCGGCCAAGTCCCGGGGGATCTTCTTGATGGCAGAGGGCTCTCTGGATAACCCTTCAAAAATCTTAGTGTCAAATTGAGGACCCGAAGGATGAAATCCATAGGGACCATCGTTTTTTAAGCGATGGGAAAGATCTCCACTGGCTACCAGGGCAATGGGCTCGGCATAACTTTTGAGAATATCACGGATGATCTCCCCATAGCCTTCAGGATTCTCCAAGGGCATACTCATTACCACAAGCTTACCGTCCCAACCTGCTTCCTGTAGGAAATACAAGGGGACAAGAGCTCCATGATCCAGTTTTCCGGATGTGAGCACCCCTCCGGGCAGTTCCTTGGCTAAAGTTCCGGCCAGGAGTTGATTATTGGAAAATAACAACTTAACTTTAGGCACTCCAAATTGGGCGAAATCCCCTCTAAGGGTCTCATCCTGAAGAATGACGACTCCATCCCGCAAGAGAGGAGTATGAGGAGAAACGAGGACAACGGTGTCGATCTGAGCTTCATATAAGCTCCTGGCAAGATATCGGTAAGCTTCCAGAGTAGCTGAGCATTTTCTTTCCTCTCCCTGTCCTATCTCAGGGACAAGGAGGGGCGGATGAGGGACAAAGATAGAATAAACCAAGGGCATAGCAATCACCTCTTTATATCTTCACTATCTTTACCGCCGGTGGTATTTCTATACCATCAATCTTACCTATCCTTTGACAATGAGTTCACTTATTTTCCCATCAAGCCGTTGGAGACATTCGCTCTCGTGTGCTTTCATTTCCAGCAGTTTTTCTATAATCATTTGCACCTGGTTTTTGATGTTTTCGACGCTGGCTTGGGATTCATTAATTCTGCTTTGCATAAACCAGTCCGCAATGATTCCATCAAAGAAGAAGTCGGCAAATTTGATAAATCCTTCTGTTTTAAGATTTAAGTCCGTGCCAATGCGGATATCTGTTAACTCCGTTCTAAACTGACGTAAGAGACTTTGGGTTTTCTCAATCTCGGCTTGGGCAGAATTAATATGGGAGTGCTTAGCCAGGCCGGAAATCATTCCCCCGCCGAGAAGATCCCAAGTTCCCCACCCTTCCGCACTTGAAAGACTACCCAGAGCATTGTTAAGACTATCGAGAACCCGGTTTCCCACCGCAATGGCTTCATTAATTTCCTTAAGATTAATGCGCCTGTGAGATACCTCATCAGTAAGCGCAATGATTTCCTGAGCTTTTGCTCCCTTCTCTTCCAGGAGCATTTTTCGCTTTTGGGCATAAAGATCCTTATATTCTAAGGGGCAGTCAACATAATTCAACCGCTCCAAAGAGAGCTTGGCTATACCGGAATGGACTTCTTCAATATCTTTCAAAGCTTGATCGTATTTGAGCCTGGCCGCAAGGGCCTCACTCCGCTCCTTCTCGATCCGCTCCTCTAAATTTCCCATCACTGAGTAGAAAAAAGCGGCCAGACCTTTATTTTCCAGCTTTTCTACATCAATATTCTCTTGCTCCAAAATCCTTTTCAGCTTTTTTTCATGGGTTTCGAGTTCCTGGAGCTCCCCTCGCAACTCCTTAAGCATGGCATCAATCTTCTGCAGACGGGCAGAGCCTTGTTGGGCTTGGGCCAGCCTTGCGTTGAGATCCTGATTCATTCTATCACTCTCCAGTCCTTTAAGGATCATACTGAAAGTCGCTACTTTCTTCATTCAACATATCTCCCAAACCTCCTCCCCTCCCAGACTATTTTTATTATTGTCCATGAGGATATGTAGGTTAAGGGTAAGAGTAAAGGCCGGACAAAGAACGTCCAGCCTTTCGAAATACTTGGCTATACTACATGAACGATATAATCATTAATAATCACATTGACCAATCCGGCCCCGCTCTTTACCCTGGACTCCCTCTTCAGGGATTGGGCTTCCACATGGGTCACCGTACCGCCGGCTTGAATGATGTGCAGGATCTTATCTTCTTTAGGTCCGATAGGGATCAAGGAGACCAGATACCCTGTCTTTTCAGCATCAATCTTGGCAATGGCTATCCCTCGTCCGGCACGGCCCTGGGGTTTATATTCATCAAAGGAAGTCCGCTTAACATATCCTTGCTCAGTCACCGTGATCAGATCTCCTTCCTCCCCGTCAGCGGCGGGTTGAATCAGGAGGGCATCCACCACATAGTCCTCTGCGTTTAAGGTCATGCCTTTCACTCCTCGGGATTTCCGGCCCATGGGATTCACTTCAGCCTCGGCAAAACGTATGGCCTGGCCTTGAAAACTTGCTAAGAACAGATCTCCTTCCCCTTCGCTGAGGAATACCTTAATGATTTCATCCTGGTCCTTTAAGCCCATGGCCTCGGGAGTTCTTGCGTTGAGGAAATCTTTTACCGGACTTCTCATGACCTGCCCATCCCTGGTGACAAAGACAAAGTGCTGTCCTTCTTTGCCTTCTCTTAAGGAAAGCATGGCAACGATGCGCTCTTCCTCCGGCAAGGGGAACAGGTTATTGACGGCTCTTCCCTTATCCTTGGCTCCTCCTTCAGGAACTAATTTTGCTTTGGCATCATAGTATTTGCCATTGTGGGTGAAGAAAAAGAGGGTATCCTTTGATGTACAGGACAGCTGTTCCGATATTACATCCCCGTCTTTAAAGGCAAAAGCAACGGCATTAATCTGGCTCTTCCGGGTTGGGGTGGGCATCTGTTTGATGAACCCCTTCTTCGTCAGTAAGACTTCCATGGGTTTTTCCGGCTCTTCAAAGGCGCTAAAATCGATGTCGTCCCCCGCATCCTCAGGAAGAATCAAAGTGCGGCGATCATCCCCGTATTTATCAGCGATCTCTTTAAGTTCATTTTTGATGATAGCATAGACTTTGTTCACATCAGCCAGAATGCTCTCCAGATCAACGATTAGTTTTAAGATGTCCGCATATTCCTTGCGGATACCATCCAGCTCAAGATTGGTTAAATGCTGAAGCCTCATATCCAATATGGCTTGGGCCTGAGCCTCGGAGAATTCAAACCGGGTGATCAAACCAGCCTTGGCCAGGGTTGGAGTTTTACTGGAACGGATAATGTGTAAGACTTCATCCAGATTATTAATGGCGATGACCAAACCTTCCAGGATATGAGCCCGGGCTTTGGCTTTTTCCAGTTCATATTCCGTTCTGCGTATAACTACTTCTTTGCGATGCTGAAGATAGGACCGATTAATCTCTTTTAACCCCAATACCCGGGGTGTTCCTTCTTCGGTAATGACCAGGTTGATGATACCAAAGGTTTCCTGGAGCTGGGTGTATTTATAGAGAAGCTTCAGGATCTGTTTGGGATCCGCGTCTTTTTTGCACTCCACCACAAGGCGTATCCCTTCCCGGTCTGATTCATCCCGGACTTCACTGATTCCTTCGATCTTGCCATTTTCCGCTTGAGTTTCTATTTTGGCAGCCAAGGTGGATTTGGAGACTTGGAAAGGAATCTCGGTAATGACAATGAGATTTTTGCCGTTTTTCCCGGACTCGATGACCGCTTTTCCCCTCATGATCACTTTCCCCCGGCCACTCCGGTAAGCCTCGGTAAAGCCCTGGGAACCGATAATCAGGCCTCCGGTAGGAAAATCCGGTCCCTTGATCCTTTCCATCAACTGTTCTAAAGTGACATCTGGATGATCGATCTGGAAGATCAGGGCTGCTACGACCTCCCGCAGGTTATGGGGAGGGATATTGCTGGCCATGCCCACGGCGATTCCCGAGCCGCCGTTCACTAAGAGATTCGGGAAGGGGCTGGGTAAGACGATGGGCTCTTTTTGGCGCTGATCATAATTAGGCTTAAAAGGAATAACGTTCTTTTCAATATCCTGGGTCATCAGCTGGGAAAGAGGAGTCATGCGCATCTCCGTATAACGCATGGCCGCTGCACCATCCCCGTCGATGGAGCCAAAATTCCCTTGTCCGTCAATCAAAGGATAGCGGGTAGCCCAAGGCTGGGCCATACGTACCGCGGCATCATAGATGGAGGAATCCCCATGGGGGTGATATTTTCCCATGCAGTCCCCTACCAGGCGGGCGGATTTGCTGTAGGGTTTATCAGGATTCATACCCAGCTCGTCCATGGCATAGATAATCCGCCGGTGAACAGGCTTGAGGCCGTCCCGGACATCAGGAACAGCCCGCTGTAAGATCACATGTTTGGAATAGCCCAGAAAGCTCTCCGGCAGAACTTCTTCCAGGGAGCGCTGGGTTATATTTTCTTCAGGAATGCTCATTCTTTCACCTCAAGTTGAATTTACATATCATCTTCCGTAAATACGATATTTTCCATTAAGAACTCCCGGCGGGGGTCCACTTGTTCGCTCATGAGGATCTTCAGTTTCCGCTCCGCCTCCAAAGCATCATCGATGGTCACCTGGATCATGCGGCGATTGACAGGATTTAGGGTGGTCTCCCAGAGCTGTTCCGGATTCATTTCCCCTAATCCCTTATACCGTTGAATCTTGGCGCTTTTACCCAATTCCCTTAAGGCATCCTTCAGCTCAGCCTCGTCATAGGCGTAGCGGACCACCTTACCCTTTTCCTTTTCTGCCTTATACAAAGGTGCTTGAGCGATATAGACTTTCCCTCCTAAAATAAGGGGTTTCATATAGCGATAAAAGAAGGTAAGCAGCAAGCACCGGATATGAGCTCCGTCAATATCGGCATCGGTCATGATGCAGACACGGGCGTAGTTGGACTTATCCACTTCAAATTCTTTACCGATACCTGCTCCGATGGCTGTGATCATACTGCGGATCTCTTCATTTTCCAGGACTTTATCCATCTTGGCCCGATAGGTGTTAATGACCTTCCCTCTTAAAGGAAGAATAGCCTGGAAACGGCGATCCCTTCCAGTCTTGGCCGAGCCGCCCGCACTATCCCCCTCCACAAGAAAGAGTTCATTGCGGCTGCGATCTTTTTCACTGCAGGCAGCTAATTTGCCGCTAAGAGCTTTGACTTCAGCGTCCCGGGCTTTCTTCTTCAACTCCTTGGCTCTCTTAGCCGCCAGACGCTCCAGACAAGTGGTCAATGCCCGATTGATGGCATCCTTGGCCACGGCCGGATTCTGTTCAAAGAAGGTACTGATCCCCTCATTGGTCAGGGATTGTACGATACCCTCCACCTCTGTATTGGAGAGCTTGGTTTTAGTCTGCCCCTCAAATTGGGGTTCACGGACTTTTACGGAAAGAACGCAGGTTAAGCCGTCCTTAAGATCATCCCCAATCAGGCTTTCATCCTTTTTGAAGATGTTGTTTTTCTTGCCATAGGCATTAAAGACTTTGGTCAGAGCCGTACGGAATCCCGACTCATGAGTCCCCCCTTCATCCGTGGGAATATTATTGACATAGGAACGAAGGTGCTCATCTTCCCCATCGTTGTATTGAATCGCACATTCAACGATAATTTCATCCTTTTCTCCCTTGAAGAAGATAGGCTTTTTATGCACGGGGTTATAATCGGACTCCTTGTTAAGGTGTTCAACAAAGCCGATGACTCCATTCTTGGATTGAAAGGTTTCACTTTTCGGCTCTTTGCGATGGTCTGTTAACACAATCGTTAAGCCGGGATTAAGGAAAGCAAGCTCCATCAGCCGGCTGCGCAAGGTGTCAAACTTAAAGGATGTGGTCTCTTTAAAGATCAGCGGGTCCGGCTTAAAGGTGACTTTCGTACCGCTTCCTTTAATCCCCTTTTTAATGACCTTAAGATCGGATTTCAGTTTCCCTCCGCCTTCATATTCCAGTTGAAAGATCTTCCCCTCCCGGCTCACTTCCACGACTAAGAAGGAGGACAGGGCATTGACAACGCTGGCCCCGACGCCATGGAGGCCTCCGGAGGTTTTATAGGATTGGCCGTCAAACTTCCCTCCGGCATGGAGTTGCTCAAAGGCCAGCCGTACTGCCGGAATCTTCTTGACAGGATGAATATCAATCGGCACCCCCCGGCCATTATCCAGCACGGTCAAAGAGCCGTCAGCATTGAGAGTGACTTCGATGCGGGTGCAAAAACCGGCCCCCGCTTCATCGATAGCATTATCGATGATTTCCCAGGCGCAATGGTGCAGCCCTTTGCTCCCTATAGAACCAATATACATACCCGGACGTTTGCGCACAGCCTCCAAACCTTCCAGGACTTGAATCGATTCAGCATTATATTTTGAATCCATGGACAAACTACTTCCTCCCTTTCGTCAAACCGGCAAATAGATAACTTGATCATACTACCATAAATAGCCAACAAATGAATGTGGCAAGCTTTACTATTATACCATACAGTTTTTTTATGGAGTATTTTTCTCTTTTTCGCTAAACACTAAACATTTTCCTTTTATGAGGACGAAAAATAGCCCCCTGCAATCCTTATTTAGAACAATAAGGTTGAAATAATAAGGACATTACATTGAGTCATCGTGACTATGTAATGTCCTTTGATGTTTAACTGCCTTTTTTATTTTGGGTTTTGATTGGGCCGTTTCATAATCTCGATCAATTTAGCTATTCCCCAGCCTATCACCGCATAGACAATCATAGCGACAAGGGTAGCCGGTTCTAAAATAGCCTGAGTCTCAACCCCTCGGGCAGAAGCGGTGTGGAAAATTCCCAGAAAAGGACTCATCAACAGATTCGTCAAGGAATAGATTCCGGATACAAATCCGCTGGCCGGATTTGCTCCCAGAAGTTTAAAGATGAGGCGGAAAGCTAACAAGACTTCAATGACGCCCAGGATGTAATAAACGATTCGTTGCCAAGCCCGTATTTCTTCACTATGGTTCATATAGTTTCACACTCCAAAGTTTAGTCTTAGATAGTATGTGAGATAACCGAACCCTTTTATGTATAAGGTATGGTCCTTTTTTCCTATTTTACATATTTCGTTCTAAACCAGGTAAATAGTGTGGTATAATCGACGTAAAAGGTCATAAGAAAGGATGAAATAGTGAAAAAGGTAATTTTTACTCTAATTGCTTCATTTACCCTTGTGGTAAGTGCTTCTATAAGCGTCTACGCCAGCCCTTTGGCTTATCCGATAGAGCGACTATCCGGCCAGGATCGGGTTGGAACAGCCCTAAGTATATCTGAAAAGGGCTGGACCTCAGCTGATACTGTAATTCTTTGTGAGTATGCTGATTTCCCGGACTCTATTGCCTCCACTCCCTTTGCTGCTAGTCTAAATGCTCCGATCCTTCTTACCCAAGGTACCGCTTTGGATTCAAGGGTTCGGGACGAGATCAAACGCCTGCAGCCAAGCAAGGTGATCCTCCTGGGAGGAACAGGAGTGCTTAAACCCACCATTGAAGAGGACTTGGGAAAATTCGATTTTCCGATCACGGTGGAACGAATCGGTGGCCAAAACCGTTACGAAACCTCCATCCACCTTGCCCAGCGGGTTCCCAATGATACCGTTATCCTTGCCAATGGGGATGACTTTCCTGATGCCTTATCGGCGGCAAGCTTTGCCGGGATAAAGCAGATTCCCATCATCCTCACTTCGAAAAAAACGCCGGAATCCGTCCTGAATTATCTGAAAGAAACCCAACCCAGTCAACTTATTGTCATTGGCGGAGAGAATGCCATACCTTCTGAGGGGCTTACGAATCATGGTTTTTCTATAGAAACCCGCCTCGGCGGCCAGAATCGTTATGAGACCAACGCTGCCGTCATTTCTTTCGTGAAGGATTCCTATGAAACCGACGATCTCTTCTTAGCATCGGGTATTACTTTTCCTGATGCGGTAGCAGGAACCGTTCTGGCTGCAAAATATAAGGCTCCTCTTTTATTGAGCGAAAAAGAAGATATCCCGGCCCCTGTTTATACATACATGCGCGAACACATGAAAGTGGAGCCCCCTCGTCAGAGCCCGGAAACTCCAGCGACCCAGCCCAAGCAAGGGAAAATCACACCCTCCGGTGGACTGAACCTTCGTGAAAGCCCCTCCTCCTCCGGAGCAAAGATTGTTACTATCCCCCAAGGAACAACAGTCCCCCTGCTTGAGGAACAAGAGGGCTGGTATAAGACTACTTATGATTCCCAGACCGGTTGGGTTGCTGCAGACTATCTGACCCTTATCAATTCATCGGATTCAGATAACCAGCCTGTAAAGCCTGCTGAGCCGAAAAAACTCGAAGGAATGATTACCGCCGACAATGGCCTGAACCTGAGAAATAATCCTTCCTCTACCGGGGATAAATTAGTGACTATTCCTAAAAACGCAACCATTCAGATCCTCGCTGAACAAAGCGGCTGGTACCAAACCACTTATGAATCCAAGACAGGCTGGATTTCCGCAGAATATGTATCATTAATCTCTCCACCTGCCAAAAAAAATGGCATCATCACAGCTGCCAATGGTCTGAACCTCAGAACTTCCCCTTCCTCCACCGGAGAAAAAATATCGACAGTTCCGGTGGACACCCTTTTTGAAATCAATGAAGAGCAAAACGGGTGGTACAAAATAAGTTTTGAATCCCATACCGGCTGGGTATCCGCTGAGTATGTCGATATTGTGGAAAATATCAAGGACGATACACCAGAGGACTCCACTGCTAAAAACCCTGATACCAAACCGAATCCCCCCAGTAAAGATACTCTTCCTGAGATAACCATAGATTTAAGTGTTAATGGGACAGTCTATATCTTAGGTGGTTCAGGAGTAATTAGTTCAACGGCTCAGTCCATTATTGAAGGCAAAGCATCTTCTAAATATAAGGAGAATTTGAGGGAATTCCCCGCCCTGCCTTCTGAAATCAAGAGCGAAGAGCCTCCGCAAGAAGAGGAACCTAATAACCCAGAAGACCCTACTCCGCCTGCCAACACCGATTATGATCCTTCCCAGGAAGTCCTGGTGGATCCTTTTGCCGGTATTCCTGAGTACGCTTTAGCTGGAAAAGTGATTATGATCGACCCTGGTCATGGCGGACCGGATCCCGGGGCTTCGGGGCCATCCAAAACCCACGAGAAAAATAACACCTTACCCATCGCCCTTGCTTTAAAAGATATCCTGACTCAAGCGGGAGCGGAAGTTCTGATGACCCGCGAAGATGACCGTTCACCCTCTACTGCTCCGGTATATACGGAATTAGAGGATCTTAAGGCCCGTGTGGCTCTGGCCAATTCCTGTAATGCCGACCTTTTTATCAGTATTCACAATGATTCCTTTACTAATTCTGAAGTAAGTGGTACCTCGGTCTATTATTCTTCGGCGAATCCCAAGAACGGCGAAAGTCTTCATCTTGCCAGCAATGTCCGCACTTCCCTCATCAGCACGATCAACACCAAAGACCGGGGGGTAAAGCAATTAGGATTTTACGTTTTAAGCAATACAAAGATTCCAGCGATTCTTGTCGAGACAGCCTTCATATCCAATCCCTATGAAGAGGCGCGGCTCCAAAATTCAACGTTCCGCCAAAATGTAGCGGCAGGTATTTTCCAAGGAATCTATGGTTATTTCACTACCCCTATACCTAAGGATTAAATAAGGCTCAAAAGCTCCGGACCTTTAGATAAGCCCATGGAACCTGGCATTCCATGGGCTTATGTTTTATTGACTATAATGATCAATCGATTGGACAAAAAGAAGCATGCTGTATTTAGCATGCTTCTAAGGTATATATAGTTCTGTTATTCATCTTCTCAAACTATGACTTTCCTTTCTTACTATAAATTCCAAAAGCAGCGACTCCAAATAGATAGCCTATTCCAGTTCCTAAAGCAACTGTAAATACTAGAAAGCTTGGTTTGAAAAACATGCCAATAATTACACCAATAGCACAGCCAAAAATCATTCCCATTGGTATTAAACTATCCATTAAATCTTTAGCGTCTCTTGATTTTATCATCATACCTAAAAGTTCCTTCCTATGTTAACTTTATCATTCATATTAAATTAAACTTCATTCCTATAATACCATACGCATGAATTGTTTTGAATACACACAAATTTCCATAAAGAGTTTTAGGTAGTAATAGTGAATTGTCTGTCGAAATATTGATAATTTTATATAATTATAGAATTATTGTCGATACAATTATATTGACTATGAGCATGAAAAATATAAAATAATAGTGAAAGAGTACACTTTCTTTTAATGGTATGACCATTCAGCCATATGACTATAAAACGAACACTTTCGTCTAATTACAAGTCTTTACCCTAATTTTCTTCGCTTATCCTTAAATTGCGGATAAGGTCTATCAAAACAAAGGAGGGCTGTGTATGGGACCATAGGTGTTTTCTTTTAATGAAAACTGAATAGAAGAAGATGGAGGCGGATCCTTTATGACATGGACTCAAAACTATACTGCCCTTGGGGACAATTTATTTCTAACAGCCCTTGTCGTTGCTATCCCAATATTCTTCCTCTTCTGGGCGTTGGCCATTAAGAAGATGAAGGGCCATATTGCCGGTGTTTTGACTCTTATCATTGCCTTTGTGGATGTAGTGCTCCTTTATGACATGCCTGTTAGTGTGGCGTTCTCCGCTACGATTCTTGGTATTATGAATGGTTTATTTCCTATTGGCTGGATCATTATTACGGCTGTCTTCTTTTATAACCTGACAGTTGAGGCGGGGGCTTTTGATGTCATCAAAGGTTCTATTGCCTCCTTATCCAGCGACCGACGTCTACAAGCCCTGCTCATTGCCTTTTCCTTCTCTGCTTTCATGGAAGGGGCCGCCGGTCAAGGTGCTCCTGTCGCTGTAGCTGCCGCCATACTTATCGGTCTGGGTTTCCCGGCTTTACCGGCAGCTGTAATCTGCTTGGTTGCCAATGTTCCTCCTGTACCCTTTGGTCCTGTGGGAACGCCTACTATTACAATGGGTAAGGTAACCTCGATGAGTGATGCTGTACTGGCTCATGGATTAGCTATCAATATGTCCTTATTCTGTATTATTATCCCCATTGCCATGCTTCTTGTTCTATGTGGTTGGAAAGCGACCAAAGAAGTCCTTCCAGCAGCCCTTGTGAGTGGACTGAGTTTTGCCATCCCCTTCTATTTTCTGGCCAAATTTAATGGTCCTATGCTGCCCAGCGTAGTCGGTTCCGTTGTTTCCATAGTCGCCACAGCATTTTTCATTAGAGTTTGGAGGCCCAAAACCCTATGGCGTTTTGAAAATGATCCGGAGGTTCCCAAAGTAGCTCAGCATCAGTACTCCGGCGGACAGATCTTTAAAGCATGGTCTCCTTATCTCGTACTCATGATTTTAATGGGAATCTGGGGAACCCCCCAGTTTAAGAGCTTTGTCGCAAATGATCTCCAATGGTTCATCAATATTAAAGAATGGCCGGGTCTTCACGGCTTTGTTATGCAAGCCGCTCCCATCGTCTCCGAACCCACGATCTATGCCGCCAGCTATAAATGGGATATTTTTGGTTATGCTGGAACGGCAATGCTCATCTCGGCTATCATCACCCTGTTTATTTTGAGAATATCTCCTTCTACCGCCGTCAAAGTTTTTGGGAAAACCATGAAACAATTAGCTTTTTCCCTGATTACAGTTATGTCCGTCCTCGGTCTTGCCTGGTTGGCCAATTATTCCGGAATGTCCTTTACCCTTGGCTTAGCCTTTGCCTCGACGGGTATGCTTTTCCCCTTCTTCTCTCCGGTTCTCGGATGGCTTGGTGTATTCCTTACCGGATCCGTGACCTCTTCAGGTGCCCTGTTTGGAATGCTGCAAAAAGTTACCGCTACTCAGCTTGGTATGAACCCGGTTCTGACCGTCACGGCAAACTTGCTGGGGGGGTCTATGGGTAAACTCATTTCCCCTCAATCCATTGCTATTGCCTGTGCTGCGACGGGATTGATTGGCAAAGAAAATGAAATCTTCCGTAAAACGGCCAAGTATTCCGTTTATCTTTTGCTTATCGTTATGGTGATTATCTTCCTGGAAGCCTATCTTACACCTGGGCTGATGCCCGTCATTACCAGCGGTGGCTAATCCCTCCTGAGGATTAGATGAAACAAAATGCCCTTCTGGCTTACTAGCTCAGAAGGGCATTTTTATTTCCCAAGATCTTCCCAGTGTTCATAGGCCTCATAGAGCAACTGCAGACCGCTGGATTTATCCTGGGCCTCTATCGCTCCTCTTAAGCGGGCAATACTTACGGTGAAATCATTGATCTCATTGCGTTCCGCACTAAACTGGACACGCTTAACGACTTTATCCCAGTCCTTAGATAAATTATCCCAATGATTCTTGGCTGAATCCCAATTTTCTGTTTGGATTTCTTGGATAATCTGCTCTATCCTTTCCGGTATCCCCATTTCATTTCCAAGTGGATTTTTCAAATAATTTCCGCTTTGCATTATGAGAACAAAGAACGCAATGGTAATTATCGGCATACCAATCACTAAAAACTTTCTCATGAATTTTCTCTCCTTAGTAAGGTCCTTTATAATCCCCTATGTCCACAGGATTTTGTAAGCGGTCCTCATAAAGATCGACATAAAGGCTGCCCGCGGGATTCAGGGAGGCAAAAAACACTTCCGATACATCCTTTATCCCTTGTTTTTTCAACTCTTTACGAAGCCATTTTTCATCTCTTTTAAGCTGCCTTAAATTTTGCTCAATAATTATACCATCATAGATCAGTTCAGAACTAATGCCTGAAAAAGAAGCTTTCATCTTCATATCCTTAGGAGTTAAAGGCAGATACTCCGGCTTTTGCAATACAGAGAGCTGGCCATTAGGTTCCAGTATGGCAAAATCCACTTGATTGGCATCGAAAATCCCTTTGTTGCGGAGAAGTCCCATAATCTCGGTTACACGATAGTTCATCTTTCTTAGCACATTTTCCATAATCTTACCGTTCATAATGACGATGACTGGCTCCCCTTCTAAAACTTTAGCTGCATAAAGCCATTTCACCGTAATCTTTTCCATGATGTATCCCAGAGCAGCCCATGTTATCAAGGCCACCCAATGGGGCCACGCTCTGCTGGACAGATCGGTTGCTAACGAAGCCGCCATGGAGCCAATCGTAATCCCCAGAACATAATCAAAAAAAGTCAGCTGACTGATTTGAGATTTGCCAATAATTCTCGCAAAAATAAACAGGGAAAAGAACCCGATCAGCGAACGTACAACAACAACTAAACCCTCACTCATTTTTTCACCCTCGACATGTTCATTACTTACCCCTTATTATCCATTCATTAGCGCTGTTTTATTCTCTAATTTATTGATCAGAAATAATAATCTTTTTATCTTATAGTCGCGGGAAATCTAAAAACCCCCTAGGCCTGAGCTTAGGGGGACAGCTTCACTATGGGTAAATGACACTTATTCATATGGAACTAAAAGATATGACTGAGAGGCATGATGATAATTCCGGCAAATGTAGCGAACAAGGCCAGGCGAGGGTGTCCGTATTGCCGGGAAGAGGGAATGAGTTCTTCAATGGCAATATAAATCATAATTCCGGCCACGATGGCGAAAATTGCCCCTAAGTTAAAGCCGTTGATGAAGGGACGAAGCACCAAAAAAGCCAGTAAGGCACCTAAGGGCTCCGCCATCCCCGATAGAAAAGTGTATTTAAAAGCGTCTTTCTTTTTTCCTGTAGCATAATATATGGGCATAGCCACGGTAATCCCTTCAGGTATATTATGCATACTAATAGCGACCGCTATGGAAATACCCATGGCTAAATCCTCATAACCGGCACTGAAGGTAGCTATCCCTTCCGGGAAATTATGAAACATGATAGCCAGCATGGAAACAAACCCCACGCGATATAGATTCTGATGAGGCTTATCCTTTTCGTTGGGGTCAGGCTCTTCGTGAGGAACAAAGTGGTCGATACCCAAAGCAAAGAGAATTCCGCACAATAAAAAGGCTACAGAAAGAACCAAGCCCCTTTTTTGTCCCATGTATAGAATTAAGGACTGTTGGCTCTGAGTCCATAAATCCAAAAACGAGACGGAAAGCATCACCCCGGCAGCAAAGCCCAAAGAAGCTGACAGGATCTTTTCGTTTTTTGATTTAGTGATAAAGATAATTAAAGCCCCTAATAAGGTAGCCATCCCTGCGATGAAGGATAATAAAAGTGCAATCAATGCGCGTTCGTCAAGCATTGTTATTCTCCTAAATCCTAAAATAGTTCGTAGCTTAACTAGTGTAAGGTCTATTATATCATTAGGATACAGGATTTTCTACGCTCAATCCTGGTTAAACAGTGTTACAGAGTAGCCATTCATAAATCCTGGAGAATTGACTTTCGGCCCTTTTTCAGGGCAGAGTAGTCAAGAAATGGCTGCCCATACTCCATAAAGGGCAGCCATTTTCAAGACATTTATTCTGATAATAATCGCTTCTCCCCGGTAATCGCTTGAATATCCTTGATATCCTGGGAAATTTCCATAATTCCCAGATATTCACCCTCTGCATTCCGTACTGCATAATAGCGAATCAAGACATATTTATCCCCCATTTTAATCCAAAAATCTTCATGGTCTTTCTTACCGGACCTAAGCTCTTCCACCACTTTTTCAACCACATGAACGCTGGCGGGGGGATGGCAGTTTTCTACTCTGCGTCCCAGTACGGTTTTAGCACGAGCGAAGATCCGCTCTTTTCCCTGAGTAAAGTATTTTACAGTGCCGTCACTGCCGACAAAGGTTATATCGAAAGGCAAGGTGTTCATCATTGCGTTGATCTCTTCTGGAAGCAATTTTCCAGCGTCAAGCTCTACATATCCATCTTGAATGGATCTATGATCCTGTTGACCGTCATTCCGAGCATTGCCCTGACCTTGAACATGGCTTGGCTTCCATACTCTTTGGGGCTCATCAATCAGACAATAGCCGATCTCATGGCCGGCTTCAGCAATAGCAATCCACTCATCTTCAGAAAATGTCTCCAAAATCATGGGGAAAAGAATGTTTTCTTCTTTAAAGATCATCTCAGGAACCCGGGTTACTGCTTCTTTAGCTTTTTCCAGGATCTCCTCTTTATTGGGAGGCTCACTGCTCAGAAGTTTACGGGTTTCTTTAATGACTGCCCGGATTTCATCATCTACTCCCCACATGACTTTAGGGGGTGCTGTAATTCCGTGTTTTTCCATGATGGGGAAGAGGAGATTCTCCTTACGGCTATAGTGTTTGTCGATTTCCCACAAGCTCTGGAAAGCTGTGCTTAAAGTTTCCAAAGCTTCCCGATCACTGCTGGCTTCATAGCGTTCTAATTCAGGAGTAATGACATTTTTCAATAAAGCTTCCAATGCCTGATTTTCCAATTGAAAAGTATGGACAGGATGTCCCCCTTGCTCTTCACCTTTATCCGCTGTATGAATTTGCTGGACGGAGGTCCCCAGAACAGCTGCATGGACATCGCAGAGGCGCTGGATCTCCTCCACCGGCATCCCTTCCTGAATGAGGGCTTGTTCCATCTGGGAGATTTCCGTTGCGGCAAGACCTTCAATCAGTTGACCAAAACGTTCTTTTACATCTTCTACAGGTTGACCGTTGTGCAATTCCATAATGAGCTCTTTTAATACTTTTTGACGATAACCGCGATTATTGATCAGTTCACTCATACTATTCACTCCTATTCAATAATTTCATAACCATTTTGCGCAAAGACCTCTTTTATATATTCCATGCTGATCTTTTTCATAGCCGCACCCTTTGGTACGGTCATAAAACGTCCGGCTGTATTAAGCATTCCTGGATTGGTTATATCCTTAAAGCCCAGTTCTTTCATGATTGCCACCGCTTCCGGGTTTGCGGAGCATATTTCGTAGACGGTCTTTGATAAATCGATGGTTTTCATAGCATCACTCTCCTACAAGACCAGCATAAGGCTTAGCAGCGATTCGATCTGTGATTTCACTCATACATTTAGATATTTTTTGCCTAGTCGCTAAAATCATACTTTAGATCTTGGTCTTTTCCCTATGAAGAAACCTCCATATGAAATAATAACCGGCTGCTGTGATTAAAGCCGTCAATGATCCGCTAAGCAGATCGGACATAGTGTCCTCTAGGCCTCCTTTCACCATTTTCACCGGCAATAGAATATCTCCCGTAAACTCAAACATTTCCCAAAGAGCACTGCAAGCGATGGAAAAACATAGTGAAAGTATCGCTAAAAACAGAGTGAACCTTGAATCCGATAGTTGGCTCACTTTTTTAAAATTAGATTGCATAATATACAAAGCAAATAGAACAGAGAGAACCCCAAAAGCTCCATGAAGAAAAATATCCCACCACCATAGCATTTGATAAAACTTCCTGATCTCCCCGAAATATTGAGCAAGAAAAATGAAAACAACCCCGGTCAAGAGAAATCCTGGCGGAAGCTTTAATTCCGCCCGATTGGCAAGATAGTTGAGTAAAAATGGTAGGATTAGGAGGGCCATTGCCAAAGCCGAGAGACCCAGATCCTCCCACTGCTTTCCCCATAATGCCGAAATCCCATTGATAAGGACAGTCATCTCAAAGATCAGCGCAATCACAACCGTAAATTTGCCAGTCTTATTCATTCCTCTTCTCCTTTAGAATAGCTCCATACGATGGCAAGCATATTGTCTCAATACTATGTTTCCCTTGCATAGGGTTATAATTCCCGCACTTTTCTTTTACAATTTGCTCTATAAAGGATACAATAAGAGTTGTATAATGATAGGCAATAACTTAATTTGTCGAGCTAGACACAAAAGGAAGGTATCTATGACCATAGAGAACGAAAACTTGACTCGCTTGACCCTAGATGGCAAGGAAATTATCTTAATTGGTACTGCCCATGTGTCCAAGCAAAGTGCCGATTTGGTTAAAGAAGTGATTGAAGCAGAAAAACCCGACTCCGTCTGTATTGAGCTGGACGATCAACGCTATAAGTCCATTGTCGAAGGGGAACAATGGAAAGAAACTGATATCTTTAAAATCATTAAGGAAAAGAAGGCGACCCTGCTTTTAATGAACTTGGCGATTTCCTCCTTCCAAAAGCGTTTAGCCAAGGAATTTGGCACCAACGCCGGGCAGGAAATGCTGCAAGGGATTGAATCTGCCAAAGAAGTGGGAGCCGACTTGGTACTTGCTGATCGTAATATTCAAATCACCTTCTCCAGAATATGGCATAATGTTGGCTTCTGGGGAAAATGCAAGCTTCTCATGGAAATTATCCTCAGTATCTTTGATGATGAATCCATCTCCGAAGAAGAATTGGAAAAATTAAAATCTCAGGATATGCTCAATGGTATGCTCAAGGATTTCACAGAAAGCTTTCCCAAGCTTAAAACCCCATTGATCGATGAGCGGGATCAATATTTGTCCCAAAAAATCAAAGAAGCTCCTGGAGATAAAGTCGTAGCAGTATTAGGAGCGGCTCATGTTCCGGGTATCAGAGAAGAAATCCATAAAGAACATGATTTGAAGGCTTTAACTGAGCTCCCTCCCAAATCTATTGTCCCCAAAATTATCGGTTGGTCCATACCTGCCCTGATTATCGCCATCATTGCTTATACCTTTTACTCCAATCCTGATGCGGGAATTCAACAGACCCTGAGTTGGGTTCTGTGGACGGGCTCTCTCTCTGCCTTAGGAACTACTCTGGCCTTTGGTCATCCCCTGGCTATCGTGACGGCATTTCTTGCCGCCCCCATTGCGGCCTTGCATCCCCTCATCGCCGCCGGCTGGTTTGCAGGGTTGGTCCAAGCCTATTTCAAACGTCCTAATGTCAGGGATTTTGAGAACCTTTCCGAAGATATTCTCAGCGTCAAAGGCTTTTGGAATAATAAAGTGACGAGGATCCTCCTCACCGTCGTTTTTGCCAATATCGGCAGCTCCATGGGCACCTTTATTGGTGGAGCGGATATTGCCCGTTTATTTTTCCAGAATCTATAAAGGAAACTTACTTCAGGTGGAGTTGTGACTCCGCCTGAAGTTTAGTTGACTTATCCTCTCGAGGATAAAGGAAACTTGACTCATCCTCTCGAGGATAGAACCGGCCTATTAAACAGCGAAAGCCAAGAACCGCCTTTAACTATGGATGGCGTGGTTCTTGGCTTTCTTCATATTCTTCATCTAAACGTCTTTCAATTTCCTCATCCGTGAGATCAAATTCCTGGGCATAGTCTCTGGCCCGTTGACGTTGTTCATAGTAATATTGGCGGCGCCTTTCCCTTTCCTCATAGGGATCTGGATTTCTGCGTTGGCGATGGCGTATAGTCTTAAAAATCATATAACTTATCAATGAGGTCAAGAGAAGCATAAGTATGCTTTGTATAGGATTCCCGAATCCAAAACCAATGATCATCCCTATCACGTTCCTTCGCTCCAACCTTTATCAATAACCAGTTTCACTTCCATTAGCCAAGCGGAACTCTCCGACCTGGCGATCATAAATAAAAACTTCGCCGGTTTCGATCATATAGTGCCAGCCGCTAAGGAGAAGCTGCCTGCCCATGACCTTCTCATAAATATACGGGTAGGTCATTAAATGCCGCAATTGCTCCACCACATTGATCTGCTCCATCATCCATTCGCGGACCCTTGGTTCATCCTCCGGGAATTCTGTAAGGACTCTATTTCTTACAGATTCCATAAGCTCCAGCCACTTTTTAGTGTGGGGCAGCTCTTCCAGTTTATGCGGTGCATTTAAACTGGCTGAACAACCTCCGCAGTTTGAATGTCCGCAGACGATGATGTTCTCCACTCCCAGCATTTGTACGGCATACTCTATGGCTGAAGTAGTGCTTACATATTCTGTTGTTTCCCGATAAGGGGGAACAATATTAGCTACGTTGCGTACAATGAACAGCTCTCCGGGCAAGGTTCCCGTAATCATACTGGGATCGATGCGGGAATCTGAACAGGTAATAAAAAGGGTATGTGGTTTTTGGTTGTCCTTCAATTCATTAAAAAGTTGCTTATGAGTCTCGAAATCCCCATTGCGGAAATTCACGATCCCTTTCAATAGTTTTTCCGTATCGATCACTCTCCCTTAACACATTATACTATGATTCTATTGCAGGTGTAAAAAACTAAAAACAAAGCGTGTACGCCGCTTTGTTTTTAGCTGCTATGGTCTATATACTTTAGTATAATCCCGACTGGACAAAGCTCTGATACTCTACAGGATTTTTGAGCAGTCCTTTTTCTTGAAGCCAGTCCAGAACCTTATTGACGTCCTTTTCTTCAGGAAGCTGTGGTTCGGAGTAATGCTGGACCTTATAGGATGCGGCGATGCTTTCTGGTATGTTCACATTCTTAACCAGAAGCTCCTTATACTGATCCGGTGAGGCATTGATAGCCTGAACCCCTTTGGTATAGGCTTGATAATAACGGTTTAAGGCATCTTTTTTCTCGTTGAGGGTGTTACTGCGGACAATGGTCACCGATTGAGAAAGATTCTCCCCTTTAGTGTCTTCCGCAATGATTTTGGCACCTTCTGAAACCACGTAGGATATCTGAGGATCCGGTACCACAATAGCATCAATCTGATTGCTCAAGAGCATTTCCACACGCAGAGGGAGTTTCGCAACCGTCGTCTTATTGACTTCCGATGGATTGACTCCTCCTTCTAAAAGGAGCTTATCTGTAACGTATTCAATAATGGAATTGTTGGAGATGCCGATACTTTTTCCTTTTAAGTCGGAAACGGTCTTAACATTGCTGGCGGGTGAGGCTATAATGGCAAAACGTCCTTCCTCCGGTGTTGCACCAAGGGCTATAGAAGTAACCCGCAGATTTTCTCCCGAGCTTTTAAGCAAAGCGGCAATCATGATATCCGTAATCATACCATCCAGCTGTCCCGTCTGAAAAGCACTTTGCAACTCCACCGGGCTCTGGAAAGGAATTAATTGGACCTCCAGATTCTGTTCAGCAAAATAGCCATTTTGCTGAGCAACCAATATAGGCAGATTTTCTTCAATATTCATGGACCCGATGGTTAATTTGTTCGTTGATTGGGGGTTTCCCGGGTTGGCGGTATTCTGTTGTCCGCATCCTGTGACCAGGGATAAGACAAGAACCAAGGTCAACAAAAAGCTGAAAAAGGATTTACGAACCATTAGATTTTCCTCCTGCTTATTTCAAAATATGAACTTAAGTTCATTTCTTGATTTCTATTAAACTCTCTTTTTTTATAAGTGTCAATAGTTTTTTAATAGAATTAGGTTATCCCTATTGTTATGGATTAACCCAAGAGCAGAAGAACTTTTCGCAGGTATCGAGCAGAAGATAGATAAAGAATCCCATTAAACCCATGGCGATGATCCCGGCAAACATTTTTTCATAGGCTAAACTGCTCCAGGAATTCATGATAAAATAGCCAATCCCCTCTTGAGTCGCATAAGTCTCCACTAAGAAAAGGATGGCCATTGCCGTTCCTAAGCCCAGTTTTAGTGAGGTCAGAATGGACGGAAGGCAGGCAGGAAAATAAACATGCCTATAAAGCTCCAGGGTTGAGGCCCGCAAGGACTCCACGGAGAGGACATATTCATGCTGCACATTACGTGCAGCATCCCTTGTCGTTACAACAATCTGATAGAAAACAATCAAGGTAATCATGACAATTTTAGAAACATCGCCAATTCCCAGTAAAATAAGAAAGAGCGGCAGGAATACCACTTTAGGTACCGGAAAGGTCAGGTAAAGAAAAGGAGCGGACAAGTCATCGGCCCGTTTGTTCTTTCCTAAAAATAAGCCAAGAGGGATTCCTAAAACAGCGGCTACAATCAAGCTGATTCCCACCCGATAAAGGCTCACCCGCAAATGGGGCATAAGGTCGCTAAAAAACAATTCCCCAAAAGATTGGAGGGCTTCCATAGGAGGGGGGAAGGCCACGGTCTGAAGAAGCATTGACAGCATCTGCCAAACAAATCCGATGAGGATTACTGTTACAAGGGTGGCCAACAGTTTGGAGGTGAAGGATTTTAAAGGCATGCCTCACACCTCCCACGCAGGCTTAAGCGCAAAGTGTTGCATACCTTAAGAAACTCCATTTTTCCCCGGGCTTCATAATCCCCTGCTAAAGGATTGTGGATCTCTTGGGTAATGGTTCCTGGACAAGGGGACATGACGAAAATCTTATGGCCTAAAAACACGGCTTCCTCAATATTATGTGTAATAATCAGGATGGTAAGCCCCGTCTCCTGCCAGACATTGAGAACCAAATCCTGCATCTCTTCCCGGGTCAGGGCATCCAGTGAAGAAAAGGGCTCATCCATAAGGAGAAGTTCCGGACTAAGCACCAAAGAACGTGCAATAGCCACCCTTTGCCTTTGCCCTCCGCTTAATTGAATAGGAAAACGCTTCCGTAGATGCAGCAAGCCTAACTGCTTGAGAATCTCTTCTGTACGTTGAGCGGCTTGAGCAACCTTTATTCCTTTTATCTGCAAACCCAGTCTGACATTATCCCATACCGTTTTCCAGGGCAAAAGTCCGTATTCCTGCAAAATCAAAGCAACCTCGTTGCTTTCTTTGGGGGGAGCGCCTTTTAAAAGAACGTTTCCCTGATAGTTCTTATTCAGGCCTGCCACCACACTTAAAAGGGTACTTTTGCCACACCCGGAGGGACCAATAATGGCTCCTATTTGTCCCTTGGGAAGATTTAAGTTGACATCCTTCAGGGCGGGGGTTAATTGACCGTGCTGGGAATAGACCACATTTAATGATTCAATTGCTAAATAATCCATACCTTTATCCTTCTTCATTAACTTTAAATCTCCCAATCCCGCGCATGTTGTAATCAATGAGGGTCTTATAGGCCAAATCAATATCCTTGGGTTCACCCTTGCCAATCCAGGAGAGAATGACTTCACGAAAGGTTCCCACAAAGGCTGTAGCGGTGACCTGGGTATCCTGCCAGGGAATCAAATGCTCCTCCATGAGCTCATCCAAATCAACCTTAGTCAAGCGGATCAAATCTTCTTCAATATCTGCGTATTTAGTGTTCAATGCCGTATGGATCTGCGGAAACTGTTCCAGAAGGATTTTGGCTAAGTACTTCTCTTTCAAAAACAAGTGAATACAAACTTCCATGGAGGCTTGCAGCTTGTCAAAGGTATTGCTGTACTGAGCCCGTTCCTGCTTGATTTTTGCTAATAATTCCGCATAGATCTCTTTAACAATCATGTCCACCAGGGACTCTTTATCGGTAAAATAAAGATAAAAAGTCCCCGTAGCGATTCCGGCCCGTTTGGCGATGGACTTAATGGAAACCTTGCCGATCTCTTCCTCTTCAGATAGGATTTCCTTCGCGGCTTTGATTATCCTTTTCCGACGCAATTCTTGTTTCTCAAGGACTTTATCCGTTTTATTGTAAACCATAACTAACTCCCTTTTTATAATGAAAACCCCGAAAACGCAGCTTACCTACCAGTACAAAAATGTCCATAAACTGAACTAGGATTCAATTTCTGGACAAATTGTACTCTTTATTATTTTTCCAGTCAAGTAGTAAACATAAGTTGATTTAGAATACCTGCGATATCATTGGAAACACCAAACAAACTACAGTTTAAAATAATTAGAAAAGGATTTATCAGGGAGACACCTAATTAATAAAGGAAAACCAAAGGGTTATCGGAGGTGCTTTATGATTTATGAAGGAGCTGTTTTTCGTCCTCCCAGTGAGGCTTCCAGCCTGATTCTGCAAGTCACTCTTGGCTGCCGCCATAATCAATGTACTTTTTGCAGTATGTACAAAGGAAAAAGCTTTCGTATCCGCAGTATTGAGGAGATTATGACCCTTATTGATGCCGGATATAGGGCCTATCCCCATACAGAACGAATTTTCCTCGCCGATGGTGATGCACTGGCCATTGAAACAGATGTATTGGCTAAAGTTCTAAAAGCGCTTTATCAGCGTTTTTCCCGCCTGAAGCGGGTAGGAATCTACGGAGGGCCTAAGGATATCCTGGAAAAAGGCCCCGAAGAACTTGCCCTGCTTAAGGAGCAAGGGTTGAGTATCGTCTATCTGGGGGTGGAAAGCGGCTGCGGGACGATCCTTAACCTTATCCATAAAGGAGTCACCCCTGAGGAAATGATCAATGCTGGTCAAAGAATTGTGGCCAGCGGGCTGAAATTATCCTGCACCATTATTTTGGGGCTTGGGGGCAAAGAACATTCCCAAGAACATGCCGTTGAGACCGGAAAAGTCATCAGTGCTATTGATCCCCACTACCTGGGAGCTCTCACCCTCATGCTGGCACCGGATGCTCCCCTCATCCAAAAGATACAATCCGGCGAATTTACCCTTCTCAGCAAATGGGAAAGTCTGATCGAGCTGGAACTCATGGTTCAAGGCTTAAACTTAAAGGATTGCTTGTTCCGCAGCAATCATGCTTCCAACTACCTCCCTCTCAAGGCCCATCTTCCTCATGATAAAGAGGTGCTTTTATCCACCTTAAAGGAAGTCATCGAGGACAATCGAGAAGAAGCCTTAAGGCCGGAATACTGGCGAGGGCTCTAAAAATAAAAATCCTAGCAAGGCATGCTGCTTTTGCTAGGATTTTTTAGGGTTATTCCATCAATACAGAAGGGGTTTGAAGATTATCGGTTCTGTTTTCTATTAACCCGATATAGGCTTCTTTATATTTTACTGCAATAAGCCCTATTGATATCCCTATAAACATCAGACCGCTCAAGATAACCATACTATCATCTCCCTGAGTTGTATTCTATAAGCATTTCACTGTTTAAGCTGCGACAGTTGTAATTCTATATAAATAGTATCACCATTTGCGGCAATAAAAAAGACTGCCTAAAAATGTCAGGCAGTTCCCTATAATCTGTATTATTCGAAAATTAATGCAACTATCCAATTGATGTGTAAACGCACTTTATTGTGCTAAATATCTCCTATAGTGCTAAAGCCGCTTTCCTTTTTTGATGAGGAGAAACCAATTTTTAGATTCTTGACGCATGAGAAAGTAAACGGCTAAAACTTGGATAGACATATCGATAAACTGCAGCAATCCATTTAAAGGGGTCGTAACAAAAATAGCAAGCAATTGAGGCAAATAAACGAGGAAGGTGACCAGGGTTAAGATGATATAAAATTTACGTGCCCAGTCTTTATTCCGGGAAACATGATATACAAAATATATATTAATCAGAACACCTAGGAATATAAGATAAATATAAGCTTGAAAATAGTCTTGACCCGGAGCAGTAGGGATATTAAGATATCCGACCAAGGCCCCTAGAGCTGTAGCAGTGAGCATTAGCTTTATAGCATAGTCGACCTCTTTAGGCCGAATCACTACCGGTGAATAGATTTCTTTCGCCATACAACTCCCTCCTCATTCGAAAGCTTGAAAAGAAATACTCTCATCAGCGGCATAGGCTTCAACTAAAATTTGTACAGGATGGACGACTTGAACATCAGAGCCGGCTTGCTTCAGTCCATAACCTAATTGCATAGTGCAGGTCGGGCAGGACGTTGCGACAAAATCCGGATTAACAGCCAGGGCGGCGTTAATCTTTTTTTCTAAGACTTTCATGGACAGGTCATGATGCATCACTGTAAAGCTTCCGGCGGAGCCACAGCAGCGGTCTGCATTTTTCATTTCTACAAATTCTACACCTGGAATTTGGGTGAGGACTTCCCGCGGTTCCTTGAATATTTTTTGTGCCCTTTTGAGATGGCAAGGATCATGGTAAGTCACTCTAATCTTACGTTCTTTTTTACCAGGTCGGATTCCCGTTTTCTTCACAAGGAATTGACTGAGATCCCAAGTCTTTGCAGACAACTGCCTGGCCATTTCATATTCGTATTCCCCTTCCGAAAAAAGATGAGTATACAGCTCTTTAAAGGTTGAGGAACAGGATGCACAGTCAGATATAATCGCGTCATAATCTTCTTTGAATAGAATCTCCATGTTGTGCTTCGCCATCTCTTTTGCCGTAGCTAATTCGCCATAAGCCATATGAGGCATTCCACAACATTTTACCCCTTCCACTGTAACGACTTCACACCCGTTATAACTCAACACCTTTACTCCTGCCACAGGAACATCCGGATAGATATGGTTGGTGGCACAACCTAAGAAATATGCAACTCTAAATCTCTTTTCCCCTTGGGCTGGGGTTACCACGGGAATACGCGAACGGGCCGGTTTTTTATTCACATCCGGCATTATCTTTGCACAAGCATTTAACTTCTTGGGAAGGAGATCAAAAAGCTTCGTCTTACTTAGAGCGCTGTGTAAGCCTGTTTTTTGATAAAGCCCGGCTAAGGACATGCTGGCATAAAGCAGCCCCGGACGGGTTAAGAATCCTTTGAGCAGTGCTCCTTTCATAGCAGGCTGTCTCATCACTTCATGGAGATAATTGCGGGAAGCCATGATAATCTCATCGGTGATCACACCGGAGGGACATTCTACGGCGCAGGTCTTGCAGAGCAGGCATGTATAGACAATCTCCGCTAACTCCGGGGTGGGCTTAATCTTGCCCTCCTGAAGTTGCTTAATGAGAGCCAGTCTTCCTCGGGGAGCGCCATATTCTCCCTTAATCTCGGCAAAGAGGGGGCAATGGGCGCGGCAGGTCCCGCATTTGACGCATTTCTTAAGTTCTTCCGCAAAGTTTAAATGGTACGTAGATTGCATCTTAACCCCTCCCCAGCGTCCATATTTTCCCGGGATTCATAATGAGTTTGGAATCGATAGCTTTTTTAATAGACCACATGACATCGAGAGCAATTCCATGCTCTTCCTGCATATACGGAACTCGTGCAAAGCCTACCCCGTGTTCTCCAGTTGTTGAACCACCCATTTCTAAGGCCAGGCGATGAATAGCTTCAGCCACTTTATGAGTTCTTTCCACTTCATCCGGATTTAAAGGATCCATGATCGGTGCAGTATGCATATTGCCATCCCCAATATGACCATAGATCACCACGGGAATCTCGTATTCAGCACCTATATTGCGAATAGCTCTTAGGGCTTCAGGAACTCTGCTAATGGGAAAGCAAACATCTTCACCGGCAAATATCCGTGTTTTTCCTTCCATGAACCGTGCAGAAGCTGCCCCTATAACCGCTCTCCCTTGCCAAAGCTTCGCCATACGGTCCGCATCAGTGGCCCACTCCACACTGGAAGCTCTTTTTTCAGCTATCGCCTTAACTTGGGCCCCTTCCTCCATGACCGCTGCCTTTGACCCATTAATCTCAAAGAAGATGGCTGCTTCCATTTCAGGAATGTTCAAATCAGGTTTAAACTTATTGGCACAGCGGATTCCCCCATCGTCGAGGATTTCGATTCCAGAAGGTATCAAACCAGCCTTAAAGACATCAAGAACAGTCAGGGCACTATCTTCGAGCTTCTCAAAAAGCGCTAACATAATTCCACGCGATTGGGGCTTAGGCAGAACCTTCAAACGGATTTCCGTAATGACACCCAAAGTCCCTTCAGAACCACAATAAAGCCGGGTTAAGTCAATACCGGAAACGCTCTTTAAAGCTTTAGATTTTAAACCGCCGGTTTTCATGACCTCCCCGTTAGGCAGGACCACTTCTAAGCCCAGAACATACTGAAACGTTGCTCCATATTTTACCGCCCGCAAGCCACTGGCATTGTTACAGACCATCCCCCCCACTGTAGCCATTTTCGAACTTCCAGGGTCCGGCGGAAAAAATAGCCCATAGGGGGACAAAGCATCATTTAAATCCGCATGAACAATTCCCGGCCTGACAATCACCTGCATATTCGCATCATCGATCTCAACGATACTGTTCCACCCGGAAAGATCGAGAACAATACCCCCGTTAATAGCTACACTACCGCCCGTTTGACCGCTTCCTGCTCCTCTGGGAGTTACCGGAACTTCGTTTTCCCAGGCATACTTCATCAACCGGGATACATCTTCTGTACATTCAAGACAAACAACCACGTCCGGATAATATTCTGTTTGCTGAGAAACAAAGGAACTGTCATAGGTGTAACAATAACGTTGAAGCTCACTCTTGAGCACTCTCTCTGGTTTAAACATCCCTTCCAGGTCTTGAATAAGCTGTTCTTTTGAAACCATAGACTCTCCCTCCTAGAATATTAAGTGTGTAGAATTTTAAACTACTGCCGGGGTTCCGAGATTTTTCCCCTAAGGGCTGATTGGGCAACGGTCAAGGGGGAAGCTAAATAAATCTCAGCATCTTCTGAGCCAATCCGTCCCGGTGAGTTTCTAATGGTCGTTGTAATGGCTTTATCCCATGGCGAAAGCAATCCGAAGTGCTTGCCTGGGCATGGACCGCAGCCGGGTGGCATAATGACTGCACCACTGCTGCGTAGGATCGTGGAAAGGCCTAGTTCATCCATTTGATTAGCCACAGTCCTTGAAGCGGGAGTAATAATTAACGTAACTTGAGGATGGATCGTTTTCCCTTCCAGTACAGAAGCACACACTTTCATATCTTCCAAACGGCCGGCTGAACAACCGCCGATTATAGCTACTGTGATGTTTCTCCCTTCGAGATTCTTTACCGGTAAGACGCTTGTTGGCGCCGGTGGTACAGCAATCATAGGTTCCAGGGAACCGGCATCAATGGTAAAATCTAATCCTTCCCCTTTTTCTGGGGTAGGTATGATAAAGGCCGTAACGGCTCCTCCTTCAGGAAGTAAATTGCATAATGCCATTTTGGAATCCATACTAGCCTGCTCAAAATAAGAGCCTGATAAAGCCACCGCTTTCCCTTTGATCTCCCCACTAAGGGTTCCGAGAATTTTTAATGCGATATCCCGAGCTGAAATATTGGCCCGTGGATTATTTTCTATGGTAATGTTCACTAGTTCAGGAACGATTAATGTAAAATAACCTGTTTCCAGCGGTGTAATAAGTTGTTCAGCTGAGAGGGAAAAAGCAAGGACACCAAAAGCTCCCGCTGTAGCCACATGTCCATCCGCCCCCACGATGATCATTCCAGGTGATAGAGTCTCTTCTTCAGCGAGAACTTGATGCAATACCCCTTCACCATGGGTATACAACTTAAGGTCTTTCTCTTTTCCTAACTGATAAAGTTCTTGATGAAACATCCGGTCTGAGATCGATGGGGCCGGATAAGCATGGTCCAGTGTGACCATTACCTTAGCCTGATCAGTCAATTTGTAACCAGAGTTCTTCCAGGCTGTTAAAACCTTGGGCCATGTACCATCATGTCCGAGAATAAGATCCGGCTTGAGTTTAATGTCTTGCCCGGCAACGACATTCGGCAGAGAAGACGCTTGAGCTAATGACTGATAAAAAAAGTTCAAATCAATTCCCCCTCTTCTTAAAAAGTGCATTGGTTGGCTCGTTCCGATTGTGTATTCAAGGGGAGCCCCCCTATGCAGGGGGGCTAAAAACCAGTGATTTCTACGCGAGACCAAGAACCGTAAAGAGCAACCAACAAAGTATTGCGCCAAAGACCGACATGGAAAGACCCCAAATCATCATCCCCTTGAAAAGAGGCTTAGAATCAACGGAATCCGGAGCACCCGAGATAAAGACCGCTCCTGTCGTGGAAAGTGGACTCATATCGGTGAGGTGACCTGCCACCACAATCGTTGTGATTAATGCCGGCAGCGCCGAAGGATCTGAGCCGATTTTTTCCAGGAGAAGGGGAGCCATGGGCAAGAACGCAGGCATAATAACTCCTGAAGTGCTGGCATAAGCAGATACTATGGCTGAGAAGAAACCAACCACCAAGGTTGCTGTAAACGGTGTTGAAAAATTGGCCATGATTTCGGCGAAGAGTTCGATTCCGCCGATGTCTTGCATGAGACCAACCAAGACGCTAACCCCTGTGACCAGAATAATTGCTCCCCAGGGCATGGCCTTAAAGGCAGACTTTTCATCAGCACAGTTCATTAAGATCAGGATAGAGCCCAGTAGGAACGATACTAATCCGATATCAAGCTTGAAGCCGATAACACAGATAATCAAGATCCCGACTGCCCCAAGAGTTGCTTTTTGAGCAAAATTGAAAGGTTCAACCACCATTGCGGCTAATACTTTAGCAGGGCTATTGGTATCATGGCGTACTTTCCAAAGCTTTCTTCCCCCAAAAAGGAAATAAGCAACTCCTGCAACCAAGATATGGACGAGCAGCATGCTGATCCACATACTTATGGCCATATCCGTGATCCCCATTCCGGCCAGAACGCTGTTCCCGACGATTCCATTGGGTGCAAGGGGAGACATAGCACCGGCTTGGGCACCGTTTCCTACCACAAGCGCCATAAGAAGTGGGGGAATCCCGACTTCAGCGGCAAGAACCATGACAGGAGCAGCCATCAGGGCAGAAATTGAAATCTGTCCCGGGCCAATTGAGGAAAGAATGAAGGCAAGAAAGAAAAGCACGATTGGGATTATGGCCACATTCCCTTTGGCCGATTTAACGGTATACTTTGTAATCTTATCCAAAGTTCCATTGACTTGGGCGATTCCAAAAAGGAAGGTTACCCCGGCCAGCATAATGAACAAACTTACAGGATACGCTTTAATAAGCTCTTTAACCGGAACACCACCGATCAAATGCCCAATGACAAGAGTTAAACCCAGGGCCAAGGTTCCCAGGTTTGTATTTCTCCAGATGGATACAATAATAGCTAATACCAAGGCGACTAGAGACAGTACATCCATATTGCTCGCTAGAAAATCCAACATACTACTCCCCCGCAATTTTATTTTTTAGCATTTCAGTTTGCCTATAGTACACTATGTTCTTTAAGCGCTCGCATCAATTCATCTTCACAATCTGCTCCACCCTTGACATTTGAGTCGAAGGGGATAAATCGGTAATTGTCGGCTTTCTCTCCCAAAACTTCGGCTGTAACTCCAAGAGCCATGACCAGGCCATTAGGTTTTAATCCCTTGGTTACATCACTTACTGCAAATAAGCTATTATCCAGTACTACGATAACATCTGGAGTGGTCTCATGTTCTGAGCGTTCAATAATGACCTTTTCAGAAATTCTTATGGTAGAGTTGGTGGGATTGCCAGGTCGAAATGCTCCAAATCCATCAAACACCTGGACATGTTTACCTTCGGTCATAAGCTGTTTTCCTATTGTTCTGGTTATTTTTCCTACAGGCTGCCCAAAACGCCCCAAGAATTTTATTTCGATCATGGATCTCACTCCCCTCGCCCATAATAGGTATCCACAGATTTTTGAAAACTTGAAATGTGATCCTCATTTAAATGTTTAAAACGTCCTTGGGATTTAAGATAATCTGCTACTGGAGTAAAGCTCGGCTCGTAAGTCCGGGTTCTTTTTCCTTCATCGACTTCAAAGAGTTCCCAGAGCCCGCATTCAGTTGCCTTCCTGGAGATTTCAATCGTTTCTTCGGGTTTGATCTGCCAACCGCGGTGACAAGGGGCCAGGATATGAATATAGGAGAAACCTTTCTTAGCGGCAGCCTTTTGAAACTTCGCCATGAGATCTTCAGGGTAAGCTATATTCGCACTGGCAACATAATCAATACCGTGAGCTTCCATAATAGCCAGCATGTTCTTCTTATGAACTGTTTTCCCTAAAGCACTATTACTGGTCATAGCATATAAGGGAGTTTGGCTGCCGGTTTGACCGCCTGTATTCATATACATTTCATTATCATAGAGAACATGAATCATGTGTTCTTGACGCTCAGCCGCACCTGTAAGGGATTGGAACCCGATATCCGCACTCCCTGCATCTCCGCCCCAGGATACAACATGAACATCCTTAATTCCCTGGATCTCCAGGGCTGCTCGAATTCCTGAGGATACCGCCGGAGCACATTCAAACAAGGTATGGTAGAAAGGCACTCCCCACGTTGTTTTGGTATTATTACCACCCAGGGTGGCCATACAAGATGCCGGGATTGTGATAATAGTCCGTTCGCCAAGAACCTTCATAGCCTGTCTTCCGGCGATTGCTGCTCCGCATCCTTTACATCCCACATTGCCCTGTCCAAACAGTTCTTCTTTTGGAAGCTCTTTAAAATCTATCATCATTCATCCCCCCTTTATAATCCGATCCATGCGGAAGTATTTGTCTTTGAGTTACTGTTCTCCGTATGTTCCACTGCTTCTTTTACTTCTGGAATGCCGCATTGGCGTCCGCCTAGTCCAAGGATTACCCCATTGATCACTTGGTTTCCATAACCATAGGAAGCTGCCTTAATCTCTGTGGCTAAAGCTCCTCCCACACCGAAAACAATATTTTTATCCAGCACTGTCACATACTTAGCATTTTTTATTTGGGCTAAGATCGCTTCTGCTGGGAAGGGCCTCCAAACCTTGACTTTTAATACTCCGATCTTCTTGCCCTCTTTTCTCAATTCATCCACTAAAACCCTTGCTGTACCGACAATAGACCCCATGGCCACGATCACATGTTCAGCATCTTCTGTTTTATATCCCTCTACAAGCCCACAAGAGGTTGTGCCGAACTCAGCATTATAGGCTTCAGCTGTTTGCGGAATCAGGGTTAGTGCCTGAAGCATAGCCTGGTTTTGTTGATACTTATAATCAGTGTAGAATTCAGGGCCGGTGACGGTATTTACTCCCCTAGGGTTATTAATATCAAGAGCAGGTTGACGGTTTAAAGGGAGGAATTTTGCCACTTTCTCCTGTTCCGGTATATAGACCTCCTCCAATGTATGGGATTGGATATAGCCTTCGTAGTTCACCATAACGGGAGTGCGTAGTTCCTCGGCAACACGGAACGCCTGAATGGTGTTATCCATAATATCCTGATTGTTTTCGCAGAACATTTGAATCCATCCGCTGGCTCCTTGGGAGATCGCATCACCATGTTCCGGAAAACGGCTGTGAGGAGCTGATAAAGCTCTATTGGCTACTCCCATGACAATGGGTTGACGAAGACCTGCCGCGTGATAAACGACTTCCGTCATGAGCAATAATCCCTGAGAGTTCGTTACTGTATAACTGCGTGCTCCGGCTAATGAGGCCCCCAGCACCGCTGCAAGGGCACTATGATCGGATTCCACTCTTATGAACTTACAATGAAGTTCTCCGTCCTCAATATATTTGCTTAGTCTTTCCATAGCTGGAAAAGCAGGGGTAATAGGGTAATACCCCAGCACTTCGATCTGAGCGAGCTTGGCACCTAGGGCAGCTGCTTCACTTCCTGTAATAAGTGCTTTATTCATTAGATTTTCTACCTCCTTGCCCTAAAAAATTCCTCGTGGACCTGTGTATTCCGGCACCATCTCAATTCCTTCACTTTCTTTGGCACAGATGCCGCAACCTTTGCAATGCTTATAACTCACTACGATCTCGTCTCCCTTTAAAAAGAGGGCTCCATCCGGGCAATAAAGCAGAACAATGGGGTTGACCAAGGTCTGATCAATAATCACCGGACGAACAATACGTTGAATGGCTGAATTCGGTGATTCCGCCAGGGAACCTGGTTCAGCTGAAGGAACAACAGGCAGCTCCTTTAATACCATATCTTCAACACCTCCTTGCTTTTTGGTTACGCCATAGATTAGAGCAAGAAGCATGCCAACCCCATTGCCATAAATGGATAATCTCAAAAATAGCGGCTATTCTTATTGAGAAATTTTTTTTAAACCCTTGATTTTCAAGAATTTATTGAATTAAATAAAATAGTATTTTCGAATACTTTATTTAATTGTTCAATTTAATTGATGGATAATTTCGAAGATAAAAAAATAAACGCCCTGAATGTTTCAAGTCTGAAACATTCAGGGCGTTCAGATATGTAACGCTTGTTCACTTATGAAACACTCACCCCTTCTGTGTTACAGCTAGATTACCCCTGAAGTTTTCTCCACAAAGTAGTCCTACTTATTCCCAAGCGTCGGGCGGCTTCCGTTTTGTTTCCTCCCACTTCCTCAAGAATTTGTAGGATCACTTGTTTTTCTAATTGATTCATAACTTTGTCGCCAGAAGCGGGCAGAGGAGCAAAAGAAAACGTCTTATTGTCGGGGTTCTGGGGCTTTGGAGTAGCTGGTCTTTTTTCCGCCGAAATTGCCCCTTCATCCATGAAGAGGACATTTGAGATTTCCTGGGACGTAATTTCGTCCACCCATGGGCGCATAGCCAATCTTTCCATGGCATTGCGGAGCTCGCGAAGGTTTCCGGGCCAGGCATAATCTAAGAGGCATTTCTCTGCTGCGGGAGAAAATTTGCCCATAATCTTTCCTCGTCGGGAACAGAATTCATTTAAGAACCGGTAAGCGATTAATAGGATATCCTTGTCTCTGACCCGAAGGGGAGGGATTTTGAGGGAGAGCACATTGAGTCGAAAATAGAGATCCTCCCGGAAGGCATTGCTCTCTACCATTTTCCTCAGTTCCCGATGAGTTGCAGCGATAAGGCGTATATCCACAGGAATAATGCTGCTATCCCCTAAGCGCATAACCTCACCTTGCTCAATAACCCTTAACAAACGTGCCTGCAGCATGGGAGACATTTCCCCTACTTCATCAAGAAAAAGTGTTCCTTGATGAGCCATTTCAAACACACCTGCTTTGCCACCCTTGCGGGCACCTGTAAAGGCTCCCTCCACATATCCGAATAACTCACTTTCCAGAAGGCTTTCAGGCAAAGCTGCACAATTTATCGCTACAAAAGGCTCATTTTTTCGTTTGCTTGCATTGTGAATAGCGTGAGCAAACATTTCTTTTCCAGAGCCTGTTGCTCCTTGAATCAAAACAGTTGAGTCAACCCCCGCATATTCTTTGGCTAAATTCTTGGCATTCACCAAAGCCACACTATGACCAAGGATATCACGAAAATGATATTTGGCCGCTAAGCCTCGATCGGCAAGCTTTCGTCTGACTTTCCCTTCTAATTTTTGCAACCTCTCGATTTGCTGAAAGGTGGTAACAACCCCTTCGATCTTATGGTCAACAAGAATAGGCACCCGATTAGCCAGAACTTTGGTGCCTCCAATCTCCATGAATTCTGCGATTTCAGCCTGACCACTGCTCAGTAATCTTTGACATCCAGCATTGGGAATGATATGGGTAATGAATTTTCCGATAGCATCTTCTGCCTTCCAACCGGAAATAGTTTCGGATGCCTTATTAAAGACCGTAATCTTTCCTTCCCTATCAAGAGCAATGATTCCGTCATAAGAAAATTCCAAAATGGCTTTGAATTGTTCCGCTTTTTTCGCTTCTTGCTTGCGGACAAAATTAACCCGGCGGGCCTCCTCTATGGCTCGCCGAACAGAATCCATCCCTGAAGAAATAACCACGGACTTCATCCCTTGTCTCCCAGCTTCATTAGCCATAGCGACTTTACCCATGACCACTTCCACTCCCTGCTCCCGCAGGTATTGAACCCCTTTGCTGATATCTTCCAGATCATTATGGCAAATATATTTCACGAGTTCATCCTCGACGGTCTCGGTGAAAGCATCTAAATCTAAATTATTCACAACTTCCTCTACATCCACAATTCCGACGCGCCGCCCCATTTTCTTCGCTTCGAAAAAAGCTCGGACAATATCATATCCGCCGATGGAAACTTCCACTAAAGGAAGATCAAGGCCGGCATTGTGCAACTTCCAAAATGTAACTCCCCGAGTAATCAATACATGATAACCCATCTTTTCCGCTTTCCTGGCCAGTTCTACAGCAGCATCCATTCGGGATACACTAATGGTTACATCATTGCTTCCCTGGCAAACTTTTTGAGCCACCTGAGCAATATCTGAATAAGGTGCTAAGAATAAAATCTCCGGCACAATAGTTACCTCCTGGATTAATTCTATTTCTTAAAAAAGGATTCGATAAAGATTTCTAAGATTCCTGCTTAATAGTTTGATTTTTCTAATTATTTAAAACAGCTCTTCAATAGGAATTTCTTCATATATAAATAAAAAACACTCACAGGGAGTGTTTTTTATTTATAGGTAAACTTTATCAATCTTTAATTTATTTCATCAAACCTAATCTTTGGATCAGATGAGGAAGTGCCCGCTCGAAGCAGACTCCATATCTGCGCTCTTGATTAGCTTCTACGGTAAGTTGAATGCATTTCAAGGTATAATCCACCGCAATTTGAGTAGCCTCTGCTAAAGAAAAATTATTGAGAAGACCGGATAATAAGGTACTGCCAAAGACATCTCCTGTGCCATGGAAGTAACCTTCCACCCGCTCATTAAAGGCATAGCTTACACTATCCGTCTTCCGATCATAGCAGGCTGCGCCAAGTTTTGCGGAGTCAAAAGAAATACCCGTTAAGACGACTTTTTCAGCTCCCATGTCGGAAAGTTTTCTTAGAGTTTTCTCGATATATTCCTGGGAATAGTCATCTCCTACATACTCTTCCTCAAGCATAAAGGCTGCTTCAGTTAAATTCGGCACGATGATATCGGCCATGGAGCAGAGCTTTGCCATCCCTTTAGCCATCTCCGGAGAGTATACCGAGTAGAGAACCCCATTATCCGCCATAACCGGATCCACCATAACTAAGGTGTCTTCTCCTCCAAAGGTTTTAAAGAGATCGGCCACTAAATCTATCTGGGCAAAGGAGCCTAAAAAGCCGCTGTATAAGGCGTCAAACTTTAGATTAAGAGATTGCCAATGCTTGGATATGGGCTCGATATCTTCAGTCAAATCCCGATAGGTGAACCCTTCAAATCCTCCCGTATGGGTTGACAGGACTGCTGTGGGCAATACTCCTGTATCAAATCCTGCAGCCGAAAGAATAGGCAATGCTACGGTTAATGAGCATCTTCCTACACAGGATATATCATGGATAGCCCCTACTCGTTTTTGTCTTTCCATAGTCACTTCTCCTTAACAAGATAATTAAATAAATTAGCAACGGTTAATTATAGCTTAAATAGTTCCCATTGAAAAGGTCAGCTATAAAAGCAGGATCATTAAGTGTTATGCTTTCTTATTTAGTCTTAGGTTTATTCTTTATGAAGTAATGAATAATATTCGGATTGCTGGTTTTGCGGGGTTGGATTTCAAATTGCTTTAATGAGGAAATAAGGGGAGTCAGCTTAGTATGCCCATAGTTTCTGGTATCAAAATCCGGATAGCGTTTATTCAGTCTTTTACCCACTTCACCTAAAAATGCCCAACCATCCTCGTCAGAGCTTTCTGTAACAATAATGCGAATGGTGCGAATCAAATCATCCAGGGAAGCCATCCCATCTTTCGTAGGATCATGCTTCTCATTTTTTAATTGAGCACCATTATCAGATGCATTGGTAGAGACGCCGGCGAGAACTTCTAAATACTTAAATTTCTCGCAAGCAGCGATAAAAGGTGTGGGGGTTTTTTTCTCGCCCATACCGATGACATACATTCCCGCCTCCCTTAAGCGAGCGGCCAGCCGGGTGAAATCACTATCGCTGGACACGATACAAAATCCATCTACATTTCGGGAATACAGGATATCCATGGCATCAATAATCAAGGCTGCATCGGTTGCATTCTTACCTGTAGTGTAACTATATTGTTGAATGGGTGTGATGGAATAATTAAGGAGAACGTTTTTCCAGGACGATAATTGAGGTTTAGTCCAGTCCCCATAAATTCTTTTATAGGTAGGAATGCCATGATTGGACACTTCATCTAAAATCGACTTAATGTATTTTTCCGAAACATTATCAGCATCGATGAGTACTGCAATATTTTTATCATTATCCATAAGATATCCCCTTCAAAACGAATTAATTTCAATATGTAGCGCAATCTATCCTTACCAGTATTAGTATAATGGAACTTCATTTTACTTACAATACGAATCGCACCCCCTTATAAAAAACCGCTTCTTCAAGCGAAGAAGCGGTTCGTTGTTTTGTTTTGTTTATTTTATGATAAGGATTTTAGTCGCCCATGGCTAAGGCTGGCTTTTTGTACTTTTTAAGTTCAAAGAACAAGAATGTTCCTGTCACAAAAACAGCCAAACCATCCGCTATGGGTGCAGTGACCCATACCCCTTCAATACCGTAGAACTGAGGGAGCACCAGCAGGAGGGGAATAAAAAGAAGCACTTGTCTGGAAAGACTTAGGATCGTAGATTGAACCGGTTTTCCTACTGCCTGGAAGTAGCTGGAGCCCACGATTTGAAAACCGATAATTGGCATCAATGCCAGGAAGATGAGGGATGCATGGACGGTTAGTTCTGTGAGTGCTACGTCGTTTTTACTAAAAAGCCCCACCACTGGAACGGCAAAAAGATGCAGCAGAATATATCCGCCTGTGGCCATAGCGGTGCTTACAAGAACTGCCTTTTTCAAAGTCTCTTTGACCCGCTCATAATTTTGAGCTCCGTAATTATAGCCGATAATGGGTTGTGCTCCCTGGCTGACTCCGACAATGGGCATAAGGAGCAGCATGGATATACTCATGAGAATTCCCACTGCTGAAAGAGCCAAATCTCCGCCATATTCCCTTAACGTATTGTTCAATAGAGTTTGTTGAACACTGTTCGCTATTTGCATGGCAAAAGGTGCAAAACCAATGGTTAAGGTCTTTAAGACAATGGACATATCCAGCTTTAAATATTTGGCTCTCAGCTTAATTTTACTGCGTCCAAGAAGGAAATGGCTCAGAACCCATATTGCCGAAACGGTTTGACCGGTAACTGCTGCCCAAGCGGACCCTTGAATTCCCCAATTAAAAATAAAAATGTAAATGTAGTTGCAGACAATGTTAATGACAGCACCTATAATCTGAGTCAACATGGCGATACGAGGATTACCTTCGGCACGAATAAAGTTGTTCATACCAAAGGCGATAGAACCCGGTACTGCACCCAGCATAATAATGTGGCTGTATTCTTTGGCATAGGGCAGAGCCTCCGGGCTGGCGCCAAACATAATTAAAAGAGGTTCGGCATTAAGGAAGTAAACGATGGATAAAAGAAAAGGCAAAAAAATAAGAAGAGCGGTAGCGTTGCCCGCGATTTTTTCTACTTCGTCCATCTTTTTTTCACCCATGCGAATGGAGATTAAGGCAGTGGCCCCCACACCCACCAGCATGGCGACGGCCATCAGCAGAATCATCACCGGCATGGCGACGGTAACTGCTGCGATCGCTATATAACCAACACCCTGACCAACGAATATGCGGCTTATAATATTGTAGAGAGCATTAACCAACATCCCGATAATCGCCGGTAAGGAAAATTCCCAAAGTAATTTTCCAATGCTATCATTTTTAAGACTAATCATTAAAACACTTCTTTCTCACTCGATAATCTTCTTTTTATTTTGATGCAATGCGTTAAACTTGCACCCGTTTAAGGAAATCAACGACCAGCTGCAAATTATCTTCAAAAGACTGAATATCCTTTGCATCAAAAGCAGCCAAAGACTCTTCCATCTTTTTTGTAAAAGCAGCAATACGCTGATTGATTATATCTTTTCCTTTAGGACTTAAGTAAATCAAATTTTTTCGGCGATCCTTGGAGTCAACGGAACGTATAATCAGTTCCCTTTCCTCCAGTAGATCAATCAAGGCTGTCAGGCTTCCTTTTTCAATATCCAAACCCTTACCGATCTCAGTTAGGGTTTTCGGATTTTCATGATAAAGGAGATTGAGAATTTTTATATGGTTTTTCTTCAAATCGGAAGGATTATCTACATCATTACGAAATTGGAGACAAAACTTCTCATGGTATAACCCCATAAATGCAATCATTAATTTATGAATCTGCTTTGTATTATCATAGTTCATTACAACCACCTACCTTTAAACAAAGAAAATAAAACATAAGAATTCAGACAGTTAGTAAACTAACAATAAGCATACTTAAATATTATAGTGATAAACAGTCTATAATGCAAGCCCTTTATTTCGAAAGCTAGGGCATGGGAAACCTGATATGCACAAAGAAAGGGATATCCTTAAGACATCCCTTTCATGAGTAACTATGTATTTCACGATTTTCGATGATTATCGGTCTTGAAAGACGGGTTTGCGTTTTTCAAAAAATGCCGCTACCGCTTCATCCTGATCTTGGGTTCCGCAGCAGAAAGCCGTTTGAATCTGTTCCAGAAGCAGACCTCCCGCAATGCTGCTATCCGCCGCCGCATTGATCGCTTTTTTGCCGAAACGCACGGCCCATGGCGGATTATTGGCAATCCGTTTGGCTAATTTCATCGCTCTTGCTTGTAACCCTTCGTAATCCTCTTCGACAAGCTCAATAAATCCTATCTGCAATGCTTCCCGGGCATCGATTTCCTCACAGGCTAGAATCAGCCGTTTAGCTTGCCCCGGACCTATAAGGCGGGGTAAACGCTGGGTCCCTCCCATATCCGGTGCTAAACCAAAACGAGCCTCGGGTATTGCAAAGCGGGCATCGGCTGAAGCCAGCCGAATATCACAAGCCGTGATCATTTCGAATCCCGCTCCATAACAAATCCCGTTGACTGCGGCAATAACCACGGCATTCATCTCTTGAAAACGGGTGTAGGTACGCTGGATTTTCGGAATATTGGTAATGACCGATTTTGAGTCGAAGCTCTTAAGTTCTTTCAAATCGATTCCGGCAGAAAAGTTGGGTCCTTCGGCATTGATAATAAGCACACGAATTTCAGGGTTATCTTCGATGTCATCCTGTATTTTTTGGATTTCCATCCAAGGTTCGTAACCGAGAGTATTCATCTTCTCAGGCTGGTTTAAGGTCATGGTAGCTATTGGGCCATTGCTCGTTACACGAAAATATTTATACTCCTCCATGTTATTACCTCCATAAGTTTTATTTGAGTTTTAAGTGCTTAAGAATAGAGTAATCAAAGGGTGGAAAGGATTCTAATAGCATTTGGATGGTCACCTTTCCTAAAGATTCTTCAAGAGCCTTTTTCGCTTCCTCAAAAGGTGGTCGAAGCACTTCGTTGATCCGGCTACCTATAGGACAATATAGATTAGGATGATCGTGGAGACCAAAGAGGGCATTTTGATCTGTTAATTCCACCGCTCGATAGATATCCAATAAAGTGATCATCTCCGTATTTCTGGTTAGCTTCGCCCCTCCGGTACCCGAAGGAATGGAAATAAGCTCTGCTTTTTTTAAATACCTCATAATGCGCCGTATCAGAGCCGGATTGGTATTGACACTCACGGCAAGGACTTCACTGGTTACTTTTACATCCTCAGGACACCAGGCAATAATGATTATAATTTGCACAGCTACAGGAAATCTGCTGCTTAATTGCATTATCTAGTACCTCGATTCATTTGGATGACTTTACTTCCACCCGGCAGGGAATCCGGCGATGAATGGGAGTGCACATCTCATCTCTGTCCGTGCTATGCACCAATTCATTGACATTGACCCCATATTGAGTGCCCTCATAGATCAGCCCGCCCCCGTGTCGAATATAGACACAGCCTTGGGCAGCGTAAGGACTAATCTCAACTTCGATCTCCGCCGCAGATGCCTTTGTGGTTATTTTAGCTTTATCCCCGTCGCTAATTCCCAAATCTTTGGCATCTGCCTCGTTCATAAGCATAGTTGCCCAACGCTCTGATCCATTCCACTGAGGATTGCGCATCATGGTGTTGGCAACGGTCTCATGATGAAGTCCTGCGTGCAGTATCAGGGGATAGTTCTCAGGCAACTTCAAATCGGCCCTTTCCTTATCAATAGTGGCTGCTTGAAGAGGTTCAAAGAGTTCTTCAATTTTCAAGGCAAGCTTTTTATCTTCCGTGCGCAGCATTTGGAAATTGTCGCCCTGAAATTTGGCCAAGACTAAACCTTGGGGATGCTCAAGGATATCCTGAAACATCTTTTCAACCATAGTCATATCTGCGGGATAGCCCATGGCCACCGCTCCGGTTTTAAAGGCTTTACTGCTGTTTATCAGCAGACCCACGATTAAAGCCTGGTTAACGGATCCGAGAGCCTTTCCCAGAGTTTCCGCCAGGATAAGAGGGGCAAACCTGGCGTATTGAGGGTTTTCCATAAGATAAGCATTCATAGTCCCTAAATATGGGGTAATTCCTTTCTTCCCTGCCTCATAGAGACTATCCGGCAGTTGCGGCAAAAAACCCATGGCCTTGATTAGTTCTAAAATGATGGCTGAACCCTCCTTGGCTTCAGGACTGATGGGCTCAAGGACAGGCTGACGCATCTGAAAATAAAACTCCGGGTAGGAGTAATTAAAGCAAGTCGTATCGTAGGACTCCAAATAACTGAGACTTGGCAGGATATAGTCACACAATCGGGCGGTTTCTGTATAAGCAATATCAATACAGACTGAAAGCTCCAAGGCCTGGAAAGCCTTTTCATAAGCCAAGGTATCCGGCCAGGAGCGGAGCGGGTTACAAGCGCTGACGATCATTGCGCGGATCCTCTCCGGATGATCGCTGATTATCTCATCCGGCAATATGGTCGGTGGAAATACCCCCAACACGGGAAACATCTTATGTTTGACCGTACGCCAGGTTTTAGGGTTTCGTTCATCACTGTCACTTCCCATAGGATAAAGGAAGGCGGGGAAAATCTGACCCCCTTCCACAGCCAAGCGTCCCGTCATGGCCCGCAAAATATGCAGTAAGTAATTATTGATAGTGGAATTGCGATTCATATAGATTCCCAAATCCTGATGGATACAGGACTTCGTCTGGGAAATCACGCGAGCTACTTCTACCACATCCTCATAATTAAGTCCACAGACCTCTTCCACGGCTCTCTTAGACTCGAAGCCGTTAAAGAGTGGAGCAACTTCATCCCACCCGTTCACATGGTCTTCAATAAACTTTTTGTCTTCCCATTCCTGATCCAAAATAATACGGATGATGGCTTTTAAGAGCAGAGTATCGGACCCTGGGCGCAGGGCTAAATGAATATCCGCAAACTTAGCCGTTTCGGACAGGCGAGGGTCAATAACAATCAGTTTTTTCTGGGGATTCTCAGCAAATTCCTTAAGTAAAATACGAGTGCGTGGTTCCTGGTGACTCATCCAGCCGTTCCAACCCCAGGCCACTAAAGTGTCCGCCCGATGGGCATCCGACATCGAGGTCAACCCCTGTTTTCCAGCAATACGGCCATCCACCCAAAAGACATTGGAAAACTCCTGTGCCAATGAAGAGTAATAATAACGTGAACCCAGGAAGCTTAAGAGTCTTAATCCTGTCCCTACTTCCATCTGTCCGCCGACATTACCTCCGCCCACATAAGCAAAGGATTTAGGTCCATAGTGTTCTTTTATGGACAACAACTTTTCGGAAATTTCACCAATGGCCTGTTCCCAGCTGATTCTCTCATGATGGTCTCCTACTTTTTTCAGGGGGTAATGAAGGCGATCCCCGTTGCGCGCATAATGGGCAATCCTTAGGCCTTTTCGGCAGCAATAACCAAGACTTCGGGGATTATCCTTATCCCCACGTACTTTAATGATATGATTCTTTTCTATCTCCAGTTCCAAACCGCAATTCTGTGCACAGAGTATGCAACCGCTCTTTTTCCATTCTCCCATGTTTTCTCCCCTCTTTTGCAATCTATTGTTGTAACTATTTTAGTTACATCTTAGCATGTATCTAAATATTCTGTCAATTGCGAGGTAGAAAAAAATGACAGCGCGAAACACTCCGCAAACTGCCATTTTGAGACTTCCATTCCTTAATTGCTTATCTATAGTATTGGTTCTCCTGATTTTCGCAGGGGAATTTTTAATAGGCAGACCATCCTCCATCAGCGACAATAACAGCTCCATTGACGAAGCTGGATTCCTCCGTAGCCAAGAATAATGCTACCTGAGCAATTTCATCCGGTTTGCCCATTCGGGGATTAGTAGCCATACCAACATAGGCACGTGAGGAACCGAATTGATGAGGATCGGTAATCGTGGTGCTAATATTAGTCTCTACTGCCCCCGGGGCGATGGCGTTGCAGCGAATACCCTGCTGAGCATACATAAAGCCTGTATTTTTAGTGAAACCGATGACAGCATGCTTAGAGGCAGTGTATGTTGCCCCTGCTCTCGCACCATTTAAACCACCTGCAGAGGCAATATTGACAATTACACCACTTGTTTTTTCCAAGAATATGGGAATAACTTTCCTTGTTGCACGCATAACGCTTGTGGTGTTTACCGCAAATAGTCTTTCCCAATTCTTATCTTCTATATCAGCGGCAGGTTCGAAATTATCCATTATCCCTGCATTATTAACGAGAATATCTACCGTACCATAAGTACTTACAGTAGTATCAACCAAGGTTTGAATATCTTCTTCCACAGCAACATTGGTCTTGATTGCAAAGGCGGTACCACCTGCCGAGGTAATTTCTTCAACTACCTTATTTGCGCCATCAAGATTGAGATCCGACACAACAACTTTCGCCCCTTCTTTTGCATAAAGAAGAGCGATTGACTTACCCATACCGGAAGCTGCTCCCGTTACAATGGCCACCTTATCTTTTAATTTCATGATTTTTTCCTCCTTAATCATATTTAAAAACTATTTCCTATACCCCCTTCTCTTAATTATAATCACTTAAACGTTTTGACTATTTTGAATTACCTAAATTCTAGCGTATTCTTATCCTTTTGACCAGGTTTAAATCATAAAAAATACAATTTAGATAAGATTATGTTTTAATTATGGGTTTAAAAGAGTTATTATGAAGTCAGGATAACTTTAAACTTATAAGTCCATCCTATGCTCAAGGGAGGGAAGAATTCATGACAGTTGATACAATGAATGTGGAGGTTGCCACCTTAGCCGGGGGTTGCTTTTGGTGTATGGAGTCAGTATACAGACCATTGGATGGGGTTCTGGAAGTTCTATCGGGCTACACCGGTGGCCATGTCGAAAACCCGACCTATAACGAGGTATGTTCCCATACAACCGGACATATGGAAGCAGTCCAAATCAAATTCAACCCGAACCGTGTGAGCTATAGGGAAATATTAGATCTCTTTTGGCAGCAAATCGATCCCACCGATCCCGGCGGACAATTTCACGATCGTGGCGAATCCTACCGGACGGCAATTTTTTATCACAATGAAGAACAGCGTCATCTAGCCGAAGAATCCAAAAATGCCTTAACCCGAAGTTTACGTTTCAATAAGCCCATCGTTACCAAAATCCTTCCTGCTGCCCCCTTCTATCCAGCAGAAGATTACCACCAGGGCTATTATGAAAAAAATGCCTTCCGCTATGCTCTCTACCGCCAAGGCTCAGGTCGAGATGCATTCTTAAAAAAACACTGGTCGGAAGAAAAGGACTCATTAAGAAAACGTCTAACCCCTATGCAATTTCATGTAACTCAGGAAAAAGGAACAGAACCTCCCTTTCAAAATGAGTTTTGGGATAACGAGAAAGAGGGTATCTACGTTGATATAGTTTCCGGCGAACCTCTTTTCAGTTCCAAGGATAAATTCGACAGCGGTTGCGGCTGGCCCAGTTTTGCCCGGCCAATGCTAAAAAGCAATATCCTTGAAAAAATTGACCTAAGCCATAATATGACTCGTACTGAAGTAGTCAGCCGCAACTCCAGCTCCCATTTGGGTCATGTCTTTAATGACGGACCTGGGCCGGATGGGTCACGTTACTGCATCAACTCCGCTGCTCTGCGCTTTATTCCCAAGGAAGACCTGGAACGTGAGGGTTATGGGGATTTTCTCTATTTGTTTTCTGATTTCTAAGCATCTTTCCCGATCAAGAGACTTTCAACATTATAGAGAACTTCACAGTCGCACTCTCCACCATTCTTCTTGAAAATCTCAAGAATATCATTGATTTTGCCTCGGTTAAACTGCATCTGGGTTAATATTTGACGACTAAAACGATAGGTATGGTCACAGTGAAAAGCCGATAGTTTTTCATTTAGCCGATAAAAGAACATACGATGAAAAAGCTGGCTCAATAGCTCAGAGTCCTTATTTAGGCTGGATTTCTCATGACTATAGAGTGAATCGTATTCCAGATTAGCTTTCTTAATCCCATGAACTAACCGCCGGTTAATTTCTTCTTTAATCAATTTCTTATCCTTGAGAAGGGGGTGTTCCTGTTCCTCCTGTCCTTCTTCTCTAATGCTCTCCCATAGCATGTTATCATCTCCTTAGGTACCTTTTTAAGTCTTTGGACTTTGTCTCTGGCTACTATGCGTATTTGCTATAAGAACCGGGTTTTTATTGTTTTATATTTAACCTTAATGCTCTTATTATAAGCGTAGAAGAAGCTTTAATTCATATTTTTTTATACACATAAAGAAGGTGGAGTTCGGCTCCACCTTCATACTTTTATTCATTATGCAGTTATTGTCACACCTGTTTCAAAGACTTTATCCCGGGCAACTAATTTAACTTGGTATTTCCCTGATAATCCCGTTTTATTGATAAAGGTATCCACATTGCGCGGATCTTCTTTTTGAAAGGTTCCAACACACATAGCTTGGAATAATTGGGGTACGGTATTAATCGGATAGCGCAAGGTTTCGCCGGTTGCACCGACCAAAAGCAATTGTGCCATTTCACCGGTTTCAAAAATCCCATTGAAATTAAAACGGTCCTCTTCTTCAACGATGTTCCCATGATAATCTTCCGGAATAAGCTCCCCTGTTTCCGGTGCTTTGATTTTCATCTTTGTTTTTTCTGTATCGATGAGGCTGCCCAGAATTTCCCCTTCTCCTAATTCTGCTGTTTCATGTGCATAATAAAGGGGTAATTTTTCAGCCCGATAATAATTACCAACAATCTGCATCTCATAGACCAATTCGTCATCGATTAATTCACAGGTTATGGAATTAAATTCGAATTTCCTGTCTTTAAATTCTGGTTGAGTGGATTTGATTACGGCCATTCCTTCACAAGTCTCACCATTTTCATAACCGATACCTCCGGAATGGACCATGTAATGACCTTCATCGTAGTATTCCACATTGCAGATATAGGGAGAGAAGAATTCGGCCCCTCTCTCTTTTCCATACTGCCAAACTTGTTCAATGGTCATTTTTTCGGTATCGATCTTATAACGGACGCCCCGTGTATAGTTCTCCTTGTTGGGAAGGTAGCTTGCCTTGTTTTTTGAACGGAAATGACCGTTATCCAGAAGCATTACATCTCCGTCAGGAAGGATAATGCAGGCATGCTGCTCATACTGCCACTCAAAATCCCCCCCTACTGGAGTAAAGAAATATTTGTCCACCATGTCTTGCGGCCATCCTTCCGGGTCACCAATAATCCAGTTCAATTTTCCACTTTCGAAGTCGATGTTGATGACGGCATCCTGATGGCGACCGGATAAGGTAAGGCTGTTGGTTTTTTTATCATACCATACTGCATTATTGTGGAACCAATCGTGGGGATCTTGACTGCCTGAACCAGCCACATCCTGGGGTAAAACGGTTTTATAATCCCAGGTTTTAATAATATTTCCTGTCTTGGGATCCACAAGAGCACACATATCCTCTACTGTCTGGGAATGAGCGTCAAAGGTAAGCACCAAAATATTTCCATCTTCCATCATGAATTGATCGTGGTGATAACCACTGGGAATGCGGTACTCTTTAAAGATTTTACCGCTGAAAGCCATTTCATAAAGCCCTGAAGTGAAGTAAGGCATTTTTACCAAGCGTTCGGTACCGACCAGAATATGACCGTTAGGCATCCGCTTCATATCAAAAGACAAAGCAATTGTGGTATGCCAACGGACTTCGCCTGCATAATCGATACCCACTGCCATAGTACGGGAGGTCGCAGACGTCAAGAACATCAGGTTGTCCCTAAAATATTCCGGTTTGGTTTTGATCGAAGTAGCCGGTACAACTTCCGGATGGAGTGGTTCTGTTTTGATGGTAATGGCATTTCTCTTGCCATTTGCCAGGATGATTTCCACGGTATTGTCATAGCCGGCATATAAGCCATAAATCGGGAGAATGTGGGTTTTATTTGCCGGAAAGGTATGGCAGATATCTCCGGGATGGGCTTTACCCTTAACTACGATAGTAGCTTCGGTGGCTGAAGGAGTCTTAAATAAAACCATGGCCGTCAGTGGGCAAATTTCATAGGGGTTCAATTTGACCAAAGGGTTATTCAGCGTGTAATTCCCTGCCTCAAATTCAGATAAGAAGGCTTGCTCCAACTCCTTTTGCCGAGTCATAATATGAGGCACAAAAGTGTACTTGATTGAGTCTTCCACTATCTCACCACTCCTAACATAAAAACTTGAAAGTTAGCATTCTTGTTCACATGTCCTTAATCCCATGTTATCATGTCAATGGTTTTCATCATATCAACACTATGTAGTACACTCTACAATGAAGTGTTTTTTGACTTAATAATAGTTATTTGGTTAACGCTGATTATGATCTATTCCGTAAAAGAAAAATCAGGCCATGACGACCTGATTATTTCGTTACTTCATATTTGTAATTAATTCTATACTCCATTCCCTTACTGTCGGTGAAGGATCATGCTTTCTTTCATCGTTACCCCATCAATATTGACAATTTCCTCTAAGACTCTGATATAGTCAATATTTTTAGGAACTCTGATTCGAAATTCAACCGGAATATCATTAGAAATTTTAATCGGTAGAATGGAAACATGTTTCATAGCGATTCCATGTCTCTCGAAAATTTCACCAATTTCTCTTAGTTTAAACTCATGTGTAATAGATACTTTCAACAATTGCTGGTTGCGAAAAAGAAGCTTCTCAAAAAAACCGTCTAATGTCAAGAACACCAGGAATGTAGTTATTAATGCAGAATAATACATACCTGTCGCCACTGCCATGCCAATCGCGGCCACCACCCAAATACTGGCGGCAGTTGTTAACCCTTTTACTGAGGTACCCTCGCGCATAATGGTGCCTGCGCCCAAAAATCCGATACCTGTGACAATATTGGCCGCTATTCTTCCAGGATCTTTATTTGCGTAATTGAAGGAAGTAAAAGCATACATAGAAACAATGGTGACCAAAGCAGCCCCTAAAGCTACAAGTATATGTGTTCTTAATCCTGCAGGTTTGTGGATCTTCTCCCGTTCCCAACCGACAATCCCACCTAGGATACAGGCTAACAAAAGCCTTAAGGCCATTTCATAATCATTAATCAACAACCGAGCCACCTCCTGAATTGATACAATGGGTACAGGGCATTAAATATAATTTGCATAAGTATTAATCTATTTTAACTCTACGCAGCAAAAAAACAAAGAGACCATCGATAAGCGATGGTTCCCTGTACTATTTCTATCCATCAGCAAATTGATCCAGCATTTCTAAAACCCGTTTTTCCCTGTCATCGTCAAGCTGTTCCAGATAGGAGTTCAAATAATTCCGCAAGGTCTGTTCGGCTACCGGCAAATAAGCTGCTTGTTTCTCTTCTTCATAAGGATGCCTTTTGATCAGAGCCGCAATTTCCACATCACTCAGCAGATCCAGTACCCCAAAGACCTCCTCTTCCTTCAGCAGGGCATCGGTGAGCAAGTCTTCCAAATCGGCAAAGGATTTGACCTGTTCTTTGATAAGTTGGAGTTTATCTTCGAGATAACGACAAACAAGCAATTCGTCGATCAATTGGCGATAATCTTCGTCATTCATCTTCAGACCTTCTGAAAAGTAAATTTTGGGGACTGAATCCGGATCAAAGGGAGGAACGAAAGTTTTATCCAAAGTGTTCAGCTCCAGCCCTCGAGAGATATTGGCGAGAATACCAGGAAGGCTTTTCGTTACATATTCCCCCAGGGAAGTGCCGGTGATGTTCAACTCTTCCAGTACCAGTTCAGCGGCCTTGCCGATCTTCCAAGCCAAGGCCGAAGAATCATTCTGTACCAACTCATTATGCAAGCGTTTAATTTCTTCTCCGGAAATCTGCAAACTGAGAACGCAGCGCTTCGCTAAAGCACAAGCTAAGGCTGCAGTCAGGACCTGTTCAAAGATATTGATCAGCAAATCCTTATATCCTGGATCATAGCCGCAAAGGAGGTGGTGAACTGCCTTGGGGGAAAATCTCTTGCAGAATTCATTTTCCAGCCATAAGTTTTCCAGATAGCTGTACATAAACTCGACACCTGTCAGTTGGTTGACCGGGTTGCACAATTGATAATCAATGGATGCCGGAGTCTCATGAGCCTCATAATCCGGCTTGTAGGATATGAAGAAGAGTCCGGCTCCTTCTTCACTGAGGGTCTCATTATAGGTAAAGTTCAAAGTAGGCAGTTTATTGTTTTGGGTTTGCTCATAAATAGCCTGAACTGCCGCCAATTTAACAGTTATCAGTCCTCGGCCCTTTTGATAGATCTCTGAAATCTTTTTCGTTTTGAGTTCCTCGATAGCCCCGGAAGTATCCGCCAAAGATTTCAAATACAAGCCTATGGTATAGAGGTTGGACTTCATGATACTTTCGGCAGCTTCCACCCTTATGGAGCAGCTTTCCCCTCCATTATATTTTTTACATTTATAAGCTAAGAACTCAAGGCAATGAAGCTGAATGCTCTCCACTTCGGAGGCAGTGAAAAACCCCTGGGTATATCCCTCCTGAAGGAGGACTGTAAAATATACTTCACTGCTGAGATCAGGCGAAATAAAGATCCGCCCCTTCTCAATATCCGTTATCGTTTTGCTCATCTTCGTCATCTCCCTCATCCTCATCCTCAGCCGGGTATTCCCAATAATTCGGAGCATAGCCATACCGCAAATTGTTGGCCATATTATAAAGCTCCCGTCCTGCCAACAATTCCAAAGATCCCTGGCAGATCCCGTTAAAGCGGCTCCTCATAAATTGAATCAGTTCATCGTCGCTTAGCAAATCCAGGGTCTCATTCTTATAGTAATAAAACATTTCCACAAGCTCATGGAGGGTTTCCGCATAGTTATGGCTGGAGATATAAGGGGAATAGCAGAACCCACGAATTATCTTTTGAATGACCCCTCCCCCGAATTCAATTCGCCCGTTGCCTTGCAAGGCGAGGGTACGAGTTTCCACCAGCTCTACTGCCTGAAAATGAGACAGGGTCAGACCAAATTGTGCAGAAAAGTCATTGCATTTTTCAATTTCCATTACTGCTTGCCTTTGGATAAGAGCTGAGGATAGGTTCATGATTTCCAAAGCCACGCCGGTCACCTCCATATAATCATGAGTTTAATAAAAATCGCTTTTCATTTATCTCCTGCTTAAGAACCAAAATCCAGTACGGTAGCAATGGATAAATTTTTTTCTCCACACTATTGACATTCATTAACGAGTATGTTATGATTTAATAGGAATAATTTAATCATAATGCAATTATTAGGTGGCAACCTTGATCATACCATAGATTCAAGTCAATGACAATGGGTATTACTAAGCGATTTTTCGCTTTTTTTATTTTAGTGCATTCTTTAATCTCGAACAAGAAAAGACCATAGAGAGCGAACCGGATCGTTCTCTCCATGGTCTTTTTTATGTCCCAGGAATGTCAAATTGGTCACTGGGGGTCGACAAATAGGGTAAATCATAGCGATTAAGGACCATTAACAATAATTAACTGAGAGATTTCTCTGCAGACTTACTATCCTCAGCTTAATTTGCGGATAGGAGACAGCTGGCCTGAGCGGTGCTGTCCCATACTTCACCAATCTTTTCAGGTTCAGGGCCATTGCCGAAAAGAGGCATTGTTCCTGGACTTTCTCAATGCCTCGCTTGCGAGTGAACCTTAGATTGTGACATCGCTTTTGAAGAGCAAAATTCCCTTCACATATTACCTGCCGCTTGCGCATGACGTAGCGGTATAAGGCTGTTCCGACTAAGGCGTGATGGCGTTCCTGATCTTCTTGATAGAAATCCCGTCTGACTTCTTTGTAATTCGCCTTCCCGGCAATACATTGGCTTTTCAAAGGACAGTTTTTACAATCTTCTGATCGTGTAAATGATCTAATCTTAAACTTACTTGTCATATCTCGATGTTGGCTGACAAGCATCTGTGCTTTTGTCAACAGACCCGCGCTTGGAAATTTGGCCGAATTCCTCATCTATAAATCAAATGGACTACGCATCTCTGCATAGTCCATTCGCTTACCTGGCAACGACTTACTTTCCCAGGACCCTGCGGTCCAAGTATCATCAGCCCTGAAGGTCTTAACTTCCGTGTTCGGGATGGGAACGGGTGGTACCCCTCCGGTATAGTTACCAGATCTTTATGTGGCTATCTTTGAGTGAACTTCCTGTTCCCTCAAAACTACACAGAGTCTTCTTCACTGTAATTAAGCTTCCATCTTTCCTCACCTTAGTCTTGAGCCCCTCAGTGAGGTGACCTTTCCATGACCTTTCGTTAGGTCAAGCCCTCGACCGATTAGTACCCGTCCGCTCCATGCGTCGCCGCACTTCCACTCCGGGCCTATCTACCTGATCATCTTTCAGGGGTCTTACCAGCTTACGCTGTGGGAAATCTCATCTTGAGGCCGGCTTCGCGCTTAGATGCTTTCAGCGCTTATCCGATCCGGATATAGCTACCCAGCACTGCCTCTGGCGAGACAACTGGTACACCAGTGATCCGTCCAACCCGGTCCTCTCGTACTAGGGTCAGTTCCTCTCAAATTTCCTGCGCCTGCGACGGATAGGGACCGAACTGTCTCACGACGTTCTGAACCCAGCTCACGTACCGCTTTAATGGGCGAACAGCCCAACCCTTGGGACCTACTACAGCCCCAGGATGCGATGAGCCGACATCGAGGTGCCAAACCTCCCCGTCGATATGGACTCTTGGGGGAGATAAGCCTGTTATCCCCAGGGTAGCTTTTATCCGTTGAGCGATGGCCCTTCCACTCGGTACCACCGGATCACTAAGCCCGACTTTCGTCCCTGCTCGACTTGTTGGTCTCGCAGTCAAGCTCCCTTGTGCCTTTACACTCTTCGCGCGATTTCCATCCGCGCTGAGGGAACCTTTGGGCGCCTCCGTTACTCTTTAGGAGGCGACCGCCCCAGTCAAACTGCCCACCTGACACGGTCCCCAACCCCGATTCAGGGGCCTAGGTTAGAACTTCAGTACAAAAAGAGTGGTATCCCACCTGTGACTCCACCAAGGCTGGCGCCCTAGCTTCTTAGTCTCCCACCTATCCTGTACATTTCATACCAAAGTCCAATGTCAAGCTACAGTAAAGCTCCATGGGGTCTTTCTGTCCTGTCGCAGGTAACCCGCATCTTCACGGGTATTACAATTTCGCCGAGTCCCTCGTTGAGACAGTGTCCAGATCGTTACGCCTTTCGTGCGGGTCAGAACTTACCTGACAAGGAATTTCGCTACCTTAGGACCGTTATAGTTACGGCCGCCGTTTACTGGGGCTTCAATTCAAAGCTTCGCTCTTTCGGGCTAACCTCTCCTCTTAACCTTCCAGCACCGGGCAGGCGTCAGCTCCTATACTTCTCTTTTCAGATTGGCAGGAACCTGTGTTTTTGATAAACAGTCGCCTGGACCTCTTCTCTGCGGCTCTATCTCTAGAGCACCCCTTCTCCCGAAGTTACGGGGTCATTTTGCCGAGTTCCTTAACGAGGGTTTTCTCGCGCGCCTTAGGATTCTCTCCTTACCTACCTGTGTCGGTTTACGGTACGGGCACTAAGTAAGCTCGCTAGAGGCTTTTCTTGACAGCTTGGAGTCGGTTACTTCGCTACTTATTTCGCTCCCCATCACCTTTTAGGTTTATTCGCGAGACGGATTTGCCTATCTCACACCCTACGGGCTTGGGCGTGCTCAACCAACGGCACGCTTAACCTATCCTTCTGTGTCACCCCATCGCTCAAACGCTTCTCAGTGGTACTGGAATCTCAACCAGTTGTCCATCGCCTACGCTTTACGCCTCGGCTTAGGTCCCGACTTACCCTGGGCGGACGAGCCTTCCCCAGGAATCCTTAGGTTTTCGGCGGGTGAGATTCTCACTCACCTTTTCGCATACTCATACCGGCATTCTCACTTCTATTCACTCCACCAGACCTCACAGTCTGACTTCGCTGCGAATAGAACGCTCCCCTACCCCTGGAACGGAATTATTAAACCCTTAGCTTTTCTTGAGCCCCTGAGGACATTTGGAAATTTTGCTTTCATTCAAGCCTTTGTCTTCCTCATTGGAAGCAAAATTCCTCATGCAACTTCCCTTAGTGCTCCTTTTCTAAAGACTTAATAATTCCGTTCCAAGCCATAGCTTCGGTGATACGCTTGAGCCCCGTTACATTTTCGGCGCAGAACCACTCGACCAGTGAGCTATTACGCACTCTTTAAATGGTGGCTGCTTCTGAGCCAACATCCTGGTTGTCTATGCAATTCCACATCCTTTTCCACTTAGCGTATACTTGGGGACCTTAGCTGATGGTCTGGGCTGTTTCCCTTTTGACTATGAAGCTTATCCCCCACAGTCTGACTCCCAATCTAAATTCTTGGCATTCTGAGTTTGATAAGGTTCGGTAACCCGGTAAGGCCCCTAGCCTATTCAGTGCTTTACCGCCAAGAATCATTAATTGAGGCTAGCCCTAAAGCTATTTCGGGGAGAACCAGCTATCTCCGTGTTCGATTGGAATTTCTCCCCTACCCACAGCTCATCCCCTGTCTTTTCAACGACAGTGAGTTCGGGCCTCCAGTGGGTTTTACCCCACCTTCACCCTGTCCATGGGTAGATCACACGGTTTCGGGTCTACAGCATGTAACTCATCGCCCTCTTCAGACTCGCTTTCGCTTCGGCTCCGACTTCTCGTCTTAACCTCGCTACATACCGTAACTCGCCGGTTCATTCTACAAAAGGCACGCCATCACACCTTAATGGTGCTTTGACTGCTTGTAAGCGTACGGTTTCAGGTTCTCTTTCACTCCCCTCCCGGGGTGCTTTTCACCTTTCCCTCACGGTACTGGTTCGCTATCGGTCGCTAAGGAGTATTTAGCCTTGGGAGGTGGTCCTCCCAGCTTCCCACGGGGTTTCACGTGTCCCGCGGTACTCAGGATACCCTCACAGTCTTTCTCTCTTTCGCCTACAGGAGTGTTACCTTCTTTGCTCGGCCTTTCCAGACCTCTTCGACTAGAGATACAGACTTAATAGAGGGTCCTACAACCCCAACCCCCGAAGGGATTGGTTTGGGCTGTTCCCGTTTCGCTCGCCGCTACTCAGGGAATCGATTATTCTTTCTCTTCCTCCGGGTACTTAGATGTTTCAGTTCCCCGGGTTGTCTTCTGCAACCTATGGATTCAGTTACAGATATCCAGATATGACTCTGGATGGGTTGCCCCATTCGGATATCCACGGATCAAGGCATGCTTACTGCTCCCCGTGGCGTTTCGCCGCTCGCCGCGTCCTTCTTCGACTCTTAGCGCCTAGGCATCCACCGTACGCCCTTAGTAGCTTGACCAAACGTTTTTTGCCGCCACTTCTAGGTTTTAGATGTTATCCTAATTACAGTTTTTTTCTTCTCTGTGCAGTTTTCAAAGAACATAATAAACATTAGAGAAACCAGATATATTATGGTGGAGGTAAGCGGGATCGAACCGCTGACCCCCTGCTTGCAAGGCAGGTGCTCTCCCAGCTGAGCTATACCCCCACAATATTAATCTTTTATGGTGGGCCTAGGTGGACTCGAACCACCGACCTCACGCTTATCAGGCGTGCGCTCTAACCAGCTGAGCTATAAGCCCATAGAAGACTTTATGGTCCCTCAAAACTAAACAACAAGTTAGCTTTTAACTTCAACAGCTTCATTTCTCATACTTTACGGATTGCTCCGTTTTGCCTCTTCGGCTTTCAGAAGTCTCTTAAGACTTCTCCAACTTTGAATCGTTTCACTTCATTGCTTCCATGACGTCCTTCAAAGCATCGACCTTAGGATATGCTCACTACCAGAGTGAACATGTCTCCTTAGAAAGGAGGTGATCCAGCCGCACCTTCCGATACGGCTACCTTGTTACGACTTCACCCCAATCATCGGCCCCACCTTCGACGGCTAGCTCCCAAAAGGGTTACCTCACCGGCTTCGGGTGTTGCAGACTTTCGTGGTGTGACGGGCGGTGTGTACAAGGCCCGGGAACGTATTCACCGCAGTATGCTGACCTGCGATTACTAGCGATTCCGACTTCATGTTCTCGAGTTGCAGAGAACAATCCGAACTGAGACCAGCTTTCTCGGATTTGCTCCACCTCACGGCTTCGCTTCCGTCTGTACTGGCCATTGTAGCACGTGTGTAGCCCAAGACATAAGGGGCATGATGATTTGACGTCATCCCCACCTTCCTCCGGTTTGTCACCGGCAGTCTGTCTAGAGTGCCCAACCTTACTTGCTGGCAACTAAACATAGGGGTTGCGCTCGTTGCGGGACTTAACCCAACATCTCACGACACGAGCTGACGACAACCATGCACCACCTGTCTCATAGCTCCCCGAAGGGCACTCCCATGTTTCCACGGGATTCTATGGATGTCAAGCCTTGGTAAGGTTCTTCGCGTTGCGTCGAATTAAACCACATGCTCCACCGCTTGTGCGGGCCCCCGTCAATTCCTTTGAGTTTCAACCTTGCGGCCGTACTCCCCAGGCGGAGTGCTTAGTGTGTTAACTGCGGCACAGAGGGGGTCGATACCCTCTACACCTAGCACTCATCGTTTACGGCGTGGACTACCAGGGTATCTAATCCTGTTTGCTCCCCACGCTTTCGCGCCTCAGCGTCAGTTACAGTCCAGAAAGTCGCCTTCGCCACTGGTGTTCCTCCACATATCTACGCATTTCACCGCTACACGTGGAATTCCACTTTCCTCTCCTGTCCTCAAGATAACCAGTTTCCGATGCAGTCCCAGGGTTGAGCCCTAGGTTTTCACACCAGACTTAATCATCCGCCTACGCGCCCTTTACGCCCAATGATTCCGGACAACGCTTGCCCCCTACGTATTACCGCGGCTGCTGGCACGTAGTTAGCCGGGGCTTCCTCCTCAGGTACCGTCATGCAAGTACAATATTTTCATACCTGCCGTTCGTCCCTGAAGACAGTACTTTACAACCCGAAGGCCTTCGTCGTACACGCGGCGTTGCTCCGTCAGACTTTCGTCCATTGCGGAAGATTCCCCACTGCTGCCTCCCGTAGGAGTCTGGGCCGTGTCTCAGTCCCAGTGTGGCCGTTCACCCTCTCAGGCCGGCTACTGATCGTCGCCTTGGTAGGCCTTTACCCCACCAACTAGCTAATCAGACGCGGATCCATCCATTAACGATAGCATGTTCAGAGGCCATCTTTCCTTATCCCATGATGCCATGGGATAAGCTTATCCGGTATTAGCCCTCGTTTCCAAGGGTTGTCCCGGTCTATTGGGTAGGTTATCCACGCGTTACTCACCCGTCCGCCACTAACTAACGTCTAGCACTCAGTGTTCTTCATGTTCTTTCTAATAAACTGTGTTGGCACTTTATAATGCGTGGAGCTCTCTCTTCGTTCCACTACGTTCGAGCTCTCGCTTTAACCAACTTCACTGAACACTCAGTGCTAAACGTTAGTCCGTTCGACTTGCATGTGTTAGGCACGCCGCCAGCGTTCGTCCTGAGCCAGGATCAAACTCTCCATAAAATTTATGAAGAAAATTTGATTGCTCAAATTGTCTTTACTCATTTGACGAGTCATTGGCTGTTCCTTGTTGTTTAGTTTTCAAAGACCATTTTGTTTCGCCACTCTCGGTGACGGAATCTTAGTTTAGCAGATTGATTTTTAATTGTCAATCGCTTTTTTTACACTCAATTTTTCTTGGAAAATTCGGTTACACAACTGAGCGCTTGATTATATTATCATGCTAGAGCTCAAGTGTCAATCACAAATTATCATCAAATTTTTCCCTATTTCTCACCTTAAGATTACTCATCCCTACCAGGGATGTGCAAAGGATTTATTTCCATAGAAACAGCTTGGTATTCATTAATTCTTGCTTAATATACTCATACTCGGGATCAGTTAAACCAAAGATGTCTTTGACTTGCCTATCGATTGCATTATAAAGACTGTTAACTTCCCCAGGATCACAGCTCTTTAATAGAGATTCAACTTTGGTAACAATATGATATTGTTGTCTTTTGTTTATTAGTGGAATGGGAATACTTTCGATCTGGGAACGTAATACCTTCAATGATTTGAATTGGCGACTATAAAAATATTGGGCGATCCTAGAATTCAACACAGCTAAAATATACTTAATGCTGAGTCCTTCAATTTTGGGGATAAGGATATTCGCGCTGTTTAACGTCAAGGCCTGGGTATCATCATAGGCAAAAACCAAACACCCACCTATAAAGCGATAAATTAATTTTTCTTTTGCTCGATAAAGCTCGATAGGTGCAACTTGTTGGAATTTATGGGGATGAAACTTGATTTTATATTGAGCAGGAAGGCATTTATATTTAAACACATCACTTCCTCGATAGATAAACTCAAAAATATCGGATTCATCGTCTATCTCTTCATGCGTTATTTTATTAGAAAGAAACTTTCTATTATCCCCTGTTACAATTCCCAAAGCAAAGTCCGCATTATGCTTTAAGTAGGTTACGTCCACCGAAGACTTTAATCTTTCAATTAATCTCACTTCAGCATCGGTGAGATCAAAATTCCAAAGGTCAATATCCACTGTCCGTTCCTTAGCAATTGTAAACACTTTCTGACGAGAGACAATCTGAGCTCCCTTTACTGAAAACTCTTCTGCATTTTTTTGATAGGTTAAGGTCATTGCCGGGCATTGTACTCCGTCAAAAGCATCTTCCCAATAACGTATTCTTTTAATTTGGCATGCATTCATTAAATATTTTCGAATAGGGCGGTGAATCTTTACCTGCAAAAGTGATTGAGGCAAGATCAAGCTGACCACGCCTTTATTTACCACTGATCTTAGGCCAAACTCTGCAAAAACACAAAAGGATTCCACGGTCGTAGCCCGTGCCGAGGGATAAAGTTTCTTAAGCTCTTTTTGCTCCCCGGGGCTATATTTGAATCCCCAAGGTGGGTTACCTATTACAACATCAAATTTCCCTGCTAATTTACCCAGTAAAGGGTTAGCACATAAAAAATTCCTGTAGAGCAGCTCTACATCTGCAGTCTTTGTTAGAAGAGCCATGTTGATACGGGTCAGACTTACACTAAGAGGACTGATATCGTACCCATGCAGCCCTTCCAGATTTTTAATATATTTATAAGCATACATCAAAAAATTCCCTGTTCCACAGCAGGGATCAAGGATCTTAATATCCTTATGAAGCATCGGTTTGAGCCAATCCACGGTATCTTTGACCACAGTTAGGGGGGTATAATAAACCCCTTTGGATTTGCGTTCTTCCAAGTTCTGCAACGACATGGAGAGTAGACCCAAAAAATCCTGCTCGTTTATGTAGTCAATGTAAAAATTCAAGGCAGGAGATAGTTTAACCAACTGCAATTCAATATCCTTTATATCTCCTAAAAGGTCATCAATTAAAACGGAATAACGACCTGCGAATCTTGCGTCTTTCAGGTAATAACGCAGGAAGCAAGTGGAATCAGTCCTCTTAGGCTCAAAGGAAATCATTTTGCGGCTGGTCAGTAGTTTTAAGGCATACTCTGCCAGAATCACTCGCTCATAGCCTTCGGCTAAATCTATACTATCGAGGCACGATATAATTTTCCCAACAACCTCTATCCCCTCTTTACTCTGGATATAGGTCTTAGGGATATAAGTACCACTGATGTAGTTTTTATTGCGCCGACTTTTTAACTTAGAGTTATTACCACGCTTTATATCAAATAATAAGGCTTCTATGTCCTTTTTTAAAAAAAGATTCTTATTCCCTTTAATATCAATAGGTTTAAGGGTACTGTTTTTAATCCAATTTATGGCCGTAGCCTTGGATATAGATAAGAGATCGCACACCTCATTGAGTTCGAAGCAGTCTTCTCTAGTTAAAAAATCCATTCCTTACCCCCGTAAAAAAGAAACCCCAAAGAATTGTCTTGGCTTTCGTCGCTTCCCTGAAGCCTTGTTATCCCACATAGTAGAAAGGCGAAATCGCCGGTTCCTCTTATACTAGCGATATAAAAATTATACTTCCTGATATGTATGAAAAAACGCCGCAAACTTTGCGACGCCTATGATACCTTTGGAGCGGAAGACGGGATTCGAACCCGCGACCCTCGGCTTGGGAATTCGATTCTTCTGGTCCTACCTATTTCTATCCAATCGCAATTAAGCTTCTCTATTGAATTTATGAGGTGAAAGTTTAGTTTATATATACTGCCTATTATGAATCAAATGGTCTTCCTATCTGTATAGTATTTTGGAGTATATTTCGCATATTGTCAACAAGGGACTCTTCCTAGTTTATTTGAAGCCTCTATACTAGAACGTATAACGGTTATAATTCTTGACATCCACCAAGTTCAATAATTATTTAGGCGTGGGTCAACCATACTAAATTTTCGCCTCTGTCACATTTAAGGAATTTCAATTCATATGATGGCTGTGCCTCCATCCTCTGAGATTACCACGGATGCCCGTTTAGTTTACAATATTGGGCGTTATATAATTAAGAAAGAAACTTTGCCACCAGGGCCAGTTGGAACAGCTATACTAGGTACCGCCGGGTTTTCCTTTCATCTAATCCATTCAATCATTGATGTTAATCTTTTCGTGGTCTCTATTGCAGAATCATTAAAGCTTTTTCTTAGTTCTCATATGTCAGGTTAATTCTCTCTCTTTAAAATCATCCTTATTATTTGAACCAAAATAAACATTGGTAACAAGGGGCCAAAAACCAAAGACTTTTTTCCAACTTTTATAAAAAAAGGAGAAAATACTGCGGTAAAAAAGGTTCTGGAAAGTATATGATAAAGGATTCGAGTTAGTAGTATAATGCGTAAAAGTAGGAAAAGGCGCACTACCAAGGTAATACGCCTTTTAAATTTCTGCCACCTTCAATAATGGATGCTGTAATTATCCAACTAATAATAACATGTTTAAATCTAGAACCAACACAAATCCTAGCTTTACATTACTTTTAATTAGAAAAGGCGTCGATTAAATCGTCTCATCTCAAATCTTTCAAATGGATCGAATTCAAATCTCTCAAATGGATCCATTACCCCAAATCTCTCGAACCTTTCGAAAGGATCAAAGAAAAAGGGGAAAAAAGGAAATCTTCCAAATCCAAAACGTTGCATATCTTAATTGTCTCCTTTCGTTATAGAAGTGTGATTTTAAAAAACGTATTAAAAGATAACACCCAAAGCAATAAGAATTAAGATAACTATAGCGATTCCTTGATACTGATTCTTTCACGACGACCACAATCATCTAAATCAATATCACCCAATGCATCTGCATACCCTCCTTTATCTAAAGATAGTACATGATATGCACAAGCTGGGTGGCTTGGAACAATATGGAAATTGGTTTATTTTTCTGTAGAAATTCTATTTAACTTTTATTCGGGAAGAGTTTTGAAAGATTTGAAGTGGAGTAATGTATTTAAATTTGAAACCTTTATTGCACGACATTCTTATTATGCGAAGTAATTATCCAAAGGGAACTAGCCATACTGCTTTGATCCCAACAAAGGAACCATCCGAATCATCCAAGCCATCAAACGCAAAAAGCTAGATGGTGAAGAAAAATCCAGGCTTATTTTTTCTGAACCAAAATCAAAAAAAGGCAAACGAGAACTTCCATTGTTGCCTATAGTGGTTAAAGAGATAAAGCGTTTTCAGGTTATAAGGCGGCAAGAAAAGCTCATCCTGGGGCCTGAGTATAACGATAGCGGATTACTCTTCACAACGCCCCTAGGAACGCCTATAGAGCCACGTAACCTGAATAGGAAGCACAGCAGTATTATTAAGGCCGCAGGCATCAAATCAATCCGTATACACGATTTAAGACATACTGTAGCCACACTTCTACTGGATGACGGAGAAAATCCTGTTAACGTGAGCAGCCTACTAGGACATTCAAGAACAAGTACTACATTAGATATCTACGGTCATAGTTCACTGGAGGGAAAAATCAGAGCTGTATCCCGTTTAAGTAACAAAATTAAGGCTGTAAAATAAACCGGAATCAGTCCGGTTTTTCTTTTTTGGTCAAGATGTCGTCTGAATGCCGTCAAGTCAATTTAGGGCATAAGAAAACAAAAAGAAAAAACGTTGCAAACTCTTGCAACGCCTCACTTTCACTGGAGCGGAAGACGGGATTCGAACCCGCGATCCTCGGCTTGGGAAGCCAATGCTCTACCGCTGAGCCACTTCCGCATTGAACAGTATTAATTATAGCAAAAAATACTAATCCGTCAAGCTTTTTCATCTCGCCAATTCTTGAGCGCTTTCCGGGCCCCTGAGATGGTCATGGGAATTTCGTCTAGAGCAAAGCCATCTTTAAACTTTAAAATCTCCATAAGGTGGCCTATTCTCGGCAACCTAAGATTCACGTTCCGCAGCTTTTCTCTTTTGGCAAAGACCTCACCGCAGGTTCCTTCTAAGACCACTTCTCCCTCATCCATAACAAAAACCCTATCACAATAGAGGGGAACGATATCGATATCATGAGTGGCAATAAGAATCGTTAAATCCATTCCTTTTTGAGTTTCTAAGAGAAGTTGCATAATCTCCGAGATTCCTTTAGGATCCAGCCCTGCTGTGGGTTCATCCAGTACCAGGACCTGGGGTTCCATGGCTAAGACTCCGGCAATAGCGGCACGCTTTTTCTGTCCAAAGCTGAGGGCGTGAGTGGGCTTATTGCGAAGATGAGAAATACCCGTTCTTTCTAAAGCATGCTCTACCCTTCTCTGTGCTTCGTCCTTAGGCAATTGAAGATTAAGCACTCCATAGGAAACATCCTGATAGACACTTGCCGAAAAAAGCTGGTTGTCCGGATCTTGAAACACCATTCCAACAGCTTGCCTAAGGTTCAAGAGTCCCTTGCGCGAGTAATCAACGGGCTGTCCATCAAAAAACACTTCTCCAGAAGAGGGCTTCAAAATTCCGTTTAAATGTTGAAACAGCGTGGATTTACCTGCTCCATTTCCTCCTAATAGTGCAGTAACCTGACCCTTGGGAATCGTTATAGTGATACCCTTAAGAGCATGGGTCCCGTCAGGATAGTGGTAGTGCAAATCCTTAAGCTGTATTATGTTGTCCTGCATTATACTCTCATTCATATTCTTTCCTCAAGTCTTTAAGATGGTCTATTTCATTTCAAAAATAATGCCAAGAAAATCAATACTCCGTTAATCAGCGCGGCCAGAAACACTAACTTTTTATTATTCTCATAGGTTTCTTCCAGGACCTTGATCTCTCCATCATATCCCCGGGCTTCTAAAGAGGTATATAACTCATTAGAACGTTTATAAGCACGAATAAACAAGACAGACACCATACTCCCCATAGAGCGATACCCGGTTCTAAGATTGATATAGCCCAGCCGAGAATTTTGAGCAATCAGCATGGTCGCAGCAGTCTCTAAAAGCACGAAGATAAAACGATAAATAAGTCCCATCATCTCCACCATAAGCTTGGGCAGTCTGAGCCTCCTCAATACGGACAACAAATCCACCATGGGAGTGCTTAGAGATAAAAAATAGAGGCAGGATACGGAGCCGAGTACCCGGAAAAAAAGATTAATACCTTCACGTATCCCGCTTTCTGAAATTCCTACCCAATACCCTGCTATGGAATAAGCCCATAAAAAGCTATGAACATCACGAGAAATATTAATGGCGATCGTAATAATACCGATAACTAAAAATGACATAGGAACGATCATCAATTTGAGCCATACGGAGAAGGGGGCGCCTCCGAAAAAAATAGTAGCTCCACTCATAAGTACAATCACAGCTATGGAGACAACCATTTGATCGGCCCATAGACATACCCCCAGAGTTAAGAAGGCAAAAATGAACTTTTGCATAGGGTCAATCGCTTTAAGCCGAGAGGCATAAGCATAGGTATCCGTATTCAGCATATTATTTGAAGCCTCCTCCCACCCTTTCGGTGAGCACTAAGTAGTTTTCTGGATTCCCGCTCCATATGGCTCAAGTCGTTCACACAGTCTTATTCCGTCCTTTATAATAACCTAAGCCGAACCCGATGACCCCTGCTCCTAAGCCTGCTTGAAGGGCAAAGAGCAGACTCTCAATTTCCCCACTGGCAGGCTCAAAGAAGGGGGAAAACCAAGGCTCATAATCCTCCTGAATAGTCATGATTTCTTCCTCCGCCAAGCCATCTGCCCCGCCAAATTCAGCGTCCTTGATAAGAATTAACGGAGCCACAGTTATGGCAACCACGAGCAGTAATAACAACAGATTAATCTTTAAAGTCGATCGCTTTGTTTGTTCTACACCTGAATTCGCCATCTTTACGCCTCCTTTGTCAACAGCTTAAGATCTTGCAGCTCACTTTTTCCGTAGCTGGCCAGTGCATTGAAGATGATTACAGTCAGTATCCCTTCACTAATAGCCAGCGGGATTTGCGTTACAGCAAAGATGCTCATAAATTTAGTAAGAGAAGCAGCAATTCCTCCGACTTCTGAAGGGAAGGCCAGGGCCAGTTGAATCGATGTGGTTACATAGGTGGATAAATCACCTAAGGAAGCAGCCAGAAACACACCTAACCATTGGGGGCCTTTGAATTTTTGTACAAGTTTATAAACACCATAAGCGACAAAAGGACCGACCACTGCCATGGAAAAAGTATTGGCTCCTAAGGTAGTCAATCCACCATGGGCCAGGAGCAATGCCTGAAACAAAAGAACAATAACTCCAATAACCGCCATAGCCGTCGGTCCAAAAAGGATCGCACCAAAACCTACCCCTGTTGGGTGCGAGCAGCTCCCGGTAACCGAGGGCAATTTAAGAGCAGACAGAACAAAAACAAAAGCTCCTGCCATGGCTAAAAGAATTTTCAGCCGTGGATTAAGGGAGATCGTTTTCTTGATCGAAAAGATACCTAACACGACAAAGGGTATGGTTAAAGCTCCCCAGGAAATCGCCCAACCCGGCTGTAAAAAACCCTCCATAATATGCATAGCCGATGCTTTATAGGGAATTAAAAACATCATTAGGACTAAACCAACAAAGAGCTGTATTCGTTTGGACATACTCCCCACTCCTTCACTTTTGATAGGACAAATTCTTTGTGAAATAACCTCAATGCAGGTGCCATGTACACCTTAAGCCTATATACATCTGATACTTATCTGATATGCAAAAAACCCTTCTTTGCAGAAGGGTTTGCTATCCTGTATCAGATAAGAATATCTTGAACACTGATATCCACCTCCCCAACATCCCGTAGGTTCCTTGAATTTAGAGAGTAAGCAGGTTTCCTGGCTCAAGTTCATCATTAACCCACGTCTTCCCAGATAATAATCCAGTGACATCATTGTGAGTCAACTCCCTCTTACAGTGGCGGGCACCGCGTCAGCTTAACTGACTTCCCTTATGACTTTTCTTACGAAAAATCAACTCAACTCTCTATATTTAATTTCAAGAACATTATAGCAACTTTTCTAAGTAAATTGTATATTAATTATGGAGAAAACTAATATTAATTAGTTCATCTCTCTGATTTTTTCGATTTATCATCTAATGGAAGACCAGATTTCGCTGATCAAACGATTTAAAAAGAGCTAAATGGTGATATTAATTCTTATCGATAATATAAAAGAAAGTTAAGGAGAGAAAAAAATGCGAAAGTACATTGAAGAGTTCTTAGAACAGAAGACCTGGGCAGTTGTTGGAGTCTCTAAGGATCCGGCTAAATTTGGCACTAAAGTATACCATAGGCTCAAACAATCCGGTTATACAGTCTATCCTATTAATCCAAAACTCTCAGAGATAGACGGCGAACCTTGCTTCCCCTCATTAAATGCCTTACCCGTTCTTCCTGATGTGGTCAGCCTCATCGTTCCTCCCCATATATCGGAACAAATTGTCGACCAATGTGCCCAGTTAGGTATCAAAAGAATCTGGATGCAGCCTGGCGCCGAGAGTGATGAAGCTTTATCAAAGGGGCGCGAAAACCATATCAAGTTAATCACCCATGAATGCGTCCTGGTTGAAACACGCCCCGGAAGATAGGCCTACCGCTTTCGCTCAATAGGCTCAAGCCTATAACAACAAAAAACCGTACTGACATCAGTACGGTTAAATCTTGCCTATGGAGCGGGTGATGAGAATCGAACTCACGTAACTAGCTTGGAAGGCTAGCGCTCTACCATTGAGCTACACCCGCAGGTGTGGTAGCAGGGGAGAGATTTGAACTCTCGAATGAGCGGGTATGAACCACTTGCCTTAGACCACTTGGCTACCCTGCCATGGCTCCCCGAGCAGGACTCGAACCTGCAACCTACCGGTTAACAGCCGGTTGCTCCACCATTGAGCTATCGAGGAATAGTGTTATGACTGGCGGAGAAGGAGGGATTCGAACCCTCGCAGCAGTTACCCACTCTAACGGTTTAGCAAACCGTCCTCTTCAGCCACTTGAGTACTTCTCCGAAAGACTACTTTTTGGTGCGGAAGATGGGACTTGAACCCATACGGTGTTACCCACACGCCCCTCAAACGTGCGCGTCTGCCAGTTCCGCCACTCCCGCATTGTTTGTGGAGCCGTTAACCGGATTTGAACCGGTGACCTCATCCTTACCAAGGATGCGCTCTACCAACTGAGCTATAACGGCATTGAGGATTATCTAAAATTGAAATGGTGCGCTCGAAGGGATTCGAACCCCTGGCCTTCTGATTCGTAGTCAGACGCTCTATCCAGCTGAGCTACGAGCGCATGTCTTTGGAGCGGGTGACGAGATTCGAACTCGCGACTTTCACCTTGGCAAGGTGACACTCTACCACTGAGTTACACCCGCATGTCGTTGAATGATAAAATGGTGAGCCATCCGCGACTCGAACGCGGGACACCCTGATTAAAAGTCAGGTGCTCTACCGACTGAGCTAATGGCTCATAAAATGGCAGGGATGGCAGGATTCGAACCTACGAATGCCAGAGTCAAAGTCTGGTGCCTTACCGCTTGGCGACATCCCTATCCTATCTATTTTTAAATCAACTGCTGTTGACTTAAAACCTTGGTTGCGGAGGCCGGATTTGAACCGACGACCTTCGGGTTATGAGCCCGACGAGCTACCGCTGCTCCACTCCGCGATGTTTAGTGGTGGGTAGAGATGGATTCGAACCACCGTACCTTTCGGAACAGATTTACAGTCTGCCGCCTTTAACCACTCGGCCATCTACCCACATTGTGTTTCCCGCTTATAAAATTAAAATGGCGACCCCGATCGGACTTGAACCGACGATCTCCTGCGTGACAGGCAGGCATGTTAACCACTACACCACGGGGCCGGATTTTGGTGGGCGATGACAGGATCGAACTGCCGACATCCTGCTTGTAAGGCAGGCGCTCTCCCAGCTGAGCTAATCGCCCGAATTTTGGTGACCCATACGGGATTCGAACCCGTGTTACCGCCGTGAAAGGGCGGTGTCTTAGGCCGCTTGACCAATGGGCCGTTTTAGCGGAACATTTGTTAGTATATCCGAATCGAGCATAAATGTCAACACGTTTATTTAAAAAAGTAGTTTAATCTTATATCACCCATATATACTGCTTTTATACGCCATTCTATACACTCTTAACTGACTATTTTGGTCTGCTTATTATCTAAAATTCACCTACAATTATTTAATTTATTTTAACAGCACCTTAAGTTTTTAATTAAGTAGCATTTTCTACCGAGGAAATGCTTGCTTTTCAGCATGAAAGTCTGATCGTGAAAAAAACCGTACTGACATCAGTACGGTTAAATCTTGCCTATGGAGCGGGTGATGAGAATCGAACTCACGTAACTAGCTTGGAAGGCTAGCGCTCTACCATTGAGCTACACCCGCAGGTGTGGTAGCAGGGGAGAGATTTGAACTCTCGAATGAGCGGGTATGAACCACTTGCCTTAGACCACTTGGCTACCCTGCCATGGCTCCCCGAGCAGGACTCGAACCTGCAACCTACCGGTTAACAGCCGGTTGCTCCACCATTGAGCTATCGAGGAATAGTGTTATGACTGGCGGAGAAGGAGGGATTCGAACCCTCGCAGCAGTTACCCACTCTAACGGTTTAGCAAACCGTCCTCTTCAGCCACTTGAGTACTTCTCCGAAAGACTACTTTTTGGTGCGGAAGATGGGACTTGAACCCATACGGTGTTACCCACACGCCCCTCAAACGTGCGCGTCTGCCAGTTCCGCCACTCCCGCATTGTTTGTGGAGCCGTTAACCGGATTTGAACCGGTGACCTCATCCTTACCAAGGATGCGCTCTACCAACTGAGCTATAACGGCATTGAGGATTATCTAAAATTGAAATGGTGCGCTCGAAGGGATTCGAACCCCTGGCCTTCTGATTCGTAGTCAGACGCTCTATCCAGCTGAGCTACGAGCGCATGTCTTTGGAGCGGGTGACGAGATTCGAACTCGCGACTTTCACCTTGGCAAGGTGACACTCTACCACTGAGTTACACCCGCATGTCGTTGAATGATAAAATGGTGAGCCATCCGCGACTCGAACGCGGGACACCCTGATTAAAAGTCAGGTGCTCTACCGACTGAGCTAATGGCTCATAAAATGGCAGGGATGGCAGGATTCGAACCTACGAATGCCAGAGTCAAAGTCTGGTGCCTTACCGCTTGGCGACATCCCTATCCTATCTATTTTTAAATCAACTGCTGTTGACTTAAAACCTTGGTTGCGGAGGCCGGATTTGAACCGACGACCTTCGGGTTATGAGCCCGACGAGCTACCGCTGCTCCACTCCGCGATGTTTAGTGGTGGGTAGAGATGGATTCGAACCACCGTACCTTTCGGAACAGATTTACAGTCTGCCGCCTTTAACCACTCGGCCATCTACCCACATTGTGTTTCCCGCTTATAAAATTAAAATGGCGACCCCGATCGGACTTGAACCGACGATCTCCTGCGTGACAGGCAGGCATGTTAACCACTACACCACGGGGCCGGATTTTGGTGGGCGATGACAGGATCGAACTGCCGACATCCTGCTTGTAAGGCAGGCGCTCTCCCAGCTGAGCTAATCGCCCGAATTTTGGTGACCCATACGGGATTCGAACCCGTGTTACCGCCGTGAAAGGGCGGTGTCTTAGGCCGCTTGACCAATGGGCCGCTAGCGCAATAACTATAATACATGGACTAGCTTTACTTGTCAAATACTTTTTTCTATTAAGTAGAATTAACATATTTTAGGGAAAACATTCGGTTAATTCGAAACAATATCTGGCTATATATTCCTGTTTTTAGTTAATTGTACCGCTCTTTAACAGAAAAAATACAAGTCCATTAATCCAATCTATTCTCAGCTTCCCTTCCTTGTCAAAAGAATCACTGTGGTAATAATTAAGGCAAACCCTATAATATCGAGCCAGACAAAAGCCGTGTTCAACCAAAAAGCGGAGAACAAAGCAGCTGACACAGGTTCTACACTGGCGATCATACTAGCCTTTACAGGCCCAATATCACTGACCCCCTGTAAATACAAAGTAAAAGACACAACCGTCCCGATCACGATAATAGCCAACATCCCCCAGAACACCTGCCAATCCAGGGAAACGGGAATCTGCCAAGGTCGAATAAATATAAGCAGGATTGTCCCACCGATTAACATTCCACAGCCTGTAACGACGATGCTCCCCCATCTGCCAATAATCCTCCCCGGAATGATCGTATAAAGCATCAATCCTAAAGCGGACATCAGTCCCCAGAAAAGCCCTTGGGTAGATATGACAAGGTTGCTGAGATTCCCATGGGTAGCCAATAAAAAGGTACCGGTTACAGCTAAAACAATAGCAATGCCTTCTGTCTTCGTCGGTAAGCGCCTATCTATTCCGCAAACGAAAATCATAATTAATAACGGCCCTAAATACTGCAGCACAGTCGCTGTTCCCGCATTGGTATACGATATGGCCAATAAATAGGTGTATTGACAAGAGATAAGCCCAAATAAGCTAAAGGCGATAAGTGTCCAGCGATCCTTTGTATTGCTGAACAAACCTATCATTTGCTTTCTATGTTTAAATAAAACCAAAGAAAATAAAATCAGCCCCGCTATAAACATCCGTACCACTGTAACCCAATGAGGGTCGATCCCCTTCACGGAAAAAAGGTATTGTCCGCAGGCACCGGAAAATCCCCAACTGATCCCGCCAATAAGGGTAAATATCGTCCCTCTGACGGCTTTTGTCCTGATATTTTGAGTCTTTTCTTCGTGCTTTTCAACTATAAGTTCACTCATGTTTCCCTTTCAAGTACTTACTTCCAAAATGGGTACTTGCCTTTGCCCTACAATTATTTTTTAAGCCAATATCTTTACAAAACACTCTCTGGAGCGAGGTCCATCGAATTCACAAAAATAAACCCCTTGCCAACGGCCTAAAAGCAATCTTCCCTCTTTGATTATGACAGTCTGAGAGCTTCCCATCAGGCTGGCTTTCAAATGGGCTGCCGAATTCCCTTCCCCGTGCTTATCCTGGGCTATATCCCAAGGGCAGATCTCATCCAGGCGCCTCAGCATATCCCGGGAAACATCGGGATCCGCATTCTCATTAATCGTGATTCCCGCCGTAGTATGAGGACAATAGATAATCGCTGCGCCATCCTTAATCTGGGAGTTCTGCAAAAATCCTTCTATTAAAAAAGTAATATCAATCCATTGATTCCTTTTTTGGGTCTCCAGTCTTAACGTATGTATCATGTCTTTCTCTCCCCTTACCATTTCCGATCTCCTCATATTCTTCACGTTGAGTGTATTCCCGTCTTACTACCCTGGTCATTTCCCTTTGGTGTTTTTCGCAATAGATTTTCCAAGCAAATTTCTCAGGACGATTCAGACAATATCGGGCCATTCGTTCGTTTACAGCCTTTTGGCAAATACTGCAACGAATATCCCCATACTTCGGTCTATGCTGCATTCTTTCTCTACGCTGGCGTGCAGCATACTCATTGCGAATCCCCAGCTCCGTCACATTGATTTTTTCAATCCTCTCTATAATCTGCAGAATTTCCTCATCACAGAGTACGACAGGCTGATTCTGGGTCAGTTTAATGATTGAGGCCAGAAGATCAATATCATAAAAGACCACACTTGAAAAAACCTTCAGGTTACAACGCCGGTTAAAGGTCACATAAGAAAAGACCGGGATTGTTTCATCAAGCCCCGCCAACTCTTGCAGCACTTTAATTCGGACCTGATTCTCCAGAATAGGATTAGGGAAAGGTTTCACCCTCCAGGTAATCGACTGATACCACTTGGGGTCCTCTTCTTCCCCTACAATCAGCCCCGACAAATTATTGACCTCCAAGAGAAAGATTCCATAAGGAGATATCAGAAGGTGATCAATCTGCTGAAAGCCACCCTTTGTTTTTAACAGGAGATTGCTCAGACGACGAAAGCATCTTGGCAAATGAGTAAGCTCCACTTCAAGCTTGTATTCCCCGATCTCATGTTTACGTTGTTTCTTGCTCCGTAAGGAGTCTCTTCTCCTTACCGAGTTATAAGAGTAATAATTGGTCTTATACTTTTTCCCTTGCCAGGTCTCCCGAGCAGTTTTCAGTTCAGGAGTAATTTTTTTCACTTCTTTTTCCCGTTTCCAAAAGAACAAGGCTATCCCCCTAGTCATTAGTCCTCTGCTATCGGCTTAGAGCATGCCACTATTTTACCATATTCCAGAATGAATAACTAACAGCTAAACCCTTTCATCCAAGATTTGTCATGGAATTTCCACGTATTTCATAAAGTATTAATGAAGGAACTTTAGAACTTGATGTCGAATCAGAATAAAATATGTGCATTGTATAATTAAAGCCTAATCTAGGGTATCCTGGAACGGGGGACTACATTTCTGGGGTGAATCGCACAACCTGTGCGTAGGGCTTACACTTTCGCCCGAATCCGTCAACTAACCCCGTAGGCTAAGAAAGGTGTCTGAGCATGCATTTTAAGGAAAGCTTGTCTCAATTCAAGGCCTCTGCATCCGATCAAGTTCAAAGAATAGCAAAAAACGTTTCTTGGAAATCACCTCGTGTTCTTGGTTCTTTAACTGTAACCCTTGTCCTGACCGGTGGATTAGGATTCTATTTTCTAACCACGACCACCGCAGCTGCTGTGACGATCAACGGCCAGCAAGTGGGCTATGTGGCAGATTCCCATAGCGGACAAACCCTTGTGGATACATTCCTCCAGGAAAAAGGGGAACCCTATGGTGTCGTTGCCAAGACACGGGACCAGATCAACTATGAACATGTCAGAATCAAAAATACCGCCTATAAAGCCTCAGAGATCAAGGAAGAAAATTTAGCCAACTCTTTGAGCTATTATCTGGAAGGCTACAAAATTCATGTTAATGAAACACCCATAGCCTATTTACCCAGTAAAGAAGAAGCAGACACATTGCTTAAAGAATACGAAGAGTACTATTCCAAATCCAGCAATGAGAACCAAATTACTTCCGTCAGCTTTTTAGAAGAAGTAACTATTGAAAAAGTTTCTATCCAACCCGAGCAAATGGCTTCTCTTGAGTTAGCCTATGAAAAGCTCATCGAAGGTCAGGTCACCACAAAAGAGTATACTGTAGAGGAAAACGACTCCTGGTGGTTGATTGCCCGCAAAAACAATATGCTGACCGCCGAAGTTCTTGCCGGGAATCCCGGGGCAACTGAAGACACCATGATCAAGCCGGGAGAAGTGATTAAACTTGTTACTGTTGAACCTTATCTGACAGTCGTGAGCCAGGGTACATATTCCGGTCAGGAAATCATTCCCTATGATGTAGTCACCAAAACCGATTATAAACTCAATCCAGGCCAAACTAAAGTTATTACAAAAGGCAGCAACGGTTCAAAAATCGTAACCTATTCTTACGAGCAAAGAAATGGTGTAGAGGTAGCCAAAAAAGTTCTTGATGAGAAGATTGTTGAGAAACCCGTTGATGAAGTCGTCTCTAAAGGCCCTAACAAACAAACCGTCAATGTAGCCTATACCGCCTCGCGGGGTAGCGCCGATGGTTCTTCTATCGTCGATCGCGCTCTCGGTTTTCAAGGAACCAAGTATGTTTTCGGAGGCACTTCCACCAGTGGTTTTGACTGCTCCGGCTTTACCAAGTACATCTATTCAGGTTCGGGAATTTCCCTTCCGCGAACTTCCTACGATCAATTCAATTCAGGTTCAGCCGTGAGTAAGGATAATCTACAAGCGGGAGATTTAGTCTTCTTCAGCACCTATGCTGCCGGAGCATCTCATGTAGGCATCTACGTCGGTGACGGTAAGTTTGTTCATGCTTCCAATCCCGGCAGTGGGGTTAAGGTTTCAGGAGTAAGCGATAGCTTTTATGGCCCCCGCTATCTTGGGGCACGCCGATACTAAACTGTATAACAAAACCGTATATACATTAAATCTTTTAATCACCAGGGGCTGTCATGTAAGACAAGCCCCTGGCTTAATTAATCACACTTCCGGTTGCTCAGGCGGCACCGGCAAAGGATGAAAGGTGTAGCTTTACTTCGTGCCGGTCTTATTCCCAATCGCAATGTTTGCGATTTTGAGAGAAAAAAACACCTTCCTATTTTACATAGGGAAGGTGTTTTTTTCTCTATAAGAGAGCGGTTCTAATGAGCCTTTTTAGTAGAATAGAACAACCCACCTACTGCCATAATCACTGCAAAGAGGATCAGGTAGTACGCAACTGCCCAACCATGGGCATAAACAGCGGCAATCACCATAAAGATGCAGGCGCAGATCGCCAGGATGGGCATAACAAACCGTTTAAACCCGCCTAAGGTTTGTTCTTTTATCATTATCATTGCGAAGATGGGAATATACATAGCGTATAGTGTGACAATAGGGAGCTCCGAACTGTCAAAACTAAAAGGGCCAAACCAAGGTACAGGCACCAGATTGGCACCAAAGAAATACAGCAGCCACCCTCCGGAGAATAAAAGCCCTAAGATAGCGGAGTTGGTTGGCATATTGGTGTTGGCATCGATGTTCTTATAGACATCGGGGTGAGGGCCAAGATCTCTGGCTGCTAAGGAGTAGAACCCCCGGGTACATCCGAGCATTAATCCATTAAGAGTTCCCAAGCAGGAGATCACAACAAAAACAAAGAGTATGGACCCGCCGAGATTGGAAAAGACTGTGGAGAAAGCAATCTTAGCTCCGGTCTCTCCCCCTTGCATGATAACGCTGTTCTCCACGGCACCAGCTAGTCCGGTGTAATATAAAATATAGATGAGAGCGACAAACATGGTACCAAAGGTTAAGGCACGAGGAAGATTCTTTTTTGCATCTCTTAATTCAGCGTTAATGCTGGTGGCGATGATCCAACCTTCGTAGGCAAAAGCGGTGGCCACTACTGCGGTGAACATAGGATTGGCAGTAGATACATCTGCGATAACACCGCTTGTGAAGTTCTTAATCAAAACCCCATTACTTAAACCGGTAATAGTCCCTAAAATCGCCATTAAAATCAAGGGAATAAGCTTAATGACAGTGGTTGAAACCTGGAATTTTCCCGCCAATTTCGGGGATAAAGCATTGAGTGCATAGCTTCCCACCAAGTAAAAGCCTGAAATAGCCATCGCTTCCGCACCTACGATATCCCACCCAAGAAGAACGCAGGTATATCGGGCTGAGACCCAAGCTAATACGGAGGTAATTGCCGGATAATAGATAGTGGTCATAAACCAGCCCACACTATAGGCATATCCCCTGCCCATGGCGGCTTCCGCGTAGTCTACGACCCCATTGACCTTTTCATAACGTGTAGCCATAGTGGCAAACACATAGGCACACACAATCATGATAATTCCGCCGATAATCCAGGCTAAAATACCTAGCGGCAGATCCCCTCCCGTGGCTACTAAGATTTTCTCTGCTTTAAAAAATACGCCACTTCCAATGACAATTCCAATGACCATGGCAATTGCAGTGAATAAACCATACTTTTTCTGCAGCCCATAATCCATAAGCAGCACTCCCTCTCTCTAATTATGTCACATGCACAACTTTAGCAAAAATACCGCTATAATTCAATAACACCCAAGACTATTTTTTTACCTTTTTATTCTCATCCCCAGGCATCAACACAAAGGAGAACTTCCTTAATCTTCGCTCTCCTTCCTCTTTATTGCTTGCGACCTTATTCAGTGTTTCTTGGATAGTCTGGAATAATTCATCGCACTCCTGATCGGTGAGATAAAGAGGATAACTCTGAAAACTTACTCTATCTTGGCCGAGATCATAATCCTTACCACTTAAATAATTGTCGAAATCGCTTAACAGAGCCGTGGCAAAGGAGTAGAAATAACTAAAGACTTCTTCTTGACCAGCCTCCAATATCTGCTCATCGTTATAAAGGAGGGAATTGTTCTTCAGACGATACACCTTTTCTACTGTCCCACGGATTTTATATTCTGCACAGACTTCGATGATCTCACCCTCAACCAGCTTATTAACATGACGGTAAAGGCTGGCCGGAGGAATGCCGGGCAATTCCTCAGCGATCCGCTTCACTGTTTCTGTTTCATTCTGTAAAAACAGCTGCAGAATTTTCATTCTCACCGGATTTAATAAAGCACTTAAAACTTTACTGTCCATTAAACGCACCTCGATTCAGATTAATGTTATCAAGTTTAATAATTATCTCACTAATTATAATACTATCGATATCGATAATGATCAATAATACTATTTGCATAAAGCAAGGCACCTTATTGACATCTCCTTCAATAAGGTGCTCTCTGTTTACATTCAATGTCGGAAGATAGTCTATCCCCAGCTTACAATATACTTCGTATTCGGTGGAATAGTGATTTTCTCTGCCTCCGCACTTGGCTTAACGATCTGCCATTTACCTGACAATCCCAGTTCTTTGACCGCCAACTCAAAATGGCACATAGCAATACCCATATCTACTCGCTGAATATCAAATCCTAACCTTTTGCCATAATCTTTTGCATACTGAAGATAGAAATGAAACTTTCCATGATCCATAACAATTCGCCAGGGTTGTTTATTGGAAGCCGATGGGGCAATCCGAACCATCTCCAATGGTGTAGCATAGTTATCTGCCTCTAACTCTGTTAAGGGCTGTTCAAAATCCTGGTTAAAGAAGAGATCCTTCCAGGGTTTGCGATTCTTGGAACCGGCAGCTAACCTCATAGCAGACTCCAGCAAGCTACGCTTCTGACTTGGGTATCCAATAGGAGTTATGCACGGCATAATCTCCTGCCCTTTCAATCCAATGGCCTTACTAAATTCGCTTTTTGTATACGTCCCTCCCAGCCAACAAGTGCCAAGACCTAAGGAGGTAGCATAAAGGATGAATTTCTCGAGGACATACCCGAAATCCTCTAAGTCCCGTGATCCTTCTTGGATTACGGCCACAATAAACGAAGAAGCACCTTTAATTACTCCATAGGTCCCCAATTTTACATTAGCATCTTTTTGAGCGAGTTCTCTTTCAATGAGTTCGAACCTTACCGTTCCTCCAAAGGGGCCCAGATTATCCCTAAAAGCTAAATTAATCTTTTCTCTCAATTCAGGATCTAAAAGTTCTTCTTGATACGTTCTGACGGAGATCCGTCTCTTCATTTGTTGGATCATGGAGATATGAACTTCTTCTACTGACATATTAGGACCTCCATCACTATCTTTCTTACTATTATTTACAATTAAAGTGTAAACTCTTCCTTATATCTTCAAAAAAGTTTCATTCAAACTTAGGAAACCGATAGTGCCCTGTAATAGGGCTTTTCCAAGAAAGCAAGCGATCCTCTTCGGAAGCCACGGGGCCTCCATTATGAAGGATAAAGGGAACACCATCAGGTCGGCGGCGATCCGAGATAATGGCTATGTGTTCATGAGGCAGAGCGAAGGTGACAATATCTCCGGGCTGCCATTGGGATAAATTATCCACATCATTAGGGATGATCTCCGTAGTTAACTCCTGACCGTGCCGTTGGAAAAAAATTCTTAGGTTCTGTACTCGACGAAAATCTATATTGGGATCCCGTTCCCCATCAACCCGTGGATACAGGGAGATATTCTGACGGATATCTTCATCAACCATGGCTTTAAGATCGTATCCCGCATTGCGTAACGCTCTCCAGATGACATCCGTGCATACTCCCTCGTTCTCCGGGGGAAATCCTTCGGCATAATAGGCATCTCGATAACGAGGTCTTTTCCGCACCTCTTCTTTTCCTCCCGCCACGATATCCTTTAGATCATTGATCCCATCCCGGTCTTTGTCCAGAGGACAATCTATAGTGGGTACCTGTAAATAAAGCTTAGGCTCCAGGTCCTTTATCTCCGGGGAGAGTTTCTTGCTGCAGCCAGAGAAAAAGAGTAATAACGTACAGAGGCCAATTCCTATAATTAAGGTTCTCCGATAATTGAACTTTCTTGGGAATCTACACCCTCTTGAGGAATGATCCATATCTGCTCCCCCTATGGATAACAAAGCATGCATTTATTCATATTCGCCGGTCTCTAAAGCTATGATAATCCCTTTCTTCCCAAGTGCACTTATGGGTTCTCGTCATCGACAACAGCCTATTATACATCAAAGACCCTGGAGACTTCTTTCAATTCTTTTACAATCGCTATATGCTGTGGACAATGCCGCTCGCATTGCTTACAATCGATGCAATCCGAAGCTTTGCCCAAGTCCTTGGTTAAATTCCCATAATAAGTCCTCTGGGTAGACAAACCATGCTGCTTCTGGTTATTATACAAAGAAAAAAATTTCGGTATAGGTATTTTCTTTGGACAGCCTTCCACGCAGTACTCACATGCGGTACAGGGAATAGCTATGCCGCTGTTAATACTATCTATGGCCTTTTGGATAAGCTTCTGTTCTTCCGCATTTAAGGGAATGAAATTCTGCATATAGCCTGTATTATCCTTAAGCTGTTCAATGGTGCTCATACCGCTGAGTACCATGAAAACATTATCCAAAGAGGCCGCGAAGCGGACTGCCCAGGATGCAATGCTTTGATTAGGATGATAGCCCTTAAAGAGTTTCTCACCTTCTTCAGGTACAGTTGCCAACGCCCCTCCTTTTATAGGCTCCATCACGATGACAGGTTTATTATGCTTTTTAGCGACTTCATAGCACTTACGGGATTCGATCCCTTCGTCCTCCCAATCTATGTAGTTAATTTGAAGCTGCACATACTCCATCTCCTGATGCTCAGTTAATATCCGATCCAGCAGTTCCGCCTTGTCATGATAAGAGAATCCAATAGACTTCACCTTACCCTCTGCCTTTAATCTCTGCATAAATTCAAAACCGCCGTGTTCCACTGTTGCAGCATACCTGCCGGCGTCCAGGGCATGGAGCAAATAATAATCGAAATAACGAACTCCGCATCGAGCCAATTGCTCGTCAAATATCCTCTGATAATCTTCCTTCCCAACGACCAAAAAAACCGGCATTTTATCTGTGATGGTGAACGAATTCCTTGGATAGCGTTCCACAAGAGCTTTTCTTACTGCGATTTCACTTATTCCCTGATGGTAACGATAGGCAGTGTCAAAATAGGTAAACCCCCTTTCCAGAAAATAGTCCACCATGGCATTCACTTGTTCTTGATCGATACTCTGGGGATTCTCCTGAGCAGTTAGTGGTAGACGCATCATTCCAAATCCTAGCTTTTTCACTGTAGTTCCACCTTTGTTGATGTTTTTTAAAGGCACCTAATAATCATTCATAAGCATCCGATAGGTACAACGGGACTCACAGCGATCACTGCTGTGATTGCAATGAAAGTCCGCAATCTCCCCCGCTGTATTAGGATCGGATGGTGGGTATCGATATATTTTTAGTATAACGAGTTTGCTAGCCACACTGCATACTTCCTCACGTTCTTCAAGACTGTACTCCAAAGCCCCACCCTCTTTCTAACCCATGCTCATTCCACGGCATGAACACCTTATTTTGATTTTTGTGGCACCTTAACGAATCTTAGCCCCAAAGGGTATAAAGGCAAGCTGTGCAAATTTAAAATGCTGAATTCCAAACGGAATCCCTAGGATGGTGAGACAGAATACCAGACCGATCACCAAATGACTTACGGCCAATTCCCAGCCAAGAAAGAGTATCCAAAGAATATTCAGCAACAATCCGCCCACACCGAAATGTCCTAATTCTATGTCTTTGCCGAAAGGCAATAAGACAAACTGAGCTATCTTAAAGCATTGGAGACCAAATGGAATTCCGATGATCGTAATGCACAAAATTAAGCCCGCCAAAAACCATGCGATTGCCGCAAGTATCCCACCGAATACTAACCAAATAATATTACCCAATAAATTCATATTCTCTCCTCCACTCCCTCTGGAAATTCCTCCACTGCAATTATAATCACCGTCATGAAAAAAGTCACAGATATATTGTTGATGCTATTGATTCAATGTATAATAATTTGACGCAATTAATAATCAAATAACATTTACATAAAACCTAAAACTATTTATTGACTTTGCCTCACCGCCTTTACCATTATAACTCATTAGCAAGGGGTAGAAGATTCTTTGTTAAAAGATTTGTTTATCAATATGACCATCCTCATTACTTTTATCAGCTTAATCACTCAGTTACTTAAAAACTACAGTCTGGAAGAGAACAATTCCTTCTCGATTAAGATGTTTTTTGGTTTTTTGTCTGGAGCTCTTGGGATTATACTTATGCTGTTTACTATGCCTGTTGACGCAAACACCATCATCGATTTTCGCAATATCCCTATTATTATGTCTGCAGTTTTTGGTAGTGCCCTTACTGTATATATTACGGGGATTATGATTGCTTTGTTTCGCTTGATGTTCTTTGGGTTTAATACAGCAGCTCTTCTTGGCGTGGTAACTGCTCTCATTAATACCGTTGGGTGTTGGTTAATAACCCGGGCTGCCTTTAAGACTTGGCAAAAATGGGCCTATTCCACATTCTTTGTCTTATTCGCTTCATCCATTACCCTTACCTATCTGCTCAAAGATAAATCCGATTTTTTGAAAATCATGCTTATCTATTGGTGTTCTCATGCTCTTGTCTCCGCAATTACATACTGGTATCTGTATTACAGCAATACCGCTAATAAAATGTATCGGCGACTACAAAAGGAGTCCACCAAAGACTTTCTTACTGACCTTAATAATGTAAGGCAATTTGACCTTCTTCTCAATAATGCTATTAATAATGCCCTACAAAAAGAAGAACATCTCTCCCTCCTTATGCTGGACCTTGACTTCTTCAAAAAGGTCAATGATACTTACGGACACAAAGAGGGGGATTATGTTCTCAAAGAGTTAGGAAAAATCCTCAAGAATAGTTGTCGGGAATTTGATGAAATTTTTCGTAATGGGGGTGAGGAATTTTCTGTTCTGTTACTTGATTGCCCCAATGCCCAGGCTCAGCATATAGCTGAACACATTCGGCATAATGTAGAAATTCACCCTTTTCAATTATCCAATGGTAAAACAATCAATATTACGGTTTCAATCGGCCTAGCTACCTATCCTGATACCCTAAAGGATATCGGAAAAATCGTCGAAAAAGCGGATAATGCCTTGTACGCAGCTAAAAGAACAGGCCGCAATAAAGTTCACACCTAACAAAAAGGACACCTGGATAGGTGTCCTTTAAGATAGACCTTATATTCCGGCTAATCCTTAGATTCCCGATTTGTCTTTTTAGGCAAAAAGCGCTCATGCTCCGCCCTTGATCTCATCAGGATGGTCAGCCATTCTTCTTGAGTAAACATACGACCAAGCTGTGAAATTTTTTCTTTTAAGGTGTCATACTTTTCCGGGTACTCTTCTTCAATGATATCCATCATGAGTTTGGGTTGTTCAACCTCAGGTTGAGCATTTTTCTTTTTACGGAATTTTTTTACCCTTAAATATCTAACCATAAAAACCTCAAGCTTTTCGCTTTATTTCCCGATGACTAACCGCCACTAATTCTCTCACTTCAGTGGGAGATAAGTGGCGCTAAGTCCCTGGATAAGTCAACTAAACTTCAGAGAAGTAAAGCTCCTCTGAAGCAAGTTTCCTTTATTGTGATTTTACCTCTGTCCATATTCTATCATAAATTGGTAAAACATCGGAGAGATCTTCAAAAACTTCCGAACCTTTTAATGCACCCTCAGCCGGATAATAGGCTGGATCAGAGGTCAGATCCTCGGGAAGCATTCCCCTAACTTCTTTTTGAGGTGTGGAATAACCGATATAATCAGCGTTTTTATAGGCTACATCCGTACTGCACATAAAATCGATGAACTTCTCAGCCATTTCCTTGTTCTGACTGGTTTTGGGAATAACCATAGAATCGTACCAAATATTGCTACCTTCTTTGGGAATGACATATTCCAGATTAGGATTTTCACCTTTCATAAAGACCGCATCCCCTGACCATACCACAGCCATGGCGGCTTCATTGCCGATCATCTTATCCTTCACTTCGTCCCCTACATAGGCCATCAGCAAAGGCTTCTGCTGAATCAGCAATTTTTTGGCTTCATCCAGTTCTTTCTCTTCTCTGCTGTTCAGAGAGTAGCCCAGTTTTTTCAAGGCCACCGCAATGGAATCCCGTTGGCTGTCCAGCATCAGAATCTGCTTGGCGTATTTTTTATCCCATAAAATATCCCAGCTGTCCACCACACCGTCTACCATGGTCTTGTTGTAAATAATCCCGACAGTGCCCCACATATAAGGAACCGAGTATTCATTCTTGGTGTCAAAGGCCAGATTCTTAAAGCGATCATCAATTTTAGCGTAATTAGGAATAGTGTTCATATCAATGGTATGGAGCAAACCTTCATGGATCATTTTGGTAATCATATAATCCGAAGGGATGGCCACATCATACTTGGCTGTTCCTGCTTTAATCTTAACATACATTTCTTCATTAGTGGCGAACTGTTCGTAGATGACATCCACATTATTGGCTTTCTCAAACTCAGCCAGGACCGATTCATCAATGTAGTCTCCCCAGTTGTAGACATAAAGCTTAGCCTGATCCGACCCGCCGCAACCGGCAAGTCCTAAGAGCATAGCGACCAGGAGCACGACCACCCCTGCTTTTTTTAGTACCGATTTTTTCAATACATATCCCTCTTTTCATTTCCTTTATCCTTGGCCATCCGATAGTTCACAAAGACCAAGGTTACCATAATAAAAATAAACATCAACGTAAGCAAAGCATTAATCTTGGGATTAATTCCCCGACGAGCCATAGAATAAATGGTAATGGCCAGATTGGATACCCCGGACCCCGTAGTGAAAAAGCTCACCACGAAATCATCGATGGACATGGTAAAGGCCAGCAGAAAGCCTGTGACGATACCCGGCGAGATCTGAGGCAGGATGACCTTTTTATAGGCTTCCAAAGGAGTGGCCCCCAAATCCAAGGCCGCATCGTAAGTATCATCATTTAACTGTCGCAGTTTCGGCAGCACCGAAAAAATAACAAAAGGCAAATTAAAGGTGATATGGGCAAAGAGCATGGTCATAAAGCCCAATTTAAATTTAATAAAAATGAAGAGCAGCATCAAGGATATTCCCATAACAATATCCGGGCTGAGCATAGGCAGATAGGTTACATTCAAAGTCATGACTTTGGGAAGTCCATGCATATTATTAATGCCAATGGCTGCTAAAGTGCCGATGATCGTAGCGATCAAGGAGGCAAGAATAGCTATCACTAAGGTGTAATACAGAGCGGAAGCTATCTGGCTGTCCCGAAAAAGCTCTATATACCACTTTAAAGTAAATCCATCCCAGTTCCCCCGGGACTTAGAATCGTTAAAGGAAAAAATCATCAGGATCAGTATAGGGGCATAAAGAAAGAAGAAAATCAGAAAGGTATAGCTTTTCATCAAGAAAGACTTCACCAGAACCTACCCCCTTCCTGATCTTTGTCCGTCTTGGACATGATACCCATGGTCAGGAGCAGGAAGATCATGAGAATCAGGGATAACGATGAGCCGAAGCCCCAGTCACCGGTAGTCAGGAATTGCTGTTCGATCAGATTGCCAATCAACATATACTGACCTCCGCCTAACAGCCTGGATATGACAAAGGTAGTCACGGCAGGCATAAAGACCATAATAATACCGGAAGCCACACCTGATAAGCTTAACGGAAAAGTCACTTTAAAGAAAGTTTTATAAGGGGTAGCCCCTAAATCCTCTGCTGCCTCGATCAGAGAGCGGTCAATTTTTTGCAAAACAGAATAGATAGGCAACACCATAAAGGGAAGAAAATTATAGACCATGCCCAAGATCACAGCTTTATCTGTATAGAGAATATTTAAAGCCGGCAAACTCAAAGCCGCCAGAATCTGATTGATGATACCGTTATTTTCTAAAAGAGTCATCCAGGCGTAGGTTCGGGCCAGAAAGTTCATCCACATGGGCAAAACAAAAAGAACAATTAAAAAGTCCCTCTTCTTTAGCACTTTGGATGCCAGAATCATGGCCATAGGATAACCCAGCAGTAAACAAAAAAGAGTACTGATTACAGCAAGCCAAATCGAACGCAAAATGACTTTGAGATAGATGGGTTCAAAGACCCTTTCTATATGTTCAGTAGTAAACTGAATCCCATCCGGACCGGTTTTAAACATACTGAAATAAACCACCAAAATCAGAGGAACAATGGTGAAGATCAGCATCCACAACAGATAGGGAGCGGTCAATAATTTTTTTTTCAATCCCCTCTCACCTTCTTCATAATGTGAATATCATTGGGAAGGATCTTGAGCCCGACCCCATTTCCCACTTCTTCCATTTGAGTGCTGTGTACCATCCAGCTATACTCGTTGCTCTGAATCATCATTTCGTAATGAACACCCTTAAAGACCACGGACTGGACCTCACCTATGATCATACCTTCCTCCACCGGTACCAGCTTCAGGTCTTCAGGACGAATCACTACATCCACCGCTTCGTTAGGTCCAAAGCCCTTATCCAGACATTCAAACTGACGACCGTGGAAATGAACCAGGTAGTCCTGAAGCATGACCCCACCCAGAATATTGCTTTCTCCGATAAAATCAGCCACAAAAACATTCTTGGGTTCATTATAGATATCGATGGGAGTGCCAATTTGCTGAATTCTCCCCTCATTCATCACTACGATGGTATCGGACATGGTTAAGGCCTCTTCCTGATCATGAGTGACAAAGATAAAGGTAATTCCCAAACGCTGCTGGATTCGCTTCAGCTCCATCTGCATTTCTTTCCTTAATTTTAAATCCAGAGCAGCCAAGGGCTCATCTAATAAGAGAACCTCAGGTTCATTGACGATAGCTCTGGCAATAGCCACCCTCTGACGTTGTCCCCCGCTTAGGGAATCGATATTCCTTTTTTCAAAGCCCTTAAGGTTCATCAGTTCCATAACCTGAAGCACCTTCGTGTAAATAGCCTTATTGTCTATTTTCTTTATCCGTAGACCAAAGGCAATATTCTCAAAAACATTCATATGCGGAAACAAAGCATATTGTTGAAAAACCGTATTGACTTTTCTCTTATAAGGAGGAAAATCATTGATCTTCTTACCTTCAAAGAGGATGTCCCCACCGGTAACATTTTCAAACCCTCCAATGATTCGGAGGGTCGTTGTTTTTCCGCAACCGCTCGGTCCAAGAAGGGTTATAAATTCATTACGCAATATATAGAGATTTATATTATCCAGGACTTGTACACCGTCATACTCTTTTGTCACGTTGACAAGCCTGATGATTTCTTCGCTCATCCCTGACCTCCTTAAACCAAAGCCAGTTGTCGAAAACCGGCAGTAATTAAAAACATAACAATGTCTATTTTACATTTTAACAGAATAACGTCAATAATTCTTTAAGAAAAAATAAAAATATATCTACAAATTTCATTCTCACAGAGAAGAACCGTCTACAGTCCTGGAACTTGTAAACGGTTCTTATATCCTCTTCTCTATTCTACCTTATGGTTGAATCAAGCCTATACCAGGGATCTTAATCCCTTTCGACACTATTTCAACATTATTCCGGTCTGAAATTCTTCAGATACTCTGCCGCCGAGCGATTCATCTCCAGTGCGAACTCCGACATGTATTTGCGGTTGCAATTGGCCTTAATGCTTTCATAGATATTCTCCTTGCTCAGCCCGGACTTTTCATTGCGTGTGCGGTGCATTTCTTCGTGTTCTTCCAGGCTGAGCCTACGGTATTTATTTTCAAAAACTAAAAATTGCTCATCAAAGCGGGCCGGCTTTTTCCTATTCTTCTGAGATTCTGTAGGATAACCATAGACCAGCATAGCCGCAGGCAGTACATAATCCGGAAGTTCCAATAATTCGCGAACGATCTCATAGTTTTCAATAATATCACCAATATAACAAGACCCCACCCCCAGGGACTCGGCGGCCACCGCAGTATTTTGGGCAGCAATAAGGGCATCGGCACAGGCCAGGAGAATATCTCCCTCCCCAGGTTGTCGCGGGTTACACTCCGCATAACAATAGGCATCATACCATCTCTGATAATCGGCAAGGAAGACGAGCACCAAAGGAGCCTTGGCAATAAAGGGCTGGTTATCACAGGTTAAGGCCAATTTTTCCTTGAGAGTTTGGTCCGTGATATCCAGGATGGAATAGAGCATCATTCCTCCCGCCGTGGGGGCTTCGAAGGCGGCATGAAGGATCTTCTCCTTTATCTCGCAATCGATGGCTCTGTCTTCGAAAATTCTTACTGATTTTCTGTTTTTGAGTTGGGTGAGGATTTCGTTCATGTGTATCTCTCCTATCAATCCTTACACTTCTCCACTATTGTATCAGATTTTCATATTCCTTTTAACTTAAGATTTTTTTCCAAATGAAAAAGCCATTGTTCCCAGTTCCATAGTACTCACGGCATGTTGAGTGTCTTTCTGATTAAATATTTTAGAACCGTATATTCCGTTCGGCATGCTTTAACAAGTCCTCTTTAACCGGGGGGAGGAAATAGTAATGGCATCTGCTCTCATCCCGCAGATGCCATTAGTTTAGCCATTAACTATCGTTCCCCCATTAACATGCAGTATTTGCCCCGACATGTAGGCAGAATCTTCGCAAGCAAGGAACAAATAGGCCGGAGCTACTTCTACCGGCTGCCCGGCTCGTTGCATGGGAGTGGTGCTGCCAAAGGTGGCGACCTCGTTGGCAGCGAAAGAAGCAGGAATCAGGGGGGTCCAGATGGGTCCAGGTGCTACTCCATTGACGCGGATTCCCTGTTTGATCAGTGATTCTGAAAGAGAACGTGTGAAAGCCACTACCGCTCCTTTGGATGCGGAATAATCGATAAGTTTGGCATCACCTTTATAAGCTGTAATCGAAGCAGTATTGATAATCACGGAACCTTGCTTTAGATGGGGAAGTGCCGCCTTGGTCAGATACAGCATAGCTAAAATATTGGTGCGGAAGGTCTGCTCAATTTGTTGAGCAGTGATATCCAGAAGTGAATTCTGTGGATGCTGTTCCGCTGCATTATTCACAAGTATATCCAGGCTCCCAAAGGTATCCAGGGTCTTTTGCACCGCTTGGTTACTAAAATTCTCATCTCCGATATTCCCAGCTATCAACAAACAGCGTCTTCCTAGCTGCTCAATCCTCTCTTTGGTCGTTTGCGCATCACCGTGTTCATCAAGATAGACGATGGCAATATCGGCACCTTCTTTGGCATAGAGAATGGATACCCCTCTCCCGATTCCGCTGTCTCCACCGCTAATCAATGCGACTTTTCCCTGTAGCTTGCCACTGGGGCGATAGTTGGGGTTTTCAAAGATCGGACTGGGATTCATTAAGGTTTCAAGACCAGGTTGCTTATTTTGGTGCTGGGCAGGAAAAGCGGGTTGAGGAATTTTTGTTTCACTCATGGTTATCACTCCTTCGATTTTTCAGGATCAACAAAAGCTATCTATAATGTTGCCCTGTAAGGGTGATATCAATTCTCCAAGAACATTAAAGTTCAATTCCTAAGCAGAATTACAGAAGGAGCATACAACTCCCACTGCGCTAGAACCTAAATAAAATAAGACTTACGCAGGAGACCGTATCTTTTCCATTATAATAGGGCATACCACAGCTTTTCTCCAAAGCCATCACATCAATCCCATAAGCCTCGACTGAAGGAATTGCTTCTTCGGGGAATCGGCACTCTTCACCGTCAAGAAAAGAACACCGGCCACAGTAAGTACATGGTCCTACATTTAAAGGGAGGAGATTCAGGAAATTTTTCATGCTTCTCAGTTCAGCTAAGACCTTCCTAAAAACTTGGGTATGTTCGACAACCGCTTGCTGCACCCCTCTCCAGTCAAAGGAGTTTTTAAGCTGATACACGGTTTGGAACAATAACCCTCGATCATATGGCAATACTTTGTCCCTGAGTTCGTCGATAGAAGGCATATTGGGTGGACACATCCAGTTTTTGTCGTAACTGCCGCAGGTATTTTGCTCACATTGCTTTCTGAAATCATGATTAAACTTAATACTATCCACGGCTATAAGAGCTGCATGAGCTGCACCGAGAGATTTGGCCAGGGAGCACAATAGATCTATTTGAACCAGTGTTGAATCAGGACATTGCTCCGCGATGCAAGTTTCTAAACACTGCTCGGCGTATTCATCAAGCTCTTCCTTACGGATACCAAAGATTATGGCGGTTGCGTTGATGGTGAAGGTTTGGTCCAGCCCCTCATTCCAACCGGAAGAGGATTTTGCCGTAACGGCTTTTCCCGTAGAAGAAAACCAAAAATGCTCCTTCCCTTCGATGAACCCTTTGATATGCCCTACAAAGCCCTGCTTATTCTTCACCCATTGGAGTATTTCACCGACCCAGCGGAGAAGGGCCTCTTGGACGGGGAGGAGACTGCTTTCCTGACTCAGGACTAATTCATATTTTTCCGAGAAAATTCCGGGCTCCTGATCAGGAGCGCAGACTTTTTTTGAAGCATTTTCCTGTGAAGTGTTTTCGTTCCGGTGTTCAGGTCTATGACAGTTTTCGCATTTACATTCATGACCGTGCTGGAGATTATGGCTTTCCCCATCCTCCCATTTATGACTATGTTGGTGATGCTCGTGCTTTGACTCACTCATTTCCCAATACCGCCTCACTCCAGATTTCCGAATTAATTCCTCTAAAGGCCGACACACAATAAATTTGCGCTGAAGGATTAAGGTGATGCAGGTTTTTCTCTATTTCAGACAAGGTCTCGGGTTGCATACAGTCGATCTTATTGAGAAAAATCAGATCCGCTTTAGCGATCTGGCCTTCAACCAAGCCGGGGACGATCTCCGTCAGTTCTTCCCAACGTTCGGCATCGGCGACGATGATGTTCTTCAGGCTTTCAACCCCCTTTCCGTAGGTGTGGATTGTTTCAGCGATTCGATGGGGATAAGCCATTCCCGTGGCTTCCACGATCACCCACTGGGGATCATAAGCTTCATAAAGTTCATTTAAAGTCACGGTCAGTTCCGAGGTCAATGTACAACAAATACAGCCGGAGAAAAGCTCCCGAACCATCAGCCCTTCTGCTTTGAGGATTTTATCATCAATTCCTGTCTCGCCCACTTCATTCTCGATAATAACCAGCGAAGGGGTTTCCGGGTTGCTTGCCTGGGCAGTTGGGTTATTCTCCACCAGGAACTTGGCCGCAGAGAGAATCGAGGAAGTCTTACCCGCACCCAAAAAGCCGCCAAAGAGTAGAACTTTCATGTTATACCCTCCTCTGGAAATGCCAGATTTTTAATAAAGCTCTTTTGAAACTGAGGATGATTCGCTAATTCGATGAACTCTGCTTTCTCGGCAATGGCTTGGCAGCGTTGGATGTGGTTGTTTGACAGCAAAGCCTTGGCAGCCCCTTCTCCGGCAGCGTTGCCAACGGAGCGAACTCTTTTTCGTTCATGTACAGGAATCAAGCCAATGGCTAAGGCGCTGTCCAAATCTACAAAACTGCCAAAAGCACCGGCGATAAAAACTTGCTCAATCTCCTCCGGATTGACTCCAAATGATTGCATTAAGATTTGAGACCCCGTGCAAATCGAGGATTTAACCAACTGAAGTTCCCGGACATCCCCTTGGGTAATGACAATATCTGAACCGTTTGCGCTTTCCTCTGCAAAAGCCAGTACAAATTCTCTTTGCCCATCCCTCTCTCTTATTCTGGACCGGAGCTTAGGAGGGAGTTGCGACATTTGACTGCTCTCCGCAAATCGACCTGAGAAGGTGATGATCCTCCTGCGAACCATTTCCGCGAGAGCTTTAATGATTCCCGAACCACATATTCCTGCGGGCTTCTGATCGTTAATCGTTCGGATATGGACATCCTCTAGTATGACGATATCATCAATGGCCCCATCCGTTGCCCTCATGCCGCAGGATAGCTGTGCACCTTCAAAAGCGGGGCCGGCAGCTGTAGAGGTAACAATCATGCGCTCACGATTGCCGAGAACAATCTCTCCGTTCGTCCCTAAATCTATCAATAAGGTGAGCTTAGGTGTCAGATCCTGATCCACGGCCATGACAGCTGCGGTGGTATCGGCACCCACAAAACTAGTAATATTGGGTATAAGAACCACCCGTCCCCCCGAATGAATATCCAGGGAAAGTTCCTGTGGTGGTAAGGGAGGTATGGATTTAAAGACTTGCACATAGGGCGGTATGGTTAAGCTGATCGGTGAGATACCCATCAAAAGATGTTCCATGGTTGAATTTCCCACGATGGTCATCAGATAAATATCCTGCGTTCTTATCCCTATGGCGGAACAAAGCTTGCAGATAAGGTTATTTAGACAATGACGAATTAAGTCAGAAAGCTGCTTTAATCCTTCTGACTTCTCTGCTGCTTTGATGCGAGAAATGACATCTGCACCATAGGCTGTTTGAGGGTTGGTCTCGGCTGCTGAAGCGACCACTTCTCCTCTATTCATATCCATAAGCATTCCAGCCACTGTGGTACTTCCTATATCAAAAGCTACTCCATAAAAAACCGAGGAAGTATCCCCTGCTTCCACAGCGGTCACATTATTGTCCAAATGAATTAAGGTATATATCTCTGTCTTGGTCCGTGCCAGTAAAGGGATATCCTGTAATGCTGTGCTGTGTAAATTGAACATCTCTTTATATTTCACATCATTAACCTTATTAACCATTTCCTGTAGCGAGTAGTTTTGAGTTAAAGTCGGATAGGTCGGTCGCACCGCCGACTTTCTGAGCACTGAAACCCTATCTTTGGAGGAAATATGGATTCTCCCTATTTCTCCTTTCGCCGTCACTCCTCTTTTTGTGATTTTATCCAATACGACTTGACCTAATGGATAAATCCGACAAGCTAAGTATGAACCATCTTTTTCGGGTTCAGCAAAGCTTCCGTTACAACCCATAACCTCCCCGCTCAAAACCCGAACCTTGCATTTGCCACAGGTTCCTTTTCCGCCGCAAACAGACTCCATAGGTACACCTGCATCCGTTAAGGTATCCATAAGGGTCCATGCACTGTTTTTAGCTATGATGAGATTTTGACCATCAATTATGATCTGATTTTTCATTTCTTCACTCATTTAATAAACCTCGCTCAACCGCCCTGGTTGTCTATCGACTACTGGGATATACCGGTAATTTGTAAAAGCGGTTCGGTAGTGTCGTGGCATAAATGGGTTAAGGTAACGATTTCCCCAGGAGGAATAATCACAAACTCATCATCCCAAGGACCCGTGAGCAATTTCTTCAGATAGTTTGTAGAGCCGGGTATAACCTGATGAGCTAATTTTAAGGTGTCAGCTATCTTTTTCGTAAGTTCGAGAAAGTCGGATACCGCGTAGGCCCCTGTATCAATAACAGCCAACCGGTGATAATGATTAAGAATTTGTCTGAACAGGCGCTCCGCCTTTTCCTTGCCATAGCGCTTCACCGCATACTGATACTCCTGCCATATGTTGCTTTCGAATTCCAGCCAACCTTTGGTGAGATAATAGGTCCCTATTTCTTCCGATATCTTCTTCCTTGCGTGCTGAGAGCCTAAGAGAAGGCTGATACAATCATCGACACAGGGAAAGACCAATTGAGCACCAGAGGATGTCAGCCCCAGTAAAGAGTTGCCACAATACCCGAATGCCAGGAGGATACGCTCTACATTGGTGATTCTATCCAATTCCTGTTGGAGGCGCTTATTTAGGGTATCTGTGTAAAGATGCAACCCTGATTCTATCCATAAAACAGGGAATTGGCATTCCGCCTCTTGGATTGCTCTGTTAAGTTCATCCTTAAGGGTATGGCAAGCTATGATTACAGTCTTCTTCATATAATTCACCTTCAGGATATTTCTTGATGTGTTTTGAGATTGAAGAGAGAGGAACAGAGCTTTACTCCTTCTGAGCAATCTTTAACCCAATAATCTGCTTTGGTATATTGTCTAACCTGTTCATTAACTAAGCCGCCAATAACCACCTTTACCCCTGGCCTTAGTCCCATTTTCTCAAGAGCTTGGACGGTCAGACGCATAGAATCATAGGATTGGGTAATCAGCCCCGATAAGCAGACGATGGAGATCTTATGCTTAATGCACCCTTCGGCAAATCTCTCCGGCGCCACATCCACACCTAAATCAATGACATTGTACCCATTAAAGCGAAGTAAATTAATCATTAAATTCTTACCAATATCATGGATATCTTTTTTTACGGTTCCGAACAAAATCGTCGCAGATGGTTCGATTGCTGCTAGGGAATTAGCCTGGTTTGACACAAGACTGATTACATCTTTAAATATCTCTGCAGACATCATAAGATCAGCCAGGAAGTATTTTCCTTGGTCGTATAAATGACCAACTTGTGTCATTCCTTGGCGAGTTTCTTCAATGATTTCTATGGAGCCTTTGCCAATTGCTATTTCCGACTCCACCAAGGATAACACCTTATCCACATCAAGGCGGGTCACTGCGGCGACAAGCATACTTTCAACCATATGCGTTCCTTCCCCTCTAGCGTGAAGCACTAAAGCAAAGCACTTCTTAGCTAAAAAAACTCCGTGTTGAAGCGATGAGATGATATTTTTCACCATGGCATATCATAATGGATAATCCTAAGGGGGTATTTTTTCTTCCATAAACCAGTTGTTCAATTTTTAGAGCAGGAATTCCTGAAGATGTTTCCAATAATTCGGAATCTGCCTGGTTTAAAGAGACGGCGGAAATGGTGACTTGATTACCTTCGGTAATGATTCCTGTATGCTTGGCTACAGCCTCGGGAAAATCCGCATACTTAATTTCCTGCTCCACGAGGGGCTGACCCCGTTGATAGGTTAGATAGCGGTTCTCTACCGCCACCGGTTCCTTATCCATAAGAAGCAACCGTCGGAACCGAATGAGTTTACTTCCAGGTTTAATCTGAAGGCGTAGAGCAACACCATCCTCTGCGGATATAACATTAATGGCGAGCAATTTAGCATCGTAGCTTCTCGAACTCTCTAATCCAGGATCGGAAAGTTTAAGTATAAGCTCACTGAGATTCGGGTGAGCAACAAAGTTCCCCTTGCCACGGAAGGATTTAATCAGCCCTTCCTGAGCTAAGAGCCTTAGTCCATTGCGCACTGTCATTTTACTAATTCTGTATTGCTCGCCCAGCTGGGTCTCTGAAGGTAAAGCATCACCTGGCTTAAGTTCGCCGGCCAGGATTTTTTCTTTTAGATCTTCAGCAAGTTGAAAATAAACCGGTACAAAGGATTCTCGAGTCTTCATAACAGCCTTCTCCCTTTAGTAATGATAGACAAAGGCAGCAGCCTGCCTTTGTCTATTGTATCATCAATTATTTAGAGGTTACAGAAGCAACCATAGCTTGAACATTCTCTAATTTTGCATCAATGGGAATATCACAGCCAGAGTGAAGAACGAAGCCCGTAGGACCAAGCTCTTCAATTAACTTCCGACAATAGTTATGAACATCATCCGGTGTTCCCAGGGAAAGAAGGGATGCCGGCACATCACCCATAATACACATGGTATCCCCTAAAATTTCTTTGGCTTTAAAGATATCCGTCATGCCATCAAGCTCTAGGATGATCTTTCCTTTCGGAAAGTCTTTGAAACGTGCTAAATCACGTGTCCAGTTGGAATCAAAATGGAGAATCGGAGTAATTCCAGCGTCAAGTACTTGGTAAATGAGTTTTTCATAATATGGAAAAACAAATCGATCCCACTGTTTTTGTGAAAGCATGTCACTTGCAGCCCGCCAGCCACCTAACCATATATATTCAGAACCCAGACTTTTACAATTAGTTATACTTTGAGGTGCCATGTAAGGTAAGGCCGCATCCATAGCTGCTTGAACTTTATCAGGTATTTTAAACAGATCCCGTACAAACTTAGTGAAGGAACGCCCACCACAAAACATCTCGAAAGGAATTGTCGTTATGGTAGCGGCACCGCCCGTCAATTGAGGTACACCAGCTTCTTTCCACATTTCCATTACTTTGGGGGCGTTTTGCGCATCGGCCATAATCTGTGGGAGCATGTCGGAGCTAATGCGTTCCTGAATATAGGACAAATGCCAATTAGGCCATCCCTCAACAACAATCCTGTCATAGTCATCCTGCTTCATTAGTTCCATCTCTTCAACTTGCCATAATTCGTTCTCGGCAAGGTCTTCACCAGGTACCTTCAACCTGCTTAGCCATATAAGACCTAGTCCTTGTTTAAACCAGCTTCCATAGTCAATACCATCTGCTCCACCGACTTTTTCTACCGTCTTGATCATTGCTTCAGCTGAAATTAAACTGTTGCTGGAATAATTAGCTACCGTCATGTTTTGTACCCTGGCTGCAAACGCTGCAAATTCCAGCACCACAGGAGTCCGATCCGTTTTCTCAAGAGCTACAGCTTTTGCTAGCCTTTCTCTCCGCTCATTATATAACTGACTATTTGACATTAGTTTCACTCCTAACTTTTACTTCTTGGTCGAGTAACCTAGGCGTGATCGTATAACCCATCTCGATAGGCATTATTATAGGCCCGACAATGCCTATCGAGTCCAAGCAATGCCATTGAACCTTTCAGAGACCCCAACATTCCTTTGTCCGTAGGATTAAGGATATAACTATCCATACCCGCACTCATGGTTTGGACCATAAAGAGACGATTTAAGACTTTGCGGGCAGGTAATCCATAAGAAATATTACTTAAGCCGCAGATCGTATGAATACCCGGATAGTTCTCCATAATAGTGCGAATAACATTTAAAAGTATTTTGCCGTTTTTTTGATCCGTGCTTATGGGAGTCACCAAGGGGTCTATATAAATATCTTCCAGCGGCACTCCAGCCTGAACAAGCTTATTAATAATACTATCAGCAATTCTTAACCGATCTTCCAGCCCTTTCGGCATTCCTGAATCTTCAATACATAGAGCAATGATTTTGGTCTTGTATTCCAAAACCAGGGGTACTACAGCTCGCCAGCGGGCAGATTCATTGGAAATTGAATTGATCATGGGTTGTCCATGCCGGGCTCTTTGCAGACCTTCTGTTAAAGCAGTGGGATTAGGGCTATCGATACTCAGGGGTAAAGTCGATACCTCTTGGAGAGTATCCACAAGCCATCTCATGGTTGCAATTTCCTGTTCCACTAAATTACCGCAATTCACATCAAGGTAGCTTGCCCCTGCTTCCTCTTGGGCCTTAGCCACCTGTTGAATGGTTTTGGCATCCCTGTTTAAGGCAGCAGTCCTAATTTCTGTACGACTGGTATTGATCAATTCTCCGACAATGAGCATCCGAGCGCCTCCTATTCTGATCACTATGCTCTATAGACTGGCTGGTTTCTAAACTGAAAATTCTTGAGCGACTTCCACAGCTTCCTGAGCACTCCTGCAGACCGCATCCGCTTTTACATAATCACATACTGATTGGTCAACAGGACCGCCTCCAATGAGAATTCTCAGATCGTTCCTAAGGCCGGCGTTTTCAATCTCTTCGATGGCAGCCTTTATATTATCAAAAGCAGTTGTAAGTAAACAGGAGAACCCTATGACCTTTGGCTTATATTCTTTGATCCCTTCGATAAATTTTTCAGTAGGTACATCAACGCCAAGATCAATCACATTAAAACCATTGCATTTTAAAACCGTGCTGACAATGTTTTTCCCAATGTCGTGGATATCGCCATAGATTGTGCCCAATACAAAGTTTCCTAAATGAGATTGCTCTGTTCCGGATAAATCGCCCAGTGCACTAATAGCTTCATTGAAAATTTCAGCTGACATAATCAATTCAGAGAGAAAATACTCTTTAGCTTCATACTTTTGACCAACCGCCTGCATTCCTTCCTGCAGCTCCTGAATGATATCCAGCCCAGGAACACCTTGTTCCTTTAAAGCTTGTACTCCCGCTAAGACTGCGTCCTCATCCAGTGCTCCCAGTTTTTTCGCTAATTCACCGCTCAAAACAAAGACCTCCTTTTAGTATAGTTGTATATACTAGTATACTTCTATTCCAAAGGTAAACCAAATCTTCACAATTGTAAAGACAATTAATGCCCCTAAAAACGACAAAATTCTTCATGAAAAAAATACTGCCAAATTTTACACAATTCTGTTACAATATAGGCAAGAACATAAAAAGGGAGGGGAATTATCATGTATGCAACTGTAGAATCTGACTGCATTGGTTGCGGCTCCTGTGAAGCGGTGTGCCCAGAAATTTTTAGGATGAATGATGACGGACTGGCTGAAGCTTATGTTAATCCTGTTCCATCGGAACTGGAAGAGAAGGCCAAGGAAGCTGCCGATATGTGCCCTGTAGATGTAATCATTTTGGAGTAAAAACAAGCTTTTAATGATTGCTTAACTGCCAAATCATCCTGAAGAAGGATACTACATGACAAAGGCTTAGAAATGATCAACCATTTCTAAGCCTTTGTATTTTAATTCACTCTATAATTTTGTTTGTCGATTATGATCCGGATGTTTAAAGTATTCCTAATCCAATGGGAATACCGGAGGTATAGAAAAGATACCTCCCCATGACTTCTCCGATGATCAAGACCCCCACCGCTGTATATAAGAAGCTCTTTTGGTTAACAAATTTCCCTGTGCGTGAAATTAGGAAAAGAAAAATTCCGCCTAACATAAGCAGCCAACGCAAGAAAACAACAGCGCTATAACCACCGGCAAGCAATGCAGCACTTTCTTGGCCGGCACCTGCTGTTGCTCCTAAGCCGGCAACATAATTGGGAAGAAAAACGATTTGCACTAAAACGATTCCAAGAACGAAGAACTCAAGTCTGGGCAGTTTCCCTCTTTCTTTTTGTCCTGCGGATACATAGAATACTATCGCACCTAGAACTAGAGTGGTGGCATAGAAATCAACCAATGTGTTCACACTTTGCCATGCCGGAATGATCGTCTCCATATAAAGTTTGGCCATGGCCAATACTGCGGCTAAACCTGATAAGCAGGCTAAATAGCCAGCTATTTGTTTAAGGGAATTGGCTTTGTTTGTCCGTTCCAGCCACCAAAAGACAGCTATTAGAACAAAGAAGCCGCCGCTAAAGAATATCTCTCTACTCAACCAGGAGGCCATGAAGTTGGACATGGTGGTAAGTGCTAAGAAAGGTTTCCCTAAATGAAGCAGCGAAGCGATGATGCCCACTGCACTCAGGATTAATGCACATAAGGTATTGGTTTTGAAGGCGGAGACTTCTTTGTCCTTGATGCGTAGGATAGTTGCCCAAAGGATTGCACCGATAGCCGCCTGCATAGTTAAAGTAAAAATTATCAATGGCATTTCTTTCATGATAAAGCTCCCTTCTACTTTATTGCGGCCTTATGCGGTGTAATAACCAACGAAGGTTCGGTGATATCGGCGCTGGGGAGTCCCTTAACCTCGGCAACTTTTCCGTATTCAGCGCGAAGCTCATCGATAGGACCGAATTTCAATACCCGCATAATGCAAGCATCAACACAGGCGGGATTTTTCCCTTCCTGCTGCAGATCGATGCAGAAATTGCATTTACTGGCCGTTTTACCGGAGACTTTCGGAACTTCATAAGGACAAGACCATGTACAGTAACCACAGCCGACACACCGATCCTGGTCCACTAATACGATGCCATCTTCCTTCCGTTTGTACATTGCGCCGGTTGGACAATTCTCCACACATTTAGGATTTTGGCAATGATTACAGCCCAGAGAAAGCCAGTAAGCAAAGACATTGCTTTTGAATACACCGTTTTCCTCGATGCAGGATCCTCCAGTGAATTCATGGACCTTTCTCCAGCGCAATCCATCTGCCAAATCATTTTTATCCTTGCAGGCAATCTGGCAGGTAAAACAGCCAATGCAGTTCTGTTGATCCACATAAAAACCGTATTGATTTGCCATTCAAATCACCTCCTACGCTTTCTCTACTTGAACTAGATTCGTATGCTGAGGATTACCCCAGGCTAGGGCGGTGGGGTCCCAAGTGGTTAAGGTGTTGATACATCCCCTGATGTCCACTCCCTTATCATCTGGGGTATACCAAGCTCCTTGGGGAAGAGAACATACTCCTGGGATGAGGCGGGGAGTGACCTTCACTTTTACTTTTACCGTCCCGCGATCGTTAAAGATCCTTACCGTATCGTCATCTTCAATCTCTCTCTCAGCCGCGTCTTGGGGGTTGAGCCATAATTTCTGAGGCTCTGCTTCCTCCATCCAGGGCAGATTATCAAAGGTGGAATGAACACGGCGTTTACTATGATGGCCGATGCATTGAAGGGGATATTTATCTTTCAGAGCACCTTTTGGTCCCTCTGCAACAGCTACATATTTAGGAACAGCCGGTATCCTTTCCGGATTATTCATATCGTAGAGGGCTTTAGAGAAAATCTCTACCTTTCCTGAAGGAGTTTGCAGAGGGTTGTTTTCCGGATCTTCCACGAAAGCTTGATAAGCAATAACTGTCTTAGGTTTTGTCTTATAAATGCCCTTTTTCCTGAATTCTTCGAAAGATGGGAAGTCGGGATGAGCCTCCTGGGCCACAGCTACACATTCACGCAAATATTGCTCCTGACTCTTGCCTTCATCAAACTTATCAAGAACGCCAAGGCGTTTTGCCAGCTCTGTACAAATTTCGTAAACACCCTTGCACTCATACAAGGGATCCACCAATTTTTGCCCATACAGAGCAAGCCCTTGTCCCAAAGCGCGTGTAACAATATCCTCCTGCTCAAATTGAGTGATATCAGGGAGAATAATATCTGCATACTCCATACTTGGCGTCATAAAATTCTCAATACCCAAGATAAATTCGCACTTCGTGGTGTCTTTCAGTAACTCCGCAGTCCGCCCGGTATCGGAATGCTGATTGATCAAGGCATTGCCGCCATAATTCCAAATAAACTTGATGCCATGCTGCAGCCGGTCCGCACCTTGCAATCCACCATTTTCTTTGGTATGGTTGCCCCCTTTTTCAATGGCATCGGTAAACATGAAGAACGACACTTTAGCTTGTATTGGATTGCTGCCCGCAGGGTATGCACCCATTTTTACTGAAGTAAATCCTTCATGCATACCGGGATTGGCACCGAGTTTCCCCATGTTTCCTGTCATCAGGGCTAAAAGGGGTATGGAAAGGGCCTGGAATTCTCCGTTAGCATGACGCTGTACTCCCCGTCCCTGAAGGACAAAGCAGGGCTTTGCTCCGGCAATTTCCCTGGCCAATTGTTTAATGGTTTCCACAGGAACCCCCGTGATCTCTGATGCCCATTCCGGGGTTTTCGGCTGCCCATCGCTTACTCCCATCAAGTAGCTCTTGTAGGAATTTCCTGCCGGAACTCCCTCAGGCATGTGCTCTTCATCAAAGCCTATGCAGTACTTGTCCAGGAAAGCTTGATCGTGAAGCCCTTCTGTCAGTATGACATAAGCAAGGCCTGCCACAAGTGCAGCATCAGTGGTCGGACGAATAGGAATCCACTGGTCGGCAAAGGTACCTACTGTATCACTGTGACGAGGATCAATTACAATAATTTTGGTTCCATTCTGTTTCGCTAACTTGAGATAATAGGTTGAATTGAGACCTCCGACCCGCGTACAGGCAGGATTATCGCCAAACATCACGATAAGCTTGGCATCCGGAAAACTGGTCGGAGAGCTTCCCCCATAACCGGCCCCAAACATATAAGGAATAGCATACATATAATTTGCCTGGCTGTAGTTGCCATAAAAGCTGAGATATCCACCCAATGCATTAAGGAGTCTCCCTGATGCTCCCCCCATATAGCTTTGGTTAAATGCTCCTCCGACCCCCGAAGCATAAATGAAATATACGGATTCATTGCCGTATTGGTTGATGATACGTTTTAACTCAGAGGCTGTGGTATCCAGAGCCTCTTCCCAGGAAATCTTCTCCCATTGTCCGGCTCCCCGTTCCCCCACTCTTTTCATGGGATATTTCAGCCGGTCGGGATGATACAGGCGTTGACGCTGGGATCTCCCCTTCAAACAAGCTCTCGCTTGAAGATTGTCTGGGGTATCGGGCCCTTCATTATCCGTAACAAAACTCAGTACAACGCCGTCTTTCACCTGGGCTTTAATCTGACACCGACCGCCGCAATTATGCCAACATATCGAAGGTTTTGTTTCTGCATTGAGATGACGATTCCCAGCTTGAGCAACAGCAGGTTCAGCTCCTACTCCCGAAGTTATGGGCATGCATCCCACCAGTGTCGTTGATCCCGCTACAGCTGCGCTCCATTTTAAAAAGGAGCGACGACTGATTTTAAAGTCTTTATTTACCATTATCCTACCTCCCATTCGTCCTTAGATTTTCTTAGTTCTTGAGTATCCTCCCTGCTCAGGTATTCGTAATCCCAGATAATAAAATCTCGAGCTAAACGGGCTAGTCCTTGGTAGTAATCCGTATGCGCTCCTTCGAGGACACTATGGGTAAAATGGGGAGTCCATTTTGACAAATGTAATCCAAGGAATGCCTGTTGTTCTTTTTCTATATAGGAAGCTTCTTCAATTTGACCTTTCCTTAAGTGTTGGATCTGACGGTGAATCAACTCTGCCATAAATTCAAGTTCAACGCCAAAATGATCATCCGGCTCTTTATTCATCAAGATAAACTCCAGACCATGTCGACCATAAAACTCCCTCACGTCAAGAGTTATACGGTCAAAGGTCAATCTTTCTTCCGTGAGATAAACCGATTCCCAAGGTGGTGCCAGGAGATGATTAGGTCCCACAAATAATCGATTATAGTCAGCATTTAGTTGGACAACGATATTATCCAGGCTGGTTTCGTTTATCTGACTACTCCACAACTTTAACTGAAGTAAACCTTGCTGAAACTCCTCCGTATTCAGCTCTAAGGGAAAGAAATCAAAAAGCTTATCTTTGATAGTGAGCTTGATTAGATTTGTGCTGGGTAGCTTGATAAATCCTGCACTAATAATTTTGTACGTTAGCGCCCGTGCTTCCAGAAGTCCCATTCCCGAATTGGAAGGTTCCATCCCGTATCCTCCACTCTTATTTATCTTTTGTGAATTTCTTTACTTTCACCTCCCCAGTAATGCTTGAATTTTACCTCCCTTCACAGTTTGATTATCAGTATATTTATTACTACTTTGTGTATACTATCACATATATATTAATAGTTTATTGTTAAATATTAATAAATTATTATTTTTTTCTAAATCTTTTGAGAATAAAGGGTGCCGCAGATGCTAAGAAGCAGCTCTGCGGCACCCTTTATGCATTTTAACTATAGTATTGAAGTCTTAGCTACCATCTTCTCTACTAAATTGATGGCCATGACTTCCAATCCTTCCGTATTCAGATGCATGCTGGCCGTGGCGTCATAAAGTATATTAGCCTTTGCCGGCCATTCATCATCGGCCAACCATAGGATCAGGGCCAGTTCAAGTTTGGGAAGAACCTCTATGGTATAGGCTATGTCTCCCATAGCCAATTTTTTGCCCTTAAGTTTCTGGCATATGGTCTCAAATTTCTCCGGCGAATTTCCAAAGTGCTTGGCCAAAGGATCCATGGCTTCCAGTTTAAATGCCCCGTAATGGTTGTTTCCTCCCGGCAGCTCTCTGAAGGATATCCACCGTCCGGTGGGCTGAACTCCGCATACTTCCGTCAGGTACTGGAGAATGAGAATATGATCGGTGATGTCCTCACAAGGAGTTATCTCTCCTTCGGGGTACCAAACTCGGTAAAGCTCACCCCCATAGCCAAGGACCAGGCTGGATTCGTCATATGAGGCAGCTCCGGAAAGCTCCAGAATCTTGGAAAAACTGCGCTTGGCAAATTCACTCTTGGCATGCTCCAAGGCATCCCGATATTTCTTCTGACTTTCTGTCGTCATTACAAACCCACCTTTACACCTATTCACCCAAATAAACTGATTTGCCTAAATATTCTATTCTAAAGGTGTATTTCCTGCTTACTGCATAGTCCCTGAAGGATTTATTATACCTTAGACCATAAAAAAACAGGGGTGTTATGGCTCTCCACATATATGTGAAGCCAAAACGCCCCTTTGATTTTACTCTTCTTTCTTTTCCTTTTCGTCTGTGTTCTTTTCCTCACTGACGATTTCCGCATCGACGGTGTTCATTTCACGCTTAAAGTTCTTAACTCCCTTACTCATCGCCTTTCCTACTTCAGGAAGTTTTCCGGGGCCAAAAATAAGAAGGGCAATAATCAATACAATAACAGCTACCATTGGTGTTATCATTCCAAAAGTAATCATCGTTTCACCTCAATTTTTAATTATCTGAGCCTCTATACTATTCTTTCTGATATGCTGTTTTCTTAAGATGCTCGGAATATTCGAGATTTATTATATTCCACCTAATTATATATTAGATAAGCTTATATTGCCAGAAGGTAAAAGCGGTTCAAGATATTCACTGAGGGATTCCAAGGTCCGGGCTACGTTTAGAAGGTCTATGAACCGACTCTCTCTGAGAATCTCTTTTCCCTCCAACATAATCAGGAGTGTCGGCACAGTAAAGACCAGAAATTGCCCTGCCTCTTCCCTCAATTCCTGGATGTTGATCTCCCCCACCACAATCTCGTAATTCTGTGCCAGCTTCAACACTTTTGGCAAAAGGGCATGGCAGACATTACAATTTGAGCTGCTGAAATAGAGGATTGAAATCTTTTGTTCTCGAAGCAGGTGATCCAGGCTTTCCCTGCTCTGAATGAGCATTGGTTTCTCCGTCAATGCTTTCTCCCCTACCTTTTCCTTGTCTTTTTGCTTTTCTTCTTCGTCGTAACAATCTCCACCCGGAATCCCTTGCGGCTTTCCCTTACGGTGGCGGCCATAAAACCGAAAAACATCACTGCCCAGATAGCCGCTGTAACGGGTATACCTATGATTAAGCGCGCCCAGGTTGGCCAGAGCAGAGGGCGGGTTAAGAGATAGAGGGCATAGAGAACGCCTGACCAAAAGCCACCTTCATAGGTTACAGGAGGAAGCCCTTCAAGAACAGCTACTAATTCCACCGGACGGAACACATAGAGGATGCCTAAGGCCAGCAAGAGTACAAAGACCATATTCACCAGATACATGAACATAGATGCTCCCGGCGAAATTCGCTGTTGAGGATTTTCCGGGTTAAATCGGGAATAGTTAATGGAATAAAAGAGACCAATGGCACTGGAACCCATCGATAGAAAGATAGCGCCGAAGGCTAAAGCCAGAATCATCGTGGTGCTTAAGCCAATGGCTAGGGCAGTTCCCACCAGGAGAGCTTCCATAAGGACCAAGGTGGGTAAGACCGCCGCCAGCAGTTTTCCTAATACAACCGGCCAGCCTCCCAGAGGAACGCTGTTCAAAAGCCAATCGGATTCACCTTCCCGGCCAAAGGAAAGCAGGGCCATGTTGCCGCTGAACATGATCGTGTACATGATAAAGACTGTTACCAGGGAGGATTCGGAGCCTGGTGTGCGGACAAAGAGGTATTGGGCGATAAAAAAAGCCATGATGATCAAAGGAGTCAGGTAACCAAACCACTCCCGGGTATCTCTCTTCAGGTAAAGCAAATCCTTTTGGGCAACAGCCCACATTCCCCGCAAGGGAGAAGTTTTGCCTATGGGTTCTTCATTGAGTATAGAAAATACCCGCTTTAGATTGGTATCCGCTCTTCCTTGAAGAGCCGCCCGGGAAGTTCTTTCTGGTGTAATTTGGTCGGGCAATGCTCTTTTCCGGCTTTTGGTGCGTCGGCGGCCCCCTTCACCCTGACTCAGGGAGATAAAGCCCCGGCGAAACCCCTGTTCCAAGAGATTAAACGCCAGGAGAAAGAGTCCGATCCCTACGGCGAGAAGGAGCAGGCTCCAGCCCAGCCCCACTAAGAATTTTCCCGACATACCGGCTACTAAGGCTTGGGATCCCCATCCCCAGGGAAAGAGATGCATAAGGTTGAGGATCTGTTCATTGCCTGTAAGCCAGGAGGTCATGTCAAATTGCTCTCCCCTGCCCAGAATCAGATTGGGAATCTGGAAAAACAAGGCGATCATAATTCCCGCCAATGCTCCGATGAAGCCTACGGCTTCTTTGCTGCGATGGGGGGGAACGATGCGCATAACGATTAAATTCAGCAGCTCGGCAATAGCTGTGCCGATGATCATGAGACCCAACCCCACAAGCAGGACGAGGATGTAAAAGGCGGGACCGGCCTGAAAGAATAATCCATAAAAAATCCCCGGCAGAAACACAAAAAGGAGTGCTGTTAAAAAGTTGCTGGCGATGACGCTGAGGGATTTGACCGCAAAGACGGCTTTCAAGGATACCGGAGCTATGAAGAGAAGCTCCAGATCCTCCGACATATAAAGGGCGGCAAAGGCGGCGGTGATACCGAAAAATATCTGACCGACCAATCCGCCTAAAAAGAGCAAGGAAAGAAATCCCTCCACCACTTCATGGGAAATAGAGCCCATAGCTCCATAAGCCAGGAAACCCATGGAAGAAATGAAAGCCGCTATGAAAAAGATCAGCAGGGCATAAAGCAGAATAGCACTTTTCGGCCGATGGCGAAATTTGTTCCAAGACACCCGGAATTGATTTTTGAGGAGGAGGATGAAGTCCTGAAAGAAAGATTGAGGCGGCGGCGGTGTTTCTATAGGAGGCGGTAAAAGGATTCTCACGCTCATCCCTCCTCCAGGCTTTTGATCAATTCCTCATTTTCATGACCCCCGGTCAACTCCAGGAAGATATCTTCTAAGCTTTCTCCCCCATGCCCTACTTTTTGACGCAATTCCTCCGGGCTGCCTTGAGCGATGAGTTTTCCTTTTTGAAGAATGCCCACCCTGTGGCACATTCTTTCGGCAATCTCTAAGATATGCGTGGAGACAAAAACAGCCGCTCCCTGGTGTGCCAACTCCTGCAAAACGTCCTTGAGGAGACGGGCGCTGGCCGGATCCAGCCCTACGGTGGGTTCATCCAGGAGAATGACTTTGGGTTGGTGGATCAGGGCGGAGGCTAACACCACCTTCTGGCGCATCCCGTGGGAATATCCTTCCAAAAGTTCATCGGCTCTGTCCAGAAGTCCAAACATCTCCAAAAGCATCTCTGCCCTTTTTATGGTCACATCTTTGGGTATCTGATAAAGATCCCCTATGAGCTTTAGGAATTCCCAAGCCGAGAGTTTACCATAGAGTTTGGGTTGATCCGGGACATAAGCCATAAGGGCTTTGGCTTGGGTGGGCTGCTTGCGAATATCATAACCGCAAATTAAAGCTTCTCCCTCACTTGGCTCCATAAGTCCGGTCAGGAGCTTGATCGTGGTGGTTTTTCCTGCTCCATTGGGGCCAAGAAAGCCAAAAATCTCTCCTGCCCTTACTTCAAGATTTAAATGATTCACTACAGCTACATCCCCGTAGCGTTTGGTTAGTTGATTGGTTTTTATCAAAACTTGATTCATAATCTACTCCCTTCTCAGGAACTTTTTAGATTGCTTTTATGTCTTTTTCAGCTCTTTCTAATACTTAGTCTAAACTAGATTTTCTATGATCATACACCCTTCACATGAGGCCCTCCTCAAAAATGAAAAGCAGGAATAGGGCTTCCTGCTTCAATTATAGAATTAAATTCTTGTTCTAAGGAAATTATAAGTCATTATAAGCCGAATTAGCAAGAACTTACCTTCTTAAGGAGTAAACTATGAAAAGAAAAAAACCTTTTGTCTTTTGGCTTTATATTTTGCTATGCATAACGATTGTCCCTATGACCTTCTTCCACCTTGCCCGCTTGAATTGGTTATCCACGGGGATGTGCCTGCTGACCCTGTTCTTTATGACCCTTCCCTTTAGTTTGGAGACCAGATACAAGCTGACTATCCCCCGAGGGTTTCTTACCGTCCTGATTCTATTCTTATACGCCTCCATTTTTTTAGGAACAGCCAATCGCTTCTATTCTGTGTTTTGGTGGTGGGATAAAATGCTCCACGGTGCATCAGGCTTCATCTTTGCCCATATGGGTTTCTTACTTCTGATGTTCCTTGATCCTCGCCAAAAGCAGGACTCCATAATGAGTAGAATCCTGGCCGCCCTTTTTTCCTTTTCCTTCTCTTTGGCTGCCGGTGGGGTCTGGGAAATCTACGAGTATACTATGGACTGTACCTTTGGCACTCTCTATCAAGGGATTGGCATTCATGACACCATGGGAGATATTATCCTGGATGCCCTGGGGGCTTTGCTATTTGCCCTGCTCCTCTACTTCCAGGGAAATCGAAGGTTCCAGTCCATTCATAGGCAGTCCAGCCGCCATCAGCCACAATCACCGCCCCATTGATGAAGCTGGAATACCGCAAAATCCATGCAAAAGACTTAAGGTCTTCATAGGAGCACCTTAAGTCTTTTGATAGAATCGTGGCGCCGGCCACTCATTACTCAAGATTCAAACGCTTCTTCAAAATATGGTTGGTAATGGCAAAGTAGGCTGCAGTGATCAATGCCGATTCAATCAGTAAATAAACAATGAACAGGTGCAGTTCGCTTTGCATTGTGAGAAAATTCTCTGAGGTTACCTGCAGATTATGAAAATTATATCCTACCACATAAGTGATCCCCATGCTGATAATTTGTGTTATGGTATTGAGCCCGATAAAGGCGGCAAAGGAAGCCAGAATGCGGTGCTGGGTAAATAGATGACCAACGGCAATCGAGGCGTAGAGAATCAAAACGGCCGAAGTTAAGACGATGATGATTCCGAGAATACCCTCCAAGGAGTACAAATAGACGGATGAGCCAAAATAATCCAATACTTTGCCAAGGTTCATTATTTCCCTCATGATGTGCTCCCAGTCACCTGGCTTAAAGGCAATGAGTACGATAGAGAGAATGGCCACGAAAAAACTGAGCACTAGCCAAAACAAAGAGATCGTCATCTTGCAGACAATATGCTGCCAGGGTTTCACAGGGAGGGTAAACATCAGGTAGCCTTCTTCGGAGAGAAGATTCTTATAGAAGCGCTGGAGAGTCATAATCAAGGTCATAACAAACATACCAACCATAATAAAGATATAAACAGCCATACTAATGATCGCTGGAGTCTGCCATTGATGACTGGCGCTCACTCCCAGCATGAAACGGTTAATAAGACCAAAGACCAATAAGGCCAGAAATAAGGGCAAGAATACTCTTCCTGTGGCTTTTAACTCATATTTCATCAGCTTACTTAACATTTAAACACCTCCCGGAATAAGGCATCGACGGATTTACCCTTTTCACTGCGGATTTCATCCACTGTGGAGGTCAATGCGACTTGACCTTGATTGATAAAGACAACATAGTCGAGGATATTTTCAATTTCGGATATAAGGTGGGTGGAAATGAGAACGGTTCCCTTTTCATTGTAGTTGCTGAGGATGGTTTTCAGGATATAATCCCGAGCAGCCGGGTCCACACCCCCGATGGGTTCATCTAAAAGGTAAAGATCTGCTTCCCTGCTCATGACCAGGATGAGCTGAACTTTTTCCTTGGTACCCTTGGACATGGTCTTAAGTCTGTCATGGGGATTAATATTGAGGCTTTTCAGCATATCGAAAGCCTTCTCAGTCTTGAAATCCTCGTAGAAGTCCTTGAAAAACTCGATGATCTCGTGGACTTTCATCCAGTCATTAAGGTAAGTTTTTTCGGGGAGGTAGGAGATTATTTTCTTGGTCTCGATACCCGGCTTTTTACCATCGATGAGAATTTCGCCCCCGGTTGGAGTTAAAAGCTCATTGGCCAGTTTGATAAGGGTGCTTTTTCCACTGCCGTTCGGTCCTAAAAGACCTACGATCTGCCCCCGTTCCAAAGTTAAGTTGATATTGTTCAGGGCGACCTTGGTGCCGTACTTCTTGGTCAGCCCCTTACATTCCAGGATTGGCTTCATTTTTTCATCTCCTCTGCCATAGTGTTGATGATGGTTAGGATCTCTTTTTGTTCAAATCCCATCATTTTCATTTTTTCCAGAAACTCAGTGATTTGTTCTTTGGCTACTTTGGTTTTTGCCATCTCTACCATGTGCGCATCCTCCGTTACCGACCGACCGCTGGTGCGGTGGGTTATAATCAATCCGTCCTCTTCCATTTTTGCTAAGGCTCTTTGCATGGTGTTGGGGTTAACAGCCGCCTCTTGAGCCATATCCCGGACCGAAGGGAGTTTGGACCCTAAGGGGTACACTCCTGAAAAAATCTTAAGCTGAATCTGCTCAATTAACTGGGTGTAAATAGGTCTGTCCGTCTTCAGATCCCATAACATGTTCTCACCTCTTGTATCAATGTATTATTGTATTAAGTGCTTAATACAATAATACATCATTCTTAAAAGATGTCAAGAGGAGTTAAAAATATTTTTCCGCCAAAAAAAGCCATGATTCGGAGCAATATATCTCCAAATCATGACTTTTTTTATTCCGCAGCTTTATAATTATAGACCGGCTTAATCTGATCTACTATCTCCACCGTATCGTGGATGCTCCTGATGATATCCTCCATTGGCTTATAAGCTAAAGGGCATTCATCCAAGGTTTCTTTGTTGACCGATGTGGAGAATACTCCTTGCATTATGTCCTTATATTGGGTCAAGGTCAAGGAATTACGGGCTTGGGAGCGGCTCATGAGGCGGCCCGCTCCGTGTGGAGCGGAATAGTTCCAGTCAGGGTTGCCTTTGCCGATACAGAGCAGGCTGCCGTCCCGCATATTGATAGGAATCAGGAGTCGTTCATCTTTTTGGGCTGAGACTGCGCCTTTGCGCAGAATCATGTTCTCTGTATCGATGTAATTATGAATGGTCGTGAACTGATCCACGGCCTTGAGCTTCATCCCTTTAAGTATTTCATCCGCCATGGCTTTCCGGTTTAAGGCCGCAAAATGCTGCACAATCTTCATATCGTGGATATAGTCTTGAAAAAGGGCTCCGGAAGCATAGGCTAAAGCCTTGGGGATATCCGTTAGGACCTCTGCCTTTTTCCGTTTGACCTCTTTGAGGATCTCTTTATCCCGCCCTGCGGCTTTCAACCCGGCGATCAATTCTTCGATATCGGCCTTTGTGGACTTATTTAAAGTCCGATAAGCCTCCTCTTGATACAGCTTAGCTACTTCATTGCCTAAATGGCGGCTGCCTGAGTGAATCACTAAATAATAAATTCCCAGGCTGTCTTGATTGACCTCGATAAAATGATTGCCCCCACCCAGGGTACCGATGCTTCTACGGGCACGAGTTAAATTGACTTCCTTTTTGCATTTGAGATCATCTAAATCAATACTCTCATGAAAACGGTGCTCTTTATTGCGGATATTAAAGCCGCTGGGAATGTTCGCATAGATCAGCTTATCCAGCTTTTGCAGCTCAAAGTGTGAGCCTTCAAGCTGGGTTACTTCCATGCCGCACCCTATATCCACACCGACCAAATTAGGCACCACTTTATCATTAATGGTCATGGTTGTGCCAATCGTACATCCCACACCGCTGTGGACATCAGGCATGATTCGAATCTTGCTGCCCTTGACAAATTCTTGATCGCATAAGACTTCGATTTGTTGGCTGGCTCCTGCCTCCATCGTCTCGGTAAAGACAAAAGCGTGATTGTATTGACCCGTGATCTTGATCATGGTTTATCCTTTCGTTTTTTATTATTAGCTACATATCTTATTTAAAAAATAGTCCGGACAGCTTCATATCCGGTGTAAAGGTGATAGTAACAATAAAACTTTTCTTCTCGTAAACAGCTTTAGCTATAAAGACCGCATACTCCTGCCCGGAAGAATCCGTATTGCCGGCCAATTGGATATCTTTAATTTCCTTGAAGGCACCCGCTTTTTGCAGGGCATCATAAACAGGCTTCATAGCCTCGTCAGTTAAACTCTGTTTAATTTCTTCAGTACCCATCTCCCGCATAGTCTGGCCGTCCCTGTCATTCACCAAGGCGATGACGTTTTTAGCCTTTTCCTCAACCTTGACCGGATCAAACTTGCTGGACAGAGCCGGCAATTCCTTATTACAAGCCGTTAATAAAAACAGACACAAAATTGAAGCAAGAATCACTAAACCTCTTCTCTGCCTCTCTCTTTGCATATTCATGATGTGAGCTCCTCCCCGGTGATCCTGTTTTTCAAAACAGTTATGCTTCTACAAGAATTCTTTCGATCTCTACTACATACATGGTGTGATAATCCTTCAGAGGATAATTCTTCTCATCCAGACCATCCACAATAAAGCACTCAGGCTTTAGTTCCTGGGCATAGAGCTTTTTGCAAAAGAGTGTCATTTTTGCTTCTTCAAAGTAGGGGGTCCCATCATCAGTTTTGATCACAGTTAAGCTGGATTCTTTAATCTTATCCACATCTCTTCCGGATACGCGCCCTAAGTAGCTCAGTTGTTTTTTGTAGGAGGGATCAAAGAAGGATAGTGACAGGGAATCGGAATGATCTACAAATTCCTTGGTGTAGCGTGTAGGGCGAATAAAAATATAAGCTACATTCTTATTCCACAATACCCCAAAACCGCCCCAGGAAGCTGTCATAGTGTTGGTTTTTTCATCTTTGCCGGCGGTAATGAGCATCCACTCTTTGTCCAGGATCTGAAAAGGACTATGTACAAATTGTTCCGGAGTAATTTCTTTGAATTCGCGCATTTTACAAATCTCCTTTAAAATTGAAGTATTTCCATACACCGTACTAAGAATTTCTCTATGGTCTGCTCTTCTTCCTGCTTTTTTTCTTCAGTCATTTCACCCCTTCCTAAACGGTCACAAAAACCAAGAAGGGCAATTTCTTCCACAGAGACTTCCGAGGCCATTTTTTTGACATTGGCAAAGGGCAATCCTTTAACGACAAAGAGAATCTGCATATGCCAGCGGACCATTTTGGCTACCTGGCGGATGAACATTTCATCCTGGGTTAACTCCCGGAGGAATTGGCTGGCCAGCTTCTCCCCTTCTGAATCATGGTCATAAGAAGTGATACGCCCTTTACGTATGCGGGTGGTGGGGGCTTTGCCCAAGTCGTGGAGCAAGGCCGCCCACATGAACACCTGAGGATTTTTGCTGATGTGTTTTCTCTCGGCCGCGTTATCAAGAACCATAAGAGTATGGTTCCAAACACTACCCTCGGGATGGTACTTTGGAGACTGGGGGGTATTTTTCAGTGCTCCTAATAGGGTAAAAGGATATGACCTCTCAAATATTCCCCTCTTGCTTAATTCTATTATGAAGTTTGAAGGTTTATTATCATTCAGAAGATGATTGTCGATTTCTTGAAAAGTTGTGCTTGGCATAGTCATTTCTCCCCAAAATACTTTAATCTTGTTGGATACCTGTCTTATAGTTTACCCAAAGCAGGCAGGTTATGTTATAAGCAAAACCTGGCCAATTAGCCAGGTCTGTATAATCTTTCTGTGTATCTATATTTCAAAGTATTCATCTGCAAGAAATCATAATTCCGGCAAGGATCATTCCCCGTTGGTATTTACTCTGTTCTTCAGGCTTTAAGCGGTAGACCTCAGAAAGAACTTCTCCTAATTTTAGCACATTCTCTATTTGACCGCTTTTGAGTTCGAGCTCGAGTTCACAGATGGGTTCTCTTTTACTCTCTGCTTCGATCTCCCCCACATCCAGGGCTAACTCAATGTGGCTGCCGTCTTGGCAAGTCAGGTCAAGAGCGGTTCGTTTAAACCGAGTGACAAAAATAGGGAGGAGTTCTTCATCTCTAACAAAGTTCCCTAATTCTTGGCCTATGGCCAGATCCTTAAAAGGTTCTAAGGTAGGGATATTCTCCGATAATTTTCGATTCCATTCCCTTCTTATGGATAGTCCACTCTGAGATGAACCCAATCCTTTGATGGTGGCAGTATATTCCCCTGCTGAACTCCGTATTCTGTAGCATACCTGGTGATTAATGAGCTGATGGCCCCAAGTGTCATAATAGGTTGTCTCATATTCCTTGACTTGGGGCCGGGTATTTCGACTTAATTCCCTGATCAAAGGATCTTCCAGTATCCTCTCCCCAAGCTGCGGATTGTGTATCTTAAGTTTTAGTTCAATTTCCTGAAATTCCTGCTCCTTGGCCGTGTTCTCGCTGCACTCCTTTGTTTTATCAGCAGTACAGCACCCTTGTGCAGTATCCTTGTCCTTCCTACTGTCAATCTCTTGAAGAATATAGGTTATGGCCTCCTCAAGAGCACGCTGATATTGAAGGGGCAAGATCTGTACCCTTTCTTGTATCAGTCTAAAAGCCTCGAGGTGAGCCTTTAGAGCATATTCATCATTGGTATAGCAGGAATCCACTAATTGGCTGAGATCATTAGCTTCTTTAGTTTGACCCTTTTGGATAAGGTAGTCATAGAGAGCAAGCGCGAATTTAAAGACATCGGATTTATTTGAAATATTAATACTCATTGGAATTCTCCCCTTTTATTTTGGTATAACACCTTTTTACTATCAAAAGCATAGGTTATTTACCATCCCGGCACAGAAAAACTCTATTTAAGGAATTATCTGAATTGTTTTGAAGGAGTTCTCTTGGAGATGCTTAATTATTAATGGTAGGTTACCATTTTATTCTTAATTTAAGGAGGAATGCTCTATGAACTGCGAACGGTGCCTGGATCCGATCACTGATGGTGAAAGCTACAGCCATCGAGGCAAAATCCTTTGTGAAGATTGCTATATAGGTGCTCTGCAACCTCCTAAGTCCTGTGATGTAACTGCAGTTCATTCTGCCAAAACTCACCGTCAGCTTTCCGGGGAGAGCGGAACAGATGGACTTACCGAACTCCAGTGTAATATCTATGACCGAATCAAGGAAATCGGAAAACTAACCCGCCCCGAACTGATGGCTTCCTTTAACTTAAAGGAATGGGAGCTGGATAAGGAGATAGCCATATTAAGGCATTGCGAGCTGATTAAGGCCCGTAAAATGGGAGAACAAATCTACATCGTACCTTATGAACTGGAATAGGCCGGTTTCTTTATTCAGCTTCTCCCCTGCGCTCTGCAGGCAGAAAAATTAAAAGTACAGTGCTTATTATTGCCATAAGAAGAATACACCCAAAAACATAATGAAGAGAAGAGGCCAGACCTTCTTTGACAATCGCCGTGATATGAGTTGGAATCGTTGCCATCCTTTGGGGATCCAGAATCGTGTTGACAAGGTCGATACTCACGGGAATATTAATATCCGCTGCTCTTAGATTCAAATAATTTAACAGACGGCCATTAAGTATTCCCGCCAGGAGCCCTGCTCCCAAGGTATTTCCTAAGATGCTCATAAACATATTCGTGGCTGTGGCCACACCCCGCATCTCCCAGTGGACACTGTTCTGGATTGCTACGATAAATACGGTCCGGGTAAGCCCCATTCCGATCCCTACTGTAAAGGAGCCTGCTGCAACCCATAACCATCCCATCTGAGGCTGTATGATAAGGTAGAGAATGGAACCCGCTAATAAAAACACTCCGCCACTGATTGCTGTTGGTCTAAAACCAACCTTTACCATAATTAAGCCTACTAAGGCGGCAGCTACTGTCCAGCCAATGGACATGGCTGTTAAAGCAAAACCGGCAATTATAGGGGGTTGTCCCATCACCCCCTGTACAAAGGTGGGAACAAAGGTCGACACACCAATCATCAACATCCCCGTTGTCAGGGTGGCAAGATTGGAGAGTGTAATCAGACGATCCTTCCATAGACCAAGAGGCATAACAGGCTCTTTTGCTCTTTCTTCCTGACGGATGAAAAGGATCAGTACCACCAGTATAAAGGCAAGGAGTCCTCCCACCTGCCAAGATACCCACGGCCAAACGACTCCGCCTTGAATCAGGATGAACATTAACGCACTGACTGCCAGAAATATCAATCCAGAACCGGCATAATCAATGTCGTGACTTTGCTTTTTCACAGATTCATGAAAAAAGAAATAAATGCCTGCCATGGATATTATCCCAATAGGGATATTCACCCAAAAGACCCAGGCCCAATGAATGTACTGAACAAAAACCGCTCCCAGGGCAGGGCCTATAACTGAAGCGACGCCCCAGACACCGGATATGTATCCCTGAACTTTTGCTCGCTCATGTGCGGCAAAGATATCCCCTACGATGGTGGCCGAAATGGGTTGTACCGCACCCGCACCCACTCCCTGAATCAGGCGAAAGAGGATGAGTGAATTCATGGTGGTGGCAAAGCCGCAAAGAACAGAACCTATCAGGAAGATAATGACCCCAATAAAAAAAATCGGTTTCCTCCCATAAAGATCGGCTAATTTCCCATAAATGGGTATAGTAATAGCCTGTGACAATAAGAAAGCGGAAAAAACCCAACTAAAAGAGGAGAAACCGCCAAGATCCGCCACAATACTGGGCATTGCAGTAGCGACAATGGTCCCTTCAATGGCAGACATAAAGGTGGCTAACATGATGCAAGTTAAAACAAGACTCCGATTGGATTTTTGAGCGGTATCCATGAACATCACCTGCTTATAAGACTTATCGAAACTTTACGATACCCCTATGCCGGAGAATTGTCAAGAATACAGTTCCTTTTAAAAGAAGAACAGAGTGTGGGATTCTCATGCTGAGATCCCTCACTCTGTTCTATGTTTAACTTTTATACCAATATTCAATCAAATCCTACGTTTACTGACTCCATTGAAACACCAATGTACAGCAAACAGATGGGACAGCGGAACAATAAGCAATCCATATGCCGCAGTCACAAGTACAATTCCTATCGCGTCAGGTCTTTGTAGTAGGACGACGATAATCACGAGTATTATCCCCACAAGCAGTTCCTTGGTCACGCGGCTCTGAAGGATTAGCATCCAAGACCGCCCTGCCAACCGCAATGGGAAGTCACGCTTCGCCTGTAATGTTGCGGTGATCAATGTACTGATTGCAGTAGCAACACTGAAAGCAACCGCCAGTGCAATCAGCGAAAGATTCTGCATCCATACAAGGTATGCTGCAAACTGGGCTTGGAGTATGCCCTCTTCGGCAATGTAAACAACTTTCAGTTCACCTTTGATGCCAAGATCGCGTAGCGCCTGTACATCAAGGCTGTGTCGTTCTAATAATTGTTGCGTAGCAGATACACCAGTGAACACTATGTTGTTACACGAGATCATGGATGTCAAGGCAGAATCATTAAAGGTGTCGTACAGCGAGGGAACGACAGCGAGCAGGATATCATCTCCAAAGTGGAGACTTTCGCCCCCTCCCCCTTGAGCCACTGGAAGTCGAGACCCCTCAACTGGTTGGAGGAATTGTAATTGTTCGAATAGATTCTCGGAATGCTCTTCTCTCGACAAAATATCTATCACCTCTTGAATTTCATGAACAAGATCTTCTGACATGTTGTGGTGCGAAATAGGCATTACAACCGGCTGCTTCGCACCCATAGTGACTAAGTCAAGCCAACGCTGATTTACGAAAGAGATGGCGGAGTACTCGTCGAAATTAACCGATGGCCACATTTCCTTGGTGTAAGTATAGGAAAGTGCTGCTACCTCAATCGATTCCGCATCCTTTACCATCTCGCCAATCATTGGCTCCATGCGATCCATTTCGTCAATGTCTGTTGCGAACACAATTGATACTTGGTCTGCAAGTCTCTCCCATTGCGCCATTTCAGCTGCCTTAGCAGACGAGTGTTTATATGCAGACCAAGCAGGGGTAGCAAAAGCCACCACTAAAACGAACGTTAGCACCTGGATCACAATCGCCACCGAACGCAGGCTTTTTACAGCCGGTTGTCTAGTGGCAAGCATGACAGCACTCGGCCACACAGAGGCTGACATAATAAGTGCAGCAAGTATGGATATGGCAATAACAACGACTTGAAGACTAATCAGTACTTTGAGGAAGGTACTGACGTACATCCAGCCATGAAAAACACCCACATAGATTGCTGCAACCATAGCCACTGTCCCCGCTGAAACAAAGAGCGCCCCACCAAACTCTGTGAGGTCCTGCATCTGAATCCGCATAGTCGGAGACCCGCCCAGAACCTGAAGTGCACGTCCCCGCGCCCTCACTGACAACCAGAACAGTGCAAGCGATGAAATCAGCGCAAGCGATGCAAGAATTGCGGTAGTAAATCCTCTTTCCTGCACCACGAATACAAGACTATCCAAGATTGAGGCATCCCTGCGGCTAACCTTTACCCCCGCATCATTCAGGGTGTCCGCAAACTCATTCAAACGAGCAGTATTGCCAGTCACAAGATATAACCCATCGGGATAGGAATTGGCAAGCCGATCTTTGCCAACAATTTTGCCTGTATCGTCGCCACTAAACCAAGTAAATTTATCGGGCAGCCCATCATCGTTAAGCGTTGCAAAAATCTGGCCATCTCCTTCGCTGGCCAGATCTGGGGCGATCTTGACCAGTCCAAGCTTTAGGCGTGTATCAAGTTCTTCTAACTTCGAAAACGCTTCAGTGATAGAGTACCCCGATTCGTTGAAGCTAATATTAAGCCTACTTTCGCTCCCAATAGCCTGTGGGAAGTCTCGATCATTTAGGTCGGTAATGATTGCGGCCAACAGTGCAAGTAAAGTAAACAACGCTACCGAAACAGCCACTATGATACGTTTATACATATTCATCTCTCTTTTTCACCCCTCTTTCTTTTTAAATGCGGGAGACAATTTTGGGGCTAACCAGTTGAAAGCTTGCGTTAGCGCTTCTCCAAATGAACTGGAACCCCAAATCCTTCACTGCGGGAAAGCAGTTTGTTTATGGCATCACGCTCGGATTTCGAATCATATCTCACCAAGACGAGCCCACGTTCCTGATGATCCGGACACGGCTTGCCCACTTCCACTTTAATCCCATCTCCCAGCTTTTCTATTTCCTTGGCGAGATTTTCGTGATTGTCCAAAGCAGCAGTGACCTCCGTAACAGTCGGTAGCTGGTCGCATGGCGGGTGGGTGTCTTTTGGTGATGCCGTTATCCAACCATTTATAAACGCAAATGCTACAACTAACAAGAGTAAGCCAACAATGACACTGATAATAATCTTAGACGTTGATTTCATAAGTATCCTCCTTGTGTTCTATAGTTAATGTGACGAGCTTCGGAACCAACCTGATGAATGGCGCTGCACGCATCGATCATCTCGGAATCATGTGTTGACACAATGACCGTCCGGCCACGCACAGCGAAGTCCTCAAGCAGTTCGATGACCATACGCCGGTTAGTTGCATCCAGTGAAGCAGTTGGCTCATCAACAAACAGGATGTCGGCATCCTTGTAAATGGCACGAGATAAAGCAAGACGCTGTTTCTCGCCTCCACTCAGGTGCCCGGCCAATTCATTTTCCCTACCTTTAAGACCTGTCTGTTCGAGTGATTGTATCAACTGTTCTTTGTTTCCCGAGACACGTCTTCCAATGACGCTTGCCTGCATAGTGATATTGAAGGCAACCGACTCCTCATCCATAATTCCATAATCCTGAAGTACGAATGCCGCGTGATCGCGCCAGAACCGACGTCGTGCTGCGGTACCGTACCTTGTGACATCTTTCCCGTCAATCAGGATGCTTCCTTTATCCACCGGGAGCAACAATCCGAGGCAATGTAGGAGTGTGGTCTTTCCAGATCCACTCGCGCCAACGAGAGCTGTCATAATACCGGGCTTGCAACGAAGGGACTCACCGTCAAGCACAAGCCGCCCGCCAATTGCTACTGAAATGTCTTGAGCTTCAATTAACATCTGCACCACCCACCTAATTCAACATCTGTTGAGAACATTTCCAGCATAGTGAACATCCCTTTGATAATTTGATTCAGGTCTTTCCTTTTTTGCTTATATAAAGGTTTTTCCATTTGTTTCATTCCTTCCCATTTAGTAATGAATGGCCCACCGCGAACAATTAGTTTCTAAACCTAGTATAGGGCAAAAAAATAAACACCATTGAAATGGTGTCTTAACGGAACCTTAATTTTATAAAGGGAATAAAATTTTTATCTTCGTTCCTCTATTCGGCTCACTTTCGACTTTAATCTGCCCCCCTTGTTTTTCAATAAACTGTTTAGCAATGGACATTCCCAACCCTGACCCGAGATGGGACTTGTCCGTCGTCGTCCCTCGGTAATATCGATTAAATAATTGTTGAATTGTTTTATCATCCATTCCGATGCCATCGTCTTTAATTTCTATTAAGGTTGAACCTTCTCTTGTTTCTATGGAGACAGTAATCGTTGTTTCATGGGGGTTATGATAAATAGCATTCATAATGAAATTTTCTAATGATCTCTTTAATAATGTCTGATCAAAAGATAATAAAATATCACCTTCATCCTTGACGTTTAAATGAATAGGATAGTCATTAGCCATCGGATACTGACGGAGATCTTCCAAAACATTTTTTACAAACGTGACCAGATTTATAGTGCGTAAATCCAAAGGGATTTGCATTTTATCAAACTCATAAACAACACTTAAATCATCAATTAACTGCTCCATATACAATGATTTTTCTTCAATAATTTTAGCAAATTCCTTAATCTCTTCTTCATTCCATTTATGTTCGGAGCGAAGCATGGCTGCGTAACCCTTAATGTATGATAACGGCGTTTTTAAGTCATGTGTCACTCCAGAGGTCCAGTTCCTCCTAGTTTTTTCAAGTTCTTTTCGTTCTTTCTCTGTTGCGTTGAGTTGATATGTTAAACCATCAAGCTTTGATTTAAGTTCCAAAAACAGGCTAAACCTCATCTTATTTAAGGGAAAATTCTTTATTGTATTAGGCATTTTAAAAACCCCAAGTGATAATTGATCAATCCAGCGTATAAAAAAGAAAAGAGGCTTCCTGATTTGGCGGTCAATAACAAGTCCAATCAGAATAAGCATTCCAATGAATAGTAGTGGGAATAAAACATATGTCACCAACCCATTAATTCCCAAAGAGATGTTCAATAAGTTAAGGGCTGAAAATCCCGTAATAAAAAAATAGCGCCTATGATTAAAAAGATAATTATTAATATCAATGAAATTTTGGTTTCTAATTTCATTGGGGACTCCTTTGGTTTTCATTACTTAGCATGTAACCCAATCCCCTCACATTTTTTAAATACTCCGGATGTTTAGGATCTTTTTCGATTTTTTGACGTAGGCGACTTATATGGACCATAATCGTATTTTCTTTTCCCACAATACTGTAATCTTCCCAAACCTTTTCATATAGTTGATCAACGCTAAAAACCTGATTGGGATGCTGGCACATGAATTTAAGTAATTGAAACTCCTTAGCCGGGCAATTTACTTCTTTTCCTTCCACAATTAACTTAGCTTGGTCATAATGCAAAACGAAACGCTCTGTTCGAAACAGCTGTACCATCTCTGGCATTGTTTTTCTTTGACGATGTAGAATGGCCTTGATTCGGGCAGCGACTTCAAGGGGATTAAAAGGTTTCGTTATGTAATCATCCCCACCCATAGAAAAGCCGATTAATTTATCAATATCGGTGGTACGTGCAGTCAAAAAGATAATGGGAACATCCGATATTTCTCTAATTTGCTGACACAAATCAAAACCGTTTGTATCAGGTAGCATGACATCAAGCAATATCAGATCAATCCTATGTTCTCTAACCTTTTTCAATGCTTCAGCACCCGACTCGGCCTGGCATATTTTTTGAAATCCTTCCTTATCTAACAATCGTTTTAGCATTTTAATTATTCCCACTTCATCTTCTATAATGAGTATACTTTCGTTCACATTTTCCCTCCTCGTCAGTAGATATCTTATAACAAACATATAACAACCAGAAAACACGGCATTAAAACCCAGTTCTTTATCTATCTTCACTAAGCGATTTTCATTTATCTTATGGTACAATGAAAAAAGAGGAAAAACAAGAAATGAGTGATTTTTGTGCTAATTGGATATGCACGTGTGTCAACAGGACATTGAGTGCCACCGACAAAAACTTAAAGCACCGGCAAATTGTATTGACTCGCCGGTGCTTTGCTGTTCAAGCAAAAACAACTTTCCTATAGAGGATAAAATTCCAAGCCGCAGCTGCACCCATCACAAAAAATTTTGCCCAAAAATCAACCACGCCCCAACTCATTAGAAGGGTAATCATCCAGGTGGTAACGATCATATTGAATCCGATCAGCGAAACATACAAGATAAAACTGCGCCCAAGCTTTGCACTGCTGCGAAAGGACCAATTCCTGTTCATCAGAAAATTGACTCCCGTGGCAACTCCCATCGCTATAATATTGGCTGAAATCACATCCACCCCGATTCCCCTTCGCAACCCGAGAAAGAGCAATAGCTCCAGGAGCGCTGTAGAGCCACCGACAATAATGTACTTGATAAATATGGTCTTCCCCTCCCAGGCCTCTCTATTATTGAATTCTCCTGCGAATCGTTTTGATTACACTTTTTCTCTGTTCGGAGATAATATAGCGGGGTCTTCCTTTGACTTCGTCATAAATTTTTGAGATATAGATCCCAATAATGCCGAGACTGATCATGATCGAACTGCCGATACCCAGAATTAAAATAATCACGGTCGTAAATCCGGTAAAGGCTTGACCGCTAAACTTCATATAGAGAGTCTGACCAACTAAGACCACATCAAAAAGCAAAAGCCCTAACCCAAGTCCGGTGATGATTTGTAAAGGCATGGAGCTAAAGGAGGTTATGGAATCAATAGCAAGTTTAAATAAATTTGGCAAGGACCACTTGGATTGACCTTCCCTTCGCTCTTGAACTTGGAAGGGAATCTGGATTCGTTTGTACCCTAACCAAGCCGACATGCCCCGGAAAAAGGTGTCCGTCTCCTTAAGCATTTTCCAAGCTTCCACTACTTTGCGGTCTAAGAGTTTAAAATCCGAAGCATTGGTTAGATTAATTCCAGTAGCTGTATTAAACAATCTGTAATAGGTCAAGGCGGTTATTTTTCCCCAAACCGTTTCTCTGCCACGTGTGGCTTTGATTCCCTCTACCACTTCATACCCTTCCTCCCGCCAGAGACGGACCATTTCCGGAATGTACTCGGGAGGGTGCTGAAGATCCGCATCGAGGGTGACACAAGCATCCCCTGCCGCGGCCTCCAATCCTGCACATAAAGCTGCCTCTTTACCGAAATTCCTGCTGAATTTGAGAAGGAGTACATTATCGAAGTCCTCGGCTAATCGCTGCAGCTCTGACCACGAACCATCCGTAGACCCGTCGTCAACCAAAACGAACTGATGCTTTATCTTTTCACTTAATAAAATAGAGCGGATCCTTTGGACATTGACATATATTTGTTTTTCTTCGTTGTATACGGGTAGGATTATGGAAATCAATGAACTGCCCCCAAAAAACAATCATATAAAACAGGTTGAAAATTATTCTAATTAAATTATTGACGTATTACCTGCTTTTTTAAACAACAGCCTTCATTGGAGTGATATCTTGTTTAAGAATCTATATGCTTATCTAAAATCCAGTTCCAGATGTTCAAAGAGAGACTGGCTGATTCTCCTGGTCTTTCTTTTCGCCATGCTCTGGATTCATCGTTACATTTTCCTTTATGCCGATGATTTATACTACAGCCGGGATGCTCAATACGGGCTGAATTACCTTCCAGAAGCTCTGCTTGATGAATTGAATTCCAATGGACGGGTCTGGATCGGCGGAGCAATGGTCTTGGCTCTTAAACCGCAAATCGAGTTTTTCCGTATCCTCAATCCCCTTATACTCATGTCGGTAGTCTATATCCTGGCCAAAATGGCCACCTTCTCCGAATCCTCTCTCCATAAGAAAAAGGACAATCCTTCCCTCTGGATTGCCCTGCTCTGCGCTGTCTTATTCTTTCTCTTTTTGCCCCTAAAAATTGCCCATATAACAATTTATTATGCTGCCTGTGCTTTTAATTATCTCTATCCCATGGCCCTTGTTCTATTATATGCTTATCTGCTCTACACCCGGATAGGTTCCAGAAGCCTAAGTAAAAAGTTATTGCTTATTGCTCTGGCCTTCTTTGTCGGCTCCTCCACTCAGCAGGTAGGAATGATCGGAATCGGCTTTACTGTCATGATCTCTGTTTATCTTTCCTTTATCCGCAGAAAGCTGCCCTTTAGAACGTTTCTTCCCCTCTATGGAGTCATGTTCTTAGGGTATATACTGGTCAGCTACGGTTCTTTAAAGCGTTTAGTCTGGGAAAGGACTGCCGGTAATGAGGTAGTTCTTACAGATGTCATAACCGAACTAATCAAGACGAATATTTTCTCTTTACCTGCGGCTCCCTTTGTAATGCTCATCAGCCTTAGCTGTATCTTTTGGCTTTTTGCCTTTTCCCGTCCCGGCTCCCCAGCCGGTGACCCCCCATCCGTAGCTGCGACTCTCTCCTCTTCAGAATGGTCAAGAACCGCCGGATCTGAATTCCGGTCTGAAACTTCTTCTGCTCAAGAAAAACACTTTTCAGCGGAGACATGGTATTGCGAACCCATGTGTCGAAAACAACGCATCTTCAATCGCTCCATTGCCATTCTTTTATGCGCGGCCCTGACCGGATATATCTACCTTCTTTTGTACAAGAAGATTCCTTTTGATCTTACTCATGAAAATCTTCATTCTTTTTACGGGTTAAGTATTATTGCCTTTGTTTTTCTCTATTTCTCTGCCTTAGTCTATATCTCGGTTATCATGCTGATAAAAAAGGATTACCCTTTTCTGCTCTTCAACACCATCAATGCCCTAGGGGCTCAAATCATGCTGATCGTTGTGGATGCCCGATTTGCAGCAACCTATAAGGTCATGTTTCCTTCACTGCTCTTATTCAGTGTCTTTATCTTCTATTCAGTCCTGGCTTTCCGTCGGAATACCCTTTACTTATCTCTGGCTTTCTTTTTCTTGACCTTAAGCCTTCAGGAGAAACTCCCCGCCCTTGCCGGAGGTGTGATCTTTGGCCTTGCACTTATTCATTATCTCTACTCAATGTTTAGAGAAGAAGGTTCCGGGAGCGGGATAAAGCTTATTCAAGTCGGTTTGGGTGTGTTTTTCTGCCTTATTTCTGTTATGGTTTTCGGCACTACTCTTCACGGCTACTATCAAGCTTCCATTCCGCAGAACTATAATCTGGAGGCCATAAAACAATATCATGAGGGAGAAAAAAAAGGAGAGCTCCTCCTGAAAAAGGTGCCTCCAAGTTATTATGGTTATAATCTAGGGAATTGGAATGATATGCCCTACTTTATGAAACAGTGCTACGGAATTAAAGAGGATACGCCTATTAATTATATCCAGTAAGAACATCACCGATTATTGCTCCTAGGATAGATCCTTTAACTTTTCAAACAGGCTCTTCATTTCGGGACTAATGGAGCTTGGGTTAATTATTCGCACTTTAATATAGAGGTCCCCCCGCGTCTCGTTCCGATCGATATACCCTTTTCCGGCGACACGAATCTTATTATCCGTTTGTATCCCGGAAGGTATTCTGACTTTGATTGTAGAGTCCAGGGTTTTCACCGTAACTTCGGACCCTAAGGCTGCATCCCAAGGGAGAATATCAACGGTTGTGGTGAGATTAATCCCTTCCAGAGAATAATGACTATGAGGATGAAAACGAAGGGTTAGATATAAATCTCCATTCTCTCCCCCATTAACCCCTTGTTCACCTTGTCCTTTGAGCCGAATCTTTTCTCCTTCTTTGATCCCCTTGGGAATTTTCACTGAGAGACTTTTCTGCTCGGTCCTGCCTCTCAGGGATATCTGTTTTTCGGCGCCTTGAAAGCCTTCTTCCAGGGTAATGCGCAATTCCGACTCAACATCCTCTCCTGGATAAACAAACTGGGAACGTGTTCCCCGGAATCGGGGATCTTTTTGACCAAAGAGGTTACCTAAATCCAAGCCCCCTTCTCCAAAGAAGAGGTTGAAGAAATCGCTGTAATTGCCTCCTCCAGTGGTCTTGAATTCAAACTGACCATTCCCGAATCCAAATTGGGAGGGGTCAAAATTATAGCCGTTCTGGTAGTTGAATTCATTGCCAAAGCTATCATATTTCTTTCGTTTTTCAGGATCTCCGAGGACTTCGTAGGCTTCATTGATCTCTTTATACTTTTCTTCAGCTTCCTTATTGCCCGGATTAATATCCGGGTGATACTTTTTGGTGAGCTTTCGATAAGCCTTTTTGACTTCCTCGAGAGTTGCCTTTTTCTCCACACCAAGAATTTGATAATAATCCTTATATTGCAAAGGACATCCCCTCCCTTCATTCCCTAGTTTAATAGTTTCTTTCCTTGGGTATTCATCAGCGGGTGTTCACTCCATAATATGGTGAAAAGGGGAACTGTGCGTCCTCCCTTAGTCAATGTCGATTTTGATGTTTCTTCGGTGCAGATGTTTCCATTTTGGGCAGGGTTACCTGGAGTACCCCATCTTCATATTTGGCTTTAATCTCTTCTTCTTTAACTCTGGTAAAGGAAATGACTCGTGGCACGGAAATTAAATTTTACATAGAAGACACCTCTGCATATACGTTTCTGACCTTCTCTGATATTAGTGTAAACTTTTTACCCAAAAACTTCAATATTGATTTCTGACCATATTTGACCTTTATCTTTGACAATTATTAACTTTTACCTTCCAGGTCATTAAAGCTACCGTTTTTGAGCCTTTGGACCATTAAAAATCCGGCCTCAGCTGGCCGGACTTTACCCTTAAATTTTAATAAAGAAGTAAATGATCATGAGGATTTCCACACCAAGCTTGATGATTGTTCCTCCCAGGAGTCCTACTAAGGTACCAAAGCCTACGCGGATTGCCTGGTTAAACTCTGTTTTACGCAGCAATTCCGCCCCCACAGCACCCAAAAAAGGTCCGACAAGGATTCCCAGGGGACCAAAAAAGAGCCCGACAATCATCCCCGCGGCTGCTCCCCAGCCTGCTTGCTTGCTTCCGCCAAAGCGGCGTGTTCCTGCGGCAGTAGCCAGATAATCCACCAGAAATATAAAAGCAAAGACGAGACCCTGGATAAAGTAGAAGCTAAAATCCAGGGTTGCAAATCCTGTCATCAGCCCATAAATCAACATGCCGCCGTAAATGAGAATAGCCCCCGGCAAAATGGGCAGAACAGTGCCTAATAAACCTAGGATAAACAGCAGAATGGCAATGATCAATGCCACTGTGGTCAAGCCAATCCCTCCATTAAATACCTGCAATAGATCTCTCTAACCTAAATTCCCGACTAGCTTTAATCGCCAAATTCGATACCCATGCTTCGTGCAGCTTTTAAGACAGGGTCGTCAATCTCCACCTTCTTGAGCTTATGAACGGCTTCTGCCATAGGCACTCTAACGATATCTTGTCCCTGCAATGCCACCATCATGCCAAAATCACCATCCAAAGCGGCTTCGACGGCAGCCACCCCATAGCGTGTGGACAGAACCCGATCCACAGCGATGGGAGAACCTCCCCGCTGCAAATGCCCCAGCACAGTTACCCGGGTCTCCATATCGGTGATCTTCTCTAAATCCGCTGCCAGCTTTGCCCCGATTCCACCCAATTTAATAGGATCCGTTCTCCCTGGCATAGTGCGTTCCACAACCATTTCTCCCCCGTGAGGTTTCGCACCTTCAGCCACTACAATGATGCTGAAGTGTTTCCCCAGACGGGCTCGTCCCTGGACAGCTTTGGCGATACTCTCAAGCTGATAAGGAATTTCCGGAATTAAGATGACATCCGCTCCCCCTGCCACCCCGGCATAGAGAGCGATCCAACCGGCATATCGTCCCATGACCTCTAAAATCATGATGCGATGGTGAGATTCGGCTGTCGTATGGAGCCGGTCCAAAGCATCCTGTGCAGTGGCCACAGCGGTCTGAAAGCCGAAGGTCAAATCCGTGCACATCAGATCATTGTCGATGGTTTTGGGAACACCTACCACATTAAGCCCTTTTTTGGCAAACTCCAAAGCGATACTTAAGCTTCCGTCTCCTCCGATAGCGATGAGGGCATCAATTCCTTCCGCTTTAAACCTCTCCATCACTTCATCGGAACGATCCTGGGTCTGCCGCTCTTCTCCGACCCGTGTGGGATAGGCAAAAGGATTATCCCGGTTGGTGGTTCCCAAAATAGTTCCTCCCCGGGGTAAAATACCGGAGACGTCCTTAGGTCCTAAGGGGCGGAAATCCCCTTCCACAGCCCCCCGAAAACCATCCTGAATCCCCACAACCTCTATGCCACGATGGCAAGCTGTTTTTACAGCGGCACGAATCACCGCATTCAACCCAGGGCAGTCTCCGCCCCCTGTTAAAATGGCAAGCTTCTTGACTGGAGATTGGTCATACCGCTGCTCTCCTCCGATATCTTCCATCTTATATTCCCCGCTCTCTTATTTTTTTAGTTTAAACTTTGCTTCAGCTGCAATAACTAATTTCCACTCTGAAAAAAAGAAGTGCTAAAAAGACCTCCAAGCGTAGCTTTACGCACAAGAGCGAACGAATTTAGCGGAGGGGCGGTCTAGGTCAGCGAGGCTTTCTTAACTTAGACGAGCCACCGGTTCACATCAGGTACTACCCAGGGGTTTGGCTCGACTGTTAAGAAAGCGAGTTGACTAGCCCTGGAGCTATGGAGTGAGCGTTGTGCGTAAAGCTACACGACCCGAGCAAACATCGTGCAGAGGAATCATTCTTCCAATCCCTCAAATTGCATTCTGTAGTAATGGCTATATATTCCATCTATTTCTAGGAGTTCCTGGTGATTTCCTCTTTCTTTAATTCCCTCATCTGTGATTACGATAATTTCATCGGCATTGCGAATCGTGCTTAAACGGTGAGCAATAACAATCGTGGTCCGGTTCTGAGCCAGCTCCTCCAGAGATTTTTGAATATAGCGTTCACTCTCATTATCCAAGGCTGAGGTGGCTTCATCCAGTATCAAGACGGGAGGATTCTTTAAGAAAACCCGGGCAATGGACAGTCGCTGTTTTTGACCGCCGGAAAGTCTTACTCCCCGCTCACCGACATAGGTGTCATAACCCTCTTCAAGAGATGTAATAAACTCATGGATATTGGCCTTTTTCGCTGCCTCAATGATTTCTTCATCGGTGGCTCCCGCTTTACCATAGGCGATATTTTGCTTAATGCTTCCATCAAACAGGTAAACATCCTGTTGGACTACCCCGATGGCATTGCGCAGGGAGGCCAGATTCACCTTACGAATATCCTGACCATCGATGGTTATGGTTCCGGAAGTCACTTCGTAAAATCTCGGCAATAAGGAACACAGAGTGGTTTTCCCACCGCCGGAAGGACCTACCAAGGCAATGGTTTCACCTGCTTTGATCTTCAGACTGACCTGATTGAGAACATGGGATTCCTCCTCATCATAGCGGAAGGAGACATTCTGATACTCAATATCCCCTTTGACCTGGGTTAAAGGTCTTGCCCCAGGTTCATCTTTAATATCCGGGTGGGTCTCCAGAACCTCTACAAAGCGCTTAAAGCCCGCGTAACCCTTCTGGAATTGCTCCGTAAAGTTGATCAAAACATCAATCGGATTAATAAAGATATTGATGTAAAGAATATACACCGCCAGATCAGAAGCCCTTAAGGTCCCGTTGGCAATATGAATGCCCCCTGTGACGACCACCACGATGTAGAGCAGCCCTTCAAAGAAGGAGTTCCAGGCGTGGAACCCGCCCATGACCTTATAGGCTCCTGTTTTCGATTCGAGGAAAGCTTCATTGCTTCGGGCAAATTTCTTCTTCTCGATCCCCTCATTGGCAAAGGATTGGACCACCCGAATTCCCGCCAGACTATCTTGAACACTGGAATTCACCTTGGCGATTTTGACACGGTTATCACTGAAGATGGGCTGCATTACTTTATTTTTATAGAGGCTGAAAACAATAATAATAAGGGTTACAATCGAGAGTGCAAGAGTCATTTGGACATTAAGGGTCATTAAGATAACAAAGGAACCGACAATTTTTAAAATCGATATAAAGAGATTCTCGGGTCCGTGGTGAGCTAACTCCGAGATATCGAATAAATCCGCAACCAGCCGGGACATAAGCTCTCCCGTATTGCGTTTGTCATAATAGGAGAAGGATAATTTCTGCAGATGGGTGAACAGATCCCGCCGCATATCCGTTTCCATTTTTGCACCCATGATATGTCCGTAGGAAACGATAAAAAACTGACAAAAATATTTGATGATGTACATAGCCAATAGGGCTATACCCACCGCAAGGATTGTGTCCAGAATAACTTCCCGCCCCTGAGTAAATACCCTGTTGATCAAATAGCTTAGAATCATGGGAAAGGACAAATCAATGGCGGATACGATGATTGCACACAGCATATCCGTGTAAAAAAGCACTCGGTAGGGCTTGTAGTAGCTGATAAAACGCTTAAAAATAGTCACTTCGAAACTCCACTCTTTCTGCTAATCGTTGTCGTATCTAGAAAAGAATCCTGGTACAGCTCCCCTGGTCTGGCAATAAACCTCCAAAACCGCTGACATAATTATCCTAGCACAAAAATCTCCGCTAGCCAAATGATAAATGTTATCATTCTATAATTTTATTACGACATAGGAAGATGGATAGCTTTCCCTCTCATTTATATATAGTTCAGTCTTTCCAGAAATTCTTTCACTAAATAGTTGTATCGTTCGGGCTGACACAGATTCGTAGGATCCAAGGAATGAGGAACGATTTCCAGGGAAGAGTGAGGAATTTCCTTCATAGCACTTTTCATCCAGCCCACCCCCACTTTATTTTGCTCTCCTACAATTCCCAAGGCAGGGCAACTTACTTGCTTAAGATAAGGAGAAAAATCAATTCGATTCATTGCCAAAAGCTGAAGCAGAAATTCTGTCCGTCGCATACCTCTGACAAAGTTCACCACATGGTCCCGTGCATAAGGCCATTGTTTGTATTGATGCTTCACCATAGAAATCAGCAAGGGCTTGGGGAGGTAAAGCCCCCATAGCCCTATGTATTGCACGAACATAAGAAGAGCTTCCCTGAAGCTGCTTATTTGAGTGTCTCCCAGAGCATCCCCAATGATCAACCCGGAAACCTTCTCAGGATAACGAAGAACAAAGTTAAAACATAAGACACCGCCGTAAGACGTGCCCGCCAAAACGCTTCGCTCAATACCCAAATGCTCCATTAAGGCTGCCACATCCTGACACTGGATGTCCAGGATCTTGTGGATAGGGCCGGTGAGTTTGCTGGACCGGGCATTGCCCCGTAACTCAGGGCAAATGACCCGGTGAGTCCGACTGAAAAACTCAATTTGCGGGTCATGGAAGCTCAGGTTCGCTCCAAGTCCATGAATAAAGACAAGGGGCTTACCTGTTCCACGATCCAAGTAATGGAGCTTTCCATCGGAGAGAGTTACTATAGGCATTGGCTTACCTCATCTACCGGAAATATAAAATCAAGGATTCACTCCTATTCTATCCGCAAACAAAGCGGATAACACCAAGTCAATAAAAAACAGACCTCGGTCCAAAATCGGACTTTGGTCTGTAGGCTTTATGGTGATGATCCTTCCAGTCTACCGATAAGCTATTCGATAAAAATGGTGCACCGGCCCAACACCATGCCCCAAGGGAAGGGCGTGCTCGATGGCTCCAAAAAGATAATCTTTTGATTTTTGTACAGTTGTTTTTAGATCATAGCCCAAGGCTAAATGAGCCGCAAGGGCTGATGAAAGGGTACATCCGGTGCCATGGGTATGCTTTTGGTTTAAATGGGGTGCCTTAAACCAGGAAAAATCCTCTCCGTCAAAAAGAAGGTCGTTGGCAGCTCCTTTTAAATGTCCTCCTTTAATAAGAACACTATCTGGCCCTAATTGATGGAGCTCCCGAGCAGCAAGCTCCATACCCTCCTCAGCTAGGGCTTCAATATCCAGCAGGCAGCAGGCTTCAGGCAGGTTAGGCGTAATGACCCGGGCCATGGGGATCAATTCCTGCTTCAGAGTTGCCACAGCCTCCGGTTTTAGAAGAGAGTAACCGCTTTTAGAGATCATTACCGGATCGACGACAATATTGGAGGCCTTCCATTCTTTCAATGATAGGGCGATTTGTTCGATGATCTCCGGATTGGACACCATTCCTATTTTTACGGCATGCACCGGGATATCCCTGAAAACTGCGTCGATTTGAGCTTTAACCATATCCCGTCCTATCTCGGCGACCTCATCCACCCCCAGAGTATTTTGAGCGGTCACCGCGGTTATGACGCTCATCCCATAAACCCCTAAGGCAGAAAAAGTCTTCAAATCCGCTTGGATACCCGCTCCGCCGCTAGAGTCCGAGCCGGCAATGGTTAAAAGATTTTTCAACCCGATCCCTCCTCTTTTCAATATTCATTGATCTCCCTGCTCTTCCATAAATCCCCCAAACCCTTTGCGGCAGCATAAGGATCCTCCTGACTTAGAATTGCTGAAATTATGGAGATGCCGTCAATCCCTGTCTCTTTCACTTCCTTGAGGTTTGCCGGTCCGATGCCGCCGATGCCGACAACCGGAAGATTGACACTGTCTTTGATTTTTTTAAGGGTTGCTAAACCGATTGCCTCTGAAGCATCCTTTTTACTCCCTGTCGGAAAGACCGGGCCGGCCCCCAGATAATCCGCTCCCAGCCTCTCCCCCCAGAGTGCTTCTTCCAGGCTGGAAACAGAATAGCCGAGGATTTTGTCGGAGCCGATCATGTTTCGGACCACTTCGATAGGGAGATCCTTTTGACCTATATGCACCCCATCGGCATCCAGGGCCAGGGCCAGATCCACCCGATCATTGATGATCAGAGGTACCCGGAACTCAGCTGCCATCTCTTTTACTTTTAACCCAATTTCATAAAAATCCCGAGAATTCGCCTCCTTTTCCCGCAGTTGGAGCAAGGTCACTCCACCCTCCAAAGCTTTTCTAAGGGACAGTAAAAAATCTTTCGACCCTACTAAAATTCGGTCCGTGACCAAATAAAGGCTATAATCTACAGCCATTGCGCCCGCCCTCTTTTCTCCATCAGTTCCCCATCCACCAGGCTGATTTGATCAATCAAGTGAGCCCGGAAAGTTCCCGGCAGTACCCCACCGGATGTTTCCTGGGCCAATTCTCCCGCCAGAGACATGGTCATCAAGGCCGCTGCCGTTGCCCAGAAAGCATCTTTATAAGCCCCGCAGAAACCAGCCACCAACGCCCCCGCCATACAGCCTGCCCCAGTAATCCGGGTCAGCATCTCGGTTCCATTTTTAATAAAACAGGAATTTTTTCCGTCAGTAATGATATCCACCTTGCCCGTAGCGGCTACTACGCACCCGTACGCTCTGGCCAGACTTTGACAAGCTTCCAGACCATCCTTTCCTTCATCAAGAGAATCCACCCCTCTGACCCTGGCTTCCAGCCCGGCCAAAGCCTTTATCTCGCCCAAATTTCCTTTAATAACCGTAAACCGGCCAAAATGGCGCAATCTTTCAATCGTCACTTTTTTACGGGGAATGGCGCCGCAGGCTACGGGATCAAGGATCACCGGAATCCCTTTTAAATCCGCTCCCCGGGTAGCCAGATAGACTGCCATTTCCTGTTCCTGGGTAAACGTTCCGAAATTCAGATACAGGGAACTGGCAATCTGACTGAATTCAAACACCTCATCCACTGCTTCGCACATGGCAGGGGATGCTCCAATGGCCAGCAAACTATTGGCACAGTCATTGACTGTAACAACATTGGTAATAGCATGGACCAAGGGAGTTTTTTGTTTGACGGCTTGAAGAGCTTCTATCAACTTTTCTTTCATAACTCTCTCCTTCTTTCATTAAGATTGATTTTCAAAAGATCGTTTTAACATCCTTTAAAAGGGGTTCCCATATAGTCGCTGATTAATTGATAGGCGCAGAACTTGCCGCACATAGTGCAGCGTTCCTGGTTGTCTTCATTTTTTTCCTTTCGCATTCGCCCCGCTTTTTCCGGATCGATGGAAAGCTCGATTTGTTTTGTCCAATCCAGAGCCTTGCGGGCTTTAGCCATTTCCAGATCCCATTCCCAAGCCCCTTTAACCCCCTTAACCAGGTCTGCTGCATGAGCCGCGATACGGGCGGCAATGACCCCTTCCTTAACATCCTCTTCCGTGGGCAAGCCAAGATGCTCAGCAGGGGTTACATAACAGAGGAAGTCCGCACCGCTGGAAGCCGCGATGGCTCCCCCAATGGCAGATGTAATATGGTCATATCCTGGAGCAACATCGGTAACCAAAGGGCCTAAGACATAGAAAGGGGCATTATGGCAGAGGGTTTTTTCCAACTGCATATTTGCTTTAATTTGATCTAAGGGAACATGTCCGGGGCCTTCCACCATAACCTGTACTCCTGCTTCCTGGGCCCGTTTGACCAAGCCCCCCAAAGTGATCAGCTCTTTGATTTGGGGACCGTCTGTGGCGTCGGCTAAACAACCTGGCCGCAGGCCATCTCCCAAACTCAAAGTAACGTCATACTTTAATGCAATCTTTAACAGGCGATCGTACTGCTCAAAAAGAGGGTTTTGTTTCTTATGATGCAGCATCCAGGCGGTGATAAAGGAACCTCCCCGGGAAACAATATCCATCACCCGTCCCTGCTCCTTGAGCTCCTGAATGACCTCTAAGGTTACCCCACAGTGAACCGTAATAAAATCCGCTCCATCCTGGCAATGTTTTTCTATCCCGGCGAATATTTCCTCATCCGTCATTTCCACTAAGCCCCGGCCGGTCTGATGCGTATCCACCATGACCTGGTATAAAGGAACCGTTCCAACCATGACCGGACAGTGCCGGATAATGGTTCTTCTGACTTCATCGATATCTCCGCCTGTACTTAAATCCATGATGGAATGTGCACCAGCCGCCAGAGCAACATCCAGTTTTCTCATTTCATTGGCTAACTCCGGATAGGTGTCGGAAGTTCCGATGTTGGCATTTACTTTCGTAGATAAGCCCTTACCGACAGCGATGGGCTGAAGACCCTTGTGGTTGATGTTGCAGGGTAAAACCGCTTCACCTATGGCGATTTTTTGCCTCAGTTCCTCCCCCGTAATTCCCTCCAATTCAGCCGCCTTGGCCATTTCCGTAGTAACATTTCCTTTTCTTGCTTCTTCCAATTGTGTCAATTAAACCACACCTTTCTTATGTAAAATAAAAAAAATACAGACCCAGGTAGGTCTGTATTCTAATAAACGCATGTTATTGTCCACCTTCCCTACGCTGGCATTACCCAGATCAGGTTAAGGGTCAAAGGATTCTTCGGTCCTTTATCTCAGCCGACCTTATTCGGCCCCCCTAGTGATTATGCAGTTGTAATTCTAGTTAAAGTATAGCACAAGTCATAAGACATTAAAAGAGCACCTTCTATGACCAACAGTTATAATGCTTAAATTCCTGACATAGGCATTAATAATTAGGATCAAACTCGGATGTGTTACCTACGGAATACTAATGGAGGGAATGCGAATGGACTATACCGTTCAACCCGGGGACACTTTCTACCTCATAGCGCAAAAACATGGTCTATCTTTAGAAGAGCTGCAACAAGCTAATCCCCAGATACAAAACCCTACTCTCATTTTTCCAGGTCAAGTCATCAAACTTCCTGACAAGTCCCGCCCCCAGTCCTATGAGAAATACCGTGTGGATGAACCTTATCCTGAAATTAAAGTGTTAGGCGAAAACCCATACTATGCCCAGCTCCTGTATGACGATTATGCCGGCCAAGTCAGCGAGCTTACCGCCATAATGCAGTATGTCCATCATCATATGCAGATGGATACTCACCCCGCTTGGAGCGAGGTTGCTGCTCTGCAAGAAGGGATAAGCATCATTGAGATGAAGCATCTGGAGATGTTAGGAGAAACGATTCTGCTCTTAGGAGGAAATGCCCGCTATTGGGATGGCTGCCAGCAGCCTTGGACCCCTCTCTATGTGAGTTATCACGATTTTGATTTTTGTGCCCAGCTGCGCGCCGATATCCAGGCCGAGGAAGCAGCCATCCACAATTACCGGAACCATATTCAGCAGATTCAGGATCCCTACATCCAAGCGCTCTTAGCACGTATTATCAAGGATGAAGAACATCATCTCCGCCTGTTCCGGGATAGTCTGGCTAAACATTGCGGTGGTTAAACATTCTCAGCTATAAAATAAATTAATTTCTCCGTACTTTCCCAACCTAAGCAAGCATCTGTAATGGATTTCCCATAGATATTTTCCCCGATGCCCTGCCGGCCTTCCTCCAGATAGCTCTCGATCATCAAGCCTTTGATCATTTTCTTCAGCAAGGAATCGTACTTGCGACTGAGCAGTACCTCCCGGGAAATACGCGGCTGTTCGTAATAGCGCTTCATGGAGTTGGCATGATTCACATCCACGATAATGGCTGGATTGGCTAATTCGAGTCGCTCATACTCCTGGGCAGTCTGAATGAGATTTTCAAAATGGTAATTGGGGATATTTTCCCCGTTAGCATTTACTGCTCCCCTTAAAATGGCATGAGCATATGGATTCCCCGTGGTTTCAACTTCCCACCCATTATAGATGAAGGAATGGTCGCTTTGGGCAGCAATTAATGAATTAAACATGACGGTAATATCGCCGCTGGTGGGGTTTTTCATCCCCACCGGAAGTTCAACGCCACTGACCGTGAGGCGATGCTGTTGGTTTTCGACGGAACGGGCTCCGATGGCAACATACCCTAAGACATCTGCGAGATAACTATAGTTCTCCGGATAGAGCATCTCATCAGCAGCCGGCATCCCAAATTCCGATACGGCGCGAATATGCAAGCGGCGAATGGCTTTAATACCTTCACACATATCCGGTGCTTTTTCCGGATCCGGCTGATGAACCATTCCTTTATAGCCTTCTCCTGTGGTGCGTGGCTTATTGGTATAGATCCTGGGCACGATCAGGATGGCATCTTTGACCTTTTCCTGCACTTTGGCTAATCGTTCAATATACTCACAAACGGGATCCTCATGATCTGCGGAGCAAGGACCAATAATCAACATGAATCGTTGATCTTCATTGGTCAGGATCTTTCTCATCTCTTCCACTCGTTTATCCCGGAGTTCAGTAACCTCCTTGCTCAAAGGCAAGTGGGCAATAATTTCTTCCGCCGGCGGTAATTTTTTGATAAAATTCATACTCATAGTTCTCCACCCCTATTATCCTCTATATAGAAAACTGATATAATTACAAGTATAGATTTATTCTATAAGAATCGCAAGAAAAAACACCTTGTATATAACAATTCTTTTAAATTTATTTTTTCTATAATAGCTGGTATGATTCCTAAAACAAAGCAGGCCTTAAACTATTTTTCAAAGGCCTGCTTTGTTATGTAACTTTCTTTCCTCTATCTTCCTAATCTCCCATAAAGTTTGAACTCTCCAGCTCTACTTCCATATATGTGCTTTGCTGGACAATTATTTTGCTTTGCCGGCTTTCATAGGAATTTAGCCCGCCTACATAAAGCTGATATTCCCCTTTTGTTATCTCAAAGCAGGCTTTTCCTTGTTCATCCGTCTCCCCCTTGTAAGGGTGAAGTATTACGGCAGCTCCTTGAATAGGGGTCCTATCCTTCCCGTCCATTACTTTTACATTTACGGTACATTCAGGCGGGTTCGCCACTCTGAAACTAAAGGAGGACTCTGTCTCCAGGTGTGGGGTCTCCCTATCCTGCTCAGGAAATTTTACCTGCCAATTGTAGCTGCCTGCTTGATCAGGGGCCAGTAATTTCACCTCTGTCCAATAGAGTGCTTGAGTTTCCGCCCAAGGTTTATCGCCAAGTTTTGCTGTAGCCACTTCCCTGTTTTTGTGATTATAGACTTTGATCACTTGACCGGTGAGCCGGCAATCCGCAGAGCATTTCACCCCAACCTTGAATTTCATAGTTTCCTTGGCCACTACGGGTGAGGGCACATCCCAGATGGCTATGCCGGTCATGTGAAGGGGCTTTACTGTAAAGGAAACAGGAACCGAAGTCTCCAGGTGGGTGATTCCTTCTTTCTCTTGCTCGTAATAACAAGCCTTCCAGGTAAAGCTTCCTGCCAAGATCGGCGCTTTAAGGACTATCGGATCCGTTTCAAAGGCCGTGCCCATAGGGATAACCAGTGGAGCTTCTTTAATCACCTTTCCATCATGGTTAATGATTCGGACTTTATCGGCCTTAAAATTGCATCGCATAGGACAAGTCACTCTGGCTTTTATAATAATAAAAGCTCCTGGATTTATTGCCGTAAAGGGAGCCTCAACAATCTCAAGAATTACTTGATGTGCCATTACCCCCATGACGTCTCCTTGGCCGCATTCTCCCCAGCAATGCGGGCGACGGTGGCATAGTTCCCCAAGGAACCGTGTGGACGTCTCCAGCCCATGGCATTCCCTAACTCACCTGCGGCATAGAGATGAGGAATGACTTTTTCCTGGTCAATGGAAATGCTTCCATCAATTGCTTTGCCTTTGTATCCAGCAGTTGGTCGGCCTGTTCAATGACTTGGGATTTGGTATTAACACGGATACCATTGCGTTGGGTATGACGGATCAAGGAGGCTTTCAGCCCGTAGAAAGGCGGTTTGGCAATCTTGAATAGAGTGGTTTTGCCAAAATCCTCATCCTTGCCTGCATCGACGAAACCATTGTAACGGTTGATGGTTTTCTCCAATTCCGCAACTGGAATACCCATTTTTTCCGCCAATTCGGGAATACTGTCGGCGATAGCGATGCAGGCCGGATCAAACATAAGCCCCTTCTTGGGGTTCGGATTCTTCAAGTCCTCAATTGGCCATTTCAAGGCTGCAGCACTGTCAGAGTCGGCTATCGCCCAAACATTTCGAGGCTGGGGCAGGCTAAGGTATTTGGCTGTGTAGGGCCATTCAGGGTTTTCGTTCAGACCGCCGGCTTCACCTTTGGCCGGGTCAGCTTTCTTCGCTCCCTCTATTTCATTAATATAACGGGAACCATCGTTTTTTACCAAAATAACCCGCTCAAAGAAGGCGGCAGGACGCGAAATTCCCTTTCCATCGGCGTAATAAGCTGCTGTTTTGAAATCGGGCGGTTCCCAACCCCAGTATGAACGAGAACCATAGAAGAGATAGATGTATGAAGTAAAGGACATATCGCTGAAGCCGGCCCCAATCTCAGCAGCTGCGAAATGACCGTCACCGGCACTGTCGACAAACAGTGTTCCGTCGGCCGGGGTACCTCCGTCCCCAAAACAATCCGGTCCCACGACCCGTGGGTCCCAAGCCTGAGCCATGCGGTAGTTATCCGTCCAGGTTCCTGTACAAAGTATGACGCCTTTACGGGCTTTAATAGCAATCATGCCTTCCGGAGTTTCTACGGATATCCCCAGAACCGGACCACCGGGTTCCCGGTAAACCTTCCTCATCCGGTGTTTGAAAAGGATAGGAACACCCATTTCCTGAAGCTTTTTTTCCCAGACTGTGGTCCAGGCCAAGCCAAAACTCATGGGATTGTTGGCTTTAGCATCGTATACTCCCGGATTGGCTGCCGGATAGTGGGAACGATTGGCACGATGAACTTCCGGACTAGAATTCCCCACAGTGGCGTACCATTTAAAGCCCATGGATTCCATCCATTCGATAAGTTCCGGTCCTCTTTCTACATAAGTACGAATCAGCTCAGGTACCCCACGGTATCCGCTGGCTTTCATTTCATCTTCAAACCAATCTTCCAGGCTATCCTGTATTCCTCCTTCCTTCTGAATCCGTGTCCCACCAAGGATGGCGTGACCCCCTGCCGTTTTATACAGTCCGCCGGCCCAATCATTTTTTTCAAGGACGATAACATCTGATCCGGCATTTTTTGCTTCAATAGCAGCAGCTAGACCGCAGCCAGTACCTACAACGACGACATCCGTTTCCTTATCCCATTTTTCCGGTAGCCAGGGCTTTGCTTCAGCAGCTTGAGGTTTTGCAGTTTCCCCTTGTGTTCCCTGGCTGCAGCCCGAGAGCAGGAAGCCGGCACCTACGGCCGTACCCGCAGTCATAATACCCGCGTTCTTTAAGAAATCTCTACGCGAAAGTTTTTCCCTTTTCAGTTCTTCTTTCTTTTCCTTAGACATTCTTAAGCCTCCCTTATATTTTTTAGGTACCCGCTGTTACGTCCTTTACCTCCAGCACCACCTTCCTTTAGATAAAGTTTAATAGAATAAGCCTTAGCTTATCTCCGACGGGAACTAGTGATTGATCTTATTTTCACATACGATGCTGAGGATTGTCGTCGCGTTTTAATATTTGAGTTTAAAAATAATTGATCTTGAGGTGCTTAGGGGAGATTTTTACTATCTGGAAATTTTTATTAACACGAAGATTTACATTAATGACCATACACCAGGAGCTATAGAAAAGTCAACCCTGATTAGTTAAAAGTTTCACACAATATATATGGGATTAGTTATAATAATTTTCTTTTCTACATTGTTTGATAGCAAATCCATTAATTCAAGCAAGAGTTCACTTCTTCTTTCACTTCTGTACTACTCTTTATTTGATTAATGCTAAAGGGATCTAAGGTGCTTACCCGATTAATAAAGCGCTCTTCAAAAGAATAGGGGTAAATATTTAAGCTGGTATTCTTTTGGCCAGAGAACTCTTCGATATAGAATTCAACGGTCACCAAGCCCTGCAGGCTTAGAACCTCCAGAGTAATCAAACTATCTTTGTGTCCGTTTTTATGATGATCAAGAATCTTGATCAGATACCAGCAGTAGTCATCTTCCAAGATTTCAAACTTCTCCGGGTCGAGGGGTGTGTAGCTTTCCATGCACTCTTTAAAGGTCAGACGGGAACCAATGTCGGGAAGGCCCCCCTCTTTGGAATCGAAAAAGGAAAGATTGATGCGTAGGTTTTTAAAAGGTAGCGGAAAACCTAAATAGACCCTTGAATCCACCATGCGAATACAGGAAGAGATGGCGGCTAATGTCACCACGCTTATCCCTGAGTTGACACGATCGGCATCCACGATTTCTTCTACAGCAGGCAGGCGTCCTACCTTACTGGTACTTTTAAGTTCCTCAAAGATTTTCAGGATAAAGTAAAGGGTAAAGGAAACTGTCAAAAGCCAGCCACTGAAGATGAATATCTTTTCAAAAAGAGGGCGCTCCGAGAACATCAGACTAAAGCCCATAGTGGTCCAGATAAGGATGCAAAACCCCAGGGCATATTGTGCAAATTGGATGATAATCTTGGAAAAACCATGCTTTTGATTGATAATTTGTTCATAGATAATGAAGTGGCGAAAGACTTCCTTGCCAATCGAGCCTTTCTCATGAAATAAATTCCTCTCATAGGGCAGGGCAGCCAAGGTCCAGAGGATCTCCCGGCTGCGCTGCACATTGTGTTGACTGTTCATGGAGATAAAGATGGACATAAGCCCTACCAGGGACAAAATCCCTGTCCCAAAGCTAAGCAGAATGGTGAGTGTTGAACCTGTCATGGCTGCAGTACTCCTCAAAAACGGCATAGTTTTAACAACTTTCCTAGTTTCTCCGAAGGAGAGCCATATCATCCATTTAGTTTGACTATACTGCACTATTTCTGAAACAACCAAACACAGAGGACGGGTTGGTTCATTTAATTGTTCGTTATTGAGAACATTTTTCGGAAAGAACTCTTTAGCTCCTGATCGCTGGCAGCCTCCTGCTCGCACCAATAACATAAATTTTTGCCGCGATGAGCGGTTGCAGACCCGCAAATCTGGCAAGTCGTGTTTGAATTATTGGCGATGGACAACACTTCAAAAGGCCTTTTGACTTTTTCCCGGTCCCTGCTTATAGCCCCCCGGGGACAGAACAATTGACAGATCCGGCAGTCCAGGCAGAAGCCGCTGGTAAACAGGTGATTGCACTCACCTTCTTTAACTGTGATCTGCAAGGTTCCGGAAGGGCAAAAACGGCTGCACATCCCGCAGTTCACACATTGCTCATTGATTTTGATGGTGGGCCAGTAGGCCGGATGGGCGCTGTCTTTATTGCTGCTGTTTTGCTGCAGCACTTCGCCAAGACGCCGCTGCCAACCCGGCAGACAGCTGTTGCGCATGTTCTTATCGTGTTCCTCCGGGAAGGTGTTTGTTCCGCCGGTCCCTTTCCCCGCCAACCGCTGTCCTTTATTGATTAAGGATACGAATAAATCACGCCGGGAGGTAACCTTTAAACCGGTTTCAATGGCCAACAAGCTCTTTTTGGTTTTACCCTGACCGCTTAAGCGGATATAGCTGAAAGCTGGGGATTCTCCTGAGGCCTCCAGCCATTCCGCGGTTATACCGGCATTGTACTCCAAACGCGGAATGGTTTTGGCCAGAGGACAGTCTTTGCATTGGTCCAGGTGGATTTCTATTTCCGTTTTCAGGCCCGCTTCATACCAGGCCCCTTTGGAAACAGCACTGAGGCAAGCCGGCAGTTGGACGGCTCCCCGGTCCTTCGCCTTATCCATTTTGTACGGTGCGGTATGCCTGCCGCAGAAAAACTCGGTAACTTTCCATCCTTCGTCTTCAATATCTCGGATGATCGTGCTTTCATCCCATTGTTTGGAGCGGAAGACCTCGGTGGGGCAATCGCTGAAGCATAACCCGCAGCCGCTGCATCGATCTTTGTCCAAATAAATATGACCCTCGCTGTAAACAATAGCCTCCGCCGGGCAATGCCCCAGGCAATGGCTGCACTCAACCTCCTGGTGCCTCAGATTCAAACATCGCTTCTCTTCAATGTCTATATAAGCGCCCTTGCTAAATATCATACTCATATTCTGCCTCCTCTGCAGTCCGTACGCAAACCGCTTTAATGAGCCGGCAACATTTCTTTCATAAAAATACTTCCGATTTCGCCCACCGTCTTAAAAAAGGGATGCTCACTCAAGGTGCTACAGCGGGCAAAAAATTCTTTCGCCCATTTCTGCAAATGGATCTCGTAAAACTCCTGTATTTCTTTCCCTCTCCGCTCAACTTCAGTCCGGTCGCCTTCCTGCAAGGCTTTAGCTTTCTGCAGATAAAGAAACATCATGAATTCCATCTCTGTTGCCATATGATCGCCGGGTTCGTTGACTTCCTTGGCACGGGCCACGCCTGCTTTTTTATAACAGCGTTCCGCATCCAAAGCCGCCGGGCTGATGAATAGGGATGGCCTTGCCTCGTCTCCTTCCGGATTAAAGAGAAAGAGGGATTCATAAATATGGATCTGGGGCTGCTTCGGGTGGGTGAACAAGCGGGTATACTCTTTCCGCAAATCAGAAAAGAGCTCTTCCTGACTTTTGCTCTCCTCCTGAATTTGTGAAAATACCGACTTCAAACCTTTCTGCAGGTGAGCAGGAAATCCCAGTTCATCAAAAATAGCCAGGACATCCTCGGCTAGACTTCCATTCAACAAACCTGCCGCAATTTCCCTGGTTGGCAGCTGCAGCCACATCGCCAGCAGTTGATAGAGATCCGAGGCTGCGATCGCCGTTTGCATTTCCTGTTGGGTTGTTTTTTGCATAATTTCCTCCTAACGCTGTTCACCTTTTATTCTTAACATAATTATACTCCCAATTCTGGAAAGGTTCTGTAGTGAAAAATCACGACAAAGAGGAACGCTGAAAATTGCGTTCCTCAAACAGAAAAAGTTTAGGCCTGTTTGGACTTAATTCCGCGCTCTAAGCCGGACATGTTCAGACCGGATTTTATCCCCAGGCTGAGTTTATCCAACCCAATCATCACCAGCAGTCCCCCCAGGGAGATAATGCCCACAGCCACGCCAATCTCAATGAAAGAGGGCAGATAGACCCCTTCTCCGCCGCCGTATCCGGGGGGCCCCGCATAAGTGATCAGCGGATTCAAAAGCTGGGCCTGAAGGAGATTGTACTTGATCATAAAGACAGCCAAGATCGCTGCTGCTGAACCTAAGATTAAGGCTCCTGACTTCCTGCTTAACAGAAGCACCAGTCCGGCGAGGATCGCTATCAGCTCTATCCAGAAAAACGGCGCCCCTTCTCCGGTTACCAGCCAATGGATGATCTCCGCTTCTTCCCCTGTTCCGGCATACAAGCCGATGGCGGTTTCCCCGAGGACAACAAATAGCTCAAAGAACAGGAATACCGCGGCCAGTTTACCGAGCTTGTTAAGCTTTTCCAAGCTTATGTCGATATAGCCGCTTTTATTCAGTATGGCAAAGATGATGAGTAAGAGGGCTAAGGCGACAACCAAAGCAGCGGCTAAGAACGACACCGGCTCCGCCGGGTTGTTCCACAACGGTCTCGCTACCTGCAGGGCAAAGACAAAGGAGGTCACCATGACGGAGAGCCCGGCAATAAAGGATACGATGGAAATCGCTTTCAGAGATTTTTCTTCTTTCTGTCCCGCGTGTACCGCCATGAGCTGGCGGGTATAGAAAATACCAAGGATCACATAGATGCCCAGGATCACGGTGTCCCAGAACATGGGGGAAGCGATATTGGCGCTAGTGATGATATGCCAGGCCCGCTCCGGGTTGCCGATGTCCACGATGATAAAGAGCCCTGCGGCTACCACGCTGCCGATGGCTCCCACAAAAGCGGCGATCCGGGTATAGGGCTTGTATTCCGCCATGGCCGGAAAAAGATAGGCCGAGGAAGCGATGATCAGCGAGCCGGCCGCGATGCCGGTGAAGATCATGAAGCCGATGATGTAGAGGCCCCAGGTGTTGTAGTTGTTCAGATGAGTAAGCTGCAGCCCTTTGGTCAGCTGCAGGAACCAGCAGACGAGGCCCACTATGGTGAGCAGGGCGAAGATGATAAACAGGGGTTGGGTAAAGATCTTCTTTTGTACTTTTTCACTCATGTCATTTCGCCCCTTTCCTACGTTAAATAGAAGGTAGAGGGTTTGGTACCCTTTTCTTCGAGCAGTTTAACATAACTGCGGCCTCTGATGGCGCGGCTCACTTCGCTGTTCGGATCGTCCAGATCACCCCAGTAACGGGCCCTTCCCGGACAAAGCTCCATGCAGGCAGGAACTTCGTCCTGGGCAATCCGGTTGGCACAGAAGGTACATTTTTCTACCACATTGTACTGATGAACAGGCGCGTCGCTGTCGCCGGCGGCAAAGTCCACATAATACTCCGGTTTGCTCCAGTTGAAGCTTCTGGCGTTGTAGGGGCAAGCCACCATACACATGCGGCAGCCGATGCATTTGTCATAATCCTGGATAACAATGCCGTCCTCTTCCCGTTTGTAAGTGGCGCCGACCGGACAGGCTTTGGTGCAGGGCGGATTATCACAATGCTGACAGTTTACCGGCAGAAACTGTATCTTATTATTAGGATAGGTTCCCATTGCTGTATCCATCGCTTCGCCGCCCACTGTCAAAACCCGGTTCCACCAAATTTTATTGGGCAGATTATTCGCTTGCTTGCACGCTACCGAGCAAGCGTGACAGCCAATGCAGCGCTCCAAATCAATAGCCATTCCATAACGCATGTATCAGCCCTCCTTTATACTTTTTCCATTTCGCATAAGGTATCAAAATAATTATTATTCAGCCTATAATCGTCAACCAAATTTCCCACCAGGTCGGAGTAATGCCCTTCTTTAAATTGATCCGCTTGCCATCCTTTAGGTACTACAAGCATTCCTGGCCGAACGCCGCTGCTGAAAACAACTTTTAAAACCACGTATCCCCGGTCATTGTATACTTTGGCATAATCTCCGTCCGCTATGCCCCGTTGTCGGGCGTCCTGCGGATTTACTTTAACTATTGGTTCAGGATATAATTCCAGCAACCATGGGTTATGTCCAAACATGGTATGGGTTTTTAATTTATTGCGCTCGGAGGTATACACCAAAGGATATTTTTCAGCCAATGGCTTTCTGGTAAAACTTCCAACCGTTTCAGGCCATGCTTCGCGTGGCGGTTCAAAATAAGGCAGGCGTTCTTCATCGGGATTAATCTTTTGATTTACAGGATCATAAAGATAATCCGGCTGCGGATTTTCAAAATAAAATTGAACGCGACCGGTTGCAGTCTTGAAAACACCGTCTTCTCCATAGAGATACGTTTTACCGGGAGGGAGAGCCCCTCTTACCACTTTTTCGCTTTTCAGCTTGTCGTAAGAAATACCGAATGCCTCCGGTCCGGGACCTTCGCAAGCCATTCTGAGCATTTCACTGTCGGTGTAGGAGCAATGTTCTCCATACCCCATCGCCTCCGCCAACATCCGGATCATCTCCCAATCGGACTTACATTCAAAAGGCGGCTCCACCGCTTTTTCCTGGAACGCCGTCCAGGTTGTCTGACCGCTGCTATGAATATCTTCCACCTCAAACCAGTGAGCAGCCGGCAGCACAATATCCGCATAACGAGCCGTATCCGTCAGTCTCCAGTCGGACGCGACAATGAGCTCCAGCTTTTCATATGCTTGCAAAAGTTCCTGACGCCCGGCGAAATTGCCCAATGGATTCGTATTGACATGATAGATACTTCTGAGCTCCAAAGGCTTGCCCCCATATTGCTTATTTTCCACAATATAGGGAATTTTAACCTGAGGTAATGTAGGGCCGATTGGCGATCCGGGCGCAGTCGAAATAGCTCCGGCATTGATGTTGAAGCCCAGGTTGAAAGGCCAGCCGGTGCTCGCACCCGGTTTGCCGATATTACCCGTGATCATGCCCAAGGCAAATATTGCTACATAAGCATGATTGCCATTCACATAATGGTCCGGCCCAAACCCTGTAAAAATAGTGCTTGGTGTTTCGGTGGCGTAAATACGGGTAATTTCATGAAGCTGATCTACCGGAATATCGCATAATTCCGCCGTACGCTCAGGGGTCCACTCTGCCACCCTGTTGACAAGAAGGTCAAAAGCTGTTGTCACTTTGATACCGTTGACCGTATAGCTGCCTTTGATGACAGGATCTGGAATTCTACCGGGAACACCGATGTTCCCATCTTTATCCCGGACGACAATAGCATCCTGTTCTCCTTCCGGCAATGGCCACAGGTCACTAAACCTTAAATAAGTACCGTCGCTTTCTTTTACCAGAAAAGGTCCAACTGAAGACTTTTTGATAAATGTGTCATCAGTCCAGCCGTTTTTTATAATGATATTCATCATCGCCATAGCCAAGGCAGCATCAGTCCCCGGACGGATTGGCACGTGAATATCGGAACGGATCGCCAAGGTTGTGCTGACAGGATCAATACAGATGAGCTTAGTGCCATTTTCCTGTGCTTCCTTTACAAAATGCCAATTCTGAGGTTGCGATTCAGTAATATTGGCGCCAAAAAATATAATTGTTTTAGCATTTATCAGGTCGGCCATTTCATTCCCGTTATAATTAGGGCCAATGCCCAAACACTGACCAATCGTAACTATATGATTGCTGTCATAATTACAATAAAAACAGGTGGCCTCCATCAAATTGCGCAACCTGTGAAAACCGTTATTGGTCAATACGCCGTTGCTGCCAGTGCCGTGGGAAAATCCTATACTATTATTTCCTAATTCCGTCCGGATTTTTTTCCATGTGTCCGTTATCGTTTTAATGGCTTCTTCCCAGGTAATCTGCTCCCATTGCCCGGCTCCACGTTCCCCCACCCTTTTCAGCGGATGTTTCAGCCGGTCGGGACTATACATCATTTGAGTATGAGTCAATCCCCTGGCGCAGACCCGGTTGTAGCGTTTGTCCGGAACCTCGGCCATTTGTGTTTTTACTACCTTGCCATTGCGGACCGTAATTTTCAGACGGCAGCCGCCAAAACAGTTAGCCCTGCAAGCACCATAAAAAATTTGCTCCTGTTTTACGCTCGCGGTCCCGTCCCCAGCGGCCAGCGCCTTGGTTGCCATCTTCCCCGGACTGGCGACCGTCACACCGGTAACTGCCGCAGCAGCAGCGGATCCTTTAAGAAATGCTCTCCTGTTAAACTGACGTTCAAATAACTTTAGATCCTCTTTCACGTTTTGAATTCCCTCCTTCGCTTGCTCTACACAATCATTGGAGGCAAAAACCGAAGTATTCTTACGGGCGCTATGCCATACTGCTGCAGCCAGTAATTCGTCAGCCCGCTCAATGGCCAAGGCGGCATCAGCACCACCTGAGAGCATATGCTGCCGATAGGCCCTTGAACTGTCGGCCAAGAGGGCAACAACGGCGATGCCAGGACTTCTCTGCCGCAGCTCGGCAAAGAAGGCGGCATAATCCACACCATAATCCGTGGCGTCGACAATGATGACCTGTGTGGTATCATTCACCTTTTCCAAAACCTCCTGCCGTGAATAGAAAGAGAGCACGGACAGGTTTTCGGCCTGAAGGAGCCTCCGTAAATACTTGCCGCGTTCCGTATTTTTTTCCAGCAGGAAGCAGATGTATTTGCCGGATTTCTTCCTTATGTTGTTATGGATACTCTCTTGTGACAGCATTTCGAACACTTCTTTCTTGCCAAGGTCATTATATAGAAAAGAAGGAAGCTATAAATCCAGGAAAACACGTCTCTTTTACAGCTGTTTTTTTCCGGTATGCGTGTACGGGTTTTTACGGAATTTCACGATCGGGACGGTTCGGAAAAATCTGGTGCTCAATGGCGTATTCCACCAGTTCAAAACGGTTATTGATTTGCAGTTTATTCATGATGCGCATCCGGTAGGTCTCGATGGTGCGCACCGAAAGATAGAGAAGCTCGGCGATTTCCTTGTAGGTATAACCCCGCGCCAGATATCCCAGCACCTCCCGCTCGCGTTTAGAAAGCTGGACTGCGGAAGAAGCGGATTGCTGTTGTTTGAGGTTTTTGTGGCTCTGGGCCAGAAGTTGGACTCCAGGGGGCCGGAGGAACATCTCCCCGGCGAGTACCCGCTCGATGGCATTGAGCAAATCAGCGTCCGCCGCCGATTTATGGACATAACCATGTCCGCCGGCTTCGAGAAAAGGCAGAAGGTAATCCTTCTCATCGTGCATGGTCAGCGCCAGAATACGCAAATCGGGCAAAAGTCCGATGAGCTCAGCCGTTACCTCTACTCCATTCATATCGGGTAAGGTGATATCCAAAAGCAGCAGATCAGGCTTTAATTGACTGACTGCGGCAATGGTATCCGCCCCGGTTGCCGCCTCCCCACAGATGACATACCCGTACTTCTCCAGAAGCAAGCACAGGGAGTGGCGCAGGATGTTATGATCATCGCTTAAAAACAAGCTGGCTTTCGTCATTGAGCGTCTCCTTTCTCTGACAGCGGAAGCTCAACAATCAGCTGAGTTCCCTGGCCGATTCCACTTAGGATACGCAGGCTGCCGCCCAAAAGCATGGCCCGTTCCCGCATCCCGCTCAGGCCAAGCCCATTCCGTTTATTATCTGTATTCATACCACAGCCGTCGTCGCGGATCGAGAGGATCAGCTTACCGTTATAGGCATTTAAATGAATCACCACATTGTTGGCCTTGGCATGGCGAAGGATATTGGTTAACCCCTCCTGGACGATCCGGTATGCCGCCAATTCGATCCGTTCGCTGATCACCAGTCTTTCCCGGGGCAGGCGGCAGGCAATGTCGATGTCGGCGTGCTCCATCAAGCCTTCGGCATACCACTCGATAGCCGCAACCAGACCGAGATTCTCCAGGACAACAGGCCGCAGGTTTTGCGCGAGACGGCGTACATTCCCCAACATATCGGTAACGGTCGTACGCAAAAAATTCAGCCCATCCGCCGCTTCCGCCGACATTTCTTCCATTTGCAGGGCTTTGATTTGCAGCAATAAGGAAGTAAGGGATTGCCCGACCTCATCATGGAGTTCCCGGGAAATCCGGCGATATTCAGCTTCCCGCGCGCTCTCCAATAAAGTCAGGGCGTTTTTCAGCGCGGCGATCTGTTCCTCTTGGGCAGGGATGCGTCCATTTGATTCCGCCATACGTACCTCTTATGTTCTAAGAATTGCTTTATCAATTCTAGCATATTGCTTTATCTCAATAAAAGCGTGTCCTCCGTACAAGGTTGTCCGTAAATTTACGTACATATGAATCGGTCCCAAATTCGTACGCGCTTACGAATTTGGGACCGATTCATATACCAAAAGGCAATTACAGACGACTTACTTGAAATCGCCTGCAATTGCCTCGATATGATAAAAACTTGCTTTATTCAGAATGAAAACATTCTAGGCTTGCCCGGCTTTGCCCGAGAAGCTATCCGCAGCCCTGCCGGCTCCCTTGCCGGATCTCAACCCCAAATTCAGCTTATCCAGCCCAATTATCACTAGCAGGGCGCCCAGGGAAATAATGCCCACGGCTACGCCGAGTTCGACCAGAGATGGCAAATAGACCCCTTCTCCGCCGCCGTATCCGGGGGGTCCCGCATAAGTGATCAACGGATTCAAAAGCTGCGCCTGCAAGAGGTTGTATTTGATCATGAAGATGGCAAAGATTGAGACTGCCGATCCTGCGGCCAGCACACCCGGCTTTTTGCTGAGCAACAGTACCAGCCCGGCCACAATGGCGATCAGCTCTACCCAAAAGAAGGGTGCGCCCTCTCCCTTTACCAGCCAGTGAATGATCTCCGCTTCTTCCCCGCTGCCGACATACAGCCCAATAGCTGCTTCCCCGAGGACGATGAAGAGTTCGAAGAAAAGAAAGACGGCTGCCAGTTTGCCAAGCTTACTGAGCTTCTCCTGACTTATGTCGATGTAGCCGCTTTTATTCAGGACGGTAAAGATAATGATTAGGAGTGCCAGCGCAGCGACCAGGGCCGCTGCCAGAAAGGATACCGGCTCCGCCGGGTTGTTCCACAAAGGTCTCGCTACCTGCAGGGCAAAAACAAAAGAGGTGACCATGACGAAGAGCCCGGCGATAAAGGATACGACCGCGATCCCTTTTAATGATTTTTCTTCTTTCCGTCCCGCGTGTACCGCCATAAGCTGACGGGTAAAGAAAATACCAAGGATCACATAGGTACCCAGGATCACGGTATCCCAGAACATGGGGGAAGCAATATTGGCGCTGGTGATGATATGCCAGGCCCGTTCCGGGTTGCCGATGTCCACGATGATAAAGAGCCCGGCGGCTACCACGCTGCCGATCGCTCCCACAAAAGCGGCGATCCGGGTATAGGGCTTGTATTCCGCCATGGCCGGAAAAAGATAGGCTGAGGAAGCGAAGATCAAGGAGCCGGCTGCGATGCCGGTAAAGATCATGAAGCCGATAATATAAAGGCCCCAGGTGTTGTAGTTGTTCAGATGGGTAAGCTGCAGCCCTTTGGTCAGCTGCAGGAACCAGCAGACGAGGCCCACTATGGTGAGCAGGGCGAAGATGATAAACAGGGGTTGGGTAAAGATCTTGCGTTGCTCTTTTGCACTCATGTAGTTTCGCCCCTTTCCTAGGTTAAATAGAAGGTGGAGGGTTTGGTACCCTTTTCTTCGAGCAATTTGACGTAGCTGCGGCCTTGGATGGCCTTGCTTACTTCGCTGTTCGGATCATCGAGATCTCCCCAGTAGCGGGCGCGGCCCGGACAATACACCATACAGGCGGGTTTTTCTCCTTTGGCAATCCGGTGCACACAGAAGGTGCATTTTTCCACCACATTGTATTGATGGGCCGGGGCGTCAATATCTCCCACGGCGTGGTCCACATAATACTCCGGTTTGCTCCAGTTAAAGCTGCGGGCATTATAAGGGCAAGCCACCATGCACATCCGGCAACCGATGCATTTGTCATAATCCTGGATGACAATGCCGTCTTCTTTTCTTTTATACGTAGCACCTACCGGGCAGGCCTTGGTGCAGGGCGGGTTTTCACAATGCTGGCAGTTTACCGTTAAATACTGCATTTTTACATTGGGATAAGAGCCTTCCGCCGTATCGATACTTTCCCCGCCCATGGTCAGCACCCGGTTCCACCAAATATGGTTCGGCAAATTATTGGCCTGCTTGCAAGCTACGGAGCAGGTGTGACAGCCGATACAGCGCTTTAAATCAATGGCCATTCCATAACGCATCAGTGCTTCCCTCCTTTGTACAATTCCACTTCGACAAGCACATCAAAATAGGGGGAATTCGCGCAAAAACCATGGGCCTTGCTAAGGGTCAAATTCTGATAGTGCCCTTCAATGAATTGATCTCTTTGCCAGCCTTTATACATGAGGAGCGTCCCAGGCCGGATGCCGTCATTTAAAATGGCTTTTACTACTACATATCCCCGGTCATTATAAAGCTTGACAAGATCACCCTCCTGGAGACCCCGCGCTCTTGCATCCAAGGGATTCAGCTGAACACTGGGTTCTTTCTCGGAGTGTTTGGTAATCAGTTCATTCAGCCAGGGAACGCCCAATCCCCACTGGGTATGCGTCCGAAAACGGCTGTGGCCCTGAATCAAAGAAAGGGGGTATTTTTCCTTAAGGGGATTATCTGCAAATACTTCTGTAGCCGGTTCCCAATAGGGAAGGCGTTCTTTCACCAAATCCACTTCCTGCCCATAAAAACCGCCGATGGGATAGGGACGTTCCAGATAGAATTGCGCGCGGCCATGGGCCGTGGGAAAGACACCGTTTTCACCATGAATATAATTGTCCCCAGGTAAAACCCGCAGGGCCTTCTCCTTCATTAAATTGTCCCAAGTGACATTCTCAGGAACACCTAGAGCCCTCATGGATTGGGGAGCGCCAAACACGAATTCTTTTACAAATTCATCTCCGGTCTTATTAAAATATTTTTCATATCCCATACCGCGTCCCAGGAGAGCAATGATATCCCAATCGGTTTTACTCTCATACAGGGGTTCGATGGCCTTCTCAGACAGCAGCATATAGGGATGTTGGGTAACCGTCGTGAGAATGTCGGACATCTCGAACCAATGGCAAACCGGAAGCACGATATCTGCGTACATGGCGGTATCCGACATGGTCATGTCGGCGACCACAACCAGCTCCAACTGTTCAAAGGCTTCAAGCCAGGCGTTGCGATCCGGCCAATTACCGATCATGTTACCGCAGCTGACGTAGAGGCTTTTCACATCCACGGGGATATCTCCATATTTTTTGTTTTTTATGGTATCCGGTCCAACAATACTATTGATTACCGGAGATTTGGTGGCGATTCCATCAGGGGCTGCGGCTCCATAGTTAAGAAACAGGGCCGCATTGCCAGGATTCCCGGCAAAGGCGCCTTTTTTGCCGGCATTGCCGGTAAGGATGGCCAGAGTGGTGATGGCAAAAACCGCCTGATGGCCATTGGTATAATGGTCGGGGCCATAGCCGTTATAAATAATCGAAGGCCCTTGGGTTGCATAAATCCGGGTAATTTCCCGAATCATAGCTTCATCGACACCGCAAGCCTTCACGGCGTCAGCCAGTGTGTAGGCTGCAATGGCTTTTTTAAGCTTGGCGTAGGCTGTCTCAACCTTAACGGCTATCTTAACGCCGTCTTTCAACAGTTCGATATGATCGGCACCCTCCACCACAGGATCGGAAATACTCTGAGGCGAGGCAAAATTCCCGTCGGCGTCACGAACCAGGATGGTATCTTCTTCTCCCTCCTGCAAAGGACGGAAATGGGATGTACGTAAAAATAAACCATCCAAATCCTTATCTTCCGACTCGATCACCCAAAAGGGTCCGACACTGGATTTCTTCACAAAATCCCAATCCACCCAATCCTCTTCGATGACCAAATTGATCATCGCCATGGCCAGGATACCGTCCGTTGCCGGGTTGACGGGCACAAAATGTTTCGCTTTTGATGCGGTAATCGTATAGTTCGGATCAATGACGATCATCGTCGCCCCATTATCGATGGCTTCAGCAAAAAAGTGCCAGCTCTGGATCTGAGCTTCCGCCGGGTTAGACCCCCAGACGATAATACTCCGGGCATTTTTAATATCTTTGGTTTCATTGCCGCAATTGAAAGGGCCTAAACCAAATACAGTAAAGGCTGTATAAGCATAGGCCGCGTCTACATTGTGCGCAAATGAAGAAGCGTTCATTAAGTTCATCAGAGGCTGGTAGCTGTACCATGAGTTGATGCCAAAGCAACCGGACAAACTGGCAAAGGAAACCGCACTGTCCCCGTATTGGCTGCGAATGGCTTTCCATTTGGTACAGATTTCATTAATAGCTTCATCCCATGATATTTCTTCCCACTGACCTTCACCCCGTTTGCCTGCGCGCCTCATTGGCTTTTTCAAACGATCCGGATCATAAACCCGTTGGACATGAGTCAGCCCTTTTAAACAAGCACGGCTGTACTCGGGGTCAGGAAATTCTCTCATTTCTGTTTTCACTAATTTTCCGTTGCGGACGGTGGCATTCAAATGGCAGCCGGAAAAACAATTACTGCGGCAGCTTACTGCGTAAACCTTTTCTTCCGGATTTTCACTGGCTTGGGCCGTGACAGGGCTTAACATATTGGTCAGCCCTCCCGGCACGGATGTGGTAACGCCAACCACTGCCGCGGCCGCGGCCGTACCTTTTAAGAAACTTCTTCTGCCAAACTTACTTCCCAATAGGCCTCCATCATCTTTTTCTTCCAGCTCTTTCTTTTCGATCAATTTGGCTACCTCCTCTTCTTGCATGGCTTCACACTTCTTTACAGCATTCAGCAATCGGGAGGAGAGTTTTGTAATACGGGACCCTGACAGTGCGCTATATAAGGCTGACAGCAATTCAGTATCCGCATTCTCTTTAATCACAATCCCATTGGCTCCGGCCTTGGCTACATTGCTTGCGTGGTAAGCCGTATGTTCGGATAACAGGGCAATGATCAAAAGCCCCGGGTGCTTTTGCCTCATCATCTCGAACAAATGCCGGTACTGGCTCTGATAAGCCATGACATCCACCATCACGATATCCACAGTTTCATCCACGCCCTTCAGCAGTTCCTCCGGCTCTGCTATAACAGATACGGCAATCCCCGCATCCTGCAGCAAGCGCATAAAAGCTTCCTGCAGCCAGGGATGGGACACAACCAAAGTGATATGGGAAGACTCTGCAGTTTCTTCCAGTTGCGGCGGCAGCTGTTTTGTAGCCAATGGGTTCTCCTCCTTTTGCCTGCACCCTGATTGTACGGGAAGGCATGTGAAATGTCTGTCAAGAAAAGGTAAGATCATAATAACCAAAAATCCGCGATATCCTGTGGAGATTTCCTCTACACATTAATCCAGGCGGTGCCTGGCCACATATTCCACCCACTGGGAACGGCTTTCCAAATTCAGCTTATTGGCGATGCGGTTGCGGTAAGTATCAATGGTGCTGGGAGATAAGAACAGTTTTTTGGCGATCTCCGCACTGGTGCAGCCGGCCGCTACCAGCACCAGCACCTGGCGCTCCCGCATGGAAAGCACTTCCGGGTCCACATCCCCTTCCCGGGGGCGGACGTACTGGCGGTTGGCCAGCACCTGCACTCCGGTTGGCCCGAGATAAATTTCTCCGGCTATGACCCGTTCAATAGCCTGCAGCAGTTCCAGATCGGCTGTGGATTTATGCAGGTAGCCGTTGCCGCCTGCCGCTAAAAACTGCAGCAGGTATTCTTCCTCCACATGCATGGTCAGGGCAATGATCTTAATTCCTTCATATTGACAGCGAATTTGCCGGGTGGCTTCCAGTCCATCCATATCCGGCAGTGTGATATCCATCAGAATAATATCCGGCTGGAGCTGCCCGGCCAGCACAACGGCTTCTTCGCCGCTGCCGGCCTCACCCACCACCGTAAGGTGCTCTTCACCTTGCAAAAGGGCAGATAAGGCCCGGCGCAGCAGAGTATGATCATCAACCAGCAAAAGACGGATCTTTTCCATTACACCTTCATTCCTCCCGGGTTCTTCATGGGAACAGCCACTGTCACCGTGGTTCCTTTGCCAATCTTGCTGTCCAGCAGGAAGGTTCCGTTCTGTTCCTTAATTCGTTCTTTCATGCCCATCAGTCCTAATCCCAAGGTATTGCTGCCCTCCAGATCAAAGCCGATGCCATCGTCATCTACCTGCAGAGTCAAAAGGTCCTCTGCCTGCTGCAGACAAATGTTCACCTTGGTTGCTTGGGCATGGCGGGATATATTGGTCAGAATCTCCAGCAGCACACGGTAGAGCAATAATTCCTGCTCTTCAGTAAGCTGCTCTAATTTAGGGGGATGATGAAAGGCGATCTCCACTTGATTGTCGGCCCGGAACTGATCCAACTGCCAATTAATCGCCGGCAGCAAACCCAGATTGTCTAAAGCCGAAGGCCGGAGGTTCATGGCAATCCGCTGCACGTCAGCCAGGGTCTCCCGCACCATAAAGAGCAAATCCTTCACATCGTCATGGATGATTTCCACATCGTTCTGGCCCTGGATCATTTTCAGCCGCAAAACGATGGTTGTCAGATCCTGCCCCACCTCGTCATGCAATTCCCGGGAGATTCGCTTTGCTTCTTCTTCTTTGGCTTTCAGCAGGGCCCGGCACATGGTTTGCAGTTCATCTTCCCGGATCTGCATCCCGCCAATCAAATGCGCGTTGAATAAACCGATGCCCAGCAGGTTTCCGATGGTATAGAGCAAATCGTCATCATCGCGTTTAAACCGGTGGCTTTCCTTCCAGGCCAGGAGCATAAAGCCGGTAACCTTATCCTGTTTCCAAATCGGAGCAAAGGCAAGGGTCGCATACCCCATGGCCATTATTTCCTGTTGACACCCTTGATCCGTGCACACCGTATCGTCCGTATAGATAGTGACCTGATTCAGGTTACTGATATACCTTCGAAGGTTTTCACTTAATCTCACCTCAGTGATTTCCTGGGGATAACAAGCTAAGGGGAGAAGTTGGTCATTGCTGTTAAACAGATAAATATAACCCTGATCGGCTGCAAAAAAAGCGATAATTTCCTGAAGGACATCCATAAAGACGTCCGCTCCGGCCTGGCTGACCACCTTATTGGTTAAAGCACGCCAAAAATCCAACTTAGATATAAACAAATGGGTGCCCCCCCTATTATAAACTTGGTTCCATTATACCCTTTAGGCCAAAAATTTCTGTAGTGAAAAACATGACACTTTTATTCTGCGCAGCTTTAAAAAATGCATGACCGACAGAGCGGGGTCAAGCAATCTGCCGGTCATGCAAAAGAGATGTTTGGGGAAGAATATTTAGTTTATAATGCGCTAAAAACGCTTGAAATCTCTCGATTCCAAGCGTTTTTCTGACTGAGTTTTCACACGCCCCTTTTAGAGCTAGAAGACAAAACTTAAGACAAGTCTTAAACTTAGAAATTAAAATGATTCTTGTACTCTTGCTCATCGGGTGAATATTCCATGTACGGAATTATATCCGGGAAGAATTCTTGCCCTTTAACATTTTTGTAGAACTCTTTAACGCTTTCCAGGATTCTCTTATCCATTTCAATTCCTCCTTAATCAATAGACAAGACACCCATACGAAACTCTAAAACTAGTATGGATGAGTCTATGTTTTATTATTTAGGGAATTGAACCCATGGTAAGAGTCTCCATGGCAATTAATGTTGATTTAAGTTACAATCTGATCTTCACCATAAATCATATATTTCATGGTGGTTAATGCTTGCAGCCCCATGGGTCCCCGGGCATGAAGCTTCTGGGTGCTGATACCGATCTCTGCTCCAAAGCCGAAGCGTCCGCCGTCGGTGAAGCGAGTGGAGGCATTGACATAAACAGCTGCAGCATCCACCTCATGCAGGAAGCGCTGTGCCGTAGTGTAATTCTCAGTGATTATGGTTTCTGAATGCCTGGTCCCATAGTGATAAATATGGTCCATCGCTTCATCCACATCTTTGACCACTTTGGCACTGATGATGAGATCCAGATACTCTGTTCCCCAATCCTCTTCCGTGGCTTTAGCGGCGTAAGGGAGAATGGCACAGGTCTTTTCACAGCCCCTTATTTCCACCCCATAATCTTGGAATTTCTCCCCCAGCAGAGGCAGAAATTCTAAAGCTACCGCTTCATCCACCAGCACGGTCTCCAAGGCGTTGCATACCCCGGGTTTTTGGGTTTTGGCATTGAAGACAATGCTGACCCCTTTAGCTAGATCGGCTTCCCGGTCTACAAAAGCATGACATACTCCGGTACCGGTCTCAATGACGGGGACTGTGGATTCTTTAACCACGGTCTGAATGAGTCCTGCACCTCCCCGCGGTATGATGACATCCACATACCCGTTCATTTTCATGAGCTGCTGAACCCATTGCCGATCCGTATTCTCCAGAAGTTGAATGCAGGCCGCCGGCATACCCTGGCTTTCCGCGGCTGCAGAGATCACCCTGCTTAAAACCTTATTGCTCTCAATGGCTTCGGAGCCTCCCCGGAGAATGACCGCATTGCCGGACTTCAGGCAGAGAGCCGCCGCATCTACCGTTACATTGGGACGGGCTTCATAGATCATCGCCACCACACCTAAGGGAACACGGGTACGCTGAATGCGCAAACCGTTGGGACGGGTCCAAAACTCCCCTTCCCCTACCGGGTCCCCTAAATTGACCACTTCTTTAAGGGAATCACTCATTTGGCGAATCCCTTCAGAGGTCAAAGCCAAACGATTAACTAAGGATTTTTTGGTTCCCTTTTGAATGGCCCCCTCCACATCCTTTTGATTGGCTTCTAAAATCTCTTGTTCATGGCTCAGCAAGGCCTCCGCCATAGCCAGAAGAGCCTTATTCTTGGCGGCGGTGCCGGTATAAGCCAGCTTACGAGCGGCATCCTTAGCTCTTTGACCGATTGTCAGCAGTTCCGGTGCAAAATCCATTCTAATCGTCTCCTTTCAATCTGAATTTAACTATTTCGTCGATAGGTTGCTTCCCAAGCTTTGTCACCCTGAAAAAGACTCACAAGCTAAATCTCCAGGATTTTGCTTTCGGCGTTCACTCCATAAGCTGCGCGGAGCAATCTAATCGCTCAAGACTTCCGCTGCGTCGGGTGCACCTGCGCCGCTAAGTAGTCTCTGTGGCATTGGCGGCTTGGGCGAAACCCTCGTCCGGGTTTCGTGCCCAAATCGCTCCTGCTCAATGGGCGGTTGGAAACGTCCTGTTTCCAACCCGACTCCGCTGCAGTCTTTTCGCGAAGATTGCTTGCCTGCTCGCTTAAATCCGTTCTCTGCCTGAAATCAAAATCCTTGGGCTGCTTTTCTGGCTTGAGCGATGCGTTGTAGAATAAGCTGCCTGACCCAGGTCGTTTTTCATTCATTTTCCGTCGGCCGGCGCCGCTTACGGCATTGTCGGCTACTCCGAAGAAAATCCCAGAAGAACACGAAAGAGAGCTTGGAAGAGACCCATCAGCGTAGCTTTACGCACAAAAGAGAACGATTTAGTGGAGGGGCGGTCGGGTTAACGAAGCTTTCTTAACGAAGCGGAGCCGCCGGTTCACATCAGGTACTACCCTGAGGTTTGGCGTAGCTGTTAAGAAAGCGAGTTGACCAGCCCCGGAGCTATTGAGTACGTGAGCTCCGATGAAGAAAGCCTCCGGTGGAGGGTTTCAGGAGCTCACGCCCGAAGGTTCGTTGTGCGTCAAGCTACCTGACCCGACCCAGGCAAGCCTCTTTATTCCCCCGCCACTACTACGGCAGCCACATCCAGCAAAAGATAAAGCGCCCTCCCCCCCTACTCGACCATCAAAGTCATATTGTCGCGATGAACGACCTCTTCACCCTCTAAATTGGGGACGATGGCCAGCATCTCTTCCGAGTGTTTGCCGCGCACTTCCTCTAACTCTTCACTGCTCAGCTCCACTAAGCCGCGGGCTACCTCTATCCCATCCGGATTGTTGATGCGTACCAGTTCTTTGCGTTCCCAGATCCCGTCGATGCCGGTAATTCCTGAGGCCAATAAGCTTTTTCCTTTGAGCAAAGCCTTTACAGCCCCTTCATCAATAAAAATGCTTCCCTCGGACAATCCTCCATAGGCAATCCAGCGTTTCTTTCCCATAATCCGATGGGCAGCAGGGATAAAATAGGTACCCAAGGGCCGTTCTCCCTGAATCAGCTTGGTGATGTCCTTCATGCGCTTGGAGTGAAGAAGGAACATTCCCATACCAAAACGGGTGGCGATTTCCGCCGCTTTTAGTTTGGTCACCATACCTCCTGTACCCATGGAGCTGCCCGCTCCTCCAGCGATAGCCATCACTTGAGTCAGATCCGCTACTTCCCGGATGAGGGCCGCACTGGGATCCAGTTTCGGATTAGCAGAATAGAGTCCATCCACATCCGTAAGAATCACCAGCAAATCCCCGTGAACCAAACCTGCCACCAGTGCAGAAAGGCGATCATTATCTCCGAAACAAAGCTCTTCTACCGCCACGGTATCATTCTCATTGATAATCGGAATTACCTGATAACGCAGTAATTGCTCTAAAGTGTTTTGAGCATTGCGATAACGGGAGGCCTCCGCCAAATCAATACGGGAGAGCAATACCTGGGCGCATACCAGGCCCCGTTCCTCTAGAGCAAGGGCATATTTCTCAATCAAAACTCCCTGACCTACGGCTGCAACTGCCTGCTTACCTGCCACATCCTTAGGTCTTGCTTTTAAGCCCAACTTTCCAACCCCGGCAGCCACTGCTCCTGAGCTGACCAGGACACATTCTACGCCAAGCTTGCGGATCTCAGCAATCACCCCGGCTATTCTATGGATAGCTTGATCATCAAGACCGCCTTCAGGATGATTTAAACTACTGCTCCCTACCTTTATGACGATTCTACGCAGGTCATTCACCCTAAATACTCCCTTTCCATTTCTTCCGCACGATTTTTGCAGGCTTTAGCTGCTCTTGCCACAAGATCTTCCAAGCCCTTTTCCCAGAAAACATTCAAGGCTTCTTGGGTGGTTCCTTTGGGTGAGGTTACTGCCACCCGCAGTTCACCAGGTGATTTTCCACTATTGGCCAGCATCTTAGCCGCCCCCATCAAGGTCTCTTTGGCTAAGTTCTCAGCCTCCTCTTTGCTAAAGCCCATATCAACCCCCGCTTTCACTAGAGCCTCCGTAAAGAGATAGAAATAGGCCGGCCCGCTTCCGCTCATGGCGATAAGCGAATTCATCTGTTCCTCGGGTATCCAGATAACCTTCCCAACCGCCCCAAAGATATCTTCCACATCCCTTTGATTTTCCTCATTGACCCTTTGCCCTTTTACCAAGCCGGTCATGGAGTGCATAACTGCGCTTGAAGTATTGGGCATAGCACGAACCATCGGACTGAGAGGCAAATGCTTTGCCAATAATTCTAAGGGAATTCCTGCCGCCACACTGATAAAAAGCTGGTTTGACCTCATATGCTTATTGACTTGGGCTAAAACCTCCACCACATCCTTAGGTTTCACTGCCAAAAGGATGATCTCGGAATCCCTGACCGCCTCTGGAAAAGAAACCGGAATGACCCCATAGTCTTCTTTCATCTGCTCCAGTTTAGCCTGGTTGGAGCGATTGGTCACGCGAATCTCATATTTTCCTGTAGTGTTCAGCCCCTTAATGATGGCTTCAGCCATGTTTCCTGCCCCGATAAACCCGATCCTTTTCATTGACATCGTCCCCTCTTTTGAGCACCCTGCGGCGCGAATGTTAGATATGAAAAAAAGGCCCTTTCATCCTTTTTCCAAGGACGAAAGAAGCCTTCCGCGGTACCACCTTTATTGCTGTACGCCACTTAAACCCGATAACGGCGGGAACCGTTTGATTCATCATCAAAGCCTCACGATTGGGTTCGGTCTCCTCATTTCAGGAAGTTGCACCACCCTTCCCTCTCTTGTCAAATGAGCAGCCTACTGGATCGTTCCTCGGCAGTATATACTTAGATTAGATATATTGTAGCATAACACCTTGCCATAATACTAGAGCCATTATCACAATGTTTAATCTCTATTTAATTTGACTGCCCTAAGAGTGCTGGAGTATGCTATTCCTATAGTTCTTAAATACTTGGGGGAATCCGCAAAATGTCTTTTACCGGTATTACTGAACAGGAGATTCGCACTTTGGCTTCCAGTAAAAAGGCCTATGAGCTGGGAGTAGCCTATGCCCTTAACGGCAGGGTCAGCCAATTATCTTACGATGGGGAAAAGAACATGATTTCTGCAGTCGTCATTGGCACTTGGCTTTATGATGTAGAGATCATCATGAGGAAAAACGGCTCAGTTTATTCCTGTAATTGTACTTGTCCGGCCTTTGAAGAATACCCTGGAGCCTGTAAGCATGTGATAGCTGCTCTGAAGGCCGTGCAAAGAAAGTTGGCCGGTCCTCTGCCAAGAACTGCTGTAGTCAAAGAATCTGTCTCTGAATTCATGGCCTTATTTACGAAATCCGAACCCAAAGCGGTTCGCGAAAATTTAAGTCTTGAACTTGAACTTCAAATAGAAATCCATCGTCAGATCCATGCCCAATTGCAAATCAAGGTCGGACTTGCACGCCTTTATGTGGTAAAAAACTTAGAAGAGTTCTTATCCGCAGTCCAAGGTGGCCGCTTACTAAAATTCGGCAAACAATTCACCTACGACCCCTTTGTTCAAACTTTTAGTGCAGAGGATCAACTTGTTATCGACATGCTGCAGGAAATGTTAAGGCAATATGAAGCCTTCAATGAACAGAGGAGTTTTTATTATGCATCCCCCTTCAGTCAGAAACCTTTCATTTTAAGTCAATACTACTTAGGGAAATTATTCGACGCCTTAGGTGATAAAGAATTCTCCTTAGCCCACACTTCTTCAAAAGCCGGTTCAAAAGCAGGAGCCGCCGGCCTCCCCCGCTCGATCAGGGTGATACGCCAGGATATCCCCTTGGATTTTGCCGTTGAGTCCAAAGAGCAGGACCTGACCCTAGCTCTGAAAAACCAGCTTCCCTTGCAGCTTACAGCTGATGGACGCTATTATCTTTACGATCAGAACATCTACCAGGTCTCACCCGAGCAGCAATCCTTCCTGCCCAACCTCCTTAAAACCTTGTCAGGAAAATCCCGCCAAACCCTTACTTTTCCGGCGCATCAGAGGGATTTTTTCGCTTCAGAAGCCATCCCCCTCATTGAACAGCTGGGTTCTGTTTCTATCGAACCCAAACTGGCGGAAAAATTTGTACGGGAAGAGCTGCAAGCCAGGATCTATTTCGATAGGATGGGTGAATACGGCATCCGGGCCCGCCTGGAATTCCATTACGGGGATTATCTCATCAATCCTTTCACCTCTCAAGGAGGGGCAAATCGCCAGGACCCGGCCGATTCGCAAATTCTTATCCGCAATATTGATAAAGAAAGAAGAATCCTTACGATCTTCGAGCAAGCTGAATTTATCGTTTCCCAAGGGACTATTAGCCTGGAAGATGATGAAAAGATCTTCGATTTTATTACGACCTGGCTTCCTCAGTTGCAAGAATATGCAGAAACCTTCTATTCCGACGACTTCAAACTGACAGTTCGCACCTCCACCAGTTTCTCCGGCCGGGTACGTTTGGATGAGTCCTTGGACCTGCTGGAAATATCCTTTCAGTATAGTGATATTGACCAGGATGAACTGGCCAATATCTTTCATTCCTTACAAGTGAAAAGAAAATATTATCGGCTGCGGGACGGCTCTTTTCTCGATCTGAAGCAGCCTGAACTGGAATCCATGGCTATTTTTCTTGAACATTTAAATCTTAAAGGGGAGGATTTGAGCAATCAGACTCTCCTGCTGCCCAAGTTCAGAGCCATGTATATTGACAGCTTTTTGCGTCAAGCCAACTTACCCGGAATTCAGCGCAATAAAGCCTTTAAACAATTAGTCCAAAGCATTCTTGAGCCCCAGGACGGAGAATATGATCCCCCTTCCTCTCTTAAGCATGTGCTCCGGGATTATCAGAAGACGGGGTTCCGCTGGCTCAAGACTCTGGCCGCTTATGGTCTCGGGGGCATTCTGGCCGATGATATGGGTCTGGGAAAAACCCTGCAGGCTCTGGCCTTTATCTTATCTGAAGAACTTGCCTCCCCTGCCCTGGTCATTGCCCCCACTTCTCTGATCTATAACTGGCAGGCGGAAGGGGAAAAATTCGCGCCGGACCTGAATATCCTGGTGGTCGATGGCACACCTCAGGAACGCCAGGAGCAATTAAAAGCCCTCAGCCAAGCGGATTTGGTCGTCACCTCTTATGCCTTGTTAAGACGGGATATTGAAACCTTTGCACAGGTTGATTTTTCCTACTGCTTCCTGGATGAGGCTCAGAACATTAAGAACCCACAGACCCTGAACGCCAAATCTGTCCAGAGAATTAAAGCGAAGAGTTATTTTGCCCTGACCGGTACACCGATTGAGAATTCCCTTTCCGAGCTCTGGTCCCTCTTTAACTTTTGTATACCAGGCTATTTGCTCTCTTTCCAGGAATTTCAGAAGAAATATTCCGCTCCTATTCTCAAAGGGGAGAATCCCCAGGCCCTTCTGGAGTTGAGCCGTCACATCAAACCTTTTATCCTGCGCAGGCTTAAAAAAGAGGTTCTGAAAGAACTTCCCCCCAAGATTGAGACGGAAATCAAAGCGACTTTGACCGAGGAACAGCGAAAAATCTATCTGGCCTACCTTCAGCAAACCAAGAGTCAGATCGCTCAGGACCTCGCCACCCATGGTTTCGCCAAAAGCCAGATCCAGATTCTCGCGGCTTTAACCAGACTACGGCAGATCTGTTCCCATCCAGGGATGTTTATCGACAATTATACGGGGGAAAGCGGGAAAATGCTCCTCTTCCAGGAGCTTCTTGGGGATATCCTGGACAGCGGCCACCGGGTACTGGTCTTTTCCCAGTTTACCTCCATGCTGGATATTATCCGGGATTATTTGCTCTCCGAAAACATTGATTATTTTTATCTCAGCGGGTCCACGAAAGCCTCGGAACGCTCTCAAATGGCTGCTTCTTTTAACAAAGGCCAAGGCCGGGTTTTTCTGATCTCCTTAAAAGCCGGTGGGACAGGATTAAACCTGATCGGTGCCGACACGGTGATCCATTTCGATCCCTGGTGGAATCCGGCAGTTGAGGATCAGGCCACCGACCGGGCCCATCGCATAGGACAAAAGAATTCCGTCCAAGTGATTAAGCTCCTCACTCAAGGAACCATTGAAGAAAAAGTCAACGCTCTCCAAGCTAAAAAGAAAAAACTCATTGATTCGGTCATCCAACCCGGTGAAACCATGCTCACTAAATTAACCGAGCAGGAGCTGAGAGAACTTTTCGAGTTGACCTAAATGAGCCGAAAAGGAAGCAGGGATTCGATTGGATTTAGTTCAAGTGAATATCAAGTCCGGCGGATACGAAAAGAAAGACCCCATCCTCAAAGATATTTCCTTCGGGGTAAAACCCGGTGAGCTTGTCGGATTAATTGGCCCCAACGGTGCCGGAAAAAGCACGATCCTCAAAGCCATGATGGGACAACTGCCGTATATGGATGGTAAGATTGATTTTCAGGATGCTCACACCCATTATGCCTACATTCCGGAACAACCTGTCCTCTATGATAACCTCACCTTGTGGGAGCATTTAGAATTCGCCGCAGCAGTGGGAAAAATGAAGGAAGACACCTTTTTACCTAGAGCCGAAGAACTGCTGAAGCTTTTTCGTCTCCATAAAGAGAAGCACAAACTCCCTGTCACTTTTTCTAAAGGGATGCAGCAAAAAGTTATGCTCATCCTCGGTTTTTTGATGCGCCCTGCTTTGTATATTATTGACGAGCCTTTCATTGGCCTGGACCCCCACGGAATGCGGGATCTTCTTCATCTTGTGGACCAAGCACGCAAGGATGGTGCCGGCATACTTATGTCCACTCACTCTCTGGATACCGCCGAGAAAATCTGCACTTCCTTTATCCTTATTCATGAAGGAACAGCCCTAAGTCAGGGAAATCTGGAGGATATTCGCCGACAAAGTCAGTTGCCGGAAGGCTCTCTCTTTGACTGCTTTATCAGCCTTTTGGAGATACAGCCATGAACAATGTACACCGTCTTTTCGGACATCGACTCCTCGCCGACTGGAAATTTCAATATTCCATTTGGAAGCTGGTGGTGGATTGGATCGTAGCCCTTTATATCGTCATCCCCGGATTGGCTCTCTTCCTTGATACCTATGTGGGCTGGTGGCAGGAACCACCTTCCCTCTTTTTCGTTTTGCCTTTAACACTCCTCTTACCTGTTGCTGTGATTTTTTCCTGGTCAGGCACTTTAAGGATCTTTGTGGAGGAAGCGGATCAAATCTTCCTCTTTCAACATCAGTCCTGGCTCAAGGGGATCGCGGCCTACAGTATCTTGTTGCAGATCTGTTTTAGTCTTTTCGCAACCGCCTTACTGGCCTTTCTAGCCGCTCCTTTTTTACTGATGATCCATCAGGTTGACCTGCCCGGCTTCCTCTGGTTCTTCCTCCTCGTCTTTATCTGCCGCGTCGATGCCGGTCTCTTAAAGCAATGCCTCCAGCACAGATTTGAAGGTTGGCGATATAGTCTGGCCCAGGTCCCCATTATAGGTTTTTTTGCTGCCATCCTCTGGGCTGCTGTCGGCTCTATAGGAAGCCGACAATTTTATCCCTGGCTTACTTTCATTCTCCTTCTTATGCTGATCCTGCTGTTTGTTTACAGATTATCTATGAAGGCTACGTTACTCAAAGATATTTCCTTAGCCCAAACTGAAAAAATGAAGTTCGCCAATGTGTTGTTGAAATATACAGGGACTTATACCAAAAAGCAAATACGCTTAAATAAGCATCCCTGGCTGTTCAGAAACTCGGGCCGGCTCTTTAAAACGCGAACCGCGGATAGAATCTTAACCGAAATTGGCCTTAAGGGATTTTTGCGGCATCGTTCCAATATGCTTTTTTATCTGCAGGTCGTGGGCATGTATGGAGCCTTTCTCACGATCTTACCTCCTCTTTGGCAGTGGATCTTTTGGGGTGGGGCCATCTTCTTTCTTGCTTCCCTTGGAAAATTGCATTGGCTTGAGTGGGTCAATTCCCCTTTCGTCTCCTTATTTGTCTTGGATGGGGAACTCAAACAGAAAGCCCGCGGGAGGTTTCTCTTTTTCTTCATTTGTCCCGGGCTTATCTTCCTGGGTCTGGTGGTCACCTTCCTGACGCAACAATGGCTTCTGGGAATAGTGTTACTGCCTGTGGGCATCTTTCTCAGTAAATTCACTGTGAATAGCTTGATTTTCAAAGTCAATAATTCAAAGCTTCATCCATAGTATAAATCTTATATTTTTCTGAAGATCCGGTTGCCTCAGGCAATGGGATCTTTTTTTGCAAAAAATGAAGAGAATAATCGACACGTCATTATGTAATATATAGTTGACATTTTAGTTATTTTGATTTACTATATGTACTGTAAGGAGGAGGAAAGACTATTGAAAAACCTTAGATTAAAGGCGGCACGGGCTGGCTTAGATATGTCCCAGGAGCAATTGGCCGAAACCGTGGGAGTAACACGCCAGACCATCGGTATGATCGAGGCCGGTAAATTCAACCCTTCTTTGCAGTTATGCATAGCCATTTGCAAAGCCCTTGGCAAAACTTTAAATGATCTTTTTTGGGAGGATGATAAGCATGAAAGATGAAAGAATTGAACAAGTCCAGCAGAAGGTTCGCAGTGAAATAGCCGTGATCATTCTTATTGGTGTAGCACTGTCCTTTATCGTCAAAACATTTATCTACAATATGGGACTTAAAGAGTGCATGACGGAATACCTGATCCTGATCTTCTTCCCCCTCTATCAGTTCATTCGCCTGCATACCTTAAAGGTTGGTATCTACAGTCAGCGGGGAAGCAAAGAATCACGTAATAACCTGGTTATGGTCTCGGCCATGCTTTTTGTTACTTTCGCCCTGTCCATCTACGGATTGTTCCAACGCTCCCCGATAGGTGACTGGCAAGGGCCCCTGACTTTCTTAGCTTTGTTTATGGTTTTATTCCTGGCTGTTTACTTTATCACCAACCGATACAATCAGCACAAGGCCCATAAATATGAAATGGAATTTGATGATGACCGTTAACTTTATGCAGCACCTCCCCAATCCGCTTTAGGCCGGGAGGTGCTTTTTTTATTGACTCCAATCCATAAAATTTGCTACTTTAATATAAGTGTTAAACAGAAGGAGCAATCGAGATGAATAAAAACGATGTAGCAAGCATACGCAAAGAATTTAAAATGGATAATACGAAACTAAAGCTTGCCGAGGTAGTAAGCATTTATGTCAAAGGAGATTTAAAACAAATCATCGGTACAGAAAAAGAGTATTTCGAAAGAATGGATGCCCAAAAGCAGGATCTCTATCTTAAGAATTTTAAAAAGCTGCTCACAGGGCCTCTCGATTCCAAAGTTTTTGAACTGGAGTTTTCGGATAATAAATTAGGGCAAAACCCCACCCAAAGAGCACTCATTGAAACATTACAACCTCATCATTTCGCTGAAGGAACTGAAAAGGTTGCTCATAGGGTCATTGAGAGTTGTCACTATGAAGGGGATTATATGATTACTTTTTTGCGGGGTGAGGTCTATAAGCCCTCAAAGAAGGACTATACCGAGGATGAATCAGGGCTGGATGACGTGGTATTTTCCTTTGAATTTTTAATGGGGAGTATTAATCCTGTCATGCTTCCCAAAACTGCTCTAAAATTCGATTTTGAGGATCGATTGTTCAAGGCCGATATACCTATAGATGTCACCATCAATCTGTCTGCTCCCTTAGATGGGTTTATGTTCCCTGCCTGGAGTGATGATTCAGCCGATGTGAATAAAGTAGTCTATTACTCTAATAAGGCCAATGTCCCCAACCCGGAGTTTTTAGCCAAGGTCTTGGGATGCGATTTTCAAAGGACGGCTCAAACCGAAAAGGAGCAATTTCTTGAAATCGTTCAAGAAGTCGCGGGAAAGGAAATCGAACCGGAGAAGATCGCCAGTATCTATGAAAGCCTAAACACGATGATCACGAGGAATGAAGAAGAAGAAAGCTCAGATATCCCCAGTGTTGGATTAAGGGATATGGAAAAAATTCTTCAGGTCAGCGGGGTTGAAAACACTCAGGGATTAGAAACCGCTTTCATGAAAGTCACGGGAACGGAGAACTATGAATTTAAGGCTTCCAACATCGTACCTAACTTTAAGGGAAAGTCTCTAAAAATCGAGAATAACACGGTGAGTATTTCCGTAAACCCTCAGGACTTACGGAATATCAAACAAGTCAAGAGAGACGGAAAACGGTATTTGCTTATTGAAATTGATGAGACTGTCAATCTTGAAGGCTTTGAGTTAAGCACCGAGGCTTTTTAAAAGCTTTCAGGTTGAATGCTATCACAACTAACCCAAGCTGCAAAAGAACTGAAATATCACAATCAACAAAACAAAACCCTTCCTCATATCTATTCAATAATAGAGCGAGGAGGGTTTTTATTTTTCATATAAAGCAACCATAATGGTTCAACCGTTTCATAAAGGTATTATGAAGAGCACGCAATGATCTACCTTGCACCAAGTGAGATAACTTATTACCTAGACATAATCTTGCGACTATGGCTAAGCAGAATCGCCACCTCAATTGATGGTTCGTTCGACCATACTGGATATCTACCCGACCTTGTTTAACCTTACGGCTAAACAAGACCGAAAAATTTATATATAGCTATGCACCTTTGGAGTGTATCTCTATATACAAAAAGTCTTCCAAAACCCAGCACAATCTTAGCTCGACCCTTGAAGATAAGTTGGAACCCTTAGATAATCAAGATTAGTCGACTAACTAAGAGCTTTTCCCTACCCACAAGAATCTTCTCTCCGACAATTTATAAACGGACGCCTATAAATCATCTTTGACCGACCTATATACACCCCTATTATGAAGCACATATAAATCTTGGCTCAACCATTACGTACCCTTCGACATTATCATGTGTTTTTGCCGGGTTAAATATTCATGGTCTCCGAAAAGATTAAATCCGATTAAAGTCGTTGCAGCATTGCCAGGTTCATCTTTAGTATTCCTAAATAGATATTATTCACTCCAGCAACCAAAAAAAACCATAATTAGCAAACCTTCCAATAACTTCTTGACTTTTAAAAAGATGACTATTAAGCTAAAAATACAACATAGTGAATTGAACTTGACACTCCAGATAAAGGGAACTTTGTATTGAAGGAGGGATAGAACGGGTGGATTATTTGGAACTAATTTTTAAGAAGTTAGAAGGCCTTGAAAAAGGCCAGGAGAGAATGGAATCTGATATCAAAGGGCTCAGGAACGGCCAAGTGAAGATGGAATCTGATATCAAAGGACTCAAGAACGGCCAAGTGAAGATGGAATCTGATATCAAAGGACTCAAGAACGGCCAGGAAAAAATGGAGTCGGATATCAAGGCTCTCAGAGCAGACAACAGAGAAATACACAGAAAACTGGATAACCTAAGTACAAAAGTAGATTTAACTTGGCAAGCTGTGGGAGAACTCAACGAAGACCATGCCAGGATCGACTTACTTGAGAAAAGAGTCGACGAGATTGAAAAGAAGCTCAAAATAATCTAAGCCCAAAATACGTTGCCTGCCGAGATTAAACAAAGAAACCTCCATGCCATTCATTAACATGGAGGTTCTTTTGTTAAATAGCTTTTTACTGAAAAAAGGCGCTAAATAAGCCTCACAGCGCGGCCAGCACTGCATCGCCCATTTCCACCGTTCCCACAAGTTTATCCCCTGCCTGAGCCAGGTCTCCGGTCCGATACCCTTGCTCCAAAACCTTCTCTACAGCCTTCTCGATGCGCAGGGCTTCGTCCTCCATACCAAAGGAATACCGAAGCATCAGGGCTACGGAAAGAATAGTAGCCAGTGGATTGGCCAGGTTCTTGCCGGCGATATCGGGCGCGGAACCATGAGCCGGTTCATACATCCCTTGGGTACCGCTCAAGCTTGCAGAAGAGAGCATACCGATGGAGCCCCCCAACATAGAAGCCAGGTCAGTGAGAATATCCCCGAACATGTTCTCCGTGACGATGACATCAAACTGCTTAGGGTTGCGGACCAATTGCATGGCTGCATTATCCACATACATATGAGTTAGTTCCACTTCCGGATAATCCTTAGAAAGTTCATTCGCCATCTCTCTCCAGAGGCGGGAGGTTTCCAGGACATTGGCTTTATCCACGGAGCAGAGCTTTTTATCGCGGAGCATGGCTGTCTCAAAGCCTTGGACCAGGATACGCCTTATCTCTTCCTCCGTATAGCTCATCCGATCATAAGCGGAGCGTGGATTCTCTGAGCGGCCTTTTTCTCCGAAATAAACCCCTCCGGTCAATTCCCGAATGACCACCATATCCACCCCATCCAGCACGTCCTCTTTAAGGGTAGAAGTGGCGAGCAAGCTTGGAATCATACGCACGGGACGGATATTGGCATAGAAGTTCAGTCCTTTGCGCAATCCTAAGAGAGCCGCTGTTTCCGGCCGTTTCGAGGCAGGGAGATGATCCCATTGGGGTCCCCCGACTGCACCTAAAAGAACCGCGTCGGCTTCCTGGCAAGCCTTTAAGGTCTCGTCAGGCAAGGCTTTACCCACCAATTCGATAGCCGCTCCCCCTACGGGATAGTCCTGGAACTCAAAGTCAGCCTCTTTTTCTGCTAGGACCGCTTTCAGTACCCGTACGGCCTGAGGAATAATCTCTTGTCCGATGCCATCTCCGGGCAATACCGCAATTTTAGGCATGTTCACGTCTCCCCTTCACATATGGAATAAGTCCCCCTGCTTTGATCAGATCCTGCATAAAGGGCGGGAAAGGCCGAGCTTCAAATTCAGTATTCCTGGTCAGATTCACAATCTTTCCGGTCTCCAAATCTACAGAGACCTCATCCCCTGCTTCAATCCCTCGAACAGCCTCCGGACATTCCAGAATAGGCATGCCGATGTTCAGAGCGTTCCGATAAAAAATCCGGGCATAGGAGTCGGCGATAACCGCTTTCACCCCTGCCGCCTTAATGGCCGCCGGAGCATGCTCCCGGGAAGAGCCGCAGCCAAAGTTTTTTCCGCCGATGATCACGTCTCCGGGTTTTACCTCTTGGGCAAAATTGGGATCAGCGTCTTCCATGCAATGAGCCGCTAAATGTTCCGGGGTGTTTTGATTCAAGTAACGTGCCGGTATAATGACATCGGTGTCGATATCATCTCCGAATTTCCAGGCCTTGGCCATTATAACACCTCCTCAGGATGTGAGATTTCTCCGGTTACTGCGGATGCTGCCGCTACAGCCGGTCCGGACAGGTAGACCTCACTTTCCGGGTGACCCATCCGTCCTACGAAGTTCCGGTTGGTGGTGGAGAGGGCTCTTTCTCCTTTGGCCAGAATTCCCATATATCCGCCTAAGCAAGGTCCGCAGGTGGGAGTGCTGACCACAGCTCCCGCATCGATAAAGATATCGAGGAGTCCTTCTTTCATGGCTTGCTTATAAATCTCCTGAGTCCCGGGTATGACAATCAAGCGCACATCTCCATGGACTTTTTGGCCCTTAAGGATGTGGGCAGCCACTTGCAGATCTTCCAGACGGCCATTGGTACAGGAACCAATGACCACTTGATCGATTTTAATCCCTTTCCCTTCCCCGACGGGTTTGGAATTCTCGGGCAGATGGGGGAAGGCCACTTGAAGGGGAATATCGGCCACATCCCATTCATAGACTTCCTCATACTGAGCATTTGGATCACTGTGATAGACTTTATAGGGACGTTTTGCCCGTTCATTCACATAGGCCAGGGTCTTTTCATCCGGGGCAATAATGCCATTCTTGGCTCCCGCTTCCACGGCCATATTGCACATAGTTAGGCGGCCGTCCATGGACAAGGCTGCGATACCCTCCCCAGTGAATTCCATGGCCCGATAGCGAGCGCCGTCCACCCCGATTTTGCCGATAGCGTAAAGAATCAAATCCTTACCGCTGACCCAAGGTTGGAAATGTGTTCCTTTGAATATGAACTTTATGGATTCAGGAACTCTGAACCAAGCCTCCCCTGTGGCCATGCCGGCGGCTAGATCCGTGCTTCCCACTCCAGTGGCAAAAGCCCCCAAAGCGCCGTAGGTACAGGTGTGAGAATCTGCCCCGATGATGACATCGCCGGGCAGAGTCACTCCTTGTTCGGGAAGAAGACAGTGTTCGACTCCCACCCGTCCTTGTTCCCAGTAATGAACAATCCCCTGTTTCTTGGCAAACTCTCTTAAGGTTTTGCTTAATTCTGCAGAGGCTATATCTTTGTTAGGGGTGAAATGATCGGGAACCAAGGCCACTTTGGTCTTGTCCCAGACGGTTTCCACGCCGAATTTTTCAAATTCCCGGATCGAGACCGGGCCGGTTATATCATTGGCCAAGGCCAGGTCCAGCTGGGCAGTAACCAATTGACCGGGTACCACCCTGTCCAGACCGGCATGCTCGGCAAGAATTTTCTCAGTGATGGTCATTCCCATACATCTCAATTCCTTTCCTCTTGATAGAACTATGCGCTTTGTTATTACGAACAAAGCGCATTTCATATCGAATCAACAAGTCTGATCTCATAAGCAAATAATTTTTCCAACGATCTCTTGGTTAGGTTGAACCATTTCCGGGAGAAGACTAAAAAGGTGGCAGGGTGGGGGATTTTCGATACTATATGAACTTAGGGGCAAGACTAATCGCGTTTTTTGATGAAGGGCATCATGCCGCGGAGCTCAGCTCCCACTTTTTCGATGGGATGTTCAGCATCTTTACGTTCGATGGCATTAAAGGTGGGACGGTTGATTTGGTTCTCTAAGAGCCAGTTCTTGGCAAAGGTTCCATCCTGGATTTCAGCAAGGACTTTTTTCATTTCCTTGCGGGTTTCATCAGTGATGATGCGTTTGCCGATCATCATATCCCCATATTCAGCGGTATCGGATATGGAATAACGCATCCGGCTTAGACCGCCTTCATAGATGAGGTCAACAATCAGCTTCATTTCATGTAAGCACTCAAAATAAGCGCTTTCCGGTTGGTAGCCGGCTTCCACTAAAGTATCAAAACCGGCTTTAATCAATTCGGATACCCCACCGCAGAGTACAGCTTGCTCTCCAAAGAGATCGGTTTCCGTTTCTTCTTTAAACGTGGTCTCCAGGACTCCTGCCCGGGTACAGCCGATTCCTTTGGCGTAAGCCAAAGCCAGATCATAAGCGCGGCCGCTGGCATCTTGATGAATGGCGATCAATCCAGGGACTCCGGCACCCTCTTCATAGGTTCTGCGCACCAGATGTCCTGGGCTTTTGGGAGCGACCATAAAGACATCCACATCGGCAGGAGGTACGATTTGACCAAAATGGATATTGAAGCCGTGGGAGAATACTAAGCATTTACCCGCTGTAAGATGGGGTTTGATTTCGTTTTCATAGACGGAGGCCTGACGCTCATCGGGGAGAAGGATTTGGATCACATCGGCCTGAGCCGCAGCTTCAGCTACGGTAGCAACTTTCAGGCCGGCTGCTTCCGCTTGTTTCCAGCGGCGGGAATCAGCACGAAGACCGACAACGACATTAAGACCGGAATCTTTTAAGTTCAGGGCTTGAGCATGACCTTGGCTTCCATAACCCATCACTGCAATGGTTTTGCCTTGGAGTAATTCTAAGGTTGCATCGGAATCATAATACATTTTTGCCATGATAAAACGCTCCTTTTTGAATCCCTAGAGGATTAACTTAATATAATTTTTGCCGGCTTGAGATGCATTTCTAAGAAATAGTGAAACGTAAGGATTAAATGTACTGTTTCATAATAGCATAAAGAGCCCTGTTGTACAACAGTAAACGACAATTTTAGTGCTTTTATAACAACTCTGTATATTAGAAATATTTTTACAAAACTGCCGGATCAACTGTCTAAACGGGTTATGGCAATCTTCCCTGTCCGTACCAGTTCCATTAACCCAAAGGGACGTATCGTTCTTACAAAGGCATCGATTTTCTCTTCGTCACCGGTGAGCTCCACGGTCAGGTTGCTTCGTCCCATATCCACCACTCTGCCCCGGAAGACATCCACGATTTGCAGGACTTCCAGACGGGTATCCGCTTTCACCTTGATGCGGATTAAAGCCAGCTCCCGATCCACCACTGTCTCGTTGGTCAAGTCCGTCACTTTATGGACCACCACCAGCTTATGAAGCTGCTTGGAAACCTGCTCAATGACCGTATCATCCCCATCAACCACGATGGTCATCCGGGAAATGGCGGGGTTTTCAGTCTGACACACGGTAAGACTGTTGATATTGTATGCCCGCCGGGCAAATAATCCGGCCACCCTGGTCAATACACCGGGATTATTCTCGACAAGAACTGCTAAAGTATGCAGCATTTCCCTCACCTCCCCAACATTTCTGTGAGTCCCTTCCCTGGGGGAACCATCGGGGAGACCACTTCATCTTCGGATATAACGAAATCCATGAGGACCGGACCGGGATGATTCATAGCTTCCAGGAGAGCGTTACGAACTTCGGAAATTTCAGTAACGCGAATCCCGTGAATGCCGTAGGCTTCGGCAATCTTTATAAAATCAGGATTGGCAGTAAGCTGAATCTGACTATAGCGTTCATCACAAAAGACCATTTGCAGCTGGCGAACCATGCCCAAGACGCCGTTATTCATGAGGATAATCTTCACAGGAAGTTGATATTGGACAGTGGATGCCAGTTCTTGAATGCTCATCTGGAAGGAACCATCCCCTGTAACCAGAAAGACCGTCCTATCGGGAGCAGCCACTTGAGCTCCAATGGCTGCAGGGAGTCCAAAGCCCATGGTGCCTAACCCGCCGCTGGTAATAAAATGCCGGGCGGCTTGAACCGGATAATTCTGAGCAGCCCACATCTGGTGCTGACCCACATCGGTAGTGACGATGGTATCTTCTCCGGCGATTTCACCCAGGGTCTCAATAATCACCTGGGGATTTAGATTGGGGTTATGGACCTTTGTTTTTTCTTCCTGCCACAAGCGGATTTGTTTCCACCAGGTGGCAATTTCCGGTTTGCTGAGCTTAGGCAAAAGCTCTTCCAAAACCAATTTGGCATTGCCCACGATGGGGACATTGGTTCTTACGACTTTACCAATCTCGGCGGGATCAATGTCGATATGAATGATTTTAGCCTTCGTGGCAAAACGGTGGCCCAAACCGCTGGTGACCCGGTCATCAAAACGGACCCCTACGGCAATCAGCAGATCACAATCATCCACGGCATAATTTGCCGTTACTGTTCCGTGCATTCCCACCATACCTAAGACATTGGGATGGCTTGTGGGCAGACTTCCTATCCCCATCAAGGTGGTAACCACCGGGAGATTGGCGGATTCTACGACTTGCTGAAGGACTTCCCCGGCTCCGGCGGTGATGACTCCTCCTCCGGCATAGAGGACCGGACGTTGGGATTGAGCAATGACCCGGGCTGCCTCTTCGATTTGTCCCGCATTCCCTTTGGTAAAGTACTTATAACTTTTTAGATTCAGTTCCGCCGGTGCCGGACGGACCTCTGTTGCTGCCAGAACATTTTTGGGCAAGTCGATTAAGACCGGACCGGGACGTCCTGTACTGGCAATATAAAAGGCTTCCTTAACAATCCGGGGGATCTGCCGCGGATCTTTGACAAGATAAGAATGTTTGGTGATGGGATGGGTAATCCCTGTAATATCCACCTCTTGGAAAGAATCCGTCCCCAAAAGACTGGTGGGAACTTGCCCTGTCAAGATCACAATGGGTATGGAATCCATATAGGCATTGGCAATCCCTGTGACTAAATTCGTTGCTCCCGGTCCGGAAGTGGCCAGGCATACCCCTACTCTGCCGCTGACCCGGGCAAAAGCATCGGCTGCATGAACCGCAGACTGCTCATGCCTAGGCAGAAGATGCCGTATCGGGCTGTTGATCAGAGCGTCATAGATGGGTAAAACGGCTCCGCCGGGATACCCGAAGATGACTTCTACTCCTTCCTGGACCAGGGAATCCAGCAAAAGCGCCGCCCCTGTGGCATAGGTGATACTCTCCTTCTCCTTCTCATTCCCCAAATGATATCACTCCTTTACTCGTCGTAAGGCCGCTCCCTGAGAAGCAGATTGTACGAAATAGGCATACCGTCCCAAGTAGCCTTTACGTAGTTCAGGCTTAAGATGATCGGGTCTGACTGCCATGGCTGCAAATTCTTGTCGGCGCTGTTCTCTTTCTTCTTCCGACACGACCCACTCAAGCCGGCCTTGACCTAAATCAATACGGATTTTATCTCCATCCTTTAAGAGAGCGATATCCCCTCCTAAGGCGGCTTCCGGTGATACATGACCGATGGAGAGACCACGGCTTGCTCCTGAGAACCGTCCGTCGGTGAGCAAGGCCACCTCGGAATCGAGACCCATACCCGCTAAAGTAGCTGTTGGTCCCAGCATTTCCCGCATACCCGGTCCGCCTTTCGGTCCCTCGTAACGAATGACCACCACATCCCCGGCTTTGATTTCAAGGTTGCGAATGGCTTCGGCGGCGAGAACTTCCCCATTGAAGACTTTGGCCGCCCCTTCAAAGATCAAATCCTGGTTGCTTAAAGCTCCTTGCTTAATGACCGCGCCTTCAGGAGCTAAGTTGCCAAAGAGGATGCGCAGTCCCCCTCTCTGCGAGAAAGGCTCAGATTGAGGGCGAATAATCTCCCTATCCACGACTTTGGCATTCTTTAAGCGTTCAGCCATGGTTACGACCGACACAGTCATGGTTGAGCCGTCGATCAGGCCGGCATCCAGGAGCTGTTTGAGAACCGCACTGACTCCGCCTGCCTCATGGAGGGCAGCTAAAGGAGTTTCCGAAGCAGGGGCAAGTTTACAGATTTGGGGGGTTTTTTCACTGACTTCATTTACCTTGCCCAGATCCCAAGGGATATCCCCTTCGTTGGCGATGGCGGGCAGGTGAAGGATGGTATTGGTAGAGCAGCCTAAGGCCATATCGACGGCCACTCCATTTTTCAAAGCACTTTGAGTTACAATATCCCTGGGTCTAAGGTCTTGACGATAAAGCTCCATGACCTGATAGCCGGTTTCTTTGGCAAGAACCAAACGTTCGGAATAAACTGCCGGAATCGTACCATTGCCCGGCAAGGCCATGCCGAGGGCCTCTGTCAGACAGTTCATGGAGTTGGCGGTAAACATGCCGGCACAAGAACCGCAGGTCGGGCAAGCTTTGGCTTCCAGTTCATGAAGCCAGGCTTCATCCTTTTTGCCGGCGTGCACTTGTCCCACCCCTTCGAAAAGTGTACTTAGGGTTACGGGACGGCCTTCGAATCGTCCAGGCAACATGGGACCGCCGCTGACCACAATCGCCGGGATATTTAAGCGCATAGCAGCCATTAACATCCCGGGAACCACCTTGTCACAGCTGGGGATCAAGACCAATGCATCCAATTGGTGTCCCTTGGCCATAACTTCGATGGCATCGGCCACAATTTCACGGCTGGCCAGTGAATAGTGCATCCCTTCATGTCCCATGGCAATTCCATCACAGACCGCTACCGTGGAAAATTCAAAAGGGGTTCCCCCATTTTCCCGGATACCTGCTTTCACGGCCTCCGTGACTTGCCTGAGATGCATATGACCGGGCACCAGCTCGGTAAAGGAATTGACCACACCGATAAAAGGTTTGCTGATCTCACGGTCCGTCAGTCCCAAGGCTTTTAAAAGGGAACGATGAGGTGCCCGGTCTATTCCTGTTTTTATGGTAGTGCTGTTCATAGTTTCGCCTCCGCTTTTGTCTCACAAATTTATCCATGAGTTATTTATTGGCTCTTTTTGAAAATTATCCTTCTTTTATAAGGACCCCGTCTACTAAGGTTAAGGCCCGGAAATCCTCCAGGAGATTCTTAAAAATTTCACCAGGTTGGCCCTCTCCGATCACCCGGCCATCCGCTTTAACCACAGGAATTAATTCGGCTGCTGTCCCTGTGAGGAAGCATTCGTCAGCATTATAGACATCATGGCGGTTAAACAATTCTTCCCGTACTTCAAGCCCTTTCTTTTTGGCCAGTTCAATGACGGCATTGCGGGTAACTCCCTCTAAACAGCCTGCCGATAGAGGCGGTGTAAGCAATGCTCCCCGGCGGAAGATAAAGATGTTATCGGCGGTGCCTTCCACAACATAGCCCTCTTGAGTTAGCATAATGGCCTCCACCACACCGGCTTGGATGGATTCGATTTTAGCCATAATATTATTGAGATAGTTTAGGGATTTGACCCGGGGGCTGAGAGAATCCGGGTTGGTCCGGCGCACGGCGACGGTTTTGACTTCCAGTCCATGTTCGTACATTTCCTGGGGGTAAATTTTAATTTGGTCGGCAATACAGATAATGCTGGCACCGGCGCAGTTATTGGGATCCAGCCCTAAGTCCCCTACCCCCCGGCTCACGACAAGACGGATATAGCCATTATCTAAGTCATTCTTGCGCAGGGTGCTGCACAGGACCTCTTCCATCTCAGCTTTGGAAATGCCGATATTCAGCATGATGGTCTTGGCAGATTCATATAACCGGTCAAGATGCTCCTTACATTTAAAGATCCGGCCATGATAAACCCGAATACCCTCAAAAATTCCATCCCCATATAAAAAACCATGATCAAATACTGAAATCTTGGCCTCCGCTTTGGTTACAAATTCGCCATTGAGATAAACTAGTTTTTCCATCCTAAACTCTCTCCTTTAAAATTAGTAATAAATTTATTTAAGCTGTTTATAATCCACTACTTACAGAATATTATAAGAAAACCGAGCGGTGTTCCTTACCCTCTCGAGGAACTTTCCGCTCGGGTATTTTCCGCCCACGGTGTAAATCCATTCTCTGGATCTTGTACCGCTCGGACCAGACGGAGTATCTCCCGGAACCCTAGGCACACTTCCTGCTGTTATAATACATTCTTTCATTTACAAATAAGTTTATAATACACAGTTGGCAGTGTCAACCCATTTTGAAAAAGTCTTGTCAAAGAAAAAAAACCATATTATAATGTCCACAATGTGGATACATTTGTTTTCATGAAATGGATTGGAGGAGCATTCATGCAGGTCGTTAAGATTGGACTGCTGGGTCTAGGAACCGTCGGCAGTGGCGTCATTCAGATCCTTGAGCAAAACGCTAATGATATACAGAACCGTTCCCAAAGCCAAATAAAGGTCTCCAAGGTCCTCGTGCGGAATCTCAACGCTCCTCGGGCTATCGCAGGCGATTTTACTCTGACTGATCAAGCAGACGATGTTCTTGCCGACCCAGACATCAGTGTCGTGGTCGAAGTGATGGGCGGCATTGAACCGGCGAGAACCTATATATTAGAAGCCTTTAAACATGGGAAGAATGTGGTGACCGCTAATAAGGACCTTTTAGCCCTTCATGGTCATGAACTTTTGGATGCTGCCAAAGAAGCGGGGAAGGACCTTTATTTTGAAGGCAGCGTAGCCGGTGGTATCCCCATTATCGCCGCCCTCAAACAGTCACTGACCGGAAACAAAATCTCCGAGGTGCTGGGAATTATTAATGGAACCACCAACTATATCCTGACCGCCATGACTGAGCAAGGCCGTGACTATCATGAAGTCCTGAAGGAAGCTCAGCAATTGGGTTATGCGGAAGCCGATCCGACCGCGGATGTGGATGGCTTAGATGCAGCCCGAAAACTGGCTATTCTTGCTTCTATCGCCTTCAACTCCCGTGTCACCGTGAATGATGTGTATGTGGAGGGGATCTCCAAAATCACCGCTGAAGATATCTCCTATGCCCGGGAGCTCAATTCCACTGTCAAGCTTCTGGCTGTGGCTAAATTCCAAACGGACGGCATCGAGGTTCGTGTCCATCCTGCTTTCGTCCCCAACAACCATCCCCTGGCTGCCGTCAGCGGAGTCTTTAACGCCATCTATGTAGTGGGAGATGCTGTAGGAGAAACCATGTTCTATGGCCGCGGCGCAGGCTCCCTTCCCACAGGAAGTGCAGTCGTTTCGGATATCATCCAAGTAGCTCGGAATATCAAGTCCAATTCCACCGCCAACATTAATTGTACCTGTTACAATGAGTTAGCCATCAAAAGCGAGCAGGATTTTAAAAGCGCTTTTTATATCCGGCTGCGGGTTAAGGATGAACCCCGGGTTCTTGCTACCTTAGCCTTGCTCTTCGCCGAGGCCGGCGTCAGCTTTGCCTCCATCATTCAAAAGCAGAAAAAACGCCAGGAAGCAGAGATCGTCCTTGTTACCCATCCCTGTGAAGAATCCCAGCTGCGTGAGGCCTTGGATTCAGTCCGCGCCTACAGCAAGGTGCTTTGCATCCACAATGTCATTCGTTTTGAATCCGGAGAGCATAACGACTAAATAGCAAGAAGGATTAAGGAGGATCACCATGGTTCGTGTCAGAATACCTGCCACCTCTGCGAATTTAGGGCCAGGCTTTGATTGTCTGGGTATGGCCCTTTCTTTATACAATGTTGTCCAGATCGAAAGCAGTGATGTTTTTCAGATCACCTTAAAAGGGGATTACACTGCCGGTATCACCGCGGATGAGACCAATCTCGTTTGGCAGAGCATGTGCACTTTATGGGAAACCATTGGGTTTGAGATACCAACGGTTTCCTTGGAATTGGAAAACAATGTCCCACCCACTCGCGGGATGGGAAGCAGCTCGGCTGCCATCGTCGGAGGGTTGGTGGCAGCCAATGAATGGGCTGGCGGGGTCTTAAGCAAGCCGGAGATTCTTCAGATTGCCAATCAGATCGAAGGCCATCCCGATAATGTGGCACCGGCCCTTTTAGGAGGAATTACCCTGGCGGTCACTGCGGAGACTTCCGTCATCGCCAGAACCTTACATTCCAATCCTCAATTCATGGCCTTAGCCATCGTTCCGGACTTCTACCTTTCCACGGAAAAAAGCCGCAATGTCCTGCCCACTTCCATTTCCCGGGCCGATGCAGTCTATAATCTTTCCCGGACAGCTCTGCTGGTGGAAGCTCTTATCCATGAAAATTACGAACTCCTTAAGGAAGGGATGCAGGACCGGCTGCACCAAAACCAGCGGGCAAGCCTTGTACCCGGTCTTGGGGAAACCTTGCAGGTGGCGCTGGATCACGGGGCCTACGGTTCCGCTCTCAGCGGCTCCGGACCTACCATCCTTGCTTTGGTCTCTCCCGATAAGGCTGAGAAAGTTTCCCAAGCCATGGTGGACTCCTTAGCCGGTCATGGCTTGAGTGCTAAGGCCTATCTCCTCTCCGTCGATTCGGAGGGGGCGTCGGTAATTTAAGAGGCTGACATCTTCATGGAACAGAGAACAAAGTGCGTCGTCATTTGATACGTCAAGTAAAAAGGCCGTTGCCAGATGAACTTTACAGTTCGCTGAGCAACGGCCTTTTCTTATCGTTCAAATTCCCAAGCGTTTGGGAATTTATCGTTTTTCGATAAATTAATATTGATTTGCAATATGGTCTTTGACATGCTATAAGCAAATACACATTGAAGGAGGATTAACTATGGGCCCTGCACAATCCATATCAAAGTTCCTCATCGTTCTTCTTAATTTAACTATTTTTTTCTTACTTTTAATAGCTCTCGCTCTTTCTATTTATTCTTTTCAGAATCATCTCTCTGTGGACTCAGATTTGGTGATCGGCACGCTCTTCAGACTCAGCTTTTTTGGTCTATTTATTTTTATGATTTACAAATTAAAAGGTATCATTATAACGGTTAAGACCGGGGAGCCCTTCTGTCCGAATAATATTAAACGGTTTTATAGCATCGCCACCAGCATCTTTGTCCTGGGAGTCATCGATCTGATAGGCAATCTGAATTCCCATCAAGGCTTTGTTCTCATCGATACACCTTATTTCGTGATCAAGGCGACTTCATTTATCTATATCCTATTAGGGTGTCTGGCCTTAGTTTTAGCTGAGGTATTTAAAATGGCGCTTACGATAAAAAACGATCATGATTTAACCATATAAAGAAGATAAAGGAGCAAACCATGCCTATTTTAGTCAATCTCGATGTCATGATGGCTAAACGTAAAATTTCCCTGGCTGAGTTGGCGGAGAGGGTGGATATCACTCAGGCCAATTTATCCATCCTAAAAAACAATAAAGCAAAAGCCATCCGTTTTTCAACTCTTGAGGCCATTTGCCGGGAGCTAAAATGCCAGCCTGCCGACTTACTGGAATACTGCGACGAAGATTAACAGGACAGTCAAATAGACATCCCTTCATTAGCCAGCTTCTCTCTGATTTCCCGGATCTCTTCTTCCAGATCCTCGAGTTGAATGATCAGGCTCGGTTTCAGAGAATGGGCAGGCCAACGGGCTCTTAAATCAGTGAGCTCTGTCTGCAGCTCCATGAGTCTCTGCTTTAATTCCTGCCTCGCCTTACCTGCCTGATCCTCCCCGCGAAATGTGATTGCTCCATGCATGCAGGACTCCATACATTCCTCACATTCTACACATTGATCAGGCTCCACAATCGCTACATGGGCAACCATCTTAATCGCTTCCCTCGGACAGGCACGAAGGCAACGCTGGCAGCCTCGGCAAAGCTTTTCCAATATATAGGCCGGCATTGGACTCCCCTCCTCAAGCCCTTCGGTTTTCATTCCCGGTTTACCGGGGGGGAATTCTATCTTTTTCCCGAAACCTTTTCAAAAGGCCAATGAATAATGCCCCCCATGTTTTTGACATTGGTATATCCTAATTTGAATAGAATTCTGGCCGCAGCGGCACTTCTATTCCCACTCCGGCAATAGACTAAGATCTGAGCATCCTTGTTTTTGATTTTCTGGGGTGCTTCCGTTTTTAAGACAGCTAAAGGAATAAGCTTGCTTTTAGGAATACGAATTTCTTGATACTCCTCTGGGGTGCGCACATCTAAAAGGATAACTCCTTTGGTGGAGTCTAAAAGTTCCTTCCCTTCTTGTGGGCTGATTTTAAATTTATTTTTGCGGATAGTCTGTACCAGTATCCAACCCAGGATTATGACCGCTAATATAATCCAAACTGTGTTTTGATTCACCGGGTCCCCTCCTTTTCATCATACCCCTATGGGGTATGATGAAATTATACGCTTTGAGGAGCAACCTGTCAATGATTCCTGAAGATTTTTCGATCCAGAATAAACCTCTCCATAGTGTAGTAGTCCAAAGCCTCTTGATCAATCGTGACTCCTAAGCCCGGCCCTTGGGGCACTTGGATGAGTCCTTTCCGCACAGCAATCTCCGGCTGAATCACATCTTTGCTGAAATAACGCCTTGTTGAGGATAAATCTCCAGGGATATAGTTATCCATTAAGCTTGCACAATGGACATGGAGGATTTTGGAGATCCCGCTTTCCAGCATGCTCCCTATCCAATACTTGACCTTATGCTTCCTGCAGGCTTTAATCATGTGTTCCATATAGGCCATGCCCCCTACCCGGCCTACCTTGAGATTGACCACCTGACAAGCTCCCAGGCTGATCGCCTCAGTTAAATCAGCCATGGTCTGGATGCTTTCATCCAGGCAGATGGGAGTTGACATCTGCTCCTGCAGGTCTTGATAAGCGGACAAATCTCCGGACTCCAAAGGTTCTTCAAGACAGGCCAGCCCCAACTCATCGATTCTTCTCAGTTGCGGGAGGTCTTCCTTCCTAAAGCTCCTATTGGCATCGGCCAGGAGCATTAGATCCGGGAAATGCTCCCGGATCGATTTCAGTTTGGCAAACCCGTCCTCAGGCTTGATTTTGATTTTAAAGCGTCTATATCCCTCTTGAAGATTCTCTTGAATTTTTTCCAAGAGGATGGGCAGCTCCAAATCCCCCAGCACCATGCCGCCATAGATTTCCTTCCTGGTCTCTTCATTAAACAGCAGCTTCATCATCGACTTATTCTGTCCTTTGGCGAAGCCATCCAAAAGAGCGTTTTCTATTCCGGCCATAGCCATGGGAGAGTTTCCCCGAAAGCCCAGGTGAATCTCAAAAGGATGGTCGATTTCCTTGTTTAGAAGCTGGGGAAGAAGTTCCTCAAGGAGGACTTTTTGGGCAGAGGACAGCGTCTCGGAACTATAAAAGGGCTCATTAAAGGCCACCACTTCGCCGTACCCCAAGTTCCCCAGTTCATCCGTCACTTTGATCACGAGAGTTTCCCGCTGACTGATCGTTCCTTGAGCCGTTCGAAAGGTGAATTTCATCGGCATATTTAAATGTAACACTTCGATTCTTTCAATCCTCATTAACCATCTCACCCAAAGCCTTTTTTAATAGTTTCCCTGTGGAATTTTTGGGGAGCTCCCTAAGGTGAAGGATTTTCTTGGGGTGTTTATACCTGGCGATTCTTGCGGAAAGATAATTCCTAATCTCCTCATCCTCCAACGCAGAGACGATAAATAGGGCCGGCACTTGTCCCCATTTCTTATCCTTCATCGCCACAATTGCACACTCTGATACAGCGGGATGAGCATAGAGGATATTCTCGATCTCCTGAGGGTAGATGTTTTCACCCCCGGAGATAATGATATTGTCACGCCGATCCAGAATGAAAAGATAGCCATCTTCATCCAGATAGCCAATGTCCTGGGTATGAAGAAACTCCTGAATCGGCTCTTCACTCAGATAGCCGTCCATGACCATCGGTCCCCGGAGGATTATTTCACCGACTTCCTCTCTATCGGGGTTATGAATATGGACTTTGATTCCTGGTAAAGGATAGCCTACAGACTTGAGCTTCATGGGGTGCTCAGAGACGCAAAAGGTTGTGGCCTGACTGGCCGTCTCGGTCATGCCATAGGATTTATAAATGGGTATCCCTTTCCTTAAGGATGCTGCCACCAAGGCCTCGGGAATGAATTCCCCACTAACCAGAACAGCTCGCAAGGAATGTCCGCGGATTCGATCCAGAATGCGGTGAAGCATTGTCGGGACAAGGGAAAGGAGATTGACCTTTTCTTCTTCGATCAATTTCAAGGTCTCTTCTTCATCAAACCCTGCCGTCAAAGTAACAGCGGTACCATTATAGAGGCTGCGCAACACGATGGCTAAACCGCCTATATGATAGAGAGGAAGTACCAGCAGCCAGTTATCTTCTTCCCGAACCCCCAAGACTTGCTGAGAAGCCCGGACATGTGCCTCCAAATTCCTCCAGCGCAGTGGAACCGATTTGGCTACACCATGGGTGGCACTGGTATCCATAATGACAGCAATCTGTTCCGGGGCATACCCTCCCCTTCCTTCATCTTGTCTCTCTAAGGGCTGGTTAAGAACATCCTGAAAGGAAATAAAGGTCTGATCCTCGGAAAAAACAACGCCTATCTTTAAGTTCGTTAGTTTTCTCCTGATTTCATCCTCAGTGAGGCGGATATTGATCATGAATACTTCCTTTTGCAATCCTTGCAAGGCCAGAAAAAACAAGACGGTCTCAACGGAGTTGCGGGCATAGAGAGCTACTCTGGTCTCATCCTTGACATAGGGGTACAAGCGGCCTGCCCGCTCTTGGACAAGGTTCTCCACTTCTGCAAAGGAGAGATGGTTTAAGAATCTTTGCTTTCCCTTTTTCCGGGCTTGTTTTGTGAGCCAGTTCACGAATCTCACCTGCTTCTGAGTTTTTACTTTTAGGGGAATTTCGGAAACTGCTGAAAATCAGGCTTGCGCTTTTCCTTGAAGGCATCCCGCCCTTCTTTCGCTTCATCGGTTGTATAGTAGAGCAGGGTCGCATCACCGGCTAATTGCTGTAGGCCGGCCAATCCGTCCGTATCGGCATTAAAGGCCGCTTTGAGAAAACGCAAAGCAGTTGGGGAATGCTGCAAAATTTCTTCGGCCCATCTTACCGTCTCTTCTTCCAGCTCCCCAAAGGGAACCACAGCATTCACCAGTCCCATCGCCAAAGCTTCCTGAGCTGTATATTGACGGCATAGATACCAAATCTCCCGGGCTTTTTTGTGCCCGATGATCCGGGCAAGATAACCGGCACCATACCCCCCGTCAAAGGAACCCACTTGAGGGCCTGTCTGACCAAACCGGGCATTTTCAGAAGCAATCGTTAAATCACAGACGATATGTAAAACATGCCCTCCCCCGATGGCAAAGCCATTGACCATGGCTATGACGGGCTTAGGAGTGACCCGGATCAGACGCTGAAGGTCCAATACATTAAGCCGGGGTATCTGATCCTCTCCTACATACCCCCCATGACCACGAACCCGCTGATCCCCTCCGGAACAAAAGGCTTCCTTCTCTTGACCTTGGCCATGGTTGGCTCCCGTTAGAATAATCACTCCGATGTGGCTGTCATCTCGAGCAGCCATAAAGGCATCCATTAACTCCATAATGGTTCTGGGCCGGAAAGCATTGCGGACTTCCGGCCTGTTGATGGTTATCTTGCCTATTCCCCCCCAGGTCTCGTAAATAATGTCCTCGTAGTTTCTCTTGGTTGGTTCCCAGCAAAATTTTTTCACTCTAACCCCTCCTATCATTCTTTTAGTCGATACAGGTGTACTTCTCATGCAATCTTTTGCTTCCTTGGGGATCGATTTTCACATTTAATACCTTGATCCCTTCTAAGGAAAGAGCCTTCTCAACATCTTCCTCGAAGCTCTTATAATCCAGCGGCTCAAAATAGGTCAGACCGTACAGGGTTTTTAGCCCACCGAAGTCCATGTCATGGGGGGTCTTGAAGAGAAATTCAAAATGTCTGCTCTTGCTGTGAGATAAGTAGTTGAAGATTCCTCCCCCATTATTGTTTAAGAGGATAATGATCAAATTCAATCGGTGGTTTTTCCCGATCTGCAGTCCATTCAAATCATGAAAGAAGGACAAATCACCGGTGAGGAGCACGGTGGGATAGTGATTAGTAGAAACCCCCAAAGCGGTGGATGTAATTCCATCTATGCCGTTGGCTCCTCGGTTGCACAGAATTTTAAGCTTTTGCGGTTGTGACCCCAGGAAATAGTCCACATCCCGAATGGCCATGCTGTTGGCGACAAATAAACGGCTTTCAGCCGGCAGGATATCTTGTAATCTCTGTATTAATCCCCCTTCAAATAGTTCTGTTTCATCATGGGCAAGCTGCAGTTTTTGACGAGCCCTTCCCTGATAATCCTGCCAGAGGTATAAGTAGTCATCATCTTCATTATGAACACTCAGTGCTTGGGCAAAAGCTTTGGGGGAAGCAAGGATATAGCGATTAATGGATAGTGAGGGATCCCGATACTGGAAGGTCTGATTGATCTGAAAATAAAGTCCATCTCTCTCCATGGCGAGAAATTCCTGCAGGTTCTTAGAGACCGGTGTCTGACCAAAGTGGAGAATGAACTCAGGCTTAAGCTCTTGTTTGACGGTGTCCTTTTTCAGGAAAACATCATAGCTGTCCATGATCTGGGGATGCCCATAATTGCGGAAGTTGGAAATGGGATCAGCTAATAGAGGTGCCTTTAAACGTTCTGCCAGCTTAAGGACTTCCTCATGATAGTCTGCATAAGCATCCCCTCCACAGACGATGATCCCCTTTTTCCCCTGAAAAATCTTGCTGTTAAGGGTTAAGCGGCTCTCTCCTCTCTGCCATTGAAAAGGATGTTCCAGGCGGCCCAGGGTGAAATCCAGTTTAGCCAGATCCGGGCTCAAAGGTTCACGCAAGGGGATGTTGATATGGGCTACCCCATAGCCATCGGTCATGGAACTCACGTAAGCCTTGCGCATAACCCCGCGGACATAGGGATACATCTCTTCCCGCTCTTCCGGCAGAGCCAGTTCTTCAAAATATTTCGTATAGTCATGGTAAAACTTAATCTGATCGATGGTTTGGGGGGCCCCTACTTGGCGTAATTCAGGAGGACGATCGGCTGTCAAAATAATTAAGGGAACATTGGAATGTTTGGCTTCAACAACCGCCGGGAAATAATGGGCGACAGCCGAACCTGAAGAGCAGACCAGAACAACGGGTCTTTCTTTTTCCTTGGCAATGCCTAAGGCAAAGAATCCCGCGGACCGTTCGTCAATGCTGACATAAACCTGGAAATCATGCTCACAAAATATGATGGATAATGGAGCTGAGCGTGAACCTGGGCTAATGACCACTTCCCGAACTCCCATCTGATACAGCTCATCAACTAAAGTTCCAATATAATTACTCATCCTCTTCACCTTCATTTTATAGACTCTCTAAGATTGTCCTTGCTTTATTAGCCGTCTCCAGATATTCCGCCTCACACTCCGAGTCGGCAACGATTCCACAGCCTGTATAAGCATAAAGCTTATTCCCTTCAATCAGAGCCGAGCGGATTCCCACCACAAAGATCCCATCTCCTTCTTCATTCATCACACCCAGGGGAGCTCCATATAATCCTCGTTCATGGTTTTCATAACGGGCAATGATCTCCAGCGCTTTTTCCGCGGGATATCCTCCCAAGGCCGGGGTAGGGTGCAAGCGGGACACCCAGTCCCTCAAGGAGCTGTTCTCCTTGACCTTGCCTTGGATAGGAGTTTTCAAATGAAAGAGATTCTTAAGGGCTAAGGTGGTCGTCTCTCCGATGACTACCTCATCACTATGGCTCTCCATAATCTCAGCGATATAATCAACCACCAGCTGATGTTCATGACGGTTCTTGGGATCATTGAGAAGGGCTGCCTGCTGAATGTCATCAGCTTCCTGTTGATTACGTGCTCCTGTCCCAGCTAAGGCATAGCTGCTGATCGTACCTTTATTTTTTTCTACCAGAACCTCCGGGCTTGCACCTAGGAATGTCTTGCCCTGCTTATACCAGGCAAACACAAAGGAGCCGGGGTTGTTCTCCATAAGGTTTTTCAACACACTTTCGATAGCAACTGCCGTCCGACACTGGATCTCCACTTGGCGTGAAATGACCACCTTGTCCACTTTCTTGCTCCGTATTTCTTCCTTAGCCTGATTAAATAGCCCCTGCCATTCCCCATAGTCCTTGGCGGTGAGTTTATAATCATGTCGTCGGGGGATACACTCCTGATCTTGAATCTCAATCTCTTGATCCCTGTAATAAAGCTTCTGTTCCCCCTCTTTTTCCACGAGATAAAACTCAAATGCCGTAGTTTCATCCTCAAAGCCATCCCACTGAGGGCCCTTGAGTGTAGGAAAGAAGGTTTTTCTAGAAAAAACATAAGGATACCCCCGGAAGTTTTCCTCCCCATAAAACTTTTTCAGGGGTATCGTGCCAATAATGAGCTCCTTTTTAAAGGGATGATAAAACAGCATTTTCTCTTCATCTTCAAAATTCCGCCAAAAGGCAAGGGGTTCTTTAAGATTAATTCTCTTCTCCTGATATCTCAAAACTCTTATCTCCCAGTTATTTTTTGAACTCAAGAAATGAACTTAGGTTCATTTTATTAAAATTTTACTTATTTTTATATTTAATGTCAATTCCTTTTTTCAGCCTTTCTTCCCCAGGGATTTTTTGAACAGCAAAAATGCCATGAATTCTGCAGATATTCAACAGAATTCATGGCATTTATTTACGGGAAGCTCCCTTTGAGTTTTGATCCCTACCTACTCTTTTTTCATCTCATCCAAATACTTAATCGCATTGAGAGCCGCTGTTCCTCCTTCCCCTACCGCTTTGTTCAATTGGTAGGGCTGTCCGGAGCAGTCCCCGGCGGCGAAGAGTCCTGGGACACTGGTCTCCAAATCCCGGTTTACCTTGATAGCGCCCTTTTCCATGTCCAAACCCGGAACAATCTGCTCTGCCGGCAGGCTTTCCCGCAGAACGAATACCCCGTCCACCGGGATTTCCTCACTATCCAAAACCAGCTTTTCTACCTGCTGAGTGCCGAAGATTTCTTTAATCCTGGCTTTCTTTTGGATGATTCTGGAGTCAAGCCGACCTACTTCCTTATAGAAGGGCAGGTAATAGACTTCAGAGCAGATCTCAGCCATGAAGTTGGCTTCGGCTTCTCCCTCATGACTATAAGAAATGATCGCTACTTTCTTCCCTTTGTACAAGGGGCCGTCGCAAGTGGCACAATAGCCCACTCCTCTCCCCAGTAGATCTGTTTCTCCGGGAAGAAGTTTGGTGGGGGATACCCCTGTGGCCAAAATCACGGCATCGGCTTCAAAGGATTCATTGTTCCCGACCAGGGTAAAAGGCGGTCCGGGATAAATATTGAGAACTTTCCAGGGAACAATCTCAATACCCATGGCTTTGACATGGTTTAAAAAATTCTGCCGTAAGTCCTCCCCTTTGATTTCATGAAAGCCGAGATAATTATCAATCTGGGGGGCTTTGGCCAATTTAGGACTGCAAAAGTCACTTCCTAAAAGGATAAAGTCTTTATTTCTAATTTTGGCATTTAAGGCAGCGGACATCCCGGCGGGACCGCACCCGACAATGGCCAATTGATAATGAGATTTTAGTTGAAATCCTTCACTCATACTCGATAAACCTCCTTTATGTACCTTTTATATTCTCCGAATAAACCATGAATTCCTTTTTCTTTACTCTTTATATCCACCGCCATGGGTCATTGGGTCGTACCCCTGCAAGATTTGACACTATTAAATCTTGCGAGTATTACATCATTCTTTCATGGTTATATTGTTGAATTTTCCAGTTACAACTCCAAACCATTTTAAACATTACTAAAGATAGTCCTGCGAGTAATACTGTAAATATCCCGAAAACATAAGAACCAATATTAATGGCTGCCATCAATTCTATAAAGAAACACATGACTTCTATAACCAGAACTACCTTGAAAAAATTCTTGATTCTACTGTAATGGGCGATTTTTGACTCTACGTCTGTATACATTTCAAAGGGTCCATCTGATGCTCTTTTTTGTAAGTATACCCATCTCCACCATTGAGCTATTACTTTTACCCCCGTATCCTCCATGAAAGCTGCATAATCATCTTTTTCTCCATTCCAACTATCAAGCAAGTCTATTTGATAATTGTATTCCCCAGGATCACACTTTTCAAAAGTATAAAAACCCAGAAAAAATTTTTTTAATGCCCATCCCTTTAAACACATTTTCTTTAACCAATCTTCTTCTGCATCTTTATCAAAATATAGTTTGAACTTTAACATAGAGTCACTCCCCCTAATTATCCATCTTTTTTGCATTTTTTATAAGCTCATTTAACCTTTTTATTTCATTTTGAAATATTTCTCTCCCTGTATCGGTAATCAGGTATTCCTTTTTCTTTCTGGATTCTTTATCCTCACTATATAAACGAATCCATCTTTTTGTAAGCATGGAATTTATAGCTCCATATAAAGTCCCTGGTCCTAATGTTACCCTTCCGTCCGTCATTTCACTTACATCCTGAATAATACCGTACCCATGGTTTGGTGTACGCACGGTCAATAAGATATAAAATAAAGCTTCTGTCAAAGGTCCATTGGTATCCAAATAGATCACTCTCCAATATATCGCGTGATGATATATTTAGTATACCATTATACGATATATCGGTCAACGATGTATTAATTGTAATGGAAGTATCTTTACGTGAAACAATAGTCTCAATTTCAAAAGCGTCTAAAAAACCACGCTTCATTTGAAGCGTGGTTTTTCACCATAGAGTTTCTGATAATTAGCATAGTTATCTTTAACCCGTTCTACATATTCCCTGGTCTCACGGAAGGGAATATCATCTGTATTTAAATCATCCACCTTTAACTGCTCTGTTCGAATCCATTCATTAACATGACCCCGTCCCCCATTGTAAGCCGCCAGGACGAGGGTGATATCCTCGAACTCCTTTTGCAGACTGGCTATGTACCAGGTGCCGTACTGAATGTTCTTTTCCGGCTCCCTCAGTTTACTTTGATCGAAACTTCTATCTCCTAATGTCTCCGCAATCCAGTCGGCCGTATCCGGCATCAGCTGCATGAGCCCCAAGGCCCCCTTGTGAGATTGGGAATAAGGCAAGAATTTACTCTCGGCGCGAATGACCGAGATAACCAGCAAAGGATCCACATGATATTGCTGTGCATACTCCTCGATAAGGGATTTATAGGGATAAGGATAGAGCACCTTCTTAATGGGCGGGGATTGGAACAAGAGTATCAAAGCAATCACACACAAGACCAGGGTAAAGAAAAAGCCTGATCTCTTTTTCTTGCGTCGCACTGTGAATCCTTTCTTTTTCATGGGTACTCCTTGATTTCATCAGTATTTAAGTCTTAAAGTATCTTAAGTACTCAAGGTTATTATTCTTTCCTCGGATTTTGTCATATAGGACATATTATACTGTGAGAGGCTCATGCTTCGGAATAGAACTAAAGACCCAAGGCAGACCTATGGCGAGGCCCATTCTGGCCTATTGCTTCATTCTATAGCCCCTGCTCCCTTTTTATTCTTTCCATTTCCTTCCTTAATTGTACTACAGTTTCGTCCCATGTTCCAGAATTATCGATAACCACATCCGCTTTTTTTCTCTTTTTCCCTAAAGAGTATTGGGCTTGAATGCGCAGTTCCACCTCTTCCGCACTTAAGGCGTCCCGCTGCATAACCCGTTGTTTTTGAATATATCCCGGGACCCAAACCACCCATAACTCGTCCATCTGGGACCCATACCCTGCTTCGAAAAGCAAAGGAACATCCCAGACACAGAGCCTCTCCCCCGCCCGTTCCAGAGTTTCTTGTTCTTTTACCATGGCCACTCTGACCCGGGGATGAAGAATTTTCTCCAATAGTTTACGGGCTTGGTCGTCGGCGAATACAATTCTGCCTAAAGCTTTGCGATCGATTTTTCCTGTATCCATCAGGATATCATGACCAAACCCAGCCGTAATGGCTGCAATCGTCTCAGGTTCATGATAAAGTTCGTGAACTGTACGATCCGCATCAATAATCGGAATACCTTGTTGGGAGAGCCACCGGGAGACTGTGGATTTTCCGCTCCCGATTCCCCCGGTTAACCCAATGACCCACATAGTATCACACCTCAAATTCATTCATTATAGTAATCAAATCAGTTTTCCCAGGGCGATGAGAATAAGCATGGTTCCCGGCAAAAGGCCCAGCTTCCCTAAATGCTCTTCGGGAAGTTTACCTGCTAAAGCCTGACCCAATTTGATCATAAAAATCTGCGCCAGGGCTACCCAGGCAATAATGGACAAAGAATTAAGAATTCCCACGGCAAGACCTAATACCAAACCGGAGGCAAAAGCATCCAAGGATAACGCCGTCCCCAGCAGCAGACTTTCTTTAACGCTGATAACCCCTGAGCCATCAAGATCAGCCTGTTCCGGAGTCTTGAGAACCTGTACCACAATGCCGAGTATTTTGAATTCCAGCTTAAGGATCGGCTCTCTGACAGCCAGGGTACTGGCAGGCACAGCCTTTGGAGCATCTCCTCGAATCAAATGCTGAATGGCCTTTATCAGTTGATAGCCTCCTAAGGTAAGTAAAATCCCAGCCCCCAAAAGATTCGGCGGGATAATTGTAACAACCCCCATGAGGATATCCCCAAAAAACACCGCTGTTCCCATGGCTACTACTGTACAAAGAGTTATGACCAACATCGAAAGAAGGGGAATTCGGATTCTCCGTATTCCATAAGATAACCCTACGCCAAATCCATCAAAACTTAAGGCTAAAGCGAAGAGTATTGTAGCTCCCATAATCATCCTCCTGTAAGTACTCTTTATCTTGCAGGATAATATATGGGTAAACTCTTCTTATGGTGCCCCTATTCCTCTGTTATTTCTAACCACTCTATCATAGTATTATCCAATAAAGCCTTTTTTTCCTCAAAAAGATGGTGAAGTTCCAGAGCTTTTTCATAATTGGAGGTTACCGCAGACATCTGTTCTTCTAAGGACTGTATTTCTTCTTCCAGTTCAGTAATCTGCGTCTCTAATTGTTGAGCTTTTCTCTGGCGCCGTCTTGCTTCGCGGTCCGCTTCTTTTGAGTTATCATAGGAACGGGTTCCTGCGGCCGTACCGGGGGAAGTGCTCCCACCTGAGGAAGCAGCCTCTTCTTCCTGGACTTGAGCCTTATACATACTATAGTCCCCTTCGTAGACTTTAAGTCCCTCAGGAGTCAAACGGGCGATTTTATTAACCACCCGGTCCAAAAAGTAGCGGTCATGGGAGACTATCAAGAGGGTTCCATCATAATCCTGGAGTGCTTCTTCCAGGACATCCCGCATACGGGTATCCAGGTGGTTGGTGGGCTCGTCCAGGAGGAGCAGGTTCCCTTGGGAGAGGAAGAGTTTGGACAAAGCCAGCCGGCTTTTTTCTCCCCCGCTTAATACGGAAACCGGCTTAAAAACCTCTTCTCCTACAAACCCGAATCGAGCCAGCAGACTGCGAATCTCCGGGTCAAGCAGATCGGTGTCCCCCCGGATTTCATCTATGATGCTGCCCTTGCCCTGCAATTCCTCATGTTCCTGGGAATAATAACCCAGCTTGACATTGGCCCCCAGGCGAATCTCACCTTTATAGGGCAGTGAACCTTTAATGGCTTTGAGCAAACTGGTCTTGCCAATCCCATTTTCTCCGAGAAGGGCCACCCGGTCTCCACGGCGCAGTTCCACATTAACCCCATGGAACAACTTCCGGCCGGGAAACTCGATGGATACCCCCTGGATCATGAGGGTCCGATCCCCGCTGCGCCGTCCCGTCGCCAGGGAAATATGCAAAGACTTAGGATTTTTATTCACCTCGACGGGCTTAATCTTTTGGAGCTGAGATTCCCGGCCACGGGCTTGCTTGGATTTTATTCCCGCTTTGTAACGCCGGATGTATTCCTCCAGGCGGGCAATCTTTTTGCTTACCCGTTCCGCTTCCCTGGCCAGGGTGGTCTCTTCCACCGCCCGTTGCAGCTCATACTCGGAATAGTTGCCGGGATAGCTCTTCAGAGAGCCATTTTCCAAATGAAGAACTTTCTGAACCACATGATCCAGGAAATAACGATCATGGGAAACCACTAAAATCGCACCGTCATAGCCTTTCAAAAATCCTTCAAGCCATTCCAAGGCATCCATGTCTAGGTGGTTGGTCGGCTCATCCAGGACCAGAAATTCCGGAGAACGCAGAAGGAGTTTGCTCAAAGCAAGCCTTGTTTTTTGTCCCCCGCTCAAGTGCTGAATGGGGCGCTCAGCTTCTTTCGAAAGTCCAAGACCGGAAAGGATCTTGCGCACCTGGGCTTCCAGCGCATACCCCCCCATGTTTTCAAAACGCTCAGTGAGGGCACTGTACTGATCAAAAACTTTCCCATCTGTTGCATGAGCCATCCTTTCTTCAAGGACATGAAGCTGTTCCTTCATTTCAATGAGATCAGCCCGTTCTGCCAACATGCTCTCCCAGACGGTTCCCTTATCTTCAACTAAAGGATTCTGAGGAAGGTATCCCCACGTTCCCGTAAGAAATACCTCTCCGCTTTCCAGAGGGTGCTCCCCTAGGCAGGCCCGCAGCAGGGTCGTCTTTCCCGCCCCGTTGGGTCCTACCAGCCCCACCTTCTCTCCCTTCTCTACAGCCAAGGTTACTTGCCGGAAAAGGGCTTCCCCGGAAACATCCACGCCGCAACTCCGACAGTAAAGAATACTCATAGCGATAACTCCTTTGTTACAACTCTATATCGTTTGCTTGGGTCGCCTAGCGTTGTGCATGACGAACCTTCGGGTCGCGTAGCTTTACGCACAACGATCTCTCCATAGCTCCAGGGCCGGTTCACTCGCTTTCTTAACAGCATCTGCGGCGGATAAGCATGCTTTGTGGAATGCCGCCTTGAGCGAAACTGTCCACTGGACACTTTCGTCGCCAAACCCCGCTGTTTTCTGCATGCTAACCGTGGCTCCGCTTCGTTAAGAAAGCCTCGTTAACCTGACCGCCCCTCCGCTTAAAGAAAGCTTGGCTTATGGTGAGTGAAGCGAAACAGAAGCCTTAGCTGCCTTATACACAGTGAAATCCGTTCCCTTTTGTTGCGTAAAGCTACGTCTTGCGGGTTTCTTTAAGTTCTTCTCTGGAGCCCCGAGGATCTGACGCTCTTTGCGAGACATTTCCGGGGTCAGCTCAGGCTTTCTTCAGAGCCTTGCTTAATCGCCGACCTTGCCGCCTCAAGCGGCGTCGGTAAAGACGGAAAAAGCGGCTTGGATAAGATAGCTTGCCCCACAGCTCCCACAACTCACACAACGCCCCGCCCACTCAGACCCGAAAGGCAGCCCAAGGATTTTGATTTACACAAGGGAAGTGAATTTAAGCGAGCGGAAACAAAACTTCGCGAGAAGCACGCAGCGGAGTCGGGTTGGAAACAGGACGTTTCCAACCGCCCATTGAGCAGGAGTGATTTGGGCGGGCACCCGACGGAGCGGTGGGCTTTTCGCGTTAGTTTTGTCCGCGCAGCTTATGGAGCGACCGGTGTAATCAAAATCCTGGAGACTCCGCTTTCAAGTCCTTCTCAGAGCAGCGGAATCAGCTTTACCTCTGACAGCGGGGGCAAAACACAGTTGACCTGCCGGCCAGACGAATTCTTTCCAGAGTATGGCCGCAACATTTACACGCTTCTCCCCCACGACCATAGACATTCAATTCCTTTTGAAAGTCGCCTTTTTCTCCATTAGCATCCTGATAATCCCGGAAAGAGGTGCCATTGGCGGCGATACCCTCCTCAAGAACTTGACAAATGGCAGTATAAAGCTTCTCTGTCTCCTCTTTCGTCAAAGAATTGGCACACCGCTCCGGGGCAATCCCCGCCCGAAATAAGGCCTCATCGGCATAGATATTGCCGACTCCCGCCAGAAGGTTCTGATCCAAGAGGGCTGCCTTAATAGCCAGCTTGCGGGGAGCCAGGCGCCGTGCCAATTCTTCCGCGCTAAAGCCGCCTTCTAAAGGCTCCGGACCCAACCGGGCTAAAGAGGGTTGTTTGAGGCGTTCCTCAGTTCTCACTAACTGCAGCCGGCCGAATTTGCGCGTATCGGTAAAATGAACCTCACCTGAAGATAGCTTAAGAACCACATGGGTATGCTTTTCCGGTTCTTGTCCTTGGGCGTGGTAAACCAAGCGTCCTGTCATGCGCATATGAGCGATGAAGGACCAGCCCTCTTCTAAGGTAAACAAAAGGTATTTCCCACGTCTTTCGATACTTTGAATCCTCAATCCCTTGACAGTATCTGCAAAGGTTTTCCCTTCATATCCCTCTACAGCACCTGGCCAACGAATCAGGATATCCTCAATCCTTAGATTAAGAATGCGCTGGCACAGGCTTCTGCGAATGGTTTCTACTTCTGGTAGTTCCGGCATAATTACACCTTCATGATTAAAAATTATTTGCTCTAGCTCAATCCATGATTAGAGCGTTTTTCACTCAAAAGAATAGGACTCCATATCATACCAGTTCGGACCGGTCTTACACTCTACGGTTAGAGGGACAGAGAGAGGAAAAGCGTTTTCCATCTCGTCACGGACCACTTTAGCCACTTCTTCAACATCCTCAGGAGCTACTTCAATCACCAACTCATCGTGGACCTGCAAGAGGAGATTGGCTCGATAAGGCTTCAAGGCCTCAGCTACGCCCAGCATAGCCAGTTTCATAACATCTGCGGCAGTTCCCTGGATAGGAGTATTCATGGCGATCCGCTCCCCGAATTGACGCTGCACCCGGTTGGGGTGCCGTAATTCAGGAATCCGGCGCAAACGATTGAGCAAGGTGCGAACCTGTGCTTCTTCCTTAGCCTTGACCACGATCTCTTCCAGATAGCGTTTGACTCCTTCATAGCGATGGAAGTATTTCTCGATATAGGTTTTGGCTTCTTTACGGGGTACACCCAAATCCCTGCCTAAGCCAAAATCTGTCAACCCATAGATCAACCCGAAGTTAACAGCCTTGGCTTTGCGGCGCATATCCTTCGTGACATCCTCCATAGGAACCCCGAACACCTCTGAAGCGGTACGGGTATGAACATCCTGATTCAGAGAGAAGGATTCGCAAAGGACTTGGTCTTGAGAATAATGGGCTAAAATCCGCAGCTCAATTTGGGAATAATCCGCTGATAAAAGCACCCAGCCTTCTTGAGTAGGGGTAAAGACCTTCCGCAATAATCGCCCAAGCTCAAGGCGTATCGGAATATTTTGCAGATTAGGCTCCGTACTGGATAAGCGGCCGGTAGCTGTTACCGTCTGCTGGAAGGTAGTATGGACTCTTTCTTCGTGAATCTGAGCCAGCAAGCCGTTGACATAAGTGGACATAAGCTTGCTTAACTGACGATAGTCCAATACCTTATCCACGATAGGATGTTGGGTCCTTAACTCTTCCAATGTATCTGCATCCGTGGAGTAACCGGTTTTGGTCTTTTTCATGGGGGGAAGCCCCAATTTTTCAAAGAGGATATGACCCAACTGCTGGGGAGAGTTAATATTAAAGGTTTCCCCCGCATCGGCATAGATCTCTTGCTCTAAACGCTGAAGCTCCACGGTCAACTCTTGACCGAATTCTTTCAGTCTTTGGACATCCACCGCAATCCCCTGCTTTTCCATCCGTGCCAAGATGGGGCTTAAGGGTTCCTCCATTTCATGAAGAAGAGCGCTCAGGCCAAGTTCCTCAAGGGTTTCCTTATAGGAATCTACCACTTGAGCTAAAGCGGAAGCTTCTTCAGCCAAATTCCCGAATTCCCCCACACCAGGGATATATTCCTTAACCAGTTCCAGGGACTCAAATTTGTTGCGGGTAGGGTTAATTAAGTAAGCCGCCAGACTGATATCTAAAGCTACTCCGCGCAAATTGATCTCTTCATTAAGGAGCAGACTATAAAGCAGTTTGCTGTCTCCTACTTGCTTGGAGACAGCAGGGTCTTCGAGCAAGTGAATGAAAGCCTGCCGAACCTCCGGATCTGCGTCGGTCCAGTTGAGGATAAAGGATTCTCCTTCTGCAGCCATTCCCCAGTCGGTGACCTTTCCCCAATGAGGATTTCCCCCTGTACTGCCATAAGTTAAAATAAGAGGTGTTGTATCAGCCTGCCATTTTGCAAGCTGCACCAGCCACTCTTCTGTACTCAGTTCACGAAGAGGCCAGGGCTTCAAAGCTTCTTCCTGAGCAGTGCCTCTCTCCTCTTCTCCTATCCCATGATGTTCATGCCAGATCCGGGCTACGCTTTTAAGGACATACTTGTCCAAAGCCCCTGCAAAGACTTTTTCATCCGGGCGGCGATAGGCCAATTTATCCAGGTCAATCTCCGTGGGTATGTCATAAAGCATAGTGGCCAGTTTCTTACTTAAGAGAGCCTTATCCGTGTTATTGCGCAAATTCTCCTGGAGCTTCTTTCCAGAGATATTGTCAATGTTCTCAAGAACATTCTCCACACTGCCGTATTCCCACAAAAGCTTCAGGGCTGTTTTTTCCCCTACTCCGGGCACACCGGGAATATTATCGGAAGCATCTCCCATCAGTCCTTTAAGATCGATGATCTGGGCTGGCCGGAGTTGATACTTTTCGTAGAGGGCCGCTTCGTCATAGGCATCCACCTCTGTAATCCCTTTGCGGGTCAGATAAACCGTGGTTCGGGGAGAAATAAGCTGCAGGGCATCCCTGTCCCCCGTATAAATCTGAGTTTCCCATTCCCTTTTCTCAGCCATAGAGGCTACCGTCGCGATGATATCATCGGCTTCATAGCCTGCGCACTCCAGAATAGGCATGGAAAAAGCAGTCAACAGCTCTTTGAGGAAATCAAATTGGGGTTTTAGAGCATCGGGAGTCTCTTTCCGCTGGGCCTTGTAATCCGCATATTGCTCTATTCTTACCGTAGCCTTGGTCTTATCAAAAGCCACAACCCAATAGTCCGGTTTTTGTTCGAGAAGCAATCTCAGCACCATGGTCATAAAGCCATGAAGCACATTGGTCGGCTTTCCATCGGCTGTGGTCATCATCGGTAAAGCATAAAAAGCCCGGTTGGCTAAACTATTTCCATCTAATATAAGGATTTTTGACATGTAAAAAACCCCTTTCTTTCCGACTTTACTATACCATACCGAAGGATACCCTGCCAAACCCTTTACCTCTTTTTCGTCCATGACGCCGGATGAGCAATATTATATAATTTAAAGTACATTGTAACAAAACCCTGTTCATTTGACACTAATTCTATGAAAGGGGGAAAAGTATGGCTGATTCAGTCATTCAAAGGGTCTATGAACAGCATAAAGATGCCGTCTATGCTTATCTATTAAGCCTTACTCATAACAAACCCCTTTCAGAGGATTTGACCTCGGAAGTTTTTCTTAGTGCCATTAAATCCCTGCCTGGGTTTAAGGGGAGATCCGATCTTAAAACCTGGCTGTTCTCTATAGCCCGCTACACATGGTATGGGCATTTAAGAAAAAGCAAAAAAGAGCTTACCTCGGAAGATTTAATGGGAGTCTATTTTTCCGATCCTGCCGGTCTGGAATCAACGATCCTCTCCAAGGAGCTGATGGACAGGATTTATGATTTGCTGAACCGGGAGCCTGACAAAAACAGAGATATTGTTTTGATGCGGATTGAAGGCTATTCCTTTTATGAGATAGCCCGGAAGCATCAGATTTCGGAAAGCTCGGCAAGAGTCCTTGATTTTCGCACCAAGAATAAAATCAGAACGATCCTGTTAAAGGAGGGATATACCTATGAATAAGATTTCCTGCCCTGTCTGCCTGGACTTAATACCTCTGGTCAAGGATGGTATCGCCAGTGAAGACAGCCGCCTACTGGTGCAGGAGCACCTTGCAGGCTGTGAGCACTGTTCGGATAGTTGGGGAGAAAAAACTGAGGCAGATATGGGGGCAGATACTGCTATGGATGACACAGTAGTGTTAGGCAAAATCAAAAAACAAATGATGTTATTTCTGCTTAGCATTATGTTGGCCGGAACGCTGCTGGGAATGGTCATCTCCAACGGTATGCATATGTTCTACAATGGGCTGATCATGCCTGCCATAGGCGGCTTTGGATATATGCTGTTCAAAAGGAAAGCCTATTTTGTTCCTCTGGGCCTGTTTGCCTTCTCCTTTATCTGGGTATTCGTTCGTGGACTCATCGACGGAATCCTGACCTACACCGGCATCATTGACTTAATTTCCATGTCCGCCTGGTGGTCCGCCATTTTTTCCGCTTTCAGTGCAGTTGGGGTTCTGATCGCTTGGCTCTTGCATTATGCATTTAAGAAAGAGGTGTAGAAAATTATGAACATCAAAAAAATACTGGCGGGAATCACCGGAATCGGCTTGATTGTCCTGCTGTTTCTATTTGTCAACGCCTGGGTGGGCAACCCCGTCTCCAATCTATTGGCCAAACAAGCCGCTCAGAAGTATATTGACGCCAACTACAGCGACCTGAATCTGGAAATCCAAAGCTCCGGTTATAACTTTAAGTTCGGTGCCTACCAGGTATTTGTGCAGTCAGCCTTAAGTGAGGATACCGCTTTCAGCATTGATACCGACAGTTTTGGCAAGGTTTTGCGTGATAACTATGAAAACGAAGTCGCCAGTAATTTTACCACCTTCAGGCGGCTGGATGCCCAGATGCGGGAGATCGCCAAAGAGCTAATCGGCAGCAGGCTGGACTATGATTTTGAATATATCTCCTTCCCGTTTACAAAGGATGACCATGATCTCATGAAGCTTGAGCGTGACATGAAGCTGGATATTCATCATCCTCCTCTGCCCCTTATAGCGGACGTTACCCTCTACAGCGATGACCTTTCCTACAATAAAATTGCCGAAGTAGCCAAAGCTTTGGAGATTGTTCTCAAAGAAGAGAATATTCCGGTCAGCCAGTACAGCGTTCGCCTCCTCCCCCTTGCCAATAAGCCCGAAAAGGAAGATCAAGCAACCTCTTGGGTAAACTCCCTTTCCCTTTCTGATTTCCCCGCAGAGCGCATGGATGAAAAAAATCTGCCCCAGGTGATGGAGCAGTTTGAAGCAGACCGGGTGGCGGAGCTCAACGCAATGGATAAAAAATAAAAAGTAGCCGGCCATGCGCAGGCGGCACCAAAAGATGAAAAAGCTACCCGAATCGGGTAGCTTTACTCACAACACATCCTTCTACACTGGGGCGGGTAAAATTCTAAAACCCATAAAACAATAGAGGAGAAGAGCTATCAGGACAATCATCAATAGAGTGCCCAAGACACCTTTCAATAAGGATGTGATCATTCCTTTCCTCCACCGATCCGATAGTTTTTTAACCGCTTCGGCTTCGTTTAAATTCTTCTCTCCATGGCTCATGAGCAGTTCATCATCCATCGTCTGCAATTCTGCTTTGCAGCTATCACAATAAGCAAGATGCTCTTCAACCAGGTTTTTGCTATCGTTACTGCAGACATTATCGTGGTACAAGGGCAGTAAATCCTTAATGATCTCACAAGATATTTTCATTTCATTGCCTCCTGTAATTGCTTTTTTGCTCTATAAAAGATCAGTCTTGCCCAGCTATCGGTTTTTCCGAACAACTCACCGATTTGAGAAAATGGCAGTTCCCCGAATACCCTTAAAGTAAAGACCTCTTTGTACGGATCGCTTAGATTATGAAGCAGACTATGTAATCGTCTGGCCTCATCTTTATCGAGAAAATCTCTTTCTAAATCTGCTGTTAAATCCGGTAAATCCATATCAAGACCCGGAGCCATCCGCCTTTGCTTATTGGAAAGCGAGAAATATGTATTTTTTGCAATCTGACAAAGCCATACATATAATCTGCAACTTCCATTGAACTGATTGATATGCCGCATCGCTTTGAAAAAAGTTTCCTGTGTAACCTCTTCGGCAATGGCCTCGTTCCGACATAGGGTCAGCACATATTTATATACATCAGAAAAGTATTCTGTATATATTTTCCCAAAGTCCGTCACGTTCTCACCTCCCATCTATAAGACTTAGCTTATGTAAAAGCGTTTCAAAGTTTTTTATTTTTGTCTAAGTTGCTGAATGAGGGGCTAACTATGATTTGCTGCATGAGCATCTTTTATTTACTCACAACAAATAGCAAATAAAGAAATACACTCGCATCCGTAAAAAAATGCTGGGCTTCCCTGTGGAGCCCGCGGGCTATCCATTATCGCGCCAATCAGGGATTTGAAGAAAGCGGAGTTGCCCTGGCGGTGATACTTCAGGAAATGGCACCTCACGAGGTATCCGGTGTAGCCTTTACAGTCAATCCTTTGACCGGAGAAGCCAATGAACTAATGATTAATGGAGCTCCTGGCTTAGGGGAGGCCATAGTCCAGGGTGAAATTATCCCCGACCAATGGTTGGCAAGAAAACCGGATGGAGCGGTGCTTCGGTTTACACCTGCACCTAAACCCGGACAAATACCAGCGGTTACTGCGGGGTATAAGCGACCACTGCGAGGGTGTCTAACCTCACTGCAGGTTCGTGAGCTTGCCGGTTATTGTCTTAGTATTGAAAAGCACTTTGGAGGGACACCTCAAGACATTGAATGGAGCTATGGTGATGGAGCCTTTTACTTTCTGCAAAGCCGACCTATCACCACCCTTCAATAGCAAAGAAGATAACCCAAAATAAAGAGAGACACTCTGCCAATCCGTCCTTGGAGAAAGCAAAGTGTCTTTTAACTTTAGAATCCTTATCCCTTTGCTATAGTCCCAACTCTTCCATGACCTGCTTCAGCCGGGCTACATGATAGGGTTTGTTGATTTCATCACCATGAAAATAACAGTCCAAAATATCCGCATCTTTCACGATTTCCTCTAAAGGGCTGCCCACCTTATCCTTTTCGGAGTGGCGGATTACCGCCTGGATGATCCCTTTTTTATTCTCATCCGTTAAAGAGGAACCAGCCAAAAAGCGCCGGACCGGCTCTTCTCCGTGGAGGGCGTGATCCCTCTGCAATCCGGTGTACCAGCGTCCAATATCATGAAGAGAACAGGCCAGCGCCGCCAGCTCCAGATCAACGCCGCGCTTTTGCGCCAGCAAGCGACCCATTTGAGCACAGCTCGTGGCATGGGTCCGCTCCCAGGCTATGGGATAGTCCCGATCCATTTCTTCTTGCTCTAAATTCCCCAGAAGCTCATTGATTTTCTCCATATGATTAATGAATCCCCATTTCATCTTCATCCCTCTTTTCCCTTGCCTGCCTTCTGTCTTCACTATACCATACCAGGAATAACCTGCCAAACCCAGGCCCAAAAAGAAAGATGTCTCAATGACGGATACATAATAACGGGGCCATTAGGTAAAATAAAATCAGAAACTCCCACTAAAAAGTTACAACAGGAGGTCAGGTATGTCTCTTAAAATTTTAAACACCGAGAAAGCCCCTGGGGCCATAGGACCCTACTCACAAGGAACACAAGCCGGTAATCTGGTCTTTACTTCAGGCCAATTGCCCTTGAACCCGGCTACAGGAGAATTAGAAAGCGACATCCGTACAGCAACCAAACAATCTCTGGAAAATATAAAAAACATCCTGGAAAGCGCCGGCTCTTCCATGGACAAGATTGTTAAGACCCTTATTTTCCTCCGGGATATGAATGATTTTGCAGCGATGAATGAAGTCTACGGCTCCTACTTCCCTTCGAACCCACCGGCCCGTTCAGCTGTACAAGTAGCGCGTCTTCCCAAGGATGCTATTATTGAAATCGAAGCGATTGCCTTAGTTTAAGGCTTATGTGGCGTGAAACTTATACAGTGAATACCCAAATAATAAACTCCGTATTGCAAATACGGAGTTTATTATTATTGGTAAGGTTTGCTTGATTTCTAAGGAACCATCGGACTGACATCTTCTCCCTTTTTAGGGTCGAGGCCAATGGGTTTGAGCTTGCAGAGAAAATGACGTAGGACCTTGGGTTCATAAACGAATTCCAGACCTTTAATCTGATCACGGCGTTCCGCGATTTTAGCCAATCCATCCACAATGACATCCATATGCCGATCCGTATACACCCGTCTTGGAATGGTCAGGCGCATGAATTCAGCTCCGGCAACCTTCTGTTTTCCTGTATCCGGATCCCGGCCCAAGAGAAGAGAACCTACTTCGACAGCACGGACACCGGTTTCGATGTACAATTCGTTGGTTAAAGCCTGTGCCGGAAATTGGTCACCCGGGATATGGGGTAAAAACCTCTTAGCATCCACGAATACTGCATGTCCGCCCACAGGCCATTGAATGGGGACACCACGTTTCCTTAGCTCATCGCCTAAATACTCTACTTGACCGATTCGGCTTTCCAGATATTCTTCATCTATACCTTCATAAAGACCAACGGCTAAAGCTTCCATGTCCCGGCCTGATAAGCCGCCATAGGTTACAAACCCTTCCATAGGTACACAAGTGGCACTTGCCGCTTGAAAGAGCTCGGTATTGTTTTTGATGCCAATAATACCGCCCATGTTGACAATGGCATCCTTCTTCGCACTCATCGTAAAGGAATCCCCGCAAGAATACATTTCAGTGACGATATCTTTAATAGTGGCACGCTCATAGCCTTTTTCACGCTGCTTGATGAAATAGGCGTTTTCAGCAAAGCGGGCCGAGTCTATATTAACAAAGATACCGTATTTATCCGCAATCTGCTTTACGGCACGAATATTCTCCATAGAAACCGGCTGCCCCCCGGCAGAGTTACAGGTAACGGTGATGATGATAAAAGCAATCTCTTCTTTGCCTTTTTCCTGAATGAACTTCTCGAGTTTTTCTAAATCAAAATTTCCTTTGAAAGGATGTTCTTTTTGGGTATCAAAGGCATCCTCAATGACTAAGTTTATGGGAACCGCACCGTTGAGTTCAATATGAGCCATAGTCGTATCGAAATGCATGTTTCCCAGTACATATTGTCCTTTATGTTTAATTAAGTGGGGAAAAAGAACTTTCTCAGCGCCACGGCCCTGGTGTGTCGGAATCGTATATTCGTATTTGAAGATATCTGCTACAGCATCTTTAACTTTGTAGAAGGACTTGCTTCCGGCGTAGGCCTCATCCCCAAGTAACATCGCCGACCATTGATGATCACTCATGGCTCCTGTCCCGCTGTCTGTAAGTAAATCAATATAGACATCTTCAGCCTTCAGGGCGAAGGGGTTATATCCCGCTTCCTGCAATGCCCTCTCACGCGCTTCCCTAGGTATTATGCGCATTGTTTCAACCATTTTTATACGATAAGGTTCTGCTTTTCTAACCATAGAAATCCTCCTTTGCTATTATAGGGAATTCAAGGTTATCTTCCCCTTTGAATTTTCTTTTATGACCGTTATATATTTCCACTGGCCAACCTGCCGACTATTCCCTATGGGTCGATTTTGTCTCGGGATTACGTCTTAAGAACTTATACCCGATATAGAGAATAATAATCCAGATGGGTCCAATATACAGGGAATAAACCATATCAGGAATATAAGCCATCAGCACTACGACCATAGCCAAAAACGCCAGGGCAATATAGTTGGAAATAGGAAATAGAGGCATCTTAAAATGTAATTCATCCTCTCTCCCCTTTTCTGCTTCCACTTTCCTGAACTTAAGCTGCGTTACCAAAATCATGGCCCAGTTAAAGATACCGGCAATGGTCGCAATGGAAATGAGATAGAGAAAAACCTTCCCTGGAACAAGGAAATTGAGGATAACCGCTATTAAGGTTACGGCAGAAGAAGCAAATACCCCATTAATCGGTATTCCATTACGGCTTACTTTGGTCAAAAACTTTGGAGCATTCCCTTGCAGGGCTAATCCATGAAGCATACGTCCATTACTGTAAATTCCGCTGTTATACACTGAAAGAGCCGCTGTTAAAACGACAAAGTTTAAGATATGAGCCGCTGCGGGTATTCCAATTGCGGAAAAGATTTCGACGAAGGGACTTCCTGCCGTTCCGATTTGATTCCATGGGTAAAGAATCATGAGGATGGTCAAGGCACCAATATAGAAAATCAGAATCCGCCATACGACCTGGTTGATAGCCTTAGGAATGGAGCGCTTAGGATCGTCTGCTTCTGCTGCCGTAATCCCGATCAGCTCAACCCCACCGAAGGAAAACATCACAATCACCAAGGATAGGAGCAATCCCCATATTCCGTTGGGCAAAAAGCCTCCGTGTGCCCAGAGATTGCTGAATCCTACAGCGCCGTGAGTCCCTATTCCAAAAAAAATCATAACCAAACCAAAGGCAATCATCGCCAGAATGGCTACAACCTTAATCAAAGCGAACCAGAATTCGAATTCCCCGAAAGCCTCAACATTGATGAGGTTGATTAAGGTAATGATCACCAAGAAAGCCAAGGCCGTTACCCACTGAGGAACATTAGGATACCAAAAGTTGATATACACTCCCACAACCGTTAATTCAGCCATACTGACGGCTATGTAGTTAAACCAATAGTTCCACCCTGAAAAAAATCCCGGGAAATCACCCAGATACTTATAAGCAAAGTAGGAAAAGGCTCCAGCTACAGGCTGATCGACACACATCTCTCCTAATGCCCTGACAATAAAAAAGATAGCCGTACCGCCCATGAGGTAGGAGACGATAATCGCCGGACCAACCAATTGAATCGTTGTCGCCGAACCATAAAACAACCCTGTTCCAATCGCGCCACCCAGAGCGATCATCTGAATATGTCTGTTCTTGAGACCGCGGTGCAGTTCTACTCGATCATGATGATCTTTTTCTGAACTCATTTTACATCCCCTTTCTGAGACAGATGGACTTAAATCCAAGCTTAGATTAACCTTAATAGGCCTTTTAAATACACCTAAAGAGATGTAAATTCGGAAAATCGGTGAGGTATAGCAAAGGATAAACTCAGTTTTATAGTTTTTTAAATGAAGGCTCACAATTAAAATAGGCGGGAAGCCGCTTCAGAGCTTTCCCGCCTTAATTACTATGTTTTTTTATCATTTTATCACAAGAGAGGATCATTCCGTATTCTTCAACTACAAATGTTTGTATCTTTTCAAAACCATGCGAGAGATAAAAGCGAATTGCTCGTTTATTAGAAGACAATACTTCAAGGACACATGACTGACACCCCTGTTTAATCATCTCTTTCTCTATATTTTGATAGAATAGATGTCCAATGCCCCTACCAACATATTGCGGAAGTAAATAGAAGGCATGCCATTCTGCACATTTTCCTTCTTCGGTATTAATCGTACCAAAAACTGAACTTCCGATAATTATTTTATTATACGTTGCAATAATGCAAGTATCTCCATTACAAATACTATTTTGCAAAATCGGTGACCAATGATGCTTTGTGATAGAATTCAAATAAGCTGAATCCATCAAACCTTTGTATGCTGATGTATAGCTTATTGTTATCTGCTCACTTACTCTGTCAACTTCTTCTAATGAAAACCTGTGATAGTGTATATCCATTTTTTCCTCCACAAACGATAGAGCGTTTTTGTTCCTGATGTAGGATACGGCTTGGCTGGTTATTATTGACATAAAAAGCACTCTATTCCGAGTGCTTGTGTGTTATACCTGATGATTTCATTCGCGACCTTGATCGTGTTAATACTTTCCTTCCAAAATAGGAAATAGACCGCCCAAGCACAAAGGTTCGGTCTATTCCGTACTTTTTAAGCCGACCGCTCTTCAAGCGGCTGTTGCCGGGAGTCATGCTGCGAACATGGCTCCTGTTTATTTTAGTATACCACATATCGTCTGTAAATTTACGCTTGCTGATTAATTATAGGCAATATTTTGATAAGGTAAGATAAATTGTAAGATGGCAAAAGTGGAAACCTATTTATATTGAATTTCATCGATCTTATGGCTCTGCCTCTTTAAGAATTTGATAAAAGAACTGGTCATTGCTGTGGGAGTACCATCTACTTTTCGCATACATAAATAGATTGGTCTTGTTAACTGAATATTTTTAATCGAAACGACAGCAATTTTTTTTTGATGGAGTAATTCTTCAATAGCAATAGAAGGTGCTAACATTGTACCAAATCCTGCTGCAACTGCTTTTAATGATTCATTTAACCCGCTTAATTGCAGACCGATTGGTGGAAAAGGGCAATCATAAATTTTACAAAAAGCTTCTAACAAAGATCTTGTCGAACTCCCCTTCTCGCGTAAAACTATAGGTTCTTGAACGAATTGATGAATTGTAATTTCTTGGTAGGCAAAAGGATGATTAATAGGTACTATAAAACAATAGGACATGTCTAAAAAATGCTCGTAATGGATGTCGGGATGCCGTTGGCCTTCACTGACGATCACACCTATATCCACTTCGTAGTCTAATATTTGAGAAATGACATATTGTGTATTTCCTGTTTCTAAAGATATCCTGGAGAGTGGGTATTGTATTTTGTATTGAGCTAATAGAGATGGTAATAAATAGTAACTAGGTACATATGTAGCAGCAATTTTAAAGGATTGCATTTTATTATTTTTATGTTCTTTGATCTTATTTTCAATCGATTGCTTAAGTAAAAAAATTCTTCTTCCTTCATTATAAATAAACTCCCCATCCGGTGTTAATTGTACACCACGACCACTTGGCTCCAGTAACTTTAAATCCAATTCTTTTTCTAAATTACGAATTTGTATCGTAACAGCAGGCTGACTGATACACAATTGTTCTGCTGCCTTAGTAACACTTTGCAATGTGGCTACTTTTATAAAGATATTGAGTGCGTGCAAATTCAAAAGATATCCTCCTTTATATAAAATTAATTTATGAGTATCGAATAATTATATATTATACTAATGATTAACCTCTGCCTATTATGTATAGTAAGGAAGAGGTGTCATATGAAAGCGAGTTTAGTTTATAGCATTTTTTCTGTCTTATCATTTATTCTCTTTTACTCGTATGAACCATCTCATGTAATGAGTTTATTATTTATCATCGGTTTTTTAGCTTCCATTGTAGGAACATTATACGGCGGAGGTGGATTGATTACATTACCTGCAATGATGTTGTTAGGAATTCCTGTACAAATGAGTGTTGCTACAAATAAATTTTCTTCAGGATTAGCGGCTTTTGTAAACGTTATGACGCTGCTTTACCAAAGAAAAATTACACTACAGAATATATGGTGGTTATTATGTACTGCGTTCTGTGGTGGAGTATTTGGTGCTTTTGTGACGGTTAAACTTTCAACAGAAGTCATGAATGTTGTAGCATGTATCTTTCTTTTGTTTACTCTAGTCATAACAGTGAAAAGAAAAAAATTAGTAGCGTCTAAAATGCAAAATTCTACTTCCAAACGACAACTAACTATACTGCCATTATTAATAGGCATGTATGATGGTGGATTTGGTCCAGGTTCCTCTACCATGAGTATTCTGTATTTCTTAAAACGAGGGTTTTCATATTTGAAAGCAGCGGAATATACGAGAGTCTTGATATTTTCAAGTTGTAGCGGTGCCTTTATTTGGTTTTATCTGACGGGATTTATTAATTGGGGCTATGTATGGCCAATTACAATCGGATCTATTATTGGTTCTCAGTTGGGATTGAATCTGCTCCCCTATATTTCAGCGAAATATCTTGAACGATTGTTACCTATTATATTAGTTTTATTAATATTTCAAGTTTTGTGGAATAATTGACTCCTTTCGGATTTTGCCTTCCGACAGGTTTTGAAGAGATCGTCAATTACGATCGGATGGAATTTAGGAAATACACCAGAAAATCAGAGATGGATAAGATACTCAATAACCTCATTGGTATCTTAAAAGGAATAACAATAGATGGCATTGTTACTAAAGACGAGTTTAATGAGCTTGTTCATTGGTGTAACTTTTACCGCCAGTACGGGAGATTTCATCCTTTTAATGAGTTATTGCCGATAATCGATTCAGCACTTAACGACGGCATTCTCACACAAGATGAAATAGATGATATTTTTTGGTTGGCTTCCAAGCTGCAATCTTCGAGTGAATACTACGATGATTTAACATGCTCGCTTCAAACACTACACGGTATTTTACACGGCCTCCTAGCCGATAACCAGATAACTGATGCCGAGATTAGAAATCTCCGTGGTTGGATAGATGACCACGATTTTCTAAGCAAGTGCTATCCTTACGACGAAATCGATAGCTTGCTTACTTCTATTCTAGAAGATGGCGTCATTACTGATAACGAAAAGGACATGTTTAAATCTTTCATAGGTAATTTTATAGATACTTTGGTTTCCCTGAACGTTTGCAAAAATGAACTCCAAGAGTTAAGGCAAAAATACGATGTAAAAGGAATATGTGCTGTTTGTCCTGAAATCGTTTTGCCGAACTCAACTTTTTGTTTTACCGGAGTTTCCACAACAGCTTCCCGCAAGGGTTTACAGTCCTTAATTGTACTTGCAGACGGTATTTTCTCCATGAATGTTACTAAGTCCACTGATTATTTGATTATTGGCGCTGAAGGAAATCCCTGTTGGGCCTTTTCCTGTTATGGGAGAAAGGTGGAAGCTGCTGTTAACTTAAGAAAAGAAGGAAGAAAAATTACTATACTTCATGAAAATGATTTTTGGGATGAGTGTTTTCCCTACGCAAAGAATAAAGGGATACACTATGAATTGTATTTAAAATAGACTGACAAGAGAAAAATATAAGGACCAATAAAAAGTAACCCCAGGGACCACATCTCGGGGCGATTTTCTTTTCAACAAAAAATCCCAAACATCATTCTATTAAATTAGGGAAATACTCTTAGTGCTGCTAACTTTATTTAAAGGAGGGGTTTCTTTTGAGCAAAGATAAAGCAAGAAGAGAAGAATTAGCAAATAAATTTCCCGAAATGGATCAGAGATTTCAAGAAATAAAATCGGAGATAAATGAGCCACAAATTGAACGATTAGGGGAAACCCTAGAGGAACAAAGAAAGCGAGCCAAAAATCCTACTTAATTTGCCCCATTAAAAAAGGAGAACTGTGAAGCTCTCCTTTTTTACATCTTATACAAACCATTTGCACGTTTGCAGCTCAAACTTTAGTTCATATCGTGTTATCTGACCTGCTATCTCACTCCGACAGCTGTAGATTTTCATCCTGTTCGCAGCGAGCTTTTCCTCACTCGTCGAAAGAATTTGCTCTACGTCGAAGACCTGGTCCTTACCTGAATCTTGATGGAGTAGGATTTCTGTCCTTAAATTTAGCTATCATTTCGACCGGGGCCATGATGACTTTCAATATAATCACCTAAGATATATGTTCGTACATAGAACCTACGTTCCATAGTACCCTATATGAAACATGTATGCACAGGGAAGTTTTGGAAGAGTAAGATATAGCTTAAAAATGACAGCAGGGTTATATTTTATTTAATGTCAATATCTTCTTGATTACACTAGTCTTATTTGGTACACTACAAATGTTCAAGGGGAGTAGTTTTAAAATAGTGTCAACATTCTGGCTTAAGGCCTGGCACTATTTCGCTAGAAAGCGTAACGAGACTTTTGACGTATTACAATACGTCGAAAGTCTCTATTTTTTTATAAGGAGCATTCCTGTAGTAGTCAAAAATGATCTTTGTCAAAAAGAAGACCTCACGTTACAATTTGAAAGGACTGTTGGCCAACAGAATCCAATCAAAATAACGGAGGTCATCCCAAATGAATTTTACACAAAACGAGAAGCTAAAGCAACTATCCGAAAGAAGTATTGTGATCGGAGTGGACATCGCCAGCGAGCTTCATTACGCCAGGGCTTTCGACTGGCGAGGAGTCGAGCTAGGCAAAGTATTCAAGTTTGAAAACAGTGCTGAAGGATTCAAGGATTTCTACGCATGGATTGAACATTTAAAAAGGCAAGCACAAAAGGACTGTACAGTGGTAGGCGCAGAGCCAACCGGCCATTACTGGTTTGGCCTGGCATCCTACCTAAAAGAGCAAAGCATAAAGTTAGTCCTCGTCAACCCATTCCATGTAAAGCGTAGTAAGGAGCTTGATGACAACCACCCCAGCAAAACGGATGCAAAGGACCCCAAAACCATCGCTAAGCTGGTCATTGAGGGTAGATACAATGAACCCTATATACCGGAAGGGATCTATGCAGAACTGCGAATAGCGATGGTTTGCAGAATGCGCATCCAAAAGGAATTGAACAGTATAAAAAATCGCATTCAGCGGTGGCTGAAGATCTACTTTCCCGAGCATGAAACGGTATTTGGAAAGTTTGATGCCACAAGTAGCATGCTGGTATTGCAAGTTGCTCCGCTACCTAAGGACATTGAAAGGCTGGGAGTAGAAGGAATAAACCGAATTTGGAGAGACAACAAGTTGAGAGCAGTGGGAATGAAAAGGGCTAAGAGCCTGTATGAAGCTGCTCAGAAGAGCATTGGTTGCACCGAAGGAGAGTCTTGTTCCCGAATGGAAATTCAGCTATTACTCCAAGACTATCACACTAAAACGGCACAATATCAGGCAGTCACTGAAACCATTGATGGGTTGTGTTGTCAAATCCCCGAAGTAGCCAAGTTACTTGAAATTAAAGGTGTTGGCCTTGTTACTGTGGCAGGTTTTCTCTCCGAAGTTGGGGATATCAAGCGTTTTAATTCTCCAAAGCAAATTCAAAAACTTGCGGGCTTAGCCTTGCGAGAGAGTAGCTCGGGTAAGCACAAAGGACAGACCACGATCAGCAAGCGCGGCCGCGCACGACTAAGGGCGATTCTATTTCAGGCAGTAATGCCACTCGTCGCAAAAAACGCAGAGTTTGCAGAGATACACAACTACTATACGACCAGGAGTAAGAACCCTCTGAAGAAGAAACAATCGTTAATTGCCTTAAGCTGTAAACTGATTCGGGTGTTCTACGCCATATTAACAAAGGGTACAGACTATGACCCGAAGAAGCTCATTACAGACATACATCGCCCAGCTGAGTATTTAGCTGCGTAAGAGGAATAGTAGCGAAACCATAAGAAACAAACGATCTTTGGGTTAAAGCGTCACCCCAGAAGCGAACAATCTAGGTAACCTAGCAAGACAAAAGAGCTGGTAGTCAGTCGCATAGTTCACCATTAGAGCAAAGACTCGGTTGAGGAGCATAACTGACACCCAATCATGGATAGGTGGAACGAAGGAATTTAGGGCAGGTTTTAACCTTGACCCTGTTAGACATGGGAGGTTTACCACCGTGAGAATAATGGGTTTACAACGGCCAACATATGCCAAAAAAGCAGACGTTTGCTTTGCTATACCCAAATTCTCTGAATTAGGCATTCTATGCGAATTCTATCCGTGGTGAGCTAGTTTGTTTGGTAAGGAATTCTATGAAAAAGCGAGATATTCAAAGAAAATCAAAAAATATTATAGGGAGGATAACAATGGCTTTAATGTTGGCAGCACTGGTGCTTTCAGCAATATTAATCTATTTTAGTTGTGAATTATTCGTAAATGGAATCGAATGGGTGGGGTTAAGATTTAATATCTCAAAAAATGCTGTCGGTACTGTTTTAGCCGCATTTAGTACTGCTCTCCCTGAAAGTGTCGTCACCTTTATTGCAGTAGTTTTTGGAGCTAATGCAAGCCAAAAAGATGTCATAGCCCTATTCAGTTTGACCCAACACCCACTACACTATATGGACATGCCCCAGAATGTGTGACAATTCTAAAACAAGAAACCAGGCTTCGGCACCCCACTATAATTATATGCTATGTCCGAGAAAGTGTTACAAGCACCTGGCGTGGTCGAAACGCTCTCCGGAACGTCGCTTGATCCCGCTTTGAGCTAGTCATGCATGGCCGGCCTTGGACATAGATTTGTTACGGCTATACAAAGGAAGAAATGGATAGCGGTGACAGTGACGATTCATAATTGATTTAGACGATACTAAAAAAACCTCCTCCCCTTTTGTCTCTCTATTTCGTCAAAAAGGAAGGATATTCCTTATACTCCAAATATATTCCCAGATTCTTCCGCATCATCCTATCAGCCCACCCATGCTTCTTCTGTTCACGCGCAAGCAGCTCCGCCTCATCCCTGCACTTCTTTCCCGTCCACCGACTACAGTTAGCGCAATTCCCTTTTGCGCCCACTTCTACAGGCACATATAATCTACATCTGCACATTGCATCACCGCCTTGCATATTCCCATATTGTGGCAATTCCTTTAGATAAATCATAAGCTGTAGTATCTTCGGGTAAAGGAGGAATTCAAATGGCACTTGGTTTTGACGGAGGCTGTGAACGTCGTGAAGAGAGATTCGAAGGTATTGCAATCGTCGTTGTAATCATTCTTTTGCTCATTGCGTTGGGCATCGTATTCTAAGCATAAATAAATAAAATAATTGGAAGGAGGTCATGTCATGTACGGAATGGGTTCTTTCGGAATGGGTGGCGTATGTTGCCCTGGTGGCGGTATGGGCAGTTTTGTCGGCGTTGGGATCATTGCTATTGCAATTCTTATCCTGATTGCGTTAGGCGTAATCTTCTAAATCGATAAAAGAAAGGCCAGGCGAATTGCCCTGGCCTTTTTGTTGTCATATGCGGCTAGTATATATTTCACCTAGCCGCTTTAAATGGAAAAGAGGGAACACTAATACGTTTAGGATTAAGGTTAGCTAAGCGGACCTGATATAATCTATGCATGTTACGAGGACAAGGTGACACTTTTCCATGAAGAGTCTCTCCAAATAGTCTCACGCTATCATGCCGTAATGTACCGCAAACTTTTTTATAATCACCGCTTTTTTCTGGTAATAGATTGGCCTACTCATAAGTAGCTCTAACACGTCGAACAATGCTAAAAAAGGCCAACCCCAAAGGGCTGACCTTTTCTTAAATCAGATGTTCCAGTTTTGTTCCACCTAATTTTTATCATTTCGGATTTTGATAAAATAAAAAATCCCCGCAATGCTTGCAGGGATTGGTTTTTAGGTTGGTGCGAGTGGTCGGAATCGAACCGACACATCCGTAAAGATAACGGTTTTTGAGACCGTCGCGTCTGCCTGTTCCGCCACACTCGCATACTGCTTGAGCAGGTCACCTAGGCAACAGGTGACTTAGATATAATAGCATAAAGATTAAAAATGTGTCAAGCCTTCTCTTCAAATTCTCCATATTTCATAAGTTTTTCGTAGCGCATGGTTCTCAGTTCATCCGGAGAGACTTTGCGAAGGTCCAGGAGGGCTTGGGCAATGACCTTCTTCATTTCCTCGGCGGTCCGCTCCACGCTCCGATGAGCTCCTCCTAAGGGCTCCTTAATAATGCCGTCGGCGATTCCCAACTCAAATAGGTCTTGGGCTGTGAATTTCAGAGCGGATGCCGCTTCCTTGGCTTTGCCCGGATCCTTCCAGAGAATCGAGGCACAGCTTTCCGGGGCGATGACCGAGTAGAAGGAATTCTCCAGCAGCAAGACCGTATTCCCCACCCCTAAAGCCAGGGCTCCGCCGCTGCCTCCCTCTCCGATCACGGTGCAAATAATCGGAACGCTATAACCCGCCATGGCCTGTAAGCAACGGGCAATAGCTTCCCCTTGTCCCCGTTCCTCTGCTTCAAGGTCACAGGCAGCACCGGGAGTATCGATAAAGGTGAGGATCGGTCTGCGAAATTTTTCCGCTTGATCCATCAAGCGGAGAGCCTTCCGATATCCTTCCGGATGGGGCATACCAAAGTTTCTTTGAATATTCTCCTTAGTGCCCCTCCCTTTGATATGGGAAACCACCGTTACGGGAGTCCCCTCAAAGGTAGCGATACCGCCCACGATGGCCTTGTCATCGGCAAAGAGACGATCTCCTTTAAATTCCATGAAATCTTCAAAAAGTAAGGGGGCATAATCGTAGAAATTTGGCCGTTCCATATGACGGGCAATCTGAACCTTTTGCCAAGGTTCCAGGTTGCCGTAAATTTCTTTTCTTAATCGTACCAGTCTGCGCATGAGCTTGGAGATTTCCGGTGAGAGATTAATATCCTTCTCTTTGGAAAATTCCTGAAGCTCAGCGATCTTGTGTTCAAGCTCAAGGATTGGCTTTTCAAAATCAAAGTGTTGAGCCATCAAACTGCCCCTTCCTGATGATAACGCAGCAAACGCCCCAGAACCTTTCTCATCTCTTCCCGTTTTACCACACAATCAATCTGTCCGTGCATCTGATTAAATTCGGCAGTCTGAGCACCTTCCGGAAGTTCCTTACGCATGGTTTGCTTAATGACGCGGGGACCGGTAAAACCAATCAAAGCCCCCGGTTCAGCGATATGAATATCTCCTAAAGAAGCATAACTGGCTGTGACTCCCCCGAAAGTGGGGTCTGTCAGTACGGAAATGTAGAGCAGCCGCTCCTCAGCCAAGCGCCCTAAGGCCGCGCTGGTTTTGGCCATTTGGTATAAGGAGAGGATTCCCTCCTGCATGCGCGCTCCGCCGGAAGTGGAAAAAATAACCACTGGGCAACGCAATGCGATAGCCCGCTCAACTGCACGGGCAATCTTTTCCCCGGTCACAGAGCCCATACTACCCATCATGAAATTCCCCTCATTGAAGGCCAGTACCACCGGGATTCCTTCAATACTGGCTTGGCCAGTGAGTACGGATTCTGAAACATCGGATTTCTTATAAGCTTCCTCCAGCTTATCCTGGTAATCGGGAAACTCCAGAGGATTCGTCGTGTGAAGCTCCTTATCCCATTCTTCAAAGGTCCCGGGATCCACTAAATGTTCAAGTCTCTCCCGCGCCGGGATACGAAAATGATAGCCGCAGGATGTGCAGACCCGTTGGTTCTCCACCAGGTCCTTATTAAACAATACTTCGCCGCATTTTGGACACTTCACCCAGAGACCGTCAGGGAGCTCTTTACGAGGGGATTCATGTTCTATGAGAGGCTCAGCTAAATAAGTCCGCTCCCCTTCCAGCGGATTTTTAGAAGGGAGCGAACCTAGGGTCGCGTATTTTCGTTTTTTACGGAATATATCTTTTAGCATATCTAGCTCCCCATATAGCTAGTAATAATTTCATGAGCTTCTTCCGCCTCTGACTCGGGGACCAGGATCTCTACAGATGCGTGATCTCCCAGATGAGCTGAACCGATCGGTCGAAGCTGCACCAGCATTCCTTCTTCAGAAAGGGCTTTTTTATATTTCTCGGCAATTGCTTTATTAGGTGCAATATAAATAACGGTCCACATGGCAAATCCTCCTTGTTCAAAAAGAGAAACATACCCCTCGTTCTGTATGTCAAATACCATTATTATAGTTTAAAGACCAGATACTATTTTTCATAATAACACAGGAAAAAGCATCTTGCAAGAAAGCCTGTCCGCCTACGTAAGTCCCCGTATTGACGAGCATTTTAATCTCTGGGCAAGATACTGTACTCCATACCTGACCTTCATCATCAAAATTAATTTCTACTCATTTATCTCCATGTGATATTTCTCGTAGATAGCCTGCTCCACATGGGCCGGAACAAATTCACTGATGTTCCCCTTTAAGCTGGCGGCCCATTTGATGGAGCTTGAACTGATAAAAGAGAATTCACTCTGAGTCATAAGAAAAATAGTTTCAATATCTGAGGCAAGCTTTTTATTCATCAGGGCTAATTGGAATTCGTACTCAAAATCCTGCATGGCTCTTAAGCCCCGAATGATGGCATTAGCCCCGCATTGTCTGGCGAACTCCACAGTCAGCCCTTCAAAACCTTTGACTTTGACCTGACACAGCTCTTGAGCAGCAGTCTCCAAAAGCTGAATACGTTCTTCCAGGGAAAAAAGTGTGGTTTTATTGCTGTTCACAGCTACGGCAACGATGACTTCATCGAAAAATTCCGTTGCCCTTTTAAGTATATCCAAATGCCCATTAGTCACAGGATCGAATGTTCCTGGATAAATTGCTACTCGCACTTCCCCTGCTCCTTTTTCTATGGATTTTTACATGGTATGGACTTTCCATACGACATTGCTTTCCCCTAGTATGTTTGACAAGGCCTGAACCAATTCCTCTAAATCATTCACCCAAAGTTCCCGGTTCCCTTGAACCAGCTTTTTATCCTGCTCAAAAAAGAAGAGCACCGGATGGGTTCCCGAATAATGACGTAGTATCGGCAGAGTCTCTTCAAGAAGGGGGGTCCCTTCACAGGGAAATCTTAAGTAAAGTTTCCGGGAAGGCACTCCCTTGGAGTTTAAAGGCTTTTTCCCATATTCCTTATGTCCTGTGGGTTGTGCCCTCTCTGCTGCATTCTCCAAGTCCGTGATCCGCTCCGCAAAAATCTTGCGTTCATCATCCCGGATAGTGTATCTTCCCTCAACCACCACGACCTGATCCTCCGTCAACCGGGCACTTTGAGCAAAAATCCGTGGGAACACCAAAACTTCTATGGTTCCGGTTAAATCCTCCAGTACAAAGCTGGCCATCATTTCCCCCCGTTTGGTCACTGTGGTACGGTAGCCGGTGACGATTCCACCCAGGATGACCTTCTTTTCCTCATCTCCTTCGAGACAGCTCAAAATATCCTCTGAAGTAGCATTTCTCAATTTGGGAAGAAGGCTATCGAGAGGGTGACCGCTGAGATAAAGACCAAGATATTCCTTTTCCATGGTGAGGAGTTCTCGCGGAGAATACTCTTCGACATCAGGGAGGTCAATCCCTTCATCCAGGTCATCCCCAAAATCAAACAGGGAAAACTGGCCGCTTTCCTTGTCCCTCTGGCGCTGTTGAGCCATTTCCAGGACAGAATCCAGGGCTAAAAGCCCTTGAGCTCTTTTACACAGTGAGTTAAAGGCCCCGGCTTTCAGCAAGCTTTCCAGGACCCGCTTATTCAGAACCTTAGCATCCACGCGAATGCAGAAATCATAGAGAGATTCAAAAGGACCCTCCTGGCGGGCCTCAATAATCTTCTCCACCACATTGACACCCACATTGCGGATAGCCCCTAAGCCAAAGCGAATGCCTCGGCCCTCGATGCTGAAGCCCACCAGACTATGCTGAACATCCGGAGGGAGGATCTTGATCCCGCTTTGCCGGGCTTCATGAATATAAAAGGACACCTTGTCCGCCGAATTCATGACGGTGCTGATTAAAGCCGCATTAAATTCCAGAGGATAGTTGGCTTTAAGATAGGCTGTCTGATAAGCAATCACCGCATAGGCCGTGGCATGACCTTTATTAAAGCCATATTCGGCAAACTTAGCCATCAAATCAAAGATCTCCTCGGCTTCCTTTTCCGTAAGACCGAGTTTTAAGGCGCCGGGGATAATCTCTTCCCCGGTGGGGCTTTGCAAACCATAGATAAAGCTTTGCCGCTCTTCTTCCATGATCTCTTTTTTCTTTTTCCCCATCGCCCGCCTGAGCAAATCCGCTCGTCCCAGAGAATAACCTGCTAAATCCCGGGCAATCTGCATAACCTGCTCCTGGTAAACGATAACCCCATAGGTGCTTCTCAGGATGGGCTCCAGCAGGGGATGCAGGAAAGAGACGGCCCCGCCGTGCTTGCGGCGGATAAATTCAGGAATCTGCTCCATGGGGCCGGGACGGAATAAAGCCACCACCGCGATGATATCTTCAAAACAGGAAGGCTTCAGTTCCTTAAGGACATTGCGCATTCCCCCGCTTTCCAGTTGGAAAACCCCGGTGCTGTTGCCCAGGGAAAGCATATCGAAGGTGGCTTTATCATCCAGGGGCAGACTCTGCAGATCCAGGACTTCCCCCCGATTCCCCTGAATTTGCTTCAAAGCCTCCTGGATAATGGTCAGGTTGCGCAGCCCCAGGAAGTCCATTTTGAGAAGGCCCACTTCTTCCACCGTCTTCATGGGGAATTGGGTCATGGTGAAGCCCCCGTCGGAAGTCCTTTGCAAGGGGATATAGGTGTCCAGGGAATCCTTGGCGATCACCACACCTGCCGCATGGGTGGAAGCATGGCGGGGCATTCCCTCGATAGAACGGGCGATTTCATAGAGTTTTTTAATCTCCCCATCCTCTTCGGTGAGCTTCACCAGATCGGGGGAGACGGTCAGGGCTTTTTCCAAGGTCATCCCTAAATCGCTGGGGATGGCTTTAGCCACTTTGTCCACCCGGGCAAGGGGAATTCCCAGCACCCGACCGACATCACGAATCGCCGCTTTGGCTCCCATGGTTCCAAAAGTGATGATCTGGCAGACTTTGTCCGAGCCGTATTTCTCCGTGACATAGCTGATCACCCGCTCCCGGCCTTCCGGGTCAAAGTCTATATCAATATCCGGCATGCTTACCCGCTCCGGATTCAAAAACCGCTCAAAAAGCAAATCATGCTGCATGGGCTCTACAGTGGTAATTTCCATCAGATAAGCGACCATACTGGCGGCCGCCGAACCCCGGCCCGGTCCTACAGCGATACCATTCCCCCGGGCATACTGACAAAAGTCCGCCACGATCAGGAAATAACCGGAGAATCCCGTTTGAGAGATCACGTCCAGCTCATAGTCCAGCCGTTCCTTCTCTTCGGCTTTTTGGTTAGGGTAGAAAAGCGGAAAAGCTTCATAGCATTTTTTCCTCAGATAAGTATCCAGGGTATACCCTTCCGGAACCTCAAAGACCGGCAAATAATGGTCACCAAATTTGAAATCCACCTGACAGCGTTCCGCGATCCGGACCGTGTTCTCCAGAATCTCCGGATGCTCTCCGAAAAGCAGGCTCATCTCCGCTTCCGATTTCAAGAAAAACTCCTCACTGGAAAAGCTCATACGGCTGGAATCGGTGAGGTTCTTCCCGGTCTGAATGCAGATGAGCACATCCTGGATAAAGGCATCCTCTTTCCTGACGTAATGCACGTCGTTGGTGGCAACCATAGGAATTCCTGTTCGCCGCTGAACCTCAAACATTCCCGTATTAACCCGCTGCTGCTCCTCCAGCCCATGGTTTTGAACTTCCAAGTAGAAGTTCCCCTTGCCGAAGATCTCTTCATACTCCAGGGCACTCTGCACCGCTGTTTCCAGCTGATTATTCATGAGATACTCCGAGACTTCCCCCGCTAAACAAGCGCTTAAGGCAATGAGTCCCCGGCTATGCTTTCTTAAGATATCCTTGTCCACCCGGGGCTTATAGTAAAAGCCGTCCACATGAGCCGTGGACACAAGCTTAATGAGGTTTTTGTACCCTTCTTCATTTTCAGCCAGCAGCACCAGATGGCGGTTGTTATCATCCCGGCCCGGCACTCTCTCCGTCCGCCGATGAGGGGCCACATAGACTTCACAGCCGATGATGGGTTTAATACCGGCCTTCTTGCAGGCTTTGTAAAAATCAATAATTCCATACATGACGCCGTGATCGGTAATAGCCACTGCCGGCATCCCCAGCTCGACGGCCTTATTAACCAGTCTTTCAATCCGGGCCGCCCCGTCAAGAAGGCTGTATTCCGTATGGACGTGGAGGTGAACAAATCCCATATTTCAGGCCTCCTTTTCGTACTAGTGTGGTGACACGTTCACTTTCAGTCAAATAACGCAGGATGAATTTTCAGTCTGCAAGGCGGAGGAATGAGGCGCAGTGGTGCTACGCCGATTGACGACAACGCAGCAGATGGAAATTCAGACAAGTTATTTGGCGAAATGTGAGCGGGTCACTACGCTATCCCCATTATGAAAGAAAGGCCTTGATAACTCAAGGCCTTTCCCCATTAAATTAAGAAACCTTTTTATCGCCCATTCTTGCGGTCATCAGTGCTTTAGCCAAGAGCTGGTTATTGGAGTAGAGATCAATCTCAATATTGCAGTGTTTTTTCGCCACCAGCAGTAATTTGACGGTAATGCGAACTTCCGTCCCTACAGGGATGGGCTGCAATTGATAGAAGGTAAAGTTCTCTGTGATCGCATCTAGTCGATATTGCTTTCGCAGAGCGATGTATCCGGCCATATTCATTAAAGTTACCAAAACTCCGGGACTGGCAGAGCCAAATTCGTTGACCATAAACCGGGTGATCTCACCTTCGATAGTCAGATACTCGGGATCCTCCACATAGCGGAAGCCGCTTAAAATCAAATTATCCACGGTTTCCCCGAACTGAGGCTGCTTCTGGATCTGCTGATAAGCTTCCAGAACATCCTGCAAGCTGATGATGCCGATCAGCGCCCCTTGGTCAACCACCGCGGCAATCTCCCACCCTTCCCAAAGCATAATCCGGGAAATATGGGTCACGGAGTCTTCCCTGCCCACCACGTAAGGATTAGGATTCATCACTTCCACCACGGAAGTATTCATCTCTGCCCCGGCTACATCGATGGCTGTAATCATGCCGACCACAATATTCTCCTCGTTGACAACGGGGAAGCGGCTATGGGTTGTTCTTTGGGAAAGATCATGCCAATCTCCCACTGTAGCAAGGGTGGTCAAATAATTAACATCCTTGACCATAATATCCTCAACCAAAATGAGCTCCTTTTCAATCAAACGATCGTAAAGGGCACGGTTGATCATGGTGGTCACAGCAAAGGTATCATAAGGGGACTGAATAATGGTGAGATGTTTTTCTTTGGCCAATTGAAGAATATCTTCTTGAGGTTCAAACCCTCCGGTGATCAAGAGAGGTGAGCCTTTCTCCAAGGCAAGCAATTGGGCATCGTGACGGTTTCCGACGATACACAAAGAGTTGTCTTCTAAGTACCTCTCCATGGCATCCAATTCCATAGCTGCAATCAAAAACTTATTGGGGGAATTGTCCAGACTTTCAAAGCCACAGAGTACAATCCCTTCCGCAATTTGCGAGACTTCACGCAAGGTTAAATCTTCAATACGCCGTTCCTTGGCTCCTTCGATGCGGATCGTCCCCACTTTGGGGATGGAACGAACATACCCTTTATTCTCTGCTTCTTTAATTGCCCGGTAAGCGGTTCCTTCACTGACGTCCAGCTCTTTGGCAATAAAGCGTACAGATACCTTGCTCCCTATAGTAAGGCCTTCAATAAAACTTAAAATTTGTTGATGTTTCGTCTGACTCAATCGTAACGCTCCCTACTTTATAAAGCGATTTTCAGACTCAATTATACCACATCTGGTGGTCTGAAAGGCATATTCCTCGTCATTTTGAAAAATATTTTGTCGAATCTGTTACTGTTATATAATTCAAAACCAGGCTAATCCTGAAGATTCCCGTTTTCCTGTTGACTCCTGCTTTTCATCCGCTGAGTCATTAAGCCGCCGATTTTTCCTGCGTCTTTGGCGGAAAGAGAATGCCATCCCTTGATACGAACCTGATCGATAAGGCCTAATTCCGCAGCAATCTCCATTTTCAACCCTTCCAGAGGATCCGTTCTTTTCAGCTTAACGTTTTTCCCTTTCATCACATCATCCCCCTGCTCATCCCTTGTTCATCAAAATACGGACAGAGATGCCTTTTTTCAATGGGTTGTTGTTTTAAGCGACAGCGACCCTCAACGTAGTAATAACAATTGGCAGTACAAGGTCTTCGTGTCATTGTGAATCAACTCCTTAAAGAGAGTTTCTCCGAAACACCAATAAAAAATACCCACCCTGTATGGTAGGTATTAAACAACAACTTTTTAAATTATAAGCGACTCACCTGGCGCTAAAATCTCCCCTTTGCTGGCAGGGAACTTTCGTTTCAGAAGTTCAATAAACTCTTGAGGGTCCTGTTGAATAAGGGGGAAAGTATTATAATGCATGGGAATCAAATATTTTGGCCTTAAAAGGGTAGCGGCATAGACTGCTTCCTCCTGGCCCATGGTGTAATTATCTCCGATAGGCAGTATGGCCGCTTCCAAGGGGTGTCGTCGTCCGATAAGCTCCATATCCCCAAAAAGCCCCGTATCCCCTGCATGGTAAATCCACTTACCATCCATTCGGATCAAAAATCCGCAGGCAACACCGGCATAAATGAAGGATTCTTCCTCCCCTTGCGGTTCAAACACAGATCCATGTAAAGCTTGAGTCAAACGTACCGTTCCAAAATTAAAGGTATGTTTACCGCCAATATGCATGGCATGGGTATTAGCCCCATACTTGGCGCATAGGCGGGCCAGCTCAAATACACAAATAATGGGAGCTCCAGTCTTTTGAGAAAGCTTGATAGCATCCCCCAAATGATCGGAATGCCCATGGGAAACCAAAATCGCATCAAGGTGAGTGAAATGTTCCGGCCCCACATCCGCTGTAGGGTTCCCGCTCAGGAAAGGATCGATCAGGATTCTTCCCTTCTCTCCAATCACTTCGAAGCAAGCATGGCCATGAAAGCGAATTTCCATTGTTACCACTCCTTAAGGTTAGCTCATCAACACTCATTATTCTATCATTTGCTATGTCTGCGGCTCATGGCAGTGAGTAATGTAGTACGACGCATCAAAATGATAATCAACAAAGCAAAATCGGCAGTCAATAAAGCAGCCGCCCAAATCCAGGATCCCAAGGCTCCTAAAACAGCCGCCATCCCAAAGCACCCGCTCATGGCATAGAGCAATAACACAGCCTGACGCTGACTGAGGCCCGCATCCAACAAGCGGTGATGAAGATGTCCCCGATCCGCCGTGGCGATGGAATGGCCTCGCAATTTTCTGCGGATAATGGCAAAGGTCATATCGGTCAAAGGCATGCCTAACACAAGGAGAGGAAAAACCAATCCCAGGACAGTGGCCGTTTTCAGCAATCCCATAATGGAGATTCCACCGATAATATATCCCAAAAACATACTCCCGGAATCACCCATAAACACCCGGGCAGGGTGAAAATTAAAAAATAAAAATCCTAAGGCCGCCCCCGCCAAAGCCAGGGTAAGATGTGCTTCTGCTACTTCATTGATGCGGATCGCAGACCAGCAAAGCAGAAGTGCTGCTTCAAAGCAAATCCCTGCGGCCAGACCGTCCAAACCATCGGAAATATTCACTGTATTAACCAGTCCCACAATCCAAAAGACCGCTAAGACCAGGCCCAGCCATCCTAAACCAATGGACGCAAAATCCAATTTCACCCCTATTATAGGAAGAGAAATCTGATTCATAGAAAAACCGAAGAAAATCAAAAGAGCTGCCGCAACAACCTGCCATACCAATTTAACCATGGGGCGCAGGTCAAATATATCGTCCACAACTCCTACGATGACAATGATGGTACTGCCAAAAAACAGTCCCCAAATCTGCCGATCCCAAATACCCATAAGAATAACGGCGATCCAGAAAGCCGCGTAGATGGCAATTCCGCCGATACGTGGAACAGGGGTTTTATGAACGCGGCGACCTCCAGGGTAATCGATGGCTCCCCAACGTCTTCCCAGTTTCATGGACAAAGGAGTGGCTATGATCGCGATGATTAAGGCGATAGCAAATGTTAAAGCAAACGTCATTTCTTTTCCTCCAGAGTAAGTCAATACTATACCCACGATTTGCTTATATTACTCTCCTTACGGCATGGGATCCTAGATGAGTTCCGGGTTCCCCCACTGACGCAAGGCTTCGTACACTACCACAGCTACTGAATTGGAAAGGTTTAAGGACCGGGCGCCGGCAATCATGGGAAGGCGAAGGGTCGACTCCGGATACCGTGCCAGAATTTCCGGAGAGAGTCCCTTGGTTTCTTTACCAAAGAGAAGATACCCTCCCTGCTGGTATTGAATATCCGTATGGAGGCGTTGTGCTTTTGTAGTCGCTAAGTACCGGGGACCCTCCGGATTTTTTTCTTCGAATTCGGCATAGTTCTCGTAGACTCTAATATCCAGCATATCCCAGTAATCTAATCCGGCTCGTTTTAAATGTTTATCACTTATTTCAAAACCTAAGGGTTTGACCAGATGCAAGGTAGCTCCCGTAGCGGCGCAAAGTCTTGCCACATTGCCTGTATTGGGCGGAATCTCTGGTTCGACTAGAACAATATTTAGCATGAATAGACATATCCTTTCACAATGCGAGATAAATCATCACTCTATTATACCCCAAATCTTAAAAATGCCCAAGATTGTCTCATGAATTTGTCCAAAAACCAGGCGGATTCTGCCCGAAGAACGTTAACAATAGAGTGCTTTCGTGATATTATATTTTTCAAGAGTCCTCTCCCCTTCTTCATTTCTTATCCTTTTATCCAAAGTGTATAGTCTTTGTTGTACACCAATGTGTCCTATAGTGTAATTCCTATTTTTTTCTTGTTGTATTACAGAATAGTGTGATATGATGTTTTAAAATTAGACGAAAGGAGTTTGTTCATGCTCACACATGATGAACGTAAGCTTCTCGAACTCATTGCCCAGGATTTCCGCTTGTCCACTAAAGAGCTTTCGATTCAGACCGGCTTGTCGGAAGAATTTATAGAAGAGCGCATTAAGCAATGGGAAGAAGAAAAGGTTATTGCTCAATACTCTCCACTGATCAATTGGGAGCGGACCGGTGAACCCATAGTGACAGCTTTAATCGATGTTAAAGTTCTTCCTCAGAGAGGTTATGGATTCGATAAAATAGCCCGCCGTCTTCAGAAATTCCCTGAGATCAAAGCAGTTTACCTGATGTCCGGAGGGTATGACCTTTCCCTTTTAATTGAGGGCAGAACCATGCAGGAAGTGGCCTTATTTGTGGCGGAAAAGCTTGCTCCCCTGGAGCATGTCACCGACACAACCACCCATTTTATCCTTAGGCGCTATAAAGAAAATGGAGTAGAGCTCCTTGGAGAGGACGATATTCCTGAAAGGCTGGTGATTTCACCGTGAATCAGTATCTTTCACCTATCGCGGCGAATTTGCCCCCCTCAGGAATTCGAAAATTCTTTGACCTGGTCTCAACTATGAAAAATGTTATTTCCCTCGGTGTCGGTGAACCGGATTTCGTAACTCCGTGGACAGTGAGAGAAAGCGGCATTTTCTCCCTTGAGCAAGGCCAAACCATGTATACCAGCAACTCCGGACTTCTGGAGTTACGTCAGGCCCTTTCTTGGAATATGGAGAAAAAGCTGGGCCTTGAATACAACCCCAATGATGAAATCCTGATTACCGTAGGCGCCAGCGAAGCCGTGGATCTGGCTATGCGCGCACTGCTCAGTCCAGGGGATGCCCTCCTGCTTACAGACCCTGCCTACGTCTCCTATGGTCCATGTGCTACCCTTGCCGGTGCCGAAGTTCATTATATCCCCACCCGGGAAGAGGAAGATTTCCGTCTGCGGGTAGAGGATCTGGAGCGGGTCTATACCCCCAACGCTAAGGTTTTGGTACTTTCCTATCCTAATAACCCTACCGGGGCTATTATGACCTGGGAAGATTACCAACCTATTGCTAAGTTTGTTCAGGATCATGATCTGATTGTCCTGTCCGATGAGATCTATTCGGATTTGAGTTACAGCGGCAGCCATACGGCCTTTGCCAGCTTGCCCAATATGAGAAACCGCACTTTACATATCAGTGGTTTTTCCAAATCCTATGCCATGACCGGCTGGAGAATCGGCTATGTGGCAGGACATCATGACTTTATTCAGGCCATGACCCGGATCCACCAGTACACTATGCTCTGTGCACCCATCACCGCTCAGTTGGCCGCTTTAGAAGCCGTCCGCTCCGCCGAACAGGCTATGCAGGATATGGTGGCGACCTATGACCGCCGCCGCCGTCTAATGGTTCATGGCTTCCGTAAAATGGGCCTTTCTTGTTTCGAGCCTCTTGGCGCTTTCTATACCTTCCCCAGCATTAAAGCTACCGGCATGACCTCGGAGGAATTTGCCAATGAGCTCCTGAAGGAAGAAAAGGTGGCCGTGGTTCCCGGCACAGCCTTCGGCCCCTCGGGAGAGGGACATATCCGCTGCTCCTATGCTTACTCCACGGAGCAGATTCAGGAAGCTTTAACGCGGATGGAGCGATTTGTCAGCAAACGAATCGGGTAGGAACTTTTACAGTAAACATCAAAATACGCTGGATAGTGCCTATTGAACATGCTGTTCTTGGCCTATTCCAGCGTATTTTACTTTTCCGGGCCGGCTGAAAGCCTTCTGGTGTTATTCCATACGCTCGTTAGGCAAGTACTATTTGGATCTGCTTGCCGCATTTCGATATATTTCATGAACCGGATTGCAGGAAGCTAAAACCGCTTTCTTGGTTTAAGAGAATCCATAACTTCCAATTCCACATTAAAGGTGATCGTCCCCTCCAAATACTCCGCCCAGATCTTTCCTTCATGCAGTTCTACTATTCTCTTGGCAATTGCGAGCCCAAGACCGGACCCTTCATTGTCTTTTCGTGATTGATCAATTCTATAAAATTTTTCAAATAGCTTATCAGGGTTTTCTGATATAATTTTCTCCGTTTTGTTAGAGATAGAAACAATAGCCCGATTATTTACGCAATGAAGCTTTACATTTATTTCAGACGGTTTTGAACTATATTTTTTTGCATTTTCCAAGATGTTATCAAATACGCGTACTAATTTTTCCACATCGGCATTAATATTGACGTCCTCTGACGGAATGTCCCTGTTGATCTCTAAGCCTTCCCGGTTAAATATAGGCACATACTCTCCAACCAACTGCTCCAATAAACCGCCAATCTCAACATTGACTTTGTTGAGCTTGGTTCCTGGAGTTGTAAGTTTTGTATACTCAAATAATTCATTGATTAGTGATTGAAGGTCTTGTGACTTGTGATAGATTGTAGTTATATATTCATTAAATTGTTCCTCATTTTCATATTCCTTTCGCCTCAGCAGATCAATATATCCGATGATTGAAGTAAGAGGAGTTCGCAGATCATGAGAGACATTTGATATAAGTTCGTCTTTTGCTGTCTCAATTTCTTTTTCCCTTTCTCTTCTGGCCCTTAACTCTCTTGACATAGAATTAATACTCTCACTAAGCTCAGCAAGCTCATCATTTCCACGAATTTCTATAGTAGAAGCCAGATCTTCATTTGATATTTTCTTAACTCGCTCTGCGATATACTTTATATATATCACTTTTCTATTTATTATTACTAAGAAACTCAATACAAATACTCCTAATACAAATAAGAAGATAGCAAAACTATCACTTATCCCTATAAAATCAAATATATAAGATGAAAGTACTGATATAGTAAAGCAAACTCCGATTGTAAGCAAAAGCTTTAAACTGATTTTTGAGGTGATAACATTTTTCTTCATATTTTATAACCTACTCCCCAGACTGTTTTTATATAAACAGGGTTTTTAGGGTTATCTTCTATCTTTTCTCGTATTTTAGTTATATGAACCATAACATTATTATCAGATTTTAAATAATCTTCTTTCCACACATTTTCATAAATTTTGCTCATACTTAGTACAATACCTTTATTACGGGCTAAAAGCTCCAATATATCAAATTCCTTCGGTGTAAGCCTTACATTCTTTGATCCCACATAAACTTGACGGTTATCAGTATTGATGGTTAAGTCTCCTATTTCAATTACACTGCTTTCTATAGTTGCATCCTTATTATACTTTTTATACCTTCTCAGCTGGGATTTTACTCTAGCTATCAGTTCCATAGGATTAAAAGGCTTGGATATATAGTCATCAGCCCCCGAAGAAAGTCCATATATTTTATCGAATTCCTCAGATTTTGCAGAGACCATTATGATAGGCATATTTTTTTCTTCCCTAATCTTCATACACGCCTCAATACCATCCATTTTAGGCATCATTATATCCAGTATTATTAAATCAAAATCATTTTCTTTTAAGTGGTTCAATGCTTCCATGGCATCGTTTGCCTTTATGGTTTTATAGCCTTCATTTTGTAGATAAATAGAAATCAAATTCTGAATCTTATCGTCATCGTCTACTATCAATATTTTTTCATTCATTCTTGCAACACTCTCCTATTTTATATATGGCGTCTGCAACAAAACACATATGCAGGTGGGATGTTTCTCAATTCCCAACTAACGGCTATTTTATTAAAGTATTGCTTTATAAATTTCTTCTTCAACAATGTATATTGAAAAGTAATGAATTTCCCATTATTTCCCAGGAGGTTTTGCGCCTCTGATAAAATCTTTGAGGATACATTGCTGGAGAGGCTGGCAAATGGAAGGCCGGAAACAATATAATCTACATATGGGATATTATATTCTGATAAATAATTACCCATGTATTCAGCAGAGTCATTTATAATATATAGATTGGGTTCATTTTTATATTTGTCTCTGAGTATTTTGCAGAAATTGTAATCATATTCAAACAACATGATTACAGTATCGGCTTTTCTATTTCTTACTATATTTTCGGTGAAAATACCTGTGCCAGGGCCTAACTCTACTATATATTTAGCATTTTCAAAATCCAAGCCTTCAATCATTTTATCTGCAAGATATTTTGAACTGGGTAGAATTGCTCCTACAGTTCTAGGTTTTTTAAAATATTGCTTTAAAAAAACCAACTTCTCCATAATAGTACTCCTTTATATAAGAATTTAATTATAGATTAAGTTCAAAATAGAAAGAAATACTTATGAAAAACCTTAAGAATTCTTAATTTAACTAGTTGTGAAGTAATAATCATGCATTTAAAAAAACAAGACAGGAACGGTATTGTACCATTCCTGCCCATGAAGCAATCCCTAGAATTTATTTTCATATGATTATACGGTATAATTTGTGTCAAATTGTACGAAACGGGGCGAAAAATATGGTACTGACAGATAAGGTAGCTCCTAAAGGTTGAAGCAAATTTTACTTTTAGGAGGATAATCATGAAATTTATTAAAATAAACATGGAACAGTGGGATCGCAGAGAGCATTTTGAACATTATTTAAACATGTAAAATGCGGATTTAGTATTACAGAAAATATTGATATCACGAAGCTTCTAGCCATGAGCAAGGCAAAGGAATTTGCTTTTTATCCTCTTGTTCTGTATATGGCCTCAGTTGGGGTAAATGCTCAAATGGAATTGCGAACTTATGTCAATGAGTCTGGAGTAGTTGGATACTGGGAACAAGTCCACCCATCGTATACGAATTTTCATAAGAACACTCATACCTTTTCGACTCTTTGGACGGAATATTCGAAAGAATTTAAGGTGTTTTATCATAATTATCAGGTGGATATGCACTTGTACGGAAATGATCATGGTTATTATAAACCATTTTATTGCATTGTAAATTTTGAATTTCATATAAAAAAGGAAGCATACATTCTGCTTCCTTTTTTATTTTCTCTGGTACATTTTCTCCTACTGTTTTAATCATATATAAACGCCCTCCGGATATTAATAACCGATTGGACCTTTAAATGTGGGAAATTTTATACCAATAATAACCTTATATGGCAGCAGTAGCATATTTTAAGGTTTTGGGAACCATATTATTAAATACATCGATTTAACCAGATAAGGGAGATTCTATATGGAATACGACATTCTCTTGCGGACAGTATTGGCATTCTTTGCTCTATTAATCCTGACCCGGCTTTTAGGAAAAAAACAACTCAGCCATCTTACTTTTTTTAATTATATTACAGGCATAACTTTTGGGAATATTGCCGCAGGACTTGCAAGTGACAAAACAGTAAAGACGATGGAAGGTTTAGTCAGTTTGATTCTTTGGACCGCATTAACCATTTTGGTTGAGTTTATCAGTTTAAAGTCAGTAAAGCTCAGAAAAATTTTAAGTGGGGAGCCGACTATTGTTATTAAAAAAGGAAAAATTCAACCAAAGGTTATGTCCAGGATGAGATTAAGTTTGGACCACTTAATGACAATGCTTAGAAATAACAATGTTTTTTCGCTCAAAGAAGTAGACTACGCGATAATTGAAACTGATGGTAAACTTAGCGTGTACAAAAAGCAGGCACACCAAACCGTTACTAAACAAGATATGAACATTCCGCAGACAAAGAGTTTACATATTCCAACCGAGATTATTATTGAAGGTAAAATAGTTAAAAAAACCCTTTTGGAGTATGACCTCAGTTACCAGTGGGTATATCAGGAACTAAGAAAAGCTGGGATCGATTCAGTCAGTGAAGTATTTTATGCTGAAATTCAGAGTGACGGCCAACTCTTTATTGACAAATATTATAAAGAAGGTACTTCCCCTTAATATATATTTATTTCTAGTGTGATGATTGAGTAGAAGAGGTGCCGATAGAGCTTTTCTACGATAGATGGCATCATTATTGGGATTTATTGACACGGAAGCTGCCATAGTATAAGATTTGTCTCAGAAGAAAAGCGAAGAACAGAAAGATTCCAGAATGGGGAAAAAGTAAGGGAACTTCATTTTGCATGAATGCAAAGGGGGGATGAAAATGGCCAAGCTGACAAAAGAGTTTTTCAGCGGCAACGAGGTATTAATCCTCGGTTATCCGCTCCAAAAAGATCCTTCGATGAAGATGATCCTATCGGCTTTTGTGAAAAACAACATACGGGTCTACGCCATGAATGCCGATACGACCGGTGATCTGGACATCAAAATCTATAAAAGTTTTGACGAGCTGTCCAGAGTACCAAAATGCGCGTACATTTACCTCGCGAAAGGCAAGATCGCGCCATGGATCACGGTCATGAAAGAAAACGGCGTCCAGAGAGTTCTGTTTCACAGTAAAAAGGACGTCGAGCCGGCAGATATTGAAACGTGCCGTAAGGCAGGTCTGGAACCTGCCGTGGCCTGCCCGATGATGCTGCTCGGCAACGGTATTCATAAGCTCCATAAATTCCTGGCCGGCGTTTAATCAGGAGTCAAAAAAGGACTGTGCTCTGCATAGTCCCTTTTTTCATATGGAATAATAGTAAAAAAAGACTTTTCGAGCAGGGAATGTCTTTCTTAAGTTTAAACTATAAACTGGAATTTGACTGCTTCATATTAAGCTTATACTATGTATTCAGAACTAAAATGAACGCGGAAAACTATATGAAACGCTGATTTATTTTAGCCGCTTCCTCATCACAAGTTTCTGTTCAGTTTCATACTTGTTATTCAATTTCTACCATGCAAATTAGTGGAACAGATAATGAGTCATCGACTTTGTGGTAGCAATGCCTATTCCTCGAACTATGCTATTTTTATGTGGTACAGATTAAAACCATATTGCTTTTACAATCAAATATAAAATGACTAACCAAAGAGCAACAATGGGTAGAGCATAATACCATTTTTTCGGCTTTCCGCCCTGCCATAGTCCTTCGGATTCATTTCGACATTGCTCAAAAACGTCATGGGGAATCAGCTTGATCGTCAACGCCACTAGCATGGGCAGGATAATTAAATCATCCAGATAACCGAGCACCGGAATAAAATCTGGAATAATGTCAATGGGCGATAAAGCGTAAACGATGGTAAACCCTGCGCATATTTTTGCAAGTACCGGCGTTTCCTTTTTCTTTAAAGAGAGAAACACTGCGGGAATATCCTTTTTTAACTTTTTTGCTCTTTCTTTTAAGGTCATGGATTTTCCCCTTTATTAAGCAATTTCATCATGAGTATTTGAAATTTCCAGCGCGAAAGCCTCATTCTTTTCGCACATGGGCAAAACCCATACCGACTGACCTAAAGTTCGCCGGCCCATTCGTAAATATCACCGAATATACTTATGAATCTTCTTAAATGAAACAGATCAAAATCGCCTTTAGAGTACATACTACTTATCTGCCCTGTCAAAATAAGGTTGGACTAGCTTAGGGATGTCCTGCTCAGCTCGTTCTTCCACCCAGCTTTGCAGACGAGGGTCCTGTAGATTCTTTAAGGCAATATAAGCATTCCTTTGGAGTATCCCCTTTCCCCTCCATCCAGCTGCTGTCCCTCTCCATTGTTGATTGAATTGACTTTTAGTTAGGTTCAGGGTTTCCCAGAGGTCCACTCCCCTCCGTCCTTCCTTCCTCAACTCTGCTTGACTATCACCCTTGACCTTATCCAGGTCGATGGGTTCCTCTTCCCCAGCCAATCTTAATCGGTTATGAGGACAGGCTTCCTGGCAGGTATCACACCCAAAGATCCGATTGCCTAAGGCCGCTCTTTGCTGCTCTGTTAAAGGCTCCTTGCTTTGGGTCAGGTAAGAAAGACATTGATTGGCTCGAAAATGCATTGCCCCTAAAATTTGTGCCGGGCAAACTGCAATGCATCGCGTACAATTTCCGCATTGACCATCAAGAGGTTCATCCGGCGGTAAAGCTCTATCTAAGAGCATTAACCCTAAGGCCACAAAAGAACCAACCCCGGGAACAATCAACTGCTGATTCTTCCCTATCCACCCCAGCCCAGCCCTGGCGGCTAAAGCCCGTTCATTAAGGGGGCCTGTATCCACCTGGGTTTGAGGGTTTTCTCCCCTCCACCCTGCTTCCCCAAGGGAATCGGCCAATCGGCACAAGGCTCTCCTAACCTGACTATGATAATCCTCTCCCACCGCCGATCTAGCCAGAACCCCTTCTCCCCTTTGGGGCGGACTCGAATAAGCCAGAGGATAGGCCAAAACCACCACGGTCTCACAGGCCGGCCAAATTGCTTTAGGATCCACTCTTTTTCGGAGTTCCTTCTCCTCAAAAGATGTATGATAACCTTGAGCACTGCGCTCCTCCAAAAATCCGTACAACCCTTCAATAGGTTCGGCATGGGTAAACCCTACAGCAGCAAAACCTGACTCTAAAGCCAAATGTCGTATACGCTCTTTCCATAGTGCCCCTTCTTTTTCCTCCACCGAAATCCCCCCTCTCTATAAATCCTTCGCTAACGGAACAAAGGACTCTGAATCCATCTATTCAAAGTCCTTACTTCTCTCTTGAATAATCTTATTTTATTTCATTTCATGATAAATCTCAAATCAATGGATTTAATACCATGTTTACTTAGTGGCTCTAAAATAGGCATAAGTCATGGGCTCGGCCTTTTGCCGAACTTCTGCATTTTTGACCTCTCCCAGGAACAGGGTATGGGTCCCGGCATCCAGTTGACCGATGACTTCTGCTTCCAAGGTCGCTACGGCATTGTCCAGCAGGAGAATTCCAGATGGACCCCGATGAACATCGGGAAAGTCCGCAAATTTACTCCCATCCCGTCCGGAGCGATAACCAAAACGCCGAACATAATCATGACCTTGCTGATTCAGGACAGACACCCCGAATTGACCGCTTGTGCTGATGAGCTCATGAGTATAGTTGTTCTTATTGATACCGATCGCTATCCGCGGGGGCTCAGCTGTGATTTGGAAACAGGTATTGGCGCATTGTCCATTATCCATACCATCGGCATGGGCCGTAATGATAAACAGTCCATAAGAAATACTGTAGAGGGCCTGAATAATGGCTTGTTCCCTCTCCAAAGCCGGTGCTGCCGCTGCAGGCTGGTTCGTGTTCTGCTTTGCTTGGACTTCAGGCTGTTCTGCTCCTTCGAGCTTTTCAAATTGATCCGGGCCTGCTCCACAAAGGGGACAACTTTCTGGAGGATTCTCTCCTTCATGAATATAACCGCAGATCACACATCTCCATTTTGTACTCATACCCTTCACTCTCTTTCTCTCTTCCATAATTTCATTAAGCATATTGCATTAACCATTAATTGGTCAATATCTTTTTTCTTTTCCTTTAAAATGTTTGTATTCCTTCTCCAGAAATTCCATGGTAAGGGGAATCCAATCGACGCTGACAACAAGCGCCCTTCTTAAGCTCTCTTTAAAGTCTCCCCATTCCCTTCCCTTGATCTTGTGCTCCTGGGCAAATTTCTCCAATTCATCCCACACCAGTTCCTGGTGACGTTTTTGTACTGCACAGCTTGTATCCTGAAGCTTTCCTAAGAGTTCGTTGAAGATTTTTTCCTCCCTGGGCTCCCGTTTCTTCCCTCCATAAAAATCAGCCCGCCATAGTTCCAAAAACTGACAAACTCTTTCCAAGCGATAGGATCGGCCGTCCCATCCTTTCTCCCAGACGAACCCTCTCATTTTATGGTTCAACAGCATGGTATTACCTTCGCCGCGAAGTTCCGATAAAAAATTCAAAGTCCCACTCATATGGTTTTCTACCAGCCATACCAGATCCTTTTCTCCGCCCTCACCTTCTTTTCCTAAAACCATAGAAAAGCGAAAACGGGATAAAATCCGGCGGGCAAGGCGTCCGCTTTCTTTCTCATGGCCAAGAAAATGGCGTTTTCCGTCCCGAACCCATTCAAATCCCCTTCGGCAAGAAGGGTCCCTGCGAATACGCTTTACTTGAATGATCTGAGGATAATGATCCAAGCGGGTTCCATGTACCTCTACATAGTCTCCGTGATAGCGATGCAGCTGACGCCCGAGAATCTGAAACTCTCCGATATAATATCCATGATCCTCTGCGCAGCATTTTCCCCAGACATAACATTCCCGGCTGGCCACTTCCCATTTTCCCAGATCATGAAAAAGTCCGGCCAAGCGCAGAATAAGCTGTGACGGAGTATTGGCCAGCACCTGTAAGGTGTGCTCCCAGGCATCCTTTGTATGATAACGGTTCTGGGCTAAACCCTGTAACCTGGCCAGCTCCGGCAAAAATAGTGTCAGGTACCCCAGCTCGTCCAGCAGACGAATACCCGCTGCCGGGTCATCCAGGGTTAAGATCCGGCTCAATTCTTCAGAAGTTCGCTCACTGGCCACATTTCTTAACCCAGCTAAAAGACTCTGAGCCGCCCTAAAGGTTTCCTCTTCGATTTCCATTCCATATTGAACACTGAAACGCACCAAGCGGAGAATCCGAACAGGATCCTCTATAAATCGCTCCCGAGGATTGCCACAAGCCCGCAGAAGTTTATTTTCCAGATCCTTTCTTCCCTGGAGAGGATCAATCAATTCTCCGGTTCGGGCGTCTTGAAATATCGCATTGATGGTAAAGTCCCTTCTTAAAGCATCCACCTTAAGGTCGCCGCCAAAAGAGTTAATATCAATACGCTCTCCTCGCCGAAACACACTAAGGGTTTGATGTTTTGCTCCTATTTTCAGGGGATGATACCCCCACTCCAGCAAGTATTTTTCCACTTCGTCCAAGTCCATGGGAATAATTCCATCCACATCCTTGCTGGAGCGATTGAGCAACTGATCCCGGACGGTTCCACCTACTATGTAAAAGGGGGCTATAGCGGATATCTTTTCAATTATTTCTTCCTGAAATGAGTCCATATCCATCCCCCCCCCTTTTGGCATGAAAATCATAGAGTGTAAAGAAAACTTGGCTGGCGCCAAGCCTCTGGTGAAGGCGGCTGCCTAGTTGCCCTTATGCTTAGAAAGTATATAGCGCAAGCTTATACTTTCTGACAGTGCAAAAAAGGGACCCGCAGGGGCCCCTTAACAAAGCACGGTAAGCTTGGGACCTATCTTAATCTCCCAAGGGCTGTCCGGTCCCCACTCCCCATCTAAATCTGAGAAAACAGGCCGCTCAGTAAACACTTTAAGCTCTGAAGTCTGGAATTGAACGATTTGATCGCTGCTCATTTTACCTCCGCCCACTAAGTGAAGAAGCATGCGCATGGTATCAGGCCAGCCGCTATGACGGACGATGACAAAATCCAGTTTTCCATCGATTAGGGAAGCTTTGGGGACCAATTGTCTAAACCCGCCTACAGAAATCCCATTGACCGCCAGAATGAGCATAGCTTCTTCGTTGATAGTGATTCCATTCAGCTCATACTCAACCTTGAAGGGGCGATAGGTGGGTAAGGTCTCGATGCCCTTTAAATAGTAGGCCAACTGACCTAAGCGGTTTTTGATATGCACATCCACCTTTGGAGAGACATCGGTCAGTAAACCGGCACTAAACACATTGACAAAATAACGTTCATTAACCTCTCCCAAATCCATCTCAAAAGGGGAGCCCTGAACAATAACCTTACAGGCCTCAGAAATTTTCTGCGGCAGACGAAGTCCGAAAGCCAAATCATTGGCTGTTCCTACAGGCAGGATGCCCAAAACCGGGCGCTGGGAGGAAGGTATCTTCATCAACCCATTGACCGCCTGATGAATACTGCCGTCTCCTCCAGCAATAACCAAGCATTCCACATCCGTGCTCAGGGAAGAAGTGTACTCAATATCAGTGGGAGATTCTGTCCTATGAACAGTGACTTCATATCCTCCTTCCTGAAACACGCGAATGGCCGTATCCATCTCCTGGATTAAGCGACGACGACCCGCATAGGGATTATAGATTAGGCGAAGCTTCTTCCTATTCATTGAACATATCTCCTTTGGTAACCAAAAACTCACATGAAACCCTTGCTCCATGGGAATAGGATTAACCCTATCTACTTGGGAGAGATACTTAAACTATAGTATTAGTATATCAACTATTCTCTCAATATAGCCCTATTTTAGGTTTTCCGGGTTGAGCCCCTGTAGTTCGGGAATCACGAAGCGTCCATCCTTGCGAATCAAAACATCGTCGAAGTACATTTCTCCGCCGCCGTACTCCGGGCGCTGAATGCATACCAAATCCCAATGGATGGCAGATTTATTGCCATTATAGCAATCATCGTAGCAGTTTCCCGGAGTGAAATGGAAGCTTCCGTCGATCTTCTCGTCGAAAAGAGTATCCTTCATAGGATGGAGGATGTAAGGATTGACCCCAATGGCAAACTCCCCGATATAACGGGCTCCTTCATCCGTATTGAAAATCTCCTCGATGCGTTCAGTGTCGTTGGCTGTGGCCTTAACTATCTTGCCATCCTTAAATTCCAGCACGATATTTTCATAGGTAAAACCTTGATACAAGGCTGCTATAGTGTAGGAAATCCGTCCATTAACGGATTCCCGGAGAGGTGCTGTATAGACTTCCCCATCGGGAATATTGATATGGCCATCGCATTTAATCCCTTTCATCCCTTTGATGGAGAAGGTCAAGTCCGTCCCAGGACCGGTAATCCGTACTTTGTCCGTCCGTTCTATAAGTTCTACCAAAGGGTCCATAGCCTTGGACATCTTTGCGTAATCCAAATTGCATACGTTAAAATAGAAATCTTCAAAGGCTTCTATACTGGTATTGGCTAATTGTGCCGTGGAGGCATTGGGATAACGCATCACCACCCATTTGGTATGCGATACCCGATGATCCGTTACCGTTCTTTGGTACTCTTTTTGATAGATGCTCATCTTGTCACCGGGGACATCAGAAAGCTCATTGGCGTTTTCCCCTGCTCTGATACCCACAAAGGCATCCATCTCTTTCATCCTGGCCAAATCCCAACGAGCCATGGCTTGGGCCTGCTCTTCGGTCATTCCTTTTAAAAGCTCACGCAATAGGGTATTATTATTAACATGTAAAAAAGGATGGCCTCCCGCCTCATAGGCATATTTCACCAAGGCCTGAGCCAGTGGAATCTCTAAACCATTGACCTCAATCAGGACTTTTTCCCCCGGCTTCAATTTAATGGCGTAGTTAATAATGGATTGTGCTAGTTTTTCCATCCGTGGATCTTTCAATGATATTGCCTTCTTTCTCTTGATCTTTTTTTATGTGCCTCGTTTATGATAACTTGGGCCATATCTCTGTAATCATTCTATAGTCCTTATGAAAATACCTTTCTCAAGGCTCAAACTACAGTATAGAGGAGCGGCATCCATGAACAATGAGCAAGACCTTTGGACCTATACTCTTCAGCCCCAGGATGATGGGCAGAAATACCAGGAAATCCTCTTTCGCAAATTCCATTTCTCCCGTAAGTTAATCCAGCATCTGAAGCAGGCGGAAGAGCGGGTCTGGGTTAACGGAGTATTCACTTTTCTGACAGCCCGGGGCAAAGCCGGTGAGATCCTGGCCGTTCAACTCCAAACCCCGGAGACCAACAGTATCCCCGGTGAGGACCTGCCCCTGGAGATTCTTTATGAAGATGATTATTTTCTGGCTGTCAATAAGCCCGCCGGGCAAGTCGTTCATCCCACTCCCCGCTATCCTACAGGAACCATAGGCAACGCCGTCGTAGGCTATTGGCTGGCCCAAGGAGAAGCGCGTCCCTTTCGCCCCATTCACCGCATTGATCGCAACACCTCGGGAGTAGTGGTGGTAGGGAAAAATCAATTCGCCCACCAACAAATGGCTTGGCAGCATACTCACCGACGCATTCATAAATGCTATTTGGGAATCGTCGAAGGACAGGTGAAAGAGGACCAGGGTGTCATCAATGCCCCCATTGCCCTCGCTCCCGGCAGCTTTATGCAAAGACAGATTTCCCTGGAGGGCTCACCCGCAGTCACTCACTATAGAGTTTTAGAGCGTTATCAAGACGCCTCTTTGCTGGAATTTATCCTGGAAACCGGCCGCACCCACCAGATTCGGGTCCATTGTCAACACTTGGGGCATTCCCTTTTAGGGGACGACCTCTATGGAGGCAGTTTGGCAAGGATCGATCGCCAAGCACTTCACTCCTCCATCTATGAGTTTAATCATCCCCTGACCGGTGAACTGACTTCCATCCAGGCTCCTCTTCCCGAGGATTTACTGCAGCTTCTGAGGGGACTACGTTCCTTCAATGCCTGATCGCTCCACACCTTCAAAATAGCCCACCACGCTGCTCAGACGGTACTAGCAGGGGGTGAAAAACGTGATCCGGGTCAGGTAGTAGCTTTACGCACAACGCACCTTCGGGCGTGAGCTCCTGAAACCCTCCACCGGAGGCTTTCTTCATCGGAGCTCACGTACTCAATAGCTCCAGGGTTGGTCAACTCGCTTTCTTAACAGCATCTGCGGCGGATAAGCGTTCTTTGGGGAATGCCGCCTTGAGCGAAACTGTCCACTGGACACTTTCGACGCCAAACCTCCGGGTAATACCTGATGTGAACCAGTGGCTCCGCTATGTTAAGAAAGCCTCGTTGACCCAACCACCCCTCCGCTTAAAGAAAGCTTGGCTTATGGTGAGTGAAGCGAAGCAGAAGCCTTAGCTGCCTTATACACAGTGAAAATCGTTCGCTCTTGTGCGCAAAGCTACGCTGGCGGGTCTTTTTTCGACTCTTTTTTAGGTCTTTTCGGGGGTTATTTTCAGAATAGCCAACCATGCCGCTGACATAGCACCAGCAGATGATGAAAAGATGGCTCAGGTTGTATAGCTTTATCCTACATCCACGCCTCCCTTGCCCGAAAGACAGCCCAAGGATTTTGCTTTAAGGCAGAGAACGGATTCTAAGCGAGCAGGTAAGCAATCTTCGCGAAAAGACTGCAGCGGAGTCGGGTTGGAAACAGGACGTTTCCAACCAGCCATTGAGAACAAGTGCGAAAGCAGTGCTTTCGAGGAGCCGATTTGGCCACGAAACCCGGGCGAGGGTTTCGCCCAAGCCGCCATGCCACAGAGACTGCTTAGCGGCGCAGGTGTACCCGACGCAGCGGAGGTCTTGAGCGATTAGATTGCTCCGCGCAGCTTATGGAGTGAACGCCGAAAGCAAAATCCTGGAGATAATCAATCCCCTAAGACCGAAGTGCAATGAGGGCACCGTGTAGCATCCTTATGTATTTCCACATAACAATACGGACAAGGCTTGGTGGTTGCTTCCTCCACCACCTCTTCTTTGACTTCTTTCCGTCTATTAAAGCGGTTTATCTGCTTAATCAAAATAAAAATAGTGAAAGCAATGATGAGAAAATCCACTATATTATTAATGAATAATCCGTAATTCAGAGTAGGGACACCGGCGGTCTGAGCATCTGCGACAGTGGCAAAATCCCCATCTCCCAGAGTAATAAAGGCATTGGAAAAATCCACTTGACCCAAGAGAAGACCCACTACAGGCATAATTACATCATTGACTAAAGAAGTCACGATTTTGCCAAAGGCACCTCCGATAATGACACCCACAGCCAGATCGATGACATTCCCCTTCATAGCAAACTCTTTAAATTCTTTCCACATTGTCTATTCCCCCTCTTTACTATCTCTTAATCCTAATTTCTTCATACATTGCCCGAGGACTTCCGGAAATGCCTGAATTTCCTCTGGTTCATACTCCCCCATTAAGCAGACTTGAATCCAATTACGCTGGCGAAGATAAGAGCTGCGATAGCTGAGAGCATAGCCCTCTTTTTCCAATTTGTCACCACATTCTATGGACCTGATTCCTTGAGGCAGTACCAGGGTAAGAACATTCGGGGCGGCCTCTTCAGCAGAGGCCAATACCTGAATTCCAAGTTCCTGCAGCTTAGCCCTGAGCCACTCCCCCAGTCTTTGATTAATGCTCATATCTCTATCCACTGCATACTCTAAGGCCTGTTGCAAAGCATAGACGAGATTGGAGGATTGGGTAAAAGGAACCCCCTCCGACTGTTGATATAACTCCAGATCCATATAACGGGGCAATGTTCCGCCTTTGAGCACCTGATTATAGCAGACAAAGCTCAGCCCAGGATAGGAGCAGAGCGCTTTGCCACTAACTCCTGAAGCCAGATAGACCCCGCTTAAGTCCATAGGTACAGCACCGATGGAACTCACGCAATCCACAGCCAGAGCGATTTGATGTTGGCAGCAAAGATCCTTCAGCCTTGGCAAATCATTGAGCACCCCTGTGGAGGTTTCCAGATGAACTGCCCAGAGCCACTGAAGCGGGTCATCCCTTTTATCCAGCCGCTTTTCGATTTCCTTATAATCGAACCCTTTCCCCCAGGGAATGGCGTGTTCTTCAAAATTGAGACCTGCCCGTCGTGCCTGATCCAGCAAGCGGTTCCCGAACTCTCCGTTGCTGAGAACCAGGCCTTTTTTCTTGCCCATCATGGCGAATAGATAAGCCCCCACCACATCATTGGCCAAAGTCCCTGATCCCAGCAGAATCTGGACGTGTCGAGCCTTCAGCCATTGGGTCAGATCCTTTTTGATCCCAGCCATAGCTGCCGAGAATTCCTCAGACCGATGGGAGCAAGGAGCTCTCTTAAAGGCCTCTTGCACCTCCTGACGAATCCTGACCGGCCCGGGAAGAAAATTCACACTTTCTCTCCAATCATCTTTGCTTCTGAAGGTATCGAGCAATTCTATAAGTTTTTGGCTTAGATGCTCTCGTGTAATGTACATGGGCTGATAAGAAGCCGCCGCTGTCCCTACCAGAGGGCCAAAGGGTTTAAATCCCAGGTGATTATATAACTTCAACTGCCGTACTGTACCAGAGATTACAGCCAAGTCGTAGCCCTGTTTTTGACAATGCTCAAAAAGCAGACTCATCAGACCCAGCAGCACTCGCGTTCCCCGCACATCCTTCTCCACGGCCAATAGACGAATTTCACAGATTGAGCTATGGAGAGGCAGATAAGAATCTAAATCCTCTAATTTCCGATCGATCGAAAAAGGACGTTTATCCCGGCAAGCCAACATCCCCACAAGCTTCCCCCGACGCAGACAGATGCAGTAGATATTTTCCGGGTGAAAGGGATCGATCAGCCTTTCCTGGCTATTCGCTTCATGTTGAGGAATTTCTTTGACAAAGGTTTTGTAGTTTAAGTGATGGATTTGCTCAAATTCCTCTTTACTAGTGGCAATTTTAAATCTCAAATCCGTTCTTGCCATTACCTTCTCCTTTGCAATGTTTTCTTCCCCATCTCCTGGATATTCTTCCGATGAGCAAAGAGAATGAGGATAGCCAGGACAGCCAGACCTGCAGACTGCTCAATAGGTCTCTCCATGATGAAGGATAGGACGGGAGCACCCAGAATCACTACTAAGCCGCTTAAGGTAAATTGGCGTGTCAAGACTAAGACAAACAGGAAGATCACCACAGCAGTCAAAGCCAGGATTGGATCGATAACCAGTATTCCTCCCAGCGCCGGAGCCACTCCCTTCCCCCCGCGCAAGCCCAGCTGCAGAGGCTAGATATGACCGGCAACTACTGCAATCAGGCAAAGAATAAGGGTAGTCAGGGATAGATTCAAGAGCATGGATAAGGCCGGTGGAAATGCTCCCTTGAGGGCATCACCCATTACGGTAAGAAAAAATCCTTTCTTCCCCAGAACTCTTCCCGCATTGGTTGCCCCCGTCGCACCGGACCCGTAGTTACGAACATCATCTTTTTGCCACAGTCTGACAAGGTAGTACCCGGTGCTCATCCCCCCCAGGAGATAGGCGCCACAAATCATGAACAGGTCGATCATCCCAGTCTCCCTCCATAGGGTTAAGCTTCATTTCTTCCCCTTCAGGAATATACTACCACATGCATGGAATATCTTGCCATATTCCTTACCGTTTATTACCTTCTGTTAAGAGAAAGGAAGGGTAGCATGGAAGCCATTCAACATGGATCGATAGAAAAAAACAAGTCCGTTGGAGACATGAATTACTTTGAGCTCTTAGCCTGGCTGGGCATTGGGAGCTCTCATCCAGGAGGATTTCCGGCCACCATCAAAAACCTGGAAGTTATGGATGTGAACTCCGAAGATTTCATTCTTGACGCAGGTTGCGGCAGCGGCCTTACAGTTTGTCAGTTGGCCAAAAGCAAGGGCTGCAAAATCATCGGAGTGGATATCAACTCCCAAATGATCGAAAAAGCCCGGCAGAGAGCCGAGCACGAAGAAGTCGCTCATCTGGCGGAATTCAGGGTAGCCGATGTCAACAGCCTCCCCTTTCCCGACAATCACTTTGATTGGGTCATGTGCGAATCCATTACTGTCTTCTTAGATAAAGAAAAAGTCTACAAAGAGTTCTTTCGTGTCTTAAAGCCCGAAGGCCGGATTGCCGATCTGGAGATGGCTTTACTCTATGAGCTGCCCCCCCAACTTCGCTCTCAGATGGAGTTCTGTTATGGCAAAGGCACCGCTCCCCTGTCTTTTGAGGAATGGAGCAAAACCCTGGCAGAAGCAGGGTTTGAGGATGTGGAAATCAAAAATCCCCAAGCTTTGCGAAACACCAACAGCAACCTCATCTTAAACGAGCTGAAAAAAGACTGGATGCTTGTCAAGGATCTGGTGCAAAAGGTCTCCAGTCACCCGGGCCTATACAGACGCTTGCAGCAGAATGCCAACTTTATGAAAAACTATAAAGGGTATTTCGGTTTTGGCTTGATCTGTGGCAGGAAACCCACACCCCCTGAACCGCCCAAAAAGCCCACCCTTAAAGAAAGGTTTCTTAATAACCTTAAAATCTTTAAGGATAAAATTCCTCACCGCAAATCATTTTCTGTGTAATAAACGATCCCAATGGCTCCGGGGCCAACATGGAGTCCGATCACCGGACCGATAGGCATTACCTTAATATTGGCAGTGACCGTATCTTTAATCTTTTTCACTAAAGCTTGAGCTTCATCGAGGCAATTGATATGGTGAACGGCAATCTCCCCCAACCCATATTTGCCAATGTCCTGAAGCATCTTATCAATCATAGCCAACACGGCTTTCTCCTTATGCCGCACCTTGGTCAGGACAAGGACCTTCCCCTCTTCCACCGTCAGGATAGGAATAATTTTAAACAGATTGCCGATTAAGGCACCAGCTCCGCCGATACGGCCACCCTTTTTCAAATAATCCAGATTATCCGGTATAAACAAAAAACGGCTACGTTTAATATTCTGCAGCACAATCTCTTTGACCTCAGCAAGACTCTTCTCCGCTTTGGCTGCACGAGCTCCCTGTATAACAGCAAATCCTAATTGCATGGAATTGGAGCGGGAATCAATGATTTCGATCTGGGCATCAGGATATTTTTCCAATATCATTTCTTTAACCAATTGAGCTGTAGAAAAAGTTCCACTCATATCCGAGGATAGGAAAATCCCGCACAGGCTTTCACCTGCCGAGACCACTTTTTCCATCTCCTGATAAAGTTCACCGACAGAAGGTTGTGAAGAGGTGGGTATCCCCTTGGCTTCCATCATCTCATAAAACTCTTCATTGGATAGATCGCTTTCCCGCAGTGATTGATCACCAAAAGAGACATTCAAAGACACCCGTCTTATGTCCAATTCTTCTCTCGCTTCATCGTCTATGTAGCATGTGCTATCGGTTAACACACGGACAGCCATTTGTTCATCTCCTCTATATTTAATCTATCGAATATAATATTACAATAAAATACGTTAAAAAGGAATTAAACCCGTCCCAAAGGCGGGTTTAATTTAGTCGAAAGCAAGCCCGAGGTAAGCTCTTTCTTCGAATATCTCATTCTGATGATGAACGGGTCCCAGCTCTCGTGAACTTATCCTTTTAAACATTCCAAAGGATCGGACTTGACCCCCCATAACCTGACCCCCATGGGCAGGGGTCCTGATAATGAACTCCTGAGCCTGGAGAGTATGGGCCAAGGCCTTCAATCCGTGACAAAAAAACTCCTCAGGAACCAGATACTCCTTAACCAAAACCTTATCTCCAGTCAAACGTTCAACAGCGGCACACCCCTGAACTTCCCCCACATTGAACTTGTAGAGATCTGCTCCAGAAAGCCGGGAGATCTTCTTTTGATACGCAACCTCCTCTTCCCTGTAGGCTAGATAGGTTGCTCCCCGGAGAAGCTGGTTGCGGATGCTGTTATAGGCTTGGGGAGCAGCCGCCGAAACCGCAAACCCGGATCTGTCCTCCCTATTAATGCCTGAGGATGCACACATTACCTCAATCTCATTGCGGTTCAATACCGCTTCACGGAGGGCAAATCCTGCCTGATACCCTCGCCTCTCATAAAAGTTAAATAACTCCGCTTCTGCGGGTACCAGTACACACAATTCCATCTGCCGCTTCCCCAGGTATGCTAAGGCCCAATCCATCAGCTCCGTGGCAATCCCCCGGTGCTGAAAATCCGGATGAGTCCCAATGGCATAAAGCATAGAACCCTGGATACTTTTCTGCCCCTCATGGGCCTCCAGCCATTGGACTGGAATCATGGTAAGCATAGCCGTAATGACATGGTCGACAAGATAAACTGCTACCTGCTCCGGCTGGAAGCGCTGGGTAAAATAAAAGTCAATAAAGGAGTCCGAATCCCCAAAGCAAAGCTTCCAGATACCTTTAAGGCGCTCTACATCGGACCAAAGGGCCAGCCGCATTTCCTTCATAGAAATCTCCTTATCGTGAAAAGTCAAACCGCTCCCCTTAAACGCAGTTTAAGCAGAGCGGAAAAATACAATGATATAATTACCTAAGCAAAATACCGAGCTAAGAATTTCTCTTCCATTTTATCTGGGTGATAGGATAGTTTTGCCTTGCGTAAGCCCTCATATCCCATGTCCTCTTCCCGATTCACATAGATAATATCCGGATAGGTTTCCCTGATCCATCTCACAAACTCCCGGTTAATGATTTGATAAGCTCCCTGAATCTCTCCGAAGGCTTTCTCTACATGTACCACATAAGTATCGGAATTGAGCCGCTCCCCCATGGTAAAGGCCACGATCTTGCCCTCTGCGCGGATTAATCCCCCTTCGAGTTCCAAATTCCTGAAGTGATCAAAATCCCGTTTTACAGCACAGTATTCAGCTCTCAGCTGTTCATCATCTTTACAATCGTTTTTCCGACACCATTCCAGGTTCATTTCCCAGCATTCAGCCAGATTTTCCGGAGTAATGAGTTCGAAGGACCAGGTAGTGTTGGCGATGAAACGATTGATATGGTTTCGTTTGGCTTGCAGCTTTCTTCCGGCCAGGGAAGCCAATTTTTCAGCCTGATAGACATAATCAAAGCTATCCCGCATTTCCTCATATTCAAAATGCTCAGGATACACTTCTTTTAAAGTCGCCATATTTTCCAGGGAAATTCCCAGCACAATAAATTCATGGTTATTTTCCTGGGCATCTTTTTTCATTTCTTCCAGGACCGGTTGAACATCACCGGTGCCTGCCGGATAAAAATAATAATAGGTTTCTTCGAGCCGTCCTTTGACAACGAGGTAATCATTCACTTTAGCCACCTGATAATGATAAGTCTCCGACCATGAGAATAAGTTCGTAAAATTTTGATGACAGCCGCTAAGATCCGAGGCTCTGAGCAGCGGTTTGACCCACTCTTTATCGCTTATCTCTACCTTTTTAAAGTCAATCATGTTTTATCCACCTTATGTACTGCTATTTTTGTAATTATCTTGAGCATGATATTATTATATTATAGGAACAACTTACCGATGTCTAGAATCTTAATCTATACTTTCCTTAGGACACTTCCATTATAATACCTTTCTATAATACCTCATTTCTTCTTCGAATCAAAGTGACAAATCTTTGGGATGCTATGCCTTGAAGCATCCGCTTAGGAAAGGGGTAAACCATTGATCAAGTTCATCATTCATCGCTTTATTCCTCAATATGACAACATCTCAGACAAGCGGGTTCGTGAGAGATATGGAGTCTTAGCGGGAGTATTAGGTATCATCTGCAACCTGATTTTATTTATACTTAAGCTTTTGCTGGGGATTTTTATGAACAGTATCGCCGTTATTTCCGACGCCTTTAATAACCTCTCCGATTGCGGCTCCTCCATCATCGCCATCATCGCAGCGAAAATGAGCAACCGACCACCGGATATAGAGCACCCCTTTGGCCACGGCAGAATAGAATACATCTCTTCCCTGGTTGTTGCTTTTATTATCTTTATGGTAGGCTTCGAACTTCTCAAAAACTCCTTCAATAAGATCCTTCATCCAGATGTGGTCATTTTCAGTTGGATTTCTTTGGTTATTCTCCTTTTTTCCGTAGCCTTAAAAATCTGGATGTTCTCCTATAACCGCACCATCGGGAATATCATTAATTCGGGAATAAATAGGGCCACTGCTTATGACAGTCTCAATGACGCCTTGGCCACCAGTGCTGTCATCCTCTCCACACTGATTGGTCATTATTTTGGCCTCGCCATTGACGGATACATGGGTCTTCTCATCTCCCTTTTCATCCTTTATTCAGGGTATACTATCGCCAAAGAAACGATCAATATCTTATTGGGCTCTTCCCCCAATACCGAACTGGCTAATCAAGTTAAGGATATGGTCAGTGAAGGAATGTACATTGTAGGGACCCATGATTTAAAAGTTCATGATTATGGCCCAGGCCGAACCATTGCCTCCATTCATGCGGAAATCCTGGACACTGTGAATAGTGTCGACGCCCACATGATTATTGACGACCTTGAAAAGCGCATCTCTGAGGAATTGAACATCACTATTGTCATTCATATCGATCCCATTACTACTGATGAAGAAAAAATTAATGCGATGAAGGAGATGGTTAAATCCGCTCTAAAGGAAGTAAATAGCTCCTTTGCCGCACATAATATCCGTATGACCATAGGCTATCGCTGTATGAACGTGATCTTTGAATTATCCGTTCCTTCTCCCCAGGTACCCGATGCCGATACTATCCGAAAGGATATTATTCATAAACTAAAAGAAAAAGACCCCCTGCTTAACGTTATTGTTAATTCAGTCACCGCTTTAGTTTAAGATTATACCAATAGAGATTGGAGCGTGATCAAACAATGTGGTTTGCCAAATCTCAAGAAGAAGTACTTCGAGAGCTCAACGTGAACCCTGCTACCGGACTTTCCAGCCAGGAAGTCCAAACCCGTTTGGAGAAGTACGGAGCCAATAAGCTTAAAGGAAAACCCAAGAAAAGCTTAATCGCTTTGTTCTTCGCCCAATTGAAAGATATGCTAATTTATGTTCTGATCGGCGCGGCATTGATCACCCTGTTTATCGGAGAATATGTGGACTCCATCATCATTCTTCTGGTGGTGGTCCTCAATGCAGTCATTGGGGTGTTCCAAGAATTCAAAGCGGAAAAAGCTATCGAAGCCTTGCAGCAAATGAGCACACCCAAGACACTGGTCCGACGGAATGGAGAAGTCGTGGAGATCTCATCTGAGGAACTGGTCCCGGGGGACATCATCCTCATCGACGCAGGCCGCTTTATCCCGGCAGACCTGCGCCTTATTGAGAGCGCCAATCTCCAGATTGAAGAGTCTGCTCTCACGGGTGAATCCGTTCCCACGGAAAAAATTGCCCAGGAAACTCTTAAGGACCCTAAAACTCCCCTTGGCGATCAGGTGAATATGGCCTTCATGTCCACCTTAGCCACTTATGGCCGGGGGGAAGGGGTAGTGGTGGGGACCGCCATGGAAACAGAGATCGGAAAAATCGCTAAGATTCTCGACGAAGAGATTGATGAGATGACCCCCCTGCAAAAAAGAATGGAAGAGTTAGGGAAGGTTTTGGGGTATCTGGCCATCGGCATCTGTGTCCTCATCTTTGTGATCTCCTTTTTCCAGAAACGGGATCTCTTTGAGATGTTCATGACCGCCATTAGCTTAGCTGTGGCCGCTATACCCGAGGGTCTTCCCGCCATTGTCGCCATTGTCCTGGCCCTGGGAGTTACCCGGATGTCCAAAATCAACGCCATTGTCAAAAAGCTGCCCGCCGTGGAAACCTTGGGCTCCGTAAACATTATTTGTTCAGATAAAACCGGGACCCTGACCCAAAACCAAATGACCGTGGTTAAGTATTACACACTGAACGATTTGCAGGAAGTTCCCCGGGAGGGCTCCGGTTTTAACGCAAGCCTTCAGGAAAAAGACCTGATGAAAACCTTGGTCCTTTGCTCGGACGCTACCTATGAACATGGCCAGGGCACAGGAGATCCTACGGAGATTGCCTTGGTGGTCTTAGGGGATCGCTTTAACCTGGGGAAAAAAACCTTGAATGCCGAACATAAGCGGGTGGGTGAACATCCCTTCGATTCCGACCGCAAGCTCATGTCCACCCTTAATGAAGAAGATAGAGGGTACCGGGTACATACCAAAGGAGCTATTGATAACCTTCTCAAAATCTCAACCACTGCTTTAGTCGAAGGAAAAGTAGTCCCCCTCACGGAAGAAATGAAGAAAGAGTACCTTCGTATGGCTGATGAAATGTCCGATGCTGCCCTGCGGGTACTGGGTGCCGCCTATAAAGATGTTGATACCATGATCAGCCCCAAGGAGATGGAGCAGGACCTTACCCTCCTCGGTATGGTCGGCATGATCGATCCTCCCCGTCTGGAAGTCAAGGATTCCATCCGGGATGCCAAGCTGGCAGGAATCACACCGATTATGATTACCGGAGACCATAAAAACACCGCCGTAGCTATCGCCAAAGAATTAGGGATCGCTGAGTCCATAGAGGAAAGCATGACCGGCGCTGAAATCGACGAATTGTCCGATGCAGAGTTTTCCGAACGCATCGGCAGCCTGCGGGTCTTTGCCCGGGTTTCCCCGGAGCACAAGGTTAAAATCGTCAAAGCCTTCAAATCCCATGGCAACATCGTCTCCATGACGGGAGATGGAGTCAACGATGCTCCTTCCTTGAAAAACGCCGACATCGGAGTAGCCATGGGGATAACCGGTACCGATGTCTCCAAAGGTGCCGCGGATATGATCTTAACCGATGATAATTTCACCACCATCGTCCATGCTATTGAGGAAGGCCGGAATATCTATAACAACATCAGGAAGTCGGTGATTTTCCTCCTCTCCTGTAACCTGGGAGAGATTATCGCTATCTTCTTCTCGGTTCTCTTTTTCTGGCCTGTTCCTCTTCTCGCCACTCAGCTTTTGTGGATTAACTTAATCACTGATACCCTGCCGGCCATTGCCCTGGGGGTCGATCCCGGGGATAAAGAAGTCATGCGCCAAAAACCCCGTGACCCCAAAGAAAGCTTCTTTGCCCACGGAGCAGGGGTCCGGGCCATCATCGGCGGTGTACTGATCGGCACGTTGACCCTGGTAGCCTTTTATGTGGGACTTCGTGAATACGGTTATTCCTTAGGCTCCATGGCGATCCCCGACGATGTCCTCACCTATGCCCGTACTATGGCCTTCGTCGTCCTGGCTGCTTCCCAGCTCTTCTACTCTCTGGCCATGAGAAGCGCCACTAAATCCATCTTCACCCTAGGTTTCTTCTCTAACAAATATCTGATCGGAGCAATTATCGTCGGCTTACTACTGCAGCTGACGGTCATCTCCGTCCCCTTCCTCTCCAGCGCCTTTAAACTGCAAATGCTGTCCTTAAGAGACTGGGGTATCGTCCTTAGCTTAGCTGTTATTCCCCTGATTCTTAAGGAGATTTATAAAACCTTCTTGCGACGATCTTAGATAAACAGCAAGGCTAATGTTCAACTGAACTCGTTGGACATTAGCCTTTTTAATACCCGGAGTTTTTACCGGAAGGCATTCTCCGTCAGTCATAGGAAGTGCATGAGAGAGGTAAGAAGTCTGCTCTACTTACATGGACTTGCCGTGGAACCCGATATCTTTTTCCAAAAACATCTGGACAAAACTTACCGCATCTATCTTGGACAAATAAAAACTGTTATTTAGAGCTGTCTTACTGCGACAAATCCATACTTTATTCCCAACCATAGTCCTTCTTGGCTTTATCAAGGGTAATGTATCCTTCCAGAATATCCTCGCGAACTCTTGACTTTTCTCTTTCCAGGGGACTGCCATAGCCGCCACCGCCACCGGCGATCTGATGCCACCGTGTTCCATTGGGAAGAAGCGGGATAAATTCCTTGGCCTTAGGGTAATAGACCTCCCCGTTGGGGTAGATGATTTTTGCGGTGTTTGATCGTCCGGGGTGACCGCCTAAGATACCCGGAGCACAGCTTTGGGGTACAAGACCTTCCCCGAAAATACTGCATTGAACATCTTCCAAAAATTCCACCTGTGTCTCTACTCCCAGACCCCCACGCCACTGTCCTGAGCCGCAGGAGTCCGGAGCATATTCGAATTTGTGAAAATGGACCGGAGCTTCCAGTTCAAACATCTCCGGATCCTGGGCGGCAATTCCCCCGCCTCCTCCAATGAAGCCGATATGGTTATAACCATCGGCACCGAAAGAAGCACCGCCGCCCCCTTTGCAGGCATTGATCAGCATATGGGCAAAAGGACTGTTTTTCCTCGAGTCATGGCCGGAAAGGAGGACACAGAGCATATGATTCCAACCGGCAGTGACCCTTTGCGGCAAGGCGGGGAAGAGGGCTTGCATAACAGCTTCGCCGATCTGATCCACTAAGTGATTGCCAAAACCCGTGGCAGCCGGAAATCTGGGGTTGAGCAGGCATCCTTCCGGAACGATCACCCGAACCGGCCGCAACATACCCTCATTGCGAGGTATATCTGCATACTCAAGACACATGAGCAAGGTGAGAAGAACACCGGACAGAGTCACAGGATATGGAGCATTGACATAACCTGCTGTCTGTTCCGCCGTGCCCGTAAAATCAAAAGTCATCTGATCATCCTGCACGGTGATCTTAACCTTAATGGGCATGGCCTTTTCCCCTTTGATTCCGTCATCATAAGCCATGCTTTCACCGTAGTACACCCCGTTATTGATCCGCAGGAATTCCTCGCGAACCATCTTTTCCGTTTGATCATAAAGCTTTTGCAGATTTTGCGAGAATCTTTCGTAACCCCACTTTTCAATCTGCTTGACCAATTCCCGTTCGCCGATGGTACATCCCCCGATCATGGCCAGGATGTCGTCTTCCACAATAGAGTAACGGATATTGCTGAAAATCAGCCGCCAAACATCCTTTCTTTTGACTCCCCCATCAAACAGCTTAACAGGAGGGATACGAAGAGCTTCCTGCCAGATTTCCGTAGCACAGGGGTTATAGCCGCCGGGAATGCACCCTCCCACATCGGCTTGATGAGCATTGATGGCAGCCCAGGCCACCAACCGACCTTCATGGAAGATGGGCTTGGCGATTTTGACATCGGTGGCTTGATTGCCCCCAGTAAAAGGATCATTGTGGATAAAAATATCCCCGGGCCGGATATCTTCCTCGAAAAAATCCACGATATTTTTGATGGATGTGGGTACCGTATAGGCTAAAAGGGGGATGAATTCTGTCTGCTCTATGATCTCGCCCCGGGAACCGTAAAGTCCGGTGCAAAAATCCCGGGCTTCGCTGAGATTGAGAGAACGAGCTGAATGCAAAAGGGCATGAGCCATTTGCTCCGTTATAGAGTGCAATGAACTTTGCACCAGGGTAACTTCAATGGTTTCAATGAGCAAGCCTTTTCCCTCCCCCGAACTTCTAAAAGAATAGATCAAATTCAAGTGTTATTGTTCTCATACATCAAAAGATTACCGAAGGAATCATATTGCCCCGAAAAATGTTGGGGAATGAACACCGTGGTATACCCCATTTCGATAATAGCCGGCCCCTCGATGACCTCCTGACTGGGCTGAGTACCATCCCAAACGGAGAGCTTTTGATATGTCCTGGCATGAGGATTATAGACTTCCCTATAACCCAATAGACGAGCAGAAAGGGATTGCTTTTCAAGAGGTTTGAGATCCGAGCCGATCTGTCGTTTGCCCGTATATAAAAGCCTCAGGCAAAGGACTTCCAAGGGCACCCGACTGTTCTCCAGGCTATATCCATATTGGCGGTTGTGCTCTTGGTGAAAAGAGCGCACGATGTTTTCCAGGTTATGACGCTCCAGATCTGCGCGGTCGATGGCTATGGTCAATTCATTGTGCTGACCCCGATAGCGAAGGTCGAGGCTATAGGTGACTCCAATACGATAGTTCAAGCTCTCTCCATAGGCGGACTCCTTTTTCCCCCGGACATGCATCTCATCGAATAAAGCCAGCATCTCCGGCACATTATCATGAGAAAAGGCTGCATAAAAGGTCCGCACATAATCTAATTTCAGATCCGCCAGCAACATACCAAAAGCACACATGACCGAAGATTCTGCAGGAATCATCATCATGGGGATTTCCAGCTCCCGGGATAAATAAGCACAATGGAGAGGTCCTGCTCCTCCTCCTACAACGAGAAGAAATTCCCTGGGGTCATACCCCTTCCTTACGGTGAGTTCCTTCAGGCTGTTAGCCATATTGGTTATAATCACCTGATACATTCCCCAGGCGGCTTCTTCCACAGAAATACCCAAGGGAGTGGCAATATATTTTTCGATGGCCTGGCTGGCTTTGTCCAGGGACAAAGGATAACGGCCACTCAGGAAGCGGTCAGGATCCAGTAACCCCATTACCAAAGCCGCATCCGTACAGGTAGGTACCGTACCGCCAAGATTATAGGCGGCCGGTCCGGGAATGGCCCCGGAACTCTGTGGCCCCATATGCAAAAAGTTACCGCTGTCCAGCCAGGCAATGCTCCCGCCACCGGCGCCGATGGTTTGAATCGCCATCATGGGTAAAGAGACAGCATTAAAATTCACCTCTGCCCGGCGGGAGGTTAAAGGCATCCCGTCCTTGATCAGGGAGGCCTCAAAACTTGTCCCTCCCATATCCATAGTGAGGCAGTTGGAATACCCGGCAGATTGGCAGAGGTGCAGTGCCGCAACCGGACCTGCCGCCGGTCCGGATAATAAGGTGGCGGCAGGGATTTTCTTGGCCAGCTCCGGTGAGGCAGCCCCGCCATTGGAAGTTACAATAAAGAAAGTGCCTGTAAAGTGAAGGTCCCGTAATTTCTCCAGCAGAGCATCGAGGTAATGATTGAGCAAGGGACCCACGTAAGAATTGATTGCCGTGGTACTAACCCGCTCATAGAGCCGAGGTTGGGGCAAAATTTCGCTGGAAACGGTGATATAGGCATGAGGGAGCAGTTCCTGTAGGATGTGGTTCGCCTGCTTTTCATGTTGAGGATTGAGATAGGAATGCATAAAGCAAACCGCAACAGCCTCCACCTGTTCAGCTTTAAGTTGATCACCGATCCTGTAAAGATCGTTTTTATTTAAAGGAATAAGTACCGCGCCTGTAGAGCTGATCCGCTCCTGGACACCAAAACGCAAATGTCTGGGGATAAGAGATTTAGGGGCAGTATATTTGTTATCAAAAAAGGTCGGACGGATTCCCCGGCGCATTTCCAGAATATCCCGAAACCCTTCCGTAGTAATCAGAGCAGTTTTAGCGCCTAGGGAAGTGAGCACGGCATTCGTGGTCACAGTAGTGCCATGAATAATAAGCTGAACACGGCTCATCAGAGACTTTATCTCTATGGACTTTGACTGGGCAATGAGCTGAAGCCCGGCAATAATTCCGTTGGAGGGATCTTCGGGGGTGCTGGCTACTTTATATTTTTCAACTGCATTGCCGCCTTCATCCAGCAACGCAAAATCAGTAAATGTCCCACCTGTATCAATGGCAAGGGTATAGCTTGTCAATGGATTCCCCACCTTTTCCGGATTATATACGAACACCTTTCGGAATCGTTTTAAAAAAGTCAATATGATCTACCATCAACTTTTCTGCACGTTCTTGGTCTTGGTCCAAAATCGCCTGGTAGATATTCTTAAGATTTCGAACCAGGCTTTGATGGACCTCTTTGCTGGCGCTGGCATTGAAGCCTATTACTTCCTGAACCTTAGTGAAAAGGCTCATATAGATGATCATGAGCTCATTATGGGTGGCCTGAGCCATGGCCTTATGAAAAATAATATCATTATGATGAAAATGATAAGGTGTCACCAGGTCATCTAAAGGGAGTAAGGCGGCGTACATGGCTTCAAGATCCTCGTCCGTTCTCCGGAGCGCTGCCAGACCGCATCCTTTGACCTCCACAATCATCCGCATCTCGTAGATGTTTTCAATAGAAATGGAATGGAGTCCCACAGAAAGGGCCAGATAGTTCATTAAATATTTCACCACATCTTCTGTGGTGCGCTTGGTGATAAAGCTCCCCCCCTGCTTTCCTTGTTTCCGATAAATGATCTGCTGCTCTTCCAAAAGATCCAAAGCCTCGCGAAGAGTTGAGCGGCTTACCCCTAATTGCTCGGCCAGCTCAATTTCCCCGGGGAGACGATCGCCTAACTTCAATTGACCTGTAATAATGTTGTCTTTGATGATTTCGGCAATCTGCTCTGGAATGCTCAATAAGGCTTTAGTTCTCAATATCATAATTCACAATACCCCCGAAGTCTAAAAATCAGCGCCATTATCATAGCACTTTCCTTTTGGCAAAACAGGACCCAATATGTCTGAATATAGTACATTTAAAATTCGCCCCCCCCGCCCAAATGCCATAAGTACTGAATTAAAGCCGCAAAACCTTGCTGTTCAAGCATGATTTTAAATGTCTGCACTTAATACATTTAAGAGGTCTTTTTGGTTTTAAGAAGAATTGTTCAAGGGAAGGTGAGCACATTCACCAATGTCATGGTTCTATTATATCAAATAAAGAAGATATGAGTAGGCCATGATGGAGTCAGTACCCTGTAAATATTTCGGAGGTGAAGGAAATGATTAAAGATGAGCAAAAACAGACTTCTAAGAAGGGCTTAACGCGAAGAGGATTCTTAAAAGCATCCGCTGCCCTTGGTGCAACCACTTTAGCCTTACCCGGGTGTACGAACGCATTTAAACCGGCATCAACCAATGAAGCCGTGGAAAAAACAGAAGACGGAGTTAAGGTAGTTCGTACTGTGTGTGCTCCGAACTGTGTGAACAGCTGCGCTCACAACGTTTTTGTTAAAGACGAAAAAATCATTAAGATCGAACCCGGTGAATACCCCGATCCCGAGTACAGAAGAATTTGTCTTAAGGGAATTGCCAATGCCATGCAGCGGGTCTACAGCCCGGACCGGGTCAAATACCCTATGAAGCGGGCGGGAGAACGTGGCGAAGACAAATGGGAGCAGATCTCCTGGGACCAAGCTTATAATGAGATCACTGAAAAACACAAGGAAATTGCCGATAAATACGGTATGGAAGCCAACTCCTGGATGGGCATGACCGGAAACTACGGAATCAACGCTCAGCTCATCTCGGCCAGAATTGCCAATACCGTAGGCGGAACCCAGATTGATAACCTGGGCATCATGGGCGACCTGGCCACCAACATTGCCTACCTCCCCATGCTCGGTGTTCTCCAGGAAGGACACGGCTGGAAAGATCTTCGGGGTTCCAAACTCCTGATCTTTTTTGGCTGCAACTATACAGAAGCATCCCTCAACGACAGCCACTTCCTCTCCGATGCTAAAGAAGCCGGCGCCAAGCTGGTGGTGGTAGATCCCCGCTTTACAAGAACCGCAGCAAAAGCCGATTGGTGGATTCCGATCCGTCCGGGTACCGATGCAGCTATGGCTTTAGGTATGATGCACGTGATTTTCAAGGAAAACCTGCAAAAAGATGATTATATTCGCCAATACACTACCGGTCCCTTCCTTGTCCGCCAAGACACCGGCAAACTAATCCTGGCAAAGGACCTGGGGGGAAGCGGCGATCGGTGTATGGTATGGGATACGGCGGCCGGGAAAGCCGTACCTGCCGATGAAACACCCCTGGCTGCCTTGACCGGAATTTATGAAGTCGCCATCGGTGGGCAAACCGTAAAATGTACTCCCTCCCACCAGCTCCTGCTCGACCTCATTGAAGAATATACTCCCGAAAAAGCCTCAGAAATCTGTGAAGTCCCTGCCGAAGATATTCGCAAGCTGGCACTTATGTACGGCCAAACCGACCCGGCCGCCATTCGCATGACCCAAGGCATTCAGCGCTATTATCAAGGCCATTTGTCCTGCAGGGCACTTATTACCCTGGGAGCAATCACCGGCAATATCGGTAAGCGCCATGCCGGAGTATCCTGGGCGGGCGGAACTCTCTTTAAGCTTATTGCCGGGGTCCCTGGCGACTGGGCAGCCCCCAATCCCAATGTTCAAGGAAAGAAGATCCCCGGAACCCAGCTCTATGATGTGATCCCCAGTGAAAAACCTTATCCTATCAAGAGTCTTTGGCTTTCCAGCTACGGAATGGGAACCCAGGCTCCCCTTAGAGACCGCTTGATCAACGAAGTCTTCCCGGCCCTGGATCTCATTGTCGTGTCTGAGCAAATTATGACCCCTATGACGAAGTATGCAGACTATGTCCTCCCTGTCACCTCTTATTATGAAGAAGAGTGTGATGTGGTTGGAGCTTGGTCCAACCTCTATATCCAGTTCCGTAAGCAGGCCATTAAACCTTTGTGGGAAGCCAAAGCCGACTGGGATTGCTTTGCTGAATATGCCAAACGGATGGGCTTTGGGGAATATTGGACCATGACCCAACAGGAAAGCGCCGAATTTATCGTGAAGAATTCTCCCGATCCGATCATCAGCGGCACCAACCTGGAAGAGCTTAAAAACAAGGGTGTGGCCTGGGCCAACCAGCCAGCGGATTTTGTTCCTTTTGAAGATAAAAAATTCAATACGGCTCACGGGAAGATTGAGATCTATCTGGATTTTCTCACTGAATTCGGGGAAGCTTTACCGGTCTATAAAGAACCTCTCGAAAGCAACCGCACACCCCTGGCCAGGAAATATCCCCTGACCTTCATGAATGCCAGAAGTGTCTTTACTACCCACTCCCAGCACGTGAACCTGCCCTGGATCAATGAAGTCTATCCTGAGCCCCGGCTGGAAATAAACCCTGTGGATGCCAAAGCGCGGAATCTCCGGGACGGGGATCTGGTGGAAGTAGCCAATGACCGGGGGAAATTCAAGGTCAAGATTCAAGTGACGGAAGGGATCAAACCGGGCTGCCTGAATATCTGCCAGGGCTGGTGGCCCAAGCATTTTCCCGAAGGTCATTATGCATCTCTGCTCCACATGGAGCTGAATCCTGCGCAAGATGCAGTGCTGGAGACCAACTTTGCTCCATATGACAATCTCGTCGAGATTAAGAAGGCTTAGGGGGAGATAACCATGGCAAAGAGAATGGGATTTGTGATTAATGTGAAACGGTGCGTAGGATGCAAGACCTGTACCGTATCCTGCAAAATGGAAAATACAGTAGCTGCCGGGCTGGCACGGATTCGCGTGCTGGATGATCATCAGGCGGAAGTCTTTGATAAACCTACCGGGACCTATCCGAACCCGGTAAGAAATTTCGTTCCGGTACCTTGTCAGCACTGTGACAACGCTCCCTGTGTTCCTGTCTGCCCCACCGGTGCTTCAAAGAAAAGAGAAGACGGCATTGTCTATGTGGTGAAGGAAGACTGCATCGGCTGTGGCGTATGCGTGGCTGCTTGTCCTTATGGCTCCAGACAAATGGATAAGGAGAGCAAAAAGGTTGATAAATGCACCCTATGCATGCATCGGCTGGAGGAGGGCAAAGACCCTATGTGTGTCTACTGTTGTCCGGGCCGGGCAATTACCTATGGCGATCTCAATGATGCCAATTCAGAAGCCGCCAAACTAGTCAGCAGTCAAACGGCAAAGACCATTAAATCAGAATTGGGTACCGGTCCCGCAGCCTACTATATCTTACCTTAAAAATAAAAAACCAGTTGAGCTCAAAGGTGGTGGCTATAATGAGCATTACAGAAGAAGCAAAACAAATAACCCAAGTGCGTGGAAACATCTACACGTTATTGTCTCAGTGCTTTGTGCAGCCATCGGAAGACCTGGTGGCAAGCCTTGTTCAAGGTTCATTGACCGAGGCATTGCAAAGGACCCTGGGTCTGGTGGAAGAGGGAAAAGTAGCCCGTGAATTAGCTAGAGTCAAAGATTTTGGCGTCCAATCCCAAGGGCGATCCCCTGCGGAAATCTTGCAGGACATGAAAGTGGAATACAGCCGCCTTTTCGTCGGCCCTGGGCATGTAGTAGCGCCGCCCTATGAATCCGTTTACAAAACAAGAGACGATGACAATGAGATCGGAGTCGTGATGGGAGATGCAGCTATTGCAGCAAAACGTTTCTATCGCTCCGCCGGGCTTGAGCTTTCCGATGATTTTACGGACTTACCGGACCATATTGCCTTAGAACTTTATTTCATGGCCTATCTATGTTCTCTGGAATTTGACATGGCCAATGAAGATAAGGAAAAAGATCCGATCTCCATCCGTAAGATGCAGACTGATTTTCTGAAAACGCATTTAGGCAGCTGGATTACAGATCTTTCTCAAGCTGTTGACCGAGGAACAAACTCAGAATTCTATCGTGGAGTCGCAGGCCTGACGGAGGTCTGGATCGGAATAGAGAGAGATGAGCTAGAGTAATCGGGCTGTTGCATCAACGGTTTTAAAGTTAAGCAAAAGACGGCAACCGGAAAAACATTCCAGAAGCCGTCTTTTAGCATAACATTATTTGTATCCATGGGGGGCAGCTAACATACGAATTAATGGAATACCCCGCAATGTGCAAGTTGGACTTTGACCGCAATTTTCCCTTTCCGTCGGTCTGTCTCAGTCCCGATGACAATCCTCTTGCCACCTTCAATTTTATAGTTTTTTAATTACCGCCATTTCTCATCCAGACATTTAAGCAGGAACTTTCTCAGATTTTTTTGGTACTCCCCATGTACACCCTTATCGATCTCAACCAGCAAGCCCAGCTCATACGTCAGTTCTTTGAATGCCCTTTCCAGGGCTTCAAATTTAAAGGCGACTTTATGGGTAGCGTTCTTGATTTGTGCGGCGGTAAGGTCACTCCTCAGCTTTTGATTGCTTTTGAAAAGCTCTTTTTCTTTGAGCTTACTGTTCTCAGCCTTCCTATTTGCAACCTCCTGCTCCAGAACCTGATTTTTCTTTTCCAATACCCCTGTCTTGACCTTCAGATCGTCACGCTCTTTTTTCAGCTCACTACTTTTCTCCTTTTCACCCTCCAGAGCTTTCTGCAGTTCCCCGTTCTTCAGCTCGGCCTCATCTTTTTCCTGCTTGGCCTGCTCCCGTTCCTTTACGGCCTTCTGGAGCTGGCGCACAGACATATTGTCGATATCCAACTCTGCGATAAACTCTGCCCGTTCTTCTTCCGGAACATCAAACAAAATTACCGCCTGAGTATAGCTCAAATTCTTCATCGATGAAGATTCTGCTTCCCCCTCCGGGGAGGCACTCATTGCCTGCCCGTACTCCCTGGCAACTTTCATATATCTTTCCGCCGTAAGCTGGGAATAATCCACATACTCCTGCAGCCATTTTCCCCATTCCCCATAAGGAACGAGAGACTTAGCCTCTATCAGCCGCCGACCTATCTCCACGGCACAGATTAAGTGGATTCTCCGGCTTGGTTCTTTATAGCTGTTTATCTCGGCCGCGATGATCTGCGGGGTGCGTTCGGTTACGAAATCGCTCATGCCAATCCCTTCCCGGGTTTTTAATATAGTATATGGGGTTGGCCCGATTGGTGTGACAACCTGTGTCACCCGGAGGAACACATTCATAGTATGTAGGGACAGCCTTAGCCTGTCAATCCATCAAGAAAGGCAGGTGATTAAGATGGCAGTGGAAGGAATTCCTTATTCCGCAGCTTTGGTGGTGGTCTATCAGACGGGTCTTTCCCCTCTCGGAGTCCCCATCACGAGACAAAAAACCTTCAATTCTATCCGCTTTGATGCATCCGAAGAAGCCGTTTATAACGCTGCACATGCGTTATTTGGCTTAACGAAGCATCCCGTCCTCGATGTGTTTTTTCGTAAAACCTGGGAACTGGCAGAGGATGAATAGCTAAAAAAACTGAATGAAAAGGAGGCTTCGGAATGGGGTTATCCACAAGAAAAGTGGCCCGATTGGTCTTCACCACCGCCGGTGGCGGAACGTTCACCATTACTCTTCCCGATCCAAGGGAAGATGTGCAGGTGACAGAAATCGTGGCCGCTATGGAATCACTCATAGCAAGTGACATCTATATGACAGCCGTCGGGGCATTAACCGGGATCAAGGATGCGAAGATTGTCGATACGACAATTAACGATCTCTTTGATCCGGCAGCCGGTTAATAAGCTCCCCTTTGGGGAAATAAAGAGCAGCCTTTGTTCCTCACTAAGGAACGAAGGCTGCCCTTCCTCTTCGTTTTACTCACTCTGTTTAAGAAAGTATCTCTTCTTCGGCCGCGGCGGATAAAAGAGAATTGAAGGTTTTGTTAAGCGGATATCTGTAAATCCTGGAATGACTTGCACCGTTTCAGGCAGCCGAGGATCATTAAGCTCTATGGTTGTCAATGCCCCCGTGGTGCAAGCCTCAACGCAGGCTGGGGGCAGCCCATGGTCCTGACGAGGATAGCACATCTGGCAGCGGGTCACCTTATTGGTATTGATGTTGTACTGGGGAGCATCATAAGGGCAGGCCTTCACACAGAGACGGCAGCCGTTGCAAAGGGAAGAATCAATCTCAACAATCCCGTCTTTTCTTTTGTTAAAGGCATGCTGGGGGCAGACACGGAAACATTCCGGGCTGTCACAATGGTTGCAGGCCATGGACAGATAGGTCCCCAGGTCTATTTCCTTGACATGCCGCCAGTGTATATTAGCCGGTGTATGATTTTCATTGCGGCAGGCCATCTCACAAGCCCGGCATCCTATGCAGAGATTGGCATTAAACAGAAAGCCCTTTCTCTTAAACATCCTTGCGCACCCTCCTGAGGTTGACTCGGCAATCAAAATAAGGGATACTTTCCCCTTCTTTCCCTTGACCGCTGATCAGATGATTGATCGGATAACGGTCACTTTGCTCCACCAGGATAATTTTCTCCGGAAGATAGGGATTGATTTTAGCCCGGCCACTTACAAAGCCATTCTCATTATAGATTTCAACCCAAGAATCTTCACGGATATTATGCTTGCAGGCGATTTCCTCCGCCAGTTCAATCATGGGTTCTTCCCTATTCTCTGAATTAAGCCAGGAAAGGGTCTCATACTGGGTATGGAATTTAAGCAGGGATTGGGGAGTAAGCAGGTGGTAAGGAAACAGTAGGGATGAATCCCTTTCTCTGACATCTTGAAAACGTTGAGGTTGAATTTCAGGAAAACGGTAGCTCCAATCCGGTGAGAGGGGTTCCTTGCTCCTTTTATAGGAGCACTTTTGGAGATCGGCGGGGTCCTCTAAAGCATAAAGTTCCCTAACCTCCGGAGACAACTCCCCTGCTATCCAATCCCAGGGTTCTTTTTCCGCGGGAAAATTAGAAAACCCAGGCCGGAGTTCATTGAGTTTACGGGTTAATTCCCGGGCAATCTGTAAATCGCTCTTTGATTCATAGAAAGCCGGCAGCACTTTTTGATTATAGGAAAGCCAGTGGTGCCAAAAGCTCACATGCAAATCTTCTTCCTCAAAGAAGGAAGCAGCCGGCAGGACAAGGTCGGACTGCCGGGCGGTGCTGTTCAGATAGAGATCTACAGTAATGACTAACTCCATGTGTTGAAACAAATCACGCCAAACCCGTAGATTATAATCCTGGGCCAAAGGATTGCCACAGGAAACCCAAAGCATTTTAAGAGGCGGCTCCTGAAGCTTCATCGCCCTGCGCGGAAAATCGTTGACCGGTACCTCCCGGGAAGAGGTGAGCAAAGGATGCTTTACTCCCTGATGCTTGGCTATATTCAGAGGAAATTCCTCCTGAGGCCGGTGGCGAAAATAGACCCCGCCCCCAACCGAAGCAAAACTCCCTGTCAGAGCTGCCAGAGCACCCACAGCCTTTACCGATTCTCCGCCACTGGGATAGCGCTGCATGCCGAAACCCAGCCAATTAGCGGCTGGGTAAAAGCGGGCATACAGAGCGGCTAATTCTTCAACAACGCTTAAATGGACTCCTGTTTGTGAACAGACTTCATCCAGAGTAATCTTCTTAAGTCCTAGCTTATATTGATCAAAGTCTCTGGTTTTTTCCTGAATGAACTTTTTATCGATCCTGCCACTTTCGATCAAGATTTTGGCAATACCCCAAGCCAGCCACCCATCGGTTCCCGGATTGATCTGAACATATAAATCGGCTCTATTGGCTGTATGAGTAAGGAGCGGATCGATAACCACCAATGGGACTCCCTTTTGGCGTGCTTCATAGATAAACTTCATTTGATTGATATTGGTATTGGCCGGGTTAGCTCCCCAGATCACGATCAAGCCGGCATCGCCCATCTCCTCCGGATCAGGACTTAGTTCACCTACGGTCTCCATAAGTGCGGCTTCCCCGGTAGCCGAACAAATATCCCCGGTCGGTCGGGTATGAGGGCCCAGACCCGCAAACATTCCTTCCACAGCCTGATGCAGCAAGCCGGCATTGCCATTGCCTTTATAATACCCTAAGCCCAGATTAGAACCATAGCGGGTATTCAGTTCGATCATTTTGGAGGCGATGATTTCATAGGCCTGGTCCCAGGAAATCCGCCGCCACTCCCCTGACCCCCGCCGCACTTGACGCAAAGGATATTTCAAACGATATTCGTCCAAGGCATATTGAATCAAGGAATACCCTTTGGCACAGAGTCTTCCCCGGGTATAGCCATGGGCGGAGTCTCCCACAACCCGGGTCAGCTTACCTCCGCTCATATGGGAAATCATACTGCAGGAACTATAACAATGCCGCGGACATGTATTGCGAAACGTTGGCATACCTAGCACCAGCCTTTTTATGATTCTTTGGTTCAATAATTCTTAGTTCAATAAGCCATGACTAAATACCGCTGAGATCGTCTGAAGCAAGCCTCTCTTTATGCAGCCGCCTGATCTTAAACGCCGCAGCCAGATCCAGGCGGGTATCAATATCGGTCAGGGAGCGGTCGAGAAGGGCTTCGATTTTGTTCAAGCGGTAACGAAGGGTGTTGCGGTGCAAAAAAGTAGCCTGAGCCGTCTTATTCATATCGAACTGGTTATCCACAAAGCTCTCCAGAAGAGAAAGCAGATTATCTTCCCCCTCATCCTCCGGTAAAGCTCCCAGAACATGATGATAGTATTCCTTCAGATCCTCCAAGTCATGTTTGTAAAGGATGCGCTCCAAGCCCATCTCGCTGAAAAAAGGCACGGCAACCTCCAGCAGACTTCCCATCTCGCAGGCGACTTTGGCCTCCTGGTAACTGCGAAAGAGGTCATTAGGGTGAGTATAGGCTTGCCCTACTCCGCAGGATATCCGGTACTGGGGTGCTGTTGCTTGGAATTGACCGGAAAGGTGTTCCATGATGGAGAGGATTTCCTGTTTTTGCTCTGCCCCCTTTTCTCTCGCCCCGGGTATGATGGCCACAACTTCGTTGCGGTTCACTGTGGTGGCAGGGTTTTTATAAAATTTATTGATCAAGGTGCGGTCCACAATCTTTTGCAGAACCTCCATAAGGTGCCAGTCGGGTGAGTGATGTTCCAGCTCCGTTGCCAGCAGCAGCACTCTGTGGGGCCGGCGGAAATCCCAGCCCCACACCTCACCCATGGTAATAATATCTTCATTGCGCTTAAGGTTCCCATAGAGCAAATCATAGAAGAAAGAATTCTTGGTCTTATGCTTTTCCTGCTTCAGCTCCAACTTGTTCTGAAGGTGGATGGCATATAAGGATAGAGCTGTTTCAATGATGGGTTGCAACCCCTCAAAATCCGGCTCGGTTTGTTCATACAGTACGAAGAGATAGCCCAACACCCGGCCATTGGGAGCAACAGCCCAACCTGCCCCTTGCAGACGCAAAGCTTCCGTAGATAGTGTACAGAAGAATATAGACTCATTATCCGCCCAATCCCCTTCTATCTCAACCCTGAAAGCATCCAGATCCGGATGGAGCAGTGTGGTGGAAATGGTTTCATAAGCGGGGGTAGCAACCAGGATGGGCTGATTCAACACTTCGGCAAGGGCGCAAGTGAGAGCATCCAGGCCCTTACCGGACATTTTCAACAGCTTCCGCATGGGGTTCGGCATTGAAGTGTTTTTTTCCATCATGCTTCATTTCCTCCATCTTCCCGTTCGAACTATCAGCATTTCAGTCACTCGTAGTTTAGCCTATAATGCTATAAAATTTCAACCTAAAGATCATTTGGTTATGATGCACAAAAACCCAGCAACTACTTTGTGCACGTGAACATTTGAGCTATTCAAATCAATTATATAATGAAGATGGACTTAAGAAAAGCCGTCGGGGCTTTGCAATCTTCACGATGTGCTTGCTGAGACTGCAGAAACTAATGGTTAATATTTGAACTTGAGGCACTGCGACGGCAAATGTTATGATTAGTACAAACAGTGTCTGTACAAACCGTGACTGCTTACAGCCTCTTTCCGGCCGGAATAAGTCCATCACCGAGTCACGCTCAGAGATATTTCGTAATTTCAGAAGGAGGTTAAGGTGTATGGTAAATCTTTTCAAAAAAATTACTGAGAAACAAATAAGCCGCAGAACATTCCTGGCTGCCACTGCAGCCGGAACGGCCAGCCTGGCCCTTGCCGGCTGCGGCACTGCCCTCGCTCCGGTGGGAGCGGAATATGACGCGGCCGCAATCAACGGGGAAGGTGAATGGATACCTGCCGCCTGTTGGTTTAACTGCGGCTATAAATGTTATAACGCCGCCCTTGTCGTGGACAATGTGGTGGTCCGCCAGAAAACCGATGATACCGAACCGGACAGCTTCAGCAAGCCCCAGCTGAGAGGCTGCCTGCGCGGACGGGCCCAGCAGCAGCAGGCCTTTGGCGCGGATCGTTTAAAATACCCGATGAAACGCAAACATTGGGAACCCCTCACCGGCGGCGACAAATCGTTGCGCGGCAAAGACGAATGGGTACGGATTTCCTGGGATGAAGCCCTGGATTATGTAGCTGCCGAGTTAAAACACGTCAAAGAGAAATATGGGAACAGCTCCATCCTGATGCCTACCTGGGGCAGCAATATGTGTGATTTTTATAATACAATCAGTGCCTTTGGCGGTTATGCCGACGTGGATGATACTTCATCCGTAGGCACCTACAAATATGGCGGTGGCATGGTGGGGATTCACAATGGTGGTTATGGTGATGCCAATGACCGTTTGGATCTGTTAAACTGCGACACAATTGTTCTGTATGGCTGCAACCCTGCCTGGGCTTCAGCTGGATTGCCCAGCCACAACTTAATCCATGCCAAAGAAGCCGGCGCCAAGTTCATTTATGTCGGGCCAAGTTATAACGAAAGCGCTAACCTCACGGATGCTAAATGGATACGCGTCCGCCCCGGTACAGATACGGCGTTCCTGCTTTCGGTAGCCTATGTCATGATCACAGAAGACGACCCCCTCACCAATCCTTTGCTTGATTGGGATTTTCTCAATCGCTGCACGGTGGGCTTTGACGCTAATCATATGCCGGCTGATGCCAAACTTGACGAAAACTTCAAAGACTATGTACTGGGCAAATACGACAATCATCCCAAAACCCCTGAATGGGCTTCGGAAATCAGCGGCACACCGGTGGAAGATATTATTTGGTTTGCCAAAGAAATGCATAAGGACAAGAAGGTCTCCATTTTGCACGCCAGTGCGCCGGCCCGCTGCAATAACGCCGATGATTTCCCTCAACTATTGATGACCATCGCCGCAATGGGGGGGCATTACGGTAAACCTGGTCACTCCTGTGGCTCTGGTCAATACTACTGCTCCACTAACGGCGGCCCTAACCTGATCCGGATGGGAGCTTCCGGCGCTCCAGTCATTCCCAATTCCTGCAAAGAAGTGATTACCGCTCCCGAGTTATGGGATGCCGTACTGAACGGAAAATACAACCGAACCGGGACTACGTGGGAAGATTTCTCAAGTCTATGGGATCCTACCTATATGGGAGAGCGGGATATTGATATCCGTGTCATCATCCATTCCTGGCGCAACACCCTGCAGACAACCCAAGGTGTCGGCAAAGGGATCGAGGCCCATCGCAAGGTAGACTTTGTTTTCAGCTGTGCTTATTCCTTAAACATCAGCGCCCAATACTCGGATATCGTACTCCCCATTGTTACTCAGTGGGAAAAACAGAGCACCTACACTTACCTTACGTCGTATAACCGGGACATGCAGTTCTTCCCATCAAGAGTCATGGAACCTCTTTTCGAGGCTAAAAGCGATCAATGGATTGCCGTAGAGCTTGGCAAGCGCTTAGGCATTGATGTGAATCAAGCCTATCCCCTGTCGGAAGAGCAGCAGTACTTCAATTGCATTGCCGGTACTACGGTGATTAACAAAGAAGGCACTGACTATGAAACCTTAGTAACCATTACTGCCGAGGATCTCGCCTGGTGGGAGCAAAAATATGGCAAAGTGGATGGGAAGCCACAGCAAGGCCACATCGGTCTGCGCGAGCTGATGGAGAAGGGCATCTACAAGGTTGAACGTCACGAGGGCGATAACTATGGAGCTATCACCTATGAAGCCTTTGTCAAAGATCCGGAGAAAAACCCCCTTACTACCAATAGCGGCAAGTTTGAAATCTATTGCCAAACCAAGGCCGACATCATCAACCGTATGGGACGCAGCACCCTCAAACCCTATCCCTCTTATGTACAGCCCCTCAACGGTTATGAACAGAGCTTTAAAGATTGGGATAAAAAGATCAAAGGCGATTATCCTTATCAAGTCACCAATCCTCACTATTTAAGGCGCGCCCATACCGGTTTTGACTACCTGCCCTGGCTCAGGGAAGCCATGCCCAATCCGGTATTTATCAGTGCCGTGGATGCAGAGGAAAAAGGCATCAAAGACGGCGATACCGTACTGCTCACCAATCCCCATGGCAAAGTCCTGCGTCAGGCCAGCGTCAGCCAGCGGCTGATGCCCGGCTATATCGAGCTGCCCCACGGTACCTGGCTGGAGCTGGATGAGAAAACTGGTATTGACAAATCCGGCTCTGATAATTATCTCTGCCATCCTCAAACCAGCGGCCAAGGTGTTTCCGGCTACAATACTACCCTAGCCAACCTGGAAAAATATGAGGGTGAGCCCCTTACCCCTGACCACTTATGGCCCATGAGAGTCGTTATACTTTAAACGAAGGAGGAGAAACTACAATGGCCTTAGGATTTTATTTTGATGTCAATAAATGCATTGGCTGCCGCACCTGCCAGGTAGCCTGCAAAGATAGAAACCGCCTGGATGTGGGCATTATTTTCCGCAAAGTCAAAAGCTATGAAACAGGCTCTTTTCCCGATGCCAGAGTCTACCACTACTCCGGCGCCTGCAACCATTGCGCCGAAGCCAAATGTGTTCAAGGCTGCCCCACCGGGGCCCTGCATTTCGCTGATGACGGCACTGTACAGCACGATCGCAAAAAATGCGTCGGCTGCAAGTACTGCACCTGGAATTGCCCCTATAGTGTCCCCCAATTCATTGAAGAAGCCGGCGTCATCGGCAAATGCGACAGCTGCAAAGACCTCCGCGATACCGGTGCCAATCCGGTTTGCGTCGATGCCTGCCTGATGCGCTGCCTGGAGTTCGGTGATCTGGACCAATTGGCGGCCAAACATAAGGCTGACCTGGTCAAAGATTTGCCTACCCTACCCTCCTCCCAGGTTACCAATCCCTCCTTATTGATCAACCCCAGGAAATTCTCCCTGGACCCCAAGTATAAAGAAGTGGAGGTGTAACTATGGAAGAGTTCGCCTTAATTATCTTTACCATTTGTGTGCAAGCGGCGGCTGGGTTAATGGTCTTTACGGCTGTTGCCAAACAACTGAACAAAACCGCTCTCTTTAAAACCGCTGTAACCATTTCCGCCGGGTTAGCCATTGTGGGCTTTCTCGCTTCCTTCCTCCATCTGGGCCATCCCTTGGCTGCGGTCAATGCCCTCACCCGCTTCGCCACCTCCTGGCTGAGCCGGGAGATTTGGCTGACCAGCGCCTTTACCGGCTTGACCGTCCTCGCCGCTTTGCTCATTTACTTGAAACCTGAGGCGAAAAAAGCCATCGATGCTTTAATTATTCTGGCTGCCGCCATCGGTCTGGTTGACGTCTTGGCCATGGCTTCGGTCTACACCTCCTCCAGCGTTGCCGCCTGGAAGTCCGGTTCAATTGTTGTGGAGTTCTATGCCGCCGCCATTTCCATGGGCGCGCTGCTGTTCCTCGCCTTGAGCATGAAGGAAGATACCGGCAAGATGAAAACCATCGTAGCCATAGCCGTAGCCGCAGCCTTCGTAATCCAAGCCATCGCCATGATTCCCTATTACAATAGTTTCGGAGCCAGCACCAATCATGCTCTGCAACAGAGCTATGCTATTCTCAGCGGCATGATGCCGGCCATGGTTCTGAAATGGGCCGCCATCCTGGTGGGGGCCGTGCTGCTCTTCCTCCCTGTCAAGGAAAAGAGCAAAGATGCCTCCTTCATCCTGGGGGCCGCTGCTCTGGTTGTAGTAGGCCAGCTCATTGGACGCTACCTCTTCTTTGCCATCAAAATTATCTCCTAGTCGAGACTTCTGCTTTCTGCTTCAAGTTCCTTTTCCCGCTTTTTAGGGGCGGGAAGAGGAACTTGCTGCTATAAGTTCTATATTTCATAATTTCTATAGTTCATAGAAGGGGTGAAACTATGGTTCAGAATGTTAAACTGGTGATCTTCTCCATAGGCCTTCAGGCGGCTATTGGCATCATGATTGCCATAATGGCTGCCGGAAAAACAAACGGCAGAACTGAAAACAAATATGCCTCCATCGCCTCTGCCTTATTGGGCGTGATCGGCTTTCTGGCTTTTGTTTTTTACTTGGGCCGACCGGCGTCTATTTTTAATGCCATCTCCCAATTCAGCCATTCCTGGCTGTCCCGGGCACTGGTCTTTTCCCTTTTATTCATTGGTCTTGCCATCATCCATGCCGTCGTGCAATATGTCAATCCCTCCGTCAAGCGTTTTGGCTGGGCGGCCAGTGCCGTAGGGGTGATTGATGTGGTTTTTATGGCCAATGTCTATATGAGCACCAGCCGCCCCGGCTGGCAAAGCATATCTCCTCTTATCGATTTTGCGACGGCGACAGCTATTCTGGGCCTTGCCCTCTTCTTGGCCATTCAATTCAGCGGGATAGGGATAAAAACCAAAAAACTATACAGCCTGATCGCCCTGGCCGGTGCCATCATTCTGGGGGCAGAAACATTTCTTAATTATAGCGGTCTCGGCGGGCAAACCCCAGGGCTGCTCCTCGAGGTTCACCTTCTCCTGCTCCTGGCCGGCGCTGCTTTATTGCTATTCGCCTCCTTGAAGCCAGCCAAGGAACAGGCGGGTTCCGGAAAAGCCGGCATGGCCTATCTGGGTGCCTTGGCTTTGAGCGGCGGAATCATGGTGAGCAGGTATTTGTTCTATGCCGTCCTTATGACCGCTAAGGGACTTTAAAGGACTGCCGGAATGAAGCAGACACATTTCTCCCCCCGGTCGCTCGCCCTTATCACCGCTTTTGTTCTGATCTTGGCCGCTCTGATCTTTCAGCAATCGGCAAACAAGCAGGAGACCTTTACTTCCCTGCAGCGGCTGGAACCTGCCGTCTCCAGATACGAGCCCATAGCCGGCGGATATCCGACCTACAGCTTATGGGATACGGACGACCATTTTCTTGGATATGCCGTGGAAGCCGATGCCTCCGGATATGGCGGGCCCCTCAGTGTCTTCGTCTCTCTCGGAAAAGATGGCATTCTTAAAAATGTGATCATCACCGAAAATTGTGAAACTCCCGCTTATCTGAGCAGAGTCCTGAGGGAAGGTTATTTGCACCAATTTACCGGCAAAGAAGCCCGTGATCCCTTTGAGCTGGGCCACGACCTTGACGGGATAAGCGGGGCCACCTATACTGTTAATGGAATCGCCCTGGCCGTCCGTAAGGGAGCCTGGCAGGCCGGCAAAAACGAATTAGGCCTTCAAGTCCCTGCCGGGAGCCAACTTGCTTTGGGGTGGCCGGAGTTGGGGCTGATTCTATTATATGGCCTGGTCTTCATCGCCGTATCCCGCCGCGGCCAAAAATTACGCCCTTGGCTCTTAGCGGGCTCCGTTCTTTTCCTGGGCTTTTTCCTCAACGCTTCCCTGAGTCTGGCTAACCTGACCAGTCTGCTCAGCGGCAATTGGCCCTCTCCCCTGGAACGCCCTTTCTGGTATATCCTGACTTTGGGCATTCCTATCCTCACTTTACTCTGGGGAAGAAATTTTTACTGCTCCTGGCTTTGCCCCTTCGGGGGGCTTCAGGAAGGACTTTACAAATTCCTGGGGTTCATAAAGTTCAATCCTGCGCCGCCTGTGCTTGCCCTGGCTCATAAAATCCGCTGGGGAGTCGTCTGGGCTGCCGTGATGGCGGCGCTTATTTTTAACAATCCCAGTATCGCCAATTATGAACCTTTTGCGGTAAGTTTTGGCGGTCAGGGCAATCTCGGCCACTGGCTTACTTTATGCCTGGTCCTGCTGACCGGGATTCTCTTCTATCGTGTTTGGTGCCGGTTGGCCTGTCCGGTGGGGGCTGTGCTTAATTTTCTTGCTTCAGTAAAGAGAAAGTTCAAGCGGTTCTTCCACCCCCATAGCTCCGCAGACCAGCACGCAGACCCCACTTTTGAACCCCCTTCAGCCCACACGAAAGCAGGCTGTTCTGAATGCACCGCCGGTCAAGACCCCATACGCTGGGCCGGTTTACCCGGCAAAGAAAAAGCATTCTTTGTCATGTTGCTGGTGTACGGCCTTTTGATTGCCATAACATTGTCTCTGAATATCCCTCAACTTTGGAAACTATGAGGAAGGTGAGCAAGCATGGCCTTAGGGTTTTATTTCGATATGAATAAATGCCTCGGCTGCCGGACTTGCCAGGTAGCCTGCAAGGATAGAAACCGCCTGGATGTGGGCATTAGCTTCCGTGACGTCCGCAGTTATGAAGTAGGCGTTTATCCCCATGCCAGGCTGTATCATTATTCCAGTGCCTGCCATCACTGTTCCCATGCCAAATGTGTCAAGGGGTGCCCCGCCAATGCGTTGTACTACGCCGATGACGGTACGGTTCAGCATGACAAAAATAAATGCATCGGCTGTAAGTACTGTACCTGGAACTGTCCCTATGGCGTTCCCCAGTTCATTGAAGAAACCGGCATCATCGGCAAATGCGACAGCTGCAAGGGCTTGCGTGACAAGAGCGTCAATCCGGTCTGTGTGGATTCCTGCCCGATGCGGTGCCTTGAATTTGGTGATTTAGATGAACTTGAAGCCAAACACGGTACGGATATTGTTCAGGATTTGCCCATTCTTCCTTCCTCAACCCTTACCAACCCATCCTTATTAATTAAACCAAGGAAATATGCTTTAGATCCCAATTATACCGAAAAAAAAGTCTAATTCAGGAATGAAATCCTAATCTCAAAAAACTTAAAGGCGGTGTCTGCTATGACTTCACAAGAAGACGGAATTGCCATCATTCTGGCCACCCGGCATTATCTCTATCAGTTGCTGCAACGTATTTTTGGCAATGAACCTAACCAGGAACTGCTGGATATCCTCACCAACGAATACACCCTGGAAGCCTTGGAGTTAATGCTCGACGAGGATAACAGTCACTTACAAGCCTGCCTGAGTTTACTCTCAGAATTAAGGCCGGCTCTGTCCACCGAGGCTGACAGCATCCTGGATAAGCTGACCAGCGAATATACCTATCTGATGATCGGCCCCCATAAGCTGCCCGCTCCCCCCTGGGAATCCGTCTATGTGACCAAAGAACGGGCTTTGTTCCAGGAAAGCACCTTAAAAGTGCGGCGCACCTACCTCAACTATCAATTCCTGCCAGCCAATTATCCTCATGAAGCCGATGATCATCTGGGCTTTGAGTTGGATTTTATGGCTCATCTGGCAAAACTGGCCTTGGAAAACTTTGATAAGCAGGCTATGGATGAGGTCAAACAACTGCTGGACGATCAAAAAGCCTTTTTGGGGGAGCATTTACTGGTTTGGATCGGGGATTTCGCCAAGGATATGCAAACCTCCAAAACTCATCATTTTTATCCCCAAATGGCTATTTTAACCCAACAGTTCCTGCAAACAGATCGTTTAGTTCTTGATGAAGTTTTGGCTTTATTATAAGATGAGTGTCTTCCCTAGACACAATTTAACAGGGACGCTTTCACTTATGTGATGCGTCCCTTTGCTTTCCCCATCATAATTCCTCATCCATCTTGTGCAATCGCTTGATTTTCAGTGCGGCCATAATATCAAAGCGGGTATTGTGATCGTTCAACGAACGCCCCAGAATAGTTTCGATCTTATTGAGGCGGTAACGGAGTGTATTGCGATGCAAAAAGAGAGCCTCCGCTGTTTTCGTCACTTCAAATTGATTCTCAGCAAAGCTTTCTAAAACGCTGATCAGTGAAAGCTCTTCATCATCTTGCTTGTGCAGTTCGCCAAGAACATGAGCATAATACTCCTTTAAATCCTCAAGATCATGCTTGTAGAAGATCCGCTCCACCCCTATGTCACTGAAGAAAGGAACGGCTATCCCCATCACTGTTCCCAGCTCAAGGGATACCTTAGCCTCTTGATAGCTCCGAAAAAGATTGGTAGCTTTAACATAGGTCTGACCCACGCCACAGATTACCCGATTCTTAAGTTCTGTAGCTGTTAATTGAGCTAAGAGGATGTCCATCAAGGCAAGAATTTCTTTCTTTTGGGCAGGCTGCTTCCACTCCTCAGAGGGCAAAAGCACAATGAGTTCGTTATGCCTTATCAGTGTAGGTAACTTCTTATAATACCTATCAATGAGAGCTTTCTCCGTAAAGTGGTTCAGAATATCCATCAAGTGTTTATCCGGGGAATGAATATCTAATTCAGGAATTGTCAGGATTATAGCGGTATGAGGTAGAGTGAAATTCCAACCCCAGGTGGCTCCGGATGCAACAATTTCTTCTTCTGTTTTAAGGTTCCCATACAGAAGATCGTATAAAAAGGATTCTTGATGTTTTTGTTGCTCCTTGAGCAACTCAACCCGGCTTTGGAGATGGACTGCACATAAGGATGCAGCTGCCTTGATAATGAGTTTATGGGCTTCCATTATCGCATTGCTATCGGCATCGTCGACAAAGATAAAAATATAACCAATAACACGCCCCGCAGGTGCAATCGCTCGTCCCCAAGCATTGGAATGAAAAGTGCCGGCAGACAATTTGCAAAAAAATGATGTTTCATTATCAATCCTGGCACTCACTATATCCGTGTGAAAAGAATCAAGATCAGGGCAACTAAGGGATGAGGAAATCAAATTATATCCGGATGTAGAAATAAGAATGGGAAGCCTTAATATCTTAGCCAGAGCATCTGTCAAAGCTTGCAAACCTTGTCCGGAAGCTATGAGCAGTTCTTCCATATAGTTAAGAATACTAACGTCTCCAGCCTTCTCCTCCATAATTCAGCTCCTTCTTCCTTTTAGCAAGTGCAATATAATATCCTATACGCCATAATCAATTCATGGATTATTATGTCTAAAGAATCGTAACGATAGTTTTTGTCACGGTGCTGTATTTTACCGGTGTCAATTCGTACACACAAACATATTAAACTATTCACAATAGCTATACAATGATTATAGGTTCGGGATCAGCTTTTAGCAAGCTTAATCTATCGTATCGGAATGCGTAATTATAGGCGTAATTATGCTTCTTGAAATCCCGTTCCGGCTTCAGCATTACAGACTTAAAAGGAGGTAGAAGGATTAATGTCAGATATTCTTAAAAAAATTACGGACAAAAAAATAAGCCGCCGAAATTTCCTGAAGGCCACCGCGGCCGGAACCGCCGGCCTGGCCCTTGCCGGCTGCGGCACTGCGCTGGCTCCGGTGGGAGCGGAACTTGATGCTGCCGCAGTGAACGGAGAAGGTGAATGGATCCCTGCCGCCTGCTGGCATAACTGCGGCTACAAATGTTATAACTCCGCCCTTGTGGTGGACAATGTGGTGGTCCGCCAGAAAACCGATGATACCGAACCGGACAGCTTCAACAAGCCACAACTCAGAGGCTGCCTGCGCGGGCGAGCCCAGCAGCAGCAGGTTTTCGGCGCGGATCGGATCAAATATCCCATGAAACGCAAGCACTGGGAACCCCTGACCGGCGGTGACAAATCGTTGCGCGGCAAAGATGAATGGGTGCGGATTTCCTGGGATGAAGCCCTGGATTATGTGGCTGCCGAGTTAAAGAACGCCAAAGAAAAGTATGGCAACCGTTCCATCCTGATGCCTAACTTTGCCGATGCCCTTTGTGATTTCAATAATTCAATTAATGCCTTTGGCGGTTATACCAATGTGCAGGATACAGGCTCCCTGGGCACCTACCTCTTCGTTTCCGGTGTCCTGGGTATTATCCCTTATGGTAATGATGATGCTAATGATCGCTTGGATCTATTAAAAAGCGAAACCATTGTTCTTTATGGTTGCAATCCCGCCTGGGCTGCTGCAGGATTGCCCAGTCACAACTTAATGCATGCCAAAGAAGCCGGCGCCAAGTTTATTTATGTCGGTCCCAGCTATAATGAAACGGCTAATTTGGTAGAAGCCAAATGGATTCGCGTCCGGCCCGGCACAGATATAGCTTTTCTGCTGGCAGTAGCCTATGTGATGATTACGGAAGACGACCCCCTAAGCAATCCCCTGATCGATTGGGACTTTCTCAATCGCTGCACTGTAGGCTTTGATGCCGGGCATATACCGGCTGATGCCACGATCAAGGAAAACTTTAAGGATTATGTGCTTGGCAACTATGATAACCAACCCAAAACCCCTGAATGGGCTTCGGAAATTTGCGGCACGCCTGTGGAAGATATCCTTTGGTATGCCAAGGAAATGCACAAAGATAAGAAAGTTTCCATTTTACACAGCAGCGCACCGGCCCGCTGCAATAATGCCGATGATTTTCCGCAAATCCTAATGACCATAGCGGCTATGGGCGGTCATTTCGGCAAACCCGGTCACTCCTGCGGCTCGTGCCAATACTATTTCGCTACCAACAGCGGGCCTAAATTAGTCCAATTAGGGGCTTCCGGCGCTCCAATCCTTCCCAATCCTTGCCCAGACTCAATTATGGCTCCTGAGCTATGGGACAATGTATTGAATGGAAAATACAATTACACCGCACCAGCCCTATGGGGAGATCTTGCCAGTATGGGAGAGAAGGATATTGATATCCATGTCATCATTCATTCCTACAGAAACACTCTGCAGACAAACCAAGGTGTCGCCAAAGGGATTGAAGCCCACCGGAAAGTAGATTTCGTGGTAAGTTGTGCTTATTCTTTAAACGCCAGTGCCCAATACGCCGATATCGTACTCCCCATTACCACTCAGTGGGAAAGACACAGTTCTTATCTTTATCTGGAGATATATTATAACCGAGAGGTTCAATTCTTCCCTTCCAAAGTCATCGAACCTCTTTACGAAGCGAAAAGCGATCTATGGATTGGCAGGGAGCTTGGCAAGCGCTTAGGCATTAATGTGAATCAAGTCTATCCCCTGTCTGAAGAGCAGCGGTATTTCAATGCGATTGCCGGTGCTACGGTGATTAACAAGGAAGGTACAGGCTATGAAACCTTAGTCACCATCACTGAAGCGGATCTCGCCTGGTGGAAACAAAAGCATGGCAAAGTCGATGGAAAACTGCAGCAAGGCCGCATCGGTCTCAAAGAGTTGATGGAAAAAGGGATCTATAAAGTCGAACGCCATGAAGGCGATAACTATGGCCATATCACTTACCAATCCTTTGTCGAAGACCCGGATAAGAATCCCGTTGGCTCCAAAAGCGGCAAGTTTGAAATCTACTGCCAAACCAAAGCCGACAGCATTAATGCCATGGGCCGCAGCACCCTCAAACCTTATCCGACTTATATCCAGCCCCTTAATGGTTACGAACAGAGTTTTAAGGATTGGGACAAAAAAATCAAAGGCGATTATCCTTACCAAGTAACCACCCCCCATTATTTAAGGCGTTCGCATACAATTTTGGACAATTTACCCTGGCTGCGGGAAGCTATGCGCAATCCGGTATTCATCAGTGCCGTGGACGCAGCGGAAAAAGGCATAAAGAACGGCGATGCCGTACTTCTCACCAATCCCTATGGCAAGGTATTGCGTCAAGCCAGTGTCAGCCAGCGGCTGATGCCCGGCTATATTGAGATGCCTCACGGCACCTGGCTGGAGTTGGATGAGAAAACCGGCATTGATAAGTCCGGCTCTGATAATTATCTTTCCGCCCCTATTACTACCGGTTGTGGTGTTTCCGGTTACAATACCCAATTGGTCAATATGGAGAAGTATGATGGAAAGCCCCTTACACCGGACTATCTATGGCCCCAAAGAATTATTAAAATCTGATAAGGAGGCGAATTTGAATGGCCTTAGGATTTTATTTTGATGTCACTAAATGCATCGGCTGCCGCACCTGTCAAGTAGCCTGCAAAGATAGAAACCGCTTGGATGTAGGCATTTTATTCCGCCAAGTCAAAAGCTATGAAACCGGGGTGTATCCCGACGCCAGGGTGTATCATTACTCCGGCGCCTGCAACCATTGTAAAGAAGCCAAATGTGTTAAAGGCTGCCCCACCGGAGCTCTTCACTTCGCTGATGATGGGACCGTGCAGCATAATAAAAACAAATGTATCGGCTGCAAATACTGTACCTGGAACTGCCCTTATGGTGTTCCCCAATTCATTGAAGAGACCGGGGTCATCAGCAAATGCGATAGCTGCAAAGATCTGCGGGATGCAGGCCAAAACCCTATGTGCGTAAATGCCTGCCTCATGCGCTGCCTGGAATTCGGCGATCTGAATGAACTGGCTGCTAAACATGGAACAAACCTCGTTAAAGAGTTACCAGTATTGCCTTCTGCCAATGTGACAAAACCCTCTATCCTGATCAATCCTAAAGAGTGCTCTTTAGATACCAACTATGTAGAGTTGGAGGTATAATCAATGAAAGAGTTAGCATTAATTCTGTTCACCATCAGTGTTCAAGTCGCCATCGGGATTATGGTTTTTGCCGCTATTGCCAAGCAATTGCATAAAGACGGTCTCTTTAAAACCGCCGTCTTGACCTCGGCAGTCCTAGCCATAGCCGGCCTTCTTGCCTCCTTCCTGCACTTGGGTCACCCCTTGTCGGCCATCAACGCCCTTACGAGATTCGCAACCTCCTGGCTGAGCCGTGAAATTTGGTTTACCAGCTTGTTTACCGGTCTAACCGTCCTGGCCGCTTTGTTCATTTATTTTAAGCCTGCAGCCAAAAGTGCTGTCAATCTTTTAGTTATACTAGCCGCTGTTATTGGTTTAATCGATGTTTATGCCATGGCTTCCGTCTATGCCTCCACCAGTATTGAAGCTTGGCAGCATGCAGCAACCTTTATCGAATTTTATGCTGCCGCCCTATCCATGGGGTCCCTGATTTTCTTCGCTTTGAGCGCTAAAGAAGCGCCTAACCTGCAAAAAGTTGTGTCCATTGCCGTTGCCGCAGCGATTGTGGTCCAGGCTGTCGGCAGTTTCACCGCTCCGCAAACCATGGGCGCAGCCATGATTATTAAATGGGCTGCCATCCTGGTGGGTGCCGGTTTACTCTTCCTCTCCGGCAAAAAGAAAGAACTTGGAGTTTCCATCGTCTTAGGTTCTACTGCTTTAGTGCTCCTCGGACAAATTGTCGGCCGCTATATCTTCTTCACTTTATAATCATTGCCAAAGCTAAAAGACTACATCTCTCTCCTCACCCCTCCTTACAGATCACTGTGGGGAGGGGTGAATTATTGAACTTCTTAAATTCCATCCTCCTTGCCAACCATTGTTATCTTGATGACAATTAAATAGGGAACCAAGGTAAATCTCCCCTGGTTCCCTGACATTTATTAACCTTAACTTAATCCAACAGTATTCACAACCATAATTGCATAAAAGAGATATCGGCCTAATATCTGGCCTACAACCACTAAGGCTGCTGCAAGATAGACTGCCGTATCAACAGCACCTTCAGTAGTTGCCGCTGCTTGAACGGCATCTTGACCGGCAGATACCTTCGTCCCTCCTTTACCCACGGGGAAGAACAGCAATCCTGCTCCAAAGAGAATCAACATCCATTTCATGGCCATGATTCCGCTCATGCTGTTCAAGAGAGCAAGGCTTTGCCCGGCTGCCCCATTCCCGCTGGTTCCCAGCTGGATATAGTAGAGCACCATAGCCGCTACCTGCACGATTACCACAGCGCCCACTGCCAGAGAGGCAGGTTTTTTCACTTTAACAGCTTCCTGTCCGCTTAACGCGAGAAACATGACGGCTCCCATGGAGATGGCGGCCGCATAGAACTCAATCGTTAGGGAACCGTGCTGCCAGGCCGGCACCGAGGCAAAGCCATAGATCGAAGCCATCATATAAACATCAACTAAACCCACCACTGCGACAAGGGGAGCCAAAGCATTGACCGCACCTTTGGCCGAAGGTCTGGCAATCACCAATAAGGCTATTAAAAGGGTTATCCCAGTAAAGGCACCGGTGAACCAGATTTCCCGGCTCAGCCAGGAGGTGCTGAAGTGGAGAAGGGAGTTCAGTGCGGCAAGGGGTTTACCCAAGTGCAGCAGAGAGGCGAGAAACCCGACAATAGCCAGGCCGGCGGCTGTGACTATCGCCGTTTTAAATTGTCCTTCCTTGTTGAAGGATTTGCCCAGAGCCACGAAGATCATAATGCCGATAGCCGCCTGAATGCAGATTGAGAATAGGATTAAGGATAGGTTTTCCACTGATTACACCTCTTTCTCACGAGAATTGGAGTCTAAAGCACAATCCTTGGGCTTAATCAGCACCGATGGATTTGTAAGCTTTGCAGAGGGCAGAATAGGCAACTCCTGAACAAAGCGGTCGCCATACTTTGCCTTAAGTTCATCTAAGTCCCCAAATTCCAGGCAGCGCATAATACATGCATCCACACAGGCAGGGTTTTCTCCGCTGTCACGAAGGCCCTTGCAGCTGTCGCATTTCCCCACGATGCCGCTTTCTTCAATGAATTGAGGTGCACCATAGGGACAGTTCCAGATGCAATATTTACAGCCGATGCATTTATCCTTATCGTGCTGCACAGTACCATCCTCTGCATAATGCATGGCACCGGTGGGGCACCCCTTGACACATTTGGCCTCGGCACAGTGGTTGCAGGAAGAGGAATAGTTGAAAGCATCAGGTCGTGGATAAACACCGGTCTCAAAATTCTTTACCCGACGGTATAACACGCCAATATCGTTATTATTTTTATCTTTGCAGGCAATCTGGCAAGTGCGACAGCCGATGCAGGCTTCCATATCAAAGTAAAAACCTTTTTTACCCATTTTTCCTTACACCCCTTCCTGGAATACGATTCTTGCTGCTTTTTCTACATCGGGAATGAGTTTGGATTGTGTGTATTTCTCAATCCGGGCAATCCCGGTATTAAACCCTGAAACTCCCTGCCCGGTCGGGATTTGGCCACTGAGGATATTATCCGCGCCACCCACATCGATTCCCGTTTTTTCATCCATATCCACCCAGGCGCCATGAGGCAGAGCAACGACTCCGGGTCTTACTCGTTCTGTAAGGCAGGCATTTCTTAAGATTTTTCCATAGGGACTGGTAATCAGAACCGTATCCCCATCGGCAAGGCCATTGTCCCTGGCATCGTTGGTATTCAAGAAAACAGGATTAGGCCAAGCTTCCTGAAGCCATTTCACATTATCGAAAACGGTGTGGGAACGGCGAAGGTAATGAGGATTGATCACCTGATAGGGATATTCTCCTTTGGCTTTACCCTCCCATTCCTGGAAGGTATCTTCAAATCCCCCGGCAGGTTTGATATAGGATGGAATCGGCTGAATTGTACTAAATCCCATGTCATTGATGGTTTTCGCCAACTTTCGGCTATAGATTTCCAACTTGCCGCTTTCTGAGCTTAAGGGATTATTCTCAGGATCCCGGACAAAATCTTCATAGGCAATATACCCATAATTATCCCCTGGATAGCGTTTAACTTGATATACTCCCTTTTCCTTGAGTTCACGATAAGTGATTTTCCCAGTTTGGGGCTTGCCGGTCACTCCTAACTCATCAATATCTTCCTGGGTTATGGTCACCAAGGGCCCGTAGGTCTTCCCATCTTCATTGACTACTGTAGTGCTGGCCAAGGCATTAAAGAACTGCTGCTTCTCATCAAAGGGGAAGGCTTCTTTTTCATCGATTCCCAACTTCTTGGCCAGTTCTATGGCGATCCATTGATCACTCCTGGCTTCGTAAAGGGGTTCCGAGATTTGGGAATACATAATAATCATTTCACGGTTGCCGCTGTGCACCAAGGTTCCTCCGGAGAAACCGCCGATTTTCTCCCACTCCGTTGTTACCGGGAGGACAATATCTGCATACTTGGAATTTGTGGTGACGAACTGAGAATGAGAGACAACCAAATCCACCTTGCGATGGGCTTCGATCCCTTTGGTCATCCCATCGTTGGTCTGCAACGTCGCACCGCCTGAATGATAAATGATCCGAATATCGATATCTCTTTCTTCACCAGGTTTGTATTGGTCGGCTGAAGTGAAGTCCCCGCTTCCGGTGAAGTTGTATTTGCCGTTTAGGATCGCGTCCCAGACCTGACCTGCATTAATACTGTCATCTACGGGATTAGGGATCCCCGGCAGGCCGTTGGAACCCGCACACACCAGAGCCGGGCCCCCATTGCCGGATGTGGCATGCATGGTACTGCCGGTCATATGTCCGGATTTGCCCATATGACCGGTCATGGCTCCGATGGTCATAATCAATTGCGGCAGATTATCCGAGTTTCTGGTTCTTCCGGAAGCCATCCCGCAGATGAAGGCTACCTTTTTATCTTTTCGGAACTCCAGCGCTAATTTCTCGATCTGGTCTTCAGACACTCCACAAATTTCACTGGCCCATTCCGGTGTTTTAGGAACACCGTCGTAAGTCCCGAGCACATGGTCTTTGAAATTGCCTTTAGGATCTTCACCTTCCGGCATATGCTCTGCATCAAAGCCAATAGCACACTTATTTAAAAACTCCCAATCAATCAAAGGATTAAGGGTCGGGTGATCTTTGGTAATGAGGACATAGGCAATGGCTAACAGCAAGGCTGCGTCCGTACTTGGTCGGACCGGTACCCACTGTGCACCCAACATAGAATAGGTAGCATTGAAAAAGGGGTCAATCCCGATAAATTTCGCTCCGGCTTTCTTGGCTTGCCTATAGTGCCAACTGGAACTTCCCATCGCACTCCAGGCCGGATTCATGCTGAGCATGATAATGGTCTCACAGTTCCGCAGATCAAAACGATCATTCACCGTCTGATCCCATACTCCTAATTGCATAAAACCAACGGTTTTAGGTGTCATGGCCCAACTGCCGAAAGAGTTGGTATTCCAGTATTCGCAATATCCCCCATACAATCCCAAGGTTCTTGAGATATCCGTAATTCGGCTGCTCCATCCTCCAATATGCAGAATCGAACGGTTGCCATAGTCTTTTTTCACCCGATTCAATTCATCGGCAATATAAGCCAAGGCTTCATCCCAGCTGATCCGCTCCCATTCATCCTGACCGCGCAGGGATTTATCCCCTCCGCCGGGCTGCCAATGTTTGCGTTTCATGGGGTATTTCAACCGATCCGCGCCAAAGACCTGCTGGCGTTGAGAGCGTCCTCTCAAACAACCTCTCTGTTGTGGGTAGTCTGGAGAATCTTCATGGGTATCATCTGTTTTCTGGCGAATGACTACTCCATCCACCACCAGTGCTTTGTTCAAACATCGTCCACCGCAGTTATGCCAGCAGGCTGCCGAGATCCATTCTCCTTGCTCCTCTCCCACCGCATTGATCTTTCCCCCCGCCGGTGCTAAGACACTCCCGCAACCGGTCAGTGCCAAGCCGGCAGTACCTGCCGCAGTTGCTTTTAAGAAACTCCTGCGGCTTATGGTTTTATCCGTTACTTTTTTAAGAAAACTTGACATAGTACCTTGAACCTCCCTTTTAAATCAGCGTTCCATCATGCCTGAGCGAAATTCTGTGCCTCTTCGCAATAAAAAAGGAACATACTTCCTCTTATTTGACGAGAGCCGCTCCCGAATCTATAATCAGTATAGCTTGCCGCCCATTTTGGTCATATGTTCACAAGTACAAAAAAGCCACGCTTTTTTTATTCCGGGATACAGATTAAAGGACTTTACAATCATCCCTTATAGAATCAAAATTAATCTATAACTATAAATACCATTCTACCCTAACTTTTAAGAGTCGCCTAGAATGAACCCCTGAGCTTTTCCTTGGTAAATCGTGAGAAAGGTGGTCTATATGAACAAGCAATTTTCCGTTCCGGATTATATGCAAGAATTGGTTATGGCTTCAGGACAGGGGTTAGATCTTCTGACCCATACTTTAGCTAAGGTCATTAATCGGCCTGTACTGGTTTCAACTTCTGCTTATAAACTGGTTGCCTCCTCTTCTCACTATGATTGTGAATTCTTTCAAGTTGAACTGGATGACCCTCGGATCCATGACGAAAGCCTTTTTCTCTGTCATATCTCTGCGGGTACTTTTAAGGTACGTGCCATAGGTCGTGCTATTGCTCCCCTTGGCCGTGTCATTGGGTATATTTTCATTCTTAGTGATGAAGATAATCCGGATCGAGAAGCCTTTCAACCCCTGTTGGATTATACATCATCACTCTATGCCGTCCACCTCCAGAGCCGGTTAGAGCTTAAGCAGGAGCAAAGCAAGTTTAAAAATGCCTTTCTCTATGATCTGCTTTACGGAAACCTTAAACGCAGTGAAGATATCATTGCTACCGGAGAAGTGTGGGGCTGGAATTTCAGTCGCCCCCATACGGTTATGGTTTTTCTCCTTCCTGATCCGGAGCATCATAATCCGGGGCATCATCTTATGGATTTTCTCTCCCGCATCATAGAAGAAATTTTCATCGATAACTATTATAAAAACCCGGCACTCATCCTCCGCCAAAATGAACTGGTGATCCTCGTTCCTCTTCAGGCGGATAAATCTGCTTTGCAAAAGGAAGAAATACTTGGTTTTGCTGAAAAAACTTTTTCTCAAATCAGAACCACGGAATTAAATAATCTGGTAACCTGTGGAGTAGGACAGGTTTATTCCGAATCCACCGAGCTTTTTCGCAGTTATCAGGAAGCTAAAGTGGCTTTTGAAATGGGAAAGCTATTAGAAATACCTGTTCCCTTCTTCAGTGAACTCGGCTTGGAACGAATCCTGTATAAACATGATCTCCAGGACTTAAAAGAATACTATGTCCATGTTCTGGGGGAATTGCACAAACAAGATGATCCGGAAAGTTCCCTTATAGCCCTCCTGGAGAGCTTTGCCGAGAACCAATTTGACGTGAACAAAACCGCCAAAGCGATCTTCATGCACCCTAATACCTTGCGCTACCGCTTGAATAAAATTGAAAACATCTTAGGTAAGTCCTTGACGGATAACCATACCCGCCTGGATATCATGGCAGCTCTTAAAATTAAACGGCTTCACACTATTGAAAAATTATTGGCTTGACAGGAAGCCGCCCTGCTGACCGTAAATCAGCAGGGCGGGCTCACTGTCCATCCTTTCCTGGCTCAAAATGGATGTTGACATTTGTATTCTTCAAGGCCAGTTCCAGCTCCCGTTCCATTTCATCGCTCATTTCATGGGTTTCGCGAATGGTCAGACCCTCACTAACCGTAAGATGGCAGTCAATATATTTGATGTTGCCGGATTTTCTGGTACGCAAGTTATGATAATCCAATATTTTGCCATGATAGCTATCCATAATAGTCTTGATCTTCATTTCGTCCTCATCCGACAATTTTGTGTCCAGAAGCGGTTCGAAGGCATTTTTGCAAAGCACAAAGGCTTCCTTTATGATCAGCAGTGCCACCAATATGGCCGCAATCGGGTCAAGTATGTTGATTTTCGTAATCCAGATCAACAGAAGGCCAACCGCGACGCCAAGAGAGGTATACACATCTGTTTTCAGGTGCAGGGCATCTGCCTCCAGCGCTATGGAATCCTCTTCTTTGGCCACCTTGTAGAGAATCCTGGAAACCAGGGTGTTCACAACACCGGAAAACAGCATGACCGCTATAGCCACCCATGTTTGAGAAATTTCCACGGGGTGTTGTATCTTTTTTATGGCCTCAGCTATGATAAGGCAGGCTGCCACAAAAATCAGCAGGCCCTCCAGAACACCTGAAACATTTTCAATTTTCCCGTGACCGTAGGGATGCTTCCGATCAGCAGGCTTTGACGACATCCTCACCGAGAAAAATGCGATGATGGAAGCGATGAGATCCATACCGGAATGTATGGCTTCGGAAATAATACTGATGGATCCGCTTAGCAAACCTGCTGTAACCTTGAGAATGATCAGCACCGAATTCGATACGATGGATAATGCGGCAACCTTTACCTTCCTATTTGCGGTATTCAAGATACCCCTCCTCTTTTTGGTAAAAAAATACCTGTGGCACAATAATTATTTCAATTATAGTCCCACAGGTATTCTTCCTGCTGCCGGTTTCCCAGCCCAGCCCCATCGGCTTTTATACCGATCGCCTGCTCTATTATATTTGTATTTAATTTAATATGTTACTAGTTTAAGGTCCGCCAGCGAATTTGTCAATACCCGGTAAGCATATCTGTAGCTCTTCTATCCTTTTTCTTATGTGGTTAAATGTACTTTATTTTTAGTATCACGTCTTCCGATTTTGCACCATAATTTCTATAGAGCCCACGCTTGCTTCAAAAGGCGGATTCCCTCTTGTATCTGCCCCTCATTCAGCAGGCTGTACCCTGCAAAAAGCATATTGGGGGGGCAGGCTTCCGAAACACTCCAGAACGGGGTTACCGGGTATACCCTGACTCCTGCTTTCTTTGCGGTCAGGATTAACCGGTCGGCATGCACTCCATCCGAAAACTCCAACAAAAAATGCAACCCTGCACCTTGCCCGTGCAGCACGATTTTTGGCCCGAATTGTTTCGACAGCTGCTGGACAAAAACGTCATGCCGTTTTCGATAGACTGCACACATCCGGCGCACATGCCGGGTATAATCGCCAGAGCGAAGAAATCTTGCCAGCACTTCCTGTGTCAGCCAAGTAACGGGGCTGCTGTAAGAAGAAAACATCTGATGGTAGGCCCCAAGTAAATGTTTAGGGAGTACCATGTAATTGATGCGCAATGATGGAGAAAGAGATTTGGAAAAGGTGCCGATATAAATAACACGGTCATTGCCATCGATGGACTGCAGGGACGGTACCGGATTTGCATCGTACCTGTATTCGCTGTCATAATCGTCTTCAATGATATAAGCATTTTCTTCCGCTGCCCATTCCAGCAATTCCCGTCGTTTGGAAATCGGCAGGACGGTTCCATAAGGAAACTGATGGGACGGTGTTACATAAACAGCAGGGACATCCAATGTTTTTAGCCCTGAGAAGTCAAGTCCGTCTTGTGTAGATGGAATATGGCGTATCAAAAACCCATTGTTTTGAAATACCTCTTTGGCTCCGTTATATCCCGGTTCCTCCATGGCAATCCTCTTATGGCTTGCAAACAGCTTACATAAAATATCCAGCGAATAATGCAGACCACAGCCGATGAGGATCTGGGCTTCTGTACAAACCACCCCGCGGGTCTGGTACAAATAGTTCCGAAGTTCACAGCGCAGGGAACGGTTCCCCTGTTTATCCTGATACTGCGTCATATAAGATGACGAATCGGGTGAGGATAGCACCTCCAGCATATACTTTTTCCATGCCGCTTTAGGAAAGCACTCGTCAGGAAAACTTCCATATTGAAAATCATAGGGAAGGTTTCTCTCTTCTGTCTCGTGACCTGAATCATCAGTCACCGCACAGGACAAATTTTGAATTTCACCGCTCCTTTTAGAATCTCTGATGCTTTCTATGGCAAAACCCGCACCTTTTCGAGGGCAAATATACCCCTCCACCGCTAGTTGTGTATAGGCCTTATCCACGGTATTACGCGCGACACCTAACGTCTTTGATAAAGTTCGGATTCCGGGCAGCAGCGTCCCCGGGGAAAGATTTCCGGAAATTATGTCCTCTTGTATTTGCCTGTAAATCTGTTCATATAAAGGTGTGTCCATTTCTTTGTCAATATAAATCATTGTTCATACATCCCTCATTCAGTGTACCCATAATTATATGCTAGAAGTGTACCTTTTGACAGGTACACTTCTAGCATATAATAAAAGCATATGGTTAGCAATCGGAAAAACCGGGGGCATCCTTATGTATAAAAATTAGGAGGAATGATGTATGCAAAACAGGATGAAACACTTTCAATTAACAAAAGAGGAGATTGACACACTCCTGCAAAGAGCGGATATTGGACGCTTCGGAACAGTTCGCGGAGACGGATATCCTTATGTCACTGCCATGCATTTTCTATACTATAACGGAACTATTTATATGCACGGACTGCCCAAGGGATTAAAGATTGACAATGTGAAGGATAATCCAAAGGTTTGCTTTGAAGTGGATGAGTTGTTGGGATTGCAGCCGGGTGAAGGGATGGCCTGCGATACAGAGGCCATTTACAACAGCGTGGTTGTAATAGGAACTGCACATATTCTGGAAGATATCCCCTATAAACGTGAGGTTCTAAACAGATTAGTTGAAAAATACACACCGCAGTTTGCTGGTAAGGAGCTTCCGGAAAATATGGTGAAAGGCACTGCGGTGATTGAACTACAGATTAAGGAATGTACCGGAAAATATCATAAATAAGTATTTCAAGAGTTCTTCCCCCAAGCCAGAGCCTTAGACTATTTAAATGGTATTATTCCCGGGCTTGACGATTATCGGATTGGTTACGCCGTTTTTCCGCAAATGTTTAGTTAAGTTCTCAAGTTGAAGCTTCAGGAGTTCCTCATCATTGCTGTAATGAATGATTTTCTCAGCCAGTCCGCTAATGGGTTTACCTGATACCGGCAGGGTGCAAAAGCTGCGAATGGAGGTAAAAAAGTTAGCCCCGTCTCCGGCCTGTTCATAAGTCAAAAGAACATAATTCCCCTTGCTGTCCTTTTTATAGGTGTGGGCAGAAGGAATCACACTGCCTCCTATTTCTCTAACGCCATCATTATAGATGGTATAAGTGGAACTATAGGTCGTCACAAAAACTTTAAGGAACTCCCCTTCCTCATAACTGCCGAAGATTTTCGGGGCAACCACCGTAAACCCTCGCTGAGGCTGGGAATTTCTTTCAGTTTCCGTTCTATAGACGAGCTTCTCCACCTCGTCCTCTCCCTCATGGGTATAATCTGGGAGCATAATCCTTTTCTGCTTGGATAAGGCCTCATACCATTCCTGAGGAGAAAGAGATTCATCAGTAATGCCATTGCGCTCTCTCAAGATATCCTTGCATAGTTCCATCATAATATGTCCTCTTAAGCCCTCCCCCTTCCCTTGCTCAAACTGGTTCAACATGTATTGCAAAGCCTCTTCACCCCCATATTTCAGGATCTTTTCATACTCATCCTGATGGGTACGGATGTAATCTTGTGGATTGGAGGAGCTTAGGGGAGAAGACATGATGATGTTAAGGCTTTTTTCCAGATCATAGGCGGCTCTTGCCTGGGACCTATCCCCAGCTTTTTTAAACAGGTCGATGATTGCCTGGGCCGTATCCGGGCTGATTTTATAGATGCGTTCATAGGGTTTTTCAATAGCGTAGTTCTTTCCATCCTCAGTGTAGAGGAAATAAGTATAGGCAGCATTCGGGCCTTCCAAAACGATTCGCATATAATCGGCCACATCCGGCGTATCATTCACACTGGAGTATCTTAAGAGAAAAGGAGAATTCTCTTCTTCCTGGGCCAGATGTACCACCATCTCCAAAATAGTGCTGTCTATGCTGGTCACGGAAGCGACCTCTTCTCCTTTTTCCCACTTTGACATGGTCAGGCTTTGGATCTTGGGATAGGCCAGCAGGGCTATTTGCTGAATAACTTGGAAATCTTGCTTGGGAATGGCATAGTAACGATAGTGATCACCGGATTGAATCATAGCTAGAGTCGGTTCTTCGTCAAAAAAGCGAATCTCGTTATCCGCATTCACATGAATAGTGATGGAGGGTGTAAGGTCAAAGGGTGTGGGGACCTCTTTTTTCTTCCAGTCATCCGCAGCCGAGGACAGCCATTTTCCCAACTCCGCACTGGACACTATGATGGGATAAGAATACCCCGCTTCGCTAATCTGTACTCCCTCCCCTTGCATAAGGAGGGATGCCAGATTATTCGGATTGAGGAAGGACAGATCCGGTTCCTGATCGGCAGGATCGGCTACCAAAGTGAATACCATAGCGCCCATGACAATGACCAAAGCGATCAGAACCCAAAACCTAGGCTTCTTATAATTAAGGATATTTTTAATCCTTGTTTTCACATGGAGTTCCCCAAAGGCCAGAGGGTTTATGGTGAAAAGTCCGTTTCTTTTTACGGAAAGAGCCAGCAAAGAGCTGGAGTAGCCCCTCTTCGCTTCCTCGCCCATCTTGCTGAGAACGCTTTCATCACAAGACATTTCCATGTCCCGGCTCATGAGGACAAAAGACAGCCAGATCAGGGGATTAAACCAATGAAGAATGAGGGCAAAAAAAGCAAGAGGCTTCAGGAGATAGTCCCTTCTTTTAATATGGGTTTCCTCATGAGCCAGGATATAATCCAGATCAGCCCCGGCTACACCCAGAGGCACATAAATCTTCGGACGGATAAACCCGCACACAAAGGCTGTCGTAAGCCGATCGGATTCGTAAATAGTGTCTTTAACCAGGGTAGCCGTTTGCAGCAGCCGTTTTGTCCTTATATAGGAAATGATACTGTAAGACATCAGTGCCGCAATACCTGCCAGCCAGAGCAAGCTCAAGATATCCATCCCGATTGGCATCGGGCTTGAACTTGTCATGGGTGTGATCTGGGGCAAGGAGGCATTGACCCCAGGCTCGAAACCGGCACTGCCGGACGGCATGGTGGGCCGCGGCGTCATCGCATTATGTTGAGGAACATAGTCCAACACGTCGGCACCACTTTGCAAATTCCTGTCGATTAGCCCTAAAAAGCTAAAGTCTGAAGTCAGGGATAAGGGACAAAGAAGCCGAAACAAAACAACCGACCACAAGACATAGGAGAAAATTTTAGGGGCCTTTCTTAAAAAGAAACGAATCAGTATGACGACAACGGCAACATAGGACGCCGTAATGCTCATGTTCAGAACGGTTGTCAATGCACCCTGCAAACTGCTCATTTCGTCGCCTCCTCGATCATCTTCTTCATTTCCTCGGCCTCCTGCCGGGAGAGTTTCCTATCCTTGAGGAAGGTGGCTAAAAAAGCGGGAAGGGAATTATCAAAGGACTTTTCCAAGAGCACCTCGCTTTCGTACTTTTGGACTTGTTCCCGCTTGACGATGGTGGTCACCGTAGCGTTTTCATTTTTTAATAATCCCCGCTCGGAAAGCTTACGCAGCATGGTGTAGGTGGTCGGCTTTTTCCAGCCCAGCTTATCCCGGCAGACTTTGGTCAGTTCCGTTGAGTTGATAGGCTCAAGGCCCCAAATAATATCGAGGAATTTATACTCCGCATCAAACAGCTTAAATTCTTCCACAGTTTACACCCTCCCTGTCCATGAGTTAAGTATATAGGTTTATCAAAATAAACCTATGATAAGTTTATCCCGATAAACCTATACTGTCAATACTTTCTATTCTGAAAAGGGCCGAAGGTAATTCTCCAGGATTTTGCTTTCGGCGTTCACTCCATTAGCTGCGCGGAGCAATCTAATCACTCAAGACCTACGCTGCGTCGGGTCCACCTGCGCCGCTAAGCAGTCTCTGTGGCATTGCGGCTTGGGCGAAACCCTCGCCCGGGTTTCGTGCCCAAATCGCTCCTCGAAAGCACTGCTTTCGCACTTGTTCTCAATGGGCGGTTGGAAACGTCCTGTTTCCAACCCGACTCCGCTGCAGTCTTTTCGCGAAGATTGCTTGCCTGCTCGCTTAGAATCCGTTCTCTGCCTTAAAGCAAAATCCTTGGGCTATCTTTCGGGCTTGAACGGTGTGGATGTAGGATAAAGCTATACGACCCGGACAATATTCTTCATCCTTTAACTTCCATAACTTATCCAAATAACCCATCTTATGTATGGACTTTATCTCTTGTCTTCTTATATACTATAAGTGAACAAGAGAACTACAAGTTACTTAATTATCACTGCCTCATTGGTAGTATCGGTACTATTTTTCCAAGCAGAAAAGGAAGAATAAACACCATTCGTATCAGAGGTGAAACGTATGTCTATTCTCCATCGATACAAACATCGACTATTGGTCGTCGATATTCAAAAGACCTACTCTCGCTTTTATAATCTTAATTATCTGCTTAAAGTAAAACGCTTTCTGGCTAATCATTCCTTTGAGGACATAAGGATGCTGATTGATGTATTTGAGGAAATTTACTCAGGGGAATTCATCCCCTCGTTCATCGACAAAAGCTTAACCGGTGAGCCGATTTTCAAACAGTATTGTACTGATTTTGCCATGAACCTCTTGGAAGAAGAGGGAATCGATGTGGCAGAGTTTAAGCAGGAATTACTCAATAATCACTGCATCCTGCCCTTTCATGATGGTTTAATGGCACTCATCGAACCCAGCTTTATACCCGATTATAAAGTCTGTCATTCGGACAATCTTCAAGAGTACTTACTGGAGTACCTCCCCCCAGCCTTCAAAGACTATCTTCATTCATGTCAGGGATCTAAAGTACATATCATCGGTGGAGGTTATGGGGAGTGTGTCTATATCACAAAGCAGATTCTCGATTTATTGAATATCCGCAACTGCATTCATTCAAACTATTGTTACGAAATGAATCCTTATAGTTCCTTATCCTATCCTCCGCTGGACAAGGGGACCAAAAAAGTCAATTGGTCCTTTAAACGAAATGATTTTCTTTTCTAGGACTAAAAATTGTTGGCCTATGGCATAAGTTAAGCCCTCGGATTTCCGAGGGCTTATTTGCCGGATTTATTTACACTCTCTCAAGGTAACGGATATAGGCTTGAATTCCTTGACTTATTCCCTGAGCAGCTTTTTGTCTAAAAGCATTATCACTGAGCTGTTTCTCCTCAGTCGGGTGAGAGATAAAAGCAACCTCCACCAGAACTGCGGGCATGGTAGTGTTCCTCAGCACATAAAGCCGGGAGTCCTTCACGCCAAGGTTTTTGGTGCCAATCTTCTGAGTTAATTCACTTTGGATATATTGGGCTAATTTATAGCTTGAAGTACCACTGGGGTTTTCTGATGAGTAAAAAGTCGTCGTCCCCTGAGCGGTTTTCCAAGAGTCATTGTGAATACTGATAAATAGGTCGGCATTGTTTTCGTTAGCTATATCCACCCGCTTTTGCAGGTCCCCCCTCTCAGTGTAGGTTGTCCCTGGAGAATAAGCCGGAGAATTATCGCCGCTACGGGTTAACACCACCTTGGCACCGGTAGCCTCCAGCTCCACGGCTAAATATTGAGCAATGGCCAAATTATTATTCTTCTCTTGCGATCCGCTGGGTCCGAGCGCCCCCGGATCCGGAGACCCATGACCGGGATCCACGACCACTGTTTTGCCAATCAGCAGATTCTTGGTAAAGTCCTTCCCTTCCAGTCCAGCCTGAATTTTCCCCGAAACCACACCGGTGCCCCCCAGAATAAAAATCTCCATAGCGGCAATCTTATCCGGGGCAAAAATCGGAGCTATTGACTCAGGTAAAGTATAACTTTTCGTGATGAGAAGGGCTGAATTGTTTTTCGCAGCCAGTACAGTTCCTACCATCGCGTCGGGATAGTGCTGACCGGAAGCCAGATAAAGCTGCTTTGAGCCATAGGAACCTTGAGCATACTCGTAAAGTTTAGCTGCTGATTCATAGCGGTCCTCCCCTCCCAAACGAAGGGTTATGGGAATGTTCTGTTTCTTCACCAGCTGCTCGGGAACCACTCCGTCTCCCCCCACCACAATGACTTGGGTGGGTTTATGCTTCTGATAATAGTCTGATACCGTTTGGGGAAACTCAGGGTTTGACATCAAGAGAATAGGAATCTGCTTGATTCCCGCATAAGATGCCGCCGAAAGGGCATCAGGGAAATCATCCCCATTGACCAGGATCATGGTATCGCTGGGAACCCTTTCCGCGATAAGAGCTGATGTCTCATAGCGATCCGCTCCGCCAATTCTTTCCCACTCATAATTGAGTTCAGTGAGTTCTTTTTCCATAGTAGTTGATAGCCGCCCATTTCCTCCCAGAAGAATCACCTTTTTGGCCTTCAGACGTTTTAATTCCTCTTTGACCCGGGGATCAAGATGAGCGCCATAGGTCAGAAGAACCGGCGCATCCAGTTGAACTGCCAAAGGGGTAGCGGCGATAGCATCGGCATAATTGTTTAATTCATTAAGAATTACCGTATCCGAGGCAGCCCAGCCTTGCTGAGAAACGGCAAGGGAAGTTGCTGTGCGGTCTTTACCATATAATCTTAAAGCAGCGGCTCCGGTTGCAGAAGATTCTGCAGTTGCTTCAGCACCAAAAACCGTGAAGGGAAAAAGATTCAAAAGAAGAACCACTGCTAAAGACAAAAAAGAAATCCGTTTCCAATGCATAATAGACCTCCTGCAATTCAATCATATCGACAAAAATTGACACTTTTTGATTATAACATGATGTGAATTGCGGAATCACTGGAATTATTAGGCTTACCAAAAACTACATAATGCGGCACAAAATATCGTGCAAATCAATTTCCCAAAAGGTAGAATTGAACAGGGAGTGGGAAAATGGATTGGGTTGATGTTGCTTTAAAGTATGGATATGAATCCCAGGATTCATTTTCACGTGCCTTTAAGAGCTTTCATGGGGTTTTACCTTCCGGTGTCAGAAACGAAACAGTTCAGCTAAAATCCTGCCCCAAGCTCTCCTTTCAAATTACAATTAAAGGAGAAAATCATATGAATTATCAAATTGAACAGTGGCCTGCCTTTAAAGTTATGGGTATATTACACAAAGTTAAAACATCGGCGGCATTTGAAATTATTCCAGGCCTATGGGAAAACGCCTGGCAAGACGGAACAATGAGAAGGTTTATAGAGAATTTTCCTGATTACAGGCCTGCAGGATTTTTAGGAATTGCAGCCGGTGGCCAATGGGGAGATTCCGAAGAAATGAATTATATAATAGCCGTAACAAACCATGTTGATGTATCTGAATGTAAACCTATCCCTGTACTTGAAGGAATGGAGGAATTTTCTTACCCTGCTGCGACCTGGGCAGTTTTTGAAGCGAACGGAGAACTGCCTGATGCGACGCAGAAAGTCTACAAGCAATTTTACACCGAATGGCTTCCTAACTCAGGATATGAGCTGGCAGACCTTCCGGTTATCGAATGCTACATGCAGGAAAACCGTCAAGAAGTATGGATTGCTGTGGTTAAGAAATAATGAAAAGTACAAAAAGGCAGGCAAGATTAGTAAAGTGCTTGAAACCCCTGACCATTTCAGTTTTTCGAAACCTTGGTCTTGCTTTTAGGCTCTCGTTCTTGTAAGGTGACCCTGATGGTATCCCCAGGCTGTTTGCCGATTTTGGCACGTATATCTTTGCGAATCCCCAGGATATGGCAGGGGGTTCCCATTCTGACCAAGCTTCCTTCATAGACTTCTCCATCAAAGGTAGCTGTCACCGGTACGCGGCCTTTCCCAAACTCCGCCTTAACGTCAAAGGGAATTTCTACATAAGCCCCATCGATATCCGGTACTTTCTTGATTTCAGCATCAAATTCATAAAATTTGCCCATGAAAATTCTCCTTAATGCATACTTCTTCTCTCTATGAACTGAGGTCAAATTCTTTATCCTGATAATCCTTTACATAATAATGTTTACCCTTTTGGATCACCGTATGCCCTTCCCTTTCCAGAAAGGTTTTATGCCCTTGGATTCCCTCCGGATATTTTTCGTTCAGCAGGCCATCCTTCTTTAAGGTCCGCCAATAAGGAGTCAAATCCTCTCCCCTTTCTGCAGAGGCATGGGCCGCGATGTTGACGAATATGCCGGCAGTGAGAGGACAAGTAAAATCTGCTCCATGCTTTTGAGCCAGATAGTTTCTAAGATCATCTGCGGTTATCACTTTACCCTCGGGGACTCTCCGCATCTGCTCATCATAAGCCGTGGGCGGTGCCACCAGCATTTTATCACCGCCATAACGCATAATCGTTTTAGGATCTGTCACCTGAACCACTTTGGGTAGATCCTTACTTTGTTTGAGCTTCTCATTAAAAGATTTCCTTGCCATTGTTACCCCCCTTTTTATTCCTAATCCTCTTGAGCATATCTTCAACAAACTCCCCTTGTTTTAGTGCTTTTTGAGTGACTCGGATTGAGATGACCCGGTCTTTACGAAGATAGGAATCAAGGATTTGGGCCTCATCCACTTCCGACTGTGTCAGCTGTCGAGAACAGCCTTGCTTATCGGCCAGTGCTTTGGGGATTTCCTTCAGAAATTGCTTCAATTCCTCATGAGGCTTTGCTTGGGTACTGTCCCCTTGAGGCAGGTCACGCAAAGGGATTATCCTACTCATCAATACTGTGTTCCCTTTGATTAGGAACATCTTTACAATCTTCTTCTCCTTATCTAAAAACTCGAAACAAGAAGGCTATTATGGCGAAGTGTTCTATTGAGTAATTTTTGCCTGCCTTGTATATAGCGTAACCCCAACAGATATTCACGATAGCGGGCAGCCTCTTCAAAATGAAGGTCCTCGGCTGCCCTTGCTAGCCGGCCGCTAATCTCCTTCATCATCTCTTTGTCCCTGGTTTCAATCACTTGGCAAACCGCTTTTAACCTATCCCTGTATTCTTCAGGGCTGACCTTCCCTGTGCATACCCCGACACAGGTGCCCAATTGCCGATACAAGCAGCCATCACCCCGCTTACCTCGGCCAGGGGTGGGGCATTTACGAATTAAGAAGGTATCATTAAGACACTCCACACCAGTTTCCACCCGATGACGGCTGTTAAAAGGGCCATAATATACCCCTCCATCCTCCTCCCTTACCTGAACAATCTCTATCTTGGGGAAGTTATCATCAGGTATCTTAATATAGACATAGTTCTGATCGTTTTTCATCTGTCTATTATAATGAGGCCTAATCTCCTTAATTATGCGGCACTCTTCCAAGAGAGCATCCAGTTCCGTGTCCACTATCCGATACTCTAAATCCGCAATACGAAGGATCATTTCTTCCACTTTGGGATCCCGGTGCTTATGCTTATAAAAATATTGGGATACTCTGTTCTTGAGGTTCTTGGCTTTACCCACATAGATAATATTGCCTAATGAATCCTGCATAAGATAAACCCCTGGTTTCTCCGGCAGGTCCTTTAATTTTTCCTTTAAACATTCCTTATGATCCATCACTTTTCAACATTCCTTATGATCCATCACTTTTCAACATCCCTACTCCAACTTAGAAGTCATAGCATCAAGTCTGCTGACCCCTTATTCCTTTGCTAATGACTTCCATTAAAGCTATAATCTATGTATAGAAATCCCAAAATACAGCAAGTTTGTACTTAATTATTATATCATTATTCTATCGAGCTTTTACTACTGGATTATGCATCCATTAATACTCTCTGAAGAAAGCAGGTTATTCTATGTTAGATTCGGCAAACTGGCAACCCCAATTCCTCGCCACAGGTGTAGGCAGCCTTCCCTATGCTCAAGCTGAAACAGCCTTAAAGCAAATATGGAAAACCCTCCCTAAAGCACCTCATTGGCCGCAACTCCCCCAACTAGGAGCAAAAAGTTCTTTTGTGGGACAGTATTTAAGAATTCTTGTCGAAACAGGGTGTATTGAAGGATTTGATCAGCCCCGTTTCCAGGCGGACACCCCGGATTGGACGGAACGGATGGCCCGTTTCTACGAATATTATCTCCATGCTGAAGCAGGCGATCAACATGCCTTAGAAGAATTCAGCTTCACCCCGGAGGGAGGAGTGGGATTCAATGAGTTTTGTAACGACCTTGACCACAAAGGCACTCAAGGAGCATTGCTGTTGAAAGGACAGTTAAGCGGCCCAGTAACTCTGGGGATGCAAATTACGGATCAAAACCGCAGAGCCGCCTATTATGATGAATATCAGCGGGATATCCTTGTTAAGTCCTTAAGATTGCACGCCCGTTGGCAGACGAGGCGTCTGGCTCAGTACGGACTACCCGTCCTGATGTCCATCGATGACCCCGGATTGTATGCTTATGGGGCCTCAACCCACCTGACTTTAGATCGCAATACTTTGATTGGCAACCTTAATGAAGTGGCTGAAGGAATTCTCGCCGAGGGTGGGATACCTGGAGTTCACGTCTGTGCCGGAATGGATTGGACTCTCATCTTCGACTCAAAGATTAAGATCGTCAATTTTGATGCTTATGAATACATGACAAGTATGGCCGTTCTGGCTGAACCTCTGGAAAAATTTCTCCAGAGAGGCGGCATTCTTTCCTGGGGCATCGTTCCGACTTCGATAAAAGCTTGGGGGGAAACTGCAGCCAGCCTGGGTAAGCGTCTGGAAGGAAATATTAAAGAGCTGACCAAAAGAGGAGTCAGCGAAGACAGGCTGCGGTCACAAAGTATGCTCACTCCAAGCTGCGGCACCGGAACCTTGGATATAGATCTGGCGGAAAGGATTTATGTTCTCTTGCAGGAGTTAAGTGCCTCCTCTACCCATTAAAAAAAATCTGGGATTGTCTCATTGAGACAATCCCTTTATTCTTTCAATGTCTATTTTTCTTGGTTCACTACATTATACTAAGCAAGACTGTGCTTTTTAAGTACCGAATAGGGGAGTACTATTTTAATCTTCAATAAGAATCTTAAGTTCCTTTAAGGATTCTGATAGCAGAATCAAATATCCTCTGAACAAATCGGTTTGCGCATATTCTTGTGCGTTATCAATAAATTTATCTACCCATGGCAAAATATACTTTTGTAGGAAATCGAGAATGTCTGTTTTAATCGCTTCCTCGACTGTGAAATTCCCCAATTCCGTTTCTTGAGCAGCTCTTTTTGCAAGGATACTGATAAAATCTAACAGAGTCCCCAGATAATCCATACGGTTATGATTGTCCTGCCGAATTCCTAGACCGTGTGATGAATAGAGCTGTGTTATCGCCATGATGGCATCTACTCCCACGCCGTCCACAGAGTTATAAACACCTGCATATGGAGGTTGGGGGCAGTAGACAGGACTTATACCCCGAAAAAGACGTGTCCATTCCACAGACAGCTCTTGAACTAATTCCGCAATAGACTTCTGATCACTGTCATTAAGATACCCGGCAATCAGTTGATACGAACCGCCTTGCCTTTGAAAGGGAGACTCTTCTTCATTAAATACTGTACGAAGTCTTTTGATCATTTCTTGATCAGGCTGATTATTTAATATTGAGGCAAGGAAAGCAAAGGCATTGCTGATAGTTTGCCAGTCAAATAATGATGAATGCAATTCTTGATCAGCTACAATACTATTTGGCATAATTTGCTCCTTTTCTCTTCGAATTATATAGCCTGCATGTTCTGATTTTTAGACGCAGTAGAAACTTTACCGTTAAAGAGCTTCATTAGAAGCACAAATAACAATACCCCGATAGCAGCAGCACCGATAACAGTAATATATTCTATCAGTGAGGGAAAATAAGCATTTAAAGATTCTTGCATCCAATGACTTGCTTGACCGGCAGCCAATACCCAAATTTTCTCAAAAACAACACCAATTGCTGCCAATAGAGCAACAGCGATAGGTTTATTACACTTAATCAATAAGTATAAGGGTACAAGCAGCCCAATAATCAGCTGAATCCAAAAGAAAGGGGCGGCCTTACCGCTAAGAACAAACATCATTTCAGACTTGGTTTCAGGGTTGCCAGTCAAGGCTCCGGTAAAAACTTCCGCAAGGGTTACAATAAGACTAAGTATGAGCACAGTCTGGAGGATTTTACGAATAGAGTCATTTTGGGGCATAATTAACATCGCCAGAGCACAACCCATAATTGCTGCACTAATCAAGAAGGATACAACGGTTATACCCGATCCCCACATACTGTGTGCTGCCATGCTTGAAAGCATAAAACCTTCAACAATAACTACAAGTAAAGCAGCAGCAATAGCAATCACACCAAAAGTTTTGCCTCCATTGCCACTCTTACGTACCTTTAATAAAAAGAAGAGAGCAGCTAAGAAGCACAAGGCTAGAAACCAAAAGTCCCAAACCATCATTGACTGGAATCTAAAGGAGGTAATCAATCTCAACATTTGAACGGGATTGCCGAGATCCATAGTAATTAAAATCCCGCCTATGATAAAGGCAGTCATTGCAAGTATCAATGTCTTGCTTTTGGCAACAGGGCTAAGAATATTTTTAAATTCCGAAATACCGACGATCGCTAATAAAGCAGCCCCGCCGCCAACAGCAGCAAAGAAGGCAGCGATATAGAGCCCCCATACTACACCTTGATCAAGTCCCGTTACCTGCATACCTGACACCAGTTGGAAAATCCAAGTGCAGATACCTACAATAGCAAGGATAACGGCAGGAACAAAAAAAGACTTAGGCAGATTAATATCTTCCGTTATATTCATAGTATTTCCTCCTATCTCGGTAAGTAATAAACCGATGGGTTAGTACCAACGTGGCTTTTTTCTTGATAGCCTCCGCGCTGAACAATGAGTTCTTTAAACTTGGGATCATCGAGATCACCAAAAGTACGGGCTTTCGAGGGGCAAACCTGAGCACATGCAGGTATGTCACCTTCTTCTATACGGTCAACACACAAAGTACACTTGCTAACCGTCCCTTTTTTTCGTTTTCCTGCCTGTTCCTCCTCATAAGGATTAGGATCCTTATCTGGGAAGTAGCTGCCTTCGGCACCGAAATCAAAATAGCGGGCATCATAAGGACAAGCAACCATGCAATAACGACAGCCAATACATTTATTTTGGTCAACAAGTACTATTCCATCTTCCCGCTTGTAGCTTGCTCCCGTGGGACAAGCGCTAACACATGGGGCATCGTCGCAATGCATACACATCGCAGGCTTATACTCTCGGCGGGCATGAGGATACTCTCCTGCTTCAGTAGCATAGACTTTACCCCAAAAGACACCTTTAGGAGTACCGTTTTTTTGTTTGCAAATCACCGTACAGGCATTACAACCAACACATCTTTTTAAATCGATGATCATCCCGTATCTCATACTACTTCACCTCCGCTTTACTGATTTTTACTCTAGACGAAACAGAAACCGATCCGTTTTCAGATAAGACATAGCCTTCTTTGTATGTTAATAGACGGTTATAGTTTGAACCTTTACGGGAAATAGGGTTCATAAATTGGGAAATACGCCCACCTTGGGCTGGGAAGCCCACAACTTCGGGATGGATCAAGTTGGTAACTTGTAAAATCCCCTCAACTTTGCCTCCATGCTGCGACTCAATAATTACTTTATCCCCAGTCTTTAAGCCCTTGGCTGCAGCTGTAACAGGGTTAATTTGTATATTTAACCCATCATATTCCCAAGTTTCTACAACCTCACGAAGCCAGACATTATCGTCCTGTCCACCAAGGCCTAAGCTCCGAGGTGAAATCTTCCAGTTAGCTACAGTCATATCAAATTCATCTGATTTGTTGGTTAGATGATTGTCGAACCACTTGGGTACCGGAGTATATTCCCTCATCGCTTCTTCCTGGTTATCCCAGGCAGGGACTTTTACGCCATATTTGTCAAGGCTGCGCTGCAATGCTCTGCCAGCAGAAAGATCACGCCAATTGTAGAGTGGCAGCCTGCCTTTGCCTTTAAAGAAGTAATATTCATAGCATTCCTTAAGAGGTATATTTTTCATTAGGAAGCCATGTTCACGGAAGTATTCCACGCCCTTTGAGGCACTGCCGCTAAAGCCCTTCAACCGAATATCAAGCATTTCAGGGTAGGTATACTTTTTACCGGGATCCAGACTGAATTCTCCCGACAATTTATAGAAGCCGTTGTAGATAGTGTTTAGCTTAGGAGTCAGCCCCAAACGGTCAGCAAGTTCGACGATAACATCATCGTATTGTCTTGTATTATAGACTAAATCAACCACAGGCTCTTTATAGTTCAGACCGTCCAAAGCAATGCTATCCAGGCCAACTGTCATGGTTTCATTAATGGGACGGTTTTGATATCGTTCCATATGGGAACATTCGGGGAGAATAATATCGCAGAACATTGACGTTTCGTCCAAATGATAGCCAACAGTAAAGATGAAAGGAACCTTTTGGAATGCCTTGGCCGTTGTTTCATAGTCTGCATCATTTTGGAAAGGATTCGCACCATGCGGGAAAAGAACTTCAAGTTCATAGTCAAGATAATATTTTTGGGGATCAAGAATGGCACCCATTGTTGCACCCAGGACTGGGAATCTTGACAAAGGATAGAATTGCTTCATTGTATAATCATTGTTAGGAATAGAAAATTTCTTTTCCCTATCGGTAGTGTAAAAAGCAATCGGGTTTTCACGCATCATGCCGTCTTCAAAAATAAATTTCGGGCCAGCGGCGTGAAGCAAGGAACCGGGTACACCAATGGCTCCTAATACCATATTGATAATGTCAGCAAGAATATAGAAATTCATTCCCATCATATTGTTGGCACTGCCACGTCCCACAGTTACTGCAACAGGACGGTAAGGGAATTCAAACCCGTCAATATTAATTGTAGAACCGATACAAGCGGCCTCTACCAAATTCTTGGTAATGCGTCGAATATCTGCAGCCGGTACACTGGAGATCTCCTCCGCCCATTCGGGAGTTGCAGTCGCTACGCTTTCTCGTATAGCAACGAAGGCGGGAAAGGCCGAAACACCGTTTACAGTGTATTCGCCTAAGATAGCGGGATTGGTTAAGGTTGGGTCGTCAAAGACTTTTGCTTTGCCGTCTGCCTCATCCCAAATCAGAGGCTTGTTACTTTCCGGGTGACGAACATAATCACCTTGTTTATCGATAAGGTAAGGACCATTGCAACGATTTTTCACTGCATCAACGTCAAATGTATTAAGCTCATATAAAATAACGTGAAGCATTGCCATACCCACAGCATTATCGGTACCAGGGCGAATAGGTACCCATTCACCTTTAGAAGCATCAGGAGTCGCATGGGGATCAAAGACCACCAGTTTCATTCCACGATCAACTGCGTCAGCCATTGCGCGTCCGGGCCCGCTCGCAAACATTGCCGAACCGCCTAAATTACGGCCAAAAGTAATCAAATAATTACACCGGCCGGCATCAATACGGTCAACAAAGGTTGCGTTAAACATGGCGGGAGCATGGTGCACTTCACATAAGGGTCCGCAGCTCATGGAATAATTCGGAGTACCAAAAATCGCTGTAAATAGTTTCACAAAAGGAGTCTCATGAAGATTGCCCGCAAAACCGTACATCATCATCAATTTTCTAGGGTCTTTAGCTTGTGCCGCACGAATTTTTTCAGTGACGGTATCCATTGCCTCTTCCCAACTAATTTCTACCCAACCGGGATCTACATCAAGCCCCTTCTCGGGATTGGTACGTTTTAAGGGGGCCTTGATACGGTAAGGATTATAAAGATTCATCAACTGGGCCGCTCCGCGTGGACATAACGTACCTTGATTAGACGGGTGTTCTTTATTCCCGCGAACCTCAACTGCAACTCCGTTAACGACCTTAACCTCAGTACCACAGTTTGGCCAAATACATGATCCACAATAATGTTTTACCCACTTAGCATTACCATTGGGCACAGGATTGCCAGAAGCAGCCAACGCGGTCCCAGCAAAGGCAGTTCCACCGCCCAAAGCCGCAGCCCCGGTAATAGCTAAACTTGACTTTAAAAAACTTCTTCTCGACATCTTTGGCAATGAATTGGCAAGACTTTTAGTATTCATAATAACCTCCTTCTACAATACCCTTAGTAATTTGTCTGATGCAAGCCGCATCACTCCTGACAGATTCTACTACTGCCTAAGTATCAAGTCTCAAAGTCACCACCTCTTAATAAATATGGAGTAATCCTGTTATCTGAAGAACGTTCACTATATGCAATTCATCTTATCATTATAAAAACTTTATGCTATCAATCAATTAGTTCAATCTCATCAAATAAAAGTTTATACTTATCTTAACTTTCACATATTGCTTTTAATTTAAATTGTAGTATAATAACCTTGTTCTAACACTATTTATGACATTGTCCATAAAAAATAGCTTATTTGCCATTATTTTATTTAATTTTTTAATTAAAAATAAAATTAATTATTATTTTATAAATATTCATCACTTATACTTATATTAAATAAGCAAATTTATACATTACCAAATCATTTAGATTTGGAATATTTAAACTAAGAGACTAAACGATATCAGTAGCGTTGCATAAAGCTGAGGACGTGGATGTCATCTTAGGAACAGGTTCTCGAAAAATGAAGCATACCCTTCGGGAAGTAACCCTAGATGACACGATCAATGAACCCTTCACCATCTTGACCAATGATTTTGATTTGAGTGCCGAAGAATTAGGTGAGATGTATCGCTACCGCTGGCAGATCGAGTTGTTCTTTAAATGGCTCAAGCAGCATGCTCAAATTAAACACTTTTACGGCACAAGCGAAAACATAGTAATCAACCAAGTACTCTTAGCCCTGATGACCTACTGTTCTTTAGTCCTGCTCAAGCTATGAAGAGATCTATAGAATGACGGAGCATAATATCTTGAAAGAAGAAGATACACAGTGGCTAGATGATTTAACCTATGACCCAGTAATACTGTAAAGAATATGTGTAAAATGTGGAATAGGGCTACCTCTTAGACAAACAATCCTTTGGGCAAAAGAGGAAAAAGGCAAATGGTTGTAAACACCATATAAGTAAATTATAAGGAATTAAAATAAAGACGATTTTGGTATTGACATAAGTTTTTTTATTTGGATGCAACGCTACTGAAACGATATATAAACCAGACTAGTGAAGAAAAGAACAGACTCTCTCATCATTTGGAAGCGTATGTCCGGATGAAGCCCATCATTGACAATTTGCGCTTAATGATCAAAACGCGAAAGAAGACTAATTAAAACTTTATTCATGTCTTGACTTAGGGGTCATTATTGAAAGGGGGCAACAGCAATGCAAATCGAGCATTTATACTATTTTCTTGATGTTGTAAGAACATTGTCTATATCACAATCGGCAAAAGACCTCTATATATCCCCACAAGGATTAAGTCAAGCAATAAAGTCTTTAGAGAAGGAATATAATATTGAGTTATTTGATCGCACCAAACATGGTTTTATATTAACCGGTGATGGTGAAAAATTTGCCGTCTGCACAAAGGAATTTCTCAAATGCTATGAAGATTTTAAAGAAAAGAGTCATAATATTAGTCCTATAAGCGGAGGGAAGATAAATGATACCTTTTCAATTTATACGACTGCCCTTTTTTCGGTAAGCGGTATCATTCTTGATATGGTAAATATTTTTTCCAAGAATTTAATAAACAGCAAGTATTTAATATTAGAACAGCTTCCGTTCGAAGTTATAAAGAGCTTAAAAAATCAAAACGTTAGCAGTATCGGATTGGTCAATATTCCCAGTTATGCATTAGAGGAATTAACGTTTCCTGAGGAGCTTACTTATGAATATTTACTTGAAATCGGTATGGTTGCTAATGTTAGTCCTAACTCTGTTTACGCAAAAAAGAAATTTTTTACGAAGCAGGAGCTCGTTGCTCTGCCGTTATGTTGCTTCAAAGAACCGCTATTAGAGGATTGTATTCGCTCTATGCTGGAAGAATACGGTGAACCAAATATTGTTACCCGTAGCAGCAATATTCGGCTTGCTCAAGGAATAGCTCTTAGCAATGATATCGTTAGTTTAAGCGTTAATTTAACAAGAAATTTAATCTCAAGCAACAAAATAACAATACCTATTCATGATACCCTTAAGCTATCTATAATTGTTTTGTATCATAATAGCCAAAAGGAAAATTCAGAGATAAAAACATTAGTATCCCTAATCAAATCATATTTATTAGAAAACTTCCAGGACTTCACAATAAAAGAAAAACCTAATAGTGTTAAGATTTAAAATCAGATAAAAACTAAGAATAATATTAATCCTACTATTTTTAACCAAAAAGTACTGTTAATGTTACCGTATGACGCTTTTTAAATTTTCCTGAAAATCCACGATGTCATCTACATTTTCACATAAAAATCAGCACACTCAGCGATTCTAAAAGAGCTATTTGATTAGGGTTGGGCGCCATAAGAGAGAAAGAATTTCTCCAAGTTGTCAACGTAAGACCCTGTCGCCCACTCTAAAGATTTTGCCGTGTCTGGAATATCCTGATCAATGGCACTGGTAGAAGCAATAAAACATAAGGCTCTGACAATTTGTCCATCCGATGTCAAAGGATAAGCTACGGCCATGACTTTTTGACTCCCTACTCATTCTCCCAGCTTGCCATACAGGGCATCCTGAATATCTTATAACTCTCTCTTTCCTGTAATGATTTTAAGAACTTATTAAACTTCGTGGATTTTTCACTATTGTGTTGCGTGCTCAGCCGCAACTCTTCCCAAGGTCAATCCCTGAAGCATTGCTGTTCCGCTGCCTTCATATTCGTGGGAAACAGTTTGCGCTCAAGCAGCGCTTCCGGCAGCATAAAGCCCATTGATCACATTTCCTTGGGAATCAACACTTGGGCATTTTCGTTGACTCTTAAGCACTAAAAAGAAAAAGCATTTTTATAGGATGCAGAACTAGCTAAATAATAGTGCTTGCTTGTTTTATGCCCCTGAAAGGTAGAAGCAAATGAACATTGCACTTACGTTGGAAGAACAATGTTGGTGTTTATGTTCATTATATTACAAATTTCTATGAACGTCCGCTAGGGCAAACAAAGAGGCTAATGCTTATGAACCTTGCCGTTCTTTCGCATCAGCCTCTTTAAATTCATAAAGTTAACTTCTTAAAAATTGATTCTTCAAAGCAGCCAGTCCATGGACCTCATTAATAAGGAGATTGTCTTTTATCCGACCCTTTTCCATGAAGAACATGGATATTGCCCCTAAGCCAACATGGGTTCCTACCGCCACTCCCATTTGCATGATATAGATTTCACCCATGTAAGGGGTATCTCTTTCGATTTTATGCTTTAAATTTTCGGCAAAGGTCAGATCTGAAGTATAGCCGATAATGATGAAATCAGTCAGCTCATAGTCAACCCGCCGGGAAAACTCGGAAACATAATGTTCAAGGACTTTCTTTCGTCCTCTCTCCTTGGCGACAATGGCCCCTTTCCCTTTCTTCATGGTCATAATCGGTTTCAGCTTCAACAATTTGCCCACAAAAGCACTAGCATTGGTCAATCTGCCGCTGCGAATTAAATGGTCTAAATCATCAACAGAAAGATAGTGCTTTACACTGGTCTTATAAGTCTCATTAAACTCCACAATCTCAGCAAAGTCGACACCTCTCTCCCGCATGCGGGCACTTTTTAAGATTAACCATCCGCTGCCATGGCTCATGCATTTAGAATCCAAGACATGAATCTTTTCGGTCATCTCAGGATGTTCCTCCAGGAAATAGTCCCGTGCTATAACTGCCGACTGATAAGAGCCGCTGGTGCCACTGGACATGCAAATACAGAGAATAGAGTGATGACCTTCCTGAATAGCTTTCTTAAAAATCTTTAAATACTCTGCGGGACTCGGCATCGATGTGGTAGGGGGAGTGTCCAGATCCTCAATAAAGCCATAGAATTCATCGGGTGTAATATCGATACGATCCCGATAATCCTTATCTTTGATACAAATTGTCAGTGGTGCAATACATATATTGTATTTCTCCAGTACCTCTTTCGACAAATCACATGTCGAGTCCGCTAAGATTTTTATCATTTCAATCCCCCAAAAAATTGATTAATGGATGCACCTATTAGCTTTTCGTCACATTATTCGAATTTCCTCCAAAAATAAAAATAATAATACAAAAAGCTACAGTTATAAGCTCTAAACGCCTATAACCGTAGCCTTTATTCTTAATATTCCGACAAAATAATCCTACAAGAGGTTTTTGTTTAACACTTTAATGATCTCTTCCTCCGGCAAGGGTTTGCTTGCCAAATATCCTTGGATTGCATCACAATCGTATTTTATCAAATACTCTCTTTGCTCCGGTTTCTCTACACCTTCCGCTACCACTTTTAAGCCCAATTGATGAGCCATCGTGACGATTAAACCGGTAATATTCTTGCTTTCCGGAGCGGATTGGATATCATCGATAAATGACTTATCCACTTTTAAAGTTGAAATAGGCAATTGTTTAATATAGTTAAGCGAGGAATACCCCAGTCCAAAATCATCCAAAGAGATTTTGATATTATTTTCGATAAGGCTGTCCAGGACATGGCTTATTTTAGCATCTAAAAATTCAATCAGCACTGTCTCCGTAATTTCCAGTTCAAGCTTGCCCGAATCAAGGTTGTTATCCCTGAGCACTTTTAAGACCTTATCCACGAATTGATCTTCTTGGAGTTGGAGTGCGGAGATATTGACGGACATTGTTAACTCTTGATAACCCAAATCATGCAGTTTTTTCAGAAATGCACATGCTGTCGTAATCACCCAGTCCCCAATGGGTACGATAAGCCCGGTTTCTTCGGCGATTCCGATAAACTTATTCGGAGGAACAAGTTTATTATCCTTTTCCCAGCGAATCAATGCCTCTAGGCCAAGTACTCTTCCCGTATGGGGTTCCACCTGGGGCTGATAATGAAGAACGAATTCATTAAATTCTATGGCTTTACGCAAATTGTTTTGAATTTCTGCTTTCTCCATCACAGCTTTTTTCATTTCTATATTGAATACTACATAGTTTCTCTTCCCCAATTCCTTGGCTTTATGCATTGCCGTATCTGCGTTGATCAGAAGACTTTCATAACTCTCTCCATCCTGGGGGTAGAAGGTGATACCGATACTGGCTGAAACATAGCAATATTGTTTATAAATGACGAGAGCCTTCTCGAATAGCTTCATAATCTTTTGTGCGTAGTTTAAAGCTTCCTCTCTTTCCTTAATATCTCGTATGAGAATAAGGAATTCATCCCCAGCCAAACGGGCTACCACATGGTTATCCAGGATTTGCGTCAGATGACGGCTGATTGTGATTAACAGCTGATCTCCTGTGGGATGGCCGAATGAATCGTTGATTGCCTTAAAATTATCAATATCCAGGAATAAAACAGCAAGAATGGTGCCCTGTTCCCCTGCTTTTGGGATTTCATTTTTAATAATTTCCTGGATCTGTGCTCTGTTCGGGAGCCCTGTAAGGAAGTCATGATAAGCCAAATACTCGATATGCATCTCTTTTTCTTTGATGTCTGTGATATCCCGATGGGAACCCAACATCCGGTATGGGTTGCCGTCTTGGTCATACAAAGCTTTGCCAAAGGCGCGGATCCATTTATACACTCCTTCTTTATCCTTAATCCGATAATCGCAGCTGTAGCGGGGAGTCTTCTGGGTCAAGTGCTCATTCAATTTCGCTTCAAATTCTGCTTTATCATCGGGATGCATAAGGGTATTCCAATACTCAACACTGCCGACTTCCTCTCCCCTATATCCCAAAACATGGGAGGTCTTGGAATGGTAAATACGAATATCCCGAAGCATATCCCAATCCCAGATGGTGTCTGTGGCCGCTTCCAGGACCAATTCCTGAAGTTGCTGAGTCTCCTTCAGTTGCTGTTGATGGTTCAGCAGTTCGTCAAATTGCTGCCTAAGTTCTTCCTCAGTGGCGGTAAGCTCCTCATGCATTGCCGCTATTTCTTCATTTTTGATTCTTAGATTATTCTCCACCTTCATTCGTCTTCTGATATTGATTAATAATCCTGCCACTAAAAGGAGGAGCAAGAGAAGAACCGTAACTGTGTTATAGACTAAGGACCGATAAGTATCCACAAAGGAAAAAGGTTTATTAATGATCATACTGCCCTGGGGGATTAAATTTTCCGGGATATGAAAACGCTCCAGTTCATTGTAATTAAAGCCTGTGACAAAGGTCTGATCTTTGATGATCGGTATTGTATTCACATCTTGACCTGCCAAGACCTTTAGAGCTTGTTCCCCGGCATATTCACCATGAACCTCACCGCTCAATAAACTACCGCCGGTAACCCCACTGTCCAGCAGAAATTCATAGAGGGAATATACGGGTACACTGCTGCTCTGGCTGACTTGGTTGGCTACGCCTTCCGTAGATAATATTAAGCCGGTACTATCCATATTGTAGGATCCAAGCAACACGATACTGTCTTTATCCAGTGTGGCCACCTTCTGAAGGATGTCACTGAGGCTCAAATAAGCAAGGCTGTGGGCAACCAGCCCAACATCCCCCGACCTGTTAATTCTTTGGACAGCGGCAAAAACATCTTCACCGCAGGCAAGACCACTTTCTAATAGATCATAGAGGACATAAATATTCTTAATTTGGGGATTGATTCCCATCGCCAGTTTTATAGTCCCTTCAGAATCAACAATCTCATAAGCACCGGTAACTCTATCATGACCTTGCAATAACTCTTCCGCACTTTTTTCTAAGATACCGCTGAACACGATAGGGGCACCGGAAAAAATCTCCTCGCGATGATCCAATGCGAATTTTAAGGCCGCATCATCCGTGGTTATAATGAGGTCCAGTCTCTGATCGATATATTTAGCCTGTAAATAGTCGAATTGGTTGTTCAGATTCTCCAGAGTAGGATACCTTTTCCAATCCAGATACTCCACATAAATCTGCTGTTCTCCAGGGCTCTGCAATTTACGCAGGATTCCTTCGGTCTGGTCATAGGTCCATTCCAGTCCTTGATGGTAGGAGTTTAGTATCAAGATATGGACCGGGTCCTGGGTGGCATAACCTAATTTAGGCATGATGGATCCACCGAGTAAAAACAGAATGAGAAGGATTGCCTTTGCCCAACGTCTTTGTGTCAATAATGAATTATACATCACTTCACCCCCAGCAACCGCTCTAAGATACCCCCTGCTCTTCGGTGCAGCTTAAACGGTCATATGCCGTTTTTTCTAACAAATCTAAATATTCTACTATATTCTTCATTAATGTCTTAGTTCCTTCTTCCCAGAAATCCTTCGAAAAGTATCAGAACGATGGATTCTGAATTAAAGATATCGGAATAAATAGAGAACCCGAAGAGATACGGTCTTCGGGTTCTACTCTCATTATGTATTACTTTCTGAAAATCTCATCTAAAACAACCCCAGTTCCCCCAAAGATCGTGGCCTTTTCCAGGCCAAGAGGGTTCAGATATTCTGTGACGGTATTTTTGACCTTATTTTTCCTTACCAAAATAAGAGGAGCATTGTGCTTAGCAGCCAGAACGGCCCCGGTCAAAGCATCGGGATAATTTTCTCCTGTAGCAACTGCTATAGCCGAATAAGGATTTTCTGTCCCAAACTGTTTTGCTATCTCTAAGGCTGTATCATAGCGGTCCTCTCCTCCCAGCCGGGTAATCGTCAGGCCGAGAGCATCCAGCTCAAGATCCACATCCAGAGAAACTACACCGGTACCGCCTATAATAATAGCATTCCTGATCTCCCACTCCGCCAAGGCTTTCTTGGTATCCGGCCTTAAGCGATCTTTTTCCGTGAACAGGATGGGAATCGTTTCTTTCGCCGAATAAGGGGCAATGGCCAGAGCATCGGGAAAATTGCTCTGAGTCGCAATAATAACCGTATCAAAGGGTTTTATCTTTTTGATTTCTTCCCCGAGTTTTACTGCAGTATCGTATATTTCTGCCCCACCGATCCGAGTCACTTGGTAGCGCTCTTTCAACTGATTCTCAATAGGTTGAGATACTGAAGAACTATTACCCAGGATAGCAATTGTTTTGGCTCCTAATCGTTGGATTTCTGCACTTACCCGGTTATCCAACTTATCAGAAGCTGTAATGAGGATAGGTGCATTTTTGAGATAGGCAAAACTTGAACCTACCAAAGCATCAGGGAAATTATTGCCGTTGACCAAAATTACATTCTCTGATTTTTCCCATCCCTTCTTGCTTATGGCAATGGCAGTTTCATAACGGTCATTGCCCGAAAGGCGCTCTGTCTCACTGACTTTTAACTGTGCCGTTGTATCTGCAGAATGGCTCCCTGTGTTGGGGGCCATAATCAGCTTATTGTTCGCTTCCTCAAAACGGCCTATGTATAACAGACCCTCTTCGCTTTTGCCTTGGATATACTTGGACCCTACAGCCACAAAGTGATCCCCTTTTGCCACAAGACTCAATAAATAACGACTGCGGCTTCCTTCATCTTCTTTATCCCAAAGCCGTACACCATGAGGGTCATAGCGCAGAGCGATTATCTTTTTTGCTTCCGGCATGTAGCTGTCCCCCACTACCATATAAGAGCCGGATTGATCTTGTGCGACACCGAAAAAGCGGGTATAGGCTTGGTTTATATACGTATCATGCCACTCTTCCTGACCCAGGGAATTAAATTTATAAATCCTGCCATCTTCATTCATATTGCTGTTACCATCGGCTTTTTGATCGATATAGGTCCCTTTGCCAACGACGATGAAGCCCTGATCATCTGTGACCTTTACATCCTGAAACCCATTTCCGGAAGAATAGACCAAGCGCTGATAGCTAGGATCGGCTAAATCCACAGAAGTCGCCCAAGGTATACTTAAATCTTTATTGATCTTGACGACTATTCCCTTGAGCATAGATGCTCCCGCGCCCTTCATATCTTTATCATTGCTGCTGCTGTATCCTACGGCCACTATGCTTCCGTCGGAGAGCAGGACAAGGTCATTAAAGCCATCGCCGAGAGAACCGCCATAGCTATGAGCACCCATAAAGGTTCCATCATGATTATAGCGAGCATAGATAGCATCACAGTTTCCCAGAGCAAGACCGGAGAGATCCCCATCCTTTGATTCAGACTCTCCTACCGCGATGAAATCACCTTCCGGGGTTTCCACCACCCCATTAAAACTATCGCGCTGGCTCCCGCCAAAATCCTTGAACCATTCTACTTCTCCAAGGGAGTTAAACTTGACGATAATGGCGTCATCATTAGAGCTGTCCTGTCCCGCTTCCCGTGCCTTTTTGCGGGAATTATTCATATCCATATCGACAGAAGAACTGGAGCCGACGGCTATATACCCGCCATCCTTGGTTTGCTTCACACTTTGAAAACTATCGATGAAACTGCCCCCGAAGGTCTTGACCCACTGAACCTCGGCGTCAGCAGAAAACTTCACAATCACTGCATCAGCGTATTTCTTATTCAATCCTTCCAAATTCCCGTTGTTTGAGCTACTGTGGCCTACTACCACATAACCTCCGTCGTGAGTGTTATCCACCCCATTGAATACTTCCCAGTTTGAACCACCGAAGTATTGAATGGTAGGACTGGATAATGCTAAAGCAGTTGAAGGAACCAATAATGCAATGGCTAATGCCAAAAAGACCATGGTTATGTAAGCTTTTGGACTCATCGACATCAATTTAAAATCATTCATCTCTTTGTTCCCTCTCTTCCCCTTGTCATATATAAAATTTACCATATTTTCAAGTTTATAATTATTAATTAAAAATAAACAAAAACTTACTCTTTTCTTAAGTAAAGAAGTAAGTCTTTGTTTTATAATGACGTTTTAGCTTCTTTAAATCTGACACTATCCTTTATGTTTTTCTTGCATGGGCTATCCTGAAAAAGAGCCGAAACGCTGGTTCTCCAGGATTAAAGCCTTGAATCCCGGCAGAGCTTTTTCAATGGTTTCATAAGCTACGCAATAGGCAATCCGGGCATACCCAGGGCAAGCAAAGGAAGTGCCCGGAACGATCAGGATATTTTTACTCTTGGCGAGATTGCAAAATTCAACATCATTCTCTATAGGAGTCTTGACGAATAAGTAAAAAGCTCCCTCGGGTTTAATGCATTGATAACCATAGGATACAAGCGCATTATAGAGAAGCTCTCGATTCCGGTTGTAGGTTTCAAGATCAACCTGGGCACTAAGACACTTGGCAATGACCTTCTGGAAAAGGGACGGAGCATTAACAAATCCCAGAATGCGATTGGCAATATTAGCAGCGGCGATTAGATTTTCATAATCCGCAGCCTCTTGCGGAATCACCAAATAGCCGATTCTCTCTCCCGGCAAAGAGAGGGATTTGCTGAAAGAGTATCCTACGATGGTATTTTCATAATACTTGGTCAGATAGGGTACTTCCACCTGGTCATAAGCAAGCTCCCGATAGGGCTCATCAGCTACCAGATAGATCACTGTGCCATACTCCTTTTGCTTGGCCCGAAGAATATTCGCCAGGGAAACGATGGTCTCTTCTGAATAGACCACCCCTGTGGGATTGTTGGGTGAATTAACCAGAACAGCTTTGGTCCTTGGACTGATTTTCTCTTTAAACTCTTCCAAATTAGGTTGAAAATCCCTCGTATCCGGAGAAACCACAATGAGTTGACCCTGATAGTTTTGAACATAGTTACGGTACTCTCCAAAAAAGGGAGCAAAGGTAAGAACCTCGTCCTCAGGATTAAGAAGGGTTTTGAATATGACATTTAAACCTCCGGCTGCCCCTACCGTCATGAGAATATTATCAGCCGAAAACTCGGTAGCGAATCGTTGATTAAGGGAATCGGCGATAGCTCCTCGAACGTCTTCAAAACCAGAATTATTCATATAGCCGTGAAGGGCTGTGGAATTTTCTTCATTTATAATGTCTATAATTGCTTTCTTGACTTCCTCAGGCGGCTCCACATTGGGATTACCTAAACTAAAATCATACACATTTTCAGCGCCGTATAGTGCTGCTAATCGTTTTCCTTCTTCAAACATAGCACGAATAATCGAGGAGTTCTTAACTTGTTGTTGCATGGTATTGGAAATCATGCCATCATCTCTTCTTTCATCTTTGTTTTCATGTTTATCATAGCATCAACTGCGAAGTCTCTGCAATGCTAACCCTTTCCTCTTCATTTTGTTCCCAGGTTTATTCTCAAGTGACAACTTGTGCATTCAATCGGATATGTCAGTATCATGAAGGATTTGTCCCGATCTGGAAGAATCCCCAGGCTTATGACCTCTGAGGTCGGCTCAGAAAGGATTATCCTCCCTGAACCTCTTTGACTCCTGATGGGAAAAGGGATAAAATAGCATGGTGACAACTCTGCAGTATCATACAAGTTGTCATTTGAGATAACTATTTTTTTCGAGAGGAGGTTAAACATGGGCATAAAAATCGAAGTGAATAACCTGATCAAAGTTTTTAGTCCTCAACCACAAAAAGCCTTAAATCTTTTGGAAAAGGGTTTGAGCAAAGATCAGATTCTAACCGAGACCGGCCTGAGCGTCGGTGTGAATAAAGTCAGCTTCACAGTCAACGAAGGAGAAATATTCGTGATCATGGGCCTTTCCGGCAGCGGTAAATCCACTATTCTCCGCTGTCTCAATCGCTTAATTGAACCGAGTGCCGGAGCCATCCTGATCGATGGGGTGGATATTACTAAGTTAAAACCTCAAGAACTGAGACAAATAAGACAAAAAAAATTAGGCATGGTCTTCCAACAGTTTGCCCTCCTTCCCCATCGCACGGTCCTTCAAAACACTGTATTCGGTTTAGAGATTCAAGGGATCGGCAAAGCCGCTCGTGAACAGAAGGCCCGAGATTGCCTGGCAATGGTAGGACTAGCGGGTTGGGAAAACTCCTACCCTGATGAATTAAGCGGCGGTATGAAACAGCGGGTGGGATTGGCCCGAGCCTTAACCAATGATCCTGATATCTTACTCATGGATGAAGCTTTCAGCGCTTTGGATCCCTTAATTCGGGAAGAAATGCAGGATGAGCTTCTTAACCTTCAGCAGAAGATGAATAAGACCATCGTATTCATTACCCATGACTTGAATGAAGCTCTGAAAATCGGCGACCGAATCGCCTTCATCAGGGATGGCTCTCTGGTCCAAGTGGGTACAGCTGAAGAAATTGTCGGCAACCCCGCTGATGATTATGTAGCCAAATTCGCCCGCGGTGTGGATCGCAGTAAGATTCTTACCTTAAAAGATATTATGAAACGCCCTCAGCCTGTGGTGCAGCTTAAGGATGGTCCCAATGTTGCTCTCCAGGTTATGAAGGAACATGGTCTGTCCAGCGTCTTCGTCGTGGATAGAAGCAGACATTTACACGGACTTATTAATGCCGATTTGGCTATCGAAGCTCGCCATAATGGTGTCCAAAGCCTTCAGGAAGTCAAGCTGATAAAGGTCCCCACCTGCCAGGGTAATGTTCTTGTTCAGGATATACTTCCCGTCATTGCCAACACAAAAGTTCCCCTTGCCGTAATTGATGATGAACAACATCTGATCGGAATCATTGTTCGTGGTGCAGTTCTTGCTGCCTTAGCTGAAACAGGAAATACGGCAACCCAAACAGGAGGTGAAAGCTATGATTCGAATTCCTTTGGGGCAGTGGGTTAATCATGGAGTCGATACCCTTCTCCTCTACTTTGGAAGTGCCTTTGATACCTTTACGGATTCTGTAACCTTAGTCACTGATAAGATGCGGGACGGCCTTGACCTGGTTCCCTGGTTTATCCTCATTCTTCTCTTTGCCACTTTAGCATGGCGGGCTAAAGGATGGCGCCTGGCTCTGGGAACTACCGTTGGCCTCTACCTGATTTATAATTTAGAGTTATGGCCGGCCTTTCTCGATACTCTCATCCTGGTCCTGATCGCTTCCCTTGTCTCCTTAATTATCGGAGTTCCTTTAGGAATACTGGGAGCGCGGCATGACGGTTTCCATAAAGTCCTCTCCCCTATTCTGGACTTCATGCAAACTATGCCTTCTTTCGTTTATCTCATTCCTGCTTTAATGTTCTTTAGTTTAGGAACAGTATCTGCAGTCTTTGCTACGGTTATCTTTGCTATGCCACCTGTCATCCGTTTAACAGATCTGGGCATTCGTCAGGTTCCCGTAGATCTGGTGGAAGTAGGAGAAGCCTTTGGCTCGAATTCCAGGCAGATGCTTTGGAAGATCCAATTGCCCCTGGCTTTGCCAACCATCATGGCTGGAATCAATCAAACCATGATGCTCTCCTTATCCATGGTCGTTATCTCCGCCATGATTGGAGCTCAAGGCTTGGGAGCCGGAGTATTGGCTGGAATTTCCCAAATGGATATTGGCAAAGGCTTTGAGTATGGTTTAGCCGTAGTTATCTTAGCCATGATTCTTGACCGTCTCAGTCAGGGAGCGCTGCGCAACTCCCGGGTGGTTAAAAAGGTATAAGCTTAAAAAAATATAAAGGATGGTTCAATGAAATTACAAAAATCTTGGAAAAAAATCCTCATATGGGCCATGGTAGGTCTGCTCACCATTGGACTCATAGGTTGTGGAACACCCTCTGGCAGCCCCTCCGGCGATCAAAGTGCCAAAGGCGGAGAGAAAACTGTAAGCATCGGTTATGTTAATTGGGCGGAAGCTATAGCTGTCAGCAACCTCTGGAAAGTCATCCTGGAAGAACAAGGTTATAAAGTAGAGATGAAAAGCCTTGATGCCGCTCCTCTCTTTGTTGGGCTTTCCGGAGGAAATTTAGACCTTTTTATGGACAGTTGGCTTCCTATTACTCATCAAACTTACTGGGATAAATACAAAGACAAGCTGGACGACTATGGTGTATGGTATACTGCCGAAGCAAAAATCGGCCTTGTCGTTCCTGAGTATGTGGACATTAATTCTATCGAAGAATTGAACGCTCATAAAGATAAGTTCAGCGGCAAAATTACGGGTATCGATCCTGGGGCAGGCATCATGAAAGCCACTGAAACTGCTATTGACAGCTATGAGCTGGATTTTCAATTGATTCAAAGTTCTGAGGCCGCTATGCTGGCTGCCTTAGAGAAGGCTTATCGCAGCAATGAATGGATTGCCATTACCGGTTGGAGCCCTCATTGGAAATTCGCCAAATACGATTTGAAATACCTTGAAGATCCCAAGAATTCCTATGGTGATTCCGAGGAGATTCATACTTTAGCCAACAAGAAATTTACCCAAACCCATCCCGAAGTGGGTGACATGATCAAGAAGTTTAAGCTCAACGATCAGCAGATCGGCACTTTGGAAAGTTATATCAACGATGGTATGAAGCCCGAAGAGGCGGCTAAAAAATGGATCTCTGAAAACCAGGACTTGGTGGACAGTTGGATTAAGTCCTGATTCACATCGAGTGTCTCCTCTCTGGAACGCTTGAGCGTAGCTTAGCAATGCTCGGGCGTTCTTTTTTATAGGGTAAGCTACCCTGCGGGTTTATTAGCCCTTCTATCGGGTCTTTTTCAGGGTAACCGGCCATGCTGCGGGTGGCATCAGCAGAGGATGAAAAAGACGCTCGGGTCGGGTAGCTTTACGCACAACGAACCTTCGGGCGTGAGCTCCTGAAACCCTCCACCGGAGGCTTTCTCCATCGGAGCTCACGTACTTCATAGCTCCAGGGCTGGTGAACTCGCTTTCTTAACAGTCGAGCCAAACCTCTGGGTAATACCTGATGTGAACCGGTGGCTCGTCTAAGTTAAGAAAGCCTCGTTGACCTGACCGCCCTTCCGCTTAAAGAAAGCTTGGCTTATGGTGAGTGAAGTGAAGCAGAAGCCTTAGCTGCCTTATACACAGTGAAATCCGTTCACTTTTGTGCGTAAAGCTACGCCAGCAGGTCTTTTCTGACTCTCTTCCGGGTCTTTTTTAGAGTAGTCCCCCATGCCACTGCCGCAACACCAGCAAAGGATGAAAAGTATTGTCCGGGTCGTATAGCTTTATCCCACACTCGCGCCCCTTTATCCTACATCCACGCCGCTCAAGCCTGAAAGGCAGCCCAAGGATTTTGCTTTCAGGCAGAGAACGGATTCTAAGCGAGCAGGTAAGCAATCTTCGCGAATAGACTGCAGCGGAGTCGGGTTGGAAACAGGACGTTTCCAACCGGCTATGAGGCAGGAGCCGATTTAGCCACGAAACCCGGGTGAGGGTTTCGCCCAAGCCGCCACGCCACAGAGATTACTTAGCGGCGCAGGTGCACCCGACGTAGCGGAGGTCTTGAGCGATTAGATTGCTCCGCGCAGCTTATGGAGTGAACGCCGAAAGCAAAATCCTAGAGAATTGACTTTCAGAGGTTTTACCGATCTGTCATCTACGGTTTTTCCCACCGCACTCTTAACCCTGACTATTTAGAATGCCCCGGCCTTTCGCCCGACTGAGGAGGCTGACCCATCATACCTCCCGGGTTGCCCCCTCTGCCCCCTCCCATGCCGCCGCCATTGGAAGTAGCAATTGAGGACAGAGTAACCGTTTCAGTAACGGTGCCGGCAGTCAAAGTATAGGTGCCACCCTGGACGAGGTCTGGCGAACTGAGTTGAACCGTATTAAACTCCTTATCCGCCGTCCATTTTAAGATGACTTTTCCATTGGCGTCGGTCAACGTGACCTCACTTCCTGCCGCCACAGATGTTGATAGAACATGGAGCAGGGAATATTGGCTGGAGTCCTCAGCAAAGCCTTGGGCCATACCGCTGCTCCCTGTAGCCATCAGCACTCCACCGGTAATCGTGGCTGTTCCGTCATAATCCAGGGCACCGTTACCATTATCAACAGGGCCGCTTACAGTAATCGTTCCCCCTTCGACGAACAGATTTCCGTTGGAATCCAGTCCGTCCCCGGCTGCATTGACCTTAATCTCACCGCCGCTAATCCGCAGATATTGGTCTGTATTTGCTTTAGTGAAGTTATTCTGCCCAGGTCGGCCAAAGGCAGAGCCGTCATTGCCCCCGGCTACGTTCAGTCCGTCATCAAGGGCAGTGACTTCGATGATACCGCCCGTGATCGTTATGGTATTTCCTTCAATACCCTCATAGCTTTTTTCCACTAAGAGGATTCCCCCGGTGATCTTCAAATCACCGTCAGCGTGAAGTCCATCATCTCCGGAGCTAATGGCATAAGTGCCCCCGGTAATGACCAGAGTTCCATTGCTGTGAAGGGCGTCGTCAGAAGAATCGATATTAAAGCTTCCTTCATTGAGAATGAGCTCACTACCAGCCTTAAACCCTTTGGCACTGGGAGTCGCATCTTCTTCAACTGCAGCTGTTGCTTCAGGTACAGCTCCATTGATGCTCTCCGGATTTCCTTGAGGTCTGCCCCACATCCCCCAGCCGTTCCGCTCATTGCCCTTGGCATCCGTGCTGGCGTTTTCACTGCCTCCACCGGTGACAACTTTAAAGGTACCCCCATCCGTTTGGAGGAGGGTTTCGGCTTGGAAGGCATCTCCTTGGGTTTCGATGGCAAAGGTACCGCCCGCGATATAGACAAACCCCCTGGTTCCATCCTCCGCGTTATCCGACTGAACGGCATCCCCTTGAGTATTTAAGACAAAGATTCCATCTTTGATTTTTACACAATCCTTACCGTGCAGCCCTTGACCCTGAGCGGTCACGGAGACTTTTCCGCCGGTAATGACCAGATCTTCCTTGGATACAATCCCATGTTTATAATTTCCGACGACATTTAGTAAGCCGCTACCATTAATGGTGAGATCGGCCTTACTGTAAATCACCCCATCCACATTGGCTTCATCTATTTGGACATACTTCGTTCCATCGGTCAGAGTATTTCTGCTATCTGCTGCGAGGGTTATGAAAACTTTATCTACTTCTTTAATATACAAAGCCGCATGATCCTCATTATGGATACTCACCCCATTCAGGACAAGCTGAACCTTGTCTGTATCCGGTGCATCAACGATGACTTGTCCATCGTTTAAAGCTCCGGACAAAATATACGTCCCTTCTTGTGAAACGGTTACCCTATCTTCCTCGGCCTTGGCACCTGAACCCGATACTTCAATGCCGCCATCGTTTAAAGTAATTTTGGTAGCTGTGGTTTCATCAAAGCCTATGTCCAAATCACGGGCTGAAAAACCAAGATCAAATTCAGCTGATGAAGCTGCCGGAGAGGAGATTGCCGCAGAGGTTTCACCCGCTTCCCGTTCACTTCCGGCCCTTCCGCAGCCTGTGACCAACAAGGTCAGGGCCAAGGAAAAAGAAACCAATTGGTATCTCTTGGACCATGTTCTCTTCATTAAAGTTCCTCCTTACGCACACTGACCCTGCCGCAGAGAATCTCTAAATTACCGTTGCGACAGCGAAGTTCATTAATAAGCTCTCGTTCATTTTTGCATCTTTTAATACTATTCGGTAATCTAATTTAAAGAGGCTCCCCATGTTGGTGGTTTTAACCCGGACTAAATCCCACTTGCTCAGATACCGGCCAAAGAGATCATCAAAAACTCCACTGTAATCCAGCCCCTCGGGAATTGTAATTCTCAGGGTTTTCTCGGCATTTTTCTGCTCCCCAAACCCAACCCAATCCAGCAGAAGGTTGGTCAAGCCAAGGATCAATGTGAAAATAACTGCAATCCCTAAGAAACCCATACCAGTGGCTAAGCCTATAGCCATAGCCAGAAAAATACTGCTGATTTCCTTTGCGGAACCAGGAATGGAACGGAAACGCACCAAGCTGAATGCACCCATAACGGCAAGACCGGCACCTAAGTTTCGGTTGACCAGCATGATAACAAGCTGAACAATTGCCGGTAATGAGGCTAAAGTAGCCACGAAGCTTTTACTATAGGAGTAGGAGTTACGAAACGCATAGAAAAAAGCAATAACAATTCCCAGCAATATGGAAATACCTGTACAAAGGAGAAAAGATTGCATAGAAAAGGCAGCTCCAGTAGTGTCTGTATTCAATATACTTTGAAAAATAGTGTTAGGCAATGGCTTTTCCTCCTTTATTCAATGTTTGACGTGCTAACAAGCTCATATAAGCCTTGCCGTATTTGGAAAAGGAGCTCGGGTAGATTTCCAGTTCGTCTAAAGTATGAGAAAGCCATAACGGCATCGCTCCGGCAATCTTTATCTCCATAAGGTGCTCTCCCGGAGCCAATAACAAATTTCCCCAAGGAGCTATGCTTAAATCAAGGTCTTATATTGCTGATAATGCTTTGCTTGAATTTATCCTCTTTCAGCTTTCCCTCCAGTTTTTTCATCAGATGGCTATAGTGTTCTTCATTCAACCTATATTTCTTTTCGTAGTGCTTGAAAACAGATTGGTATTTGCTCAATTGTTTGCCCTCCAGATTTCTTTTTCATCCTGTTTGTATTAAATACCCCTTTACATTGCTTTTAGATAAGATTTACAATGACTTAACAATCACCATGGTTAGAGTTTACATGCTGAACCTTAAATTCACTTTAAAAGAAAAAACCACGAGTCTGTCATCATAACAAACTCGTGGTTCTTAGTATCAATTTGTTTTAATAATCTTCCCTGACTCCAAACTCGGCATTTTCCACCCATTCTTCAGCGTGGCTAAGTAAAGAGATCAATCGATCCAGGACGGCATAGTGATCTTCTTCCTGGAGAATCAGGTATTCGAACAAGGCCTTTGTCTCCTCATCCGCTGCTTCAGAGGCGCATTTTTGATAGAGATGGATGCTTTCTCTTTCATTTTCCATGGCAGCCCGATAAACATCGATCTGACTGGGAATCTCTTTAATCTCGTTTTTAATCCTGTCTTTATTGCTGAAGACATGTTTGGCCGTGGCCAAGGTCTCGTTAGGTTCCAGTGAATAGTCCAATTTATTGGCTTTCTTCTCTAAGATTTGAGCATGCATTTTTTCATCATCTGCCAGCATTAAGAAAATTGATTTCAAGCTGTTTCCTTGATTAATTTCTGCTTGCTCCCGGTAATAGCGTTCCCCTTCCAGCTCCATTTTGATGGCGAATTCCAAAGCATTCATGACTATCCCTCCATTTTTATTGAGTTATCTATTCTTGCCCACCCAAATTGCATAGGACTCCATGAATTTTTGTAAAAATCCGCGGGTCCGGTCACTGGTAAGATTGCCGCTTTCATCAAAAGCAGTTGCAATATTGCCCAGGTAAGCTTCAGGAGCCTGCATAGTGGGCACATTTAAGCAGGACAGGATTTGCCGAAGGTGATGGTTCGCACCAAAGCCACCGATTGAACCCGGTGAGGCAGTCAGGACCGCTCCGGGTTTGCCTCCCCACACGCTCTTACTGGGCGGCCTGGATCCCACATCGAGAGCATTCTTAAGGACCGCAGGCACTGACCTGTTGTATTCGGGGCTCACAAAAATAAAGGCATCATAGCTTCTCATCTTTTCCCGGAAGACAGTCCAGGCTTCCGGAAGGTTGTCCGGCTCATCAAGATCCTGGTTGTAAAGAACCAGTTCTCCAATCTCCACTTCTTCCAGGTCGAAGGACTCAGGGGCTACTTCCTTAAGAGCCTTACTCAGCTTGCGGCAAAAGGAATCTTTGCGTAAACTTCCCACGAGGACTCCAATCTTTATTCGACTCATAAGTCATCACCTCAATCTTAAATTCTGTTTTTCATGCAAAAACGCTTATTTTTGGTTAATTATAACACATTATTCAATCTTTAGCTTTCCTAGCTTAAATATATTTACTCTCAAAGCAAAGCTGTTTAGACCAAGAGCAGTTCATCTAAATCAATAACCTCTATCTTCCTATGGGCCTTCTGTCTAATATATCCCGCGTCTTCAAATTCCGTTAATTTCCTACTGATTGTTTCCGGCGTTGTCCCTAGGAAGGAAGCCAGATCCCTTTTACTCATCGGAAGTACAAACTCCATCGACGCTTCTTCTTTATCGATACACTCAGCCAGGAAAAGAGCAAGCCGGGTTTCCACCTTCTCCGTTGAGACTCTTGTGGTTTGTTTCTCCGATTTTTCCAGCCTGCTCGAGAATTCCGTTAAGATTTTCAAAGAAATTGAGGGGTATTTCAAAAGGAACTTCTGTAAATCCGTGCGCGTTATCTGACAAACCTCCGTGTTTTCCACTGCTTCGGCATAGGACTCATGAACAGACTCACTGAACAAAGCATGTTCACCTGTGAAATCCCCTGGGCTCAAAAAACGCACCAACTGTTCCTTGCCAGATTCTGATAAACGATAAACTCTGATTTTCCCACTTCTGACAATATAGAGTGAATCGGATTGATCCCCGGCCCGATAAATGACCTCGCCCTTTTTGTAGGAATCTGATTGAACAGCTTCCGTGATTTCAGCCATTTGCTCAGCTTCGAGATGATTAAATATCGGTACCAATGAGACACATGATGTGTGTCCCTCACATTCACACCCGTGATTATGCCCATGACCGCACTCATGTTTGCTCATTTCAACTTTCCTCTCCTAGCATTATACCAATTCGCTTTCCTTCGTTATCTCATTTCGATTTCGACACTTTCGCTTCTATGATTGAAGCGCATCAGTCTCATGGCATTAAGGATCACGATTAAAATACTGGCTTCATGGATAAACATCCCCGATGCCAAATGAACATAGTCCGACAATACCCCAGCTAAGAGAATAAAGACAATGGCCACTGCAAAGAATGTGTTTTGCTTCATATTACGCACCGTCGCCTTGGCAAGTGCGTAGGCATGAGAGAACTGCATGAGCTTATCCGCCATCAGGACCACATCCGCTGTTTCCATGGATACATCGGTACCGCCTTCACCCATGGCTAAGCCTATATCGGCTGTCGCAATAGCCGGTGCATCATTAATTCCATCCCCTGCCATCGCCACGACATGTCCAGCCGCTTTCAACTTCTTAACAAATTCCACTTTGTTTTCCGGTAGTAGTTCTGCCTGAAATTCATCCAGCCCGAGTTCATCGGCAACTAACTCAGCGGTATGCTTATTGTCCCCGGTCAGCATCACCATTTTCTTGATACCATGCTTTCTCAGTTCCGCTAAAGCTTGATGGGCATCTTCACGGATCTGGTCGGCTATGGAGAAGATACCGGCAACCTGGCCATCTACCGCCGCGAATATTGCCGTGTTTCCTGCTTTTTCACGTTGAAGGGCATAAGCTGAAGCCTCATCACTAACCTGGATATTTCCCGCATCCATTAGCTTCCGATTACCAATCGCCAGCTCGTAACCGTCAACTTGTGCTCGAATGCCATTGCCTTTAATTACTTCACCGTTAAGCACTTCTCCTTCAAGGCTCAAATTCCTCTTATTCGCTTCTTTGACAATCGTTTGTCCTAGATGGTGCTCAGAAATAGTTTCTGCCTTCGCCACCAATCTGAGCAATTCTTTGGCTTCCAGATTAGAGAAGTTTTTCATATCTGTTACTGCCGGTTTTCCTTTCGTTAGGGTACCCGTTTTGTCAAAGACAATTGTATCAACCTTAGATAAGCGATCCATAACCTCTCCGCCTTTGACAAGGACACCGTTTCTAGCACCATTGCCAATTCCGGCAACAGTGGACACAGGTGCCCCGATGACCAAAGCACCAGGGCAAGCGACAACTAAGAAGGTAATTGCTAAATGGAGGTTACGGGTAAGCGCATAAACGATGATCGATAAGATGACTATAGCCGGTGTATAGTAGTTTGAAAACTTATCCAAGAACTTTTGGGTTTTTGATTTTGATTCTTGTGCTTCTTCCACAAGCTCGATTATTTTTGCAAAAGTAGTATCATCCCCAACTTTTTCAGCAATAATTTCTATATAGCCATTATCGACAATAGTACCACTATAAACCTTATCATCTATCTCTTTCGAGGCCGGCACAGATTCACCTGTAATAGCCGCTTCATTCAAGGTCGCTTTACCGGACACGATACTGCCATCAACAGGAACCTTGCCTCCAGAGCGGATAATAACCCGATCACCTTTGACGACTTCCTCCACAGGTATCGTCAAATTTCTCCCTTCACGAATGACATTTGCCTCCTGTGGCGCCATATCCACAAGTGCTTTTAAAGAAGAACGGGTTTTTTCCAGAGTACGTGCTTCCAAGTAGGCACCAAATAAAAACAAGAACGTAACAACTGAAGACTCGGTGTACTCATGAATATAAAGGGCACCCATGACGGCGATCGTCACCAAGAGTTCAATACTAAAGGCCTTCATGCGCAGCGCTTGGAAAGCCTTGAGGGCGATAGGAATAATGGCGATGAGGGTCGCCGTGATCAAAGCCAAATCCTTATAGCTTTCATATCCTGCTAATGAAAGCAGGAAACCAAGCACGATAAGGATACCGGAAATTGCTGTCATCTGGTTTTTATGCTTATTAATATGCTTCATCATTTTCATACCCCCTTTTGAGCTTTTTAAGCTCCACGGCGTGACCCCAGCTGCCGATCAGACCCTCTAAATGTGCCGCATTTGTCTTTGCCTCATCGAATTCTGTGCGGATCCTGCCAAGTCTCGGAAAGACCTTCACTATTATGACACCATCCTGTTCCATTAGCTTTTCATGGATTTGCTTGCCACAGCCGGGACAGCTCAGTGGTGTTATCTGAAATAGAACTTTGCTCATGTCTGTTCCTCCTTAAGAATTCTTTCTGATGAACCTAATCATAGTGCAAATCCGATCTATTCGCCTTGATTAAAATCAAGATTAGACTAAAAAAGACCCGTTAAGTGAGTCAGCGCGACTGCCTGTCGCACGCAGAAGAAGCGAGGCCCTGCCTCGCTTCTTTTTGTTATTTAGATCTGGAATTGAAATCCCACCCCAGCCTGCTGGATCAAGGCCATCGCAAAATAAATTATTTAAGAGACTTTCGAAGTTAATACTGTATAACCTAAGTTTTCAATCGTTAGCTTTAGTTTCTCGGCATTCGTTTGGGTATCATCGAATTCCGTTTTTACCTTGCTGGAGCTGAATAATACTTTTACCGAATCAACCCCTTTGGCCTTGGTCAGTGTGGATTCAATTTTCTTGACACAGGTCGGACAAGTTAAGGGCTCTAATTGAAATTCTGCTTTTGCCATAGTAGCATCACTCCTTCAGATTTAGTAACGCTTGAATAAAACGCTGTTTTCCTTGGCGATATGCAGGAAAATATCATCAACCAGCTCATGGAGTTTCTGATAAACTGCTTTCACTGTAGGACAGGCGTACTCCGGTGGTGTGAAATCGTTGGTTTCCTTGATTAAACGTTTAATAATCTTACCGGCACCATCGTGCTCACCTTCTAATTCGTCGATCAGTGCCCTTATGGCCGCACGATCTTCAGGTATCTTATTTTCTTTAAGCATCGCGGGGAAAAGTTCCTTCTCCTCTTTTGCGAAATGCTCCTCTAACTCCATCTTTAATTCGCTGAAGCTGCGGTGCACATTCAGCATCAAGTCCTTGCCATGCTCATAATGGACGAGCAAAATCAAATTAACTTGCTTATCCAGCTCCTTCCATAAAGCACGCTCGGTTAGATGATGTGTATCAAGGATGAGGTCAATGAGCTCTTCGTCAGAAAGCTCAGTTACCGGTAGTTCCTTGTCTGGTTTTGCTAAATAATTATTGTACGCGTTCTGTACTTCTGCGATGAAATCGATCGACAGACCTGCTTCTTTGATAGCTGATTCGAGGGAGCGATCCCCTTGACAACAGTAGTCAATATGCAGATCATTCAAGCGTGAAGTAATGGCAGGAAAAAAAGTTACAAGTTCGCCAAGCTCTGTTTGACCGTTGATTGTGATTGTTTGTTTCATAAGAAATATCCCCCTTCGTATCCGTTGTTCTTCTTTTAATGCTTTTATTCTAAATCATAACGAAGAAAGGAACCTTGATTAATATCAATTCCGGCTGAAAAAAGAGCAAATAAAATGATAACATCGTGCTTTTTATTATTGAAAAAACAGCATCGCTTTGAGTGATGCTGTTTTTTCTCAATTCTTTCAAGCTGGTCAGCGCAATACAATCTTCAATACTTCCGCTTTGAATTGCTCTGTGGAGATCAGCCGATTAGGACTGCTCATCATCATTTCCATCATCTGATATTCTTTGTTCCCTAACCGTAGGGAACCCTTCTCACTGGATAGTTCATAGTTTGTCCGATTCAACTGCAAATTGCCTACGGTCAGGAGATTGGGGGCAAATTCCGTCTTGCGCCGGGTGATGGCACGAATTCGTGCCAATAATTCCCCCATGGCAAAAGGCTTCGTGAGGTAATCATCTGCCCCATGATCCAAACCTTCGATCCGGTCCTCGATTTCCCCTTTTGCCGTAAGCATTAAGATCGGGGTAGAAATCCCCTTTTCCCGAAGCTTGGTGAGAACCTCAAGCCCATTTGGCATCATGATATCCATGAGGATTCCATCATAGTTTCCGGCCAAAGCCCAATCCAGAGCATCAGCCCCATTATATACCGCATCCACAGAATAATTGTTGTGCTTGAGAATCATGGTTAAAGCATTGGCGAGTTCCAGTTCATCCTCGGCTAATAATAATCGCATCATACCCCTCCCTTTTTCCATGGGATAGACCAGGGCCTTATTTCCAATTATTCTATCCTGTCTAGCTTAAATATACTTTAAAACGTGACTAGCCAAGGAAGCCCAGATGCTCTAAAAGGATCTTAACCCCCATCAAAATCAGAATCACCCCACCGGCCAACTCAGCCCTGGACTTATAGCACTCTCCAAAAACATTACCGATCTTAACCCCCAAGAAGGAAAAAACGAAGGTAGTTACACCAATCATGGATACGGCGGGTAGGATGTCCACATGCAAAAAGGCGAAGGTAACCCCAATAGCCAAGGCATCAATGCTTGTGGCTAAGGACAGAGTGACCATCTCTTTAAGATTAAACCGGTCTTCGATGATTTCACAGGGACCTCTGGACTCCTTAATCATATTCAAACCGATCAGAGAAAGGAGGATAAAAGCAATCCAATGGTCGATTGCCGTAATATAGGACTCGAACCGCGTTCCCAACACAAAGCCTATGAGAGGCATTAAAGCCTGAAATCCTCCGAAAAAAGCTCCCGTAATTAATGCTGTCTTATAGCTCATCCGCCGCATGGACAAACCTTTGCTGATAGCCACAGCAAAAGCGTCCATGGAAAGCCCTATGGCAATGATTAATAACGCCAGATTTCCCATGATCATACTCCTTGCTTTAACTTAATTTTATGGTTCCCCGGATGCCATGAATTTTACTTAATAAATCCATCGGAATCAAAATAAGACCCACGGGTAGCTTTAAGAACTACTCATGAGTCTTGTTTTTTAAGACAAGCCAGACCGAGTGGTCATTATGTTGACTTGCCACATAGCCACGGCTATGCTAACTACTCCCCCATGGAAACGCCATATTGTCAATATTATACCATCTTCCATTAATATTCAACCTGTTTCCCCCCACTGCTCCATAATATTCCCTTTTAAGTCAAAGTGACATCAGCCAAATAATACCCTATAATTATAATGATATTAAAATGTCATTAGAGGAGATTCTCATGCGGTATGGCAGACCCCCGGGGCGAAGCGCTCACTCCCCGCTGACTGAAGAAGAAAAACTCAATAGGCCTAAACTGACTAAAGCTTTTCTCAAACGAATTTTGAGCTATCTTCTGCCTTACTGGCCAAGGCTTGCCTTAGTGTTCTTCGCTATCATTACCTCATCCCTCCTTGGACTCCTTCCTCCTTTATTATCCGGACGTATTATTGACGAGGGGTTGATCGGTAAAGATTTTTCCCTCTTGGCCCAGTTGATCCTCCTTTCTTTTACCGTCTTGATCATCTCTAACTTAATTAATGTCCTCGAAAACTACCTGACTACCTGGGTCGCTCAACATATTATCTACGATATGAAAAATCAGATGTATAGCCATTTGCAGCAGATGTCCCACCGTTTCTTCACAAATAATAATCAAGGAGATATCATTACCCGTATGACCACGGATATCAATGGTGTTCAAAGCGTCATTGTGGGTACCTTGACCAGAATTGTCAGCAATACCATTATCCTCGTTACAACCCTGGCCGCCCTCTTCCAAAAGAATTGGGTCCTGGCTTTGATCAGTATTATCATCGTCCCTTTGTTCATCCTCCCCACCAATCAAGTGGGAAATCGCCGCTGGTCCCTCACCATGGCCAAGCAGGAGCAAACGGATGCCTCCAACCAATTGTTTAATGAAACCTTAAGTGTCAGTGGTCAACTCTTGGTTAAATTATTTACCCGTGAGGATAAGGAGTACACAAAATTTGAGAAAATCAATCGGGAGATCACCCGTTTAAGCATCCGGGAAATTCTCGTGGGCAGATGGTTCCGGGTCATTTTTGATACCTTCACCAATATGGGACCCATGATCATCTACTTAGCCGGTGGCTTCCTCATTATCAAAATGGGCTCAGACCTGACTGTAGGGGATATTACCGTTGTCGTAGCACTGCTGGGACGTCTGTATCTTCCTGTGAATGTCCTTCTAACCATTCAGGTGGATATCATCCGTTCCCTGGCCCTCTTCTCCAGAATCTTTGAGTATTTTGACATCCCCGTTGAAATTAAAAACTCCCCCCAGGTTATCGTCCCCAAGGAGTGTGCAGGAAAAATCATCTTTGACCATGTTTCTTTTCAGTATGAGGGAAAGCCCATCCTGAAGGATATCAATATAACCATAGAAAAAGGAAAGTCCGTGGCTATTGTGGGGCCCTCGGGAACAGGAAAATCCACCTTGGTCAACCTCATCCCTCGCTTATATGATGTGACCGAAGGTAAAGTTCTCCTGGATGGGCAGGATGTTCGGAACCTTGACCTGAACTTTCTGCGCCAGAACATTGGCATGGTTTCCCAGGACACCTATCTCTTCAACGGAACCATTCGTGAGAACCTCCACTATGCCAATGAGCAGGCCGAAGAAGCGGACTTGATCAGAGTCTGTCAGGAAGCCAATATCTATGATTTTATCCGCACTCTTCCTGAGGGCTTTGACACTTTAGTAGGCAACCGGGGATTGAAATTATCCGGCGGGGAGAAACAACGCCTCTCCATCGCCAGGGTTCTTTTGAAGAATCCCAAAGTCCTGATTATGGATGAAGCCACCTCTTCCCTGGATTCTATCAGCGAGTCCCTCATTCAGGAAGCCATTGAACCTATTATCAGAGGCAGAACCAGTGTTATTATCGCACACCGGCTTTCCACTATTATGGCCGTGGATGAAATCATCGTCTTACAGGATGGAGAAATCGTCCAAAGGGGGACCCATTGGGATCTGGTCGAGGAGGAGGGACTCTATAAACTCCTCTATGAGACCCAGTTTAAGATTATCCTGGAGGATCTGGAGCAACGCTAAAAAAATACCCTCAAGCTTTTGAAGTCTTGAGGGTATTGTCTTATCACATATTAAACTTGGGGAGTTAACGTCCGTTTTAAGAACTCCCGGGTCCGCTCTTGCTTCGGATTATTAAAAATCTCCTCCGGCGGCCCTTCTTCAGCGATAACCCCTTTATCCATAAAGACGACTCGATCGGAAACCTCTTTGGCAAAGCCCATTTCATGGGTAACCACCAACATGGTCAACCCCGATTCGGCCAATTCCTTCATAACTTTCAGAACTTCCCCTACCATCTCCGGATCCAAGGCGGAGGTGGGCTCGTCGAACAGCATCACATCCGGCTCCATGGAAAGAGCACGGGCAATGGCTACCCGCTGTTTTTGTCCTCCGGACAATTGCTTGGGTTTGGCATTAATGTATTGCTCCATTCCCACAACGTTCAGGTATTTCATGGCTACTTCCTCGGCCTCGGCCTTGGAACGCTTCAATAATTTGATCTGCCCTACCAGGCAATTGTTCAGGACATTATGGTTATTAAACAGGTTGAACTGCTGAAAGACCATCCCCAGTTTTTGGCGGTATTGATAGACATCGTGCTGATCATCCAGAATGTTTTCGCCTTTATAGATGATTTGGCCGCCGCTGGGTTTTTCTAAAAGGTTAATACAGCGCAGAAGCGTGGACTTCCCTGAGCCGGAGGAACCGATGATACAGACCACTTCTCCCTTGCGCACCGAAAAATCGATATCCTTCAAGACTTCATTGGCGCCGAAGGATTTGCTTAAATGGTGAACTTCAATGATTTTTTCCAAGGTTTTTCCTCCTTCCTCAATCAGGTCTTGGTTCTGCGCAGCATACTCTCAGCCGTTTGAACCTGCATTTGATTCATAGTATAGCTTTCCGGTCCGTCCATTCTTCTCTCGATATAACGAAGAATACGGGTGATCGTAAAGGTCATAATGAAATAGATGATACAGGCCACAGCGAAAGATTCAAAGTAGCGGAAGTTGTTCCCGGCAATGGACTTGGTTTGGAAATACAATTCCGTCACGGAGATCACATTGAGAACGGAAGTATCCTTAATATTGATTACAAATTCATTCCCCGTAGCCGGAAGAATATTACGGATAACCTGAGGCAAAACCACATTGGTCATGGTCTGGATATGATTCATACCGATAGCATGTGCCGCTTCAAATTGTCCTTTATCAATGGATATAATTCCCCCGCGAACGATCTCCGACATATAGGCTCCGGTATTAATAGACACAATAAAGACAGCCGCAAAGATGCGGTTCATATGGATATCAAAGGCTAACGCCGATCCGTAATAAATGACCATAGCCTGAACGATCATAGGGGTTCCCCGGAAGAACTCAATATAGCTTGCCAAAAGAGCATTGACCACTTTCAGAAAGATGCGTTTCATCCCCCGTTCCGGCATGGGGACGGTGCGTATAACACCGATAATAAGTCCGATGAGGGAGCCGATGATAGTACCAATGATAGAGATTAATAGGGTGAACCCCGCTCCACGCAGGAACATGGGCCAGTTTTCGGATACAATGCGTATGAACCAATCTAAGCTCATCATTCTCCTCCTTATAAATATATCAATAACCTTATAAGTAACAGGGCATTCGCAGAAAACATCACAAAACCGACTGCATTAAATGTAGCCGGTTTTATGAAACATTATTCGCAGCGGAATAAAAATGTCCTTTAAAGTGCCTTAGTTAGCTGCAGGTTGATTCTGAATTGCCTTATCCATGATTTGAAGGCGCTCTTGTTCAGAAATTCCTTTTAGGATCTCATTGATTTTGGCTGTAAGTTCGCTGCCCTTTTTCACTCCTACAGCAATGGCTGTATCTTCAGGGGATGTTTGGAATCCATCGGTGAATTCAACCATTTTGAAATCACTGTTGGCCGCTTGGGCACTGACCCCTTCCGGACGCTCGGAAACATAGCCGTCAATCATGCCTGATTGTATAGCTACCCGCATAGCCGGGAAGTTATCCATAGCGGTTTGTTTGGCAACCCCTTCGATCTGCTCAATGACATCATAGTGGAAGGTGTTTAACTGAGCCGTAATTTTAGCCCCATTAAAATCTTTCAGAGAGGTAGCGTTTTCATACTTGCTGCCGTTCTTTACCACCATAACCAGATCGGACTGGTAATAAATATCGGAGAAATCAATAGTTTCTTTCCGTTTTTCAGTCGGGGACATCCCGGCGATAATCGCATCGATTTTCCTGGAAGTTAAAGCAGGAACCAGACCATCCCATTCGGTTTTAACAATGACCAGTTCTTTTCCTAAACCTTCAGCAATCTTTTTGGCGATTTCCACATCGTAACCACCGGCATATTCAGCGCCGCCCTCAATTTTGACTCCGCCGTTGGCAGCATCCATCTGAGTCCAGTTAAAGGGGGCATAACCTGCCTCCAAGCCGACTTTGAATGTATTGCCTTCATTTCCCGCGGCCGGTGTTTGGGCATTTCCCTGACTACCTGAACTGCAGCCCGTGACCAACAGCATGGCCGCAAGTACCCCTGCCATGACTAATGATAATTTTCTCTTCATTGCTGAACCCTCTCCTTCTTCTCATTACCTGATTTTCATAAAATATTAAATAGTGTGAAAAATAAATGAGACCTGAGTTGGTACTCAGGTCGCAAAAGTCCTATTGCCCTTAAACCCCTCTTTTCCCCCGCCGAGATAGCACAACTCAATAAACCGGGACGTCTATTGAGACAGTTCTGCAGTTGTTCACTGCAGACCCAGCCCATAATACTGAGCGTATTAAAAGCTTCGGCGATATTTCCTTCTCCTTGTTCTCCTCGCTGCTCGTGCTCCAAAAAGGACTGTTAAATATCGCAACCTCTACCCCACCTGAAAAGTGAGGTTCACTATGAATTTATCTTCAGTCTACAATAACATAAGACAGCTTGTCAACCCGAACCGGTTTTGTATTATGTATGTATATCATCCGGTAATTTCTTTAGAGGAAATTTAATGAAACTGTAGAATCTAGTTTATACTAGAGGAACCCATCACTCTTTAGTTATATAAGGAATGGAGGATTAACAAATGAACCAACAAAGAACATTAAAACATCTTATGGATGCTTTTGCCGGTGAATCCCAAGCCAATAGAAAGTACCTTGCTTACGCAAAAAAGGCCGAAAAAGATGGTAACCTCAACGCCGCCAAACTCTTTCGGGCAGCGGCTGATGCTGAGACCCTGCATGCCCTCAGGGAATTGGAGCTCGCTGGTAAAGTAGGTTCCACCGTGGATAATCTGAAGGATGGAATCGCCGGTGAAACCTATGAGTTCGAAAGCATGTACCCTGATTTTATTAAAGTCGCTGAAGAAGAAGGCAATAAAGCAGCAGTGACCACCTTTACTTTTGCAATGAAAGCAGAAGAAGTCCATGCCAAGCTCTATAAAGATGCTTTAGAGAACTTAGACGCAAACGAAGAAGTCTTCTATTACCTCTGCCCTGTCTGTGGCAACATCGAGAAAATCGTCCCCGAAAAGTGTTTTATCTGTAATGTACCCGGGGATAAATTCATTAAGTACTAAAGTTAAGCATACTAAGGTTAATGGATCAGCAGGTCTATGAGTCCGACCTTGTCGGTAAGCACGGGTCGCCCTTAAAGGGCGATCCGTGCTTTTTTTCTTATCCATGTTTCAGGACTTGAAAAGTCTTGACCACCCCACCTATAATTAAAATAAGGCTTGAACTGTTTACTCTTAAAGGAGTTGTGTTTCATTGGAACCAAAAAAGACCTCAGCTATTTTCTTTGCCGTCCTCGCCGCCTTGCTTTTTGGCATTAGTTCTCCTGTCTCTAAATTGTTACTGGCGGAAATCTCCCCTACCATGATGGCTGCCCTCCTCTATCTGGGCGCGGGACTGGGGATGTGTGCTGTTCGCTTATTTAGCCGTACACAGGGATCGGAAGTTAAGGAAGCCCGAATCACCCAAAAGGATTTCCCCTATGTCTTGGCCATGATTGTCTTGGATATTGCCGCTCCCGTATTTTTAATGGTGGGCTTAGCTTTAAGCTCAGCAGCTCATGCTTCTCTTTTAGGAAATTTTGAAATTGTGGCAACCTCTCTCATTGCCTTACTTATCTTCAAAGAATCCATAGGCAAGCGCTTATGGGCCGCACTCGCCTTAATTACTTTGGCCAGCATTATTCTTTCTGTGGAAGATCTCAGCAACTTTACACTCTCCCTAGGATCAATCTTTGTTTTGCTGTCATGCATTTGCTGGGGATTTGAAAACAATTGCACGAGAAAGCTCTCCATAAAAGACCCCATGGATATCGTCATTATTAAAGGCTTAGGCTCGGGTATGGGGGCTTTAGCTTTAGCACTGCTCCTTAAAGAAGGGTTCAGCAGTATCGGGTATAGCTTATGTGCACTTTTGCTGGGTTTTGTCGCTTATGGATTGAGTATCTTCTTTTATGTGCGGGCACAACGTGAATTAGGCGCAGCGAGAACCAGTGCTTATTATGCACTGGCTCCTTTCATCGGAGTTGGTTTATCCTTTGGGATCTTCAGGGAAATACCCACTCCCTCTTTTCTCATCGCCTTAGGGGTTATGATTGCAGGAGCCTATTTAGCCTCCAGTGAAGATCATGAGCATCTTCATGAGCATCCTGCCCTCACTCATGAGCACCGCCATTCCCATAAAGATCACCATCATAATCATCCTCACCCGGATTCCTTTGATGGTGAGCACAGCCACATCCATACTCACAAACCACTGGCTCATTGCCATCATCACACCCCGGATATACATCACGGGCACATTCATTAGCATAAGGATGCCCGAGATTTTCTTAAATCATTGTTCGAATTAAATACTCCTGTAAATAGTGTGCTATAGGCACATCTGCCGGAAGCAGCTCATAATTCAGCAACTGATTAACACTAACCCATTCATATCGGTCGTGGACCCGCAGCTGGATATCCCCTTGGAGGATCTTGACTTGATAGGCTAATAAACGGATTGATCCTTGAGGATATTCATAGAGGCTTGATTGGATATACTCCTGCACCTCTGTTTCTATCCCAAACTCTTCAGAAAGCTCACGCCTTAAACAGGCCTCGGGAGTCTCCCCCGTTTCCACTTTCCCTCCGGGGAATTCCCAGCCTCCCGCATGCTTTTCACCGGGAGCTCTTCGGGCAATCAGGACTTTTTTACCTTTAACTATAATGGCAGCTGTGACATCTTTCATTGTCTAACCTCACTTGTATATGCAGATTGGGAAGATGATTGATGTTCTCTCTTGAGTTTACAACAGATACTTGGGTTTAGCCATGTTTGGCTGTGGGGAGTTGGGTTACGCTTGCGAGTCTTTTCCGGGAAGTTGGCTATGCTGTTGTCGTAGTACCTGCAGATGAATGAAAGGCGGGGTTAGGTTAGGTCGGGTCAGGTAGCTTTCCGCACAACGTTCACTCAATAGCTCCCTTTTGTGTGTAAAGCTACGCTGACGGGTCCTTTTTAGCACCGCTTTCCACATCGCTCTGCCCCCAAGCCCTGAAAAAGCATCCCAAGGATTTTGATTTCAGGCAGAGAACGGATTCAAGTGAGCAGGAAAGCAATCTTCGTGAAAAGACAGCAGCGGAGGTCTTGAGCGATTAGATTGCTCCGCGCAGCTTATGGAGTAAACGCCGAAAGCAAAATCCTGGAGACTTCTTTCGGATACTTAGGGAGCCTGCTTTCATATCCTTTCCCTAGATCGGCCAAAAGCCCCAGGACCCTTTGTATCAAAGGACTCTGGGGCTTAATGCGGTCTTGTTTGAGAACTTACAAAAATGCTTTCAACTCCTGCACATTATTTTCTTCGAAACGCAAGAGTCGTTCCATTAGGTTGAGGATATTCGGCTCAGCGTCCTGATATTTTTTGATATTCTTCACTGCATTGATTATACCCATATTGCTGCCGACAATCAGCATTTCGGCGATATGAGAAGGGCTTTTATCAGTCAAAGTCTCAAAGCCAATCATCAGGTAGGTACGTATTTTCTCCAAAGTACTGATACCCTTTTCATCAAAACCATTTTCATTCAACATGTCTTTAGCTGCCTTATGGATTTCCTGATATTCCTTATATTGAGATTTCAGATGGTTTTTGAACTTGTCATCTTCAACGATTTCTATCAATTGGTTAAGGGTTGACACACCCATCTGAGAGTTCTGGTAGATGAAATTTAAGAGCTCAGCATTTCCATTCATAGGAATCACACTCCTTTTCGCTAGTATTGCCGAAAAAAGTGTGCGTATCCAAGAATTACATCTTAAATCAAATGTAAAAAGTTCTTCTCATAGATTTTTTCTGCTTCTTCTGCTATTAAAGGTTTGCTGAACAAATACCCTTGAATGGTATTGCAGCCGCTTGCTTTTAATTGCTCATACTGCCATTGCTCTTCAATGCCTTCGGCGGTAATCACCAAGTTAAGGCTATGAGCCAGAGAGATAATGCTCTCGATAACTTTGATATTATCGGGGCTTAAGAACTTATCGCATAAACTCTTATCCAATTTCACCTTATTCACCGGTATGTAGGTCAGATAATTGAGTGAGGAGAAACCTGTGCCAAAGTCGTCCAAAGCTATTTTTATACCCAATTCTTTGATCCGCTCCAAGAGCTCCAGAGTAAGTTCGGTCTCCTCCAGTAAGATACTCTCCGTAATTTCAATCTCTAAATACTGAGGATCTAACTCATACTCCTCCAAGGTATTGATGAGGAACTGAAGATAATCCTTATCTCTAATCTGTTTGCTGGAGAAATTGATCGAGATGGGTTTGCGGGGATGGCCTTTATCCCGCCAATTTGCTGCCTGACGAATGGCCTCTTTAGTCACTGCTCTGCCGATCTGGCAGATCAGATCCGATTCCTCAGCGATACCAATAAATACATCAGGAGGAATAGCGTGGTGCTTTAAACGTACCAAGGCCTCAAAGCTCTCTATCTCACCCGTCTTTACATTGACTTGAGGCTGATAAACCAGGTAGAACCCGTCCTCCTGGACTGCCTTCTGAATAATTCCTTCCGTAACTGCTTTATTGCGGAGTTCCTGCTGCATTTCTTTATTGTAAAGAAGATGATGGTTTTTGCCGTTGCGTTTGACTTGATATAAAGCGGTATCTGCATTCATAATCAGCTGATCAATATTTGTGCTGTCCTCGGGATAACGGGTAATCCCCATGCTAAATTTAATCGTATACTCATTGCGATCAACAGGAATGGGCTGCTCGAATAGTGTACGAATATGTTTAATGCACTCCTCCATGCTACAACCATCCCGATTCGTAATCAGCACGAGGAATTCATCGCCACCGAATCGGGAGATAAACATATTAGGGCAGGCATTATCCGATAGCTTTTGAGCTACTGACCTTAAGACCTTATCTCCCCAAACATGACCTAAGGTATCGTTGATTTCCTTAAAATTATCAATATCCATCAGAATAATGTATAAAGGCTGACCCTTTTCCACCTCTTCTTGAAGTGTTTTCATAAAGGACATACGATTGGGCAGATTGGTCAGATAGTCATAATGGGCAAGGTGATCAATATGCTCCTGCTGCCGTTTCCCTTCCGTCACATCCGTTAGAATTCCGTAAAGGATGACCTCCTCTTCGCCACTTCCCTGGATGGATTTGCCATGGGCTTTTATCCACCGGGGCTGATTCGAGCTGGGCTTAACCGGAAACTCAACCATAATCTCGCTCTTTTTTCCATCCAGATAAGCTGCTATTTCGTCATTAATCAATTGGGCGGTCTTTTCATCAAGGTATTTTTTCATGAGCACATCAAAGGGCTCCATCCATGGAAAGGGATGGGAAAGCCAGTTTTGAAAGTTCTGGGAGAAATAGATATTCCGATTGCTCAGATTCAGTTCCCATACCACGCTATTGGTACTGTAAATGGCGTGCTCATACTTTTGATTAAAAAGCTCGATTCTCTGGACATTCTCTTCGATAAGCTTATATTGATGACGAAGTTCTTCTTCGGTAGCTGCCAGCTCCTCATAAGTAGCTGAGAGTTCCTCATTGCTCTCCCTCAATTTTCGCTGCATGGTACGATGTTTAAGGCTATCGATACCCATTAAAGTGCTAATGATCATCATAATGAACAAAGCGGCAAATACACCCATGAGCAGCTTCATGTTTTGCTCAAAATAGCTGACTTCTTTATTGAGCAAAAATGCATCTCCGGGAAGCAAGTTTTCCGGAAGATCAAATTGCTGCACCACTTGATAATCAAAGATGGCATGATAAGGACTCTTGTTCATCATCGGAATGTCCTGGACAGGAGTTCCGCTGAGTACCTGCACAGCCATTTCACCAGCACGCTTTCCCATCTCACGATAGGATATCTGCATTCCTCCCAGAAATCCCTGACCTACCCCGCCGATGGTCGGCCGATAGACAGGAACATGGGTGTTGGCGCTAATAAAGGCTGCCGCCTCATCAATGGATAGGTCGACACCTGCCTTGTCCCTGTACATACTGCCTATAAATAGGACAATGGTGTCATCCTTGATCTCTTGCAGGATACCCGCCATTTCCTCCTGGGTATGTTCGGAAATATTTACATCTTCAAAACGCAGGCTTGGATAAAATCCTACCGCACCATAAAACTGATCCTTCTCCCCCATCCCGGTGATGCTGCTTTCGACAAGACCCAGGACCCGATTGACATTCGAGTTAAATTTCAGGGCGAGTTCTATATTCTCTTTGATGGGAACACTTTCCACAATACCGGTTATGTATGAGCTGCGCGCTGCCTCTTCCGCCCGGTTGATATCATTTATCCCTAAAAATAGAATAGGGAGCTCGGCAAAAAGCTCCTTCTGATAAGTCATGGCAAAATCAAGAGCTCGATCATCCCCTACAATGATGGCATCATAGGGTTCGGTATGGTCCAGTTTGTATTGCAGGGAAGTGAAGAAATTATGGACATTTTCCTGAGTATCAAACCGCTTGGTATCCATATATTCAATATCCAGGAGAATATTCTGTGGATCCAAAGCTTCGTGAATCCCGGCAATTTGTTCCGGTACAGTCTCAAAGCTTTCCGAGTACGAACTGATAAACAATACCCGCTGATTGGTCTGAGCTTGAACCGATGGTTTTGGGCCGCTGAACAAACAGAAAAAGACAATCAGGATGATAATGAATTTTTTCATTAAGTTGTTGTTAATAATTGTCATCCGCATGCCTCCTCTTAGTTATTTATACACTATTTTCTGACTATACTCAATTAATTTTTTCGAACAAATTAAACAAAAAACTAAAAAACAATCGTATCCTGGGCTATGGTATAATAAATATGGGTGATAACGATGCAAATATTGAAAAATGATTGGCACGAATTATTAAAGGATGAATTTCAGCAGGAATATTATCAAAAGCTGAGAAAGTATTTGGTACAGGAGTACCGAACCCGAACTATATATCCCGATATGTACGACATTTTTAATGCCCTGCATTTTACCCCTTATAAAGGTGTAAAAGTGGTCATCCTGGGGCAAGACCCCTACCATGGTCCGAACCAAGCCCATGGATTAAGCTTTTCTGTTAAACCCGGTGTACCGGCTCCGCCCTCCCTGCAAAATATCTTTAAAGAATTGCAGGACGATCTTGGATGTAGGATTCCCAACCATGGTTACCTCAAACAATGGGCAGATCAGGGGGTTTTACTCCTGAACACTTCCCTGACCGTTCGCGCCAGTCAGGCCAATTCCCATGCTCAGATAGGATGGCATCAATTTACGGATAAAGTGATCTTCCTCTTGAATCAGCGCCAAGAGCCCGTGGTGTTTATCCTTTGGGGAAAAAATGCGCAGACCAAGCAAAGTATTATCACTAATCCTCAACATTTCATTATAAAATCCGTTCATCCCAGCCCACTCTCTGCTTATGGTGGATTTTTTGGCAGCAAGCCTTTTTCTAAGGCCAATAACTTTTTAGTATCCCAAGGTAAGGAATCCATTGATTGGCAGATTGAAGATCTCTGATCCGGATTAGTTTACTTACTTTTTATCTAGAAGCAACTTCCTCTTAATTAAGGGAAGTTGTTTTATATTTGGTCGTCAAGCCTATTGACACGTGCTGTCTATAAAAGAGAACAGGTACTCTAGTTTCATCGCAGCCTTCCTCAACCCTGGCCATTAATAAAAAAATGCCCTCCCCTGGGCCCTTTGGCCTTTGGAGAAAGCAATGTCTCTTCATGAATTAAGAGCAGAGCAGGAGTATTCCTGTGTAGGAACAAAGCCGATTGAGAATCCTACTATTAATGATGATTTTAGAAAGTACTATCTGGCTTGATTGTAGCCGAATCCGCCGCAGCCGCCTTGGCCACGACCAAACATACCTCCTCCATAACCGGATCCCATCATTCCGCGTCCTCTACCATAGCCATCGCCGTAGCAATAAGCCTGATTCTCTTCAACGGATGTAATCATTCGATCTGCTTGTTGCTGTGTCAAATCTCCGGATTCAACTCTTTGAGCCAAAGCATCTTTTTTCATTTCCAAAAGCTCTTTTTGGAATTCATCCAGTTTACCAACCTCATCGGCCATGGCTCCTAGGCTTTTACCTGTTTCATAGTGTTCAGTAAGTACCCCTTCTACTGTTTTTCCGGTGATTCCCGCTAATGCCTCTACGGGGTTCTTATAGGCAGAGGCAGCCAGGACCGTTGAGGAAGATACCCCTACTCCGAGCACGATGGCTCCAATCAGTATAGCCTTTTTGAACTTTGTCATATTCATACCTCCTAATTTTTTATACCCTAGGCTTAAAGAAAACCCGGCTTCGCCGTGCCTTTGACCCATATCCCCAGTGAGGCAAAGCCGTTGGTTGTCCTTATGCTTAGAAAGTATATAACGCAAGTTTATACTTTCTGATAGTGTCAAGAATTCTGTCTGAATCCTTGATTATAGAGTAATCAAAAATTATGACAGAACTATGTCTTTTCTAAGCCAAAACCATTGTATTTCTCAGTCCTTAATAAACGGATTAAGCAGTATAATAAGACGCCGGTCCAGAAGGATGACTTTTGTCACACAAGTTTTTAACAATACTATGGTAAAATGGGCTAAAGGCAATTAGGGAGAGATCGTTATGTTAACTTTATTAATTGCGGATGATAATAAACAAATTACATCGATATTAGAAGAATATGCGAAAAAAGAAGGCTATCAGCCTCATATTGCTTTGGATGGCTGCGAAACACTGGAGCTTTTTCATAAGCTTCAACCCGATCTGGTCTTATTGGATGTGATGATGCCTAAAGTAGACGGTTTTGAGGTTTGCCGGGAAATTCGTAAAACCTCAAATGTCCCTATCATCATGATTACCGCTCGGGGCGAGGATTTCGAAAGGATCATGGGGCTGGATATCGGGGCAGATGATTATATCGTCAAGCCCTTTTCCCCCGGTGAGGTGATGGCGAGAATCCGAGCTCTTCTGCGCAGAATCAGTCAAACCGACGAGCAGAAAAAGCAAGTTTTCTCCTTTGATAACCTTATGATCAATCTGGACGACTATCTTGTGACCATTGACCAACATCCTGTCTCCTTAACCAAGAAAGAAATCGAAATCCTCTGGACTTTGGCATCGAATCACAACAAAGTGTTCTCCCGGGATAATCTCCTCAATAGCGTTTGGGGCTATGATTACTTTGGAGATATCCGTACCGTGGATTCCCATATTAAACGCTTGCGCTCCAAATTGGATTCCTTCCCCCATGAAAATTGGGAGATTAAAACCATTTGGGGTGTGGGCTATAAATTCGGGGAGAAAACGAATGAAGAATAAAATCGCCCTTAAACTCACCCTTTATTTTTCCATGAGCCTGCTCTTGTTCTCACTCATTATCGGCAGTGTGTTTATGACGTTGTTCAAGAATCAGACGATTCATCTGCACAAAGTTGAAATGGAGAAACGCGCGGTCTCTATTGCCGGGACTCTTTCGACTTTAATAAGCAACTCCAATGCCGCCACTGATACCCGCGGCAACGCGGCCGGAAAAGGCGGCATGAGCGGTGCGGGCGGTATGGGTGGCATGATGCACGGCATGGGTATGGGCATGGGCGGCATGATGCAGGGTATGGGAGGATATAGCTCTTACCTCCAATTCCTTGATAAGATCGCTATGGCAGATGTCTGGATCGTGGATGAATCCCTGCAGCTTATGACCATTGGCCATATGACCAACCGGCAGATTAACTATGCCGATTTACCAGCAGACGCTGATCAGGTTGTCAAAGAAGTGTTTCAGGGTAGAACCACCTTTAGCGAAGGCTTCAGTTCCCTTCTCAATACCCCTACCTTAACTGTGGGAGCCCCCATCAAAGCTGGAGATAACGTGGTCGGTGCCTTGCTTCTTCATTCTCCCATTCAGGGAACCAAGGAAGCTCTTCGGCAGGGAGCAGGGATTCTAGCCATGAGCATCGGAACAGCTCTCCTCTTATCCCTTCTCCTTTCCATTCTCTTGGCGTATACATTTACCAAACCTTTAAACCGTATGAAAAACTCCACTCTTCAACTGGCTAAGGGTGACTATCTGGCCAAGACCGGAGTTCAGCAAAAAGATGACATCGGGGAACTAGCCTCAGCTATTGATATTCTCAGTGAGCGTTTGGAGCTGGCCAGCCACGAAAGCGAACGTCTGGAACAACAGCGTCGCGACTTCATCGCCAATATCTCCCACGAGCTTAGAACCCCTGTAACGGTCATCCGGGGTTCTTTGGAAGCTCTCTGTGATGAAGTCATTGCTGATCCGGATCAGATCAAGGACTACCATAGGCAAATGCTTAATGAAAGCATCTTTTTACAGCGCCTGGTGAATGACCTTTTGGATTTAACCCGTTTACAAAATCCCGACTTTAAGATGGAGATGGAGGAAATCAACCTTGGGGATCTGCTCCGTGATGTGATCCGAAGTGCTCAAAATATCGCCCGCAGTAAAGATATCGTATTAAAAACAGAATTAGATCAGGACGCTCCTCTTTGTTCTATCCTGGGAGATTATGTGCGTCTCCGTCAAATGTTCCTGATTATTTTGGATAACGCCATAAAGTTCTCCCCACTTAAAGAGGAGGTATGGATCACTTTTGCGAATAATACCGTAACCATCCGGGATAAAGGAATAGGTATCGCCCTTGAAGATTTGCCTCATATCTTTGACCGCTTTTATAAATCAAAAGCCGTGGAGAATAAAACCGGAACCGGCTTGGGACTGGCTATTGCCAAGCAGATTGCCGATCGGCACACCATTCGCGTCTCTGTAGAGAGCCAACCCAACCTAGGAACTCAATTCAGTTTTCACTTCAAATGTATTTCACCGAAAGGATGATCCTGTGGAGTATCTACTTTTATTTTTGGAAGGAATTATTACCTTTATCTCTCCTTGCCTGCTTCCCATGCTGCCTATTTACATTTCCTATTTTGCAGGACAAGGATCCGATGACAAAACAATGAGAACCCTGACCAATGCTCTTGGCTTTGTTCTGGGCTTCACTCTGGTCTTCGTTACTCTGGGAGCTTTTGCCGGCACTTTGGGCGGCTTTTTCCGGGAATATAATCAGGGGATCAATCTTGTAACAGGGCTTATCGTGATTGTATTTGGGCTCAATTTTATGGGTGTGATCCGGATTCCCTTTCTCAATATCAATCGGCAGATTAATATGAAGATCGTGAACTTAGGATTTTTCTCCTCTTTGCTTTTCGGCATCATTTTCTCCATCGGCTGGACTCCTTGTGTGGGAGCATTTTTAGGTTCCGCCTTGATGTTCGCCGCTACCGAAGGGGAAAGTCTCAAGGGAATACTCATGCTTTTGTGCTTTTCCTTAGGACTGGGAATTCCCTTTGTGGCCAGCGCTCTGCTTATTGAACGCCTGAAATCCACTTTGGGCTTTATTAAGAGAAATTATCGAATTATTAACTTTTTGTCCGGAGGACTTCTCGTTCTGGTGGGAGTATTAATGGCTACAGGGATGATGGGATATTTCCTGACTCTGCTTACCTTTTAGTCATCACACATCCACATTATAAAAGATAAAAAACACTATCCTTGAGGAGGTAATTATGAATAATAATACCAAGTTGATTCTGGGCATTGTCGTCTTTGTCCTGTTTCTAGGGGGAGCTTATGGGGTCTATTCTTCTTTATCGGCAAAGTATGGGTCTACTCAGGAATCCGTCACCCTGGAACAAGAAAAGCCCAGTTCCCAAGAAGGAGATCCTGCTGCAGCCCAGGAAGAAAAGAAAACTATGGCCCCTGATATCACAATCTATGGGACTGACGGCGCTGAGTATAAATTATCGGATTTTCAAGGGAAGCCTGTGGTACTAAATTTCTGGGCGTCCTGGTGCCCTCCCTGCCGTGAGGAAATGCCCCATTTTAACGAGGCTTACGCTCAATATAAAAACGAGGTGGCTTTTCTTATGGTGGATCTGGTGGATGGCCAGCGGGAAACCGAGGAATCCGGCCAGGCTTTTGTGAAAAAGGAAGGGTATGCATTCCCTATTTATCTGGATAAGAACACCCAAGCTGCCTCTGTCTATGGCGTTTCCACCATTCCCACCACCCTATTCATTGATGAGGAAGGATATATCGTAACCGGGTACCGGGGACCTTTAAAGAAAAGCACTTTAGAGACCGTGCTGAAAGGTATGGTTAAGCAATAAACCAGCTGGGACTGCACCGGCAGAAGATGAAAAGACGGCTCGGGTCGTGTAGCTTATCCTATATCCAGGCCACTCAAACCCGAAAGACAAGCCCAAGGATTTTGCTTTAAGGCAGAGAACGGATTCTAAGCGAGCAGGTAAGCAATCTTCGCGAAAAGACTGCAGCGGAGTCGGGTTGGAAACAGGACGTTTCCAACCGGCTATGAGGCAGGAGCCGATTTAGCCGGGAACCCGACGCAGCGGAGGTCTTGAGCGATTAGATTGCTCCGCGCAACTTATAGAGTGAACGCCGAAAGCAAAATCCTGGAGACAGCTTTCAATGCTTTCCAAATCACCATCACCCTACGGAATCAAAGCCTGATAAGATCACGAAAGAAGCCGCGACAACAGTTGTCGTGGCTCCTTTTTTATGCCTGGAGCAATATTCAAAGCAGTTCAATCATCGCTTAGCCCAGAGGATACTCCGAGATCTTTGTATAAATTCTCTTGAACTGGATTTGCTCACTTTTAAAGAGGTGAATCCTCTCCACATGGGTAGGGCTGAACTCAAAGCCTTCGACCTTTGCATTGATTTCCTCAAATCCGCCTTCAAACACGATATCCTGTCCCAGGGTGATATGGGGACTAAAGCGCCTTCTCTCGGGAGGAAAGCCTAGAAGGACCAAGGCCTGGCTCACCTTTTGATGGAGGGACTCCATCTCCTGGATATCACCGGCTAATCCCAGCCATAATACCCGAATGGATTCTTTGCCGGTGAATACTCCCAGGCCCTTTAACTCTAAATTAAAAGGACTTTCTCTTTGGCATAGTCTCAGCAGGGCTTCATCAATATCTGTCTTCTGAGCGGGAGAAATTTCATCTAAGAACTTTAACGTAAGATGAAAATTATCCCGATGTTTCCATCTTCCTCTCTGGGCATAACCTTTCAGCTTCTGTTGAAACCCATAGATTTCATCCTTAATTTCTTCAGTAAAATCAATTCCCACAAAGGCTCTCATGTTTTTGCCTCCATAAGTTCTCTAAATTGGCGATGCTTTATAATTACTGACTGTCTTTTACCCCGGCACAAGGAATGCTGGACTTCATAAAGGCGTACCAGGCAAGTATGGAAATCCCTGATCCTATGGCGATTAAGGCACCCAGGCCGACGACGATGTTTCCCCAGGAGATGGAGGCGATGGCCATACCTAAACTGCCGAATAGTGTAAAGGACATATTGATAATGGAAGACATGGATCCCGCATCCCCTTTTTGCTGTTCCATGAGAATATTCGTACTGAAGGGACGCATAACCGTTCCTGTAAGGGACATGAGGATAATCCCCACCAAAAAGATAAAGGGAGACAATTGTCCTAAGGTCATAATAAGAACTCCGCTTAAAGCAGCCACACCAAAGCACAACACGGCTAAAGCCCTCTTATTGAAATTAATAAAGTAGCGGATATAGATAGCCGGCCCTAAGATCGAGATTAAGGCATTGGCAGCAAAAAAGTAGCTATACATCTGCTCACTGAGACCAAAATAATCGATATAGACATAGGAAGAGACCGCGATATAGCCCATAAAATGGATGGAGCCAAAAGCAAAAATGAGGGCTGGGATAATAAAGCTTTTGTTCCTGGCCACCACCACCAAGCGGCTCCAGGAGCCTAAGAGACTACCCCGGTAGCGCTCTTCTTCTCTCAATGTTTCTTTATATAGGATAGTTAATACTAAATTAATTATGCTAATGAGAGCTAATAACCAAAAAGATCCTCGCCAATCAGTGAAATACAAAATCCATGCGCCGACGATGGGGGCAAGCATAGGGGCCAATCCGGAAATCGATTGAGTGATGGCCAGAATCGTTTCCCTATTCTTCCCTGTGAAGCAATCTTTAACTATAGCCATGGAGGCGGAGGTAATCCCTCCTGAGCCAATTCCTTGGCAGGCGCGGGAAATAATTAAGAATGTAATACTGGGGGATAGGGCACACGCAATACTGCTGGCAATATAAATAGCGCTCCCCATCATGATGATGACCTTCCGGCCATAACGATCGCTTAAAGGTCCCCAAACCAGAATACCTGCTGCGTAAAATAGGAAAAACAGGCTCAGGGTTAAATTCGTTATGGCGGCACTACTGCCGAAATATTCGTTCATGGTCGGCAATGCCGGCAGATACAGGTCCATCGATAAAGGAATAAACATATTCATTAATACGATAAAGGCGATAAGGCCCTTTCTTCCCAGGTGCTTTTGACCCATTCCTTCTTGCTGTCTTTCAATAATTCCTTGCATAGTTTCTCTGACCCCTCTTCATCCTGATGTATAGTTGTATATATATTTCCTATTTTATATTTTCTTCTGACAAATTACCATTAAAAAAAATAAAGCTCCCTCACATGGGGGAGCCCTACCTTTCTAATCAAAAAACTAAAATCAGCCAAGATTTTAAAAATTAAACCCAGTACTGGATGCGCCGAAGGCTTTGACCTCAGCTTCTACCTCCACTTCGATTTCTGCATCCTTAAAATACTTCCGCCAATCCGGGGCAATTTTCTCCCAATCCCTGGGATGATAGCGATGAAGATGTTCATTAAAGCCGAAAATATCTGCATCATATTCTTTTGCCTTGGCGACAGCTTTACATACCAAGTCGATAATCTTTTCCTCAATGTCCTTTTCCAACGCCGGTCGATCCTTCTCTGTCAGTATTGGAGTACTTGCTTCGTGCACTACACCTTTGGTTTGAATATGTAGGGTAAATTTGGGCTTTCCCTCCACCAGCCCTGAGGAAATCCGCCCCTTGGCGCTGGTAATAAAGTAACTGAATATGATATCTTCCCGCTCCACTGGAAGAGGGATCTCAGGACTTGTTGGATTTCCGACACTGAGGATATACCCTAAAGTTTCTTCGTCCCCCAGCCACCCCACCAACTTTGTATCACGAACCACTCCAAACCCCTGAATTACTACTGATTGCTCCGCTGTCTCTTCTCCTTCCTGCTGGTTGTAGACCTTGATCTGGGGTAATACGGCATCCCGGTCCTTGCGAATAATCTGCTTACTGAAATCTAAAGCGGTCATTTTGAGGGATGCTCCACTTTCCTCCGCGGTTTTGTCCGCAATTTTGCGCACCTCTTTGGATAGAGTGAAACTCAATTCAGGCTCTGTCTGCAGAATCCTAAAGGCTTCTCCCTCACAAGTAAAAACATCAACACTAATACGAGAGCGGGGAAAACGCAGGTCCGCGCCCATGATGTTGGGGAGTTCTTCACGGGCCACTCTTTCCCCTATAATAATGCCTACATTATGCTCAATAAAATTCATAGCCGGCAGGCGCATGACCAGTTGGTTAAAGGCATCCTGGATAGTAATTCCTGTTCCTTTAAGCAGAATTTCATGAGCATAGGATTTTCCTTTTCCCCCACCGGTTTGATCTGTCGTCAAATCCAGGATGCGGGTAGAAATCTGCCATAGATCCTTCCCATCGACGGTGACCCTATCCCAGGCAATAAGGGTTGAGACAGCTAAGTCCTCCACTTCCTTACTATCCCAGCATCCGCTCAATAGGAGTAAACTTGCTATAAGACCGAAAAATAGCAATCCGCGAATCTTCTTCTTCACCGGGTTTTTCTTCCTTTCTTAAATAGGTAAGCCGCTCCCAATAAAAGGCCTGGTATCACCAATTGGAAGACATACGCAAAAGGCGGCCAATATTTGCTCAAAACCAGGTTTAATTCCACAGCATTGTTCAGAAAAAAAGTTGAGGCCGCAAATAGAGCCGACCCAAAAAGAATTACAATCCATTGACGGGATCTCCAGCCAAACACTTCGGCGACCACAGTACATCCCAAATAATAGGCTAAGGTAAGCTTCACAATGGCCCCTGCAATCCAGAGGAAGATGATGAAGGTCTCGATACGCAAAAAAGTGCGCCCCACCTCGATAAAGCGGATCATCAGCCAAAAAGGCAAGTCGTAGCTGGCTGATAGTTCCGGGCCTAAAATAAGCAATGTTAAAAGAATGTTCCCAGTAAAGAAGATGGCGGCAGCTATAATCGCCCAGGAGCCCTTGCGAAAAATCTCTTTGCGCTTATTGATATACGGTAATAAAAAAGCCAGAATAATGCATTCACCAAACCAGGAACCCGGGACAAAGGATGCCTTAACCACCGCGCCCAGTCCCCCTTCGAATAGGGGGAGTAATTCTTCCAGGTGCATATCCCGAAAAGAAAAAAAAGCAATGCTCATCAGACTAACCACAAACAGCGGAAGCACAAATTGAGCGGAGCGAGCGATCACTTCGATACCCAGCAAAACACCATAACTGCAGACCAATAGAAAACAAAGGCCGACAAACCATGTGGGGGTATTCCCCAAAAAGAAGAGAAAGAGAATCTCGGTAAACTGCTGTATAATCAAGAAACCGGAAACAAAGAAATAGAAAATATAGCCTATCCCAATGATTTTGCCAATAATTTTCCCCGCAATAACCGTACTGTATTGGATTAAATCCTTCTCTGGAAAACGGCGGCCAAGCTTTACAATTAACCATAGGGAAAAAAATCCGGGGCCTGATGCCAGAAGGGGAACTATCCAAGCCGACTGCTTGGCATCCTGGACTGTAATACTGGTCACATAGAGAACAGCCGTTGTCATCATCGTTAAAAACAAAAGCACAGTGAACTGTGAATCGGATATTCGTTCTTTATTGATGGGAGCCCCCTCCCCCTTGATCAGGCTTTTGAGGTCCCTGATTCCGGGCTTGGCGCTCCGGTTCCTTACCTTCATACAACCGGGGGCGGGTGATCATGGCCCACCAGGGTACACGAATGATGCTGTCTTTAAAATCTCTGGGACTGTAGGGAGCAAATGGGCTGAGATAAGGTACGCCAAATGATCTCAGACTAGTGAGGTGAAAGAGAATGAGCATAAGAGCAAACATAATTCCCACGATTCCTAAAATAGCTGAACACACGAGAAGGAAGAAGCGCAAAATACGGATAGATGTCCCTGCCGGATAGTTAGGAATCGTGAAAGAGGAAATGGCCGTCAAAGCCACTACAATCACAGATAACGGAGACACAAAACCGGCATTTACTGCAGCCTGGCCAATGACTATACCCCCTACGGTACTGATCGCCTGGCCTATGGTTTTGGGAAGACGGACTCCCGCTTCCCGAAGCAACTCAAAGGTTATCTCCATGGCAAGAATTTCCATGAAAATGGGAAGGGGTAATTCTTGCCGAGCGCCTGCCACAGTGGCGAGAAGCGGCAGAGGGATCAACTCTTGATGAAAGGAAAAGACAGCTACTGTTAAAGCCGGGAGCATCAGAGAAAAATTCAGGCCGATAAAGCGCAGAATTCGGACAAAAGTAGAAAATTCGGCAGAAATATAGTAATCCTCGGAAGCCTGAAGCATTGTCGAGAAGGTGCAGGGTACCACAAGACTCACAGGAGTATTGTCCACTAAAATCGCCACTCTTCCCTCCAGCAAACAGCCGGCAACACGGTCAGGACGCTCCGTAGTAAAGATCAAAGGGAAATTTGATATAGGTTCATCCTGAATCATTTCTTCGATATAGCCACTGGCCAGGATTCCATCTATTTTAATCCTTTTCAGGCGGGTCTTTACTTCTTCAACGATTTTATCATTGGCAATTCCTTGAACATAGCATACCGCGATTTGAGTGCGGCTTAAATCCCCTATCTCAAGTGTCTCCATTTTTAAAAGGCTGGTACGTATGCGGCGGCGCAGGAGCATGATATTGGTGGACAAACTTTCTACAAAGCCGTCTTTAGGTCCCCGGACAACGGGCTCTGAGTCAGGTTCGGCTAAAGTTCTTGTTTTCCCCCCGGGAGCATCCATCAGCAAAGCACTGGAAACTCCATCCATCAGTAAGGCCACCTTAGAATCCAAGATCCCTTTTGTTACTTCACCTATGTCCTGGGTTGTTTCAACACTAGCTGCCGTGCTTAAGCGATTCTGGACATAGTGAATGGCTTTGTTATCTATTGACTGATCATCATCTCTTAATTCGGGAGCTACATACATGATCGGTTCCAGCATCTGCTCGGAGATTCGTTTAGCATCGGTAATTCCCTTAAAATAAATCAGTGCGGCACGGATAGGTTTACCGGCATTAATTTCGAATTCCCGGAAAGAAATGTCTGCACATAGATCAAAGGTCTGTTTTAAGCTTTGCAGGTTTTCCTGGAGAGAATTGTCCAAAGGCCCAGATTGGATTCCCCATTGACCATCTTTTTCATTTCTATTTTTTTTAGTTCCTAAAGAAAGGGCTTTTTGAGTTAATTCCTTAAACAATGTGCTTCCCTAGCCTTCCTGAACAGCAATTTTACAGAGGACCACCATTGGGTATGGTTAGTGTGTCAAATAAAGGTAATTTTCATGCTAAATCAACCAGGATTGTCCTCAAAATGAAAAAGAATCCTTGAACATCAGTCCAAAGATTCTACTCTTCACAGCATGTTTTAAAACTCTTTTCTATTATAGATACCGATGGAGGCTTTCATCGAAAGGAGAAGCATACCTATAACAATCAAAGGAGATGCATACCCTAATAGTTTTATGGTTTCAAGACTGGGGGGTTCAATCCCTAGCCGAGGAAGCATCATTGCGACCATAGAGGGGATAAAGAACACCAGCAGTACAATAAATCTGGCCTTTTCTATACCAAATTTAAAGAGTATAGGCAGGATTACGGCGAGCAAGAACAAACCAACTCCACCCAGTGCCAGAGTCATGATGAGCAGTTCCCTGATTTCCATTTCACCCGTAAAAAAGACAATGACTCCACCGAGAACTCCCACAATAACGACTCCTAAAAGCTCAGCAATGATCGCAAAACAATATTTGCTTAAGACAATGGTTCTTCTTTGGATGGGCATAGATAGAGCATATTTATCCCATTTGCTTTTTTCATCATAAGCCATTGTGGTCATCGGTAACATAATACATAAAAGGATAATCATAGCGGCCAACATACTGGGATTTTGAAATACAATCGAATACACGGCATAGAATACCAACAAGGCCAAAAGTATCTTGCCTTGAGTCTTTAGCGCAAAGATATCCTTAATCATCAATCCTTTCATTTTCCTGCCCCCCTGCTATAAAACAGCATTATATCCTCTATTCCTGCTGAATCCACCAGGAATTTCCCTTTGAGTTTTTTTCTTTTAACCAAGGCTTCAATGCCGAACTGATTTTTCCGATAGCCTATGATCAACTCTTTATCCAATTGGTCCAATTCTGTATGGCTGCATTTTAAGATCCCATAATCCTCCAGGAGCTGATCCTTTGCTTCGCTGAATAACACCTCTCCACTATGAATAAACGTAATATAGTCGGCGATTTTCTCAAGATCACTGATGATATGTGAAGAAATAAGAATGGAGTGTTCTTCGTTTTGTATAAATTCCAGGAAAATATCCAGAATCTCTTCCCGCACCATAGGGTCTAATCCACTGGTGGGTTCATCGAGAATCAAGAACCTAGGGTGATGAGAGAGTGCTACGGCAATGGACAGCTTCATTTTCATGCCCCTGGAATAATCTTTGACTTTTTTCTTTGGTACTAAGGCAAACCTCCGGAGATAACCCTCAAAGATCTCCTGATCCCAATTCTTATAGACATTTTTCATCATTAAAGAGATATCTATGGCATTCATATTATCCGGAAAGTTACTCTCGTCAAATACCACTCCTAAATCTTCCTTGATCTCTCTCTCATGGGTTAAATTATCCTTGCCGAAGATCTCTACTTCTCCCCCGTCACGTCGAATCAAATTGAGCAACAGCTTTATTGTTGTACTTTTTCCTGCTCCGTTCTCCCCTACCAGACCCATAATGCAGCCCTGGGGCAAGGAAAACTTGACATTCTTTAATTGAAACTCATTATATTTTTTAGATAGATTTTTAACTTCAAGGACATTCACCATTTATTCCTCCCCTTCCTTATAAAGCATAGTCGTTATCTCCAGAAGCTCTTCCAGGGATATATCTGAGAGCTTTGCTGTCTCAATAGCTTTTTGGAGGTATTCCTCTATCTTCCGCAAATGCTCTTCCCGTATTAACTCTGTATTTTGCGAAGTCACAAAACTTCCTTTTCCCATGATGGACTGGATAAATCCATCCCGTTCTAAATCTTCATAAGCTCTTTTCGTTGTAATCACACTAATGCGCAATTCTTTAGCCAGGAGGCGCATGGATGGCAGGGCATCCCCAGGCCTGAGTTCCCCTGTTATAATTAAGTTCTTTATTTGAGAAGTGATCTGCTCATAAATAGGCTTCCCGCTGGAGTTGCTGATAATAATATCCAAAAGATCACCTCCTGCCGCGTAAAATAGTGTATATATACATTATATACACTATGATCACTTAGTCAATACGTTTATACTTTCCACAATAAAAAAACAGCTGGGTATTCCCTCAGCTGTTTGAACGATGACCGATTTACAAGTATAGGCAATTTTGTCAGGAGATTTATTGAGGCATCCTGATTCTTGTTCTGACCAATCCGGCGAACTCTCCGTCAATTGTATAACTGCTATAAGTAATGATCATTCCTATGGCAGTTTTCGTAAACTCTTTCATTTCACCAGTCTTAAACCTTCCGATAAATTCACGTATCTTCTCTCTGTTCTCAGACTTATGGCAATCTACCACATCCAGCCCAATAACCGGCTTATTATAAAACTCTTCTTCGAAACGATTAGCCCAAATTACTTTAAAGTCTGCATCAGTAACCAATAATCCTGCGGAGCTTTCGTAGTAAGCCTTCTCTAAATTCATGATTCATCCCCCTAAATTCATTTGCTTTTGTCTTTTGTACTTTTCTCTGCTCATCATTCTTTGTGATTTTCTAATTTCTCTTCACTTAATATTTCAAATTTTCATTTTATATCTATTCTTTATAATTTACTTATTTCCTCTTAATCTTCGACTTTTTTCTTTCTTCTTCCTCAGGGTCAAAATAAAAAAGAGAGTGATTTACGACGAGGTAATTCACTCTCTTTTAAGATAACCTTTTAAATTCTAAGAAAAATCTAGTTAGGTATGACCAATTTTTGTCCTTCAAAGATCAGGTTGGGATTCTTTAGTCTTTCTTTATTGGCTTCATAAATTTTTGTATAGAGGGAACCGTCGCCGTACATCTGTTTAGCTATCGTTCCCAAGGTATCTCCAGATTTAACGGTATAAACTTGTTTTATGTTCTCTGTGGACAAGGGAGCCAGTAATCCTTTGGCAGGAAGAGTTAAGACCATTCCTGCATCCACCCGATTATTACTCTTCTTGAAAGCTGCTGCATTGGCTTGGTAGATGTCGGCATGATGTTCATAGCTTCCATAATGATTAAGCGCGATGGTGGACAAGGTATCTCCCGGCTGTACCGTATATTGGGTAGACGCGGGTGTCGGTGCAGCGGGTTCTTCAGAAGACTCGGACACCGATGGAACCGGCTCCGGAGCAGAAGGTTGTTCCGAAGTAGCTTGTTCCGGAGTAGGCTCCGTAACCTGCTCTAATGAAGAGAGAGATGCTTCGATAAATTCAAAGTAATCGAAAGAATTCTCCGGGCTTAATTCAGGAATCCGGATGTCAATGGGTTGATTGATGTTTGAAGTCTCTGAATCAAAGTTTAGGACAAGATTCAAGACGCCACTGATTTCCGTTGCTTCTTCACCGGGAATATTCATCAAGCCGGCAATTTGAGACAAGTCGATCTGCAGATCGATGCTGCCGCTATTCTGGGTAATGTAACCGTCTGTGATGGTGTAGTTCAATTGAATACCGCTCTCACCAATCAGGGTAACATCTTTTAGGGATTCTAAGACCGCGTTGATTTCTGTCAAAACCGCAGCGGATTCTTCCGGTCCCAGAAAACTCTCATCAAAATCCATCGAATCTTCTAAAGAGGCCGGTCCTCCTGTCAGCTCGAAAATCGTTTGGAAATACTCTTGAATAAAACCCTGAGCTTCTTCATCTTGGGCAAAATGGTTGACGCTGTAGCTTAACAACTCTTTAAATGCCTTGTCATTAAGATGAATGGTGTATTTCTGTGTGGAAGGATCATTGACAGGTACACTGACGACCTCAATACCAGGGTTGAAACGGGCAGCATAACCCATCAAAAAGTCCGTCCATTTTGTTTGAAAGTTCACACTGAAATCCATCAACTTGGTCATATCCAGGGTACTTAATTCCGATGAGCTTGTATCGGAGAGATTCATGACCATATACTCTTTGTTCATGAACTCTGCCGGCAAGGAAGCTTTAGCCATAGATGGCATTTGGAATATCTCCAGGAGCTTAGGCTGATCTCCCGCCATATCCATATCGATCCAGTAAGGCATCTTCATTTCCAGTCCCGGCATACTCATCGTCATATCTGCCTGGGCGCGAAGGACGGTTTTCTCTTTATTGCTGTTGGTCTTCATATCGAGCTCAATTTTCGCCCCATTGAGCATCGCCGCCATTTGATCCACTTGCTCCTGAAGCATGGGATCCAATCCTGAACCCTTTAGGTCCATGGACATTGTCATATGCTGTTGTACAGAATTGACGTTTTGCATCTTCATCGACGCATCCAAAATTGCCTTTTGGTTAGCCGTACATCCTGTCAATACAAGGATTGCCGCTAAAAATAAGGACATGGTGAAAAGTCTTTTTTTAGTTCTCATTCAATTCCTCCCTTTCAAACGCTGATAATTCCAGTATAATTTATAATTCTAGTTCAATTTTGTTTCTCCTTCTGAAATATTAATTTAATATTGTAATTGGCTTAATATTGGAATTAGCGCTGAGGAAGATCGATTCGGATTGGCTCTTCCAGGATGAGCAGAGGGGTTAATGTTCTTTGCAAAATAATTTTGCCGCTCTCCGGATATTCTACCGTGATCCGTGTTTCCATCCAGGAATCTTGAGGTGACAAGGTTCCTAAACCATTCAGGGTATAGGTCTTTCCTTCTTCATCCCTATATTCGAAACCAAAGGCACCGAAGCTACCCTCTTCCATGACTTTTGTATCAAAAACCAGGTTGGCTTTTCCTTCTCCTTTGATAACTTCTTTTAACTCCGTTCCCTCAATAGCCGGGGTTATGGTCTTTTTCTCCAGATCCACAGTAATAAATTCCTCTTCCTTATCCAGTAAGCGCAGCCCCTGAATCAGAAGCTCCTGTTTCTTAGGTTTTTCAAAATAATCCGACTCGATAAAGACACTCATTCCGCTGTAATCCTCTTTATTCATGGCGCTAATCCCTTGACTGCCTTTGAGCACGATGTTCCCGTCTTCCTCAACAGCTAAATTCAATCCCTTGACCCATGCTGTATTGTCATCGGCAAAAGTAAAGGACACTTCCGTTCCCGTGGGATAGACTCTCATCTCTTCCAGAGTGATCTTCTGCCCATGGATGCTGAAGGTCTTATGAAATGCATAAACAATAGGCTCAGCAAATTCTTCAAATTGAACTTCAAAGGTGAAGATCCCTACTTCTTTCATATTGGGTTTATAAACATGGTCTTCGAATTCCCCTACGGGAACGGCTCGTTCCTCCTGGGGAAGGATTTCCAGCTCCAAAAGCACATCAAAGGAGATGGACTCCGGCAATTCACCTTCAGAAAAATAATAGCGCTGCATGATAAAACCATGATTTTTTTCCAGTTCATCTGGAGACAAGTTAGAGGAAGAATAGGCAAAGCCTTCGATTTTTTCTCCTGTCCCTCCATCCCTCATCTCCTTGAGGCTGATATTGGCCCACTCATGGGCTGCCAATTCGAAGTCATCCGGAAGTTGAAAAAAGAGCACCAAATTTTTTTCATCGGCAAGGACGTAAGGCAGAGATAATTGTTTTTCTCCATCCCAGGCAGTCAGAGCTACTTCCTGAATATATTCATTCTCTATGGCCCCGCTCAGGCTTTTATCAAACTGTATATACTCAATCAAGTGGCCGATAACCGGGATACGGGACATGGTATGAGCAAAAGCAGAATTGCTATTGACCAAGAAGATCAATAATAGTGCGGCAGCAACTGTCGAGAGAGAACTATAGAAGGCTCTCTTTCTCCTCTTGCCCTGACCAATTCTTTTCTCCAACGTATCTTCCACTGATCCTAAGCGATTAGGCTCTGCATAAGCCTCAGCTATAAAAGCCTGCCACTCCTGCCCCGCATCATGCCTGCTCTTTGTTAAATTCTCTTGGTTGCCTTCAGTCATAACAGTCTCCCCCTTCCTCCTCACTCAGTTCCACTCTCAGGATCTTCAAAGCCTTGCGGCTACGGGTGGCTACCGTCCCCTCCGGAATTCCCAGTATAAGGGCAGTATCCGCAATGGTATAGCCGCCGAAATAGCGCAGAACAATCACCTTTCTAAGGTCTTCAGGCAGAGCTTGTACGGCCAGCTTGATGGATAATGTGCCCTCAGGAAAAGACTGCCCTTGTTCCGGCAGGACTTCCATGATCACTTCCCGCTTGCCCATTCTCAAGATTCGGTAACATTCATTGATCAGGATTCGAGTCAGCCATGTCTTGAAAAAACTGGGTTCCCGCAGTTCTTTCCTATGAACATATCCTAAATATACAGCTTCATCCACCGCCTCCAAGGCCTTGGCTTCATCGCCGAGATAGCCAAATGCAATGCGGTACATCATGCTTTTATAGTCTGTGATGAAAGCCACATAGGTCTTTTTATCGACTCCTTTTCCTCCAAATACACCCATGTCCGCCCCCCTTCCTATCTATTAGAGAAACTTACCCTTGATTTTCATTTCAAGGATGCAAAAACTTTTATCTTTTTTTAGAGTAACCTGCCATGCCGCTGCCGCAGCACCAGCAGAGGATGAAAAGCGTTGTCCAAGTGTCCGGGTCGAGTAGCTTTACGCACAGGTCACTTTTTGCACTTCTTACCCGCCGCTCAAGCCCGAAAGACGGCCCAAGGATTTTGCTATAAGGCAGAGAACGGATTCTAAGCGAGCAGGGTAGCAATCTTCGCGAAAAGACTGCAGTGGAGTCGGGTTGGAAACAGGACGTTTCCAACCGCCCATTGAGAACAAGTGCGAAAGCAGTGCTTTCGAGGAGCCGATTTGGGCACGAAACCCGGGCGAGGGTTTCGCCCAAGCCGCCATGCCACAGAGACTGCTTAGCGGCGAAGGTGGACCCGACGCAGCGGAGGTCTTGAGCGATTAGATTGCTCCGCGCAGCTTATGGAGTGAACGCCGAAAGCAAAATCCTGGAGAATCAGCTTACAGGTCTTTTTTAAGGAAGTTTTAATCATGCAAAAAAGCAGAACCCCGAAGAGGAGTTCTGCTTTTACTACGGAATTTCCTTGTTGATAGGAATGCCCTTCTATGCCTTAGCGGATTTCCCGGCGGTGAAAACCATAGTTAAAACTAAGGTGAGTACAGCGGGAATTAACCATCCCAGACCCAGGTGATAGAAAGGCAGAAAATCCATGACCTTCCGAATAAGGCCGAGATTAATCCCCAGTGATGTCCCTAAATCATAAAGGGTGTCCAGGGTGACATAGAAGACGATGATTCCCACTGTCCACACATAAACTGCTCTCTTACCTTTATAGAGATTGTGAAGCAGTGCGAGCATAATCAGGACAATAATGATCGGATAGACGAATTCCAACAAGGGTACGGAAACCCTTAAAATATTAGCTAAGCCCATGTTCGCTAAAATAAAGCTGATAAAAGTAGTAATAATCGCTACCGTATTATAGCTCACCCGGTTATGGGTTAAACGGCTGAAATACTCTCCGCAGCTGGCCACCAGCCCAATAGCTGTGGTGAGACAGGCTAAAGCCATAACGACACCAATAATAGTCCGGCCTGGGACTCCTAATAAGGATTCGCTGATGAATATAAGCATCTGCCCATGATTAGTCCCGGTAAATAAGGTTCCAGTCGTGGCTCCAATATATCCCAATCCAACATAGATGAAACATAAACCTGCTGCTGCAATCATTCCTGCTGTGATGGTGATTCTTGCTATTTGGTTGTTATCGTTTACACCTTTCTCCTTGATGCCTTTAACGATAATCATACCAAAAATCACCGAGGCGATAGCATCCATGGTATTGTAGCCTTCTAAAAACCCTTGAGAAAATGGATTCATATAGCTGCTTTGAGCCATCGTGCCTAAAGGATGAGTTACTCCGACATAAATGATAATAGCTAAAAAAATCAGCATGAAAGGGGTAAGGATTTTCCCCACGCTATCAAGGATTTGGGTCGGCCTTAAGACAAAAAATAAGGTAATGGCGAAAAAAGCAACAGATGTCAGCAATAACGCTAACTGAGGATGAATGAATTGGGTCACAGGAGCGATAGCTACTTCATAGGTTGTAGCAGCGGTTCTTGGAATAGCCAAAAGGGGACCAATACAGAGAACTGAAATAGTCGTGATAATTTTACTGAAAGCAGGATGAACCCGGTTAGCGAGCAATTCCAAATCCCCACCGGCTTTAGCCACCGCGGTCACTCCTAAAAAGGGAAGCCCGACTCCCGTTACAATAAAGCCCAACAGGGCCCAGGAAAGCTGATCTCCACTTTGCAAACCAAGCATAGGCGGAAAAATAAGGTTACCTGCCCCGAAAAACATAGCTAAGAGTGCGAATCCTGTAATCAAAATGTCCTTGTTTGAAAGCTTCATCTCTTGACTCCTTATCGTAGTATTGATGAATTCTAATATTTATATTTTTTCAACAAACTATTATAGAATAGCATTCCTCTCAAAGAGCTGTCAACACATAACTTAAGACATTAAATTGACCCGGATCAGCATATAAATTCTTGCTCATACTCGGCGCAAAAAAAAGAGCCCAGTATCCCCCATTAATTGGGATACTGGGCTTGTCATTACCGACCCGTATTTAATTGTCTTATTCTTTGTTTAATCTCTCTTCCCATTCAGATTCCTTAAAACCTGTCAGAACAAAATCCTGCCCCAGTAAAAGAGGGCGCTTCACCAGCATTCCATCTGTCGCCAGAAGTTTTAACTGCTCCTCTTCAGTCATCATGGGAAGCTTATCCTTAAGATTTAAGCTCTTATACTGTTGACCGCTGGTGTTAAAGAAACGCTTTAGAGGTAACCCGCTAAGTTCATACCATTTTTGCAGCTCTTCAAAGGTAGGATTCTCTCCTTTGATATCGCGGACTTCAAAGGAAAGGCCTTTTTCCTCTAACCATTTCCGTGCTTTTTGACAAGTCGTACATCTGGAATAACATATAAACTGCATAATTTTCCCTCCTTACTTCAGGATATATCGAAATACCCTTCGGTATTGGTTACAAATTCGGTATGGCTTTTTCGCCATGAAATTCACTCTTAATTATACAGTGAATCGCGTTCTAATGTATATCCTTTTTCTTAAACCGTCCGCCCTTGACTTCTCCAACATCTGAGATAATCAGAAAGGCAGAAGGATCGATTTCTCTGACAATATCTTTCATTTTAGCTTCTTCCAGCCGGGTAAAAACACAAAAAACAATATTCTTCTCGTCTCCGGAGAAGGATCCCTCTCCTTTTAAATAAGTCACCCCACGGCCTAATCTCTGCATAATGGTTTCTGCAATGACTTGATTACATTGACTAATGATATAAATGGACTTCATGTCATCAAAGCCCTTAACCACGATATCAATGGTCTTAAAGGCAATATAGTAGGTTAACATAGAATACAGGGCATTATCTAAGCCATAAATAAAGGCAGCTACGGAGAAAATAATGACATTAATGATCATGATAATCTCGCCTACGGAGAAGGGAGCTTTTTTCTCTATAAGGATAGCCAAAGTCTCCGTCCCATCCAGAACTCCGCCGTTACGGATGACCAAGCCGACCCCGAAGCCTAGCATAAGGCCGCCAAAAACCACAGCCAGAAGCTCATCATGTACTACGGGGGTCAAATCGTGCATGAGGACTGTTGAAAGAGACAAAATAAAAATCCCATAAAGCATACTCACGGCAAAGGTCTTCCCGATTTGCTTATACCCTAAGAAAAAAAAGGGTAAATTGAGGAGAAACAAAAACACCCCGAGCTTGATGGGGGTTAAATGAGACAGCATCATGGAGACCCCTGTAACACCGCCATCTATAATATGATTGGGAATCAATATCCCCTCTAGGCCAAAGGCCATAGTAACCGCTCCAAGGCTTATAAAAAATGCCCTCTTAACGAGGCTTCTTATTTTCATCTTTTGATGACTTCTTGGCACACAGACTTGCCCTACAGCTTCTTGTTCAATCAATATGCATTCCCCCATTTTCTAGTTTTATACATTTTTTACCATTAGGTGTTAACAATTAATTTTATCTTATCTGAATATAAATAGGCAAGATTTTTATAAAAAAAAACCACCCTTGATTCTGGATGGTTTATTGGACTCATATTAAAGGGCTCTATAAAAGTTGCTCAATAAGGCATTTATCGGATCATCCAGATAGGTTATAGCCTCTTTTTTAATCTCATAAGGAACATGACCATAATAAGCTTCTGCTAAGGCTCCTGTTATGCAAGCGATGGTATCACTGTCCCCACCGATGGATATGGCATTCCTTATGGCATCTTCAAAGTTCTCAGACTCCAGGAAGGCCCGAATTGCCTGGGGTACACTGCCCTGGCAAGAGACATCAAAGGTATACCCATTCCTAATCTTCTCTAGAGGTTCATTCAGGTTATAGCTAAATTCCCGTTCAATAGTCTCTTTCAGCTCACTCTTTGTTTTTCTACGCTTAGCGAGAAATACAGCCGCTGCCGTGGCCTGAGCTCCTTTGATTCCTTCGGGATGATTATGGGTGACTTCCGCACTCTTCTTTGCCCTCTCCAGCACTTCATCCAGCGTTTTATAGTAAAAGCCTATGGGGCTGACTCTCATGGCGGAACCATTGCCCCAGCTGTAGTAGGGTTCATTCCGACCGGACTCCGCCCATTCTTTAAAACTCCGCCCATATCCTGCCTGGGGGTATCGCTTAAACCATGCTCGATAAGCTTCCGCAAAAGGCATCCCATGGATAAGCGAATCGATCGTGGCCATGGTCAATACGGTATCATCCGTAAATCTAGAATGGGAAGAAAACAAGGGGAAGTCCTTGCTTTTTATAGTGTTAAACTCATAGACAGAGCCAATAATATCGCCAACGACAGCTCCGAGCATTATCCTCACACCTAGTTAAGTTTTCATAGTATTTTAGATAGCTTTTTTTCCCAGAACTTTCTCAACGAAAACCTTCACAATCTCCGGATCAAACTGGGTTCCTGCATTCTTCATCAATTCTGCTACGGCTACCTCTTCAGGTAAAGCCTTGCGGTAACTTCTCTCACTGATCATAGCATCGTAGGAATCCGCAATGGAAATAATTCTGGCCTGGAGGGGGATTTCTTTCCCCTTTAGGGCCTTAGGATACCCTGTTCCATCCCATCTTTCATGATGAGCCAGGACGTACTCAGCCATCTCAGACATTTCCTTAATGGTACAAAGCAAGCGGTAACCGATCTCCGGATGACGCTTAATCTCTTCCCATTCTTCATCCCGGAGCTTATCCGGTTTGTTCAGGATTGTTTCGCTGATGACGATTTTTCCAATGTCGTGAAGGAGACCCACCGTCTTAAGTTCTTCAATTTCATCATTGGAACAATCCAGTTCGATGGCAGTCCTTTTGCATAATTCAGAGACCCGGTGGGAATGCTGCTCTTCCCGTTTGTTCTTTTCATGCAAGGTCTTAATGATAGTATCAATCGTTTTGCTTCTGACACTGGGGCTTTCCGACAGCTTATTTTTATACATATAATCTTCGGCTTTTTTTAATATTTCATTAATCTTTATTTCGGGATTTTCCATGGTTTCATACCCGAAGGAGACGGACAATTCCAAGCCGCCGATCTTTTCCTGCAAAGCCTTAGCTTTAATACCCTTAATCACTCTTCTTGCCTCAAACTCATTCGTTCTGGGCATAAGAATAATGAACTCATCCCCACCAATTCTGGCCACCAAATCCTCCTGACGGCAGCCCTCTTGGATGACCTCAGCCACTTTACGAATCAATCGGTCACCGTAAGCGTGTCCAAAGGAATCATTGACGAGCTTTAACCCGTTGACATCCGCCATGGTAATGGTCAAGGGCAAGTCTTGCGTAAAATCAATCCGGCTAAGCTCCTCTTCCAGAAATCTCCGATTATACAGACCTGTAAGTTGATCATGGTAACTTAAATATTCAATCTTCTCTTGCTTTTCCTTCACAGATTGTAAGCTTAATTTATACCTTTCTTTCTCCCTGAAGAGCTCCTCATTCTTTCGCTTAAGTTCGTAAACGAGGCGATTATCTTGAACGATAAATACAAAGCCCAGGACATCATGAAGTTTTCTATCTTTAATCCGCTTGCACACTACATTGACGGGCAGAGTACTTTTGTCCTTCTTGATTATTTCTATATCCGTATACTTAAGATCCCTGTTTTTCATTTGGCTCAAGTCAAATTTACCTTGATCTGCCTTCCGAAAAAGAAATTCCAGGGTATGGTCCATAACCTCATCTTCATCATAACCAAGCAAGGCTCTCATCTGGCTGGAAACCTTCCGTATCCGGCCTTCCTGGTCCGCTACAATCACCGTATCCAGGGTTTCATTCATAATCTCCTGCATAATAACGCTCTCAGGAAGTTTAAAAAAGTGATAACGTGTTACCACAATAAAAACCCCAAAAATCATAATGAGTGAGTAGAGTTGTCCCATCGTGGGAAGGTGTATTTGGATCAGGGCAGGTAAAATGGTTTGGGTCGTCAGGTTTAATAAAAATGGGATCAGGCTGGTAATGACGAGGATCCGGGATTGTTTCTTAATCCGGATATGAGGTGATGCATATCCCCACTTAAACAAGAGGACAATGGCGATGAGCAAATAGGAGAAATTATACAAAAAGTCACCGGCATAGAAAAAATTGGCCACTTGGACAGGTGTCTCCAGATTCGGGCCAAAGCAGAAGACGGCAAGCACATAGAAAACAAGCCCAGGTAAAAAGATCACGAATTTAACCCCATTGTGTTTCACAAGGGAGTTTTCTGTAATGAGCAGGACAAGGTAGAGAATCAAGGCGCTAAAACTGCACCAGCCTAGAGCGGCCAGCTTATTCCAAAAGGAAAAGGTCCAGGCATCCTGGGCTATATAAGCAAAAGCATAAGCAAAAGACCAAACAGAATAGCTCAGACATAAAAGGAGAAAGGATTGATGAATACGGGATTGAGGACTTTGTCTGTAGGTATAAATACCAAAGGACATATAAACAAGTACAGCAAATAAAGACAATACTGAAAGCAAACTATGGTTGGTCATTGGTTTCTCCTTCAATTTATTGCTTCTCGCTCTTTCTGCCCCCCTCTTCACGGGGTTCCGAATCTTGCGATATCCTAAACAATTTGTCTAAATTATATTGCCATTTATAATTATTTTCAATATAAAAAAAGCCCTGTTCATTTAAAATGAACCAGGGCCGAAATACTTACATGAATTACATCCTAAACTGTACGGAAATTAAGTTCCACATCCCCAATCGAGGTCTTAACTTTGGTTCGATAAATAGGACACCCTTCTTTCGTGGGAAGGGCCCCTCCTTCAAGAATTTTCGGAGGACGGATATCGCATATAACTTGAGATTGGGACAATCCGGTCATGGCATTGCCGCTGATAATATTCGCAATTTCACCTAGAGCGGATTTTACAAATTCGTCGATTTCATTAAACTCCATCCCGCTCATCATTTTGACCATTTCCAGGGTGGTATCCTTAGGAAAACTGTACATCACTTCTCCGGCAAGGTCCCCTGTAATCTCAATCACAATATCAACTTTTTCTTTAGCTTCCTCGCTGCTTTCTATGGGCTGACTTACATCAGTAGATACATCCAGATCCAGTAAGAGCTTAAAGGTTTGACTGGCAGCATTAGAAAAGGGGGTCAGAAGGTCTTTCGCGCTCATTGTTTACCCTCCTTGCTTCTTGCATATTCGGCTATTTTCTGATCATAAGCTACCACATGGTTGATCAGCCATGCCAAAAGTTTTCCCCCAAATTGCTGCATAAGCTCTTCTTTAAAGCCTTCCTTTTCGTACTCCTGGGATACAGCAACCACATAAGCAACCATATTTTTATGTATTATCTGATGTTCTTCAAAATGAGGATATCCGATCTCCAATTGATAAGCCTCTTCATCGGCAAAATGAGTAACCACATAGCTTTTCATAAATTCGAGGGTTTCATTGACCTTTTCAACCTTTTGTTCCCATGGCTTGTCGGAACGCAGCGTTTCCACGAAGCTAGCTACCCGTGAAAACAACTCCTCATGTTGACTGTCGATAACAGGAACACCGACCTTGTATTTTTCCTTCCAGATCATAGATTGACTCCTTTCACTCTCTCCTCAAACACTTCCTGTAGTTCTTCCTATTATATCATAAGTGAAAATCCTACCAAAGAATAATTATTCTTTATATTAGCGTTGAATGGGGGTAACCGTAGCGGCATAATAAAATATCACAAAAATAATAACCAAAATAATGGTCCAAAGAATGATCTTTTGCCAATGCAAATTCCACTGTTCACTGATGAATTGAGTTCGATTCCTGTGCTCGACAAACTCCCGTAACCACCCTCGCTTCCACCATGCTAAGACAAAGATAATAATTAATGCCGCAATCGTAACCACTACAGGGTTCAGATTCTCCAAGGCCAATCCATTGCCCATAAAGGCTAAGACGGCATAGCCCGGCAGCCGGCCTGCCACAGAGATCAGAACCAGGGTCCGGATGGGAATCGTCGTTAGTCCGGCAATAAATGCAATAAGATCATCTGGAAAAGCGGGCAGGAGAAAAATAAAAAAGAACACCCAGGCTCCTTTTTCCTCTGAAAGATGGTCAAAGCGCTCCATATTCTTCCTATCCACAAACCGTTCCACAAAGGGACGTCCTAATTTCCGGGAGAGAATAAAAACTAAGGTAAATCCAATGGTGGCACCCAGCATTGTGTAAAGCAAACCCAGAAAGGGACCAAATAAAAATCCGCCAATGACCCCAATAACCTGACCGGGTATGGGGGCAATCAAGACCTGCACAATCTGTAAGAAAATAAACACCAGCGGCCCCCAGGTCCCTGATCGAATAATGATCTCGCGGACTTGATCCGGGTCGCTTAAAAGGGTTAAGTAGGGCCAGCTCCAATAGAGCAGAGGACCAATAACCAGGACAAATAGCAGCAAAGTTATTAAAAACGAAGACTTTCGATTCAGCTTCTGCTTCATAGTTCCTAATTCCTTTGAATGTAATTTTTAGTCTAATGATAACATAATAGGTTAAAAAGTGTCTGCAGGAAACATCAAATTTTGACATTATATTTTACCCGGAAACTATTTTGTAAATTAAAAGTAATTTATCCTCTATTAATTATTAAATATCGCGATTGTTTGGGTATGGGGCAAGAATCTGCTATACTATGGTCAATAATAAAACAAAAAAGAAGGAGAATGACTTATGCTCGACCGTGAAGTAGCTTTATTGCTCAACGAACAAATCAACAAGGAACTTTATTCGGCTTATCTCTATTTGGATATGGCCAATTATTATTCTGACAATGGTTTAGATGGCTTTGAAAATTGGTTTTATATCCAAGCCCAGGAAGAAAGAGACCATGCCATGCTCCTCCGGACCTATCTTCTCAACAATGATGAAAAAGTTACCCTTGATGCCATAGCTGCTCCCGACCTTACTTATGAAGATTTTAAAGCTCCCCTTCTTGCCGCCTTGAAGCACGAGCAAATGGTGACGGCTTCCATAAACACTATTTACGCTGCAGCATATGAGAAAAAAGACTTCCGCACCATGCAATTTTTAGATTGGTTCGTCAAGGAGCAAGGTGAAGAAGAGAAAACCTCCACCGATCTTATCAGCAAGTTCGAACTTTTTGGTCAAGATCCAAAAAGTCTCTATATGCTGAACCAGGAGCTGGGAGCCCGGGTCTATTCAGCACCTTCTCTGGTACTTTAATCTTCAATTAAGTGAGATTGGTTAAACCATCATCTTTTTAAACCATACGTAATGCAGTTCAAACTGCTGAAAAGTCTGCACCCTAAAGAAGGCTGGAGGTATCCATGGCGATACCTCCGCCTTCTTTCTTTTCTTTTGTATTTCTTCTTTTAAACATTTAATAATACAAATTCTCCTTGATAAGAAATTTATATAGAACTTTCCAAAATTGAATAGTTGTAAATTTTTATGAGGATGTTAAAATACATTTGGGATACAAAATACACCGAAATCCCTAAGAAGAAAAAGGAATAAAAAAGGAGAAGAGAAGATGAAAAAAATCACATCCGTTCTATTGGCACTCTTATTGGTGGCCCTTTTGGCTACAGGATGCGGCAGCACTCCATCCGCCAATAATGCAGGCAATAGCGGCACCCCAAGCGGTGGAGGTTTTGAGATCGCTCTCATTACCGACAAAGGCAATATTGATGACAAGTCCTTTAACCAGGGATCTTGGGAAGGCGTTGTCGAATTTGCTGAAGCCAACAACATTACCCACAAATACTACAAACCTGAAGAAGCTTCCGACGCAGGTTATCTGGCAGCCATTGATTTAGCTGTTACCGGCGGGGCTAAAGTAATTGTCACCCCCGGCTTCTTGTTTGAGGTACCTATTTTTGAAGCTCAAACCATATATCCTGATGTGAAATTCATCCTCTTGGATGGAGCGCCTCACACTGCCGACTACAAAACCTTTGATACCAAAGGAAATGTCGCCAGCATTATGTATTCTGAAGAAGAATCCGGTTATCTGGCCGGTTATGCCGCTGTTATGGATGGTATGACAAAGCTTGGCTTCATGGGCGGTATGGCTGTTCCAGCAGTACAATCCTTCGGCTACGGCTACTTACAAGGTGCTGAGGCTGCTGCTGCAGAACTCGGTCTGGCTGATGGTGCAATCTCGGCAATCTACCATTACACCGGCGACTTCAATGAGACCGATAACAATAAAGCCACCGCTAAAACTATGTATCAAGGTGGTACAGAAGTGATCTTTGCTTGCGGCGGTGCCGTAGGCAAGAGCGTTATGTCTGCAGCTGCCGAAGCAGGAAAAAAAGTTATCGGCGTTGACGTTGACCAACGCTATGACAGCGAAACTGTTATTACTTCCGCAACCAAAGGTTTGCGGGCTTCTGTAGTCCAAGTTCTCGAGTCCATCTACAAAACCGACAGCTGGAGCACTTTTGCCGGACAAACCACCTATTTCGCAGCAGCTAACGATGGAATCGGACTCCCCACTGCTGTCATCGGGGATGCTAAGGCCAACGCATTTGACCGGTTCGGAAAATTCACTGTAGAGCAATATGAAAAAGTATTTAAGTCTTTAGTGGATGGTTCTGTGGATCCTATCCGAACCATCGAAGTAAAAGATGCCAACGGTTATGCTACTGCGGATGAGCTTGTATCCGGACTTAAACTCAGCAAAGTTACCGTTGAAGTTCGATAATACGATTATCCCTATCAATTAGAGCGAAGACTAGGGGAAAGGGAATACCCTTTCCCCTTTCCCCTATTTACATGGAGAATATATGAAGAGGGGTTATTATGAACGATTATATTATTGAAATGCTCAATATCACTAAAGAGTTCCCCGGTATCGTCGCCAACGACACTATAACTTTGCGTCTGAAAAAAGGCGAGATTCACGCTCTGTTAGGAGAAAACGGTGCCGGAAAGTCCACCCTTATGAGCGTTTTATTCGGTTTATACCAACCGGAGAAAGGCGAAATCCGTAAAAATGGAAAAACCGTAAAAATCAATAATCCCAATGACGCTAACGCTTTAGGTATTGGCATGGTTCATCAGCATTTTAAACTGGTGGAAATCTTTACTGTTCTCGAAAATATTATGCTAGGAGTCGAACCCCATACCCTGGGTTTTTTGCAAAAGAAAAAGGCCAAGGAAAAAATCGTTGAACTAAGCAGGCAATATGGCCTGGAAGTGAATCCCGACGCCATCATCGAAAAAATATCCGTGGGCATGCAGCAAAGGGTTGAGATTCTCAAAATGCTCTATCGGGATAACGAAATTCTGATCTTTGATGAACCCACAGCCGTTTTAACCCCTCAAGAAATCGATGAACTTATGGAAATCATGCGCCGCTTTGCCCAAGAAGGCAAATCGATCTTATTTATAACTCATAAATTAAACGAGATAATGGCAGTTGCCGATCGCTGCACCGTACTGCGCAAAGGACAATATGTGGGCACTGTTGAAATAAAAGATACCACAAAAGAAGAACTCTCCCGTATGATGGTGGGCCGGGATGTAAGCTTCAGGGTTCAAAAGGAAGCGAGTAAACCTGAGCGAGTAGTCTTATCCGTAAGGAATGTCTCTGTTCCCTCCAAAACCAGTAAGAAAAACGCCGTAAACAATGTCTCTTTAGACGTTCGCGCCGGCGAAATAGTCTGCCTGGCCGGTATTGACGGCAATGGACAAACCGAATTTGTCTCTGCCCTGACCGGGCTGGAAAGACACACAAGCGGTACCATTACCCTTTGTGATCAAGATATAAGCAAAGCTTCCATCCGTACCCGGTCCAAATCCGGTATGAGCCATATTCCCGAGGACCGGCACAAGTACGGCCTGGTCCTGGATTATACTTTAGAAGATAATCTGGTTATACAGCGTTACTGGCAGCCACAGTTTCAACGGTTTGGATTTATCAGGCGCAAGGCCGTGCGGGCCTATGCTGAAGGAATAATCAAACAGTACGATGTGCGAAGCGGACAAGGGCCGATTACCATCGCCCGCAGCATGTCCGGAGGAAACCAGCAAAAGGCCATTATTGGCAGGGAAATAGACAAAGATCACGAACTGTTGGTGGCGGTACAGCCCACCCGGGGCCTGGATGTCGGTGCTATCGAATATATCCATAAGCAGCTGGTGGCCCGTCGCAACGCCGGAAAAGCGGTCTTATTGGTCTCCCTGGAACTTGACGAAGTTATGAACGTCAGCGATCGAATCCTGGTTATGTATGAAGGGGAAATCGTCGGCGAACTGGACCCCAAGACCACCACTGTTCAGGAACTGGGTCTTTACATGTCCGGAGCAAAACGCAACCAAAAGGAGGGCTCCCATGCAGAATAAGACAATACCCCCTTCCAAACCCTCTCTTTTCCATCGATTGATTCACAGTAAAGGGTTTTCAGCATTTACTGCCGCCCTTATGTCCATTTTTCTGGGCTTTGTCTTTGCTTTTCTGATCATGGCTTTTGCCAGTCCCGACAACGCCTTATCCGGGTTGCAAATGATGCTCATCGGCGGCTTCAAGCGCCTGGCCGATGTCTTCTATTTTGCCACACCGATCCTTATGACCGGTTTAGCCGTTGGCTTTGCTTTTAAAATGGGGCTCTTTAACATCGGAGCGTCCGGTCAATATACCATGGGCATGTTCTTCGCCCTGTATGTAGGATTTATGTGGGACCTTCCCGCTGGAATCCATTGGGTGGCCTGTGTCATAGCGGGTATGATCGGCGGACTTCTTTGGGGTTTAATACCGGGTATCTTTAAATCCCTGCTCAACGTCCATGAGGTCATTACCTCCATCATGTTCAACTATATCGGGATGTATTTAGTGGACATGCTTATTCAAGGCAATGGGGTCATGTACGTTTCCTCTAAGACCCGTACAGCCTATCTCCCCGCTTCCGCTCAATTGCCTACCTTAGGTATAGAACATTCCAATGCCAATATCTCCATCATCCTGGCTATTATTATCGCTATTCTTCTTTATATCGTCTTAAATAAGACAACCTTTGGCTATGAACTCAGAGCCACAGGGTTTAATAAAAATGCCAGCACTTACGCCGGTATGAACGGTAAACGCAATATTATACTCACCATGGGTATCGCCGGAGCCATGGCGGGATTAGGCGGCGCCTTTGCCATCTTAGCTCCCTCTACCATCATGGGCAGCAGTATGACCTATGAGCCCATTAATGTCATCGCTGCCAATGGTTTTAACGGGATCGCCGTAGCCCTCCTGGGCAGCAATAATCCTCTGGGAATTATCTTCTCTGCCGTATTCATTTCCCATATCCAGCGGGGGGGAACCCTGGCCAGCCTATACGGTTATAAGCCGGAGATTATTGATATCGTTATCGCCGTCATCATCTATTTCTCAGCCTTTGCGATGCTGATGAATACTACTGTGGTTGCTTTTTTCAAAAAACTTTTTATGAGAAAACAACCTCTTTCTTCAGGAGAGACTTCCAAAGAGATTTTGGCTGAGAAGATTCTCCCTAAGGATCAGGACACTTCCGGAACAACTAAGGAGGAGGCGTAACTATGGATACCGTATATTATTTGGTTCAAAATACGCTTCCTGTAGCGATACCCTTGCTCTTAGTGGCCCTGGGCGGGATGTTCAGTGAGCGTAGCGGCATCATCAATATCGCCTTAGAAGGGATCATGCTCTTCGGTGCCTTCTTTGGCTGCCTCTTTGTCTACTTTGTTCAGGGTTCCTCCCTGAACCCACAGTATATCCTCTTGCTGGGCATGGTGGTTTCTGCTCTGGCAGGCATCACTTTTTCCTTATTGCTTTCTCTGGCTACTGTCACGATGAAAGCGGACCAAACTATATCGGGAACGGCTTTAAACATGCTGGTTCCCGGAATGATCCTCCTTTATGCGAAAATGTCCTTTAACAGCGACGGCATTACCACCAATGTGAACTTTTATCTGCGGAAAATCCCTGTTCTGGGGGATTTGCCCGTCATCGGCAAGTTATTTTTCCAGAACACCTATATCACCGTCTATATCGGTTTCCTTTTCCTGATCATTGCAGCGATCATCTTCTATAAGACACGCTTCGGCTTGCGCCTGAGGGCTTGCGGTGAGCATCCTCATGCTGCGGATTCGGTGGGCATCAATGTTTATGTTATGCGTTACGCAGGGGTTAGTATGTCCGGTTTCCTGGGCGGAATGGGCGGATTTTTCTATGCTGTCGGAGTCATGAACAGCAACATCAACGGTCACACCGGAGTAGCAGGGTTCGGCTTCTTAGCCCTGGCCGTCATGATCTTTGGACAGTGGAAACCCTTTCAGATTCTGCTGGCGGCCTTATTCTTTGCCTTCCTGCGCACCTTGGCCTATTCCATTGCCCTCATCCCCTTCCTGCATGCTCTGAACATCAACCAAACCTTCTACAAAATGCTGCCCTATCTGGCTACAATGGTCGTTCTGGCCTTCACCTCTCAGAAATCCAGAGCACCAAAAGCTGAAGGGATACCTTACGACAAGAGTCAGCGCTGATGACCCATGAGTTACCACCAGGGAGCTGTCCTGCAATCCAGGATAGCTCCTTTTTCTGTCCAGCTCCTAACCTTCGGCAGGGATAGTATTTATCTGCTCAACTCGTAAATACTAAGGAAGAGAAGTTTTATTCTTAAAAAGACCCGAAAGCTGATTCTCCAGGATTTAGCTTTTGGCGTTCACTCCATAAGCTGCGCGGAGCAATCTAATCGCTCAAGACCTCCGCTCTATCGGGTATCCGCCCAAATCGCTCCTGCTTAATGGGCGGTTGGAAACGTCCTGTTTCCAACCCGACTCCGCTGCAGTCTTTTCGCGAAGATTGCTACCTGCTCGCTTAAATCCGTTCTCTGCCTAAAAGCAAAATCCTTGGGCTGCCTTTCGGGTCTGAGCAGTACAGCTTTTCTGATTAGTACAGCTTTTTCATCCTCTGCTGGTGCCCCCGCGGCATGGTTGGCTACCCTTAAAAAGACCTGAAAGGGAGTCGCAAAAATCCCAGAAAAGTGCTGAATAGGGACCCTCAAGCGTAGCTTTACGCACAGGAGCGAACGGATTTCACTGTGTATAAGGCAGCTAAGGCTTCTGCTTCGCTTCACTAACCATAAGCCAAGCTTTCTTTAAGCGCAGGGGCGGTCAGGTCAGCGAAGCTTTCTTAACGAAGCGGAGCCATGGTTCACATCAGGTATTACCCAGAGGTTGGTGTAGCTGTTAAGAAAGCGAGTTGACCAGCCCCGGAGCTATAGCGTGAGTGATGTGCGTAAAGCTACGCGACCCGGACAACATTTAGTGCCCCGTAAACCTACTGCTTCAATTGCAAGAATGGATGATACACTTTGAAACTCAGAACCTTTATTCTCATTTCTATATCTTCCTTTGCCCTATTTGCTTTGACCGTTAAATTCTCCTGGGCACTGGACTATCCCATGAGCGAGGAAGCGGTCGCCGGTAAAGAAGTCTGGCAGCGCTATAATTGCGTCAGCTGCCATACTTTATTCGGCAATGGCGGGTATGTGGGAGGAGATTTAACCCATATCACGGCTGAACGAACCCCTGACTATCTAATGACTTTGTTTAACAATCCGCCGGTGCTTCCGCCCCATCAAAAAGAGACCCATACTTCTTTGACTGAAAAGGAAACCCTGGCTATGATCGCTTATTTCGAGTACCTAAATACCATTCCTACCTTAGGCTGGCCTCCTCAACCAAAAGAATTAAAAGGTGGGGATGTCCGTTGAAGGGTTTCTTAGGAAAACAAATCGCCCGCCGGTATGTCCTCTACGCCGTGTTCCTCTTTGGTATTCAGGGCCTGGTCGCCTTGCTTGGAGCAACTTCATTGATAGTTCCCGATTTCCCTTCCCCTATTTCCTACGAATATGGACGGGCCGTGCACCTTGCCCTGGCCACTTTTTGGCCGGTCATCGGTATGATGGGGATGGTGTACTATTTTACTGTGGATCAACTCAAGGCAGATATCTATTCACCACGGCTGGCCAGATGGCAGTTTGTCATATTACTAATAGCTTCAGGCGGACTTCTGGGTACTTTAGCCCTGGGAATCGGTAACGGGCGGGAATATCTGGACGGACTGCCTGTCTTTTATATGGGAATTTCACTAGGTCTCCTTCTCGGAACATACAACTTAATAAGAACGCTTTGGAAAAACAGACGGAAAATAACCCCTGCTGCAGGAATTATGACAGTAGGGGTGGTGTTTCTCAGTGTGTTGCTCATACCCAATGTTTTGAGATTCAATAATCCCGTAGCTGACGAAGCGGTAAAGTTTTGGGTGGTCCATCTTTGGGAAGAGATGGCTTTTGAACTCACCACAAGCGGCTTCATCGCTTCCTTTTTTGTTACAGCCGGTATTGCTGCCAAAAAGGATATAGAAAAGTGGCTCTACTTGGAAGCCACTCTTTCAGTGATCGGGGGATTATTCGGCACGGGGCATCATTACTTTTGGATCGGCTTTCCTCCGATTTGGCTCTTCCTGGGCCCGGTTTTCAGCTTCATTCAAGTCCTGCCTGTCTTTCTCCTTGCCTATTTGATCTATAAAGGGTTTAAGAAACACAAACCTTTCAGCCTTAGAGAAAAGCTTGCCGTCTGGCTGATTTTAAGCAGTATATTCCACCATCTTACCGGAGCAACCTTACTGGGTATATTGATCACAATTCCCTGGATCAATTTATATACCCATGGTACCTATATAACCTCAGGACATGCGCATTTAGCTTTATTTGGCACCATAGGTTTTCTGATTTTAGCCGGTGCTTATGCCATTTTAATTGAGGAAGATGCCCTGAACAAAAAAACCTACGGATATGGCGTATCTGGAATCATCCTCCTCAACCTTGGCCTCATCGGCATGAGTCTTTGTCTGATCCTGGCCGGATTTCTTCAGACTTATCTGTGGCGAGTCATGGGGATTGATTTCATGGTAGTGAGCTCAGTCATCAATCCTTATTTAATCCTACGCGCTCTCTTGGGCTCTCTGTTCACTCTGGGAGCAGCTATCTTATCCTTTTTAATTATCAAGACTTGGTGGAAGACCCGGAAAGCTTAAATGCGTTCGGCTATCTCCAGCCATGTTTCCTTGGTCAGAAAGCTTTCCTCTACCTGTTCTTCCAATTCCAGAAAACGTTTGTAGGTCATGCTGAAAGAAAGAATATCCTTATCGATGAATTTCCGGGCAGAAGGATCCGTGAGGCCAATAAAGCACTGATCCTTGTCCTTATCGACTTGATCCAAGGTAAAGAGCACAGTCTGATGACAGCCCGCTCCAAAGTTAACTTTGACATTATCCTGAGTCGGTCGATCATAATTGGCCAGCACAGTCAAGGCCGAGATCTGATCCGCATTAACTAAAAAGATGATCCCCTCCGGAGTTTCGCCTTCTTTTGCTTCGGACAGGGGCTTAAAGATAATATATTCTTTTGCTGTCACTTTAGGCAGTCCAAGAGCGAATTTACCAGCGAGTTCAGGGTTCTTTTTATAAAACTCCCCTTCTCGTCCACCTACACCACCCGTAGATAAGAAATACTCAATAAAACCCAACTCAAATTGCCTGAATCCCAGTCCCACCTTACCACCGTTACAAGTAGTCGTAGAGTTAGCAAATACCGCAACATGTCCTTTGGCAGCCATGTTGAGCAGAGAGATGGCACAACCCCATTTTCCTTCTTTAAATTGCATTGCCTTTTCGGGCTTGGAATTGGAGCGCAATACCGCTACAGGCTGGTTTCTTAATTTAATAGCTTGGGCAATTTTGCTTTGCATAAGAATACTCCTCACTTTTAAATTTCTAGAGATATTCAACTATCATATTACATGTTTTCGCTTGCACAATTCCGAAATCCTCTTTTAAGTTGGGTAGAAAACTAACCATTCGTAATTGGAAAAAGGTAGCTATTCTAAATATATTTTCGCCATTTCGAGTAGCGGGATGTTTGAGCGAGACTCACTCAGAGGGGGATTCCCCCCCTCTGCGCTATTCCAGCTCAAAGGCTCCCGTATAAAGCTGATAATACTTCCCTTTTTCGGCAATCAGCTTCTCATGGGTGCCTCGTTCAATAACCCTTCCCTTTTCGAGAACCATGATCACATCGGAGTTCTTAACTGTGGAAAGTCTATGGGCAATGACAAAGACCGTTCTCCCTTCCATCAAGGAATCCATCCCCCGCTGGACGATGGCCTCGGTGCGGGTGTCGATGGAGGAGGTGGCTTCATCCAGAATCATCACCGGCGGGTCCCCTACCGCGGCACGGGCAATCGATATCAGCTGCCGTTGGCCTTGAGATAATCCGCTGCCGTCCCCGGAAAGAACCGTCTGATAGCCTTGGGGAAGCATACGGATAAAGCCATCTGCATTGGCCAGCTTAGCGGCGGCAATGCATTCCTCATCACCAGCATCAAGACGGCCATAACGGATATTGTCCATCACTGTTCCTGTAAACAGATTGACATCCTGCAGTACGATACCCAGGGAACGGCGCAGATCCCCTTTTTTGATTTTATTGATGTTGATTCCGTCGTAGCGGATCTTTCCATCGGCAAGATCATAGAAACGGTTGATCAGATTGGTAATGGTAGTCTTACCGGCTCCCGTAGCCCCGACAAAGGCCACCTTCTGCCCGGGTTCAGCATATAAGGTGATGTTGTGCAGAACCATCTTATTCTCTTCATAGCCAAAGTCTACATCGAAGAAACGGACTTCTCCTTTAAGCTCTCTATACTCCACCGTTCCATCTTCCTGAGGAATTTTCCAGGCCCACATATCTGTGTGCTCTGCACTTTCAATCATGCGGCCTTTTTCTTTTTTGACATGGACTAAGCTCACATGCCCTTCATCCCTTTCCGGCTCTTCATCAAGGAGTTTGAAGATCCGTTCAGCCCCAGCTAAAGCCATGATGATGGCATTTAACTGCTGAGACACCTGAGCAATGGGCATGATGAAGCTGCGGGACAACTGCAGGAAAGAGGCAATCGTTCCCAAGGTAAGTACATTAGTCCCGATGATGGTCAGATTGGGAACTCCCCTAATAGCCATGAAGCCGCCGACAATGGCTAAAGCTACATAAAGGATATAGCCAAAATTGTTCATCATAGGCATGATGATATTGACATAGGAATTGGCTGCCGTGGCATGGGCACAAAGCTCCTCATTTTTGCGGTTAAAGGTCTCTTTGGCTTTTTCTTCATAGTTAAAGACCTTAACGACCCGCTGACCGTTGATCATCTCTTCGATATAGCCATTAAGAGCTCCCAAGGATTGCTGCTGCCGGATAAAATAGGTACCACTCTTGCCTGCAATGCTGCCGATAAGCCTTAAGATAAGGAAAATACACAAGACTACAAACAAGGTCAGCCAAAGGCTGAGGTATAGCATGGCAAAGAAAACTGCAACAATCGTAACGAAGGAGGAAAAGGTGTGCGGAATACCTTGGGAGATCATCTGTCTTAAGGTATCCGTATCATTGGTGTAATGACTCATCACATCGCCGTGGGTATGGGAGTCAAAATACTTAATGGGCAACTTCTGCATGTGGGAAAACATCTCATCCCGGATTTTCTTTAATATCCCCTGGGAGATGGACACCATAATCCGGTTATAAATTAAGGTGGATAGAACCCCAACCAGATAAATGCCCGCCATCACCATCATAATCCGCAGCAAACCGGCATAGTTGGGGACGGCTTCCAGAAGAAGGGGAGCAATATAGTTATCAATCAGGATCTTCAAGAATACGGAGGACAGAACTCCGACAAGAGCACTGATCAGAATGCAAACCATAACGAAGAGGGTTTCTACCTTGTAACCTCGCAAATAAGACAAAAGCCGTTTTGCCGTTTGAGGATTGAACTTGGCTTTAGGCGGTTTCCCGCCGGGAAGTCCCCTGCCATGAATTGAACCCTTTCCCGGCCCACCCCTAAATCCCATCATCATTCTTCCCCCCTTTAGCTTGCGACTCATAGACTTCCCTGTAAATATCACAGCTCTGCAGCAATTCTTCATGGGAACCCACAGCGCTTATTTTTCCATCATCCATGACCACGATCTTGTCCGCATCCTGCACTGATGAAACCCGCTGAGCGATGATCAGCTTCGTCGTATTCGGTATCTCTTCGCCCAACACCCTGCGGATCTGGGCATCAGTCTCCATATCCACGGCACTAGTTGAATCATCAAGAATCAGGATTTTAGGATTCTTCAGCAAAGCCCGGGCTATACATAGCCGCTGTTTTTGCCCTCCCGAGAGATTTACTCCTCCCTGTTCAAGAAGGGTATCGTATTTTTCCGGGAATCCTTCAATGAAGTCATGGGCATGGGCCAGCTTGCAGGCATGGATGAGCTCTTCCCCCGTGGCGTTCTCATTTCCCCAGCGCAGGTTTTCTTTGATCGTTCCTGAGAAAAGCACATTCTTCTGCAGAACCATGGCCACCTCATTCCGTAAGGTCTCAAGGTCATACTCTCTGACGTCGACACCGCCTACCTTGACCTGGCCCTGGGTCACGTCGTACAGACGGGGAATCAATTGGACTAAAGTAGATTTAGAGGATCCTGTTCCCCCTAAAATGCCAATGGTTTCACCGGCTTTAATCTTCAGGTTGATATTAGCCAAGACTGATTTCTCCGTGTTATTACCGTAGCTGAAGCTGACATTTTCAAAGGAAATATCTCCATTGCGGACTTGATAGACCGGATAGTCATTGTTTCGCAGATTGCTCTCTTCCCCGAGAAGTTCAACGATCCTTTCGGCGGAAGCCCGGGAAATAGTCAGCATAACAAAGACCATGGAAAGCATCATAAGGCTCATGAGAATCAGGATGGCATAAGTAATCAAGCTTAAAAGTTCTCCTGTGGAAAGCCCAAGTACGGGATCCCCACCGGAAGCCACAATGGCACGGGCTCCAAACCAGGATACTAAAAGAATACAGGCATACATGCAAAATTGCATCAGAGGCATATTAAAGACCAGCAATCGTTCCGCTTTGGTAAAGTCCTTGTAGATTGAGCCGGAAATAGCCGTGAATTTTTCCGTTTCAAAGTCTTCACGGACAAAGGACTTCACCACCCTAATTCCCCGGAGATTTTCCTGAACCACGCTATTCAACTTATCATAGGTGCGAAAGACTCTGGCGAAAATGGGATGAGCATTGCTCATAATGAGCCATAGCCCCACACCGAGAATCGGAATGCTTCCCAGGAAAATAAGGGACAGTTTTTGATCGATACGGAAGGAGACTAAGAGAGCAAACACAAGCATGATCGGACTGCGTATAGCCATGCGGGTAAGCATTTGGAAGGAGTTCTGCACGTTAGTAACGTCTGTGGTCAGTCGGGTCACTATGCTTGCTGTGGAGAACTTATCGATATTGGAGAAGGAAAAGCCCTGAACTCTATAAAACATGTCCTTGCGCAGATTCTGGGCAAAGCCTGCCGAGGCAACCGCGGCAGTTCTTCCAGCTAATAGTCCGAAAGCCAAACTTATAAATGCCGCGACAAGAAGAGCGCCTCCCATTTTAGCTATATAATTCATATCTCCCGCATCAATGCCATAGTCGATAAGATTGGCCATCAATAAAGGAATCATAACTTCCATGGTCACTTCCAGGGCCACAAAAAGCGGGGTCAATAGAGTTGCTTTCTTGTACTCCCGAATACTTTCAGCTAGTTTTCTAATCATTCACTGAACTCCTCCAATAACTGCTTCCTCTGACACTCCATGTCTCCCTTACCAAGGTCCCTCTTACTACCTAAGTCCTTCTCATCAAGACTGCTTTGGGAGAAAGGGCTCTCTGTTAAATTATTCTTCATTCTTTGGATATAAGAATAAAACTGAACGATTTCTTCTTCTGTAAAACCACGAATCAACATTGCTTCCAGGTTGTCAATATCTTCAACAATACTTTCGTGAAGTGCCAAGGCCTTAGGCGTAAGGACCAGCTTCTTGAGGCGTGCATCATAGGGCACGCTCTGGCGATCGATAAGCTCTTTTTGTTCCATAAGCTTAAGAACTTTGGAAGCCGTCGATCGATTGACCGTAAACATCTCTTCAATATCTTTCTGAAAGATATCCTTATCCTTATTCTCCGCAAGATAAGCAATAATCCAACTGTTGGTTCCGGTGATCCTCTTAGCGTATTGAAAATTAACAGAGTTCTTTACATGCCGTTTAATCAGATGACTGAGAGAACGGATTTGAAACCCTATGGCTTTCTTGTCCAGATCGATTGATTTCATGCTATATTCCTTCCTTAACTAAGTAAAAACACCAATAATGTTGCATGACGAATTGTTCGCCATGCAACATTATACTTTATTATCCATACTCTTTCAATCATAAGTTAAATAACTAAAATCCGCCATTCGTGTATATTCTTTGAAATATTACGTTCAGCTAATTTTGGTCTTTCTAATAAAAATAATATAAATTCCAGACCAGATATGCTAGAGTTTATATCAGAATATTCGGACATCCCTAAGCGTTTTAGATTTTTATGAAAGAAACGGGAGGTAAGACAATGAATTCACCTAAGGCACTGATGGATGACTTCATCAAAAAAACGGAGGAAAAAGCGGAACTAACATCGAGCATCAACGGAGTCTATCAATATGATTTTTCAGCCAGCGATCACGGAGTATGGAGCGTTACTTTCGAAAACGGCAAAGCAGTCTATAAAGAAGGTGAAGTTCAAGACCCCGTAGTTACCATAAAAGCTAAATTTGATACCTTCGTTGATTTTTACCAAGGAAAACTTAACGCGATGTCTGCCGTTATGACAGGCAAGATCAAAATCAAGGGCAATATGTCCGCCGCCATGAAGATGCAGCAATTCCTATAACCCTACTTGTACCCCAAAAAAGATTGCCCTGAATCAGATCACTGATTCAGGGCAATTCCTTTTCATCATGACTTATGTTTATTTTACTTCTTTTCTTACTTCATAAGCTTTTACTAAAGCATCAATGAAGCGGGAGTGTGGATCTTGAAGTGACATAGTAGCACCGGTTGTAACGTCTACGAGCATTTTCTTTTCAGCTTCTGTGAAGGTTGCAACTTTAGCTTTATCAGCGTCAGTTAACTTCTCAGGATAAGCCATTTTATAAGGTCTTCCGTTGGCATCGCAATACTTAGCAAACCAAGCTTGAACTTCGGCAACAGTCTTTCCTTTGAAGTACTCTTCATAGAAGTTCATTTGCTCCCACCATTCTTTACCGGAAACGGCGCTGGCTTTCATAGCGTAAGCATCGCCTTCTTCTTTCTTAGTTTCCCAGTTAAAGCCATTGGTTTGAGCATTTTTGTAGAGTGATTTGTCTGCCGCTTCAGGATCCATCCAACCTGGGAACATATCAGGAAGGACTTCTAAAACGTCAAACTGTAATTTTACAATCTTGCCGGCATCATCAAAAAGTGCGGCAACAGTAGTAACGTTTAAGTTGTCATGATTTTTTTGTCTGGCAGTGTTATCACGATAGTTGGCTACCATACCAATTCCTTGGTAAAGTTTCTTTGCTGCCGGGGCAACAGTAGTACTGGGAGCAGTAGCCGTTGCTTCAGCTTCAGCCTTAACAAGAATTTTTTGACCAGGGAAAATCAAATTGATGTTCTTAATTTGTGGATTTAATTTTGCTAAAGCGTCAATTGTCAGACCATTTTTTGCAGCAATCATCCAGAAAGCGTCACCACTTACTACGGTGTAGTAGGATCCTGCTGCCACTTTAGAGGTGTCGACACTAGTTGTTGCAGCTGGCGCTGTTGCCGCAGGTTTTGCCGGCGTTGCGGGCGCAGCTGGGGTTTGTGCCTCCACTGTTGCTGAAGTTGTGGTGTCAACTGCAGCAAAAATCGGGAGTGCCAATACGGAAAAAGCGACTGAAATTGATAGAATAATACCCAGGGTTTTTTTCATGTTACTCCTCCTTAAATTTTTTATTCTAGGATTCATAAACCTAAGTAAAATGAAACTTAAATTCATGAATCCCAAATCTAACCCCTCATTGTTTTTTTATTCATCCATCTCATTCATCTGGTAAGTATCACTTTGTGAGAATCGTGGTAAATGAGACCTGAGCTTATGTAGTTGAAGCATATGTAGCTGAAACGGATATAGTTTTAGTTCTAACTTTCATAAATCCTTCAATTATTGTAGGTACAATTATTATCACATCAAGTATTAGTCAGACAAGTATTGCAATAACAAGTATCCCGCATGTAAAAATTACCACAGCTTAATGACTTAGTCAATAGCTATTTTTATTAAAGTATAAAAAATCTAAATAGTCCTTAAACGAAAAATCCTGCCCCCTAAATTCTACTAGGAAGCAGGATGTGTTCTGCCTTGTACCACTTCACACACTGTAAGCACCTTATCCAGAACTGTAAACTTTATATCGAATCCAGCAAATTCGAGACCGTAAATACGTTCAGGGTCATTTTGATAAGAAGGCCTGGGGTCATGGGCCAGTACACTGAAAAGGGCCTCCCGCCGTTCCGGCGGAATACGGCTTAGCCATGGCTCAGGGAAGTCCACCTCCAATTTATGATCTGTGAGTGGTTCGATGAATCCCCCCACAGCCTCCGGGTGGCAGTCTGTATAAGGAAGATATGGCTTAATATCGAAAATGGGAGTATGATCCATAAGATCGGCCCCCGATACATGGAGAATCGGGCCGAACTCCGGATGAACTTCTACCCTCTCAATCCTTACAGATGAGAGCCCCAGCGGGTTAGGCCGAAAGGGAGAGCGCGTTGCGAAAAGCCCCATTCGTTTGTTGCCGCCCAGCCGCGGCGGGCGCACAGTCGGAGACCACGTGTCGCGGACAGCTTCAGAAAACTCCCAAATAAGCCAGATATGAGAAAACCCTTCTAAACCGCGTATTGCATCAGGATTGCGGTATTCCGGCTCGAACACTATGACCGCTTTAAGTTCATCTATGAGGCCACTTTGACGGGGAATTCCGAACTTTGTCGGGAAATCAGTGCGAATACGGGCGATGATTTTTAGTTCTCTGGTCATTGTCATTCTGCACTCCTATACTAAAACTCGGAAACTTTTTGCATTCATTCCGTTTATTCAATTATACTTTTTCACGGTGCTTTTTCAAAGTAATGATCTAGGTACATAGGTTAAAATAGCAGTACCATAAAAATTATCATTAGAGGAAAACAAATGCAGGGTTTTTGCCGTTTTTGTATAAAGCATTAATATCAATTAATTTGTCTAAGCGGAGGAATTAAAATAAAAATCTAATTCCCCTTCTTAAGCGGATAATGACTTACTAGAAACCATTGACTTAATCTAAAATTTGTATATTATGTCTTTATTACGTGTATATTGTTTGTATATTACGCACTGAAAGTCGGGGCTTTTCATTGTTTTTTAATGTAATTTTAATTTTAAGCCAATAGTCCTTAAAGTTTTTTGGGTTAGAATTCAGACATAGCCAAGTTGAAAGCCAAAAAACAAGGAGGAAGGATCTATGACACCCCTGGAAAAAGTAGAAAAACTATGTTCAATGGGAAATATCACCTTTGAGGAGGCTAAAGCTGCTCTGGATGCTGCTAACGGGGATCTGCTGGACGCCATCATCTATCTCGAAAAACAAGATAAAATCCACGCCCCTTCCAGCGGCGGTTATTACAGCAGTGAAAAAGCCGTCGATGCCCATGTCGTCTCCTATCAGGCCAAGGATTGGAAAAAGGAGCATCATAGCGGCGATAAGGAGAATCCATTCCTTTCTCTCTTCAAGGATGCCTGGGACTTTTTCTTAAAACTTCTGCGCAAGGGCAACGAAAATTCCTTTGAAGTGCTTAAAGGGACGGAAGTAAAGGGCTCATTCCCCATTACCGCCCTCGTCTTGCTTATGATCTTCGCCTTTTGGGTTACCATTCCTCTAATGGTTATCGGACTGTTTTTCGGCTTCCGTTATCGTTTTGTGGGGGCTGATATCAAAGCCACTACAATCAATGACGCTATGGATAGCGCCGCCGACGCCGCTGAAAACCTCAAAAAGTCCATGGACAAATAATTTATTCGGAAATGGTGGGAGTTTCCATGAGCCCAAACATCCTGATTATTGAGGATGAAGAAAAAATTGCTCGCTTTATGGAGCTTGAGCTTAATTATGAAGGGTACACTGTCACGAAGGCCTTTGATGGACGAACGGGGCTCGAACTTGCGGAGACCGGACGGTTCGACTTGATCCTGCTTGATATCATGCTGCCTAAATTAAACGGTACAGAGGTTCTGCGGAGAATCCGCCGAACCTCTTCCGTCCCCATTATCATGCTCACAGCCCGGGACAGCGTCATGGATAAGGTTTCCGGTCTCGACAGCGGAGCAAACGATTATATCACCAAGCCTTTCGCCATCGAGGAGCTTCTCGCCCGTATCCGCAACGCCCTGAGGAACACTGTATCCTTATCCTCTACGGAGGTATTGTCCGCTTCCGGCCTGCAGCTGGATAGCGACCGCCGCACCGTGACCATGATGGGGGAACCCGTTGATTTAACCAAACGGGAATTTGACCTGCTCCATTTCCTCCTTAAAAACAAAGGCATCGTCCTCTCACGGGAAGCTCTGCTGGAAAATGTCTGGGGCTTTGATTTTGCGGGAGACACCAACGCTGTGGATGTCTACATACGCTTTCTCCGCGGAAAAATTGACGAAGTATTCAATATTAAATTCATTCACACCGTCAGAGGAGTAGGATATGTGATTAAAGATGACCAATAAATCCTCAACTCGTTCTCCCGGCCGTATTCGCAATAAAGTGCGGTTTTCCATCGTATGGAAATTGAACACCAAGCTGTTCTTCCGGCTGTTCGGGATATTTTTAAATCTGAACATCTGTTTATTAGTCCTGTCCGCTGCAGGACTATTTGTGTATGCTGAACAAACAGTGGGGGCAACTGCCGAAAAGCTGACTCAGGCAGGAACGCCGCCCCCTCCGGAGATGGAGAATTGGCTTGACCTTACCCCCATCCGTATCGATCCTATAGCCGGAGAACCTGAAGGATTTCATATCCCTCCTGGTTTACAAGCCTACCTTTCCCCTTTGACCGCAAACCAGGTCAGAAGTATTGATCTGCCCCATGGGGCGGGTCAGGGAATTTGGGAACGCATTCAGAAGGCAAGCTATAATGTGACCTTTCAAACGGACAACGGTTCCTACCTTCTCTCCTTCCGCCCTGAGAGTACGATCAGAATTTTGGTCGCTCTGTTCGGGATCATGTTCTTAATCGAAGGGATCATCTTGCTTAGCAGTATTTCTTCCGGTGCCCGAGTCATCCGCCATACTCTTCAGCCCATCGAGCAATTGGCCGAAACAGCCCGGAGTTTAAGTCATGAAGGGATTTTTTCACCTGAGCAGCTCAAGGATTTGGCAGGGAAATTGGATCATATCAATGCTACCCGTTTGGATACGCGAATTTCCATGGACGAAACTCAGAGCGAGCTGCAAAGCCTGGCCCAGGCCATCAATAGTATGCTGGACCGCATTAATGAATCCTACCGCTCCCAGGTGCGTTTTGTCTCTGATGCCTCCCATGAACTCAGGACCCCTATCTCGGTGATTCAAGGCTATGCCAACCTGCTGGACCGCTGGGGTAAAAAGGATGAAAAAACACTTCAGGAATCCATTGATGCCATCAAGAATGAAACCGCCCATATGAAGGCCTTGGTGGAACAGCTCTTGTTTCTCGCCCGGGGGGACAATAACACCATGGCCCTGCAGGCAGAGTCCTTTGAATTATCCTCCCTTGCCCATGAGATTCTGCGGGAAACACAAATGATTGATGGGGGGCACGAATACTCCTCCGCACTTACTCCCGTTTACATCAAGGGGGATAAAGGCCTGATTAAACAAGCCACCCGGATCCTCATGGACAATGCCATGAAATATACCCCTGCTGGAAAGCAGATCACTCTATCTGTTTCCAGCAAGGGAAACTTTGCCCGCCTCACTGTTCAAGATGAAGGAATCGGTATTGAACCGGAAGCCGTTCCTTTGATCTTTGATCGGTTCTTCCGCACCGATGAGTCCCGCACCCGGACCACCGGTGGCTCGGGCCTGGGCCTTTCCATTGCCAAGTGGATTACGGAGCGGCATGGCGGACATCTGGAAGTTCTCAGCCGGCAGGATATCGGCACTCGGATCTCCCTGGTTCTTCCCCTTGTCCCGGAAGGAGAAGCTCAAAAAGATTAATCATTAAGCGGCCTTATTCCACTTTATTAGTGAACTATAAGGCCGCTTCTTTTTATCTGCAGAGTTCAGTTTCAGGGTGTTTCGGAGGCGGGAGCTTCGGGAGTTTCGACAACCGCCGGTTCAGAGGGTGCCTTTTTCTCCAGACGCTTTAACTTCCGCATGGTCTTGCCCATGAATTCATTGATTTGAATTAAAAACAGTCGGAAAGCCTTGGGGTCGGCCTGGGCCATGGACTGGTTGATTTTGGCCACATCCCGCTCACGTTCCAGTCTTAAAGAAATCTTGGGCTACTGAGATAAAGGCACTCATCTGCGGTGTAATCCATTTGTTTTTATGATAAAACAGTTGGCTCCACATATAAATTGCCGGGATATCTGTCTGAATTTGAGAGAGCTTTCCCTTCTCAATTGAGGTCTGTGCCGAAAACAGAGGTAAAAAGGAAATCCCCATTCCTTTTTCAACAAGATGGATGATGGTTTCCGTATTACTAATTTCCAGTATAGGTTTCATCTCTATATCCTTATCGGATAATAACCTTTCCAGTTCATAGCGATAGCTTTCTCCCTGCTCTGTTAACAGGAAAGGCATATTAACTATATCCTCTAATTTGACTTTCTCTTTATAAGGAATAGCATAGTGTGTTGGCGCGACAAATATAATTTTTTCTTCTCTAAGGATAGTTCGTTTCAACCCGGGAACGTTTATTTTCTTTTCCAGGGTAAAAAACAAATCAATCGTGTTGTTTCTTACCAGATCAATAAGAGCATCTCTTCCTGTGGTATTCACGACAATTTCGACTTTGGGATGAGCATGATGAAATTGTAACAGAATATCCGGCAATATAGCAGTGGAAACAGATTCTACACTTCCGATCCGAAGCGTACCTGCAATAACATCAGTGTCTTTGGTTGAGTCATTAGCTTTAGTGGATACAATCGCTTTATTAGTAACTCGAATAATTTCATTAGCATGAAAAATAAAAGCCTTGCCCTGTTCCGTGAGGGTCACTCCTTTGCCAATCCTCTCAAAAAGCTGCGTTCCTAGTTCCTTTTCCAACTGTTGAATTTGAATAGTTATGGTGGATTGAGAATAACCAAGCTTCTCTGCCGCTTTTGAAAAATTCCGCATTTCTGCTACTTTTAGAAAAGTTACAATATTTCTTAATTCCATAGTCATCACCTATTACTTTTTTTAAACGTTATATTGAAATTATGAATTTCACCAATATCTATTCACATGCTATTATAATAGCAAATAAAGTTAAAGTACAATAACTAGTTAAATTTGAGGGTGATGACTATGCATGAAAAAATTACAACAAGCAAACAAATAGAGAATGCCGCTGAAGAATTTATTAGAAATTTCTTTTCTTATTATCGCAAATTACCCAATGACAAAATAATTAACGAAATAGATAATGATAAAATAGAAAACTTGAGGAAAATTGGTATTCCTATTCAAGGGCGCGCTATAGACACTGTGGTCAATGAAATGGTAGAAGATATTTACCAATATGGAAATAATGTCAATCATCCTCGGTATCTAGGTTTTATTCCCGGACCTGCTTCCATGCTTTCTTGGCTCGGTGATGTTATGACTTCAGCGTTCAATCGTCATGCCGGAAGTTGGGTATCCTGCCCTGCCGCAAGCTGTATTGAACAGGAATTAATAGGATGGCTATGTGATCAGGCTGGTTTCACTGAAAAGTCAGGCGGACTGTTTGTATCCGGAGGTTCTATGGCCAACCTGACTGCAATGACTGTTGCCAGAGATAAAATTCTCTCAGAGGAAACTCAGCATTTGGGAGTTGCCTATGTTTCAGAGCAAACCCACAGTTCTGTGGCAAAAGGACTACGTATTATTGGAATCCCTGATAGCAGAATACGGAGAATACCTGTAGATTCATATTTTAAAATGGATACGGACCATTTAACATGTTCCATTCAGAAAGATATAGATGAGGGGCTTGCTCCTTTTATTGTTATCGCAAGTGCAGGGACAACAAATACTGGCAGTATTGATCCATTCGAAAAAATCTCTTCTATATGCCAGCGTTACGGTATGTGGATGCATGTGGATGGAGCATTTGGCGCTTCCGTCCTGTTGACAAAGACTCATAAGAACCTGCTTAAAGGAATAGAACTTTCTGATAGTATTAGTTGGGATGCACACAAGTGGCTGTTCCAGACCTATGCATGCGGTATGATTTTAGTGAAAAACAGAGAAAACCTGATGAATAGTTTTCATGTGCAGCCTGAATATTTAAAAGATTTAGGGGCAGTACAGGATTCCTTTAACCCATGGGAAATGGGTATAGAGTTGACAAGACCAGCTCGTGGACTCAAGTTATGGTTTACTTTGCAGGTTATGGGCAGTGATGCGATTGGGGCTGCCATCGAGCATGGATTTCAACTTGCGGAATGGGCAGAGGATGAATTGAAAAAAAATAAGGAGATAGAAATAGTTTCCCCGGCACAAATGGCTATTGTCAATTTCCGGTACAGTCCTCGTAATATGACTGAACATCAAAAGGACGAGCTGAATCAGCAGATTTCGAAAAAAATGCTTGATAGTGGTTATGCTGGTATCTTTACTACCGAGATAAACGGGAAAAAAGTTTTGCGCATTTGTGCAATTCATCCGGATACAACAGAGGTCGATATACGCAACACTGTTAGGCTTTTGAATCGATATTTTGAAGAACTTGTCAGTTTCCAAAGGACTGAATGAGTTACCTAAAAGCACTGCCGTGGGGTAAATAAGCGAGATAGGTACCATAAATTGCGCAAATTAAAAAAGGACATATTGAGGACGTGATCCACAATATGTCCTTTTTTCTCCAGACTCTAAAGATGATGAGCCGGTTAATGTCGGTTGCATTTCCAACGGATTTATTCTTTCTCTTCTTTAAGGAGTTCCTTTATCTGCTGTTCTGTTTTAGCAGATAATGCATCCTTGAGATAATTACGGGTTTCCGTTTGTTTTGCCTGATAAGCCTGCCTGACACTTTCATTGGCCATTTCGATTTCTTCTTTCAGATCCTTGGCGGATAATAAGGCACATCCCGCTCCCCTGATAATGATCTGTTGTAAACCGTCCGACGTAGCAACGGCTATATTGAATTTTTTCTGATGATCATAGGCAAATCTTTCAATATATTGATCCGCCGTTTGAGCTTCCTTGGTATAGACGATGCGAATAGTATCATAGTCGACTACTTCCTCAGGATGCCCCTGAACACGGTAAGCATCAAAAACAACCATAATCCGGCACTTGCGAATCCCCTGATAATTGCTTAAGGTATCAAGAAGCCGCATTCTTGCACCATCCATATTATCTTTGACAAGCTCTTTCAGTTCAGGCCAGGCAAAGATAATATTATAGCCGTCAACAAGAAGATAGTCCTCCTTAAGTTCTTTGAACTTATGTAAGTCGGCAGTGGGTCTATAATAACTTTCTGCGGCTGTTTTCCGTTTCTGCCAGACCGATTTTTTGCCCTGGTTAGCATAATAGGTCTGGTTAAGGATCCTGTCGATCTCTTCCGGATCGATCCACCTTTCCTCAGAATAGGATGCCTGAACATAAGGACCTTCCTCGAATAATTCATGCTCTTTTTGGAAGTAGCTTTCCACATGCATATAGTCCTTTACTTCATCCCATGGAACCAAAAATCCGGAACCATGGGCACAGAATACCGAACCTGTTGGATTATCCACATCCCTTTCCGAGTCATATCCGGCCTTTTCTATGACCTCTTCAGGATTATGACAGGGTTCATAACCCTTCAGACTGCAAAAAAGCCTGCCAAGACCTTTAGTGTAGGCCATGACCTCTTTGTGATAGTTCCTCATGGTAAGCACTGGAGCACTTCCTGTAAGAACTGCTATATTCCCCTCTATATGAGTAATCTGACAGGTACCATGCATTTTCTCAAGGTCGGTCATGGCACGCCCCACCATTTTTTCAGGCAACTCCAGATGAAACGAATAATAGGGTTCCAACAGGATGGATTCTGCCGATTTTAATCCCTGACGTACCGCACGATAGGTAGCCTCTCTGAAGTCGCCCCCATCGGTATGCTTAGTGTGGGCCCGGCCTGACACTAAAGTAATTTTCATATCGGTAATCGGAGCCCCGGTGAGAACCCCCTTATGAACTTTTTCTTCCAGGTGGGATAAGATGAGTCTTTGCCAGCTTTTTCCCAGTACATCCTCACTGCATTCTACCCCAAACTGCAGACCGCTTCCCCGTTCCCCCGGTTCCATTAATAAGTGAACCTCCGCATAATGCCGCAAAGGTTCAAAGTGCCCTACTCCTTCAACCACACCCCCAATGGTTTCTTTATAAACAATCCTCCCTGAGCCGAAGGACACCTCGATGCCAAATCTGCTTTGGATCAGGCTTTGCAGGATCTCCAGCTGCACTTCTCCCATAATCTGTACCTGTATTTCACTGAGCTGCTCGTCCCAGACCATATGCAGGCCCGGATCTTCTTCCTCCAGCTGGCGCAGCTTGGGAAGCATCACTCTGGGATCACAGCCTTCCGGAAGGAGAATTTGATAGGCCAATACCGGTTCCAACAGGGGGGCATGAGAAGCTGCCTCTATCCCTAACCCTTCTCCCGGCTTGGTCTGAGTGAGTCCTGTTACTGCACAGACTGAGCCTGCTTCCACCTCATTCACTGCTTCGAATTTTTTCCCGGAATAGATGCGAATCTGATTGACCTTCTCTTCCCATACTCCATTGCTTAAACTATCCCTTACCTTCAGCCTTCCTCCCGTAATCTTCATATAGGTAAGGCGGTTGCCCTGTTCGTCTCTGCCTATTTTAAACAGTTTAGCCCCAAAGGCTTCCGGATAGGAAGGTATGTGAGCATAGTTCACCATCCCCTGCATCAATCCCTCTACGCCCTCTAGTTTTAAAGCGGAGCCGAAAAAGCAGGGATATACTTTACGCTTCCTAACCGCTTCTATAATCTGTGGAATCTCTATCTGTCCCCGATCCACATAAGACTCCAGCAAAATTTCATCACTCATGGCCAATTGGTCATAAAAATCATCGGCCTCAGTCTGTCCAAATTCAATACATCCATCGCTGAACTGTTGTTTTAATTCATTCATTATTTTTTCTTTATCCGTACCCACCTGGTCCATTTTATTAATAAATAAAAAAACTGGTATCTGATAGATGGCCAGCAACCGCCATAAGGTTTTGGTATGTCCCTGTATCCCATCCGCTCCGTTGATCACTAAAATGGCATAATCCAGCACCTGGAGGGTTCTTTCCATTTCCAAGGAAAAATCCACATGGCCCGGGGTATCCACTAAGGTAATTTGTACATCGCCCACTTCCAGCATGGCCTGTTTGGAAAAAATAGTGATCCCTCTGGCCCGTTCCAGCTCAAAGTTATCCAGATGAGCGTCCTTATTGTCCACCCTGCCCATTTTGCGAATAGCACCGCTCAAATAAAGCAAACTTTCTGATAAGGTTGTCTTGCCCGCATCCACATGGGCACATATGCCGATGACCAATTTCTTCATAATCTGTTTTAATCCTTCGCTGTCCATAGTGATATATATATAATACCAGCAAGTGGGGATTTAATAAATTGTCTATTAAACGCTAATATTTAGGAGCTATTCCCTATTCAGCTTTATGCACCTTTAGCAATACCCTGTAAAGTAATCATCAATTACTCTACAGGGTATTGCTGTTCAATGTATTCCCCATGTGCGGGAGTTGCCTGTCGCTTGATCCCTTTCCCTTACTCCACATTCCAATAAACTAGATCAAACCCTTCTTGCCCTTTGTAGCGGTCGAGAAGGTAGTGGCGGAAACGCACGTATTCTGCGTACTCACACTCCACTCCTTCTTTGGCCAATTCCTCGGTGAACTTCTTCATGTCCGGCGGGCATCCCCAGAGCTTAATTGCTTTTTTGATATTCGGATGATCCTTGTTATTATGGCAGGCACATTTCCCGAAGAGCACCGTCAGATCGAAATCTGCCCCAGCCAACTGCTGCTTGCCGGTGAGCACTTCTACATTGGGAAATGGCTGGCCTTTAAAGGCTGAGCTGAGAAGGATTAACATAGGATTGTATTGGACTGAGCAACCGGTGCAGAGGCTGCTGTCGTATTTGCGGACTGCCAGCCCGCTGATCCCCCGCTTCTTAAATCCGGCCGGTCCGGTATCATCATCAGTCCATTCCCAGTCGTAATCGATGAATTCCCGGTGGTCGGAGATTTTTTCCCCTTTGATTTCATAATCATCCAGGTCGAGGCTGCGGCCGTGCCGCTGGGCATAGTTGACCAGATGGGCAACATCCCGGGCATCATAGCCGAGAATTGCAGCCCCAGCCAAGTCACAGGCAAGGGGATCCCGGGAAGCGATCAACAGATCCTTACGGAAAGCTTTGCCGGTAGGAGCTGGACCTTTTTCCAGAGTAAAGAGCCCGTCTAAAATCGTTAAAGCCACAGGCAGTTTCTCAATGATCCGGGGAAAGGTTGCGCTAAGCTCCAGATCTCCCAAGCCATGACAGTATTGTTTGGACGCTCTGTTTAAGCATCCTTTCAGATTTTTGATGCCCAGGGATACTTTGGCCTGATTATGGGTCTTGAGAACCGGGACATTGATCATCTTATCCATCTCCAGAACCTGCTGGGCAATGTTTAAAACCATGCCATCGCCATAATCGACAGGGAGAAATTTTCCGGCGTTAAAATCAGCCAGTTTGACACCGTAGCGCTCCTGGAGATTTTTATAGCCCAAGGCAGTGAACACAGCATCCCCTTCCGGTTTGGCATTCATTATTCCACCTTCCCCGATCGTCAGATCCCGGAAGCCGTGCTCGGCCAGGATATGCACCAAGGCAGCGATCACAGTACTGGTGGTCACCACTCCAAACGGGGCAAAGGGCAGGTCAAAATCCCAACTGACGATATTCGGTTTGATCATGATCTTGTCCCCGGTATTTAAGCCGGCCAATCCGTCACTGAGTCTGAGCGCCTGGCGCAAGGACTCCTGCACATCCTGGGCGGCTTTGACGATGGCAACAGTGGATTTCATACTCTCTCCTCTTTCTGTTTAGTATTATCGCTACTAACCCATGAATTGCGGTTGATCTTGCTCTGGAGGCATCAGGCGTCTCCCCGTCGAAGGTCAGTTTCTGATGATCTCCCCATTAACCGTTACTGCCTGCGGCCTTGATCTTTGCCAATTCTTCGGCCACCAATTGTCGGCGCAGGACTTTGCCGACGATGGTCCGCGGCAAGGCTTCCCGGAATTCAATCTGGCGCGGGACTTTGTATGCTGCCAGTTTGGTGCGGCAGTATTCGATAAATTCCTCGGCCGTCCCTTCCGTATCCGGGTTTAAGACAATATAGGCCTTGACCGTTTCTCCCCTGTAGGAATCGGGAATTCCGGCCGCCACCACTTCCTTGATTTTAGGATGCTCATAGAGCACTTCCTCAATATCGCGGGGATAAATATTATAGCCGCCGGCAATGATCATGTCCTTCTTGCGGTCAATAATATAGAAATAACCGTCTTTATCCATCTTGGAGATATCTCCGGTATGCAGCCAACCGTCGCGCAAGGTTTTTTCCGTCTCTTCCGGCTTTTCCCAGTACCCTTTCATGACCTGAGGACCGCGGATACAGAGTTCCCCGACCTCGCCGATGGGCAATGTATTGTTTCCAGTCTCCAAATCGACGATTTTGCTGTCCGTATCAGGAAGGGGCAAACCGATCGAACCTGCCCGGGAGGGACGATCCAAAGGATTGCTGTGGGTAACCGGAGAAGCCTCGGACAGGCCGTATCCTTCCTGTAAATTCCCTGCTCCACCAGTGATTTCGGCGAACTTATGGGCTACTTCCAGAGGAAGGGGAGCGGAACCGCTGTTGCAGACCTTGATAGCCGCCAGGACCTCTTTATACTCGGCGGCCCGGGGATGGTTGTTGATGGCCAGGAACATCGTCGGCGCCCCGGGGAAAAGGGTAGGACGGTATTTTCGGATCGTTTCCAGGAGCATATCCACATCAAAGCGTGGAAGGATAATCTGCGTCGCAGCTATGGCGATAGAATAATTGACACAATTGGTCATCCCATAGACATGGAAGACCGGCAATAAAGTAATAATCCGTTCATCGCCATAATTCATATCCACCGCCCATTCAATCACTTGCAGGGTGTTGCAGATCAGATTACGGTGGGTGAGCATGACCCCTTTGGATACCCCGGTTGTTCCTCCGGTATACTGGAGGACGGCGATATCTTCGGCCGAATCAATGGATACGGCCGGCGGAGTCGGTTCAGATCCGGCGATCAACTCATCGAGGGAGTAGAAATCCTCCCCGGCCTTGACCGGGGTAAAGTTAAACACGATCACCTTACTGAGGGAGGTTTGATCAAGGACGTTTTTCACCCGAGGGTAAAGGGGCTCAAAGACGACGATCCCTGAAGCTCCCGAGTCCTTCATCTGGTGAATGATTTCCCGTTCCACGTACATGGGGTTGGTTTGCACCACGATGACGCCCAGCTTGAGCAGGGCAAAGTAAGCAATTATCCACTGGGGACAATTGGGGCCCATCAATCCGATCCGATCCCCTTTGCCGATTCCCAGTCCGGCGATGGCCGTGGCCAAGCGGTTTACTCTATCCCCAAACTGACTGTAAGTAATTTCCCGGTCAGCAAAAATCATGGCAATAGTATCCGGCATGTTGGCCACGGTTTCATCGAATACCTGGCCCAGGGATTTGTCCGGATAATCGAGGTGGTGCCGGACTCTGGCTGGATAGTGATTAATCCACGGTTTACCTCTTGTCGACATCTTGTCATACCTCCTCAGGTTTGCAGATTAGATCTCTCATTCCTTTCCCACACTTATTCGTATGAATAGAACCCTTTTTTCGTTTTACGGCCCCACTCTCTTTTAGCGTATTTTTCCACCACCAGGGGCGAGGGCTTATCCTTGGGATCCCGTGTTTCTTTGTAGAGCTCCATTCCGATGTAATAGGAGAGGTCAATCCCGGTCATATCCATTAGCCGGAACGGTCCCATGGGATGCCCGAGAGCATTGGTAACGGCGGTGTCAATTTCTTCCGGACTGGCAATCCCGATATCTGCCAGGAAGAGGGCCTCATGATTGATAGCGGCCAGAATCCGGTTGACCAGGAAACCATAGATTTCTTTCTTCAACCATACTCCGGTTTTCCCCATCTTCTCGCACAGATCCATGGTGATTTGCGCCGTCTCCGGGGAGGTATGGTTACCCTGAACCACTTCGACCAGTTTCATCACCAAGGGCGGGTTAAAAAAATGCATATTGCAGACTTTATCCGGGCGCCGGGTCGCATCGGCCACTTTAGAACTGACGATAAAGGAACTGTTGGTAGCCAATATGGCATGGGAAGGAGCGATCCGATCCAAATCGGCAAACAGTTGGCGTTTGACATCGATTTTCTCTACGGCAGCTTCGATTATAAAATCCGCGTCCTGAGCCGCTTCCTCCAGACTGGTGGTGAAGCTCAGATTAGCCAGCCCCAGTTCCGCCTGTTCCTGGGTCATCTTCCCCTTGGCTACCCGCTCCGGCAAATAGGTGCGTGCGAATTGGCCCGCTTTATCCAGCATTTCCTGGCTGATATCGGTGCATTTCACTTTATACCCGCTCAATGCGGCGCAGAGGGAGATTTGGTGGCCCATGGTGCCGGCCCCGATCACACAAATAGTCTTAATGTCGTCAATCGTCATTAAAGACACCTCCATTAATTAATTTGATTTAGAATGCCTCTTCAGGAATTTCCAGGGCGGATGTGTCCCCGTCGTCAATCACCTTGACCGCAGTGATCACATCAGGAACACTATTATGGATATAGAAGCGGGAACCGGCTACCTTTCCGGCATAGTAGGGATCAGCATTCCCTTCGTCCAGTTTGGCCTGAGCGATCAGGGCTTGCTGCATCAGGAGACATCCGGCATATAATTCTGCGGTAAGGCGCAGGATGCGGGTGGAAAAAAGAGCTATCTTGCGGATGTCCTGGGTAAAATAGGCCATGACTGTGCCCAAAAGCCCCTGATAAGCATGGAGGGCTTTGCCCAGGATCGCAAATTCAGACGCAAAGTGTTGATTCTCCCGGTTTTTCTGAATGAAGGTTCCCAACTCGGTCAGCCAGTCCCGGAAGACCTTGCCATTGTCCAAGCGCCATTTGCGGCCGACTAAATCCAGGGACTGGATGAAGTTGGTTCCCTCCCAAATGGAATAGATCTTGCTGTCCCGGGCTTGACGGGCCACCGGGTATTCCTCGGTATAACCGTACCCGCCGTAAACCTGGATCGCTTCGGTAATCATCAGCCAGGCCTGGTCAGAGCAGTAAGCCTTGATCAGGGGGGTGATTACCTCCAGTTTTCCCTTGGCATCATTCACCTCAGCCGAATCCTCTCCAAAGGCAATCATGTCAAAATAATAATAGGCTTTAAAAATCATGGCCCGCATTCCCTCCAGGGTTGACTTCTGGGTAAGGAGCATGCGGCGCACATCTTCATGCTGAATGATCGGTTTCCGACCGGCCTTGGGGTCAGCGATGGGGCGGCCTTGAATCCGTTCTTTGGCATATTGCACTGAATTGTTATAGGCGACAGTGGCCACGGCCAAAGCACTGTGCCCCGTGTCCACCCGCGCCCCGTTGATCATCTTAAACATCTGAGCCATTCCCTGGCCGACTCCTCTTTCATCCGGCGGGCTGCCCAGCAAAACGCCCCGGCATTGCTCCTCCTCCCCGAAACCGAGTACGGCCGTGGAAGAGCCTTTGAGGCCCATCTTGTGTTCGATGCTGACGGTAGAGACGTCATTGCGCTCCCCGAGGGAACCGTCCGGGTTGACCCAGTACTTGGGCACGATGAAAAGAGATAAACCTCTGGTGCCGGGGGCTGCGCCGTCCACCCTGGCCAGAACCAAGTGGATGATATTCTCCGTTAGGTCATGATCCCCTCCGGTGATAAAGCATTTTGTGCCTTTGACTTTATAGATCAGGGGATCGTCGGTGGGGTAAGCCTTGGAGAGCATGTCACCGACATCGGATCCACCGCCCGGTTCCGTCAGGCACATAGTACCTCCCCACTCCCCGGCAAACATTTTTGGGGTATATAACTTAATCTGTTCCGGGGAACCAAAGGCTTTGATCACGGAGGCGATCCCGCCGGCCAGACCGACGTAGGGGGTAAAGGCCGGATTAGCTCCAATCATAAACTCATGGACCGCGCCGTAGAGCATGGATGGCAGAGTGCCCTCAGCATCCACGTCTTTATTGCTGGAGCCCCAGCCGTTTTCCTCGACATAGCGGAAGGCCTTATGAAATGAAGGGGGTACACTCACCTGGCCGTCACGGAGTACGGCACCCATCTGATCCCCGTCATCATTGGTGGGAGCCACCACCTCCCGGCATACTTTGAGAGATTGATCAAGGATGCCGTCCACATCATCCAGGCTGAATGCATCACGGAAACGCTTCAGTCCCAGGATCTTTTCCCCATCCAGCCACTCTTTGATAATGAACTTGTGATCCCGGTTGTCATAGATGTATTTGCTGCCCAGAACAACTCCTCCTTAAGCCTGATTTTCCAGTATTCGTTTAATTTTATTTTGAAGACCGGGGCGCCATTCCGGCAATCGCCCTGACAATATCCTTTTTCCCTTCGATATCGTACTGGGACGTGATGGCAATCTGCTCCATAATTGGTGAGCCGCCGCCATGGTAGGCTCCATAGTTGGTGGAAGCTGCCAATCCGGAGAGGGTAAAATCGGCGAAGGTGAGCCAAAACTTAATTTGCTCCTCCACCGGGATTTTCGGATTCCGGCTGAGGTACTTCTCCAGGAGCGCTCTCGTCTCTGGATTGACCAGATCCTTTTCATAGGGGAAGGTTGCCGGCATGCCGCCGGCGATATTGCACAGAATCTCCTGCTCGTGAAAAACCGCCTCACCGGTCAGACAGCGGCCGACATTGCAATAGATGGAATTAGGGATGCACCCCCCCGGCCCGTAAGGAACCAACCCCTTGCCAGGAAAATAAATCTCCGGTTTGCCCATGTCCGAGGCGGTATAGCCGGCGGAATATCCCAGTTCTCCGGTCATGATCAGCTCGGAGAGCATCTCCCGCACATGGGAAGTCTTCTCGATTCCATTGATCTCTGCCGCCAACCCGGCCAGACCAATCACATAATCAAGCATGGCCGGCTTGCACCCTGAGTAGGAATGGCGGTGGAACAGAGCAAAGAGCAGAGCGGCGATCCCCCCGTGTTCGACCTCTCCACACAGGAAAACCCGCTCCCAGGGAATGAAACAATCGTCAAAGATCACGTAGGAATCGGAGTATCCGGTGTCGATCCCCCGCTGGTAATGCTCCCGTTTGCGATTATTATGGAAATGAACCACTTGCTTGATCCCTTCATAATCCGAAGGAACAGCAAAGACCACGGCGTATTCTTCTTCTCCTTTTAGCAAGGCCCGATTCGGCACCACAAGAATTTCATCGGAAATTGAGGCTTCGGAAATGTGCACTTTGGAACCGCGGACCACGATCCCGTCACTGCGCTCTTCCACCACATGTACATAAACATCGGGGTCAGTCTGTTCTGCCGGCCGCTTCAAGCGCTCCCCTTTAACATCGGTCTGGGCGCAGCTGACCACCAGATCTTCTCTCTGAAAACGCTCCAGCCATTTAAGCCAGTTGTCATAGTACCTGGTCTTGGCCCGCGGAGATTTTTGGGCTTCAAATGCTACGGCGTTGATCGCATTAGCGGCATCAATCCCCATGCAGCGTTGGATGCAGGAACCTACCTTGTTGCAGAGGTAGCGGGTCATGTCCTGCTTCTTATGCAGATCCAGCGGGTTTTGATGAATATGGTTGAAGCGGTTGATGGTTTCGCCGGTCAGGTGGGAGACCGCCGTGCATAGTTCCCGGCTGGCCGGATCCCAGACTGCATCAAAGGTCAACCCCATGACATTGATGACACTCTCCTGCCGTTCATCCAAGCGATCAATTTTTTCTCCATTACAATAAAGATTGCGGTTCATTTTCCCTAACTTTTCACTATACTGAGCCCGAGTTCTCATAGTCATCCTCCTTTAAGTTTTGTCTACTGCCCTTTGAAGTCAGGCGGGCGTTTCTCGATAAAAGCGCGCATTCCTTCCTTTTGATCCACGGTGGCAAACAACAGGGAAAAGCATTTATGCTCGTACTGTATCCCGGCTTCCAGATCCATTCGCAGTCCTTCGTCAATCGCGGATTTAGCCAGGCGCAAGGCTACGGCTCCCCGGGCGGCAAAGCGTTTGGCCATTTTCAATGTTTCTTCGCGCAGTTGGTCGGCAGGAACCACTTTGTTGACCAGGCCCACCCGCAAAGCCTCATCGGCATTAATAAAATCGCCGCTGAAAATCAGCTCTTTCGCCTTGCCGGCTCCAATCAGACGAGGCAGCCGTTGGGTGCCGCCGGCCCCGGGCAGGATACCCAGTTTGATCTCGGGCAGACCGAATTGGGCGCTGTCTGCAGCAATCCGCACATCGCAGACCAGGGTCAGTTCACAGCCGCCTCCCAAGGCAAAACCGGCAATAGAAGCAATCACTGGTTTAGGTATAGTTTCAATCAGGCTAAATGCCCGGTGGGACGGCCTTCCGCCAATAGCTGCATCCACAGCCGAAAGGTTGGCCATCTGTTTGATATCCGCCCCAGCCGCAAACACCTTATCCCCTCCGGTAATGATCACGGCCTGTACAGAAGGGTCAGCTCCCAATTCCAGAGCCACATCCCCCAGTTCGTTAAAGACCTGGCCGTTCAAAGCATTCAGTACTTCAGGCCGGTTCAACGTGACGGTGGCAATACCGTCGGCAATATCCACCAAAATTGTTTCGTAGGCCATTTCTGATTCTTCCTCCTCTTGTATCCAATTAACTGAATTATCCGAATATTAGTTTGCTGAGCACTCCCTTCCCTGTCATTTCATTTGACTAAACTCTCTATATACAAGAATCATGCCAACTTCCCAACAAAAGAGAAAAAGCCTTCATACAGGGGATTACCTGCCGAAGGCTGATCACTAGGTGTATAGTTAGGATACAACTCCATACTTCTTGCTTGTCATTAAGTATACATTGGAAACACTTTTACTTCTCAATACCGTAACGGCGCAACTTGTCATAGAAGGCCCGCCGGGAAATACCCAGAGCTTTCATGGCTTGGGAACGATTGTTGTTATAAGTGGCCAAAGCGGTCAGGATCATCTCTTTCTCCACTCGGGCTACTGTTTCTTTCACATCATAAGGGCGATCATGGTGGTGCCTGATATCGTTTTGGGAGATCAGGTACCCGGGCAGATGCTGCAGCTCGATGACCGAACCGCTGCAGACAATACAGGCATGTTCCAGGACATTCTGCAGTTCGCGGATATTTCCCGGCCAATCATGGGCCTGAAAAACGCGAATGACATGGGGGGATAAGCTCATCTCCCGGCCAAATTCGGCGGAAAACTGCCCCAGGAATGTAGTGGCCAACACCATCAGATCATCCTTGCGCTCCCGCAAAGGAGGAAGGAATAAAGGTACGATATTCAGACGGTAGAAAAGGTCGCTGCGGAAGGTTCCTTTCTCCACCATGGTCTCCAGGTCGCAATTGGTGGCAGCAATCACCCGGATATCCACGCCGATGGTCTTGGTGCCGCCGATCCGCTCCAATTCCCGCTCCTGCAGAACCCGCAGCAATTTGGCCTGCATCGCGATGGACATATCTCCGATTTCATCAAGAAAGATCGTGCCGCTATGGGCTAACTCAAATTTTCCCAGTTTGCCGCCTTTTTTGGCACCGGTAAAGGCTCCTTCTTCATAGCCGAACAACTCGCTCTCCAGCAGAGCCTCCGGAATGGCCGCACAGTTGACCTTAATCAACGGTTTATCCTTGCGCCGGCTGCAGTTGTGGATCGCCCGGGCCAGCACTTCTTTCCCCACGCCGCTTTCCCCGCGGATCAAAACCGTACTGTCGGTCTTGGCCACTTTGGCTGCCAGAACCAGGGTCTCTTTTAAGCGGGGATTCTGGCCCACGTATTCTTTGAACGATAAAGGAAGTTGCTCCCATTGTTCCAGTTGCTCTTTCAGGTAATCGGCTACCCCCTGAGTGCGTTTCAATTCCTGATTCAGGTGCACGACTTCTGTAATGTTTTTGAAAATGGATACTGAACCGAACACTTTATTATTTTTGATCAGGGGAAAGGTACTGCCAATCACGTGGATACCCAACGAATGGAGATAGCTTTGACCATAGCGAACCCTGCCCTTACGCAAGACATCGATGGCTGCAGCTTCCGGTTCGATCTTGGACAGTTTGCGCCCCAGCACCTTGCTGACCGGAACGCCCAAAATTTGGGCATAGGCCTCATTGGCAAAGACGATAGTGGTATCCGCATCCAAGACCAGAACGACATCACTGATCTTGTTCAGAATGTCAAAGAGCAGTTCCTGATCCCATTGGGGGATCACTTCGGTAGTCACCGCATGTGCTCTCACGGCCGTTCTTTCCTTTCCTTCTGTGCGTTATGTAAACATTATAGCAGAAGAAGAACGCACCATCCTATTTTTGGTCTGAATGGTTGTTTTTCCTATTCCAATGGCAACCGTTACTAAGGGATTACTCCCGGTTCCGTTTGGGTATACGTCCCTTTATTGGCAGCCCAATGCTCAGGCAGCCTGGATCAAGTTGGGTCAAATAAGCCTTTCCTTCATCGGTACCATTAATTATTTAACAAACACTGTTGAATATGATGTAACAGATGTAGTACTAGGGGCATCTGATCCCTGGGGAATAATCACTAATCTCAAACTTAATCACCAAACATATCCTAATCAACATACTCTACTCATTCGGTCCATAAAGCTTATATGAAAAATAATAGGAGAGATTTAAAGGCAGCGTCCACCATAACCCTGCCGTTGATTTGCTTAATCTTTTCCCAATGCTTTTTAGAGAATAGAACTGACTGTTTACCCAGTTAAAACCTTCCAGCAGTTCCTCACAAGTCATATTTTTAGGTTTAAAGACGACATCTCTTCTCCCATTGTATTTACTCCAATCATAGGTCAATATTCTGCCTTCATCTTCAAGGCGCTTGAACAGAGGAGTACCCGGATAGGGAGTAAGCATATTGAAGGTAGCATTTTGAACTCCGGCAGCTTCAAGGAAAGAAATCGTTTTTCCGAAAATACTTTTGTCATCTTCATCAAAACCGAAAATAATCCCTACCTGTACAGATATTCCATAGGAGTGGATCTTTTTAATGATTTTATAGTAATCTTTAACTTTATTGAAGGATTTATTGGCGTTATCCAAGCTGATTTGAGATACCGACTCTAGTCCCAGGAACAGCTGCTTGCAGCCGCTTTTGGCCGCCAATTCCAATAGATCATCATTCCATCCGGCGTGAATACTGGTCTGACTGCTCCACCATTTTCGATAAGGAACGAGCGCCCGGAAAAGTTCCTTGGCGTACTGTAGATCTGCTGCAAGATTGTCATCCCAGAAGATAATAACTTTCCCGTTGAAAGAGCCGTATTCCCTGGCAACTTCTTCAACGGGCCTTTTTCTGAATTTGCAATGATACATTACTGCTAAAGCACAGAACTCGCATTGATTAGGGCAGCCACGGGTTGCAAACATAATTCCCCCGGAATGATCCCTTCTGTGAAATAAATCTTTGCGTGCCATAGGGAGGTTAGTCAGGGAAGAGGGATGCTTTTGTTCATATCTTTTTTTAAACCGTTTATTCTCAAAATCAGTCAGAAATTCTATCCATGTATCTTCCGCTTCCCCTATAAATATAGCATCGGCATGCTTTTCGGCTTCATCCGGCAGCAGTGACACATGGGGTCCGCCCATGACCACGGGTATACCTCTTTTCCTGAATTCTGCAGCTATTTCATACACATAGTTGGCACTGGGGGTATGAAACGTTATGCCGACTAAATCTGCTTCCTGATTAAAATCGATCTCTTCCTGACCTTCATCGATATGCTTTATTTCCCAATGCGATGGGGGCTTAAGAAAATAATTTAGGCAAGGCAAAGTTTAATGATTTGCTGGAAACACTAAAAAAATTACAAGAATCCGCCGAATTATGAAATTAAGCAAGGGCCTCAAAAATTGAGGCCCTTATCAGCGCATCCGCACAGAGTCCTTTGCCAGGGCTTGGGCACCATAAACGAGAAAGGACTTTTCCCAGCTGTCCACATAAGACCCAGTACCCCACTCCGCCATGATTACAGTAGCTCCTTCCGGCAGATCAAGCTCCGCCAAAGGGGTTTCCCCTAATTGCTCCGTGCCGATGGGATAAATCGTTAATTTGTTTTTGGTTTTGACCAGGGCGATATCCTTATTGGGCGAAGTAAAAGCGTCTAAGGCATCGGGAACCCGGTCTTTAATTTTGTACCAGCTTAAAACCAAGGTATCGTAGAAGATCAAATTAGCCGGAGGAATGAGCTTAAGTTCAAAATCTGTTTCCTCAAAAACCCCTCCATTTTGATAATTGATTCTCCCCACCAGGGACCAATGGCCGTTTTTCCGTATCAGGCCAAAATTTTCCCCGGGCTCATCCTGGTTAATCGAAGTCATTCCTTTCTCCCTTAAGGCTGCGACAGCCTGTTCCCTGGCGCTTAAATAGGCGTTAAATCCCTTGTCCCCCAACAAATCGGACACTTTAATCTCGGTAGAGGATGAGAGTTTGTCCACGGGTAGCATCTGCAATTGATTGACACCGGAAGTTCTCTTTTCGATGGCAACAAAGTCATTACCGATATAATGGATGACTCTTTCCGCCGGATCGGTAGTGCCTTGATCCTCCGTTTCCGCTCCGGCTTCTGTTTCTGTTTCCCCTGTCTTCAGCTCGGGTACCTTGACCGTTACATTGCGGGCAGTAAGCAGATTGCCTGTCTTGCCGGCGGAGGAGAGGTCCTGGACACTAAGTTCCCAAAAACCGCTGGTCCGCGGGAAAAAAAGCTGGTCAGAGGCCAGGACCGGGTGGAGTTGATGGTGATCGGCGGCAATCCATAGTGTCTGATAGGTATAGCCTGTGTCTGAGGGGATCCTCAGTCCCAGCAAGACGCCGGATATCCCTTCCCTGCTATCCTGGTTCAGATCCTGGGCATTGGTATTCGCCGCTCCCAGGGTACTGTCGGCCTCATCAGCAACCTTCTTCAATAAAAGAACCTTATTTTGCACAAAGAAAATCATCCCGGTATCATCCAGCTTCATAAATTCTCCCAGATAATTGGTAGCGGCATAAACCGTAATCACATCAACCTTCTCGGTTTTCGGGCCGAAAATACCGGCCGGGGGGATATATTTTGTCTGCAAATAATCCTCGGCCTTCACTCTTTTGATTTTATAGGAAGGATTATCCCAGACATGGCCGCCGAAAGAGATGGCGCCTGGAGCAAATTGAACATCACTCCCTAACCATTGCTGGGTTCCTCCTTCGCTGCCGTTGGCATCCAACTCCTGAAGCACCTTCCATTTCCCTCCCAAGGAACTGACCGGGCTGGAGGGCGGGATAATCTTACCTGCCGATGCGCCCGAAAATTCGGCGCAGCCGCTAAGGATGAGCAGCAAAAAAGAAAGGAGAAGAAGGAGGGATTTTTTAACCATTGGCACACACCTCTCGAGGCAAAGTAATGACCACAGTCGTTCCCACATTGACTTCACTGCGGATTTCCAGCCGGCCTTGCATCAGGGTAACGATCTCTTCACAGATGGATAAACCAATCCCGTTTCGGGAGCGTGAGGTCTTGCCCTTGTAAAACTTTTCCTTCACCATGGGCAGCTCCTCGCCGGCAATGCCGCACCCGTTGTCGGAGATCGTAAAGGTATAGTCTTTCTCCCCTACCTCGGCCTCAAAGCGGACGTACCCCTCGGCAGGCGTAAAATTCAAGGCATTATCCAAAATATTGATCAGCACTTGTTTTAAACGGTTAGGATCGGTCAGCAAGTCGGGAAGGTTCTCCGGGTAAACCACCGTAAACTGGATATTTTCCCGTGTCGCCCGGGGGGTCAGCTGTTTGCGGATATGCTCCATCAACTCGGCCAAATTGACATTGACATATTTAAGCTTGATCCTGCCGGAAACAAATTTGGAAAAGTCCAGGAGTTCTTCGACCATCTGGGTGAGCCGTTCGGCCTCTTTGGCAATGATGCCGAGACCGTCGTTCAACGTTTCTTTCTGCTGGAATTTTTCACTTTGCAGGGTAATGGCCCAGCCCATAATCGAGGTTAAGGGAGTGCGCAATTCGTGGGAAACCGAAGATATGAAATCATTTTTCAGCTTTTCTTTTTTGGTTATTTCTTCTGCCATATAGTTTAATGTGTCGGCGAGCTTGCCGATCTCGTCATTCCGCTTTTTCCTGCTCTTGATCTGAAAATTGCCTGCCGCCATGCTTTCTGCAACGGCTGTCACTTCCTTCAAGGGGATAAGAATGGTATTGGCTAAGAAAATACTGAGCAAACCGACCACCAGTGCCACAAAGAGACCGATAGCGATAAAAATTTTAGCCGTGTCCTGAATATCCTGATCAATTTCGCTGGTAGAACCAATAAAACGCAGGGCCCCCACAATTTGTCCCTCCGATTTTAAAGGATAGGCTACGGCCATAACTTTCTGACCGTTTAATTTTCCCACCCATTCCCCCATCTTATCATTGAGGGCATCCTGAATATCCTCCATGGGTTCTCCTTGTTCCGGGATCGTCCCCAGAGAGTCCATGACAATCGTCCCGTCTTTATCGACAATTTCCACTTGGGCATTGCTTTGATTCCAAAAGGCATCCACATTATACAGGATGTTATCTTCCAGGGAGGTATCGGAATAGTATTTGGAGTACATGTCCGCGCTGATTTTCACCTGGTTGGTCAGGTTGCCCCTCAGGCTGCCGTAATAATTCTGCTGGACGGTATAGATAAGCAGCACTTCCAGGATGGCCACCGAAACCAAAATCACGATCATGAAATTCGCTGTCAGTCTCCCTCTAATCCCTTTCATGGCAACCTCCCAGTTGTCTCCTTCTGCCACCGGTAACCGGAACCCCAAATGGTTTTAATATGCCGGGGCTCAGAGGGGTTGTCCTCGATTTTTTCCCGGAGCCGTCGGATATGCACATCCAGAGTTTTCGTATCCCCAAAATAATCTTCTCCCCAGATGGCATTCAGCATCTCCTCCCTGCGCAAGGCTTTCCCTGGATTTTCCATAAACATTTTTAACAAGGAGTATTCCGTGGGGGTGAGCTCCACTTCCTGATTGTTTTTGAGGAGTTTATTGGCAACAGTATCCAGATGCAGACTGCCGTAAGTATAGGCTCTTCTGCCGGGTTCATAGCGATCCCGGCGTCTTAACAGTGCTTTGATCCTGGCAATTAATTCGAAAGGATTAAAGGGCTTGACCATATAATCATCCGCTCCCAGTTCAAGCCCCATAATTTTATCCGTATCCTGCCCCTTGGCCGTGAGCATGATAATCAGCGGGTCCGGCATGGTTCCGCGAATGTGCTGACAGACTTCCAGTCCGTCCATCCCCGGCAGCATCAGATCCAGGACCACTAAATCAGGGAGAAATGTGGTAAGCAGAGCCAGGGCATCCTCCCCGCTCTCCGCTTCTCCCACTTCATATCCGGCCGTCTCCAGATTAAGGGTGATAAAACGCCGGATCGATGCTTCATCTTCAACAACCAGTACTTTTACCTTATTCTCGTGCATAGTCTCATCCCTCAGTTTTCGCTTTAGGTTTTTTCTAATTATAACACGATTTTTGTTTTATCACTTTTATTTGGGAGATAAGGCGTTGATGAGCATCTCTCCGTAGGCTTCCACCCCAGCCTGGGTCAGATGAACTCCGTCGGAGTAGAAGTAATCGTTATGGCCCTTGCTTGTTGAATACCAATCGATCAGTTTGGTCTTGGGGTAAGTCTGGGCTACTCTTTTGAGAGTCTCATTTACCTCTCCTTCCCAAGGCTTGGGGACCCGGGAATTGATCAGCAGGATCTCGGGACTTCCTTGCAGGGAGTCGAGAGTTTGCTTGAGTTGTTTTTCGCTGAAGGAACCGTTCGTTCCCAATTGAATAATCACGGTTTTCCCCAGCTTGCCCTCTTTCTGAAGCCCGGCAATAATCTCCGGGGCCTGATACATCTGTCTTCCTAGTTGGGCATCGACGACAACCCCCTTAAGCCGTTCCTGTAAAACAGGTGCTACATTAATCATGACGGAATCGCCGATGACTGTAATATCATTCCCGGCAGTGTCCCCCTTGACGGCATTGTCTTTCTGCTCCGTCTCTTGGGTTTCATCTTCTTGTTTATTCACATTTTCATTTGCATTTTCATTTTCATTTGCATTTTCATTCTGAGTCTGTGTTTGTTCTGTTGCCTCATGGTTCTCCGTTATAGCTTTTGCTGAAATTCCCGCACCCTCATTGCCGGAGTTATCAGCAACACAAGCGGGAGTTATAAACAACAGCACAGCCATCAGCATTATACTGAGAGAAATTTTGGCGCCGACACCCAATGGTCTTTGCCACCACTGAAGAACCGGTGTCCGCCTCCGCCCCCGTCTCCGCCTTCCGTACCGGATGGGGTCCTCAATGAAGTAGCGGGACAGGGCGGCCAGAATAATGCTTAACCCGATTTGCCAGAGGGTACGGGAAAGATCCAAGCCTCCCGTATTCACAACGGGATTGGTCAGGATGATGACGGGATAATGCCACAGATAAATTCCGTAGGAACACTCTCCCAGCCAGCGCAAGGGTCCCCAGCTGAAGAACCGGCCCAGAAAACTGGACGGGTGGGCCAGAACGGCCACCAAAACAGCCGCGGCAACAGAGAAGAGCAAGAGTCCGCCCTGATAGAGGAAGGCCTGGTATTGGTTGGTTTTCCCAATCATCAACAGCACCACCAATAGCCCCAGAATGCCTGCCCCATCAAGAACCCATCTTTTTGAGCCGGAGAGTTCCCCGGCCATCTTCCCGCTGGGCCAAGCCATAGCTAGAACTGCTCCCACCAGCAAAGAGAACGCCCGAGTGTCCGTTCCATAATAGATCCGGCTGGGATCCTGACCCGGTATATAGATCAAGGCCATGGCCGCAGCCGATGCCAATGTAACAGCAATTGTTCCCACGGTCAGCCATTTGCGTTGCCGGATCCGGCTCAGTCCCAGTCCCAAAAGGAGGGGCCAGATAACATAGAACTGTTCTTCTACCGCCAAAGACCAGAGATGCCCCAAGGGAGACGGAGGGCCGAAGCTTTCAAAGTAGGAGACCTGATGAAAGATCAGATACCAGTTACTGATATAGAATACCGCGGCCAGGGCTTCTCCCTTCAAGGCTGCCAGTCGTTCCGGAGCCCAAAGCATCATCCAGAGCATTACCCCCGCCAGCATTACAAAAACAGCGGGCAGTAGCCGTCGGGCCCGGCGCAGCCAAAAATCTTTCAAGTCAATCCTTCCGGTGCCATCCCATTGTTTCAGGAGAATATTGGTGATTAAATACCCGGACAGCACAAAGAACAAAGTTACCCCTAAAAGTCCTCCCGGCGCCCAGGATACATTGAGATGGTAGGCAATCACGGCAAACACCGCCAAAGCCCTCAGGCCGTCCAAGCCCGGCATATAGCCGCTGGAATGCGCCCGTACTCTCCTCCCCCTTTGCGGTCGGTTCGGCTGTTCATACAATTGATTCGTTTTTGTGCTGCAATTCATTTCATCTTCACTCTCCACTTGTGCCAGGCTCCGGATCTTGCCGTCATAGCTATTTCTTCCTCTTCACCTTACCAAGTTTTGAGTTGTAGTGCTTTACAAAAACCTTAAAAATTCTTACGGAAAAGTTAAAAATTCACGAATGGTGACACATCGTGAGAAATAAAGAAAAAAGAGCGTTTAAACGCTCTTTTAAACCCTCCATCTTTACCATAATATCCCATAAAAATATTTTTTGCATATGATGATATATAAACTAAAGGGGGTTGAATTTATGTTTTTATGCGGAGCTGGTATAGCGATAATTGCCATTTCCATCCTCATTTTAATTGCTTTAGGCCTTGTATTCTGATCTGAGATTCGCTTTTAGCAGCTTTGATCCCAGTTAGCCGCGTTCCCACCAGGGAGAGATAGCAAAATCTTCAACGTTGAAGATTTTGCTATCTCTCCCTGGTGGCTCTCCCATTTCCTTCTCTATTTCAATCCACGCTCCCATACAGGGAGCGACAACAAAAAGTAAACAAAAATCATCCGATAGACGCATTTTTGTTTACTTTTTCAAACTATTCTACCCAATGACCGAATCTTAACCCACTATATCTTCTGCATTTCAACAATTTTCTTCTCATTTCGCGGGCGAATCCCCCGGCATTTTCATGTTCACTACAGGTTCGCACCAGATGAGAGAGACGAATGCTATCTCAGCTCGCCTTGCTGGTTCTCAAGATCTCCACCCCTTGAGCGCTGCTGTCTTCTATGACATGGCTGACTTCATCCAATCTGGCGAAAATATCCTGAGATAGCTCTTTCGTATGTAAAAACAGTTCCCTGGCCAATTCCGGTTTATTTTTATTGACGGCCTCGATGACCTTGCTGCCGTTGGAGTGCAGTTCGTCATGAACATGATCGATGGCTTGCCAGGTTTCTTCCAAAACGGTTCCGGCAACATCCATGGAATGATAAAAATGACCGAAGGCGCATTTCTTGGAGTTGGTTTGCAAAGGATAGGTTGTCATTTCCTCTACGATTCTGTTCAGATTTTTAATCCAGTTGGAATGAGCCGCCTTAGCCTTGGTGATATTCTCCAGCAGTTCCTGATTGGATATAGCATTCTTGCCCCCGTTCAGGGCAGTGATCATTTCTCTTACAAGCTCACTGAGTTCATCATCAATCCGTGCTATCTCTTTGGCGTTGTCGGCGCTTTGAGTCGCATCATCCTGAATCCTCTGAGTCATAATCGTGAGCTTTTCAGCATCCTGAGCCGATGCCTCCATGGCCTGATTAATCTGGTATGCAGATTCTTTGATATTTCCCAGTGATTCTGTGATCAGGTCAACATCATTGATAGTGTTCTTTAACATGGACACATTTTCGATGATGGTCTTGGATATCATATCCAATTCGGAATGCATCTTGCCGGTGGAGCTCATGGTGTTTTCCATGCTCGCCTGCCCGCTTACCGCTGCCTGTTGAATGTTATTCACAAAGGAACGCATATCCCCCAGGCTGGTTTTGGTGCTATCCGCCAGCTTTCTGACTTCTTCCGCTACGACAGCAAAGCCTCTTCCCGCTTCCCCGGCCCGAGCTGCCTCGATGGCGGCATTTAAGGCCAGCAGGTTGGTCTGATTAGCGATATTCTCCACACCGTCCACAATCTCATTGACTTTTGCCGCCATCTCCACCAGGACCCTGATTTGTTCGCTCATTAACGCGGCATCCTTGGAGACCTCGTTTTTCAGCACATCGATTTCCTTAATCCGGGTAATTCCTTCGTCATTTTTCAGGACAAGTTCCTTGGAGGATTCCTGAAGATTGTTCATTACATCAGAAGTGTAGCTGATGGAGTTGTTCACTTCACTCATGCTGGCGCTGATCTCTTCGACGATTGCCAGATTGGATTCACTGATAGTTGACATCTCTCTGGCGAATTCCACCAGTTTGTTGGAAGAGTGAGTCATCTCCACATCAAAATTGCTTAAAGCTGAAGTCAGCCCAATCATTTTTTTCGAGCTTCTGGACATCTGCTCTTCACTGGATAGAAGTTTTTCAAAGATTGTCACAAGGTTTTGGTGAATGGGGTACTCCACATTCGGAAGATCAACCTTTATCCCTTTCATCCTGTCTTCTACGCTCTTAATAACACATATGGCTTCTTCACAGGGGGCTTTTTTGAAAAAATTCACTATTGAACTCTCCCTCCTTTAAAAATCTTTTAATTTCTGACTACAAATATGTGAATTTCTTTTCTTACTTAACCACACAGTGGTATCTATTGCTATTATGTACTGACAGCAGAATAATTTCAAATGATATCAAAATAAAGAGTGAAATTTTACATAAGTATAACGTCCAACCTTCAAACTATCAAGATAAAAATGATTATAAACCCCTCTAAAACAAGGTTAACTGCGAATCCTTCCGGGAGCACATTTTCCGCTCCGTTATTATAGCGTTATTGGTAAGACCGCCAATCAAAACCGGTGACTTCGGATCATGGTCGGCCCTATTGTTCCGTACAGTTTGCGGGGAGGAAGTCCCATAACAGTAAATGCATCCGTGGGGACAGCTGTCATAAGTGCCGATCTCCACACTTTCGATACATCCGCAGGAGGGCCGCTGGTTGGGGTCTTTTTTGGTAAGGATTCTACACTGAAGAATCTCTTCAATCATACCTTGATCAATGCATGAAGCAGGTCGGATCCCATATGGGCTCAAATCCACAGATTCACAGCAGGTAAAGAGACCCAGGCGATGCCTCCGGGCAATCGCGGAAAAGCCTTGGGCTATTCGCTCCATGGCAGTTTCATCCGCTTCCTTTCCCTCCTGGGCTAAAGCAAGACTCATGGCTTGGCGCACTTTGGGATACAAGTCCAAAAAGCTTAAAATACAACGGTGGGTGTAGCCTTCTAAGGCCGCCGCCATTCGTTCAAATTGCTCCAGGTGATACTCAAGATCCAGATCGGCGTTCAGAATTACAGGATCATACCGCCATACCACACGTTCCGGCCCCAGCATCGTGCTCAGCTTCTGAAAGGTCTTGAGCAAAATTTCCTTGGGCGGTAGATTCTGCTCCATGTCCCGCTCATAGGGGGTCAGGGTAAACTGAAAATAAAAGGGGTATCCCAGGGCGGTGATCTCTGCCAACCGTGGGAGCATGGGAGATGGATTCTTTGTCCAAAAAACGAGGCAGTCCACAACTTGGGGGCTTAATTCCACACGGCTGTAACGGGATAGACATCTGGGATTGGGCACCTGAACATACCCTTCCCGGAGGCGGTTGAGCAGCCATTCAGAATAGAAGGCAGGAATGTCCGTACGGCGGCTGGCACTGACGATCACCGGCTTTCCTCCTTCCGTTTTATTTGCGCTTCATAAGGCGAATCTGCTTTTTTGTTTCCTGATCCACTCGATAGGATTCCGTGATTTTTTGCAGGGATTTGTTATAAGTAAAATCATCTAGATGATTGTTCTGCAAGTAAGGCATAGTCTGCTCCGGCAGCTTGATATAGCAGATGGAAACTGCCCAGGCCACCGCCATTTTCACATAATATCCTTCATGCCGGATACCGTCCAGTATTTCCAGTACGGCTTCGATATGTTCCTTATCGCTATAATAAAAGAGCAGCATGACCACCGCAAACCGGATTTCAAATTCTTCTTCCGACCGGGCATAGGGCTGAAGAAACTCCCAAACCAACTCCATGTTTTCCTTCGTAAAATTCAGTCCGCTGCAAAAGCTGTCACACACGGACCAATTATTTATTTTCGGCACAAATTCCCGGATAGTGGAAAGCCTTTCTTCCGGTGAGCACTTGGCACAACCAATGACCATGCCCTGGAGCATGATTTCCTCAAAGAAATCCTCCCGGGCAGTCTTTAAGTATTCCCGCCAGTCCGCCTTTGTGATCTCCTTTGCCATTTTGCGCAAGAGGGGGAGGCGGACTCCCAGGATATTGCTGATATTCGGGAGCAGACCGGAAGCAAATACCCGGTATTCTTCTTCCGCCAGTTCCCTCAATTGACCCTTGATTTCTGCCTGCATCCGACCACTCCTTTTTGCTTCCATTATGCCACACTTCCCATCTCATAGCATCTTCAACGGAACGATTATTCCACCTCTAATATAATCCTTCTTTTGGGGGGCCTGTCTTCCCATATTGCATCATTCAATTTTACATGGAGTCAGATATAAGCAATGCTCAAACCGCATATCCGAGAAGTGCCACATTCTATTCCTTTTCCAACCTGTTGTACACTGTCAAGGCATCGGTAATATTGTATTGCTCGGAATTGTGATTCCCTTTGGCCCCGGCTGTGATCAGAATATAGTGTTCCTTATCCACTTGAGCGAAGCTGGCGAGACACAGGCCCGCCTCATCGGTATATCCGGTTTTTCCTCCTAAAATTTCCCCTCCCCTGATTCTTGAGTTGCCCAGTGCCGTAAACATGGTACTGTAAAAAGTTATTCCGCCAGGATGCTTATTGGTAGATTGAGTAGAATGACGGGATGAGGTGAAAATTTCCCGGAAAGTATCATTCTGCAGAGCATAATTGAGAAGAACCGCCAGATCCTTGACGGTTGTGTAGTGGTTTTTCGCGTGAAGTCCGGTGGTATTTTCAAAATTGGTATGGTTCATGCCCAGCTCTGCCGCCTTTTGATTCATCATGAGAGCGAATTTCCTCTCTGATCCGGCAATTCTCTCCGCAAGCCCGATACAGCTTTCCGCACCGCTTGGCAGCATGACACCGTATAACAGATCCATGGCTCTGACCTGCTCATCCGGCTGGAAGCCTGCCATGGTGGCATTGGCTTGGTACAATTCCTGAAACATCGATTGGGGAAGTTTAATTTGCTCCTGCAGATCGGGCAGATTTTCTATAGCCACAATAGCTGTCATTATTTTTGTCAAAGAAGCCGGATAGATTTTTTCTTCACTGTTCTTCTCCATTAAAATTCTCTGATCCTTTAAACGGACTAGAATTGCCTGAGAACTGTTCAACCTCCCGGCGGATACCGGGACAGCGGATTGAGTCTCAGGCTTTAGCGGGGAAACCGCTGCTGTTCTATCTTCAGAGATTTTCTCCCATAAGTGCTGAGGTTCAGGGATGTACCTATACCCTAAGACAGCTAGTACAACCAGGAGCAGAGGTAACAACAGTACTGGTTTTCTTGATTTTCGCTTTTTTATCCTTATTCTTTGCGCCATAAAAACAACTCCTTATTTTGTGCTGATATTATTCAAGCACAAAACAAGGAGCCATATAGGAATTCCAGCTTATGAACTTCTTAAGATTTCCTTATGACGGAAGTTTTACGGTAAATACGGTATATTCCGGCTTGCTTTCCACGACGATTATTCCATTATGAACCGCAATAATCTCCTGGGCAATGGCCAGGCCCAGCCCGGCTCCCCCCGTGTCTGTGGAACGAGCGGAATCAAGCCGATAAAACTTTTCAAAAATCGTATCCAGTTTTTGTGGGGGGATGGGATCCCCCCGATTGGTGAACGTGATGATCACATTTTCTGCTTGTTGGACTGCAGTAATGTCAATAACGCTGTTTTCATAGCTATAGGCAATAGCATTTTTCAGGATATTATTGAAGACACGGGCCAGCTTATCGGCATCCCCAACCAGGATCAGTTCATCGGGGGCATGAATAAGGACCTTTTTTCCCTGTGGGGTCAGCATGGGGTAAAACTCGTCGGCAAGCTGTTGCAGCATAAAGGCCAGTTTTATTTTGCCTTTGTTTAAAACAATGGACTGGAGGTTAAAACGGGTTATTTCAAAAAACTCATGGATCAATTCTTCCAAGCGATAGGCTTTATCCAAGGCGATCCCGGTGTATTTGGCTTTTTGCTCCGCCGGCATATCCGGCGCATCATTTAAAAGGCTTAAGTATCCGATCACCGAAGCAAGGGGTGTTTTCAGGTCATGGGCCAGATAAGTGATTAAATCGTTCTTCCGTTGCATTTCCATTTGCATAAGCTGCTGATGCTTTTGAGACATTGATTTTATCTTGATAAGCTGTGCTCCAATCTCAAAATACCTTTTGGGCAATACTAAGTCATCCGTGTTGGAGTCCATGTAAGATTTCAAGACGTTCGTAATAAAGGCGATGTCCTTTTTACTGCTATAACGTGCATAAAGATAGGTCGAAACGCTCATGCACAGGGCCAAAATCAGAATAAAAGCGATAAAACCGTAAATAAAAAATCCTTTAATTTCCGGCCAGCTTCTGAAGAGCACGCCGATTTTTTGATCATATGGCAAGGCGGAGTCGGCATATCGGGGATCGATATAAAAAAGATTATAGATCCATTCTTTGATGACTCCGTTAAACCCTTGGTCTACCAGCCATAGCATCCCTAAACAAAACAGGCTGGTTGCTATCAAGATCATGGGAAGGTTCACAAGGCCTTTTTCATTATTTTTCAATTTTATAGCCTACCCCCCATACGGTTTTGATGTATTTAGGATGCTCGGCGCTGTCCTGCATCTTTTCCCTTAAATGCCGGATATGAACCATCACCGTATTATTGCTGTTGCTGAAATACTTATCTCCCCATACCTCCTGGAATAATCTTTCCGAACTGACGACCCGTCCGCGATTGGAGCAAAGAACCCAAAGAATTGAAAACTCTGTCGGTGTAAGGGAAAGCTTCTTCTCATTCAGAGTACATTCATGGGTATCCAAGTCCAAGACCAGGCCGGAAAAAGCAATCAACCGCTCATCCTGCCCTGTTTCTCCAATATTGTACTTGGTAAACCGCCGCAGTTGGGCTTTGACCCGGGCAATCAGCTCCAATGGCCGGAAGGGCTTTGTAATATAGTCGTCCGCACCTAAAGTAAGCCCAGTAATTTTGTCAATTTCCTCCTCTTTGGCTGTCAGCATGATAACAGGAAAAGTATAGTTCTCCCGGATTTGCTGACAGATCGAAAACCCATCCACATCAGGAAGCATCACATCCAAAATGGCCAGGTCCAGTTTTTCTTTTTCAATACAATCCAAGGCGCCCTTACCGTTATAAAATTTGAAAACCTTATAGTTTTCATTAGTCAGATAAACTTCTACCAAATCAGCAATCGCCTGTTCATCATCCACCAGCAAGATATTAGCTGCCAACAGCATCAACTTCTTTCTTTCAAGCCTATGTGCCCATTATTATTGTACTTCGAAGTAAAAAATAATCCGCAGCTTTTCTCTTAATAAAACCTTAAGATTTTATTAATACAGGATGTTTCTCTAATTCTTAAAAGCGTCCTCCCTTCACTATCATAGTGGAGTGAGGACGCTTGCGGACGGTTTACGCAACAGCTTTTCGATAAACATGTGTCGCATCAATCGGATAAGGCCATATAACCACCCCTTTTTAGTGTCTTTTCTTTAAAGAGATGATGGCATTGCTGATCAGACCCAGGGCGATTCCGACGGTTATCCCCACAGCAGTCCCAATCAGGGTATCGATCCAGCCGCCGGCCAGGAACATTGCCCGTCCCCCGCTGCCGAGAAACCCGGTCAGGGTGCCGATGGCGATCCCAAAGAAGAGAAATCCCGCATAGAACAAACCGACGGCTTCATAATCAGCAGGATTTAAGTTTAAATAATACTCGGTGAACCGTTCCTGCAAATCGGCTGACTTAGCCGTTTCACTGCGGAACCTGAGCTCCTCCTTGGCCCGTTTAAACGCTTCCTGCTCGGAATACCCCTCGGCGATCAAATCATTCATGTAATCACTCATATAGAGAATCATATCGTTTTGCGCTTCCAATGCTCTCTCCGAGCGGTTCTTCAGCTTGGCCAGCTTCGCTGTGACTTTGCTTTTGGTCTCACCGGTTTTACGGCGCAGTTTTTCCAGATAAGTCATTTCTGCTTCTTCCAAGTAGTGCTGGGACTGCTCCTTGGCAAACTGGTAGATTTTTTCTCTGATCTCTTTACTGAAGCTCATCATTCTTACCCCCATTATTTCTTAAATTTTGAATCCGCTCACTTAAGAAATCCCATCTCGCCCAAAAGGCCGCCAGTTCCTCAACCCCCCGCTCGTTGAGCGTATAGAACTTCCTGGGGGGGCCAATTTCCGAGGGTTTCCTGGTGATGTGAACCAGCTTGTTCTTTTCCAGCCGCAAGAGCAAGGCATACACGGTTGCTTCCGCAAGGTCTTTAAAACCCATAGCATGCAGTTTTTTGGCAATCTCATATCCGTATATTTCACCCCGGCTGATGATCTCCAGCACGATCCCGTCCAAAACGCCTTTGAGCATTTCGCTTAGGTTATCCAGAATACTACCTCCTTGGTATTCAACAACGTTGGTAATCTATATTATTGAGTACCGCTACATAATAACATAGAGTAGTCAGTTGTTCAAGAGCTGGAGGCCGATAACTAAGCGACAAATTATTTCCTTTTTAAGCTTAAATAAATAATGGCACCGGAACGTTCATCCCGATACCATAGAAGAATACACTTTGTTCTATCCAGAAGAAGGAGCTTAGATGCAGAGATACTGGTTGTTGGCCAAGCGGCGATCAATGGGCACAGCGCTGCAATCCCTACTGTCCTCTTCTAAAGGACATTCTCGGGGCATTTTGAACACGATTAAATAAATCATTGGGAGAATTAATACCCTTCTTAGCCAAGAACCGCTGTAAGCCGTTAGGCATCGGGGGGTTACCCTGATTAAGGAACCCTGGATCTTGACTGACAAACCCTTCTCCCTCTCCACTGAAAGAGCCTGCTGTAAATCGATTTCTGCCTAAAAACATAGTTCTTTTCCTCCTTTAAGCGTCGGTTAGAACACCGACTGAATGAACCATCACTAACTCAATGCGGATAACATAGTTTATTCCATATAATGGTATATAGTTACCATGATCGTCCCTATTCCTACTTCGAAATAAGAAAAACTAAAACTCTTTAGCCGAAGAACGCATACCTTATATGGAATAAAAAGGATTTTTTATAAAGGTGGGAGGGCTTTGCTTGAAGTCAGTGAACTCACGAAATCCTATCATAAGGTAAGAGGGGTAAAAGACCTTTCCTTTCAGGTTGAATCAGGGACGGCTTTCGGATTTTTAGGACCGAATGGAGCCGGCAAAACCACCACAATTCGCCTGCTTATGGGTTTTATGAAACCCGACCTGGGCAGCGCAAGAATTTGGGGGCTGGATTGCTGGCAGGATCGGGCAGAGCTAAAGCGGATTATCAGTTATCTTCCCGGTGAACTGCACTTTATGGAACAGTTCACAGGCCAGGAGTTCCTGGATCTTATCGAAGGTATGCATGGAGCGCACGAGACTATCAGAAAAAATCAAATAGACCTTCTTCGCATTCTTGAACTCGATCCGAGTCAGGGAATTCGGAAAATGTCCAAAGGCATGAAGCAGAAATTGGGCATCATTGCTGCATTAATGCTGGACTCTCCCGTTCTTATTCTAGACGAACCCACATCAGGCCTTGATCCCCTCATGCGGAAAACCTTTATCGAGCTGATTCTTGAAGAGAAAAAAAGAGGAAAAACCATTTTCATGTCTTCCCACCATTTCTCAGAGATCGAAAGAACCTGTGAACGTGTGGGAATTATTCGGGATGGTGAGCTTCTCGCCATTCAGGATATAGCCCTGCTCAAACAGAAGGAGCGTCAAACTTTCGACATTGAGGTTGGAGGAGAAGAGGATGCAGAATTTCTCCGGCAAAGCGGCCTCACTCTTTACCCCTTAGATCATCATAAGTTTACTATCCAAGTTGAGGGTGAACAGGAATTATTATGGAAGACCCTGGCGCAAATTCAGGTTAAGCGCTTTCAACAAGGCTCTCTTGAGCTGGAGGAAGCATTTATGCACTATTACCACTCAAGTTTAAGGGGGGATGGCACTTGAATCGGGCATTATTTCGAGCCATGATGAAGCACAATCGCAAAAAGATAGGGAAACTTGCTGCGGGGATCATCCTCTATGAAACCCTCTTAACCTGGGTCTATCCTCTGGTCTCCGAGAATTCGGCTGTAGCTCAGATCACTGAATCCATACCCTCAGCTGTAAAAACCGTATTCGGAGTCGCCGAAGAGGCACGGGCGGATACCTTTGAAGCCTTTATCTCCGCCCAATTTTTAGCACGGATTTGGGCGATGCTTATGGCTTTATATAATGTGGAGACAGCGAATGATCTACTGGCAAAATTGGCCGATGACGGCTCCCTTGCCTTGCTCCTCTCCACCCCGGTTCCACGGGGCGAATATCTGTCCACGCAAGCCCTGGTTCTTTTCAGCGGGAATGCTCTGTTAGTTCTCGGCACCATTCTCGGGCTGTACTGCGGGGCCCGCTGGTTTGGAATTACTATTAATAGCTGGAGCTATTTTCGTTTTGGGATTCTCGGACTCGTCTTTTATTCATTTATCGGTGCCTATAGCCTATTTTTCTCCGCGTTGACTGCCCATGAGGATAGTGCCTTCACTCTGGCAGCAGGAGTGACTTTAGCCTTCTACGCCTTAGATGTGGCCGGGGGACTCAGTGATAAACTTTCTTGGATTCGTAAACTCTCTCTCTTTCAGTGTTATCAGCCCCAAGAAGTACTCGAAGGGGCTTCTGGCCCGGCAAAGAAGACCTTCGGGCTGATTGCCGGCTCATTTATTCTTCTCTGGTTAGGGATTTATGCTTTTAATAAAAAAGATTTAGCCATTTGATAGGCCATAACTGTACCGGACCAAAAAACTTAAGCCTAAAACCCTCAACATATTGAGGATTTTAGGCTTAATAATTAGTTCAACAACCTTATTATCGATTATCCATTTTCTCTTCCGAGAGTCGCACCCGTTCTTCGAAGCTCACTACTTTGTGCATTTGATGCAGCATCCATAAGTAACCGAAGGGATCTGCAAATATAGCGTTGGATACACCGTAATCAGCCAATTCCGTCACCGGCTGCACCTCTGTACAACCCGTCCCGATGGCCTTGGCATAGGTCTCCTTGATGTCGGGAACGAGGATATTGAACCAGATTGTTTTAGGTTGATCCGGCTTCGGCGCATTGAGCCCAAACTGAGGATTTTCATCCAACATATGAAAACGCACTCCGTACAGAGTAAAAACGACTTCATTTTTCCCTTGAGGAAAATCCGTTACCTCAACCCGTTCGATCTCAAATATCTTTTCGTATAATGCCAGGGCTTTCAAGCTATCTTCCAGAACCATATCAATTTCCACTCCGACCATTTTCCGGCACACTCCTTTTCATGCTTGACAAAATAGTTGACTTCATTCATTTCCACTATTTTATTATGTACAGGTATAGCCAAACTATCATCAGGCTTTAGCTCCCTTTCAAAATGCCTGCCTGGTCATTGACCAGCCAGCCCCTTATAAAAATACCTCAGCCAACTCGACCTTTTGTTTTACTTCTTGCACCCATAAAATTTGTCCCTACAACGCCGGTGATAATCATAATTCCGCCAATGACATGATAGAAATGAAAGGCTTCTTGTAAAAATAAGACACCAGCGAGGATAGTAATGAGTGTGGCAACATTACTGAATACACTCATTTTAGCAGCTTCTATCTTGGATAAAACAAAGTTGGCAAGGAAGGAGGTTACAAGGGACGATAATATTCCTAAATACAAAATAGCCAATACAAATTGCCAGTGTAGAAAGGGTTGAAAAAACTCACCTACTGTTCCTTCGATCACACGACTTCCAATTGCCAAACTATTAAAGGCAACAAAACCAAATAATGTCATGATATAAGTCAAGGTCAATAAAGAATAGCGTTGGGTAAGCTTGCGTGCCAAAACATTATACAAAGCATTAGTAAAAGCAGAAATGATAATAAGTACACTTCCTATTATATTTGCTGTTTCAGATTCTACACCACTCATGGTAAGTAAAAAAATCACACCAGACACTGATAAAAATACAGAAATAAGTTGTCCCCGGCCGGCCTTTTCTTTCAAAATGGAGACAGCTAACAGCAAAGTAAAAATAGGAACGGTGGATTGGATGATTCCAGCTTCTGAAGAGGTGGTTCGAGCCAAACCAAAGATTTGGAAACCAAAAAACAAAATAGGATACAATGTTGCCAGAGGTGCAATTTGTGTAACATCATGCCAACCTATTTTCACCTTTTTTTTAGAAAAGATGATAAAAAGTGTTGCTACAAAAAAGGCAACGGTAAAGCGATGTGCTAAAGTATCTAAGGGTGTCGCTACTGCCAAAGTCAATTTAACAAACATAAAGGATAGTCCAATAATGAATGCATAGACTATCGCCGCCAGATAAGCCATTCTTTTTTCAGCCATAGTGATGACCATTCCTTTCCGTTGCGCACTCTTACCCATTAAGTTTCTTTAACCATGGACGTAATTCCTCCATGTCTGCATAAAAAACAATCCTCTTGAAATGGATCTGCCTGCTCCGGCAAAGGCAGGGCCTTAATCACCAATCCGTCCTTGGTTTCTCTCACTTCGATTTTAGCACCGGGCAAAAAGCCCAGCTCCTGCAGCCATTTGCCCCGCAAGCGGATGAAGGGGCGCTCCACCCCGTTCTGATGGGTATAAGCAACGGTGAGGATACGGGTACCCGTTCCTGTAATACGATCCATATAACTTTCCCCCTGTGCCGGCCAGCACCGGACCAGGCCCGTGGTCACCAAGGGGCCCAGTTACCGGCAGCATGGCGGTGATCAGGGGAAATTAAAAAGCGCATGCAAGGTTTTTATCCCTACACATGCGCTTGGTTTCATCGTGTCTCAATCTTCTGCTCCATCAAGTCGCACACAACCAGCAGGCGCCTGGACCGCAGTTCGATTATACGCCCCTCGCTTGTACTCAGGCGGAGGGCATTGTATAATTGATCTGTCGCCGTGGACAGCTTGCTGTTACGTGTAGGTGCCTTGTACACCTTGCGCGTGCCTGAAAGTGTTCCCGCACTTTCGGGCCGCGGCGGCTTTTTAATTTCCACCTATAACCATTATAGCGTATCTGCACGGAAATACAAGCAAACTGCATCACATAAAGAACGGGGTATGATGACCATTAAATTGGCTAGCGTATTCCCGTTCTTTTTACATTTTTCTGTTTGCTGCTTACGCAACACTACTGTAAAAAAACGCACTTTACTTTGTCTCACTTACAATAGTTGTACATATAATGGTAAAAAGAGGGAAAGGGGGTGCTAATTGATGGATAATAAACCTAAAAGTAAAAAAAAGAAAAAAACTTTAGTAGAAAAAAATGAACACCACCAACATGATCATTGTCCAACCACTATTCATGAGACTGTTTGTGTTAAAGCAAAGGTTACAATTACTCCAGATGTAAAAGTCCATGATATAAAATATTATTGTGACGAGGGACCAATTAACTGGGATTGCGAAAAAACGAAGAATTGCGCTAATTCTTGTACCTTTGAGGTAGGCCAAAAGATATGCGTTGAAATTCCGTTAATTTTTTCTGCTGACGCCAAAGTAGATCCTCTTGGGATAGTTTGCGAAACACCTCTAAGTGAAAATTGTCATGATAAACCTCCTTGTAAGCCAAAAGACCCTGTATTGGACCCTCTATTAGAAAATGATCTTATTCTAAATCTTATAAGAAGATATTCCCCAATGCTTAAAAATCTACTAAAAGGATTGGGGTATCTTAAATAAATCAAAGAAAGGAAGAAATATATGAAAGAACCATGTGGTTGTGAAGAATCTAATGTAACTGTCCAACAAGAGCAACAACAAGAAGAATGCTCAAGAACTTTTCATGAGGAGGTCTGTGTCCAAGCTAATGTCGTCATTTCTCCCGTAGTAGTGCCCGGTACAACAAAAACATTTTGCTTAGGTGATCCACGAATTGGCCCTTGCGAAGGTACAGTTCAGCCCAATTGTACTTTCTCCGTTAATCAAAGAATTTGTGTCCAAGTTCCAATTACTTTTAGCGCTACTGCTGTTGCAACTCCGGGTGGAATTGTTTGCGGTACACCGCTAGTAGGGCCATGTAGCCCCACAACTTTCACGTGTTGCGAATTTATCATGGCAACACAAGGAAGAACAGCAGATGGAGTCCGACTACCAAGTTTATCTATTCAACTCTGTGGTCCTGCAAATCAATGTTCACCACAAGGCAACCACATCAATGTTGAGTTCCCAGCCAGTGGTCCTAATTTTGAAATTAACCTCACAGAAATGCAGACTATGCAATGCAACAGCCCACAACCTGGTTTGATAACTGTTACTGCACAAGCAAACTTCAATAATGGATCAGGTAACACCGAACTTGCAAACTTCACATTTATTTTTAACTCAACAAACAATACAGTCCACATCACCGCTACTAGTGTCGCTAATGGTACTACGCTTCTCAATACAACGATTACTCTTACTGGTAACGTTCGATTTGTACCTTGTACTCCTACTGTAGGTTGATTCAGAATGCTGCTCCTGAGAGTTAAACTCAGGAGCAGCATTCTATTGGCTCCTGCCTGCCCGAGGCACTGTCCGAAATGACATAGCCGTTTCTAATAGTTTTTATTTTGTGCTATATTGGCTCATGCGGACACTCTAAATGACGGATCGGAATGTGTAGAAGGCTCCTGGGTCAGTCTGGTCCACGGAGGTAACGTGATAGCTGTATAAAGAAAAGGAGAATCCCAAATCGTATTGGTTCTGGTTAATCTAATATTAAACCGCCCGCCTTCATAAATATGTATATGAAACGCAGGCGGTTCTTTCTGTTATCAGGACATGATACCAGCCTTTCCCCTAGGGATCACTTAAATTTCAGTTGTAAAATATAATACATGATACTAATTTTTTAAAAACGATCGTCAGATATTGCATAATTATTAGTTTTAAAATAATAAGAAACACTAAATTCCAATCCTAATAATTAAAAATTCTTTATTTATCCTTGAAATTTTCACAAATGGTATTATAATTTTATTGCTTGGTGAAAAGTAGCAATTTTAGCAATACTCCTGCTTTAAAGTCATAAAAAGGTTATAAAAAAATCATAGAAGTAATTATTATTGACTAAGTAAGGAGGGGAAAATTCATTATAAGGAGGAGTATTTGACACCAATGCAAAAAAAATAGTGGAGGTTAGTATTTTGAAGATTACTAAAACAATTTCTTTAACTTTGTTAGTCGTCTTTTTTATCTTCACAACCATCCCCTCAGCGGTTTTTGGGGTTCCTGCCGACAAGTATTCGTATTCGCTGACCGGTAAAATTGGCACCGAAACCGCAACCCTTCAGTTCGAACCCAGCCCAGCCGAGGAATTCGAAGTTGTTCTTGTGGAAGCGAACGCTGTAGTAAAGTTCACACCCAAAGAAACAATGTCAGCCAGTATTAGAGCCTATGATCCTGAAGGCTTCTATGCAGGCAATCTCATGTGGACGATAGACGGCCAGGAAGAAGCCGTGACTGAAATTAAAGCCAATAAAACAGCAACAGCGATCCTGGCTGAGAATTTTTGGGGTATGGAGCCTTATTACGTACTTAGTTTTGGTAATGCTGGTGATACTACCAAGATCGTTTATAAGATTTCCGATGGCACAGCAGTTCCGGCTCCAGAACCTACTCCTGTTCAAACTCCGGAGCCTGCTCCTGCTCCAACTCCAGAGCCCGCTCCTGCTCCAACTCCAGAGCCCGCTCCTGCTCCAACTCCGAAACCTGCTCCTGTTCCAACTCCGGCACCTGCAGCAGACTCTCAAGGAAATGTTACATATACAGTACAAGCGGGAGATACTTTGGGAACTATTGCTTTGAACCATTATGGAAGCTACGAGTATCATACAAAAATATATAATGCCAATAAGGAACTTCTTAAGAAAAACAACAATAACCTAACTATCGGCATGAGCCTCGTTTTACCTGGTGATGGAATGTTGCCCGCTCTTAAGAGCGAAAGTGGAACAATTTACACTGTCCAAGCTGGGGATACACTTGGCAAGATTGCAGCGAAGTATTATGGAGATTCAAGCAAATATATGAATATATATGAAGCTAATAAGGATAGAATCAAAAATCCGAACCTGATCTTCGAAGGACAAAAAATTGTTATAACAAAATAGGCCGATCTGACACCTAAAAGCGTCTATTATATTCTATAAATTAAAATAGTAGTAAAGTTAAAGCAGGTCGGCAGTGAAAATGCCGGCCTGCTTTAACTTTACTACTCCTAAATTTTGGTCTATGTTATAAAAAATATAAGCTATAAATATAAATATAAGCTATAAATATTAAGAAGCGATCTCTACGTTGGACAAGTACTCTATCCGTTGTGAAAATACAAGCACAAATACTGTTGAAGTGGATAAGAAAATGAGTTTTATTCGCGGAGGAAACGGCGAAAACGTAACTTTTTCCGCCAAGCCAGTTGGGGGTGGTTGCGACATTCTTATAACTGTGTCACCAAAAGGCCTGCCCTATTTACTCTGGCAAACGAATTGTGAAAAGGTTGCACAAGTCACTTTGTCGGCACTTCTCGGAAAAAATTCAGAGCTATTTGACAAACGAACAAGACGAGAAAAATACTTCGTTAAGTGCAGCTGACGAAATTAAAAAATATAAGGAGCTTTTAGACATAGGTGCAATTTCCCAAGATGAATATGAAGCTAAAAAGAAACAACTGCTCGGATTGTAATAGTATCATTTCCCTTTTGATTGGGTAAGAAAGACCGCCGACAAAAATCGACGGCCTTTTCCTTACCTAGCTTTTTGCGGGTGATAAAAGCCTGTAAAACCAGTACGATTAGTTTTCATCTTTAAATATTTTCGAGGTCCGCTCTCTTCCCTTGATACAGAAAATCCCTACTTCCGCTGAAACAAATCTTCTGTCTTCAGCCCATTAGCCTTAACCATCTTCCGCCAGCCCGCTTCCGCCGCGAATTTATAGGCAAACCTGGGAAAGTTGGCCGTAATAAAAAGATGATCCCCACCGGTACGGCGGGCAATATTGGCGGCCAGGGTTTCCAGTGCCTTGCCAAGATTCTTCTTAGGCCCGCTCCCTACCGGGACATTCTTTACCGCCGGAAGCATTCCCCCCGCTCCGATTCCCAGGCCCTGCCCCCATTGCCAGCCTGATTTTGCGCACCAGTTTTCCACCATTTCCAGAGCCAGCCCGCACTGCTCTCCCTCATAAAAACCGCAGTTTACCAGACAATAAACCGTGACCTTTGGCGTAGGCTTGGCTTTAAAGTGATTCTCCAGCTGAGCTAAACAGCTCAATACATGGGAGGGAATTCCGTCCACATATAAAGGAAAGGCTAAAATCCAAACGTCCTGCTCTCCCAGCTGCTCCATGTGTTCAATGCTCAGCTGTGGCTTGCGGAAATCATATTCTGTAATCTCACTGTCGTTCACAAAGGTCCGCAGTGCCTGCAACACAGCTTTCGAAGCACTGTTTTTGGCCTTGGGACTCCCGTTGATTAACGCTATTTTCTGCATAACTGTCCCTCCAGCTCTGCCGGTTCCCGAACAAAAGAAACCTTGACCCTTTGACAGTTCAGATTGATTGCATTGGCCCGGACTAATTTTTCCGCAGTCCGTTGTTCTTTTTCACTGATCTCTCCATAAAACCAAACACTCAAATCCAGGGGCAGATCATAGCGAGGCCTGTGGTGCATCTCCCCGTTTCTAATCACAAAATAGGGATGAATATAGGAGATGCTCCGATCCAGCACATTTTTGACAAAAGGGCTGTATCCGCCGTAGAAGCATTGGCTGACAATCATGAGTTCACTGCTGTGCCCTAAATTCGCTCCCATGTCACCATACTCATCCCGGATTACGCAAGCCCCAGGTGTCTTGACCCAGCAGCCAAAGCATCCGATACAGTGCTGAATTTTCCCGTTATTGGTGATGATTTTGGTATCTCCGCCCAGCCCGGGCTTGATTTTACCCAGCTCTTCCTGATCAAGATCATGAATCAACAGCCTCATAGAGTACCCCCTTTAAAAGAGCCCTTTCCACATTAATTATAACATATAAAAAATTGTAAATGCAGACTATTTGTTCCTTTTCCCCACTGCTATAATGCAATAGCACGGGAGAAGGAATTGTCAAGGAGGTAAACGTATGAATCCCTTTGTACTTGGCTTTCAGGATATTGACAAAACAAAACTCATGGATGTGGGGGGTAAAGGCGCGAACCTGGGGGAGCTTTGCAAAATTGAAGGACTACGCGTACCGGATGGCTTTTGTATTTCTACTGAGACCTTTAGAAGAATCATGGAGGAAACGCCGGCACTTGACCCATTACTTGATCAGCTCTCTCTTCTCAAAGTGGAAGACCGGGATAAAATCAGCGAGCTTAGCGGTGAGATCCGCAGGATCATCGAAGGGATAGCCATCCCTGAAGAGATTTGTGAAGAGGTCACCTGCCTCCTCTCCAGGCTTGGTGAAAAAGATGCTTATGCAGTACGATCCAGCGCAACGGCCGAGGATCTACCGACTGCCTCCTTTGCCGGCCAGCAGGACACGTATTTAAACATTATCGGCAAGGAGGCAGTCCTCAAGCATATCAGCAAGTGCTGGGCCTCGCTGTTTACCGAGCGGGCTGTAACCTACCGCCTGCAAAACGGCTTCGGCCATCGCAAAGTCTACTTGTCTGTGGTTATTCAGAAGATGATCTTCCCACAGGCGGCAGGAATTTTGTTTACTGCCGATCCCATTACATCCAATCGGAAAGTGCTGTCCATTGATGCCGGCTTTGGACTTGGTGAAGCCTTGGTCTCCGGCCTGGTGAATGCTGATATCTATAAAGTGCGTAACGGTCAGGTTGTCGATAAGAAGATCGCCACCAAGAAGCTGGCTATTTATGCCTTAAAAGACGGTGGTACGCAAGCACGGAAAATCGAACCAGAGCAGCAGAATAGGCAAGTGCTGACGGATGAGCAGATTTTAAGCCTCACGGGCCTGGGCCGAAAGATCGAAGCACATTTCGGCTGCCCCCAGGACATCGAATGGTGTTTGGTTGATCATACCTTTTATATTGTCCAGAGCCGGCCAATCACTACTTTATACCCCATCCCTGAAGCAGATGATCAGGAAAATCACGTCTATGTATCTGTCGGTCATCAACAAATGATGACCGACCCCATGAAACCACTGGGAGTGTCCATATTTCAGTTAACATCTTTGGGACCCAGGTTTAAAGCCGGGGGAAGGTTATTTGTTGATGTTACACAGATGGTGGCTTCACCTGACAGCAGAAAAACTCTATTGGATACCATGGGGCAGCACGATCCGCTCATAAAAGACGCACTCATGACCATAATAGAGCGAGGAGATTTTATAAAATCATTGCCCAATGATGAAAAAGGAGTTCCTGATAAAATCAATAAAGATATGTCGTCTGCGGGTTTTCAGACACAAATCGAAAACGATCCGACAATCGTTACTGATTTGATTAAGCGTAGTCAAACATCGATAGCAGAATTAAAACACAACATCCAAAGGTCATCAGGCTCAGATTTAATTGATTTTATCCTGGAAGATATCCAGGAGTTAAAAAAGATTTTATTTGACCCACAAAGTTCGGCAGTGTTTATGACTGCTATCGATGCCTCAGCATGGATCAATAAAAACATGGACCAGTGGTTAGGTGAAAAAAACGCAGCTGATACGCTTTCTCAATCCGTACCCCATAATATTACTTCGGAAATGGGTCTGGCGCTATTGGATGTGGCAGATATGATTCGTCCTTATCCGGAAGTCATTGCTTATTTACACCATGCAAAAGGCAACTTTTTGGCGGAACTGGTTAAGTTTGAGGGTGGGCAAGTTGCCCAAACCGCGATCTCTGCTTATCTCGAAAAATACGGAATGCGCTGTGTCGGAGAAATCGATATTACGAAACCTCGTTGGAGCGAAAAACCAACTACCCTTGTCCCCATGATTCTCAGCAACATCAAAAACTTTAAGCCTAATGCCAGCCAGCGGAAATTTGAGAAAGGGCGGCGTGTTGCTTGGCAAAAAGAACAAGAGTTATTAGATCGCTTGCAGCAATTACCGGATGGTGAACAAAAAGTCAAAGAAACCAAACGAATGATCGACCTCATCCGGAATTTCATCGGTTATCGTGAATATCCCAAATACGGCATGGTTAACCGCTACTTCGTTTATAAGCAGGCTTTGCTGAAAGAAGCCGAACAGCTCGTACAAGCGGGCGTTATTCAGGAAAAAGAAGATATATACTATCTCACGTTAGCAGAACTTCGCGAAGCCATACGCACCAATAAACTGGATTATCTGATCATCAGCCAACGAAAAGACGAGTACAAACTATATGAAACATTAACTCCCCCACGTGTTATCACGTCTGATGGGGAAATCATTGCCGGGGAGTACAAACGAGAAAGTATCCCAGCGGTCGCGATTGCAGGTCTGCCTGTTTCTTCCGGAGTTATCGAGGGACGAGCACGAATTATCTTAAACATGGAAGATGCCGATCTGGGAGATGGAGATATATTGGTCACCACCTTTACCGACCCTAGCTGGACGCCCTTGTTTGTATCCATAAAAGGTCTGGTTACGGAAGTGGGCGGACTGATGACCCATGGAGCAGTTATCGCCCGTGAATATGGCTTACCGGCAGTTATCGGAGTAGAAAATGCCACCAAGCTGATTAAAGATGGGCAACGAATCCGGGTCAATGGAACGAAAGGCTATGTGGAAATCCTATGATGGGGAAGCGATTGTCTTCCTCCTGGGGAATCAAATAAAAGATGTGACATAAGGAAGGCGGCCCAATCAGGGCCGCTTTCTTAGATCATATTCTATTTTTATAAAGTGTATCTAAATACTGAGCAAACTCCGGACCAATCTCCGGACATTCAAGGGCATATTCTACAGTCGCCATTAAAAAGCCAAGCTTATCACCGGCATCGTAGCGAATGCCATTTAATTTGCAAGCATAAATTGATTCAGTCTTACTCTGCATCTTTAGAGCATCAGTAAGTTGGAATTCCCCGCCCGCTCCTTTGGGAATGCTTTCAAGAAAGGAAAATATCGAAGGATTTAAGATATATCTACCCATGATCGCAAGTCTGGAAGGGGCATCTTTGAGTAAAGGCTTCTCAACCAGATCTTTAATGCGGTAGATATCACAGTCATTATTAAGAGGATCGATGATTCCATATTTACTGACATCTCTTTCGGGAACTTCCTGAATTCCTATTACACTGGAACGGGTCTCTTCTGCAACCTTCATAAGCTGTTTTATAGCAGGAATGTCGGATTTGATAATATCATCTCCCAAAAGTACAGCGAATGGATCCTTTCCTACAAATGACTTTGCACAACAAAGAGCGTGCCCTAGACCGAGAGGTTCACGTTGCCTTACATAATAAATATTGGCCATTCTTGAAATCCGTATCAGTTGTTCTAATTGTTGATAATCTCCTTTCTTAGTCAAATAAGCTTCAAGTTCAGGGGAGCAATCATAATAATCAACAATGGACCATTTACCCCTGCCCGTAACAATGATAATGTCTTCAATACCTGAATTGACTGCTTCTTCGACAATATATTGAATTACTGGTTTATTGCAGACAGGAAACATTTCTTTCGGCAAAGCTTTGGTTGCAGGTAAAAATCTTGTTCCTAATCCTGCAGCGGGTATAACGGCTTTTGTAACCCTCACTTTAGACCCTCCCCATAGTTTTGTTCGCAATATACTTTCTCTTTATAGCCCCAAATCCTAGGCCGACATAATCACCTTTTGGGAAATTTGTTACCCGACAGCTCTTTTAGGCATTTCTCAATAAATAGGGCAACAGAGGTGCTGCATTTTTCTTTTCGTAAACAATCAATTCAATTATTTTTAGATACCAAATGATTCTCCATAAGTGTGAATTTGTGGAGTTAATCCCATCGTCTTTTACCCTTTTAGGATAAATCATGATACGAGGGATATTTGAGATTAATAAACAGGCTTCTATAGTTTGATTAAAAAAATTTTCCGATTCGTTATCACTGATAGTGATCTCTTCATCGTTGACCTTAGCCAGGTTCACAAAAGCAAACTTACTCTCTGTCTCCCGTTCGTTATCACCGACAGTTACTTCTTCATCGTTGACCTTAGCCAAGTCCACAATAGCAAACTTACTCTCTGTTTCCAGTTCGTTATCACCGACAGTTACTTCTTTATCGTTGACTTTAGCCAAGTCTACAATAGCAAACTTACTCTCTGTTTCCAGTTCGTTATCACCGACAGTTACTTCTTCATCGTTGACCTTAGCCAAGTCTACAAAAACAGACATATTCTCTGTATCCGGTTCATTATTCACCCTTTGTTTCCATGATTCTAAAACTTCGTTAGCCACACGTTCCCAGCTGAAACGTTCCTCAGCCAACAACCTGCCTGTTCGCCCCATTTTCCGTCGAAGTTTAGGATCAGCAATTAGAATGTCAAGTTTTTCCGCAAACTCAAGGGGATCCTCTGGTCGATCGACAAGTAAACCATTTTGATCAATCACAACTTCAGGATTACCGCCTCGTGCAGTCGTTAGAAATGGTAAGCCGGCAGCCATTGCTTCGTAATGAACACGGGCAAGAGGTTCTTGCCATTGAGATGGGCACACAAATAAATCACCAGCCCAAAACCACTCGTGAATAACATCAGAAGATACATACCCTGTCGTTATCACAGGAAACTTAGCTTTCTCCGCTAACGCTCGAACATAGGCCACATAATCGGTAACAGTGTCGACACTGTACCACGTTCCGCCTACAATTACCAAGGCGATATTGGGATTCTTTATTGAAAGCTCATTGATTGCTTGAAGTAATAAGTCCGTACCCTTTTTGGGGGTCAAACGCCCAACAAACAATATGACAGTTTTATCTTCAAGATTATAGCTGCTGCGTAGTTCATGGCGAACCTGAGCAGCCCGGTCTGATTTTTTCCAAGGAATAAATCTTTTCAGGTCAACTCCCGAATAAATCGTGTGAACCTTGGAAGCAGCTTGCGGATAGAGATTAGAGATAGTCTTTCCGACATAATCGCTCACCGTGATAATCTGTTCTACTTCTCTGATTGCAGTCAGCGCATCCTGTGGGTCAATTTTATCACTATTAAACATATCATTATGCATGCTTAAAATGATTCGCGAGTAAGGTGCCACTTCACGTATTAAGGGAATAAGCCGGGGGCGATTAAAAACATGGATCAGATCAAAGGATTCATCTCGAAGAAAATCGATCACCCTGGCGGCGTAGATTTCGAAGAACTGTTCACTTTCAATCCTTACATACCGAATATCATTCTTACATTCCTCATTTGGCAAGGAAGGGTCTGTCGTTCCTAAGATGGTTAAAGTATGCTCTTGACTCAACAGCCCCGAGACACCATCAATATAGGTTTGAATAGCACCACCACGCACAGCCGGGACGGGCAATTTCTCCGTACAGATCATCAAAACTTTTAATTGATCTTTGTTCATAAGAGATACTTTTTTTACATCCTTTTGTCGCTGAATCTCAGCCTCTGTCCTTGTTTTTAAATATTCCTCGTGTTTTCTATCCGGGTAAAAGAGAGACTCATCTTTGATAATCAACTTTGGGGGTGCATCTGTTTCATAGTTTCCCTTTGGAAATTTCTCCTTGTCTAATGCCAATTCAGCCAGGGCTATCCCCTTTGTCTGTTCTAATAAATTAAGGCGTGTTATAATCCCATCTAAATTATTCGATAGAAAATCTCTTGGGTCGAACAACATCTCATTTAAGTGTTTATAAAACTCATTGGGAAATGCCAAATCATTTAAGAATATCTCATAAGTTTCCCTATCGATCGGATTGGCATCATGGTAGGCACTGATCATCCCCCTAATCCAAGGAATGTCCCACCTTCCTAAATCATCCATAGTACCTGATATAAGCTTCCGAAGATCTCGAATAGGGAGATCATAGGCGACCCCATCCAAATCGATCACCCAAAGGCCGCCAGTACCAAGTTGTCCGTTAGACCATCCATAGTCCTGGTGCACAAGTCCCCAGTGCTCTTCACCCATCGAGAGCATTTGGGTATAAAATGGTTGCTCTAGTAGGGACAAGGCATCCTGGGCCTGACGCTGGAATACATCAATGACCGCAAGTAGTGCTTGACTACTCGGAATATCACTATAGGCCTTGGCTATATTGCGAAACCAGTCTATTTTTGCAATTATTTTTTTATAATAAGCGGGCCATCGATATAATCTTGAGGCTTTTTGAGAACCAGCAGGCGGAGTATACCCACGTGTATGCCTATGAAACTCTCCAAGACCATAACATAGGGCCTGGGCGCCGGAAAGATCCTTACTCGCCGGAGTAAGGGATTCAATCCAATCAGTAACAATCCATAACTTACCGCCCTTTTCAACGTAGAGCGCGCCTTCTTTGGTCTCTATTATTTTGGGAACCCTTCCACCATTTTTTACAATATATTCTTGAGCTCCTATGCTAAAATGGCTTCTTCTTGGTTTACGATGCAACAACTTCAAACTGCGAGGTCCTTTGTTGGTTTCTATTTTCCAGATAGCCCCGCCTTTATCCGGTTTAGACGTAATTAACGTTTTAGTGTGAGGTTCCATGTCATAATATGCCATGACCTGCTGTGCTAATTCATCTATATATGGAGGAACCCACATATCAAGGTCTACCCCGGTACCTTCTTCTAAATCCCACGGTTGGACCAGATAATCATTCATAAATCTTCTCCACCTTTAAATTATTTAATGCATTATATTCCCATATATAAGCAAACGGACCAAGCATATTGCCTTTTGCTAAAATATGGAACTCTCTATTTCTCATATGAATACGATGTATAAATTGATATTATATGAGATTGGATTGAAATTTATGAGAATTTGCGTTGTAGGTGCAGGTTATGTAGGACTCACAACAGCAGCCGCTTTAGCGGTTTTTGGCCACGAAGTTCAATGTGTAGATATCAATCAAGCAAAAATTGACGATCTCAACCAAGGTAAGATGCCAATATACGAGCCAGGCTTAGATGACCTCATTACAGAATATAGTCAAAAAAGCAAACTTCATTTTTCGAACAATGTCGTAGAGAGTATTCGAGACTATCCTATTATTTTAATTGCCGTCGGTACTCCTTCCCAAAGTGACGGAAGCTGCAATTTAAGTTATATTAAACAAATTGTGGAAATAATTGCTTCCACAATCAATAGTTACAAAATTATCATTACCAAAAGTACGGTTCCACCTGGAACCAATGAATGGATTCAGCAAACATTCATGGAGATGGGCATCAAGGACGATTTATTTGATATTGTCTCTAACCCGGAATTCTTACGCGAAGGAAGAGCATTATGGGATATATTTCATCCCAATAAACTCGTCTTTGGAACAAAAACAGATAGGCCGTTGGAAGTTCTCAAACAGCTCTATCTCAATGAAGACACACCCTTTATTTTTACAAGTTTAACTGGTGCGGAACTAATCAAGTATGCAAGCAATGCCTTTCTCGCCACAAAAATTTCTTTTGCCAATGAAATGGCCCGGATCTGTGATGCTTTTGAGGTAGATTATGCTGATATCAATAAGGCCTTGGGGATGGATCCTCGGATTGGACCGGATTTCTTAAACGCCGGTCTAGGGTTTGGCGGTTCCTGTCTCCCGAAGGACCTTAGTTCTCTTAAACATTCAGCCTTAACTCATAAGATAGAAACTAAGCTGCTGGATGCTGTGATAGAGATCAATCATAAACAAATTGAGCTCTACGTGCAGAAGCTTAGTGATGTACTTTCACCTTTAGCAGGTAGACAGATTACAGTTTGGGGAGTAACCTTTAAACCTGGCACAGATGATCTTCGTTTCTCGCCATCTATTGCTCTCATTCAGCAATTAATCCAAAGGGGTTGTATCGTTCATACGTTTGATCCTATGGTAAAGCTTGAAGCCAGCGATGTTATTCCCTATATGGATCAATATGAATCGGTAGACAATTCAGATGCTCTAATTATCGCCACAGAATGGGACCACTTTATCAACTGCGATTGGCCAGAAGTTCAAGGGAGAATGAAGGGATCTATCGTTCTTGATGCAAGAAACTGTCTCGATGGAGAACTGATCCGAAATCAAGGGCTACTATACTTGGGGGTTGGGATAGGATGAAAATACTCGTGACGGGAGCCGCCGGTTTTATTGGCTCACACCTTTGTGAACGCCTGCTTGAAATAAACGATGTTGAAGTTATTGGAATTGATGGCTTTATTATCCCTTCTCTTAACCAGACCAAACTGAGAAATCTCAGGTTTTTGCTTACCAATCCACGCTTTGCGTTTCATCAAGTTGACCTCCGCCAAACGGACCTAAAGCAACTTTTAGAAGGTGTTGACGTTATCTATCATTTAGCTGCTATCCCCGGTGTCCGTACAAGTTGGGGGTCTGATTTTCAACTCTATGTTGACCATAATATTGTTGCTACGCAACTCTTACTCGAAGTAGTCCGTGAATGCCCAGTTAGCAAGTTCATTTATATTTCAACTTCATCTGTTTACGGTGAAAAAGCGGGGAAAGTTGCTGAAACTTCTATACCCACCCCCCTTTCCCCTTACGGGGTGAGTAAGTTAACTGGTGAATACTTGTGTAAGGTATATCAAGAAAGTTACGGGATTCCAATCGTTATTCTAAGATATTTCACGGTATTTGGTCCAAGACAAAGATCTGATATGGCCTTTCACCGATTCATCAAGGGAATTATTAAGGGCGAACCGATCCAAATCTATGGTAATGGATTACAAACACGAGATTTCACCTATGTCAAAGATTGTGTAGAGGCAACTGTTTCGGCCCTTGATGCAAAAGACGTTATCGGAGAAGTAATCAATATTGGGGGATTCGAAAGAGCTTCTATCCTGGAAGTTATCTCGATGCTTGAAAATCTACTCAAACAAAAGGCAACTCTGGAATTTATGGACCGACAGAATGGAGATCCATTGAATACTTGGGCGGACATCTCCAAAGCACAAAGACTATTAAACTATACTCCGGAATGCTCATTGCAAGAAGGCTTAAAGCAACAAACCATAGATATATGCAAAAATTATCTGTAATGAGTGTAAATCTTGTACCAATTACTGATAACCACCATATATTATATAAAAGCTATCATCTTCACTGAGCAAAGTTCTTCTGAGGAGATGAAGTTTATAAAAAAGAAAGGAGCTAGATCATGCACAAAGTTGAATTATTACAACAGGTTATGAATGCCTTAAGCAACAATTTAGACGTCGCAAAAGTAAAAATAACGTATACCAACGGTGAACAGCTGAAAATCGCTTTCGACGAGGCTAAAGATGATGATGATGACGATGACGACGATGACGACGATGACGACGATGATGATGTAGAGTAAACCAAATAAGCAGATAAACCAAGAAAACCTATAGTTCTGATCAATACCCCAGTAGATTGGGCTCTTATATAAACCTCCATACTGATGTAAGATAGAGCATCATATGGAGGTTTTTTTATGCAAAAAATTCTTCACAATATAAAATCGCCTTGTGCTCACTGCACGAGGCGATTTTTCATAGCCATTTCAGGGCTAAAAACCAGCTGTTACCATTGCCTTCCTGGATCATTTGCCATGGAGTTGACGGTTCCTTGAGGATAGAGTACAGAATAATGATCTAAAGTTGGGTCTGAATTCGTACCGGTTACCTTTGGGAAAACAAGTAAGATCTTAAACTCTTGCCCTGCAGTATAGCCGATTATGTCCTCTCCTCCTACCGTAGCTGTGTAGGCAGGTGTTCCAAAAATATCCTTAACTTTGGAAAGAGTGATTTTTTGTAATTGTTTATCAAAAGACCGAACCTCGAAAATCTGGGACCCTTTGTTAAAGCCGAATACCATGGCATGGCTAGAATAGGTAGCATAGTTTCCTTTGGCTTCGGGAACCCAATCGGTGCTATCAGGCTTACCCCATTTTTTCTCTACATCTTCAATAACAGTTGTTTTCGCCGCAAAATCACTATTAATAACTTTTCCCTTTTCAGCTAGCTGCCTTATATTCAATAATAAAGCTTGACTGGAATCTGTTTGATCCGATGAAGATGGCGGGTTTGTTATCTGAGAACCTGGTGCTGTTTGCTCAGGCTTATTCTGTGACTGCAGCTCAGATGAAGGTGTATGTTCTTGTAACCCGCTATTCGGCTGCGGAGGGTTGCTCTGAGCAGAACACCCGACAATAGAGATTAAGGCGAGTGCTATTACGGTAAATACAGACAACACCTTTTTCGTTAATTTAAACATAAAAGATTCTCCTTTTATTAGATTTCGGAGCCTAAAGTTAACTCTGACTTAGATATTTAGACGGAATTACAGGCACTTTTCTAACGGAATTTTATCACATTTATTATTAATCTGATTAATTATTGCCTTTATACGAAATGAAAAGGTTGTATTTTGATTTGGAGCACTGCTAGCTGTAAGCTCCGCACCAAGGTTCTCCGATATACTTTTGGCTATTGCTAATCCTAAGCCATAGCTGCCATTTCATTTTCTCTTGCTTTGTCAGCTCTGTAGAAACAATCAATAAATCTTTCAGAAGTTCTTGTGATGACGTGACATCCATAAAGAAAATATTATATTCCCCATTAGTTATTGTTGAAGGTACTACAATAGCTTGACATTTTGTTTTCCCAAATGATATGACCTTATGAATATTTCGATGTTTCCATGCGGTTTGAACTACTTTTTTATATGCTTCTTCCATGCGCCAATAATTAGGGTTGCTTTTACTGATTTCACCGTCCGAAGTTACTATGATTTTAAAAAAAGTCGAACTGCCCAGATGTTCGCCGCTGACTACAATGTCAGTAATATAGTAGACGACACTTCCGGCTGCTGGAATAGGTGTAACATCGTTATTTTCAACACTGGATGGGTAATTATTGTAAAAATAAAAAGAAAGAAATTGTAATAGTGCTTGTTTCCGATTGCACGGTCGAGATTTTTGTTCGACATCAAATGGTTACATGGCTTAACCCTTAAATAACCGCTGCGCCAGCATGTCCCAATCCTCCATAAACTGACGTGTCAGATTTGGCCGTCTCCTTACAGCCAGCGGATGATAGGAGACAATGCAGGAATATCCCAGTACAACATGCCATAACCCTCTCAGATTCTTTACATGGGCCTCCTTATCATCAAACATCGCCTGGACCACGGTATCTCCCAGACAAACAATGAATTTCGGCTGTATCGTTTTTATTTGTTGAATAAGAAATGGTTTACTGAAAGCTCTGACTTCTTCTTTGTTATATCGGCGAAGGGGCCTGCATTTTAAAAGATAAGTTAAATAGATATCACCTGGCGCCAAATTGACTTGATGCAAAGCTGTCTGCAGGGTTTGCCTCGTTCCGCAGACATATTCATTGCCATCTTTGTCTTCGCGGGCGCCTGGATTATCTAAGATTATAACAACAGGCGCGTTGGGATTCCCTTCCCCCCAAATGATGCGCGATTTTTCCGTGCATATTTCACATTCTTTATAACCGGCGCCTTCTTTTGGCAATTTGTCTTCCGGCCAAATCGCCGGTTCAAAGCATGAATCCATATTAACTCTCCTAAGCTTACTGGGATTGTTGAAACCATTCATAGCTTAAACATAAATAACTTTCTTATACCGGTGCTAACATCGATCAAATGCGGATATCGATATTCTCTTTCCAGTTCAAGGATAGAACAAAAAAATAAGACACTCTGCAAAATTTGAGCAAGAGTGTCTTGGATTGATAATTTTCTTTTCCACCAGGAGCCAAAAAGAAGATCAAACAGCGGAAAGTTATCATATCATAGTATTAACAGTGTGCAGGGAAAACGATGAGACCGGGGCCAGGCTGCCGGCAAATCCTGCTTTCTTACGGCCTGCCTCCTCTCTTCATCATTTAAACTGGCACTGCCCGTTTACACTTGCGGGGGATCATAAGGTCATTGGCCGTTGTGTCAATGACCTTATATCCTTTACACCTGTAAGGGTGCCGTGCGCCGTGATGAAGAAGAAGGAGACACTCGTCATTACTTACCACCTGAAATGACATTTATATATTCATCAACAGTTAACAATTCTGAATTGAGTCCAGATACTACTTCATCTGATAATTTAACTTTTGAGGCAACTTGAAATCCGGCTTGCTTTACAAACGAAAGATATTCTTGTACTTTTTCTTGTATATCTGCTCTATTCATCCGAAGTAGCATGCCGTTATTTCTGTATATTTCCAGTATGGGATTTGAGGATTTCATGACTTCATGCATAGTGTGAAAATTGTTTTCTCCCGGAAAACCGGAGTTTGATATCACTACAATATCGGGCAATGCTAAACTATTCTTCATATCAAAATTACCGTCACTTTCCACTACAGTGGGATTTTTTAGCGGGATTAATCTATCTGCAAAGTTTTTAAGGCATGCTGTCATATTCCAAAGGTAAACGGGAGTAGCAAAACATACACTATCTGAACTTTTATATAGCTCAAGCAATTCATTCATATCATCTTGATGAATACATTTTCCTGGAGTCTTAAACCAACAAGAAAAACACCCTGTACAGTGCTTAATATTTTTATCAATCAAAAAAATATTTTCAGTTTCCGCACCAGCTTTCCGTGCACCAACCAAAAAGGCTTCCACTATCACATTTGTATTACTATTAATACCTCTAGGACTTCCGTTAAAAGCAGTAATCTTCATAGTACCATCTCCTTTATTATTTTTAGCTGCTGATCAACCATTTCTTCGGTGACTGTAAGAACAGATGAAGAGGTCTTCAATCCATCAAAAAAATAGATGATATGTGTTGCTACAGCAGAAATATCAAAATCTTTGAATTCTCCAGTTTCTTGACCATATCTGAATAGATCGCCAAGTAAATCAACTGACAACTCTATCCTTTTATCAAAATAGGCACGCTGTTCAGGTTCGGCGAAAGCAAATTCATGAGTAGCAAAAAACAACCCTCTATTGTCACTAAATATTGCATTTTTCTCATGATCTAAATAATTATCAAATATTACTTTTGCGGGTACTTTTTTCTCTATTGCTTGTTTCACGGCCTTTATATCATCGTCTATATCTCTGTCAAGCATAGCTATAAATATCTCTTTCGTGGAAGAAAAATAGCGATACACTCCCCCTCTGCTCATACCACAGGAATCACAAATATCTTTCATAGTAATAACTTGATAACCTTTATCAGCAAACAATTGCACGGATGAATCTATAATCTTTTTTTTAGTAGTATTGCTTTTATTTGACATTATAAAGTCTCCTTTCCATAGAACGCGACACGCGTGTCGTTTCTGATCTTACGACACGCTTGTCGCTTTGTCAAGTCACGCAAACTTTTTTACACCATAACGGACTTTCACCGCCTCGTTAATCGCCATGGGTGCGCAACAATATAAATCGCCTCATGCTCACTGCATGAGGCGATTTATTATAGCTATTTCAGGGATCTTGAGGTAAATCCTTATTTTTTTATTACGGGAAGCCATACTTCACATTTGTAATCATCCGAAGATTGATCTCCCTCAAAATAAACCTCAATGTCCGGCGCGTTCGCATATTCATAGCCGGATGTCGGCAGCCATTCGGTCACAATCCGCTTTTGCAGGCTTTGAATCGCATGTGGCATTGGGCCTACACACTCAAATATTGCCCAAGTACACTCCGGTACGGTATATTCACTCATTCCCTCCGGTACAGTTCGATCTGAAGAAACAGCAATATAATAGTCAAAGCTATTACCGTCCATACATGTAGAAATGCCGAGCAATCCGACAGGTTGTTGATCCATAAGCGCAAGTATTCTCGGTATTGCTCCCTCCATAGTTGTTTTCTGCCAAAACTGAGGTACTTTCTCAAAGCTTTCTTCGAGGTTCATCGGGTAATGTTCTTTTACGCCAACGATGCGAAACGCTTCCTTTTTTTCTATTTTGTAATTCATTTCAGCCTCTCCTTTAATCGTTATTTTGAAGCTGATGGGAGGAAAGGCTTTCAGAGTAACTCCTACGGATTTTGCATTTGACGGAGGAAAGCCATGTACGCTTTGGAACGCGCGGTTAAAAGCGGTCGGGGAATCATACCCGTATTTTAATGCTACATCCAAAACCTTTTCGCCATTTTGCAATGCTACCGCCGCTAAAGACATTTTTCTTCTGCGGATATACTCAGAAAGCGGGGTTTCAGCCATATACGAGAACATTCGTTGAAAATGAAAACCTGAACAACCTGCGACTTTGCCCAATTCATGTAGGTCTATCTCATCTGTCAAATGTTCTTCGATGTAGTTTATCGCCTTATTGAGGTTTTCAAGCCATTCCATGTCATCACCTTCCTAATTAACTATAAGTCATCCCCTGCCTAATTACCTCTTAATACTGGATCTGTAAAAGAGAGGACCCTTTTGCTAATTTCATCTTCTATTAATGTTTTTGATATATTCATAGCTTGTATCATATCCCTGAGGCGGGCGTGCTGAGCAGTACCCTCTGCCAATTTTAGCTGGGCTTTTTCACATTTGCTGATAATTGAGGATACGGGCGGTAGCGCTGCTATCAATTCTTCTTTTGTATATTTCTCCGTAATATTTTCATCTTTTAGCAATGACGATGAAATATACATTGCCCTTATTCTGTTCTTAAGGAGTGTGTGCTGAGAGGTACCCTCCACAAATTTTGGCTGTGCTTTTTCACATCTACTGATAACTGATAAAACGACTTTTAGAGCCCTTTCTGATTCTTCACTTGTATATCTGTCCATGGTTTTTTACCTGCTTTCGTATCTTGAATTAGGGAATCTGTTTCGCTGATCCTCTATTGACTTCTCTATCATGGAATAAATCTCCTTTCCATAGATAAAAATACCCCGGAACCCTCCTTGCCAGGGATTCCGGAGTATTAGCTATGCCCACTGCATTTTGTTCTCTGCCATTCCTTGATCAGCCGGATTAGAACATTTCTCGGCTCATTCTGTCAATTTCTTGATTGACCTGGGCATATACACCGGGATAAATACTATCCGGCCCGCCCATGGTCAGACAGGGAATAAAATATTTCTTGCCGCATCTCCGACAAGCTCTCTCAACTGCCTCTGCGCATCGTTCAGGCTTCCAGTCTGGAAGATCAAGATACCCGCTGTCTATATCTCCCATGAAAGTAATTTTTCCACCATATTTCTCGATTAATTCAGGTGCGTTGTTGGTGGTCATGACACCTTGCCAGATATCAACTCCCATTTCGATCATAAAGGGAACCAGATTAGCAGCATAGGAATCACTGTGATGGACAATCACTTCCACACCATTCGCTTTATAGTAGCCATAGATTTTTTTATAGGCGGGGAGGAAAAACTTTTTAAACATTTCCGGAGAAATGAAAGAGTTGATCTGGCTGCCCCAATCGTCATGATGGAAAAGAGCGTCCGGATGGATTTTTTCAATGACGATTTTTGCATAAGCTAATTCGAATTCGGTAATGTAGTCGATCAGTTCGTGCATGGCTTCCGGTTCTTCATATAAGGCCATTAACGCGTCTTCCATACTCATCAGGTGATGAGTCATTTCAAATACTCCCGGTGCAGCCATCGCCGTCACAAATTCCTCATTCCGGTCGACAGCCTGGGCATGAGCGATAGCCGGGGCCCAGGTTTCATCATCTATGGGAATCTCAGGTGCTTTGACGTATTTTCTCCACTCCGTGATATCTTTTAAAACCTTATGTTCTTCATCATGTACAGGAAACGGCCCTATCTGCCCCTCCGGCCACATCCAGGTTATTCCCCAGGCTCCTTTGGAGGTCTGCCCCGGGGCAGGAAAACCAGCCATAGTTACGCTGGCCTCCATGATGAGATTCATAAACTCATACTGCTTTACATACCGGTCCGGATTTCCGCCCTTTATGGTTTCCAATAAATTTTGACGCTTTGTTAGCATATACATCTTACCCTCCTTGTCGTTAGGGATTTTCATTACTATAGCTATTAAACAAGCAGGTTGATAATTCCTTTTTCAATTCTTAACCTTTTTTAATAATTCTGGCATCTCAACATGTTTCTTCTTTTCTTTTTGAACAAAGCTCCTGACTGTAGATTCTCCGCTTTAAATTAATCCTAGAAATAATAAAACCGTGACAAGTCGCCACGGTTTTATTTCTGTGAAGCACCTACTACCTCAAAAAACGCCAGCACAAACTGTAAGCCGTTATCCAAGTACCTTCGTATTTTTCATTCCACTCTTCAATCCTATCGTCACAAAAGAATATGGATGCCGATCTGTAAGCATAATCGCTTTATTTGCTTCCCATTTTATAATGTTTAGTCAGACAATAATGTGATAATTGTTTCTTCTACTTGTTGTTTAAAACTATCAAAATCTAAAAAGATGTTATTTTTAACAAGATATCTCAATATATCTTCGGGAAAAGTCCCACACTTCATATCATCACTATCATATCCTTTTTCCTCTGGTAAAACATTAAAAGATAGTTAAGTTAACCTAAGTATGAAGGCATCTAACGCTTTGGTCAAGCATTTTTTGGAGTCGGGTAAACTCAGCAGGAGGATGAACAGAGCAGTTCGACAGGAATAGCTCACCGACTCTTCCTGCCACTTACCCCATTCCTCGTGCTTGACCAAGCCTTCCGCTTCATCATCTGCAAAATTCGACAGTTTAACAAGTACTATCCTTTATATCTTCATATTCTATTGCAAACAACATTTCATCACTTAAATCTTCAATTTGGGCTAATCTATTGGCCTGGTTAACAAGAGCTTTTTCAAAAAAGTTTCTTACATCTCTTGCGTTGGCAAATGTATCCGAATCGCATTGTTTTTGGAAGAATGAATAGGCGGAGTCTTCTGCTTGACTTGCCAGTCTGAGATTCGCCTTTTTACACATGGATTGTAAAATTAATATCAATTCCTCCGCGCTGTAGTCATCAAAGACAATAAATTTATTAAACCGTGACCGCAGACCCGGATTGGAATCCAAAAAACGCTCCATTGGTTCAGGATATCCAGCTACTATTACGACTAAATCTGCCCGGTGATCTTCCATGGCTTTGACAAGGGTATCGATGGCTTCAGTGCCAAAATCCGATTCTCCCCGGTTTTCTGTAAGAGAATAGGCTTCATCAATAAATAAGATACCGCCCTTCGCTTTGCTGATCACTTCCTGGGTTTTTAGAGCGGTTTGTCCCACATACCCGGCAACAAGTCCTGAGCGGTCAGTTTCAAAGAGCTGGCCCTTGGAAACCAATCCCAATGCTTTATATATTTCAGCCAGCAATCTGGCCACCGTTGTTTTTCCTGTTCCGGGGTTCCCCGAAAACACCAAATGCAAGGACATGGCCGGCTGACTAAAGCCCCGTTCCTCACGTATCTTTTGCACTTTAATCAGATTGACCAGACTATTCAGATCCTTTTTAACCCGAGCTAATCCGATCAGTTCATTCAATTCCTGAAGCAATTGCTCCAGATTTTTATCAGCACCTGTGCCATCAGAGCTGCCGGCTCTATCCACGTCCTCCGGATCTATCTCTTGGAATTCGTGCAGGTCTGTTGTTTCATATCCGTTATCTTCCAAGTACTCATTGAGATGCAATAAATACTCGTATAACGCCGTCGATTTGTTAATATCAATGTCATTGCAGCTTTCATACAAGAAATACTTACCCAGATATCCAAAAAACATGACAATCCCGGTCATTGTCTCCACGGCTTTCTTTGAGCGTGTACCTGTTTCACTAAGATGTTGATCAAGCTCTCTAATGATATCCAGAAAAGATGGGATCCCCTCTGCAAACTGGGGATTCTCTAGTATATATTTTTTCGAGGCTTCCACATCTATGGCATAAGCTCCGCCTATATTTAGATAATCCTTGATGATTTGGCTTTCAATCTCAGTTAAGTCGCCATCCGCTAAGGCTATATAAGTCAAGAAGTGTACTGCGGTTTGGAATAATTCATTTGCCAGGGATCTGCCATCCTTTAGTCCATATCCCGCTCTATCTATAGTGTCGTATAAACTTAAATAATCTTTCAGAACTCTTTGCTGATCGGCACGAATACCATTCCACTGCTCTCTAGTCCAAAGTTCCATTGCGGATACATCCATTTTAACTCTGCGCCGTCTGCTTTCCCTGACTTCTTTGGCCGCTTCATCATGTACTTCCCGGACCTCTCCAATTAACTTATTGATATCCTCATTAATAATGTCGACACCCTTATCGTAATAGGATTCTTTGTATTCGGTTAGCCTATCCAAAATTTCCTTTAAATAGTGCATTTGCACATAAGAATTCCCCGCTTGTCCTGCGTTATTTGCTTTTTCTTTTAACACTCCGATATTTTCTATCAGTGATGCCACATGATCACTTGTTGCTTTAAAACATGCATAACAGAGTTGATACTCTTCAGAAGGTCTGGCATCGATATTGAATGTGGCCTGGCAAAGTCTGCACTCAAAAACAGCATCGTTTGGTGATGTTGATTTGTTATCCCCATATAATATCTTTTTAAGTGAACTCCACATCACAACAACCTCTTTTCTTTCCTTTTCTTCAACTGTTTTTCACATAAATAACGGGACTCGCTCTTTAGCAATCTGGAGGGCTTTTTACATTAGGGCTTGCTAGCGAACTCAGTTTTTAGCCAAACTTGATCATCTTCACAACTCATATCAAAACTTTATATAGAAACCACCATTTCCCTATCACTATTAAAGAGCATATTTCGCAATTCTTCTAATATTCCACATCTTTTCTTCATTCCCTCTCCAATTTCCATTCTTTCTAGTTTTACATGTCTTCTGACTCAATTAAAATAGTGGGCTTTTGAAGTATGGAAATCGGGGCCATTACTCTCGAAAAATACTAATGTCATGCGGCTTTACCGCATAGCATTTTTTTGACCCTAACGTACAAAGTTGCGGAACTTATATAACGAAAGCCCGTCCTAAAAAGACAGGCTTTGCAACATTTTAGCAACCAAGCTATCCTAGCGCTTTCTGAGCGCCTTAGACCCTGCGACTTTGCGCCACTGCCTTTAGACCAATTTTTCATAAGTTTCTTTTAGAAGTAAAGCATCTCTCTCTAAAAGAGGCCCTTCAGCTATGATACATCCTCGGACATCATAATCTTTTATAGCCCTTAGACATTCCTTATAATTAAAGTCGCTTTCCAGTAATGGAACATGACTTCTTTCGCCTTTCGCTGTGTACTTTATTCCCCCCATATGAATGTGTAAATCCTCCAGGGCAGTTCTGCCTAAATTATCAAGGACGTGCTTAAGAACACCAGCAAAATCGTCATAATTCTTAAGACCGCCGTTTGATCTCGCGTGAATATGAGAAAAATCAGCGCAGAGCTTACATGAGGGAACCTCTTGACAAAGGGAAACCAGCTCTTCCAGCGTTCCAAACTGAGACCCCTTTCCAGTTGTCTCAAGCCTGTAATCTACGCCATAACTCGAAAGCCTCATTAAATTACTTTTAATTGTAGCGTAAGCAACTTCCTTGGAGTCATTCATGTAGAATCCCGGATGAAGTACCAGACTCCTTCCTCCGACCTTAGCTAACCCTTTTGCAGCATCAATTATTCTTTTGATTGATTGAATTTGTATAGCAGCATCATCTGAATTCAGGTTGATATAATGAGATGCGTGGGCCGAAAGGTAAAAGTCTTCCTTTTGCTTTGCTTCCAGGATAGCGCCCTTGTTGTTATCCGTCACATTGACACTTCGAACAAACAGTAGTTCCATGGCATCCAGCCCAATAGACTTCAAATAGTGAATACCGGTTGCATAATTAAATCGTTTTATCCCATCGTATAGTGGCAAACCGGAAATGCCAAACAATAATTTTTCCACACTTATTCACAATAATCCGGGTTCTATTTATCCAATAAAACCCGGATTCCTTTCAAATAACCAAATATCCTATTTAGTACCTGGCGATCTTACCTGTTAATCGCTCGATCTCTATTTTGATAACCCATGTATACCGAATAGTCCTGTTTTCATAATTCTCCACTATTATTAGCGGCCGTCTTTTCTACGAGCTGTTATAGTTTCCCCGGCAATACCCCAATTATCAGTATTGACCTCATCGATCACCACGACCGTTGTATTGGGGTTTTTGCCCAACACATCCACAAGTAACTGAGTAGCTCCTTTGATAAGCAATGCTTTCTTTTCCGGAGTGACGTTTTCATTCGTGATTCTAATATTTACATATGGCATAATAATTACTCCTCTCCATTCCCTAACTACACAATACATCCGAACTGATCTTACTAGGGGCTTTTAGCGGTTGCTTGACATGGCTCTTTAATTTAATATTTTCTAATCATAAAATCACCACCGTCTCAGGATAATTTAAAATTCACTTTATTGATACATACTCATTGCCTTCCACATAGAATCTCCAGGGATAATCTTTTGCTTCTTCTGCGTAATCAATTCCCACGCGCTTCGTCGAAACGATACGGATGTCCTGTTCTGCGTCATCTTCAACATAGATTTCATCACCGCATAAATCCACTCCATTGGCAAGGCTGTCGATGCCTAAGGCTGCACATAGTTTTCCAGGCCCGTTAGTTAGACCCCTCTTCTGACTTTTAGTGAGTTGCTCATAGGGTTTCCCATATCTTTTTTGGGCCATCCACTCAATTCCTTCCACCGGCTCTGCCGCCCTGATTAAAACCGCTTGAGGATTTCCTTCCTCCCTGGTGACAGTATTAAAGCAACAGTGTATTCCATAAATCGTAAACACATAGGAATAACCGGGTCCACCATACATAACCTCAACCCTGGGCGTCCTTTTGCCACCGTAGGAGTGAGCTGCTTTGTCATTAACACCCATATAGGCCTCTGTCTCAACGATTCTTGCCGATATTTTCTGCCCATTTACTTTATGCACGAGCAGCTTTCCCAAGAGTTCTTTTGCTACAATCGTCGAATCCCTGTCATAAAATTCCCTTCCAAGCTTTTTCAACTTTTTCATTTCCCTCCCTTCTGCAACGGTATTCAAGATGATCTTACCTTTCCCTAAATAAAACGGGTCAAAAAGTTGATACAAATCAACAAAACAGTTAAACCTACGAGGAATAGAAATAGACTATCATGTTTATTTTCGCTGAAATTCATCGTCGCACCTCATTGATCCACCGAGTTTTGTGCGGGACACCCTTGGTTTAATTTTGCTCCAAATTTCCTTTTAAAATCAATCCAATGATGTCTTAATCTCAAAATAATTCTATTGAAAATCATTCCCGGACAAAAAAAGCGGCACCAGAATCTCCGAATAAATAATGCGGATAATAAGACAACCATTAAAATCAGCCACTCGACGATATCTCCTTGCATTCCGAATAGGGTGGCAAAAGGTTCATAACCCGCCAATCCCGGCGACTGATAGATTACAGCGCCCAATAAGGCAATATATAATAAAACATACCTGACCAGGGCAACCTTTTGTTCTACCGCTCGGCTACAGCAAATGACCTCTTTACTTACAAATACTTTGGCCAATAACTCTTGCAGGGCTCCAAAGGGACAAAGCCAGAAGCAGTATAGGTTTTTTCCAATCAGAAAAGTTAATATCGGAATAACAGTTAAAAATATATACCAAACCAAGTTCTGCCGAATTGAAGGAAGATATCCCATTAAAAAGGAGGCAAGATTTGAAAGTGAGATGGGTGTGTTGTATTGGAAACCAATCAACACCAGACTTCCTGCCATGGTTATCCAGCGGATTCTATCATTTTTTAGTGCTATCCCAACAAGCATCAGGATGACTAAGACAATAACAGAACCTTCCCTCACTCCAAAAACGAATGCTGCCTCTTCATCTTCAACCTCCAGCCCAAACTGATTTCTGGCTACTTCATGACTACCTATTGAAATCGCTTCGGCAATGCCTCGGGAGCTATAAGTTGCTCCCGATATCGCATTAATATCCTGTTTGATCGATAGGGGGTCGGTTATTTTTTTATCTTCGAATTGCTTGAGATAATCATGTTTCATAACAACTCTAATAAATGAAGGTGTATCCTTGTGTTCAATAAGTGCGGTACCAAGAATAACTCCATATGGGTTAATTCCTGTTGCGATGGTAATTGGTCCACCATATGAACTTGCCTTTGCAATGACAACATAGCCTTTGATCTCTTTTTCTCCACTGGAGTCCTGACTTATCCCTTCTAAAGTAAGGGGTGAAGACGCAATCTTCTTAAAAGACTGCGCCTCGGGTAGGACCTCTTTAGCTTGCAACAGCACATCATTTCCCGGCCTAACCCAGCTTAAGCCTATAAAAACTGCCAGTATTAAAGATAAAGTCATGATAAGCGCTTTTTTCATCTCTATTTTCATACCCTTAGTAGTCACTCCCGGCTGGATCGATTATATAGTCCAGATAGGTAATGCCGATAATACTATAATGGCTCGCAGCGTTGCCCCTCCGATGAGTGTAGCCATCTCACTTAACAAACCTAAGATCCTACCACTCTTTTCAGCTCGCTTTTTCTTTGGGTAGAAGTTATTTAGAAGTGGAAAAACCAATCCGACAGCAATTAACAGAATCCAAAAATAGGAGGCAAGTCTTCCAGCGACAACTATTCGGGCAGAATCAGCCGCCACTGGACCTTTAGCCCCTGAAAAAGAGATCAGAAGCAAAGCCAATAAAAGAACTAATTCCACAAAGAGTAGGATGATGTTTACCCTATTTACCACAACACCCTCATGCTGAACGGGTTTTTCGATGATGCGGGCAAGCAGGGATGAAGAGGCCAATCCCATCATCAGGGCAGACACTACAAATAATCCCGGTACAAGGATAGTGTTCCAGAAGGGTTGAGCAAAAAGAACAGAAAGCTGTCCCCCGGTGTATAGTGCTGTTATCACTGCCAGTAATGCCCCTGCTCCTGAGATAATTGCAGGAACTTTCTTGTTTTCACGTTTATGATAGGCACTCAAAAATGCCAGGACCATAAAAATGAATAAGAGATATACCCCCCAAGTCATCACCGAAGTAGGATTACCGATCATGGTTAACATTCCAGTGATGCTAACACCCAGGTTCATGGAAAAAAGGAACAGTCCAACAGCTAGGCAAGGACCTGAGATAAAATAACCAGCCCGCTCTAAATTGTTTTCTTTTCCAAATAGGCCTTTTTCTGCTGCAAAAGATGCCAGATAAGCACCTGAACCAAGACCTCCAAAGAATAGGAAGCCGATGATAAGCCAGCCCCAGTTTCCCAATGATTACCCTCCTATCTAAAAAACCCTCACAGCACATAACACTATGGTTGCCCTCAGTGTCAGCCCTCCGATGAGCACCGCAAAGTCAGTTGATATAACATTAAAGAATGATGCAAGCCTTCTTTTCTGTTCTTTAGCTGAGACAATATAATAGGCCAAGGGGAAAACTAAGCCGATTGCCACAACCAACAGCCAGAATGGCAACGCTAAGGAACCACTGGTAAGCATTTGTGCAGAAGCAGCAGCATCCGTCCCTTTTGCGCCTGTTAAAGCAAATGCCAGAAGCATCATGATTAGAATCGCTTCTAAGCCAAGTAAAACTTGATGAATCTTGTTCGTCTTTGCTTCACTTTGCCGATCCCCTGCTTGCTCCGCTTTCTTTTCCAGGAAATGCGCGCACAATGCGGTAGCAGCGAGACCTGTCGATAAAGCAGAAACGACAAATAATATAGGAAGAAGAAATGTGTTCCAGAAGGGTACAGACGTAACCACTGCCAGTAAAACCCCGGTATAGGCTCCGGTTCCTAAAGCAAGAATTGCTCCAAGGAGAGATAACATTGAAGGTACTTTTCTGTTCTTCCATGTGTAATAAGCAGATAGAAATCCAACAAGAATGAACAGCGATAATATATAAATTCCCCAGGTCATTACAGAATGAATGTTGGCGAACATTCTTAAAACACCGAGAGGATCAGAGAAAGCTATACCAAGATCCAGAAACAACAACAAACTTCCTATGACGATACAAGGCCCGGACAAAAAGTAGCCCGCTCTGTCCAGTTTGCTGTTCTCCCCCAACCAGCCTTTTTGAGCTGCAAAAGACGTTAAATAAGCCCCTGCTCCTAATCCGCCTAAAAACAAGTAAATGATAATTTTCCAGCCCCAATGATACATATAATCCTTATCCTCCATTCCGCCGCTTAGCTCTGGCAATATAAATTGAGTTCCCGTTGAATCCGCTGGATCTGTTCCTTGTCTTCTTCAATGTAGTTCTCAGTAAAGACAGCAAAACTTCTCCAGAATTCGTTCTGAGACGATTTCAGGATATCCTGACAGAATTGGGGTAACCACTTTAGCAGGTGAAGATCCATGAATTGTTCCTGAGCAGATAAAATCCTCTTTAAACTCTCGAAATTCCCCTCCCGAAAAGCTTGCAAAGCCTCTTCACTCAGGGCATACATAAACTCCAGTTCTACCCCGATCTGATCATCAGGTTCCTTATAGACCTCGCTTCTTTCATAACCGTTCTCTCTGTAAAACCTTTTGACATTCATGGTAACATCCTGCATCATGAGCCGGTTGGAGTTGCGGTATACCGATTCATAAGGAGGAGCTTCCAAGTGATAAGGTCCCACAAAGAGTCTGGTAAACTCTATCGTTGCTTCATGATAGACCTTTTGCAGCTCTGCAGAGGATATGGATGACAGACCTTTTCTGAGTCGAGCTTCTGCACAGTCTGCGGCCATTGCTTCATCACGTTCCAACTCTGACCAGGAGATCATGTCTGCGAAAAGCTCTTCCGGGCATTCCCATATAAATAGACTTCGCAATAGATCGAACACAACACATCGATAAGCCAATATTTCCTGCATTTCGTTATTACCCAGACTACTCAAAACGTCCCATCCCTTCGCGTCTAAATCTTAAGAGCACTCTACTGCTTCATCTTCACAAAACGCATGGATGGATTGGTGGCAAAGGCCTGGAAACCGATTGCTTCCTTAACCGCTCCCTCAGCATCAAGCTTATCGATATCCTCTATTTTTAAGACCTGAACCGGACACCCCCGGACACACATGGGTTGTTCCCCTGCGTCAATCAAATCATAACAGCCCGTGCATTTTTCTGTTTTTTTAGTATTGGGATTCATCTTTGGCGCCTGATACGGGCAAGCATAGATGCAATATCCGCACCCCACGCATTTATCGTGGTCCTGAATCACCAGTCCATCTTCGCGTTTGGTATAGGCTTTGGTAGGACATACTGAAGCGCATTGAGGTTCCGCACAATGCATACAGGAATGAGAAAGATAACGTTCCACCATTCTTCCGTTCATCTCAACCTCAAAGCTATCCAATGTCCTCCAGCTTACCCCCACATCGACTTGGTTCTTGACCATACATGCCGTTTCACAGGAATGGCACCCTACACAATAATTTTGATTATAAAAAAATGCTTTCTGACCAGCCATAGTTCACGACTCCTTTCACATCAATCAAGCTTTCGTGATTTGAACTAAATTTGTGTTATAGGTGGAGATTCCATCCAAATCACCAATCCCATCGGGAGCTAAGCAATTGATCGTATTTCCATCTGTATACTTATTCCAATAGCTCTTGAAACTCACTGCAACGCCTGCTTTAACTGCAGTATTGCTGACCTTCGCTTTCAGCTTGACCTGTCCCCTGTCATTTTGAATCACACAATAATCTCCATCTTTAATTCCCCTGTCTTCTGCGTCCTTGGCATTGACCGTGACAAAAGGCTCACCCAGGTTTTCTTTGATATAGGGGACATTATGCCATTGTGAGCTTAACAATTGCGGTGAAGCCGGGGTCAAGAGGTTAATGGGGTATTGAGCAAATAACGCTGGAGAACCTTCCTGACTCTCCTCTTCCGGTAGATATTCTGCCACAGGATGCAACCCTGCTTTTTTGATACTCTCAGAATAGAATTCAATTTTCCCCGATGGAGTATTAAATTTGTGGTCACTAAAGACGTTCCCGAAATCTACCTTAATCCAGTGATTTTTCCTCAGGTTCTCATAAGTGATCTCTTTAAAGATGGGCTTATTCAAAATCCCTTTCTTGATGATATCGGCCGATGTTTCATTGAAACATTCATCAGTGAAGCCCATTCGTTTGGCCAGCTCATTAAACAGCTGCACGTTGGATTTGGATTCTCCCATGGGCTCTAGCGCTTGTTCGCTGTACCGGACATACCACCCAAGGTAATCGGCAACGACATCCTCAAATTCTGTGAAATGAGCAGCGGGGAGTATAATATCAGCATAATCTGCGGTATCCGTCATAAACACTTCGTGGACTACTGTGAATAAATCTTCTCTCTCCAATCCTTTCTTGATCATGTTCACATTGGGTGCCGAAGGAATCGGATTCCCGCTGAAGCAGATCAATACTTTAACCGGAATCTCCTTAGTGGTCGGAAGCTCTCCCGCAATCGCCTTTCCTAATTCATTCATGTTAATGGTTCGCGTTTTGCGAGGAGCCAAATCAGGTCGCTTCGTGTAATTGTTGTCAAAGGGATAATGGCTGTAGTTAACATAGCTGAATCCCCCACCCTCTACGCCGACAACTCCCATCAGGGCAGGGAGAAACGAAATAGCTCTGACCATAGCCCCGCCATGAGTCCTTCTTTCAAAGCCAAAGCCCATTCTAATAATCGAGGGCTTAGCCTGGGTATACATCTTCACAAACGCCCTTATTTCTTCTTCAGTAACTTCACATATCTGAGCCACCTTGCTCGGCGGATAGTTCTGGACTTGTTGTTTAAGCTCCTCGAAACCCATCGTGTAGTTTTCTACAAAGTCCTTGTCATAAAGATTCTCATTGATAATGATATGTTGTACGCCCAAGGCAAAAGCGGCATCTGTTCCCGGTTTAAGCTGAATAAATAAGTCAGCTTGTGAGGCCAGGGGATGGCGATGGGGATTAACCACAATGAGTTTGGCACCATTATCCCGCGCTTGTTGAATGAATTTCACGGAATGGACGTTGGTATAGGATTCATTGGTTCCCCAGGTAACATAGCACTTAGTTTTGGCAAAGCTTTCCGGATCAATCGATGAGAAATCGCCATAGGTATAGGGCAACGCCGCCTTACCACCGGTATTGCATACCGTTCTGGTGATATTCGTCGCTCCGATCTTATTGAAAAACCGCCAGGGAACACCATGCTGATGGATAAACCCGATCGTCCCCGAAAAATTATAGGGCATGATCGATTCCGAACCGTATTGGGCGATTGCTTCATTAAGTTTTTGGGTAATCGTATCATAGGCTTCATCCCAGGTAATTTTTTCCCATTTTCCTTCCCCTTTTTTACCGGCACGCTTAAGCGGATGTAAAATACGGTCAGGATGGTAAAGCACATTAATGTGGGTTTGCCCCTTGACACAAGGTGTACCTGCCGTTATGGGATTCTTAGGATCGCCGACAATCCTGACGATCCGCCCATCGATTTTCTCCCCAATCAAAGAACAGGAATCATAGCAGTTGCGGGGACAGGTAAGCGTGGTCAAGGTTTTTTCTCCGGTCTGGACACCCATTGTACTCTTGCTGCCCGAATTTTTGTTCGTACATGCAGTCAGGCCAAATAGACCCATACTTAAGCCCAAAGCTGTTGAACCTTTTAAGAAACTGCGCCGACTAAATCCTTTGCCACCTTTTGAATCAGTCATTTAAGTACCTCCTCTTTTAACAAAATAACTTCAATTGTTATTCGACTAATTATTCGTTAATTCGCCAACAATGACCTATGTCATTAACTCCAAATAAAGGGGGGTTCCGTTGTGAAAATGCACATTATCGCTTTCTCATGTCTTGAGTTCCTATAAATAGCGGCATATAGCGAAGCAATCGATTCGCTATATGCCGCATTACTTCAGACGCCTATATAAGCTATTAGCTAAGTCCTCTAGTCCTGAGTCAAAAACTCATGCAAAAGTTCACGATCCCAGATGAGAACCCCCCAAATCAGCTCGATTAATCCTCCATAGTAGCCTACACTGCCATTTTGTTTGGCATCCCTGTAAAGCTCGGGAATCCAGGAAAGCAAGTGCTCATCAATAAAGGCTGCCTGTTGAGCAATCCTTGTCTTTTGCTCCGCCAGATCCTGCACAACAAGCAAATTCTCACTCATCATGGCTAAAGCAAGCAATTCAATACCCATGTGATCTTCAGGCTGGTGGTTTTTCTCTGCTATTTCCAACCCGTTGTCCGCAAGGATTTTCCTCACTTCATACGTTGTTCTTGAAAATAGCAGTTGCTCTTCAGTCCGATACACGGATTCCCACGGCGGGGCTTTGGGCCGGCCAGGTCCCAAAAAGAGGCTGGTGTACTCCGCCAAAACTTCTTGTCGAGCCTCATTTTGCAGCATATTTTTAAGGTCTGCCGTACATTTTCTTAGTTGCTCCAGCCCGGACTCCATCTGCCGATTAGCCGGCTCTAAAGGAAAACTTCCCCACAGCCCTCCATTTAAGGGTGTTGTCGCTGCTTCTGAGGTTGGCTCCAACAGGCAATTGCCAAAAAACTTATACAACTCGGTTCGCAACTTCCAAACCTCAGTCCAGGAATAGATCATGACCAACCTCCCTCCTTTCTAACCATTTTGCCGTTCATTCTCTTCAGTATGTTATTTGTTCTCCGCTGCTTGTCCTTGCTTCACCGTTGGTATGAAGTCGGCTCTTCCTAAAAGGAACCGGCTGCTGAGGTAAGAGAAGAGCAAGGCACCCATGGACAGCATGCCGATGATGATGGCCAATTCAACCCAGGTTGGCGCATAACTGCCATGAAGGGACCACATATCCCCAATAGTTTCAGTAAATTTTCCATAGGTAACACCGGGAGCCCCTTGAACATTAGGATGGATAAACGAGGAAAACAGCAACCAGAAGCGTTTGCAAAATACTCCTAAAATCACGATTGCCGAAGCAAAAATAACATAATTCGTATTCTCTCTGTTCTTCTTAAATACCAGAATCATAAAGGGCAGGATAAAGCCAAGGATGATTTCCCCCCAGAAAAACGGAGCAGCAAACCCGCTGGTCATTTCCCTTAATACAGCCATGGTCGAGTCTCCTCCCGGATAAAGCATCGTCAGAACCTCCGAGAAGACGAAAAAAGCATCAACGGCAACACAGGTAACGAGAAGGCCGGCTAAAGTCCCAATCAGTTTTTTCTCCACTGCAAATAGTTTCAATCTGTTCAAGGCCAACAAGGCGATAATCAATAAGGCCAGTCCTGAATCCAAGGCCGAAGCAACGAATAGAGGTGCCATCAGAGCACTGTGCCAGCCTGCGCGGGCTATCTGCAAACCAAAAATCCAAGCTGTGACGGAGTGGACCAGCACTGCCGTCGGCAGGGCGATTCTGGAAATAATCTTTAACTTCCTTTCATCGGGCTCAGATCGGCTCATGAAATAGAGGTAGACCAGATTCAGCGCTAGGTACAAGGTGATGACCACCACATCCCACATCAAAGGAGAACGAAATTGAGGATGCAGGATTAAATTGTAAATCCGCCACGGACTGCCAATATCCACAATAATGAATATCCCAGCGATAATAATGCAGACCGTAGAAAGAATGACTGCCGGTTTCGCTACAACTTTAAAAGACGGAATATTGAATACCGTTGCCGAAGAAGACACAATCAGACCCCCGGCGGAAAGACCAACAAAGAGCATGAACATCGCGATATAGGATCCCCAGGAAACAACATTATTCATTCCTGTTACGCCAAGTCCATTGACCAGCTGGAAAGCCCAAGCTCCTAACCCCATAAGAGTTAATAGCCCCAAGACAACCATTCCGATAGTTAGGTTTCCCTTTTTATCCATCTAATTACACCTTCCTTCTAGCCCAAATAATATACTTGCGGCTTCGTCCCTTTTTCCGATAAAAGTTGCTGCCCATTCCTCTCCCGAATTAAACGGGAAACTTCACTTTCCGGATCATTCAAATCACCGAATTTCCGAGCTCTAGTCGGGCAACACTTTACACACATGGGTTCTAATCCTGTGTCGGTACGTTCCTTGCACAATGAGCATTTTTCCATTACACCTACTTTACGAATCGGCACGTCTTTATCTCCATAATTAAAGCCAGGGTCACGCACCGGTGCCTCCCAGTTAAATACCCGGGCATTATAGGGGCAGGCAGCCATGCAGAAACGGCAGCCAATGCATCTGTCGTAATTAATCACTACCCTGCCCAGCTCATCTTTGTAAGTAGCACCTACCGGACAAACCTTAACACACGCTGCATTTTCGCAATGCTGGCAGGCAATCGGGAGGAAGCTCTTTTGCAAATTCGGGTATACTCCTGCGCTAGTATCATACTCTTCCCCGCCTTCTGTGAGCACACGGTTCCATAACATACCCATGGGAACATTATTCTGCATCTTGCACGCGTTTGCACATGTTGTGCATCCCGTGCAGCGTTTTAAATCAATCACCATGCCTAATTTTTTTGCCATCTTTCTTCACCCCCTAAGCTTTCTTCACTTCAACCAAAGTATCATAAAAAGGAAAGATCGGTCCGTATTTCCGCTTAAATCCACGGGGATTAAAGGCATCATTGATTACATTATTCATATCTCCTTCAGGCATATCTTTAGACCACCAGCCTTCTTCCATCCTGACTGCCCCTGACCGCAGATCATTCATAATCTTGCAGCGGGCTTTAAATTCACCCCGGTCATTGAACACCTCAACGAGGTCTCCATTTGCCAATCCCCTACTCTTGGCGTCAAAGGGGTTGAGTTCCAGCCTTGGCTCAGGGCAAAACTGCCTAATCCAGGAGACTCTCATGAACTGGGAATGAACATGGAACCGGGAACGATACTGAGCAAATTGCAGCGGATACTTTTGCCTTAACTCAGAGTTCATTTCCGCGGGTTCTTCATATGCCGGTAAAGCTTGGTCGAATTCTATCATTTTTTCATTGTAGATCTCCAGTTTAGTAGATGGCGTTTTATATATCTGATCCTTGGAAGCTATATAAGGTTCTGTCGGGCAATTCAAACGCATAATGAAATTATTTGCTTTAAGCGTTTCCACCGTGATTCCTTCCAGGAAAGGATGGGGAGAACTCAGCTGGGCTCTTATATAATCTTCCGGGGTTTTGGGCATGTATTCTTCAAATCCTAATCTGGCAGCCAATAACTGTTCGATCTCAAAATCGCTCTTGCTTTCAAAGAGGGGTTCGATTACTTTTTCGGAAAGAAGAGCATGATTTCTGTTCAATTGGAATCGAGTGATATCATAGTTGCTCTCAAAACAGCTGCCGATAGGCAGTACAATATCGGAGTAAGCTACGCTGAGATTGTCCCATACATCGACCGTAACTATAAATTCTAATTGTTCTTTGAACCATTTTTCGGCTTGATGGAAATTAGGAAAATGCTGCTGGAAGCTGTTCCCAAGGTTGAGAACGGCTTTTACAGAATTCGGTCGAGAACGCATGAGGGCAGTAGGCATTTCCATTACACCGGTCTTGAACTGAGGCGGCAACGGCCATGGGGCAAGCGGTGTAACATATGCCCAGCTGATTCTATGGAACAGGCAATTGCCTACACCGCCGCCTGTTCGCCCGAAATTACCGGTCAGAGCCCCGAGGATAGCCCCGGCATGCCCGAAAATATCGCTATTGGAAATCTTCTCTGCGCCGCCAAAGCCCCAGGCCAGACGTGCCGGACCGCCTGTAGCATATTGCCGGGTTAAGTCTATGATGGTCTGTTCCGGTATTTCTGTAGTCTCAGCAGCCCAGGCTGGTGTATATTGCTTTGTTTGTTCCTTTAATGCAGAGAATACAGTTTTGACCTGCATCCCGCCGACAGTGAATTCTCCCTCTAATTTAGGTTGAATTCCAGCGGCGTTATAAGGCTGCAGCGAATCGCTAACCTCATCCCACACCATGAACGGATTCTCATCAGGCCCGTCGGCAGAGTCGTTTTGCCGGAGCAAGTGCTGATTATCCGCTCTGATTAAAAAGGGCGCGGATGTATTCTTCTGCAGGAAGTCGGCTTGATACCAGCCATTGGCAAGGATAATGTTAATCATACCCAGGAGCAGAGCCGGATCGGAACCTGGCTTGATCGGAATCCATTGATCGGCTTTTGACGCTGTAGTACTGTAATTGGGGTCTACGACAATAAGTTTGGCACCTGCTTCCTTCGCTTCAAAAACGAATTGGGAATCAGCTACCGTCGTTTCAAAAATATTAACGCCTATCATGATGATCGTCTTAGAATTGACCAGGTCTGTAATCTCATGATGAGAATAACCAAAAGGCGCTGTGCCTGTTACTTCCTCATATCCACTAGCCATTCCGGTATCAATCGAAGTTTCGAGGGCAATTGGCATTCCTAACAATGATGATAAAAGCGGCATTGCATATTCCTGATTTGCCGAAATCATTTTCAAAATGGATTTGCCGCCATATTGGCTGTGCAATTCTTTAAATTTGTCCGCAACCGTTGTAATAGCCTCATCCCAAGAGATCGGAACAAATTTGCCTTCGCCCCTTTCCCCTACTCTTTTCAAAGGAGTTTGGAGACGGTCAGGGCTATACACCCGCTGCAGTTCGCTCAGCCCACGTGTGCAGAGCACGGAATACCGGTGATCCGGCCAATCATTCGGTTCAATCTTTACCAGCTTGCCGTCCCGCACTGTGCATTGATACGCACATCGGCCACCACAGCCCGGGGGGTGGTACGTATAGGCTATCCTTTCTCCTGAATCGCTTGCCGCGGTGGCGGGGCGCAACCATTTGTCGGCAAAGAGCAAGCTGCCGGACAATCCCAGTGTTGCTGTTCCAGCCACACCACCCTTAATGAAGTTACGTCTCGAAATGTTCATCATGATTTTCCTTTCTTTTCGGTATTAAGTATTAAAACTTTCGCTAAAGCTATTTCGTTTTTATACTTTCTTTCTCTTCTGTAGGAAAATCCATGAATTGTCTCTTTTATTTGTAAAAAGCACAGTGGCTCCCTTGTTAATTCCCCCCTCGTTACAACCTGTGTGGAAATGGACATTTTAAAGGTGTCCGCATTGTGATAAACCACATTATCACTTTCTTGGCTCCTGAAAGGGTGAATTCGCCAGCAGATTCTGATAAAATAAGATGAATTTTTAATATCTTCCCCAAATAAATGGAGGTATCCATAAGATGTCTCAGACCTACTGTAATGTCTGTACAGCCGATTGTCCCGCATCATGCCGCCTCCTAACCGATGTCGTCGACGGCCGAATTATCAACATAAAAGGAGATCCCCGCGATCCTTATACCCAGGGAAAAATCTGCGCCAAGGGTTATGCGCTGAAAGAACTGGTCTACTCTCCCTACCGGGTTCTTTATCCTCTTAAACAGCAAAGGAAAGGGAGCGGAAATTGGCAAAGGATTTCCTGGAAACAGGCTTTCACGGAAATCGGGAACAAGCTGGTTGAAATCGATCAAGAGTATGGCAGCCTATTACCTGTCAGCATGAATAAATTTTTGGGAACTACAGGCCTTTTAAGCCAAAGCGTAGAAGGCCTTTTTGGCTCCTTGGGACCGATTACCACGCTTTTAGGCAACCCCTGTGTATCTGCTGGAACTGATGCTTTCATTCTAAATTATGGTGCACTTAAAAAGCCCCTTCCTGAAGACATGAAGAACTCTCGCCTCATTCTCATTTGGGGTGCGAATCCGGCTTGGACGACCATACACCAGATGCGTTATATTTTTGGAGCTCAGGATGAAGGGGCAATGATTGTGGTGATTGATCCCATCTTCACCTCAACAGCTGCCCGCAGTGATATTTATTATCGGATACGCCCGGGAACAGATGGTGACCTGGCTCTGGGGCTTGCCAAAATCTTAGTTGAGGAACATCTGGTCGACCATGAGTTTTTAAATAATTTCACCTTTGGCTGGCCTGAATACCGTAATTATATAGAAACCGTCGATCTCAACCATGTTTCATCTTCTACCGGTATTCCCATCACCGAACTGTACGAGTTAGCACGCTTGTATGGTACCATCAAACCCGCAACGATCAGGTTGGGACCTGGAATTCAACGAGGTCCCTCCGGCGGACAAAACGCCAGAATAATTGACAGCCTTGCCGCATTAACCGGTAACATCGGCATTTCTGGCGGTAATGTGCATTATACTTCCTATGAACAGTTACAACATGCCGGTAAGTACGGCAAACTCCGTTTGCCCTACGGAGTAAGACAGCGTTTATCAGAAAATAATACTGACAATCGAATTCTGGGGACCGATTGGTATACTCATTTGGATACCCTTGATCCGCCTATAAAGTTCCTGTGGGTTGCCGGACGAAACCCGGTGGCCCAGGACCCCGACTCGGCACAAATTATCCAGGCCATGAAAACTATTGATACAGTGGTTGTCGCTGATCAAACTCTCTCTGCCACCGCTCAGATGGCTGATTATGTGCTGCCTGTTTCTTCTCCTTTTGAATTTGAAGATGTCGTTATTTCATTATGGCATTATGGTGCGGCGATTAACCAACAAGCTATTCCCCCCTTAGGAGAAAGCAAGTCGGACTTTGAAATAATGCACGGGCTGGCTTCTGTGCTTCATCAGCTCAAACCAGGTTTAAGCTCTTTTCCCCTACACGGGGATGCCCGGGCATGGCTGACTCAAGAATTTGCTTCCCTCAATGATTCTCTGGGTATCACTGACTACCGCGAACTGGCCCATCACCCCGCCCGGGTGAACCTGCCGGCTGTCCCCTGGCAGGATCGTCAGTTTCCTACAGCCTCTGGGCGCTATGAATTTTTCTCCCATACAGCTGCCCTCCATCGGGCCCCTCCCTTGCCTATTCCTGTTGACCAGCCTGTATCATCATATTCCTATCCTTTTCGCTTAATGGTTGTCCGCTCACCTATTACTCTAAACTCTCAGTTTTATACTATCGATCTATTACGTCGTTTAGAAAACGCCCCTTTACTCCTCATGCATCCTGACACCGGCCGGCAAAAAAACCTGGCAGAAGGGGATCTGGCGAAAGTATATAATGAAATGGGTGAACTGGAATTGCCCGTTTCCTTCTCCCTCAGCCTCCCACCTGATATCGTCATCACTTATATGGGGATGGAGGATATGAACAACAAACTAATCAATACCCTGCTTAGTTTTGAGAGTACAGATTTAGGACAAATCTTTTCTGGAAGCCCTGGTATTGCTTATAATAATTGCTTCGTTAATTTGGTTAAGATGGGGTAGCAAAATGAATCAAAAAGGTTTTGTTTTTAATCCAAACCGTTGTCTTGGCTGCCGTTCTTGCCAGACGGCATGCTCTGTCAACCATAACTTGCCGCCAGGTATTACTCTGCGCAAAGTAACTGCCATTGAATTGGCAATGGAAGGGCGTCTCCTGAAATACTATCTTTCTTCATCCTGTAATCATTGTCTCAATCCTGAATGTTTTCGTTTATGTCCTAATCACGCCTACCGTAAACGGAGAGACGGTATTGTCGTTTTCGACGAAGGAAAATGCAAGGGTTGCGGCACCTGTATACGCAGCTGTCCTTTCGAAGCTCCTGTACTTCTCCCCGATACCGGAAAAGTCATCAAATGCGATTTATGCTTCGATAAATTGGAAGAAGGTGAGGAACCTTTCTGTATAGCGGCCTGTCCTGTCGAAGCTTTGCAACTCTTTGATCCCTTGAAACATCACGAGCACCTTTTGCTTAAGACCCTCCCTGGAATCCCCCGAATTCAGGTTACTCGGCCGGCAGCCCGCTATCACCCACTTAAAATAGGGAAACAGGTTGGCTTACATCTCCCGAACCATACTATCATGAAGGAAGGTGACCGTAATGACTAATCCCGGTGGCCTATTCTATCAGCTCATTCAAGATCTTGCCCAAGGTAAAGGTATACCTCACTTAATCTGGCGCTTATCTCAAATCCTTAATCGGCCGGTGCTGCTTACCAATTCAGTCCACCGTATTTTGGCTTGCCATGATCCCTTGAACCTCAATCTTAACTTAGATGAGTTCTTATATGTTCCCGATGTAAAAATCAATGAAGCTGATTTTCTAAACCGCTCTGAGCACATTCTGCATCATGCTCAATTCACTTTAAATAATCAGATCTTTCCCTTTGTCTATTTGCCCTTGCTGACCGGAGATTATTGCTTGGGCTATTGTATTGTCCTGGACACCACCCCCGTTACCAATGCACTAAAGCTAAAACCTCTGTCTGCAGAAGACAAGCAAACTATCTTAGATGCGTCTATGCCCTTGCTTCTCTCACTGAAAAGCAGCTGTGAAGACAGCTTAAGACAAGAACAATACCGGGACGATTTCATTCGCGATATCCTTTACAACAATTATGACTCAAAAGCGACTATCCACGAAAAGGTGAAATCCTGGGGGTGGAATTTACAGGGATCCTTGCTTGCCTTAGTTATTGACCTCCCAGATAAAGATTTTAAAACGGCCCGGGAAATACTGCCCCGCTTATTTAACCACTCCTCACCGATCAGTGCTTATATCAACCTTCAATTGGTGGTTATTCTCAATATTAACGGATTAAAGAAGGCAAAGCTTAAAACTTCCTTGGCTAATTTTATTAACAGCTTTCTCGACCGGCTCGCTGACCACGGAAAAAAACGTTCCTCAATCGGTGTGGGAATAGGCTCAGGAGTCCCTTCTGTCACAGATTTATATAAAAGCTATCAGGAAGCCAAGGTTGCCTGGGAATTAGGAAAAGTCTTTGATCATAAAAGCGTTTGCTACTTTGAAGAGATGGGGTTTCTTAAATTTATCTTTACTCAGCCGGCCAGGGAACTGGAGGAATTCAGCCAACGGGTTCTAGGTCCTCTGATTGAATACGACCAAGCTGAGAATACAGGATTGCTGGACAGTCTCAGGGTCTTTATCGAGTATAAATGTCAGATTGCCGAATGCGCTAAAGCACTCTATGTTCATGAAAACACCCTGCGTAACCGCATCAAAAAAATCGAACAAGTAACAGGCTTCGACCTGCGCCGAGTTGATCATATGGTCAATGTTTATATTGCCTTACAAGTATTGAACTTGGGCAAAGATGATTAAATAGAACAAATAAATAAGGGAAGGAGATTTTCACACCGAAAACCTCCTTCCCTTATTTATTCCGACATAGACCGTTGATTCACCCAAAGAGTAACATTACACAGACTTCAGGAAGTGACTTTATTAAATTTATCTCGCCGAAAATGCCTTGACGGAACACTTACTTTAGGTGGAGCCATAACTTTAGAGGCACCAGTTATTCATGGTTTATGCCGCACCAACAAGATAAAAGCAGCTCGAGCTGCTAAGGAAAGAATTGTTCACATCACTCCTGATCCAAACTTCTATTTGCGTCCATGTCTGCGGGGAGTATCCCGCCTCCAGTGGACCTATCATCCCGACAGCCTGAAATACTCGATGAAGCGAGCCGGCGAAGGGGGTTCAGGGGCAATGGGAGCGAGTTTCATGTAAAGAAGCCTTAGACCTGGTGGCCAACACTCTGGACAGCACCCGGTCTAAATACGGACCGAAGTCCATCCTTTTCGCAGGAGAGGTAGTCTTTGCTGTTCCGCTCAAGCTGAAGGAAAAACAACCATGGTGGGTACCCGGTGCAATACCTGGGATACCTTATCTAACTCCCCGGCTGATCATTAATTAGGGACATGGGTAATTATTTTACGGCCGTCAATACAACGCAACACTATCGGGTACTGTCAATAATCTTTCGCAAATTTGATTTTCTGCTTGGCAGTAGGTTTATATATAACCCCAGGGCAAGACTTGATATGGGGGTGACGGATGCTACCCTTAAGAACGGGGATGGGGCTTACCCAAAAGGAATCCACCTTTTGAGCCCCATTCCACGACCCATTGGAGCATCCGGCACGGGGTCCCATGTCAAGTCTTCCCCAGAGTTGATTGGTGATTAACCAGCATCAAGTTGGTTTTCTTTATTCATCTCTTCCAAATGTTTCATGCTCATGTATTGTTTTGTTCCCCAGGCTTTGCTGGCTACATGTCGTAGTCGAGCACAAACCAGCATGAGAGCTGAATTACCGTCCGGAAAGGTACCGACAACCCGTGTTCTGCGACGAATTTCCCGGTTTAATCTCTCAATGACGTTATTACTCCTAAGCTTTGACCAGTGAGCTTGTGGAAAATCCATGTAGGTCAGAGTCTCCAGAATGCTATCTTCGACCTTTTTAGCAGCTTCTTTCAGCTTCATATCCCGCAGTTTATTGACGACCGCCGTTGCCTTTTCTTTTGCCGCAGCTTTGTCTTCTTGAGCATGAATGGCTTTTAGCATGGCCGCCACTTCTTTCATTTTTGAACGCGGTGTTACCGAAAATACATTACGGTAAAAGTGAACGTTGCAGCGCTGAAATTTTGCATCAGGAAAGACTTCATGGACAGCTTCTAAGAGCCCTAAGCATTTATCTCCGATAAATAACTGGGTTCCAGAGAGGCCCCGTTCCTTTAAGCTTTTTATGAATTCTTGCCAGCTGGCTTTGTCTTCCTTCATTCCTTCGCTGGCTCCGATCACTTCTCGGTATCCGTCTTCGTTGACTGCATCGCAATCAGGATGGCGACGTTCTCATATTCTCCACCCCAGTTACGCTTAAGATAAATTCCGTCCAAGTAAACGTAAGGATACTTTCCTTGCAGAGGGCGGTTACGCCAAGTGTCAATGTGCCCGTAAACTTTCTTGTTGAGTTGGCTGACGGTCCCGTCGGATACTTTGGTCCCCCATAATGCCTCAGTGATATCCTCCACTCGGCGAACAGAGGACACCCGCTAAATACATTTCAATCAGTGCTTCTTCTACGGAGCTTTCCCGCCGCCGATATCGTTCAATGATGGCTGTTTCAAAGGCTACCCCTTTTAGCTTCGGTACTTTAAGTTTAACCTCTCCGGAAGTAGTGACCAGGTTCCTTTGATAATGACCAGACCGATATCCCTTACGGTCTTCTGAACGCTCGTACTATCGCATAACGGTTCTCTCTGGCTGTTGCAACTTATACAGTGATGCTATAAAACCGCCTATGTACGATCTAAGAATTCCTTACCAAGCGTAAGGATAGCACAAAAATAAGACACTCTGCAAAATTTGAGCAAGAGTGTCTTTGATGAACGTATACATATTGGACATGAACGCTGACTCCTATAGATTGAAACAGAGGTTGGAAACTAAACTTGGCTCCATTAATTGAGCACAATGGCTCAGTTTTATATGAGCAGAAGTGGTTCACTTTTCATGATCCTAACCACTTTAACACAATTATAAACGATCTCAATGATGGTAAAGGCCAGGCCTTGGACAACATTAGAACTGAATGTTTTATCCTAAAGAGTAGCATCCGCCATCCCCATATCAAGTCCTTAGCTAGGGTCACGGCCATTATACTGATGATCATATCAAGCGGAAATCAATTTGCGAAAAACTATTGACAGTACCCTAAAACCCGGGATACAGCCGTATTACCTACTTTCGTTCTATCAACACGACACACTCCACATGCCTTGGGTACAAAAAAGATGTCATATAGAGCAGATGATTCCTTGGTGGAAATGATCATTAAGTTCAAAACTAATCAATATAGCATTGATTTTTTATCGCCATATCAATTATACGGAGTCCAATCCGTATTATAATCATCAATAATTTTATTATAAATTTGTTTGCATCGTATCAAATCATTTGTCCATATATCTTTATTGCCATTTTCCAGTTTGCAAATTACATTTTTAGTTATTATATCTATGCTTTTTAAATGTACTTGATTGTATCCAGAAAACATATTCATATAATCATAAAAATGGTTAAGATAGTCTTTTGCTACATTTTCTTTAGTGCTAAAAATTTCAAAATAACTTGAGGCCATTTCCATAACAGGAAGTATCCTACCATACTCTTCTTTTTCCATACATTCATTTAAATAGAAAATAAACATTTCCATAGCACTTTCTTTTAATTTGTAAGATTCATCTCTAAATAGAGTCTGTATATCAAGATTAACTGTAACATCATCAAATTTTTTTATATCGATATCAGATAGGAGTCCAAGAGAATTTATCTTCCTATCAATTAATAATTTATTATCAAACACCTTATTTTGTCCTTCTTTAAAACTTAGGTTAAAATTTGTAATTGAAGATGTCACTATGTATTGATTAAAAATATCACTTCTTAAACTAAAAGGTTCTTTTATTTCAGCGAGTATATTTGAGCTGTTGAAATAATTTCCTTGATTACATTCTAACATAGCATATAATGCTTTTTCATTATCATTAAGATATTCACTATTTTCATATAAGACTTTTCTTGCAAGTATTGAATTCTTAGATTGGTTTACTCCAAGCATAGACATAGTGTAATAATATTTAGTATCAAATAAACTTTTATTTATATCGTAAACTTTTTCAAAATTACTAAGTGCATCCTTATAATTTTTATCGGAATAATACTTTTCTCCGATACGATAATATTCTAATGCTGCTTGATCAGATTCATACTGTCGCTGATGCCAATTAATATATGAATCTTTTATCGTAAGCATTGTTGCAAATAGAGTAATTAAAAATATTAAATCGCCGACTATAAGAAAAGTTGGATGTTTAATAGACAATGAGCAGCGCCATTTGTAATATTTACTGCCTGAAATAGAATCACTCATACTGCTCTTAGTTTTCTTTTTGGATTTACTCTTAATTTTATTCATCAAAGATTACTCCAATCAATGTATTACTATTATCTACAATGTGTTAAGCAGCGCTCTATATGACTTGAAGATACAAAAAGGATGTTGCTTCTCTCCGGTGCCCCTTAGCGACAGAATACATTTCAGAAACAGTCGCCTAGGCAGGCTATTTTTTCATCGATTTGGCATCTGCCTTTTCTTTCAATTAAAGTAAATTGTAACGATTCGATCTCTTAGACTTTCGGGGTATTTTCCATTTTCAAATATCATACTTTTCTTGGATATATTTCATCAATAAATCTATATTTCTTTTCTTCACTTTTATAGATATTTTAAAGCAAATTCTTGTCCACTTTTTTATCGCTAACATAAAAAACTCTGGCGTTTCCGACTTCTCCCAATTCATTTATTTTTTCAAACCTAACATCCCAAACATTGCTTTTTTGCTTTTCCATAATGATTACTCCCTATCTATAAAATAGTATTTTGCCAACCCTTGATATTATAATAAATATACCATAATAAAAGGGATTTCGTAGAAAATTCTGCATATTCATCAGTCATTCTTGAGCAACCTTTTCTCCTGTAAACCATTCTTACGGAAAATCAAAACGAAATGCCAAAAATCTGAATTTCGTCAACTTCATTCCTGACTATTTCTTCATCATAATCTCCGTTCTGGCAAATTACTTCGCTCAAAACATCTATTTCTCTTTACATGGTTATTAGCTTTTACCATGAAAACTCCTTCACCGTTGACAACAGGTAGACAATGCCAACGGTTTTTTCTTTACATAAAACATAACCTTTTATCGAAAAGAAGGAAATCGCCAGCCGACGATGAAGATTCCTTCATACTATAAAGGAGGCATTATATACATCATAGATCGGTTTCGAAGAAGATTTTGCTGTAGTAGAAACTGATGATCGCCAAATCTTTAACCTCCCCCGCTTACTCCTGCCTACTGGGGTCAAAGAGGGTGATGTTATCTTCACCTCAGTGGCCGTGGATCCAGAAGCTACTAAGTCCCGCCGCGAACGGATAAACAATATAAAAGCCACTCTTGGCGGTAGGGAATATTTCAAAAACGGTCACTGCTATTGGCCTCTTTTTAACGATGGTACCTGCATTTACTTAACAACTTGAAGAAATTGTAAGCAATCTGCAATTAAATAATATTATCAAATTTGGGCGAAAGAGGAAAAATGCAATTCGTCAGACCGACGGAACTTTGACCGTCAATAATTTTGAACAAAACCCTTATCATCTTATGGTGGTTGCCGAGAAATAAAATGCAAAAAAGGAGTAAAAAAATGTCTTATAAATCAGTAACAAAGTTATTAACAGGGGTACTGGTGATTGTCTTAATAGCTTCTTTAATAGGCTGCACACCGAAATCCAACCAGAATGGAGATAAACCTGGAGAACAAAAAGGTTTATCGAAAGAGCAGATTACGACGGCACTCTCGTCTCTAACGGATGTCCAGAAAACAACCTGGTCTCCCGATGAAAAAATGGTAGCTTATATCCAGGCAGGGAAGCCAGACAAGAACGGGGCCGATGAGGCCTATCTTTGGAAGGTCGGAGAAGAGGAGGCCAAATTAGTCCGTGATGTTAAGCCGACGACCCTTGGTTTTTCCTGGGCACCTGACAGCAAACATGTCCTCATCAGTGAGAAGCTGGGAGAAGGGGTCGAGAGCAGCATCATTATCGTGGATACCTTGCATGAAGAATCCTATAAGATGAAGAGCATGGGCATTCCGGTCTGGAGCCCAGACAGCCACTCTCTGGCTTATGGTAATGAAACCCATGAACATGGTCCCAGGTGGGGTTCCTTGGAAGTATATACTTTGGGGAATCCGAAGAGCGAATATATCTGGAAAGCTATTGATTACCTGTACAAAGTAGAGTCCTGGAATCAAGAAGGCGATATTGACTACACAGAAGTAGATCCGCAGGGGAAGGAAACCAAAAAAACCACTAAAAATATCCGGCCGGATATCTCGGGTGTACACCTTGGAGATACCAAAGCTCAGGTGGAAGCGGCCTTGGGTAAGGGGTATAAAGAGACTGCTCCCAGCGGAGAGACAGGACATTTCCCGGAGCAAGTCTACCGATGGGATTATGACGGCTATAAGGTTTTCATTGGTGCTGAATCGGGAGAAGTATTAGAAATCACGGTTGAATCGCCAGAGGCTGCGACCAATTTGGGAATAAAAATGGGAGATACGTCAACCAAAGTATTCGAGGTTTACCGCCCCAAATATATCGAGCCTGTGAGCATCCATGGAGGCAAAATTTATGGAATGTTTAAGGTCGAAGGTGCAGCAGCTTTGTATTTTCAATTCGATCTGAAGGAAGAGCAATCCCTGGCAGATATTAAACCGGATAATAAGGTCGTCCGAATGATTCTGACTTATCCTGAAATATTGGATGATTCGTTTTAAGAGTTTTTTTTGCAAAGGCAGACAGAAGATTAAACTGTCTGCCTTTGCCGTTTAAAATGATAATATTGCTTTTATGATAAACCACGCAACCGGTACAACTAATGCGGGCAGCATATTCAGCGCATTGCAATCCTTGATTTTCAAAATGGAAAGCCCTGAGCTCAAAATCAGAAATCCGCCGATCAGTGAGATTTCAGTGAGTAAGTCTGCGGTTAGAAAAGATGATAGGTATCCTGCAAAAAGATAGATACTGCCTTGCCATAAAAATAACACTGCCGCAGAAAAAGCGATCCCGATACCATACGCAGACGCTAAAACCAGTGACGTAATGAAATCCAGCGTCGCATTTGTATACAAATAAGTGTGGTTGCCATGAAGCGCGCTTTCCATAGGCCCTAAGATAGATAACGTTCCGATACAAAACAACACTATGGCGGTAGAGAGTCCTTGACCCAAGTTCCCTTTGGAGAAACGTTTTGTGAGCCTTTCAAATCTGTCATACAAATTTAAAACAGTGCCAGCTAAACTGCCGATTGCAAAACTGATGATAAACAATACGGGAAAAGTGCTTTTAGGCATGTTCTGGACGATTGCGTTTATGCCAAGGCCGCATGCGGCAAGTCCCATCGCGTTATACAATGCGTTTTGATATTTTTCCCCGATGCCTTTTTTAATGCCGCCTCCAATCATACTTCCGATCAGAATAGCAAGCGTATTTACAATAGTACCTATCACAATAAAACCTCCTTCATCACAAACAATAAACCCTCCAATAATTGGAGGGTCAAGGTTTATTTATATGGAATTTGTATCTCGGTGATGAATTTCGAGGGATCGTTGGTAAGGCCGTAATCAATCAATGCAAATTCAAGGGAATCTCCTGCGATCACATACCCTCTTTCTTTCATATATTGAAGCATTTTGATATATGAAGCCTTCGCGTCTTTATGCGTACCTCGAAAGCGCAAAGTCAAATAATTGCCTCCCGGCAGGCAGGACAAGTTTTCGCCGCGGTTGTCCTCCGGTTCAATGACGACAAAAACAGCAGAAAACTTATTAAATTTACCTCCCTGAAGATCAGGGCTTGAAATGGAAACGCCTACTTTTCCGAGAAACATCACTGCATGGAGAGAATTGCGCTTTGCCATTCACGGATCGGTTGTTCCAGGTCGTCCGAAATGGAGAGCTCTTTTTTTAGTACAGCTATTACTCTGTCCTTTAGGGTACGCTCTTCTATTTTATCAAATTCAGTTTGAAATGCATCTTCAATTTGCAGTAACCTGTTTTCAAGTTTCCTTTCGATTCGATCCAGCTGTTTGCGTTCTTCTTCTACTTGCCGTTTTTGCTCCTCGAGAATTTTAAGCATCTTTTTATCATCACGATTTTCAAAAAACTCACGGATTTTGGGCAAAGGCATGTTTAAAGATCGGAGATAATGAATTGTGTTCAGGCACTCAAATTGACGTGTGGAATAATAACGGTATCCATTTTCTTTATTGACGAATTCGGGCTTTAGCAAAGATATCTTATCGTAATGACGAAGGAGACGGACATCTATATTAAAAAGCTTAGAAATTTCTCCTATTGTAAACAATTCATTCATAATAACCTCCGGTTCTTAGACTTATTAGTGCTTTCGCCATATTATATCACCCTCCTACCCTTTGTATTTCATTTTATAGTTGATATCAGCTTTGTTCATTTGTGACCGCAAACACTGTATAGTAAGAAAACTCGATCTAACAAAAATCTAACATGGCTTTTGCTAAGATTAAATCTAAAAGCAAAGGAGGCAACGGCCTTGAGAATATTGCTAGTTGAAGATGAAAAGGGGCTGTCCGGCTATATCGCCAAGGGACTAAAAAACGGCTACGCAGTGGACGCGGTTTATGACGGCGAGGAAGTGTTGTTTGAATATGAAGTAAATGAATACGACCTTATTGTACTGGATTTGAATTTGCCGAAGAAGGACGGGTTGGAGGTTCTGCGGAGAATTCGAGAAAAGAACGCCGACATAAAAACACCTAAAAAACAGGACCGAAAAGCACACTTTTTCGACCCTGTTTTCCCCCTTTTTTGGGCTTAAAACCACTATATATAGTGGTGAAACCGTCTTATTTGCCGTTACTTCCTTGACCCGGCTGGCTGAAAACGTGAACTTTTCCTCCATGAGCTTCACAAAAATATAGGGCCAAGAATAACCTGAAAGGCTACTCATAACTTTTCCTTACTTCTGGAATACTAAAATATTATTAAAACTCACGAAGGGTGACAAGAATGGAAAAGTCCGCAATTATCGGTAAATCAATTGAGCCAGTAGGAAAAATCACGATATCTTGTGACAAATCACAAAGGATTTTAGTATGTGGAAAAACCGGAACAGGGAAATCTTATACCCTAGGAGTTCTAATTGAAGAACTCTCGAATTTTGGCGAAGATATAGTTCTAGCCGTAGACCCACAAGGAATCTTTTGGACTATGGCTGAACCAAACCAAGTAACAGAGGCTACCGATAAGCTGCAAGAATATAATCTCTTGCCAAAAGGTTTTCGTGTTAACTTACTAGTACCGGGTGACCCGTTAGAACGCTACGGTTCGTCAGATATTATTTCAGAGCTGGCACGACGCGGATTATTTGTTCAAGGTCTTAGACTAAACCCATCAGATCTATCCCCTGAAATGTGGTGTGATTTATTTAATCTTGATATTAATGAGTTACAAGGAATTATGCTTTTCAAGGCGGTTAGGTTGTGTAAAAAGAAATTAAAAAATAACTTCCTGATTCCGAACATTGCTGATCAAATTATCAAGCTTGACGGATTAGATAAGACCAAAGAAGCTCTCCTTCGCAAGTTAGAAATGGCCGAAGACTGGCAAATATTCGAGGAACACCAGTACAGAGAAATTTGGGAAATCCTCCAGCCCAATGCCATTAATATCCTTGATCTTAGTGTAATCGCTCAAGGACGTTACGGTTTACGTAATTTGGTTGTCGCCGTATTGGCCAACTTTATATTTGAAAAGAGGACTATTGCTAGAAGACGGGAAGAGTTAGGATTGGCTACAGACATGAGGAAAGTTTGGTTATTTATTGATGAGGCTCATAACTTCTGTCCAAGTGGTAAGAGTACCTTGTCTAAGGAAATTATTATTCGCTGGGCTAAAGAAGGTAGACAACCTGGATTATCATTGGTTGTTGCCAGTCAGCAACCATCCGCCATAGACTCAGAGGTTCTTACTCAATGTGGAATTCGTATAATACACCGTATTACTTCAAAAGAAGATTATAAGGCAGTCAATGCATTGAGTCAGGATTTTTTAGACGATAGTTTAGTATCACGAATAAAGAACTTAACTGGACCTGGCCAAACCATAATGATTGATGATGAAAAAGAAACCGCTGTCCAAGTTTTAGTAAGACTGAGACAAAGTAATCATGGTGGCGGGAGTGCTTAACGGCACTGTGCAAGGCCATTTTGCCATTTATCATCATATTACATTCAAACGGTATATTGAGGGTAACTAATAAACCTGCAAGACGTTGACCCCGCCCAAAAAAACAGGCTGCATTTTTCAGCCTGTTTTTGTTCATTTTTTGCTCAAAAACCACTATACGGCATCATTATTACACTCTCAACGTGCCTTGAGGAGGTAAAAAAGATGCCATCAAGACTCAGTGGTTTCTTGGCGGTATCTCTACATTTTTTATCCTCTGAACTCAATTAATTCACCGTCAGGGCCTTGAAAAACAACTCTTTTCCAACCTGTTTCCTGAGGTGTTCTGGGCTCGGGAATATGTGGTTCAGTTACGACCGGGATCCCTGCGTTTTTAAGCTTTTGATAATCCGAATCAAAATCATCGCTAATGAGACAGAAATGATACCCCCTATTCTCCCTTTCATGTGTCCAATGTTCAAACTCTAACACGGTATCGCCCAACTGAAGATAAACAACCTTTTCAAGGTTCGGTACCCCGGGAACATCGTGTTCAAAATACTTTTTAAACCCAAAGTTCTTTTCATAAAAGTCAATCGACTTTTGTCTGTCTTTTACAGAAAGAGCAACATGGTCTATTCGTGTAAACATTAATCAACTACCTCCTGTACTCAATCGAATTCTTATAAATAGGGTTTAATCCTTTTGGGAAGTGTTGATTTTAATTTGCAACACAACCCAATTGGAAGAACTGGTATTATTGAATCCATGTGTCTCACCATTAGGCGAGAAAATTATATCCTTTTCTTTCAGAAGCATTTCTTCATTGTTTATTGTGATTGTACCTTCACCAGAAATTACATAAAAGACTTCATCGATATCAGAATGCTTATGATCAGGTGTTGTTTGCCCAGGGGTATAAAGCAAAAGTCCTGTATCCAGCCTGCCTTCCTTGAATATTCCCTTACGAGCGCTTTTTTCAGTTGAAAAATCAAGAATATCGCCAATATTAATTTTATCCATTACTTATTACTCCCATTCTTTTTGAAATTAAAAGTTAATCTTCAGCTATCATTAGCAATTTAAATCCAAATCAAGCTTAAAAGTTACTGTTGTATGCTCACTATAATAGTGTTACTAACCATTTGCAAGAAGGCACTATTTTGTACTATACTAACCAAATAGTAAGTATTGAGTAATAATTGACTGGAGTGATAATAATGCCATGTGATAAATCATGCCCTATTGAGCATACAGTCAACTTGATCGGGCACAAATGGAAGGTGCTTATTCTAAGAAATCTATTCAATAATGGTACACAAAGGTTCAGTGACCTCAGTAAAGGTATCAACAGAATAAGCCAGAAGATGCTGACACAACAGCTTCGGCAGATGGAGGCCGATGGGATAATCTATAGAAAAGTTTATCCGGAGGTACCACCAAAGGTCGAATACTCTCTTACGGTGCTGGGAAAATCTTTAAAACCGGTTTTGGATGCAATGAATAGTTGGGGAATAGAGCATCTAAAACACAGTAATCAGGATCAGTAAAATAATGAGAGTCTTAACAAATTTAGTTAAGACTCTCATTTTTAACAAAAGCGTTTAGATAGTTCCTATAGCAGCGATACAGTCCTACCCTAGAAGATAGTTAAAAGTTTATCAGTTTTTCTCCTCAGATACTCCATATCCCTCAGGTGCAGGAATAGCTTTTTCAGAGGCACGGCTAACTGCCTCCCATTCCTCCCAAGTAGCTATCCGTGCCTTTAATGTGTCCATCGCTAAATCGTAAACCACGCTGCCAAGGATAAGCCTCAAAGGAGGATTATTACTGGCTACTAATTTCATAAGGGCTTCCGCTGCCAGGGAGGGATCACTATCTACTGAATCCTCGGAATACTGTTTGGCCAGTTCTTCGCGAAGTGTCCCGTATGAATCCAATGGATTGCTGTAATTCATCGCAATGTACAAATCTGTCCAGTACCCTCCTGGTTCTACCATGGTAAGTTTCACTCCAAAATGTTCAGCTTCTTTTGCTAAAGCTTCACTCATTCCTTCCAAAGCAAATTTACTTGCACTGTAAATGCCAGACATCGGACCTGAAATAATGGCACCAATACTAGTAATCTGTATGATATGTCCAGAACGCTGTGACCTCAAATAGGGCATCACCGCCTGGCAGACCCAAAGAGCTCCAAAAAAGTTTGTGTCCATCAGTTTTCGAGCATCGGATTCGCTTAGTTCCTCAATCATACCTAAAGTCATGATGCCCGCATTGTTAACAACAATATCAAGCCTGCCAAAATGTTCAATTGCTGCTTCAACCGTAGAAAAAACAGCCTTCCTATCTGTAACATCGAGGCTTAATGGCAGCAAGGTCTCTTGATATGAATCTTTTAGCTTTTCCAATTTATCAATAGTTCTAGCAACTGCTACAACTTTATCTCCGGCCTTCAAGGCAGCACATGTGAAAGCATAACCAAGTCCCTTACTTGCTCCAGTAATGAACCATACTCGTTTATTTTCAATTTTATATGTCATAGATATTCTCCTTTACTATTTAACTTCATTAATAATTGTTCAATATTGGAATTATGCATTGTCAATCCACTCTTATCTAGCGTATTTTGAAAACTCCCTTTCAAGGAAAATAAAAAGCACAGGCTATTTACTGCCTGTGCTGATATAATCGGGAAAAGTATGCCATATTATTCATAAATATCAACACAAAATCAACCGTTCCTTACAATAGGAGAGGCTTCATTTGTTATGACAAATATAATAAATAAGGTGTCACGTATGGACAGACTTATCCCGATTATCTGCTATAGGCAGATTTAAAAGAAGACTGCATTGAATTGCAATGTTCTCTTTATCGGGAAAAAATCAACACACGTAACCCCTCCATTCAAGTACTATAATCAAAAAATAACATATGAATTCCTGAAAGTCAATGTATGCTTTTTGGTAGGATAGTTTTTGGCCTTTCTAGCCTGTAACACCCCATTATTTAGCAATGAATACCTCGGCTTTAACAACCTACTCAAGCCTTACTTGCCATAAGGTTGCTTGAATCGACTTAGTTTTCAACTTTCCGTATAGCCCACCCTTCATCTTCTTTACTCAAATTAAAAATTTGATCCCAACTTTTAACGATTCTATCCCTGAGCAAGAGCATTTCGTTGCTCTGTATTTGAAAATCCGATAGATCATGCCATGTAAATCCCGCATTTGTATAAGTACTTTCAAAATCAGCATCATCCTCTTCGTCGGAAGGTAAGTACCAGTAATTTAAGGGATAATGAAACAAGTCAAAGTCTGAAAGAAGGACATCCTTATCGTCAATGTCAATCGTTAATTGGACGATCTTCTCACCGCGCTTTGCATGGCCCCCTTTTCTCATATCCCGTCTTTTTCGTTTACCCTCCCATTGATACCATGCCCATACAGGGTAACGAATGCTATCTCCAGCCGGATAAATATCCGCTTCGATCATTTTACGCGTCATCCAGTCATAAGCGTAACGAAAGTCATTGACAAAACAAATGACTTTCATTTGCGGTAAGTATTCCATTTTCAAGCAGCTTTTGATAAGCAGGATAATGTTGGATTGTCCATAAAATCATTGTCTAATACCTTTTATATTCAGTATTTATGTGTCACTTGGGCAATTATAAAGTGCGGTTCCATGAAACGCACTTTCTCCGTATTGCTCATATTCACTAATCCACATTTAAAGAAGACTATGTATTAACCTAATCTATCACCTTTTTTAACAGGTTGCTCAGGTTTAATTAATACCACTCCTTGTGATGAATAAACTCCTAATACTAATACTTCTGACATGAAATCTGCAATTTGTCTTGGAGGAAAATTTACCACTCCTAAAACTTGCTTACCTATAAGCTCATCCTTTTTATAGCATTCCGTAATTTGAGCACTTGACTTCTTTATACCAATTTCATTACCGAAATCAACCCATAATTTATAAGCCGGTTTTTTCGCTTTTTCAAAAAATTCAACTTCAGTAATTTCTCCAACTCTAATATCTAATTTCATAAAATCTTCAAAAGTAGCCATGGAAATCCTCCTATTTTATATTTAATACGCAATATACTACTGATGTGCATCATATAAATAATTCATCTCAAATGGCATTGGACTTTATCCGCTTAAGCCTAATATCCCCTTTGAGTCAGATGTTTTTTTAACCAATTCTAAATATTGATAACTGATTAGATATTAAGACAAGACTCTATGGACTTTTTCATATAATTAACGAGTGAAGCCACCTCGGACTCCAGTCTTTCCCACTTATCAACATACTCTCCTCGATAGGCTTTTCTAGCTAAATCGAGTAAAGATGCAGGCTCAGTGGGTAATTGAGGTATTGCCCATTCTGCTGCCAGATCTTTTGAGCTAATTTCACCGGTAGAGGCTGTCAGCCACATTCTGGCTAAAGTTAAAATCACATTGCGTTCGTCACCTTTAATATCCGCTATCAACCCAGGCAAAGATTCTTTAATGGCTCTTCGAATATCTGTCATAGGTACATGTTCAAGTATTTCTGTTGCTTTTGGTCCAGAAAGATTAATGCTATTTTTTCTTACTTGAGCTAATAGAATTGCTAAATCTGGGTCATAAGTTGGTTGAGGAATTTCTCCCTTTTCAAACTGCTCTCTTAGCCACTCACCATACATAAAATCATATTTGGGAGGAAAATGCCAAGGAACAGCATCTTTTTGATTTATGACTGTAACTTCAAGTGGTCTTATAGCATTTGTGTTTCCTATTTTCCCAGATATAAGCATTAGCCTATTTGTAAGATCTATTCGAGTTCTTTCAGATAAACTATGATTTGTTACCACCAAAATATCTACATCGCTATTAATGCGTAAACCTTCCATTACAGCAGAACCGTATAAATATACGCCAACTAATATACTATCAAGCAGCTCTTCTATAATTTTTAATGCTTGAATTGCTTCTTTCGGTATTTTTTTGTTATTCAAATCTATACTCAATTAGACTCTCCTTCTTATCTACTATACACATCAGGCCAATTTGGCCCGATGTTACTTCATCTTATTTTCTGCGTCTTGGTGATTAAGGTTAGATTACTTTAGCAATTAACTGAACAAGATTAAAATACTTTCCACCCTCAGCCTCCATCATTTTGATGTCCTCAGCGACAACGGGATGGTAGGCGGTCAGCCATTCACTCCACGCCTGGCCGCAACAGGCCATTTCACGAATGTCCACAATTTCTATGCCCTCTGCTTTCTTCCACAAATCTTTCCACCAGTCAATCGAGCGTATCGTCCTTGCTATCTCATCATTCCAAAACGGCTGCATTTCATCAGGAACATTTCCCCCAAAATCGTATTTTAGGCCGGGGATAGCCACGGCAATATAGCCGCCCTTTTTCACAAAAGGAATAAGCGACGGGAGCATTTCCTCCGTATCACCAAAATAATGGTAAGCATCCACGGTGAACAACAAGTCAAAATATCCGTTTGCGAAAGGCAGCCCCTTGGTCGCGTCTACGAAAATCGGAACGGCCTTATCATCAATCCCGATAGATTGAAAACGCTCATAGTTTTCAGTTGGCGAAATCCAAAGGTCGGCGGCGAAAACGGACGCGCCATATTTTTTCGCCAACAACAGCGTAGAAAGACCACACCCGCAGCCGAGGTCAAGGATTCGCATATTCTCATTGATGTTCAGGTGTGACGACAATTCCTCTGATAACCGCATGGCGTTTGGTCCCATCATTGTGGCTTTTAGGAACTCAACATTTTTATCATTGGACATAAACTGGTCTGTAAATGGATACATGGTATTCTTCCTTTCTAATTTTCGCCTTATATCTCTTAATCATAATCCAATTATACCCTACTTCTTTTATAAAGACTCCCTACTAAACGATACAGAAACAAAAAAGCGACATGGCCTATTCGTTACGCCATGTCGCCTTTAAGTGTCATCTATCATTTTCCGTTTTGGATAATATCTTATACACCGTTTTTGGTGATAAATAATATTCGGTTGCCAACTGCTCAACAGATATACCGTTCTTGTATCCCTCGAAAATAGCCTTATTTCGCTTACTCAAAGAATTTGGAATCGCCCAAACCTTATCTTCATATGGGGTATCTTGATACCCTATGCCCTTAAGTTCATAAACCAAGGTATCTAATCTAGATTTCCATAATTTCCGAAACCATGAAGTTTCGCCGAATATTCTGACTATGGCAGGACTTATAGCATAATACATATGAATGAAAGCCCTTCCATACCATGTGATCGCTAATTTTTCATCCCGCCATCTTCTTAATATCCATACTTCCGGACAATTATATGAGCCATATACGGCTGTTGCCACATAGCATCCGGACTTCTTTCGCTTGCTAATATCTGTGGCAGATATTTTTTTTGAAGCAGCGTTGAAATCATGGCTTACTTCATACTCATCCACGAAATTCTTCGCGCCTTTCAGTCCAATACCAGTTGATTGATTTACATATTTTATGGCTTGAATCTTTTGGTTAGACGTTAGTAATTCTTCAATTCTATCAATCATATTAAAGGTAATTGTTGTTCCTGCCAAAACACCTACATATTCCACATTCTTAAGTCCTTCTAATGCCTTGACATTTGTTGCATCAATATCTAAAGCTTTATTATAATATTCTTTTGCTTTTTCAATATTCTTTGATGTCTTAAATTGCTCAGCACGTAAAATTAAATTTTCCACACTTGGACCATTAACATTAATTGTGGCATTTTGGATATTCATGTTGTCTATACTGGTTAGATGGTTATTTATAACCTTCTCTGTGATGAAGGCCATCCCACAATAGGAACATATCCCTGCCTCATGGTTATCATCAACTTCAATCTTCGCACCACACTGACTACAAATAGCTGGAACTAAAGGCATAATATCACTCCTTTAGATATTTTTCAGAATGATCCTAAACAAATTAAAAAAGTTATAATTCATCCACTTCCCTTTTACGGTCGTCTTTTACATTTTATACCTCTCTAACATAATTAGCAACGAAAGCCCTCTTTTTACGAAATACGGTCAAGCAGTCATACGCTTTCTGTATGCCTTGAGTGTACTAAAAAGATGTATATTCCTTCGTCGTCCACTTCGAGTAAGTTTCAAACCCGAGTTTCAGTATTTTGGCGTTCAGATTCCAGGTAGAGTTTTTTAGGTACCCATGCGCAAAGGTCGGTGTTTATGTATATTACTTTGGTCAGGTAGTTGGCTTCGATTTATATGCACCTTGTTTGGAATAGGCTGCTGTTCTAGCTGTGGCGGGCTTTTGAGGCCTTGACGAAGCTGCTCGCTGAGATGTCTTTGTTTTTGGCTCGATAACGATGTTGACTAATGGATAGGGATGCTCCTTCACTTCGGGTAATGTTTTACCGATTCGTTTTTGAATGTCGCGCAATAAGGGCTTTTCTTCAAAGTCACAAAACGTGATTGCCTTTCCACCAAGACCGGCTCTGCCTGTACGGCCAATCCTGTGAATATAGGTTTCAGGCACCTCAGGCAGGTTGTAATTGATGACATGGGAAAGTTCTTGGATATCAAGCCCGCGGGCAGCAATATCCGTTGCAACAAGAATTCTTGTTTTCCGTTTTTTAAAAGCATTCAAAGCCTGCTCCCTGTTGGCTTGAGATTTGTTTCCGTGAATCGCTACTGCTGCAAATCCCTTTTTATTCAGTTCTTTTACTATTTTATCTGCACCATGTTTTGTCCGCGAAAACACGAGAACAGAATCATATTCGCTGTTTTTCAGCAAATAAGTCAACAGGGCCGTCTTGTTTGCCTTATCAACAAAATAGACTTCCTGTTCAATGATATCAAGCGGAGAACGTTCCGGCGTTATTGCAATCTTCACAGGTTCTTTTAAGATAGTATCCGCGAGCTTTTCTATTTCAACCGGCATGGTTGCTGAAAACAACATATTCTGCCTTTCCCTGGGAAGGTAAGTGATGATCCTTTTTACGTCGTGAAGCATACCCATATCCAGCATTTGATCGGTCTCATCAAGCACAAAATGTTCCACATGGCTTAAATCGATAAATCCTTGGTTGATTAAATCAAGCAGTCTGCCCGGGGTTGCCACCAGGATATCAATCCCCTTTTCCAGTTTCCTTGTTTGCGGGACCTGCCCTACGCCGCCAAAAATGACCAGCGTCCTTAGGGGCAAGTTGACCCCGTAGGCGGTGAAGGACTCTGCGATTTGAGTCGCCAGTTCCCGGGTCGGCGCGAGAACTAAGGCTCTGATCTGTTTTTTACCTTTTAGCAAACCCTGCCCCATGGCAAGGCTTTGCAAGATCGGAATCGCAAGTGTGGCGGTCTTGCCTGTGCCTGTTTGGGCACATCCCAACAAATCCCGGCCCGCAAGCAAGGGCGGAATCGCCTCAGCCTGGATAGGGGTTGCCTCTGAATATCCTTGCGCTGTCAGAGCCTTCTGAATCGGATTGATTATCTTCAGTTCGTTTAATAACACCTGTTTCACCTTTAATCCTTTAATATTAATAAAATTGGTCGCTTTTCCGTCATGACCTATTTCCATAGCCAGTAGGAATGTTTTTATTTTAAACAGTTATGAATAGACTTAACCTATTCATAACTTTAATAACGCTTTAAAATTCTCTGGCACTTCTGTTTCAAAGCATAACCATTGATTAGAAAAAGGATGCCTGAGTTCCAGTTTGTACGCATGCAACCCTAATCGCTTCAAAGGATTGGTTTTAGCACCATATTTGGTATCACCCACGACAGAATGCCCTAATTCCTTCATGTGCACGCGGATTTGATTCTTACGGCCTGTTTCCAATTGAATATTCAATAGAGAATAGTCCGGGGTTTCATTGATCACCTGATAATTCGTGATGGCCTCCAAACCGTCCCCCACCTTGGGGCTGGAATACACAAGCAGCGTCTTTGTTTCCTTGAGCCAGGAGCGAATTCTGCCGCTTTTTTCTTTAAGCCGTCCCTCCACGATTGCCACATAACCCCGTTGTGTTACAAGGCCGCCCCAATTATCTTGCAACGCTAGTTTAAGCTTTTCGTTTTTGGCAAACATCAGCACCCCTGAGGTGTCCCGGTCCAGACGGTGAACAATAAAGATACGGGCTTTCGGGTTAGTCCGGCGCACATAGTCTGTCAGCAAATGATAAGCGGAAACACTATTTTTATTATCGGTTATAGTCAACAAGCCAGCCGGCTTATTGATTACGATCAAATCAGCATCCTCATATAAAATTTGCAGTACATCTTTCTCTTTTTGCCCCCGAATTACAGAACGGACTATCCGGACTGTCTGTCCTTCTTTTAGGAGAAAGTCGTGCTGGGTAATGGCACGCCCATCCACAGTAACCTGTCTGTGTTTAAGCAAAGACTTTATGTTATTTCTTGATTGATTGGTTAACTTAAGTGTTAAAAAATCGAACAAACCACTGCATTCTGTTACAACGAATACTGTATCAGCTATCATTTTACTTTTCTTGCTAACCACGATTTGTGCCATTATGAAAAAGTCTCCTTCTCTGATTATCACGGTATCAAGAGTATGCCACTTATGTGCAATATAATATGTTGTTAATAGATAAATATATTAATTACTCTTTGCGATTTTTATCATGGCTGTTAATGCTCTATAACTATCCATAATTGTTTTTCCACTATACGATACACTATTGGGTCCAACAAGTTCTGCTCCAGGCATTATTGATGCAGATTCAGCTTGACCGCTGTTAAAGAAAGTAATTCTCATTTCATGTGGCTCTTGTACTTTTATAGGATCAATATTCCTTGCATTGATTAAGTCAACTTTACTTTTTTCTATTATTTTTTCAAATACTACAGATGGTGTTAAACATTTTGCTGCATACCTTCCATATGACGTTTTAACTACAACTGTTTCAATTGCGGCATTCACGTCTTTTACTTCCTCCTCCAGAATGTTGTCACCTGATACCAAAACAACTGGAACATTAAAATGACCTGCGACACATGCATTCATATAAAACTCTCCAACATCTTTACCATTTATATTTATGTTTGAAATCACACCTCCATGAAAAGAGTGACTCAAAACCCCGCTTACATTCATTCTGGAATGATAGCCTATAAATATTACTGCATCAAACGATGAATCTAATCCTTCCATCATTGCACCCTTATGGGATGAGCCAGTAATCAATTGAGCTTTATTGTTTAAAGATTCTATAAGTATATTAGTTCCAGCACCATGAAGATCATTAACAACGATTTCTGTTGCACCAACCGCAACAGCTCCTTCGATGGCTGCATTCACCTCTTGGGTCATAAGTTCTCTTGATCTCTGATAATCTCGCTCCCCAGGTAATACCTGATTAACAGCAACAATTCCGCTTATTCCTTCAATATCTGCTGAAATATATATTTTCACAGTATCACACCTTTCGTATTAGTCTTTAATAAAACATTAAAAAGAGAACATTCGATATTTTCCCAAGTAAATACTATCAAACAATGTCAGTCTAATATTATTATTAATAGTATCATAGAAGAAGAGTTATTTAAGCAAAATAAACCACTTGTTAGCAATTATTTCGACTAAAATTAGGGCCACACCATCTCGTTTCATGTGTTTTACATAAGTCCACTTAATCCCTCCAATATTACTATATTTGTTGCATATTTTGAAATCGTTGTGACCTAGCATAAAATTTAACCATCTTTTTTGCTTTCAAGTCATTTGTTAAATTAGTGGATTTTCTCATATCCAAGGTACATTGAGGGGCAGGGTATACCACTGCAAGGTGCAAACTTTTTTGACAGTTTACCTAATGGGGGTGGATTATAAAGAATAAAGGACATAGCGATACCTGGATACCGCTGTGTCCCTAAAAAAGGGCGACTTGAATACACCCTCCGAAAATAGATAACGGCGAGTTTGACCTTTGTTTCAAAACCGCCGTTAGGCTACGTTATACTATTTGGGCAAAGCTATTCAGCCGCCGCAAGTCCGGCGTGACGGTGAATGTGGAATTATAATCCTGAAAATGCAACAAGGCACTTAACGAAATTATAACATAGGGTGTCTTACACTTTTTGGTTATTGAATTATTCCATTTACAACCATACTGCCCAGTCTCCATAATGGAACGTCCCGCTTCCGTGATGAAGTTTCCCCTCCTGTTTGAGCTGCCGAAAAGCATCTCGCATTAGGGTTAAAATTTCCGGTTTAATGTCCAGGCTGTGGTGTGCCGGGAATACCCGCTCCACTGGCAAAACGCAAATCTTCTCCAAAGATTCCAGATAAGCCGCCGGGTCTGTGGAAGGATAGTATGCAAACAAGGTGTCCTTATAAACAAGATCGCCGGTAAAAAGATAGCCGCGCTCTTTTTCCCAAAAGCACATATGCCCCGGGGAGTGTCCAGGCGTATGCAGTATTTCAATGACTCGACCGCCGATGTCAATCACATCGCCGTCGTGCAAGACCCGTGTGGGTGTACCTTGAAAAAACTCATAGGTGTTGACATCGTATCCATTTGGTAAATCACAACGATCAACCACCATATTACGAATCGTATCCATTGTAAGAGGGAACCCTCCCGAAAGCCAGTCCAGCTCCACCTCATGGGTGTAAAAATCAGGATAATATTTGTGCCCTCCGATATGGTCCCAATGAATATGTGTAGCTATGGCGGTTATGGGTTTATCCGTCAGCTTTTTCACTTCTTCGGATATGTCGCAAATGCCAAGCCCGGTATCAATGAGTAAGCTTTGTTTGCTTCCGTTCAAAAGGTAACAGTGCGTCTCTTCCCAATGCCTGTATTCGCTGATGATATATGTATCCGCGTCAACGCGGTCTATGGTAAACCAATCACTCATTATATTTTCCCTTTCCGTACTGCTCGATTGCATTCTGTGTATACTTCCGTACAAATTTGGTTTTCCGCTCTGCGTATCCGTCCCGATCATCCTTGAACGGGGCCCTTGCTAAAATGTCAACAATCGGTTTTGCCCAGATTTCTTTGATGGCCGACTTCCAATGTGATAAATTCGAACGGTCTTCGGAAGAAATGAGAACAAAAAACCCTGTTCTTCACGATACCAGTCCTTCCGGTATTCCTTGTGCTCCGTCAGCTGAATAGGGAACAGTTCCCACAGTTCCTGAAGCGTCATTTCCGACAACGGTTTACGCATCAGAACACCCGCTTTTCATATGAGTTCTTGTTTCATCCGGCTGGTATTCTGCAATCAAATACAACGCCCACCGGAAAAGTTGCCCGGAAAGCTGGTCAAAATCAGCTTGGAATTACCCTGCTGTTTTAGGGCAGCCGTAGTTTCAAGTATTTCGCGTTCCGGCTGCTGCACAACGGAAAGCAATAGGTTTCGCTTGATTCTTCACTTTCTAAAATTGAAATGCCTGCCTATTATCCACAAACTCTCTATGGAATTCTCTTTGAGAAAGAGGTTTCTTGTTATTAGGAGTTAACTGCACATACATTGTATAAGCTGCTGCTTGAATACTTATACGATCCTCTAAATGCAAAGCCTAAAGTCTTCAGTCTGATACATTACAATTTCAGAGTTCATATATACACTCCTAAACACTTTTCCTTAATTATACATGTTTTATCAGGATGTTTCCATTATTTTGCTGAAAAGAGGCTAAGCTCAAACCCTTTTTTATAGGCTAAACTTAACCTATTTCTTTAAAATAATTTTTGAAAAAACGGTATGTCATCGATAATTTCGCTGAAAATTCAGCCCCAAGCAGATCAATATTTCTGGTGATCCTAACCATCCCCTACAATGGTCTAGAACAAAATCAGCAACAAAAAGGTATCCATTGACATTGAAATCGTTAAGGCTCTTTGGTCCCCCGAATCTCCTGCCGATGGCTGCACTTATTTAATTGTTTTGGGGTTATATAAAAACAAAAGCATCAACATTTATCATCCCAATGCCTTTAGTTTCACATTTTAAGAAAGATACGACTTAACTGACTCTAAAATAATGCTGCTACAACGCTACAAACTGGAATTTGTTTCTACCATATCCCTACGAAAAAGCCTTCATCAACTCTTCATAAGAAATCTTCCCCAAGGTAAATCTTTCTAGTGCTATATATGTTTTTTCCGATGAAGTATTCATCCTATTATGACATTTATCCACTAACTCTTTTTCATTTGTTAACGGTTCATATATATGTTCTTTTTTACGATACGCTTCATAGTATCTTATGCCAAATATTCTCTGGGACATAGCATTGATATGGATACCGTCTGGGTTAGATGTAAGTCCTTTAGCAGTAACATAATAGCAATTTTCATTCCCCTGTGCATATTTTTGAAGTTCTTCGTTAATGAGTTGATATTCCACACACCCTGCACCAAATGCCACCTTACCCAAATAATCGCCCAAACCACCTATAATAAATGGAATATTAGGTACCGATAATTCTCTTCTTATTTCATTAAAGATTCTTAATATTTTTTCATAGTATTCTTTGTATTTTCCATCTTGGCTATCACTTTCCCCCTGATGCCATAGTATTCCTACCAATTCGCTATCTTCCATTGCAAATTTAGCTTCATTCATTGCATGACGAAATAATGTTCCATCTAGCGACCACTCATCAATGGCGCTACCACCTTCTGCACATGGAATGAGACCAATTTTTTCTCCCTCATTATCCTTACACCAAGCCTCCGCAAATGATGCCGCAAGTCCTACGCCCGCAACTGGTCTATCAAAATGAATTGGTTCAGTCATCATTTGCCATCTACCATTTCGCAACATCATAATTTTTTCATTATAAATCGGAGGCACTTCATGTGTAAATCCACGACCTGCCATATTTGATTGTCCAATTAGTAAAAGTGACTTCATTCTTTTCTCCTATCTACTAAATATTGATATTAATAAATTCCTGTTTATCATTATCTTACATCAACAATCTTTACTTCATAATATTTTACGTATATGCACAATTCACACTATATCATTGTACTCATTTACTTTCTATCTATATTTATAACTACTCCGCTCGGTGGATGTTACCCGCTGTCATTATCAAAATCTCCAATATCATCTATAAAATGCCCCAAAAAACGGGGTCAACCCCGTTTTTTGGGGCATTTTTTTCTTCAAACCACTACATATAGCGGTTGACCTGCCTTATTACCCTTCTTACCACATACGTCATCATTATTACGCACTCCACATGCCTTGAGTGTATAATCGTACCCCTCTGGTTCCCCTTGGTGGCGAGAGTATGCCTCTGTTTAATTGCTGTTATTGCCGCCAATCGGGATTTCATTTGCCTTTAATCTGTTGTGCAAATAACTGCAATACCCCGAAATATTATGTTCATTATCATCGATTCTTGCCCGAAAAGAATGATGGCGTATAAAAAACGACCAAAGGATCTTTCCTGGGGCCTTGAAATACATGGCTACCTCCGGAAAAAAAAGCCCGTTTAGTTGATGTTTCACACGATGTTCGATAGCATCTATAAACTTGGAGTAGTCAAAAGATTCAAGAGTCTCAAGAAAAACATTTTCTCTTTTAAGCTTGTCTATCATGCAATAAGTTGCCATTAATAATTCAAGTAGCGTCGGATATGTAGTTTCCCTGGTTAAACAAAAATCCAAAATCCCACTGGCATTTCGTAGATTAAACGCAATATATCGCTGTTCCGGTTTATATTTCATTAACTCATAGGAACAGTAGCTTAACCAATGGTCGCTATGTTTCCAATAATCATTTTTAATAAAATGTTCAAAGGCCTTCTCAACTGTATTTATCCATCGCTCATTTTTATCTATATCATATAGCCGCATTAAGGCGAAAGCAGCTTCGCCATCATAGTAAATAATGCGGTACTTCTCCTTAACAGATAGATCGGGGACGTTCAAGATATGGACAAACGACCCTTCTTGATCATCTTGGCAAAATCTAATTCCCTCTGCTAAATTCTGCATAATTGGAATGTATTTTTCATCATGAAAGACTCTCGTATATTTGGCAAAGGCCAGTATAGCCGCAGCATTGGCCCCCAGCTTAATTTCTGCATCTCCTTTTTCTAACCTTTCAATTACAAAGGCGATATTATTCTCATCATCATCTTTGAATAATTCAATTCCTTCATTCATTAGATATTCCAATGCACGTTTAATGCTGTCCTTTAGTTTTGGATCCTTATTGAATTCATATGCTTCAAGCATTGAATAAGTCGTGCTTGCGTGCCTTAATATGTTGTAATGAGGAACAATTTTATCAAAGCAAGGGAAATACCCATAACAAAATTTTCCAGCTCCATCAATCTGATTGGATAAGAAATTCGAAGCGTTACTTATAATATCTCTAAGTAATGCTTCATCAACCTTCTCTATTGACCGGCGCCCAACTTCATGCCCCTCACTGCACAAGGGATAGCATTTCATTCCATCATGGAAAAATCCGAGGGTGGTAAAGGTGTATATATAAGCAATGGAATTTTCATCAAACTGATATTTGTTTCCTGTATTCCTCTTGAGATAATAGTTGATATTCTTCCATACTAAATGCTTCTTTTTTTGATAGGAATCTTTTACATCGTATATAAACACATTTGAATTCACTTCCTGCTCTAAAAAAGATATATTAAACATATTGTCCAAGGAAATTCCTTCTCTAAAATAGTTTATCTTGATTTCAGAAATATATCTTATAAACTCTTGATATGGATACGCTTTTATTTTTCTGACGATATCTGCTTTTATCCAAATAGGATTGATCTCTGTCTCTTTGATTTTTTTCTTCATTAAGTCTACTGCATTTTTCCAACTGACTTCAACTGAGTTGCCTATTCCTTTCGTAACATAGGCTCTGGAGTTTCCGTCGCTAAAAGATAAAAAAACTACGTACTTTGGCTTGTTCGAAAAAAACAGTTCCATATTTTCTGACACAACGGTTTTTTGTGCAAATATTTGATCTTTCAATTCATCAAGCATTTTTTTTAGATCAGAATCGTCCTTAATTTTGTTAAGTCGGTTCACTTAAGTCTTCCTCTCTAACTTTCATCTTTCTTAGTCAAACCTATTGTTTTCATCTCTCTTAAACATTTTACTACACATATTGTTAAAAAAATCGATAAGGCCGGAATTAAATCACGGCCTTATCAGTCTATATTGGGTTATATTTCTATCATCATCTATGCTTTCTTAATTTTAATCCTAAGGCGGCCATTAAGGTACCTATGCCGTAGAAGAGCCCAGTTCCGGCACCACCAGTCTGAGGCAAGGCGCTTAATGGTACTTCTTCATCCAAAATCTCTATTGTACCCGCCGGTATTTCTTCATCTAAAATCTCTATTGGACCCACCGTTACTTCTTCATCCAAAACCTCTACTGGACCCGCCGGTATTTCTTCATCCAAAATCTCTATTGGACCCACCGTTACTTCTTCACCCAAAACCTCTACTGGACCCGCCGGTATTTCTTCATCCAAAATCTCTATGTCGGCGTCAGCGTCGGCATCGGCATCAGCGTCAGCGTCGGCATCGGCGTCGGCATCAGCGTCGGCATCGGCATCAGCGTCGGCATCAGCGTCGGCGTCGGCGTCGGCATCGGCGTCGGCATCGGCATCAGCGTCGGCATCGGCATCAGCGTCGGCATCGGCATCAGCGTCGGCATCGGCATCAGCGTCGGCATCGGCATCAGCGTCGGCATCGGCATCAGCGTCGGCATCGGCATCGGCATCGGCATCAGCGTCGGCATCGGCATCGGCATCGGCATCAGCGTCGGCATCGGCATCAGCGTCGGCATCGGCATCAGCGTCGGCATCGGCATCAGCGTCGGCATCGGCATCAGCGTCGGCATCGGCATCAGCGTCGGCATCGGCATCAGCGTCGGCATCGGCATCAGCGTCGGCATCGGCATCAGCGTCGGCATCGGCATCAGCGTCGGCATCGGCATCAGCGTCGGCATCGGCATCAGCGTCGGCATCGGCATCAGCGTCGGCATCGGCATCAGCGTCGGCATCGGCATCGGCGTCAGCATCGGCATCAGCGTCGCTGTCAGAATCCGAATCGCTGTCGGAGTCCGAATCACTATCGGAGTCGCCATCGTCATTCGGAGTAAACCCAGACCCACCAGCCCATCTTACTTCATTAACAGAGTCTTTTCCTGTTCCAGAACCAAGCGTTATTTCTCGTATTTCGCCATTCACTGAATTCGAAACGGTAATTGTATATTTATTTATTACTGTATTTTTTCCGTTACCTTCTTGTACATAAATGTCAAACGATCCCTCAGGAATATTTCCTTCGGCAACAATCTTCCAATCCTTATTTGAATCAACAATAATTTTTAATGACCAAGAGTTCTCTGCGTCATCGCTGCCTCTGTACATTTCGGAAGAAGCACCATTACCATTCGATGTGTGGTCGCCCTCAAAATCAACTTTAACATTACCCCATCCATTGCCGACTGTCTCTCCACCAGATTGGGAGAGAGAGGTATTCGAGGTTATTGTATAACTACCCACACTTGAAGCAGATACATCATTATTTGAGGCTGACCTTATGCCGACATTTGATAAATCATCATCAGAATTAACATCTTGATAAACTGAATCATCAGCATCAGCGTCAGTATCTGAGCCAGCGTCAGCATCAGCATCTACGTTAGTATCCGCGTCAGCGTCGGTATCTGTATTTATATCGTATACAACCCCATCAACGATCAACAAACCATTCTCCAATTGACCAGAGTCATCACCAGGCTGTTCCTGTTGAACATTGGTATTAGCAAAGGCCATCGGAGTTTGTGCGATCGGTCCAAATGTTGCTATCGTAAATGCCGCAGTTGATGCTGTAAGTCTAAGCAACAATTTTCTTTTTTTCCTCTGGTTCCGTTCCCAGTTTGCCTGCTTTCTAGTTAAATCATTTGATAATCTTCTCGACAAAACCTTCATCCTCTCTACATTAGCTTGCAATGTAAAGGTGGGTTGCACTATTTGCTCCGCGTGTTTCAAGTGCCCATATAAGAAACACGTTTCAAAGCATCCCTTTAAGAATCTAAAAGCCTAAAATGATTCCTCGTCAGAAAAATGCTATAATTAAAACTCTTGCTATCATTATCTGTTTCGTCAGTCACATAGCAGTCATAATTTTGAAAATCAACTATTCTCTTTTTTGAGTTTCATCTATGAACCATTACCAGCATGTATTCAGATGCCGGATCTGGTCTTTCTTATTTGCTGCAAATAAAAAAACCACATGTTTCACATCCCTGTTTGACTCGGGAGAATGAAACATGTGGCAGTTGGATTGTCTTCAATATTCATACACTTTGTTAAAATCCTTAGCGTTCTTTACCATTGTAATCTTAGGATTCTTTGCGATTACCTGAAGATCATAGGTCGTGTCGATTACGATCCATTGGCCCTTGCTCTCGTCGTATACCTCATTCCACGCATGATAGCCGGCGGCATTTTTCGGAGCATATCCCTTAACTAATTTTGCAGGCTTTCCCTGACTTCTCAGCATTGCCGCATATAATGAAGAAAAATCGTAACATATCCCCTTTTTCTCGGCAAGGGTCTGATCAATTACCGGAAGATAATCGGTGGACAGCGTAGCAAGCTTGTTGTAATCATAGGAGTTGTTCTTAACCATGTAATCCCATAATACAGTAGCCTTCTTTCCCAGATCGTCGATATCCTTGGTGAGTTCCGCCGCTTTCGCGACGGCCTTGGAGTCCACATTCCAGTTGATAGTCTGAATCGAGGTCAGGTACACGGAATTGGGATTGGTTATCTTCACATCGACGCTCTTGGATGCAATCAGCTTGTAGGAGTTTCCGGAGGTATTGGCAAGAAGACTGATCTTATACGTTCCGTCGCCCAACTGCAGCGGATAACTTTCTGTCTTTCCGGAGCTGTTGATATCGTAGGTATACTTCTCGTCCTCTTTTTGAATCATTACCTTCGTTTTACCGCCCCCGTCATAGGTTATACGGATCACTCCTTTGCCAATGTCGCTCGTATTGAAATAATCGGCTGCAAATACTTCGGAAGCCCCGGCCATAATCCATATAACAAATGCAGCTATGCAAAGCAGTAATCTTCTTTTCATGCGTTCCGCCTCCTTATTTCCATGTATCCAAAGTATCTTCCGCGTCATCAGATTTGTTGCCGGCCACTGCTTCCATCATTAATTTCAGCATTTCCAATTCGCTTCTGAAGTTTTGGCACTTACCGCCTTCCGCCCATGCAATGCTGCCCTGCCAGGTAGCATTCTGCTGAAATTGTATTTGTATCGTAAACGTAGCCTTACAATCGTTCTTTTTTGTCGACTCACTCATAAGAAGCCCTCCTTAATCTATTATATACCTAACTGCTTGGTCAAAAAAAACATATTTTTTCATCGATCGTCTTAATTATGGGATGCCCCAGTCACAATTCAATCATAAAAGATACAATATTTATTTTTGCAGATTATTTCTTTAAGGTTTCCGCAATCATGCCTATCATTTCCAATTCACTGCGGAACCGCTTGGTTTTCTGTTCCGGAAGCCATGATAGTGTACCCTGCCAGGTCGAGTTCTGACGGAACTGGACGTGAAGAAGAAAGGCTGGCTGCTTGTCTTTCATCTCTTCCGGAGAAACTTCTCTGAGTCCGCGGGGCGGATGCTTCTCCTTCCTGGACGGCGACTCGCTGAAGCTTCTCTTCTCATGTGTCGCCTGGGGAAAATTGACGTAATCAAAAAAGTCGTCCAGAATGCTTAACATTTGTCTTATGCCCTGAAAATCGATGGCGATGGCGTAGGAATCGTTATAAAGAGTCCCCGCAACATCATGATTCTCCGTTGTCTCAATCATCACCTTAAATTTCGCGATGTTGCTCGAAATAGTACTCTTCTCAAATTGAAACATCTCTCTCCTCCAATTCGATCGGATCGAGTGACTGAAATTGCCCAAAAACTTCAATGCTGTTATGGAAGCCGCTTTCGTTGATCTTCCACACAAGTCTGTTCAATACCGTGTTGGCGTCTTCATATGTAAGGTTGGAAAGCAAGAGAAGAAACTGCGTCCTCCCGTATCTTGTAACGACGTCATCCTTGCGCAGGGAGGAAACGATGGCATTTTTTATCTTATCGAAGGTCACGTCCAGACTCTCTCTCGGAAGCTCCTTCTTGTTTTTACCCGTAACGGTGAGCAGTGCGATAAAAATAGATTTTCCCGACCGGAGCGCCGCTCTGGCCTCAAGCTGATAAATCATTTTAAATTGTTCATAATTACAGTAAACAGCGCCAAGGATCTTAGCCACTTCTTTCAGGTTATCCTTGATCAAGGCGATATCCTGGTTCAGGGCCGTATTTTTATTGGTCGCGTCGTGATAGAGCTTGGTTACCAGATCGGAAGGCCTGACTCCCAGTTCGTCATAAAACAATTTATTCACATAATTGTAATGATCGACGGCCTTGTCGTGATTCTTCAATCCGATCAAGGCTTTGAGCAAATTAGCATGGTTCGTTTCTACAAATGGATCGATGACAATCGCTCTGTGGCAGATTTCTTCCACTGATCTGAAATCTTCTCTTTCCAGCAGGATTTCACAGCAGGCGGCCACGGATTCCATATAGATGCGCTGATAATACACGTTAAAGGGAACGATCCACTCCTTGAATGAGGACTGAGGCATAAAATTCCCTTTATAAATATTGATCATTTTTCGATATCTGGTGAGAAGTTCATCTTTGCTCAGACTTTTCTGCTGGGTTTCCTTATAGACCGCTTCCAACTCATCCACATCGACAATGCACGGAACATTCTTATTCCATACGTAAGCGCCGTGCTTGTAAAGGATAACCTCGTCTTCCAGATCGAGTGAATTCTTCAGCGTTACTCTCAGCCTGTAAGCGAGGTTCTTTAGCGCATTGGCGGGATCCTCAATTTCATCATCCCTCCACAGGGCCTGGATCAGTCCGTCCATTGAAATTTCATTATGGCGGTTCACCATAATATATTCAAGAAGACTCCAGATCTGCTTTCCCCTGACCTTATCTCCGGATAGCATCCGGTCGTTGCTGCAAAATGAAAAATCACCGAGCATCCGGATCTCAAGAATCCTCTTATTCACTTTGCCTCCGGTCTTTTCCATCAAATTGCCTCTCCTTCAATAATTTCAAAAAATATTGCGAGTCAATATAATGAATTATAATGGGTCAACAGATTTATAACTATTATTATCTACTACTTTTTTCTAAAGATCAATATTTCCTGGTAAAAATATGATATAATTTGCAAAGGTATCCCGATTCAATAGAATATACTCTCTTAATTCCTTATAATGCTATAATAACGAAATGAAACTCTGACAGGAATGATCTGTATGAAAAAAGTTTCGACCTGGCTCATCATAACAGGAATCATCATCATTCTCATACCGATCGCCGGTTCTCTGTATACAGGCTATCAGCAGGACAAACTTTACGATGAATATTTGAACACTCAGGAAATGAGAAGCTCAATAGAGGATTTGGATACTGCCTTTACTTCTGTTCCCTCCGATTCCTCCCTATCCGAAGAACCTGCGAAGCTGGCGGTCCCGGCTTATAATCCCACAGTCATCGGACGCATCAAAATCCAAAGTGCATCGATCAACCTTCTTCTGGTGGAGGGCACTACTTCCAAGGACCTTAATTGGGGTGCCGGACATCTTACTGCAACGCCGATGCCCGGTGAAATCGGAAATTCCGCCATTGCCGGTCACAGGAACCATACCTTCGGCTCCCTTTTCAGCAGATTGGGAGAGGTGGCAATCGGCGACCGAATCACCGTCGAGTACAATAAGACCGAATACATCTATGAAGCCTATGAAATACTCACCGTACTTCCTGACGACACCTCGGTATTGGCACAAACAGACGATGCTGCCATTCTTACCTTGATCACTTGCGCTCCCAAGGGATCCGACACGCACAGGCTGATCATACATGCGAAACTTATCTCTTAAGATTTTCCTATCGACAATGGAGGTAATGCTATGAAGCAACTTTCATTCAGGGATCTTGCCGTTTTTTGCGAGCAGATTTCCATGATGATTCGCTCCGGGATCATGCTGCATGCCGGCATGCAGATGATTGCCGATGATACGTCAAACGTACAAAAAAAAGCTATCTTTCAGGATGTCTCAACGCAGCTTGCGAAGGGTGACATGCTGGATGTAGCTTTGAGATCCTCTCCTGTCTTTCCCGAATATATGATCCATATGGTGGAAATAGGTACAAGCTCAGGCAAACTGGACACGGTATTGACTGCTTTGTCCGCCTACTACAACCGTCAGCAGTCGATGAGAGATCACATCAGAAGTGCAGTCGTGTATCCCTTTGTTTTGATTTTAATGATGTTAATCGTTCTAATTTTTCTGGCCGCCAAAGTCCTTCCGGTCTTTGAACAAGTTTTTAAAAGCCTGGGAACACAGATGTCCCCTTGGGCCTCCCATATCATGAAAATCGGCTCTCTCTTCAATCAGTATTCGCTGGTGCTTGTTTTGCTGTTTCTACTGCTTGTAGCCGCAGGACTTTTCATAACGAGGACGGAATCAGGCAGAACTGCCTTCACAGGTTTTCTGATGGGTAAAAAAACATCGGAAAAATTTGCTGTGGCAACCTTCACCTCTTCCATGGCCCTCATGCTGTCCAGCGGTCTTGATCTGGAGCTTGCCATGCGGCTTTCTTCCCAGGCAATTTCAGACCGAACCGTAGGGAAAAAGGTAGAGGGCGCCAGGGCACTGATGGCCGAGGGTGCGCTGCCTTTCATCGAAGCGCTTCAAAAATCCGATCTCTTATCCAATGCGATGACCGGACTGCTTTCCATGGGATATCAAGCCGGTTCGGTGGATTCTGCAATGGAGTACATAGCCGGGATCTATGAAGAGGAATATCAGACTGCTTTGATGAGAAAGGTCGCTATGATCGAGCCCGTTTCGATCATTATCATTTCAGTGCTCATCGGTTCGATTCTGGTATCGGTAATGTTCCCTCTTCTCGGTGTGCTTTCCACCATTGGATAGGAGTAATTGTGATGAATAGTAGAATGAGAACATTTGATAAAAATGGCGACAGTTTTTGGAAGAGCTTAATATTGCCCGTTCTGATTTTTCTCTGCCTCTTGCTTTTCCTGTACGCAGGGATCGGCAACGCCTCTGCAGCATCCGATGAGGAGAGCCGATTGATTCTACAGAATGCCGTTTTGAGGGCAACGGTCCAGTGTTATGCCATTGAAGGAATGTATCCTCCGAATATAAACTATTTAGAAGACAACTACGGGGTCATCTATGACCATGAGCGATTTATCGTTCACTACGAAGTCTTTGCAGGAAACATCCTGCCCGATATTACCGTAATCGATTCCTCGATGTGACAGGAGAGGTAGAATATGGACTACAAATTCAAATGGAGCATACATAATAGATCTCTGGATTTTATTTTTATTCTGGCGCTCCTCTGCGTTTTCGCTTTTGGATCTTTGATGGCGGTTATTCTCGGAGCAAATGTTTACAAGGGGATCAAGGAGAATATGGATTCCAACTTTGAATTCCGAACGCCCCTTTCCTATATCGGCACAAAGGTACGGCAAAGTGATGTTATCGATTCGATCCGGATCGTCGAGAAGGAAGGAGTCGATGCTCTCGTGCTGGAGCAACCAGAAGGTGGAGAGATCTGCCAAACCTGGATCTATGAATATCAAGGTTCTCTTTATGAGGTATATATTGAAAAGGGTACGCCATTTCTGCTTGAAGAAGGACTTGCGATCATTCCCAGCTACGGACTTGAATTTGATTTGAAGGGCAATCTGCTGGATATCAAAACCAAAGACCATAATGGAAAAACCCGCGGTCTGTCTCTGTCCTTCCGAACGAGCCAGGGAGGAGGATCGCAGTGAAATTCAAAGGAATGTCAAGAGCCCACCTTTTTTTGATCGAGCTGATTATTGCTGTTTTGTTCTTCTCTTTCGTCGGAGCAGTCACGATCCAGGTATTTGCCAAGGCGTTCCGTCTGGCGGATGATACGGTCGCTTTGAACGGAGCCGTTCTGGCAGTGCAAACGGCGGCCGAAACGGATAAAACCGCCCAGCTCGCGGATATTCTTCCAACAATAAGGACCACCGGCTTTACAGAAGATTGGGAAGCTGTTGATCCTTCCGGAGCGATGTATACCGTGACCACTGAAGTCACTTTCCAGCAAAGGCAGGTCGGAACAATGGTCGTTTACAATTACACGGCGATGGCAGACGAGAAAATCATTTACCGGTTAACCGCCAAAAAATATTATGCAGAACAAATGGGTATCGATGCTTCATCAGGCGAGGTGGACTGAAATGGATAAAAAGCTGAAAATGGGTGTCGGGATCGGCGGCCCATCCATCATCATGATTTTTGTCGCCCTGTGCCTGACAACACTGGGCGCTCTTTCCCTTATGACTGCCAACGCAGACTGGAAGCTGACTCAAAAAGCTGCTGACGCTTTAACCGAGTACTATGCTGCGGATAATGAAGTAGAAGAAATCCTGGCGTCCGTAGATGCCGACTTAAAGGCAGGCCACCCATTGGAGAACGATTCCTTTGTCATACCGATTTCGGATCGGCAAAATCTGGCGGTAGAACTGAAATCAGAGGGCACCCGCTATACGGTCCTGTCACGTAAGATCATGCCCGCATCACAATGGGATTATGATCAATTTAAGACAGAATTTGACGATTCGATTACGGAATAGAAAGTGGGTGTTGTTTTGGATCTGAAAAAATATCTGGCAGATGCCGTAAATGACCATGCCGCAGATATTTTCATCATTGCAGGCAAAGAGATTTCCTATTCCTCAAACGGAAAAATCATATCCATGGGGGAGAGGCTTCTGCCGCCGGATACGGAAACGATGATCTGCCAGATCTATGACTTTGCGGGGAGAGACATCGACATTCTGAAAAAAGATCATGACGATGATTTCTCTTTTTCTCTCGCCAACGTGGGGCGGTTCCGGGTCAATGCGTTTATGCAAAGAGGTTCCCTGGCTGCGGTGCTGAAGGTGGTACTGTTTAAGCTGCCGGATCCCGAGGTCCTCAGGATACCAAAGCAGGTTATCGATCTCTATGCAAAGAATAAGGGATTTATTTTGGTTACAGGGCCCACCGGAAGCGGCAAATCCACGACTCTGGCCTGCCTCATTGATAAGATCAACAAGACTCGGGAGGCTCACATTATTACTTTGGAAGATCCCCTCGAGTTTCTCCATAAACATGATAAAAGCATCGTGAGCCAGCGTGAGATCTACATGGACACCCCCAGTTACGAAAGGGGACTCAGGGCTGCCCTGAGAGAGGCTCCCAACGTGATACTGCTGGGGGAAATGCGAGATTTTGAGACCATCTCCATCGCCATGTCGGCTGCGGAGACCGGTCAATTGGTATTCTCCACTTTACACACTTTAGGCGCCGCCAACACGGTGGACCGTATCGTCGACGTATTTCCGGCCAATCAGCAGCGGCAGGTGAGGATCCAGCTTTCCATGGTGCTGCAGGCGGTCATATCCCAGCAGCTGATCCCTTCTACGCAGGGCACCCTTGTCCCCGCATTCGAGGTTATGCTGTGCAATAACGCGATCCGGACCATGATCCGGGACTCCAAATCCCATCAGATCGATTCGACGATCTACTCCTCGGCAGATTATGGAATGGTCAGCATGGACACAAGCTTGCTGACCCTGTACGAAGAAGGATTGATTACCGCGGAAAACGCCTTGACGCATAGCCTGTATCCTGATGCAATGAAGAAAAAGTTAGGTTTATAGATCGCCTCCGTGTTGGTTGCTTTCATAATTTTGGCGCCCGGCTCAGGTATCCTGCCGATTTCATTCGCACTGTTGAGACCAGGAACATCGCTTTTCCCGCTGCCTCTTGTTAAATTTTATAAACAGAGTACGACAACTGCAGGTTCTTTGGGACCTGCAGTTTTATTTTTATAGGAAACGGTATTTGTCAACGTAGTTGTCGCTAAACTCCAATATTCATATGTAACCTGAATTATTCACGGTTCTTTTGAAAAGATAGTGGTATATTATATTATCCGGTTAAAATCCAATGCTCAATTACAACGTCTTGCGGAAGAATATCGTTCTTTTTCTAATCCTTGTGATATTTCAATGGCACTATTCGTCATCGCACTCAACGTGGGTTGGGGCCAGGTGATGACACTAATACGCAGAAGTAAAGGGTTTTATATAAAGATAAACTCCTTTATACTCCCTTATACACTCTATTGATTAGGTTCTATTTCAAACAATTTCCTAGCAAAATCATACTTAACAGATACATCCTCTATAATTTCGGTATTAGCATAGGATAAATTAGCATCAAAATTAATCTCTTGATTGTTATTCCAAATAACATTGGAAATAGTTTATCACTTTCATATTTTTGCGAAGAATATCGACAGCAAAAGAAGCTGCATCTGCTACCTTTTTTTTCTTCACTTTTGATAAATGGCTCCAGTGGTTGCATCTAACTTAGATTTTTAAATTAACAAAAATCCCCCTAAACTCATCGTCTAAGGGAACAGAAACACACCTATATATTCTCTTAAGATACCTTCAATCCAGCTATTTCAACTATTTCCTTTCAATCCTTACTACCGTCTCCAATATGCCTTGAGGATACAAAAATGATGTCATGAAGACCCACTCGTTCCTTGGTGGAGTCTGATACCTTACTTACTGTTTTGCAATTCGCTCAGTTTATGAATTACATCATCTAGTTCAAATTTGAATTTTTATACTTTCTTTGATAAACTCGTAATTTTTTCATAAAAGTTGTATTTCCGTCACAAAACTGACTATTTAGTTTAATGCTATCTAAAATGTACTTTACTAAATTCTCTTTTCTAAATTAATGGGGCAACCTTTTCTTGAATATACATCATTAAAGGCAAAACCAATTTCAACGGTTTCTTTCATTTCTGTATACCATATTGAAATATCACCTATAACCTTATTATCCAACTCACAAGCTAAACTGATAGCTGTGTCTTGGGTAAGCTGATTAGTTACCAACTTCTTCTGAAATTCTTCGTCTTTGGTAGATGAAGTCCATGGTTCATGCAATAAAAACCGACAGGTATTTTTATTGCTATAAATTTCAAAAAGATCTTCAATATCCGTTTCTCTAAAGGATCTGATTTTAAGTCTATCTGTTGTTATATCCATTATAAACCTCATATTTTATTAGGCATATAATTCTCTCCAACTCTATTATTCCGCAAAGTGTAACAAAATGTCCTCGACTGATTGTTCGGGGGACTGTTCCGAGGTATCCAGCCAAAAGCCGATTTTTGGAGTCTCCTTCATGAAATCCGCATACAAAGCCTCTACCGTAAAGCCAGTATAACCGATCTTTCCCCGCATTTTTTCACGCTTTTTTACAGTCTCTACATTCGGGCAGAGTACTATTATTTGAACAGGATAGTCCTTCAACATATCCAATATGCGGGATATTTCTTCTCCGTAGTAGTTGTCCTGCAAAACAACGGAAAATCCGTTGTCATAATAGGTTTTTCCAGCATCTGCGGTCAAGCGATAGCGCAGATGCAACTGCCGGATAGCCTCATCGGACGGCTGTGCGGACATCTCGGCACGTCCTGATACAATCATTCGGCGAAACACATCGCCGCGCAGATGCACACCTTTTTCCATTTTTGAGGCAAGCAGTTCCGCAACTGTTGATTTTCCAGACGCCATAACGCCAGTGATTAAATATATTGCTCTTTCCAACATAGAGCACCTCCCTATAATATCTTTTGATTTTCTTTGAATATCTCGCTTTTTCATAGAATTCCTTACCAAACAAACTAGCTCACCACGGATAGAATTCGCATAGAATGCCTAATTCAGAGAATTTGGGTATAGCAAAGCAAACGTCTGCTTTTTTGGCATATGTTGGCCGTTGTAAACCCATTATTCTCACGGTGGTAAACCTCCCATGTCTAACAGGGTCAAGGTTAAAACCTGCCCTAAATTCCTTCGTTCCACCTATCCATGATTGGGTGTCAGTTATGCTCCTCAACCGAGTCTTTGCTCTAATGGTGAACTATGCGACTGACTACCAGCTCTTTTGTCTTGCTAGGTTACCTAGATTATTCGCTTCTGGGGTGACGCTTTAACCCAAAGATCGTTTGTTTCTTATGGTTTCGCTACTATTCCTCTTACGCAGCTAAATACTCAGCTGGGCGATGTATGTCTGTAATGAGCTTCTTCGGGTCATAGTCTGTACCCTTTGTTAATATGGCGTAGAACACCCGAATCAGTTTACAGCTTAAGGCAATTAACGATTGTTTCTTCTTCAGAGGGTTCTTACTCCTGGTCGTATAGTAGTTGTGTATCTCTGCAAACTCTGCGTTTTTTGCGACGAGTGGCATTACTGCCTGAAATAGAATCGCCCTTAGTCGTGCGCGGCCGCGCTTGCTGATCGTGGTCTGTCCTTTGTGCTTACCCGAGCTACTCTCTCGCAAGGCTAAGCCCGCAAGTTTTTGAATTTGCTTTGGAGAATTAAAACGCTTGATATCCCCAACTTCGGAGAGAAAACCTGCCACAGTAACAAGGCCAACACCTTTAATTTCAAGTAACTTGGCTACTTCGGGGATTTGACAACACAACCCATCAATGGTTTCAGTGACTGCCTGATATTGTGCCGTTTTAGTGTGATAGTCTTGGAGTAATAGCTGAATTTCCATTCGGGAACAAGACTCTCCTTCGGTGCAACCAATGCTCTTCTGAGCAGCTTCATACAGGCTCTTAGCCCTTTTCATTCCCACTGCTCTCAACTTGTTGTCTCTCCAAATTCGGTTGATTCCTTCTACTCCAAGCCTTTCAATGTCCTTAGGTAGCGGAGCAACTTGCAATACCAGCATGCTACTTGTGGCATCAAACTTTCCAAATACCGTTTCATGCTCGGGAAAGTAGATCTTCAGCCACCGCTGAATGCGATTTTTTATACTGTTCAATTCCTTTTGGATGCGCATCCTACAGGCCATTGCTATTCGCAGTTCTGCATAGATTCCTTCCGGGATATAGGGCTCATTGTATCTGCCCTCGATGACCAGCTTAGCGATGGTCTTGGGATCCTTAGCATCCGTTTTGCTGGGGTGGTTGTCATCAAGCTCCTTACTACGCTTTACATGGAACGGGTTGACGAGGACCAGCTTAATACTTTGCTCTTTTAGGTAAGATGCCAGGCTAAACCAGTAATGACCGGTTGGTTCTGCGCCTACCACTATGCATTCCTTTTGTGCTTGCCTTTTTAAACGTTCAATCCATGCATGGAAATCCTTGAATCCTTCAGCGTTGTTTTCAAACTTGAAGACCTTGCCCAGCTCGACTCCTCGCCAGTCAAATGCCCTGGCATAATGAAGCTCGCTGGCGATGTCCACTCCGATCACAATACTTCTTTCAGATAGTTGCTTTAGCTTCTCGTTTTGTGTAAAATTCATTGGGGATGACCTCCGTTATTTTGATTGGATTCTGTTGGCCAACAGTCCTTTCAAATTGTAACGTGAGGTCTTCTTTTTGACAAAGCTCATTTTTGACTACTACAGGAATGCTCCTCATTGATAAATTTCTAGTTAAGTTCGTTTTTCATTACAGCAAAGAAACTTTATCTTGATGACAAATTCCTGTTTATCGGTCAGATAATTCAAATAACCATTAGTTCGTAGTTTCAAACTAAAAGCAAGCGAACTAATTACTGCGTCAAATGAGTTTTCACCAAAAGCGATATCTTCAATAGGCATCTGGATACAGCGAATTTTCGAATCTGTTTTCTCTTTTGCTACCGTCAGCATTTTTTCGGAAATATCAACTCCTGTGACAGCATTGGCACCATGCTCGATAGCATATTGACAATGCCAGCCGAACCCGCAGCCTAAATCCAGTACGCGCTTATCCTTAAAATCAGGAAGTAACTTTTGGAGTGTTTTCCATTCGCCCGCACCGGAAAGCCCTTTTGTAGAGCGATCTATTTTGCTGTATTTCTCAAAGAATACTATGTCATCATTATTATGCACTCCACATGATACGTCTACGGGAACACATCAACAGCACACCTCAATCACTTTACCCCCCTACCCTGCTGAAGACGGATTTCAGACTTCTGATTTCTTTTTAACATCAATAATAAGTATGGTTTCTTGAGCCTTGCCCGTAACTCCTCCATATTCGCATAAAAAACCAGGTCAAACATCACACTGCCTAGCACTATAGCCCCAAGGACATCTAAAATAACATGCTGCTTAACAAAGAGAGTCGACAAAATGATTAAAACCGCATTTAAGTAAACAAGGGAGATATTCAGATAGTTTTTACCTTGGTACTTATTGATCCCTTTAATCATTAAAAAACTCAAGAGGACATGAATACTTGGAAAGGCGTTATAGGGCTGATCGTTGCTATAAATAAGAGCGACCAGCTTCGTCAAAACATCATGGCCAACGAGTTCCGGCCTGGGAACCTGGGTTTGGAAAAGAAAATAGATCCCGTAACATACCAACAAGCCAAGATCAAGAGCCAACAGGGTCCGGTAGTAAACTTTCTTATCCTTAAAACAAAAGTAGACCAAGGTTCCGAAAATAAAAAAATACCAAATTATATAAGGCACAATAAAGGCTTTTAAAAAGGGAATAGCGTGGTCAAGGTCTGTCACCAGGCTATAGGCTCCCCGATCAGCATTGTTGAGCAAAGCATAGAAAATATTCAAAAGAGGAATGGTCAACATTAAACAAAGGGGCCTGAGGTTCTGAAGTATTGTTTGCATCTCTTTTAACTTCCTTTTCACTTAGTCATAGACCTTAATCATTCTGCACATGGTCAAGGTTCACCAGAACGCCGCTATATGCATTATAGGTCTTAGTTCTTAACAATAAGCAAAAGAATTCTTGGGAATTTATTAATTTTTTATAGAATAAAACTAAACTCTTTCTCTTTTGAGTGTGCTTAGTAAGCCCAGAAATGAAAAACCCCGGGGAATCAGTCCCCGAGGCTATACTTTCCAGCTTCCTGCCGTAATTTTACTGTCACACACGGAAAGTGGAGTTAGATTTCTGTTCTTTTTTCATCAGCAGCCCCAAGCTGGGGGTCTTTAGCCTAAGCCTTGCCCACAATTCCTCCATATTTGCATAAAAAACCAGATCGAAAATCAGGCTGCCTAATACGATAGCCGCAAAAACATCTAAAATAACATGCTGCTTAATAAATACAGTCGATAAGATGATTAAGATCACGTTCAAATACACCATGGACATATTCAGATAGTTTTTACCCTGGTACTTATTGATCCCTTTAATCATCAAAAAGCTCATGAGGACATGGATACTTGGAAAAGCGTTATAGGGCTGATCATTGCTATAAACAAGAGCAACCAGCTTCGTCAAAAAATCATGACCAACCAGCTCCGGCCTGGGAACATGGGTTTGGAAAATGAAATAGATCCCGTAACATGCCAACAAGCCAAGATTTACCGCCGTCAGGGTCCGATAGTAGAGTTTCTTATCCTTAAAGCAAAAGAAGACTAAGGTTCCGAATATGAAAAAATACCAAATTAAATAAGGTATAACAAATATTTTCAAAAAAGGGGTATGCAGATCAAGGTCTGTCACCATGCTGTAGACCCCACGGTCAGTATTATTAAGCAGACCATAAATAATATTCAACAGTGGAATGGACAGCATGAGACAAAGTGGCTTGACATTTCGAACTGTATTTTGAATGATAGTTAGCATCTCTCTTAACTTCCTTTTCACTAAGTAATAAGTTTAACGAAGACTGCTAACTACATTATAAAACTTAGTTCTTAAAATTAGGGAGAAAAATTCTTAGAAATTTCTTAAAAGCGGCTTTAATTTCATTTAAATTCTTCTTAAAAGTGTTTTTTCCTACGCCAACTATCCTTCTGAAGCAGATAAAAGCTGAAATAGATAAAGGACTTGAGCCACTCTTTTAGTGATGACAAGTCCTTTCAAGGGTTTCACTGCACAAAACCAGGAATTTTTAAGTACCGGCTTTGCTTTTCAGAAAGTCAATATATTCGTTTCCCCATTCCTGGATAGCATCCAAAACCGGGCTGAACCGTTTACCCAGCTCACTGAGTGAATACTCCACCTTGGGCGGTATCTGATCATATACAGTGCGAATAATCAAGCCGTTATCGCTCATCATCCGCAGCTGCTTGGTCAGAGTCGCCTGGGTCAAACTGGGAAGGGCTCTTTGCAGTTCATTAAAGCGCATATTCTTAAGGCTTAAATGGTACATGATCAGCAGAGTCCATTTTCCTGTAAGCAATTTTTGGGCCGTCACATAGGGGCAAATCCCATATAAATCTTTTTCCATACCTTCTCCTCAGTATCCTATTTTAGACTTACTATACTAAATGATCGTACTTGAATTAACTATCCCATCATGTTTCAATAATAGCGATAAAGGGATTCCTAGTCAATCCCTAAGAAACGGAGGATTCAAGCATGCGGGAAGTCTATGAGTTTTTGAAACAGTGCGGAACCTATTACCTGGCAACTCAAGAGGGCGATCAGCCCCGCGTCCGGCCTTTCGGCACCGTCAACATTTTTGAAAACAAGCTCTATATTCAAACCGGCAAGGTCAAAGATGTCTACCGACAGTTAAAAACCAATCCCAAAATCGAAATCTGCGCCGTCCTCGACGGCAGCAAGTGGATTCGGGTAGCAGCGGTGGCTGTTGAGGACGACCGTCTGGAAGCCAAGCAGGATCTGCTGGATGCCTACCCTTCCCTGCAGGGAATGTATAAAGCGGACGATGACAACACCATCGTCTTTTACCTGAAAGATGCTACTGCGACATTCTCCTCCTTTACCGAAGCTCCCCGGGTGATCACTTTTTAACCTTTTAATTAAACAGAAGTTGAACAAACGGCGGCCGGTTCAGTCCGGTCCGCCGTTTGCTTTTAAGTGAAGATTCCGGCTGCAAAGAGCGGGCCGTGGAAGGTGATGTTGACAAGAATTTTTGCCATTTCCTCCGGTGTTTCCCGCCGTCCTCTATCCAGCCATTCCTGAATCACCCCAAAATGAGCGGAAGCGATATAAGAAACCAGATACTCGCTGGGTACCAATAGCTTTTCTTTTTTGATTAATGTGACATAATTCTTTTCGAATATATTGCTCCACATTAATTTTTTAATTTGAGTTTGTAAAGCATAATTCCCTTTTGTTGATAATATGGCTTGCATTAAGGAGGCATTGTCATTGAAATACTCAAACAATCTGACCACGATTGTCAGGGGTATTCGCGTATCGACAAAATCCGCTGTGGAGAGAGTCGTGATTTTCAAGATAATATTCTCCATGTCCTTGGTGACCTCTTCCAGAGTCTTATCCAGCAGATCAAACTTATCCTTATAGTGGAGGTAAAAAGTACCTCGGTTGATATTGGCTTTCGCTGTAATATCCTTGACGGATAAAGCGTCAAATCCCTTTTCTTCGATCAAGGCAACCAAAGCATTGCGAATGGCCTCTTTGGTCCGGATAATGCGCCGGTCTTCATTCGGATTCATGAGCGATTCCTCCCCTTTGCTTAAAACTTTTGCATATAAATGAACAAATTAAAGCAAAATGTTTATTAACCGTCATAAGGCCCTGTTTTGTCTCTTGAAGGCTTATTATGGTTTGATTATAATCAAATCAGGAAAATAATCAACTCATTGTTCAATAAATAGGCTTGCCTTTAGGGGGGACAGAGATGCTGAAAACACTGATGAAACAGAATAAGAGCAAAAATAATTCTCCCGGTCCGGAAGATCCCCATGGCGTCGTCGTGCAGCATGTGAATAAATTCTTTGGCAAAAAGCATGTCCTCAAAGATATTGACCTGGAAATTCTCCATGGTCAGATTTATGGCTTGCTTGGCCCTTCCGGCTGCGGCAAGACCACCGTCGTCAAAATCATCGCCGGAATCCTGGAAGCTACTTCAGGGGAAGCGTATGTCCTCGGTGAGAAAATGCCCCAGCTGAGCTTAATGAACAAGGTGGGCTATATGGCCCAGTCCGATGCCCTCTATGGTTCTTTGACTGCGGAGGAAAATCTGCAGTTTTTCGGAGCAATTTACGGAATGAGCAAGGGAGAAATCAAAAAAAGGACGGTTGAAGTCATGGAGCTGGTCAATCTTACGGAACATCTCCACAAACCGGTTCAGGCTTTTTCCGGCGGCATGAAACGGCGGCTCTCCCTGGCTATTGCCATTCTCCATAATCCGCCGGTTTTAGTTTTAGATGAACCTACGGTAGGAATTGACCCTCTCTTAAGAAGAGATATCTGGGCAGAATTGAACACATTGGCCGGGCAGGGGGTTACCATCTTGGTCACAACCCATGTGATGGATGAAGCGGATAAATGCCATAGCCTGGCTATGATGAGGGATGGGCGCCTGATCGCCAAGGGCACTTCCCGGGAGCTTCAGGAGAGGATCGGAGTCAACAGCATCGAAGAAGCTTTCATCTATTATGGAGGACAGCACAATGAGAGTTAGAGCTTTAGCCTTCCGGATTTTAAATCAATTGCGGCATGACCGGCGCACACTGGCTCTGATGCTGGTAGCCCCTGTGTTTCTCCTCACCCTGGTTTATTTTATTCTGGCCGATACCGTTCCTGTTGTGAATGTGGCCGTAATCAATGCCCCGGCGGGATTTGAGGATAGACTTGAGGAACAAAACGTCAGAGGCTTACGGTACAGCGAGAGTGAAGCCCGCCGGGCTCTGGAGCAGGGGGAAGTCATTGCCACGATCAGCATCAGCGGCGGGAAATCCACGATTGAAGTGGACGGCAGCAATCCCACCAAGGCCAAAGTCGCTCTGGCCGCATTGGAGCAGGCTAAGATGTCCTCTATGCTCTCCAGGCCGGATCTTAAGTCTGAGGTCAATTATGTCTATGGCCAGGAGGATTTGCCGAGTTTTGATAACTTTGGCGCGACTTTAATCGGCTTTATTATTTTCTTTTTTGTCTTCCTGGTTTCGGGTATTTCTTTCTTGCAGGAGAGAACCTCAGGGACCCTGGAGAAACTTCTTTCCACTCCGGTCCGACGCTGGGAGATCGTGGTGGGCTATGTCCTGGGTTTCGGTCTTTTTACGATCCTGCAATCCTTCCTCATCTCCTGGTACTGTGTCTATGTCCTTAAGGTGATGATGATCGGTTCCTTTGCTTTGATTCTGCTCATTACCCTCCTGACGGCCATGATCGCCCTGACTTTAGGAATCCTGGCCTCCACTCTGGCTAATAATGAGTTCCAGATGATTCAATTTATCCCCCTGATTATCGTCCCCCAGGTTTTCTTTTCCGGTTTATTTGATCTGCCTGCCGGTATGCAGGTCGTGGGTTACGCTATGCCTCTCTATTATATCGCCGATGCGCTGACCGCAGTGATGATCAAGGGCAGCGGTTTTGCGGTCATCGCCGGGGATTTGGGGATTATCCTGGCCTGTTCCGTGTTGTTCATAATTTTGAATACCTTGCTTCTTAAGAAATATCGGCGGATCTAGGGTGAAATGTGTTGTCCGGGTCGGGTAGCTTTACGCACAACGCTCTCTTCATAGCTCCAGGGCTGGTCAACTCGCTTTCTTAACAGCTCCGCCAAACCTCCGGGTAATACCTGATGTAAACCGGTGGCTCCGCTATGTTAAAGAAGCCTCATTGACCTGGACGCCCCTCCGCTAAATCCATTCGCTTTTGTGCGTAAAGCTACGCTTATCGGTCTTTTTCGATTCTTTTCCAGGTCTTTTCAAGTTAACCGTCTATGCCGCAGGCGGCACCGGCTGGGGATGAAAAGTATTGTCTGGTCCGGGTAGCTTATCCTACATCCGCGCCGCTCAAGCCCGAAAGCCAGCCCAAGGATTTTGCTTTAAGGCAGAGAACGGATTCTAAGCGAGCTGGTAAGCAATCTTCGCGAAAAGACTACAGCGGAGTCGGGTTGGAAACAGGACGTTTCCAACCGGCTATGAGGCAGGAGCCGATTTAGCCGGGAACCCGACGGAGCGGAGGTCTTGAGCGATTAGATTGCTCCGCGCAGCTTATGGAGTGAACGCCGAAAGCAAAATCCTGGAGAATCAACTTACATTGATATCTTTTTCAGAGCAGATAATGTGCACAAACCTAATCGAACTGAGGAGGAACATAAGGTTATGAATATGCGAACACTACACTCAGGGCTTATTTTCACCGGACTTATGGCCATGATCTTAACCGCAGTTGGCTGTTCTCCTACCTCCGGCCTGGTCTTGGAAGGAATCGTGGAGACAAGCATCTATGCCCATTACAGCGAAGTGTCCGGGAAAATCAGCCAACAGGCTGTGGAGCTTGGCCAAACCGTTAAAGCCGGTGACGTTCTGGCCGTGCTGGATGACCGCAATGAACGGTATGCTCTGGAACAGTTGGAGCAGACCCTGGCCAGGAAACAGGCGATCCTGGCCGAATTAAAGACCGGAGCTGACCCTGAGGCCTTGAAGCAGTCTGCAAATAGCGTGAAGCTGGCGGAAATAGCCAATGCCAATGCCCAGCTGGCTCAGGACCGGACCAGGAAAGATTATGAAGATGCTCAGGTTCTCCAGAAAGCCGGCGCACTCCCTCAGGCTGAACTGGATAAGCTCAAATACCAGGTGGATCTGGCAGAAGCCGCCGTTACCACGGCGGCCCTGCAATTGGATAATGCCCGCCAGCAAATGACCTTGCTGCAAAAAGGAACTCCCCAGGAAAAAATCGCCGCCGCTCAAGCCGATGTAGCTTTAACTGAAGTACAAATCCGCCAGACCAAGGATAATTTAGCTAAATACACCCTTACCGCTCTTCAGGACGGAACGGTTATCAGCAGGAATTATCTGCCCGGAAATATGGTCTCCCCCGGATTTGATCTCATCGATATCGCTTCGGAAACAGAAAAACACCTGGTGGCTTATCTGCCCAAGGAGTATCTGCCCAAAATAAGCTACGGACAAAACGTGGTCATCCACTCCGGAGAGAAGGAATACTCAGGAACCGTCAGCTTTATTGATGTTAAGGCCCAATATACCCCCAAGGACATGCAGACTTCTGCCAATAAGAATAAAGAAAGCATGAAGATCAAAGTCAACCTGGCCCCCGAAACCCCCTTAAAAATCGGCGAAAAAGCGGAGATCGTCCTTCCCGACTGATTGACTTCGCTGAAAATGCCACAAAACGAGGAAGACCCGTCCTTAGATGGAACAGGTCTTCCTCGTTATCTTGTGTGCAAAGCTAAGCTCGCGGATCTTTCTCAGAGTAGGCTCCACGCCTCTTGCGACATCATCAGATGATGAAAAAGACTCCTCGGATCGGGTAGCTTTATCCCACATCTGCACCGCTCAAGCCCGAAAGGCAACCCCAAGGATTTTGCTTTAAGGCAGAGAACGAATTCTAAGCGAGCAGGTAAGCAATCTTCGCGAAAAGACTGCAGCGGAGGTCTTGAGCGATTAGATTGCTCCGCGCAGCTTATGGAGTGAACGCCGAAAGCAAAATCCTGGAGACTTAACTTTCAAGAGGTCTTTTTCAAGGCAGAATGTATAAGGCTTTAGTTCACAGCGCTAAGGTCTACGCTAATCGGCTTCATCGTCCACTCTCCGGCAGTGACCCCCTCCGGCAGCCCTTCGTAGCTGAACCGGGTTTCATGGCCGTTTTCATCAAATTCCACACCGCCACCCTGGGTAGGAACCAGTTTCAAGGTCGGCGTGATCAACAGGGTTTTCGCCTTGGGATCAAGGCGTTTAAAGGTGATAATATGTTCCATTTCAGTCATTTTATCACCAACTTTGCCATGCCCCCCATTCCCTTCATACTCATAGACATTGCCCAAATCATCCTTGATTTCCCAATCCATCTGGGCTGCATGGGAAAGAGTGTTAGGAACTATCTCGGAGTAGTAGAGAAGGGTATTGATGGGGGTTATGGAGAGGCGGTTTAAGCTGATAGCCACATTCTGAACCTGATCCTGATTGGCATCAATCTTGACCACGGTATAGTCCAGAGTATTTAAGGATACGCTGAAATTCAGCTTGCATGGTGTCTTTTTATTTTCTTTGGGTTCTGCTCCCTCCTCCATGTTTGTCATCCCGGAAATCTTCCAGCGGAAAGAAATCGAATCCCGGGCTTCCTCCTCACTGAAAAATGTATAGTTGCTTTGCCCCACATAGACGCCGGGACTGACTCTCTTTAACTGCTCGCCGCCTGTGGAGCCCTGGGCAAAATCAACATCAACTTCGCTATTCAAATAGGGTCTTTCCCCAAAATCCTTTTCCGTTTTTATGGTATAGGTGAAAGATAAGGTTTTTCCGTCATAAACGCCTTGATTCAGCGTCACTTCGATGCCATTGTCTGCTTTGACCATATCGATGTCCAAGGCCTTTTCCGTATATAAATCATACACCCCCGTACGTCCGTCATCTAAAAATCGAAAAATATCGCCGATGACAGGAACTTCCTTGGCATAAGCGGGAAAAGCCAAACCAAAACCGGAGAGTCCTACCGTCATAATCATGGCAGCAGCTACAGCCACCATTCCCTTGCTTTTTCTCCGTTTCTTCAGTCCGCCCGAATGACCGGTTTCGGCAATCCTTTCTCTTACCCTTTTTTTGACTCTCGACTTTTCCAGCTCATCCACCTCCGCCTCTTCAAACTCATTCAAGTCAATATCTATCTCATTAAAAAATTCATAGAGATCTTTCACGGTTAATTTCCCCCTTCTCCTATGCTCAAAACACCTTTTACCAGCTGTTTTTTACTCCTGTAAATACGATTATCGACAGCAGATTTCGTCAGTCCTAATTTCCTGGATATCTCTTCAGAGGGCATACCCCAAAAGAATTTCATAATAAATATGTTGCGGTCCGTAGAAGAAAAGGAGTTCAGCAGCTTTTTCATTTCCTTTGTGTTCTCCTTAAACAGCACCTGCTCCTCTGCTGATTCTTGGGGCGGAAACAAATCTATCCCCTTACGATCGGAAGAAGGAATTTCAACGCATTTTCTTTCCCGGCGATAAAAGTCAATAGCCCTGTATTTGGCGATGGCGCAGAGCCATTTGCGGAAATCCTCCTCCCCTTCCCCCTTAAATTTTTCCGCATGATGCCAAACGGCAAGGAAAACATCACTGATGCATTCCTCCGCCAACTCCCTACTTCCTATAGGAAGCAGGACTTGACGGACAATCCCCTTCACTAAAGGGAAGTATTCATCCATAATAAATTCCAGAGCATCTTCCTCTCTATTTTTCAAGCGCCCTATGACATTGTTATTGGTCTTCATGGTTTCCCCCTTTTCCTTGTAAAAGCTCTTACACTCTATACAACGAAGTCAAAAGCAACTTTTCGCAAAACTTTTTAAAAAAAATTTACCGTTGTCTGGTACTATTATCATACCAGTAATTAAAATGAATCATAAAGACAAGGAGTAAAAAATTAAAAAACAGCGCCTTTACGATTCAATTGAAACATAAAGGCGCTGTTTAATGCTATTTTAAATCCCTGAGGCCATATCCCAAATTTTCTATATCCTGAACTTCCTAACCGAGCTCTGCAGCTCTTCCGCCATTTTAGCCAGTTCCTCGCTGGATGCCGCTATTTCTTCCATAGATGCGGACTGTTCTTCGGTAGCAGCCGAAACGGTCTGAGTTTGACTGGATGCTTCCTTGCTGATGCGGTCAATATCCCGTACCGAATCCACAATTTGTTGACTTCCGGAAGCCATCTGCTGAATGGCTGCTGAGATTTCCCTGACTTGGGTGGAAACTTCACCGATCAGGCCTACGATCTCGTTAAAGGCCTCTCCGGCAGAGTTCACCACTTCCGATCCGACCTTGACTTCATGGGTACCTTCGTTCATAGCCTTGACCGCGCTATCGGTCTCCTTCTGGATCTCCGCGATCAGATCGGCAATTTGCTTAGCCGCTTCTTGGGATTGCTCCGCCAGCTTGCGTACTTCCTCGGCAACGACGGCGAACCCTCTGCCTTGATCACCGGCACGAGCCGCCTCGATTGCCGCATTCAGTGCCAGGAGATTAGTTTGGGCGGCAATTCCGGAAATAGCATCCACAATCTGACCGATTTCTTTCGATCGCTCCCCTAGCTGCGTCACGACCTGTGCCGTGCCTGCTACCGTTTTTTCAATGTTTTTCATCTGGTTCACGGCGGCGTTCACCGCCTTGTCCCCTTGACCGGCCGCATGGGTTGTCATATCGGCAGACCTTGAAACACTATTGGCATTAGCTGCGATCTGCTGAATGCCTGCCGACATCTGTTCTACAATTGAAGCTGTATCATCAACAGCGGTTTCCTGCCTGGTTGCTCCTGCCGCCACCTCGGTAATGGTTGCGGCGATCTGATTCGTAGCCGAGGCAGACTGCTCGGCACTGGCTGTCAACTCCTCTGACGAAGCTGCGACTTGCTCCGCTGTGTGGGTTATATTTTCAATTAAAACTCTTAAATTTTCCGTCATAGCATTAACTTCCGCAGCCAGTTGGCCAATCTCATCTTCAGAAGATATATCCAATTTTTCAACGGTTAGGTTCCCCTGGGAGATTTCCATAACGGTACCTTCCAACTGAATCAGGGGATTAGAAATCATCCTGGCGATAAACCGACCAATACCCACAGCCAGAACAATGGCAGCCAAAGTCAAACCCACCATAAACTTAGTTGTCATGGATGCCGTCGACTTGCTTTTTATCTCTGCCTCATCGGCAATCTGAGCATTATAATCGGCAAGTTCCTTCAAAACAACATTCACAACATTGATATTGTCTGCAGCATTGGCAGAAAAATATCTAAAAGCCTCATCCTGCTTCCCCGCTATTGCCATATCTACGGCTTTATCTCTTTCGACACGGTAGGCCTGCAATTCATCCATCAGCTTCGGAAACCGTTCTTGTTCGTATGGATCCGTAACTTCCTTGCTAAAGTCACTGAGAAGGGTATCTACTTCCGCGACCCGCTCTTGAATGTCCTGGAGAATCTCTTGCTGCCTATTTTGATCCTGAGTGATAAATAATTCAAGAGTCAGAGCCTCCACTGCCCTGGTTTGTCCCCGGGCCCCATTCAGCCACTTGATAGGGAGCAGGTTATTTTGGTACATACTTTCCATCGAAGCGGCCAAATTATGGGCGGAATATATCCCTACAAAGCCGACAAGTCCAAGAAATACCGCCATGAGCAGTATTAAACTATTAATTTTTGAGGCCGTTTTCATATTGCGAAATCGTTGCATTGTTTGTTACCCCCTTTTGTTTATGTTTCGCGCCTTATAAGCGTGGCTTGCAAGCTGCCCTACAGTGTCTTAATAAATTCCCCCACCAGCTCCGGATCAAATTGTGTCCCTGAATTCCTTAATAACTCCTGGATAGCCGCTTTCTTGGATAGGGCCTTGCGGTAGCTCCGGTTGTTAGTCATGGCATCATAAGCATCGGCCAGACCGATCACACGGGAATATAAAGGAATCTCTCCGCCTTTGAGCTGCCGGGGATAGCCCTTGCCGTCCCAACGCTCGTGGTGATAAAGCACAAATTCCGCCATGTTTTCCATTCCTCTGACCGAACCGAGGATTCTGTATCCTATTTCCGAGTGACGCTTTATCTCCGTATACTCTTCTGTGGTCAACTTTCCGGGTTTTTCAAGAATAGCTCTGCAGACAGCTATCTTGCCAAGATCATGAAAAAGCCCCGCAATACTGAGTTCTGTGATAGCCCTTTCCGTTAAGCCTAATTGCCTTCCCATACTTACACAAAGCCGGGAAACTCTATATCCATGCTGACCAATGATGCCTTCAGCATTTATAGTTTTTATCACGGTTCTGTCTTCCATCTTTATCACCTTAATCATTAAAGTCATCGGGAAGAAAAGTTTGCTTAATGTCGTTTCCAGATAAAATATGTCGTTAATCTTCATATAAGAATCATATTATAATGTTATCTGGAAGAATGAAACGATTTTCACTCAGATGTCATAACCATGGCTATGACATCTGAACATCTTTTTAAGACAAATATCCATAAATCTTTATAATGAAAAAGAAGGAAATAAAGAAGGTATATGCATGAACACATCCGTTGATTTTGCCCATTGTCTGAAATACCTGCTTTCTGCACTGGGAGTGAGTATCAACAGACTTTCAAAAGCTCTTAATGTGGATGGCTCCCTTGTTAACCGATGGGTAAATGGGAAAAGGATTCCATCGTATAACTCGAATTACATAGAAGCAATCACACAGTTTTTATCAGCCAACATTAAGAACTCTTTGCAAATCCAGCTCATTAACGAGCTATTTGAAAGAGTTTTTAGTGTTGATGCTGGAACGGACTGCAATGAAGAAAAGATTAAAAAAGTGCTTTTTGAAGCCCAGGGGATTTCCCTCAGCAATCATAAAAAGCACACTAAGGAATCTAAAAAATTGCTTAAATACAAAAAAACAATGGCGAATCCGCCTTTTTTTAATGAAGTGGTCAGTATGTCCCATGAGGACAAGATCATTGCCGGAACCCATAATGTTGCTTCAGCCTTCAGGCATCTTTTAGGCTTGGCACTGCAAACCCATAAAAGAAAAAAAGTAATATACATCACTTATTTCAATGATGTATTTTTTTATATGTCCAGCGAAGAAGATCTCCGACACTTCCAAACCATGCTGTTGGACTTAATGACTCAGGGCTGTGAAGTCCACTATCTGCTGCGAATCACTCATGACGTACAGCGGATGATGGATTTGCTCAATTTTTTAAAACCTCTAATTGGAACAGACCAACTTTATCTCTACTATCTCAAAAGCTACGACTCCTTGGCTCTCGGCAAGGACTATATTATCGTTCCTGAAACCGGGGTCCTGTCTTGTTTTTTTACTCAGGTCAATAACTGCTGCGCTCTCTATCTCAAAAACCCTCTGGCCATCTCCTTCTATGAAGAGTATTGGGTTAGGCTTACCCAGGCTTCCGCAACCCCTTTGCTTATGAACTATCCGGCAGAAAAAGAAGAGAGTTTCTACAGCTCGTATATGGAGTGCGAAGAAGCCATCGGCAATCGGTTCCTTTATAAAGATGGTTTCAGTACCTTTACCCTTCCTCTTCCTCTCTATAAGAAGCTTTTGCAGAAAAGAAAGGCCTCCCAGCAAGAAATGGTTTCAGCCATAGCTTTCCACCAAAAGTGTCTGGAATCTTTCCAGTCCAACATTGAAATCTACGAATACAAAGATATCTATACACTTGATAGCTTAAGTTATCTCGTGAAAAACCGGCAATTTTTCCTCTATGATTCCATCGGGTTCTCTGCGGTGGATCTGGAAATGGAAGAAGTGGTGGACTTCCTGCAACATATGATCTCCCTTCTGAAGACCTACGATCATTACTCTATCGCCTTTGTCAGGAAGAACGCGATCATTCCCGGATTTGAGAAAAATGTATCTTGCTTGCTTAAAGAAAGGCATGCCGCCATCGTCGAGATCTTGGGACCAGCGAATACTGCACCCATGCGTTTTTCCATTCACGAGCCCATGACGGTCAACGCCGTAGAGGAGTATTTCCAAATACTCTGGCAGCAAATCGCCCCCGTGATGAAAAAAAAAGCAGAGGTTATCGCCTGGCTCCAGCAGGAAATCGATTCTCTCAAATCCGCCTTATATCTGAAATCAGATTCATAATCCTTGAATCCATCCAATTTTAACCGTCCTTTAATAGAACCATAAAGGCCGGTTAACAATGCCCTGCTATAGTAGAAGAGGAAAATAATAAACTATATGGAGGACACTATGTTTTTAATGGATTATCACATGCATTCCCTGAACTCAAGCGATGCCCATGATGAGATTACGACCCTCTGCGATAAAGCCATCGCCCGTGGTTTGCAGGAAATCGCCATAACCGATCACTTCGAGCCCTCTTCAGGTAATGAACAGTATTTGCAGTATAATGGGAAAAAGTATTTTTCCGAGATCTCTGAAGCCCGCCAGCGCTTTGAGGGGAAAATAAAGATCAAGAGCGGAGTGGAGTTGGGCCAGCCTCATCGTTTTTCCAAGCATTCACTTAAGCTCATTGAAGAGTACCCCTATGATTATGTTCTCGGCTCTGCCCATCGCCTGCCGAATAACGTGGATTTTGGAGAAGTACACTACACTCCGGAAAACCTGGCCACCTATTGTGCCATCTACCTGCTGGAACTCAAAACCTTAGCCCAATGGGACCATTACGATTGTCTCGGGCACCTGGATCTGGTCAAGCGCTATGCAGCCAATTACCAGCTGCGCGCCAACCTTATGGATTATCAGGAACAGTTGGCAGAGATTCTTAAGATCGTCATTCAAAAAGGCAAAGGGATCGAAGTGAACACTTCCGGGCTCAGACAATCCTCTAAGGAATGCTTGCCGGGCTTGGATATTATCCGCCTCTACAAGGAGCTGGGCGGAGAGATTATTACGGTGGGTTCGGATGCCCATTGGGCTGAAGATGTGGGCAAAGGCATCCCGGAAGGTATGGAACTGATCAGAAGAGCAGGATTTAATTACGTGACCGTCTATACCAACAGAAAGCCAACCATGATAAAAATAGGAGATAAACCGACAGTCTTTACTAGAGGAGGTTTATCGGCATGACATTATCGCCAAGGTAAAAACCCGGTCAACTTTAGTCGAACCGGGTTTTTTCCATTAATCTTCTTTTTTGAGTCTTCCTTTGATATAGGCAACAAGAGTATCCATTTACTTGGCACTTATGGTATCCACAATCGACATAGTGTGAATTTGTTTGGCCGGACCATGGACGGCAAGAAGTGATGTGATCATGACAATGGCCACGATCAGACTAAGTTCCCCAAGGGGGAGCTGCCAGGGATCACCCCAATGGGAGGTAATCATTTTCTCGAACACCAGTTTATGCAGAGTCACCCCCAAAATGCAGCCGACACTACTTCCGGCGGCGGCATAGGTAATTGCCTCCGCTCTTACCATTTTGACAAGCTGATGGTCACTCATGCCGATAGCCCGCATGGCCCCATACTGTTTCAAACGGGCCGCCACACTCATAGCCACACTGTTCACGATATTGAAGACGGTAATGAGCAGGATCACCGCCAAAAAGCCATAGATGAATAAAGCCATGGAGTAAAAAGCTCCCCTCCCTTCACGGTTGCCGGCCCGCTGATCGGAAAACCGGACATCGGGACCGGCCAAAGAGCGAATCTCATCCACATCTTCATCCGTTGCCCCTGAGGAAAGCTGAATATCGATAATCGTGTAGTTCCTTTCACCAGTCAATTCCCGGAAGGTCCCTTCCGAGCAAATCACCGAATCCACACCCTCCACACTGGAAAAAGGACTGGTGGAAAGCACTCCCGCTACCCTAACCTCTTTTGGGACCTCTCCGAAACTAAGGGCGAGCTGGTCCCCCACCTGCAACGGATTTTCTGAATCGTAAACAACCCATACCTGATCTTTCTTCTGAGCCCCTTCATCCAGAGAACCTTCGATCAGGCTGTCCTGCGCCCATGTGAACTGATAATCTTCATAAGAAATCAGGTTGATGGTCCTCTCTTGCCCCTTCACTTTGACCGGGATATCATAGGCGAACATCCGGCCATATGCCCGCTTAACTGCCCTATGGTCACGCAGCTCTTCCAGAAGACCATTGGATACTGAGGGGGTATTATCCGTGCTCACGATGGAAAGATCCGGTGTCCATGGTTTTAATGGCCTGACGGCATGATGCATAAAATCAACGGTAGCTGAAAAGGAAAGAAAAAGGATAATGCTGAGCGAGAAAGAGCCCACCATCAATAGGAAATTCTTTTTGCTTGATGTGGCATGATGGATACCAAGGGCGGTTTCGATTTTAAAAAGAGTGGTATTGGCCGCTCCGGAGATGGGCTGAACAGAGTTTGCATTCCCTGAAACTGCGGCCAGGGGTGAAACACGGGCCGCTTTTTTGGCCGGGGATTGGGCGGCTAAGAGCACCGTAACGATACCTACCGCTATACCGGACAGGATACTGATCCAACTGATGCCAAAGGTCGGCAGCTCGGAAAAATAACCGGGGCTTAAAATTTTCAGAACCCCGCAAAGCGCCCACACGACCATGATTCCCATGCCTAGTCCCAAAGGGATAGCCGTTTTGCACCATTGCATCCCTTCCCGGCGGACAAACCTCATAATTTGCTTTTGGGTCGCTCCCAGACAGCGCAGCATCCCAAAAAACTCCGTCCTTTGCATGACATTGCTGTTCAGACTGCCGGCAATCATGAGAACCCCAGCCAGCAAGACCACGATGAACAAAACCCCGGCGATACCATAGAGTCCAAGCACATAATTGTTATCGCTTTGGCCCAGCACCGCCAGCAAATTTCCATTTTCCAGGACTTGCTGATCGGCAAGTCCGTATTGCTTTGTTATATCGGCAATCACTTTTTGCATAGTGCAGTAGGGAGAGAGCTGAACCATATATTGGCTTGTGTAGCCCTCCTGGGGAATGGAGGAACGCAATCCCTCGGTGGTAAGGAGCAAGGCATGGGTATCCTGCTTCAGCAATTGGGAAGTCCCTTCAACGAAACCCACCACAGTAAGCTGTACCGGTTCAGAACCGGAATGCTCCAGTGTGATGATATCCCCCAGGTTGATCCCCATACCACTTTTCGCGTTTACAGTCAGGGCAGCTTCATTTTCTCCGGTTGGGTAGACTCCCTCCGTGATCTGCGTAGGGAGCATTTCCTCAAATGTATTCTTATCTAAACCAACGGCAGCCACGGATTTTCCGGAAAGGGTATACTCCTCTTTCTCACCAAGATAGGTATACCAACCCGAGAATTTAACCTCCGGCCTGGCGGCGATCATGGCGGCAGTGTGTTCATCAATACCGGAGAACAATACATGCCAGTTGCCGCCTTTTTTGATCTCCTGCAATTGTTGGCTGCGTAGTTCCATATCAGCCATACCGAAAATAGCGGTAACCAGAAATACGGCCAGAACAATACAAATCCGGGTCATTCTGCTCTGTTTTTTATGAACCTTGGCGGAAATAGGGATGAGGTCCAGATAGCTTTTCATCCCCTCATCCCTCCCAGATCGGCAAGCACACCGTCCGTTACCTTCAGGACGCGATCTACCGAGGAAGTCAGATTAATATTATGAGTAATCATCAAAATAGTCTGCTGATAGTGCCGGGAGGCTTTCAGAAGCAAATCCATGACATCCCGGCTGTTCTTGCTGTCCAGGTTCCCCGTGGGCTCGTCGGCCAGGATCAGCATGGGCTTGGTAATCAAAGCACGGCCAATAGCCGTCCGTTGCTGCTGACCGCCGGAAAGCTGGCTGGGAAGATGATTCCTGCGTTCCGTCAGCCCCAATACCTCTAAAATCTCCTTGACTGAACCGGGATCAGGTTTTTGATAGTCCAGCAGAAGGGGAAAAATAATATTCTGCTCCACCGTTAATTCCGGGATCAATTGAAAGGACTGAAAGACAAAGCCAATATTTCTACGTCGGAAAACGGTCCGCTCTCTTTCCTTCATACTGAAGAGATTTCTGCCCTCCAGAAAGACTCCGCCGGAGGTGGGGTTATCCAAACCGCCGATGCAGTTCAGCAAAGTGCTTTTGCCGGAGCCGGATTCACCGACCACCGCCGCAAATTCCCCTTTTTCCATAGTAAAAGAAACCTCTTTTAAGGCCTGGACCTGGGCTTCTCGTGTTCCATAGGTTTTACAAAGCTTTTCAACCTTCAGAATGTCCATAACTTCCTTACCTCCTTCCCTTAAAAGATAAGGGATACAGCTTACATTGAGGTGAATCTCACCTTACAATTCCGTAAGGAAGGATATCGTAAAGGTTGTGCCCGCATTTTGCATGCTTTGAACGGACAGGACTCCTCCCTGCCCCTCAATAATGGCTTTGGCCAAGGCCAGGCCGAGACCGGCTCCCTGGGTATCTTTGGCCTGTTTGCTGCGGTAAAACCGTTTGAAAATATGGTGAAGATCCTCCGGAGCAATACCCGTTCCATCATCGGCAATAGCAATCCGCACCATGGCCTGAGAGCGTTCCCAGGAAATGTGGATATGACCGCCGGGAGCGGTGTGATCCAAGGCATTCTTGATAATATTTCCCACAGCCTCCCTCGTCCACTGCAGGTCACAGCTAAGCTCTTCCTCCGGTTGTCCGCTTACACTGATCTTTTTGTCTTCACTCCCGGCACGTGTGGTTAATTCCTCAACCGCTTGAGCTATGATCTCAGAGATCCGCCGGGGTGCTTTTTCAAAGGCTATACTTCCTGCATCAAGGCGGGTGATTTTGAGAAGGGACTGGATCAATTGCTCCATACGGCTGAGAGCCGCCTTTGTTTTTCGGGAAAACTCTGTGATGATGGCGGGATTATCCGGCTCTTCCCAGATAATCTCGTTGTACATCGTAAGGGCGGTCAGGGGTGTTTTCAGCTGATGAGAAATATCCGAGATGGTGCTTTTTAAAAACTCCTTGACCTTGTATTCAGTTTCCCCCTTGGCCTGCAGTGCCGAGGCAAGGCTCTCCACGGCAGCAAAGAGCCGGGACAAAGTTCCCTCATCGGAGCGCGGCAAATGGGCTGTAAAATCTCCTTCGGAAAACCCGCCGATGACTTGTAAAGCCTGACGATACAGCCGTTCCCTTCTTATAAGAAAAAGCCAGCAGAAAGCAAGGAGAAGGAGGATAAAGATGAATGTACCCGAAAGAACAAATTGAAAGGTAGCTCCTGCAAAACCGGAGACGGCGGGCAGGTAATGAGAGGCGGTTTGTTCTGTATAACCCAGCTGTCTGAGTAAGCTTTTCCCTGCTCCATCATCTTGGGTGCTCCCCACCGCGGAGGCGATCACATCCGGTGGTACACCTTGCTTCAGAAGAGCACCGACCATGGCACTATCGTGGGACAAGAGCATTTCCTTGGCAGCTTGGGTCTGACCCATGCACAAAAGCCAGCTCCAGCCCAGCAAAAGAGTGGAAAGAAGGATTAAACCATAACAGAAATGACGGGATTGTTTTTCTCGCCAAAAACTCATTCCGACACCTCTCTCCATTGGTAACCGAAACCCCGGACCGTTATCAAATGTTCAGGATGGGACGGGTCGTCCTCCACCTTTTCCCGCAGACGGCGGATATAAACGGAAAGGGTATTATCGTCCACAAAGTCCCCGGTGCCATCCCATAATTCATTCAATATAACGTTGCGGGTGACCACACGTCCGGCGTTGCGCACCAATAAGCATAGCAGCCGGTATTCGGCATGGGTTAATTCCAGCGGTTTGCCTTTAAGGAGAACACGGCTGCCCAGCAGATCAATGGAAAGATCGCCACAAGCAAGGGTTGATGATGGAGAGGGCTGGGAAGCTCCGGCACGGCGCAGAAGGGCCCGGATCCGCGAACATAATTCCCCCAGCTTAAAGGGCTTGGTAATATAATCGTCCCCGCCGCTGTCTAAGCCGCGGATGACATGGACTTCTTCATCCGCAGCGGTCAGGAAGATAATGGGGACCTGACTCCCCTTCTCCCTCACCTCTTCGCATACCGAAAAGCCTGTCCCGTCCGGCAAGGTAACGTCAAGGAGCAACACATCGTAGTGCTCCTTGGCTAGACATTCCCTGGCCTCCTGGACTGTACGGGTGATTTCGACCTCAAATCCATTTCTTTTCAAAGCATATTGCAAACCATCAATCAGGCTTATATCATCTTCTAAAAGTAAAATCTTCTGTTTCATCACCGCTTCTCCTCTGATTTCTTCAGACTTCAAACAGCTTTCTGGATGTAAGGTCCGCCTCCTCAAGCCGGAGCAAAGCCTTCTTCTTTTCCAGACCTCCCGCATAACCGGTCAGGCTTCCGCTAGCACCCACCACCCTATGACAGGGTATAAGAATAGAGATAGGATTATGCCCCACCGCACCACCTACAGCCTGGGCGGACATGGAGGATAACCCCCTGGTGGCGGCCAGCTTTTTACCAATTTCCCCATAGGTGGTAAGGCGGCCATGGGGAATCTCCAGAAGGATGTCCCAAACCGCTTTTTGAAAATCCGTCCCTTTGGGGGCCAGCTCGGGAAAGGGGACGGCAGCACTTTCTCTGCCGGAAAAATAATTGTCCAGCCAGGTCTGCAGAGTCTGAAAAACCCGATGCTCCGGTTCATTGTCCCAGGCATCCGTTTGAGCGGGATAATATTTTTGTCCGATAAACCAAAGCCCGGTAAGGGCTTCTTCTTCAGCAGATGCTGTGGCGGGGCCGAGAGGGGTACTGATGGTGCATGTATAAATCATTTCTTAAATCACTCCTTTAGAAGGTGAAAAAGTTGCTTGGGGAGAGTAGCTTTACGTACAACGCTCTCTCCATAGCTCCAGGGCTGGTCAATTCACCTTTCTTAACAGCTCCGCCAAACCTCCGGGTAATACCTGATGTGAACCGGCGGCTCCGCTATGTTAAGAAAGCCTCATTGACCTCGTCGCCCTTCCGCTTAAAGAAAGCTTGGCTTATGGTGAGTGAAGCGAAGCAGAAGCCTTAGCTGCCTTATACACAGTGAAATCCGTTCGCTTTTGTGCGTAAAGCTACTCTTGCGGGTCTTTTTCGGCTTTTCTTTTGAGTTCTTTTTGTGCTTTCTTCAGGGTAGGCGGCCATGCCGCAGGTGGTGGCAAAAGACAGCCCAAGGATTTTGCTTTAAGGCAGAGAACGGATTCTAAGCGAGCAGGTAAGCAATCTTCGCGAAAAGACTGCAGCGGAGTCGGGTTGGAAACAGGACGTTTCCAACCGGCTATGAGGCAGGAGCCGATTTAGCCGGGAACCCGACGCAGCGGAGGTCTTGAGCGATTAGATTACTCCGCGCAGCTTATAGAGTGAACGCCGAAAGCAAAATCCTGGAGAATCAGCTTTCAGGCCAATCCCCCCACAGCCACTAGCACCAATGCTCACCGACTTTCCTCCCTCCGGAGAACGGAACAACGATATTCTTTGGGCGACACCCCGGTCAACCGCCGAAACTGAGTGTAAAAGGTGGAAAGACTCTCAAACCCGCTTTGCAGAGCAATTTGCAAAGTGCTGCCCTGGGTATGGATCAGCAGCTTTTGAGCAGAGGCAATGCGCAACGTATTCAGATACTCCCCCGGAATCTTCCCATAGTGTGCATAAAACACCTGACTCATACGGTTCCGGCTGACGCCAAGCTTTTTCAGTTCTTCCCGTACCCGGCCGTGATCGGAATAATAAAGGTCGTATACCCCTTTGATTTTTTCAGCCAGCTCTTTTTGCGGTTGGAATTCCGCCAAATCAGGCCGGCAGCGTTTACAGGGCCGCAGTCCCCAGGCCCGCGCCTCGGCAGCGGTGTCAAAAAAAATCACATTCTCCCGCTTAGGGTTTTTAGATTTACAGGAGGGACGGCAGAAAATCCCCGTGGTTTTTACGCCGTAAAAAAACTTTCCATCATAGATCGGATCGCAATCAAGCACAGCTTTCCATCTTTCTTCTTCACTGAGCGTCATCCGGACACCTCCTTAAGTTACTTGCGTTACATAAGGTGAATCTGTCTTTCGATTCCTGGTCCACCTGTTTATTATGCCACACTTCCCCATTTCATGGCATGACATCTTCACTCACTTTTGTAGCTTTTATATAGGAAGGGAAATTTGATTTCAGCCACTGGGACAAACGGCGGCTATTCCACCTCCACTATAATCGATTTTTGGGGAGGCTGTCTTCCGATATTGCATCATTCAATTTTTGCATAGAATCCGATATGAACAAGGATTGTATTGACAATACCTTTGTTTTTTGTATAATGATCCTATAATTTGATTGGGAGGCTTCAATACACCTATGTTTGGTATTTGGTTTATTCGGATTCGTTAATAAGGTGTGCGGAACAATAAGGGAAGTATAAACACTCTTCCTCTGTTTTCGTGCACCTTTTTTCGACTCGAATAGAACAAAAAGAGGTGTATTTTTTATGTCCAAAAATAGAAGCCAAGGGCAAACCTTGCCCCTTTGGGTATCTCAAAACTACTTGACCAGATATAAAACCATTAAAAGCCTGCTCTCTCGAACCACAATCGGCGCCAATGATCATGTCATTGAAATTGGTCCGGGAAAAGGCCATATAACCGGCTTGCTTGTTGAAAGCTGCCGGAAAGTAACCGCTATTGAGATCGATGAAAAATTATATGATAGGCTTCACCAAAAATTTAACGATTCTGCAAATCTGCACCTATATCATCAAGACTTCCTGAAATGGCGGCTCCCCGCTTCTGGAGACTATAAAGTCTTTGCCAATATTCCTTTCTGTCATACCACCGCTATTCTTCGTAAGCTGACAGAAAGCCGAAATCCGCCGGCAGAAGCGTGGCTGACCATGGAAAAAGGTGCAGCCAGGCGCTTTATGGGCAAACCCCATGAAACACTGAGATCGCTCATGATAAAGCCGGTGTTCGATCTGAAGATCGTCTACCATTTTCTTCGGGAGGATTTCCATCCCAAGCCTGGTGTGGATGTGGTACTGCTTCACTTAAAGAAAAAGACACAGCCGGATATATCCCCCGCTCAATGGCGCAATTATGAGCACTTTATTACACGCGCTTTACAAGGCAATCGGGCCGGACTCAGGCGTATATTTACCCAAAAACAGTTATCCCGGGTTTTTCGGGAAGCAGATATTAGTGATTTTGTAACCGGCGAAATCCTTTATGTGCAGTGGCTTTGCCTTTTCCGCTCCTATTGCAAGCATGTGCGTTGCAGCAAACAATAAACATGGATAATCTAATTATTAATCCTTCTTCTATCATTACTTTTGTCCTTGCAGTGCATACTAAGTTCACAAATACAATGAATTACTGTTAACTATAGGAGGATAAGAACATGTTTAATTTGCAAGGCCGTGTGGCTGTTATTACCGGAGCGTCCAGTGGATTAGGTATGCAAATGGCTCATGGGCTGGCTGAACAAGGTGCCGATGTGGTGCTGCTGGCCCGCCGTGAAGACAGATTGCGTAAAGTCGCAGAAGATATAGAAGGTCAATATGGTGTTAAGGCTTATCCAATTCCTTGTGATGTGACTCAACTGGCTTCTGTCCAAGCTGCCGTTCAAGCTGCTCTAAACCGGTTCGGCAAAGTGGATATACTCATTAACAACGCCGGAATCGGCTCCGTTATGCCCGCCGAAAAAATGGACGATGAAGTATGGGAACACAATCTATCCGTCGACCTGACCGGTGTCTTTCGTACCGCCCGTGAATTTGGTAAAGTCATGCTGGAAGCCGGTTATGGGCGCATTATCAATATTTCCTCCATGTACGGAATGGTAGGAAACTCAGCTACACCTGCTTCCGCCTATCATGCAGCTAAAGGTGGGGTCGTCAACCTCACCCGCGCCTTGGCAGCAGAATGGGCTGACCGTGGTGTCACCGTAAATTGTATCTGCCCAGGTTATTTTGAAACGGAATTGACCGCCGATACTCTGAAGACGGAAGAATTCAAGGCTTATATGGAGCGTACCGTCCCCCTTAAACGTTACGGAAATTCCGGTGAATTGAATTCAGCCGCTTGCTTCTTAGCGGCTGATGAATCATCCTATGTAACCGGAGCCATTTTACCCATTGATGGGGGTTACACCTGCGTTTAAATTTAGATGCAGATCGTAGACTACATCACCCTTTCTTCTCTGCCTGCCCAAGCAAAAATCCTAAACTTTAGTACCAAATGAACAGGAGAATAGTAATGGGATGGAGAAGAAATATAATCAATAACACATAAATCATCAGTTCATCTGATGATTTATTTTATAAGTTTTAAATTTATCTTTACCATCTTGTAATCCCCAAATATTAATATATAATATAGATTGTAATGATTATAATTTGCATTTATCTCCCAAGTGATGAGATAATGCAGTTTTTCTCAAGATTATTTATAGAAGGAGGTAATTTAATGGATGAAAAGAGATGCCCGGTGACCGGCCACACACAAAACACCAATGCAGGCGGTGGCACTAAAAACAAAGACTGGTGGCCCAATCAGCTGAACCTCAGCGTTCTTCATCAAAACTCCGTTCTAGGCAATCCCATGGATCCTGACTTCAATTATGCTGAAGAATTTAAGAAGCTTGACCTGGAGGCCGTAAAGAAAGACCTTTATGCCCTGATGACCGACTCTCAGGATTGGTGGCCTGCCGATTACGGTCACTATGGTCCCCTCTTTATACGAATGGCCTGGCATAGTGCCGGTACATACCGCCTGAACGACGGACGAGGGGGCGCAGGGAACGGAACCCAGCGCTTTGCTCCCCTCAACAGCTGGCCGGACAATGTGAACCTGGATAAGGCCCGCCGTCTGCTCTGGCCCATTAAGCAGAAATATGGGAAAAAAATCTCCTGGGCTGACCTGATGATCCTGGCCGGGAATTGTGCTCTGGAATCCATGGGATTCAAAACCTTCGGCTTCGCAGGCGGCCGCGAGGACGTTTGGGAACCCCAGGAAGATATTTATTGGGGTTCTGAAGGAGAATGGCTGGGCGACCAACGCTATTCCGGGGACCGGGATCTTGAGAATCCTCTCGCCGCAGTGCAAATGGGCCTCATTTACGTCAATCCGGAAGGTCCCAATGGACAACCCAGCGTCCTTGCTTCCGGCCGGGATGTGCGGGATACCTTTAAGCGCATGGCCATGAATGATGAAGAGACTGTGGCACTGGTTGCCGGCGGGCACACCTTCGGCAAATGCCATGGTGCCGGTCCCGCATCCCATGTTGGTCCTGAACCTGAGGGCGCCGACCTTGAAGATCAGGGTTTAGGCTGGAAGAGCACCTTCCGCAGCGGCAAAGGGGGCGATACCATCGGCAGCGGTATCGAAGGTGCCTGGAAACCCAACCCCACCACATGGGATATGGGCTATTTAAACACCTTGTTCAAATACGACTGGGATCTGGTGAAAAGTCCCGCCGGAGCGTGGCAGTGGGTTCCGACTGACCCAGCTGCGGTAGATACCGTGCAGGATGCCCATGATCCTTCCAAACGGCATGCACCCATGATGACCACGGCGGATCTCTCCCTGCGAATGGACCCGATTTATGGACCGATTGCCAAGAGATACCGGGATAACCCTGCGGAATTCGCCGACGCTTTCGCCCGGGCCTGGTTCAAGCTGACCCATCGCGACATGGGACCCCGCTCCCGTTATCTCGGTCCGGAAGTTCCTGAGGAAGAACTGATTTGGCAGGACCCGGTACCCCCGGTGGATCATAAATTAATCGATGAACAGGATATCGCCACTCTCAAAGCTAAGATCCTGGCCTCCGGCCTTTCCGTCTCCGAGCTGGTCTCCACTGCCTGGGCATCCGCTTCCACCTTCCGGGGTTCGGATAAACGGGGCGGCGCCAATGGAGCACGGATCCGCCTGGCACCTCAGAAAGATTGGGAAGTCAATCAACCCGCTCAGCTGGTCACGGTACTGGCAACTCTGAAAATAATCCAAGCTGAGTTTAATAGCTCCCAATCCGGTCAAAAGAAGGTTTCCCTGGCTGACTTAATCGTTCTGGGCGGTGCCGCCGGTATTGAGCAGGCCGCCAGGAATGCCGGCAGCACTCTGGTTGTTCCCTTCAAGCCAGGCCGCACCGACGCCTCCCAGGAGCAGACCGAAGTGTATTCCTTCGCCGTCATGGAGCCTAAAGCCGATGGTTTCCGCAACTATCTGAAAGGTAAATCTTCCGCATCGGCAGAGGAATTGCTGGTTGACCGGGCCCAACTGCTGACCCTGACCGCTCCGGAAATGACCGTTCTCATCGGCGGTCTGCGGGTTTTAAATATCAATTACGGACAGTCTCGGCACGGTGTCTTCACCCAACGTCCGGAAGCCCTCACCAATGACTTTTTCGTCAATCTCCTCGACATGAGCACTGAATGGAAAGCCGTATCGGAAGAAAGAGCCCTGTACGAGGGCCGGGATCGGGCCACAGGAAAACTGAAATGGACCGGCACCCGGGTGGATCTGGTCTTCGGCTCCAACTCCCAACTCCGGGCCCTGGCTGAAGTCTATGCCTGCGGTGACTCTCAGGATAAGTTCCTCCAGGACTTTGTATCGGCCTGGAATAAAGTAATGAACGCCGATCGCTTCGATCTGGCTTAAGACAACAGCAGATTAGATCTGAAATAACCGCCATCCGCTAGGGGCGGTTATTTCTTTTGGGTATTCGGATTATCAGCAAGTAATGTTTTCATTGACTTTATCTATAGTTAAAATTATAATGTACACGGCATTTAACGTAATTAAACTAAGGAGGGTTGTTAAAAACTATGGGTGTTATTATTACTTTCCGTGCTTTGAACTGGTAATTTAATAAGTTCGAAGGCTCTGTTTTCGCTTACAGAGTAAACGGGATAAGTCCGCCCATTTTTAACAATCTTCATTAAAATATTTTTGTTAATGAGAGGAAAGACTGATTATTCAATCTTTCCTTTTATATTGTTATGAGCACTTTCTTTAGCTTTTAAGCTATTGAAAGTCTATTTGGTGCTATTCAGTTTTTTAATACGCCACAATTCATTTTGTCTTACCACAAAATTGATCCTGTTTACTGGAAGCCACAGACGCCTATGTCTGTGGCTTTTTTTGCGTTCAGAGCCTTAAAGTAAGAAAGGGTTGTTTGAATGACAAGAAGAAGGAAAAAGAATCAAAATAGAAAATTTACCACTGGGAATTCCCCCAATTTTAGCGGGCAACATTTGATTCATAATAAGAAGCTGATTAATGAGATTGTAGATCAAGCAAAAATCAGCACTCATGATATAGTTTTAGACTTAGGTGCCGGAAAAGGGGGATTGACATTGGTTTTAAGTAATCAAGCAAGAAAGGTTGTCGCTGTTGAATACGATCAAAAGTTTATAAAGAAATTAAAACAGCTTGAAATGAAAAATACAGTGATAATCGAGCAGGATATATTAAAAATTTCGCTACCTCGAGAGCATTTTGTAGTTGTTTCAAATATTCCATATGCCATTACAACACCGATTATGAAAATGCTTCTTAATAACCCATCAAACGGTTTTCAAAGAGGAGTTATCGTAATGGAAAAAGGTGCAGCCAAAAGATTCACGTCAAATTTTGTGAAAGATCCATATGTAATCGCTTGGAAAATGTGGTTTGATATTCAGTATGTTAAAGCGATTTCAAGTAAGAATTTCTCTCCACCACCAAGGGTTGATTCCGCAATGATTACCATAAACAGAAAAGCTAAACCGATTGTACCTTATAGCGATTATTTAATCTTTTGGGGATTAGTCGCTTATGTGCTTAAAAACCCCCAATTATCTATCGATTTAGCATTGAGAGGTGTATTTACACCACCTCAAATTAAGCATTTAAAAACTAGTCTTCGCATAAAGAATGAGGTTACAGTTGCGACTTTATCGGAACGGCAATGGGGACTCATATTTGAAACAATGGTGAAGCATGTTCCAAAATTCAGATGGCCGAAGATAAAAAAAGCTGTGTTGCTCCTCTCCCCCTCCAGATAGTGCGGCTGCCAGCATTGCCGAATATTATAGCGATTATGTGACACCCGAGCTGCTGCAACAATGGCAGGCTGATCCGCAAAGGGCTCCGGGCCGCATGGTTTCCTGCCCGTGGCCCGACCGTATCGATATTCTAACAACAGAAATGCATGCTATAGACCAATGTACAGTTCACGGGGAGATCATCGAGGTCACCAGCTTGGAAATGGTACAGGGTGGAGCTGAAATAAAATACCCCTTTATCCGTATATTTACCATTCGGATAAAGGGGTTTCATTTTATTTTACATTTTCGCTTTTAAGCCCTCCGCCAAGAAATTTACGATCTTATCTTTGTAGACTTTATAAGTGTCCGGCTCCTGCTTGGCAAATTCCTTCAACTCCCACAAAAGTTCCCTGAAGTTCCGGTCCAGGCTCTCGTATAAAAAGGCAACTTTATTGGCCTTGCTCTTGTGGTAAGCCTGATCAAGCCTGTTGCTCATCCGGTCGATGGCCTGGGCGGAAGTATCATGCTTAAGGTTTTTCAGATCCAGGCTTAGCTTCTCGGCCCTGGCCTCGCTCTTTGCTTTGGCTTGATTCAACTCTTCCACTTTTGTTATTAGGTTGTCCCGTTCGTCGCTCAGCCGAGTTATCTGGCCGTCCTGGTCCGCCAGGGCTTGCTGAAGTTCTGTCTTTTCTTGCAGGGCCCGGTCCCGTTCTTCCGCAGCCCGGTTCCGCTCTTGAACCGCCTTTTGCAGTTCCCTTGTTGACATGCTTTCCAGATCCAGCTCTGCAATAAACTGAGCCCGTTCCTCCTCCGGGACGCCCAGAAGAATGATTCCCTGGGTGTAGTTCAGTTTGGCAAGCGCTTGCGAATCTTGTAAAGCAGGCTGATTGGATCCATACTCCTCAAACAGGCGGATCAGGTTGTTTGCTGTTCTCTGAGAGTAACTTACTGATTCTTCCAGCCACTTGCCCCATTCCCCATAGGGGATCAGACTTTTGGCCTCCGCCAGGCGGCAGCCGATCTCGATGGCACTGAAGAGAAGAACTTTGCTCACCTGATGTTTAATCGTATTTATTTCAGCCGCAATTAAAAGCGGCGTGCGTTCTATGCTCAAATCCTCCATCAAGGTTCCCTGCCTTTAATCGGGAATTCCCAGCTCATCCATTAACCCTTCCTTCAGGATTCGGACGAAATCCACACCATTTTCTTCCCCCAGATCCTTTAACCATTTAGGAATCATGATACATTTGGAAACCGATTTCTTATCAAGGGCCCGCCGGACCTCCAACATATCAGCTTCCAGCACAATGACCACGGCGTCCTCCCGCTTTTGCCAGTTTGCAGGATCGGAGGCTTCCGGGACCTGTTTCTTGTCCTTTTCCATACGATATAGATAAATCTCCAAAGAAAGCTCCGCCTGGTGAAAAGCGTCTTCCGGTGTTTCCCCCTGGCAGATAAGGTCCGGCAGATCCGGGAAAATGACGATATACCTGCCCGATAGGGCATTGTACTCGACGATGGCCGGAAAGACATAGTTCATGATCATGATTACCGCGTCCTTTTTGGTTAATCTATTCATAGACTATGCGGTCAAGGTCTTAAGTGTGACGAACCAAATGATATTTTTAAGAATAACCCTTCCTTAACAAAGCCGTCCTTGCCTCTGTCACCTCCGGATGAACAAGCCCATAAGATAAACGGACAGGACGGGTTCTCCCGGCCGGTCAATACTGCAGAAAGGAGGGTGACGCACATGGGTGTAGTAGCTTATCCATTGAGTTCGACGGTAGTGATAAGATATCAAGTGGGCGAAACCCCCTCCGGCACTCCGATCATCAGGCAAAAAAGCCTGAACAATGTCAAAGCTAACGCCACGGACCAAGATATTTATGATGTGGCGGCAGCTTTATTCGGCCTGAGCGAACGCCTGGTGATTCAGACGATTCTCAGGAAGAATTTCGATCTGATAGACGAGTAACTCTCGGAAGCATTGACCAGAAAGGAGGTGCAGCGATGGCCATCATAAACAAAACGGTTCTGCGGTTGACCTTTAATACGACGGGTAACAAAGCGTTTTCCTTCAGCCTGGATGACCCCAGGCCGGACTTGACCAAAGGTGAAATCGAAGCCGCTATGGATACGGTTATTGAAAAGAATATCTTTCTTTCCGCCAGCGGAGAGCTGACCGGAAAGAGAGATATTCGGATCGTGGGAACGATGACCAATGACATGTACGATCCCCCTCAAGCTTAAACGGGGGCTCAGCAGGGTCATTGGTCGTGCTCTAAATCAAGAGGCGGCCGTCTGGCCGCCCCTTGATCTTCTTAAGCTGCTATTTTTCCGAAAGTCGTGCTGTCTACCTTTTCCGCCTCAGCATCTCCAGCACCTTTTTTAAGTTCAATTCAGCCTCTCTCAGCTTTTACCATCTCCTTTAGCAATTTATGAGCTACAGATTCAACAAATTCACCCGCTGTAGGTACTTCACTCCTACGAGGTATACTCTCTTGCATCATCTTTTCACGATCGGATTTGTCAGTTTTTGTGTAAGCAAGATCAATAGCTGCCTGCATGCCCTTTTTAACTTCTGCAACAGTTACACCATGTTTTTTTGCAGTTTTACGATATATATTTCTCATATTCATACCGGTTTGCCACCCTTCACGCCTTCTAATATTGTAATTCATTCAATATTACAATATTTAATATTGTACGTCAATTAAAACAGGACTTCAGATATTGTGAATATATCTTTAATGAAATGTACAATATTGTATATAGGTGGTGGTACATATGTATGAAAAATTTCTATCTGAGCGAATTGCCAAACTGAGAACTATGAAAAAGGTTTCTGCCCGTGATATGAGCTTATCCATTGGGCAGAATGAAAACTATATCAATCATATTGAAAACGGAAAATCCATGCCCTCTATGCAAGTATTCTTTTATATCTGCGAATACTTCAAAATCTCCCCCAAGGAATTCTTTGACGAAAGCACAAGCTATCCGGCTTTAATAAGGGAGATCATCGAGGATTTAAAGACCTTGGACGAAAAGCAAATAACCAACATTCATGAAATAATCAAAGGCCTAAAAAAATGAAGCAGTACTAGCACCTGCTTCATTTTTTATTATTCTCTTCCTTTATACTTCTTGTTAGGCTCTTCTGCCGCCATTGAATAGCTCTTTTCATTACAGCTATAACGGGGACCACTAATCCTGCTTTTCAGATATTCGGCTAATTCTCTATTACAGCAGTAAACATAACACCCCTTTTGCCCTCGCGTCATCAGTACCTTATAGGTATTCCGAATGACCTCATCCGCCATGAGCTTCGCCTTTTCCACAACAGAGGGATCCTTATCCTTTATCATCGTTTTATAGCCTCGAAGGGTTTTATTGGCATCCACTTTGTCACGGGCTTCAGGTTGGGTTACGATCACACCATCCTTAACGATCAGATCCTCACCGATAATTACACCGACGTAATCAAACTCGAGTCCCTGGCAAGTATGAATACACCCTATCTCCTCAATTGAATCTTCCGCAATAGCCCACAGAGATCCATCACTGCTTTTGTTCCATCTGACCTGATAATCTCCGATATTGATATCTGTAGCTATGGGATTTTTCTTGCTGGCCCATGGCCAACAATACCCCGCAACCATTCTCGACCCGCTTCCGAAATTCACCGACACATTTTTTTCGCGAATCAAGCGGTGTAATTCAGCGGGAGAGTCTATTATCCTGAAATCGTAATCAATACCTTCAAGGGTCATATTTGCCGTTTCACGAATGCCAAGCGTAGTGTCAAGCCATGCAAGATAGCCATCAGATCCATTGCAGCGGAACTGAGATGGCAAATCCTTTACCGTCACTTCCGCGCCGAAAGCCTTTGCCTGTTTGACGATTTCCTCTTCACTGCCAATATCCTCGATCAGTACTTTTTGTGCTTCGTCCAGGAAAAATACGGTTAGCTTCGCAGCATTGATCAGGTCCTTAACTTGATTTCCTTTATACGTATTGAGGAGGTTACGAGCACTCAAGCGATGCGCCTCATCAACGATCAATACATCCATGGCATTTTCCTCTAAACCCTGATAAACGGTTGCCCCCTTGAACATATTGGAGATACGGGTTTTGCGCATCTCACCGGATAGTCTCGCCTCGTATATCGCCCGCGGGGCCGCGTTGCTTGTCACGTAGTGAACCAGCTTTTCCCGCTTCGTCAATTCAACGATTAAATTAATTGCAACAACAGATTTCCCTGTTCCCGGTCCTCCTCTGACAATGAGTACACGCTTCTTCTTTCCGGTCACTGTATCAGCTAAAGCCAATGCCGTTTCATAAACGGTTTTTTGTTCTTCGATAAGAACGAATTCCCGTTTGCCCGCCATCAAAGAGGCGAGACAATTGGCCAGATTTTTGGACGGGCGAATCTTACCGGCATCTATTTTATAAAGCACTTCTTTTTTATCGCCATGTTTGATGAACCGTTTGATGAAACTGCGCAATTTTTCACTGTCATTCTTCAGAAAAGCTGGGGCTTCACGCAAATACTCTTCGTAGAATGAATTTCTGATAACCGGTACGTTTTCATCTTCTTTATAGTTATGAAGATAAGCACACGGATATAAGCCAATCTGCTCCTGTTGAATGGTCGTATTGTAATCCTCCATAAGTGTTTTATAGGACCAGGCCTGATATGAAGGATGTCGGACATCACCGTATGGCGCGACTTGAACGTGATCGTTCAATCTTGACAATTTCGCCTCATCCCATTGTTTAAGCTCAATAATGATGACATTTCCGCTTCTATTCTCGTCATATCCCGAAATAATGAAGTCGATTCTTCTTCCGGTCTGCGGAATATTATATTCAATTGCAATTCCCGAATTATCCGGAATTGCTGTGTCGTCGAGAATGTTGCGCATAAACTGCAGGGAAACCTGCCAGGACTGCTGTTCAGATCTTCCAACTCCGCGCCCGAATTTCCGTTTCATAGAATCAAGGATCATATCGGAGATCCGGTTATCCCGAACGTGCTGCATAAAGTCTTTTTTTAATTCAGCATAAACAAGCATGTCATAACTCCGTATACTTTTCTTTTTTGCCAAAGGCTTTTTCAATAGGATATTTTTGGTTATTCATACTGAGCTTTTCCATGATAATATCGTTCAAGTCCAGGCCAACCGCCTCGGCAAACAGCACCGAATAAATCAGCACATCCGCAAGTTCTTCTCTAATGTTAGGAATCCGTTTACTAACAGCCTCTTCGGAAGATGACCATTGAAAGTTCTCCAATAGTTCCGCTACTTCCAGAGAAAGGGATATGGCGAGATCTTTAGGATTGTGATATTGTTTCCATCCACGTTCATCACGAAATTTTAGTATTTCCGCAATTATTCTTTCATCCATTTCTGCCTCCGAAACGCTATACGCTTTTGAATTTCCGTCTTATAAGTATTCATCTAAATTATATCACCCCCCTCCTATTCTGCTACAATATCATTGCGGAAAAGCCTGGTGTCATAGTGGAGGGTTTTGATTGTAAACCATTCAGAAGGGCTTACTCAAACAACGAAAGTTGTTCCATCCGGCAAGACCCTTTGTAACCCGCTATGATGTCCGGCATTTTGTAAAGAATCCCGTATTGGTCGCATTTATCCCGAAATAAACTCCACAATTCCCTGGCCTTAAGGGAACGGCATTCATAAGCGTTCCCATAGCTCTCTATGTACTTTTCTTTAATGGATGGAAATAATTCATCCAATTTTCTATAGTACCATGCCCTTTGATTCTGTCTTAAGGTTACTCCGAAAGCAGGATAGATAAATTTTGCCCCTTTTTGATGAGCAAGATCAATAATCCGGCTGATATTCTCCTCTGTATCTTCAATAAACGGCAGCACAGGCATTAATAATATACCGGCAAAAATCCCTTCTTGAGTCAGCTTTTCAATTGCTTCAAGCCGCCGGGATGAAAGGGCTACATGAGGTTCGATTTTACTGCACAGCAAATCATCGGCAGTGGTAACCGTTATCTTTACCAGCACCGGTGAATGCTTGCCTATCTCCTTAAGAAGTTCTATATCCCGGACAATCAGATCACTTTTTGTAGCAATCGCCGCACCAAATCCATACCGGTTGATCAGCTCCAAAGTACCTCTTGTAAGCTCATATTCTTTTTCAAATGGATTGTATGGATCACTCATGGCTCCTGTGCCGACAACGCCCTTTTTACGTTTTGAGTTGAGCTCGCGCTCAATTAAGGCAAGGGCGTTATCCTTAGCTCTTACCTCATCGAAATGATCCACTCTGTAGCATTCGCTCCGGCTATCACAGTAAATGCAGCCATGACAGCAGCCTTTGTAGATATTCATAGTATAATTGCAGCCAAACCAAGGGTTGTTTTCAGCATACCCGGATAGAATCGTTTTGGCAGGAATGAATTCCATCATAATCGCAGCTCCTTAGGCAGTATCCTTGCATTACCCCCATATCTATACCCTTTACATATATTCCAACATCATTATAGCTTTTTTACCTATGATGGGACAATAATTTAAGGGTTAATTGCTTTTATCGGCTAACCAATAAAAGCGGGTAATTTACCATTTGGAAATGATGAGTTATAATTGCCTCAAATAGACTGATAAGGGGCTGATAGAGGATGATGAAGGATATAAAGCAGACCATCGGCAATTTAATTGATAAACAAAGTGTTTCTTTCATAGGTTCGGTTGATGACGAAGGCTTTCCAAACTTAAAGGCCATGTTGCCGCCAAGAAAACGAGATGATATCAAAACTTTCTATTTCACAACCAACACTTCATCAAAGCGTGTGGCTCAATACCGTGAGAATCCCAAAGCATGTATATACTTTTGTGATAAAAGATTTTTTCGTGGTGTCATGCTTAAGGGTGTGATGGAAGTATTGGAAGATGCGGCCAGCAAGGAAATGATATGGCAAGAGGGTGACACTATGTACTATCCGCAAGGTGTTACCGACCCAGACTATTGCGTGTTAAAATTTACGGCAAATACAGGACGGTACTATACTAATTTTAGTTCGGAAGATTTTATTATTGAATGAACCACTCGGGATACACGGTTTACAGTTTATTTATTATTATGTTTTGGGGTAATATGTCATTTTAAAACAGCTATAATTGGAGCGTGAGACTATGGAAAATTTCGAGTACAAAACACTGTTTACTGATGCTAAAGGAATATTAGGGGGTAAAGTTGACAAAAATACATTCCAAAATGAACTGAACCAATTAGGTTCACAAGGATGGGAACTAGTAAGCACAGTGGCTGCCGCTCAAAGCTATGGCAGTACAAGGTGGATTATCTCGACATTTAAACGCAGGATAAAATAAGTAAACCTATTTTGTTTGGCAGCTATCCTGTGAATTATAAGGATAGCGTTTCTTTTTGAGGTGATAGCATGAATATTTCTCAAGCGGTAATTCGCCGTATAGAAGAGCTGATCCAACCTCTAGTCTGAGAATAACCTTCTCACATTAACCTTATAAATTAAACCGCTTGGAATGAACTATCCCAAGCGGTTTAGAGAAGCTTTGCTTAAAGACCCTGCCAGCAAAGAAAATGTTTCCGATATCGCCAGGCGCTTTTCCGGCGGAATACTGGCGAAGGCTTCTAATTCCATGGCTCTGAGTTCGTCAAGTATGCCGCGTGCATAGTGAGCACCTTGTTCTGTAAATTTAACAATCTTGTTTCTGCGGTCGCTGGGATTGGGTTCCCTCACAATATATCCCTTTTTCTCAAGTCCGGAAAGGACGATGGAAACCGTTTGTTTCGGCAAAAAAAGTTTATTTCCGATTTCATTCTGGGTACAAAAAGGTGCGCCGGCATCAATGACATGAAGTATAAATACCGTCGTTTCATTGGTATTATGTTTCTGTGCCCAAACACGATAGATATCGTTAATCTGGAACCAAAAATCATAATAAGTATCAATCTGTTCCAGAATATTATCATCCATATCCATAATCTCCTTCATGAATGATGCTAAGCTGATTAATGAGCCGTACCGCTTAAGTTCAAACCCACCACTCCCGCTACAATAAGGACTATGGATACAACTTTCAGGGTGTTGATGGTTTCTTTGAACACCAGAATTCCTATCACCGATATAATTACAATTCCCACTCCCGACCATACGGCGTAGGCCACGCTAACGGGTATTTTCTTTAATGCCAAGGCCAAGGAACCAAAACATAAAGCATAGGCCAGGAACATTCCTGCGGTGGGCAGCATTTTAGTCAGTCCATCGGACATTTTCATTAGTGTTGTCCCAAAAATTTCAAGTAAAATAGCCAGGGCTAAATAAACCCATTGCATAGAAATCCTCCTCATACAAAAATAGTCCAACTATGGACTATATTATCATATGATTTGATTGAAGATTTGTCAATGCGCGCCCCCCTTTCTATCCCCTTTTTCAAAATCGTTTACGCCATGAAATGAAGTCGACTAAAAGCTCACTGAAGAAGGAATTAAAAAGCAAGAAGTAGAAACTTAAACTTAAAAATAAGACAGAGGGTGATCACCAATGAATAAAGCACTTTTTGACCCCGTTGCAGCACATTATGATTCCTGGTATGATACCGAGCTTGGCTCCGTCTCCGATCAAGTCGAACGTCACCTGGCCCAGTCCATGTTCAAAGCCCCAGGTCCCAAGGTTCTGGAGATCGGCTGCGGTACCGGACAATATACAAGCTGGCTCGTCCAAGAAGGCTACGAGGTCACTGCTATAGATATTTCCGGAGAAATGATGGATCTGGCCCAAAAGAAAATCGCGGCTCTTCAGGAAACCACTCCCCAAACCAAACCTGTGCACTGGTGGCACGCGGATATTACCGAAATTCTGGATCAGCTGGAGACCTATGATGGGATTTTTTCCATGACCGCCTTTGAATTCGTCCCGGAACCGGAAAAGGTCCTGCAAAAACTGTTCAATCATTTAAAGCCCGGGGGTTGTCTGCTGATCGGACTTATCGCCGGTGAGAGCGCCTGGAGCGACTACTATGAGGAGGCAGTCCGCAGGAAGCCGGATTCCGTCTTTGCCCGTGCCGCCCTTTATACCAAAGAAGAGATATCTTCCTGGCAGATCGGGGCACCTGCCGAAATCGGGGAATGTCTTTTCTTCCCGCCGAATATTCAAACAGCAGCCGAGGCTCTTCTTCTGGAGAAGAAAAGGGAGGGCAATCCCGGGTTTGTCGTAGCCAAATGGACCAAGGGCTAATCCAATAAAAAAACTCAAAAGGACCTATGGAAAACCTTTTCTCATCAAGGTTTTCTACAGGTCCTTTGCTTATCGGTAAGTCATCTAAAGATAGTGCGAAATTTTTCTTAAAATCTAAAAGAGTTCTTCACTGGAGGTATACTCTAAGCCTTGAGCCTCCGCAACCGTCTTAATCGTCAACTTTCCTTTGTATAAATTAAGTCCTTTTCTTAGTGCTTCATCTTCAAGCATCGCTTTTTCAGCACCCAAATTAGCAATTCTCAATACATAGGGCAAGGTTGCATTCGTTAAAGCCATGGTCGATGTCCGAGGCACTGCTCCAGGCATATTGCCTACTGAATAGTGGATCACATCATGCTTAATGAAATAGGGATCATCAAGGGAGGTAACACGATCCATACTCTCAATGGCTCCACCTTGGTCAATGGCCACATCGACCAGTACCGCACCAGGCTTCATGGTTTTTACCATCTCTTCAGTAACCACCTTAGGGGTCTTGGCACCGGGAATTAGTACGGCACCAATAACTAAGTCGGCTCTCCTAACCGCTTTGGCAATATTATAATTATTGGACATCAAGGTAACGACCCGACCGCCAAAAATATCATCCAGATAGGCCAGTCTGGCGCCGCTGACATCCAGCACGATAACCTGAGCACCTAATCCGACTGCGATCTTCACAGCATTAATGCCCACATTACCGCCGCCGATGATAACGACCTTAGCCGGCTCCACCCCTGAGACGCCACCCAAAAGCATCCCTCTTCCGCCATTGGTCTTTTCCAGCAAATGGGCACCTACTTGAATGGCCATGCGACCGGCTACTTCACTCATAGGTGCCAGCAGCGGCAATGATCTATTAGGAAGCTCTACTGTTTCATAAGCTATACCGACTACCTTAGCCTCCAAAAGGGCTTGTGTCAACTCATGATTCGGAGCCAAATGAAGATAGGTGAAGAGGATTTGGTTTTCCCTTAAAAAAGAATACTCCGATTTTAAGGGTTCCTTAACTTTAACGATCATCTCTGCTCGTTCATAGACTTCTTGGGCAGTATCAAGAATAAGTGCACCGGCCTCTCTATATTCCTCATCCGTAAAACCACTGCCTAAGCCGGCCGATTTTTCCAGATAACAAATGTGACCGGCCTTAACAAGAGCGTCAATACCGGCAGGAGGCATGCCTACCCGATTTTCATAGATTTTAATTTCTTTTGGTATTCCAATAATCATTTTACTCACCTTTTATCCAATTTCTTTTCTATAAAATATTTCACAATAATCTAATCATATATAATAGAAAAGAAATTGTAAATAAAAATATATTCAGACAGGTACACTTTGCTATCTTCAGAGCTGCACCATCATATAGACCCTTATTTAATCCGGTAGTATAATCATACTATTGAGATCCCCTACAAAATAACCACAGAAGGAACGCACATGATGGAAAAAGCAAAACTTATGGAAATAATAAAGAGCAATCCCAACGCCATAGCCTACATCACCGATCCCCCCGATGAGATAAAGTTATTGGCTGTGCAAAAAAACGGCCTGACCTTAAAATATATCGAAAATCCCACCCGGGAGATGCAGGAATTGGCCCTGGCCAATAACAGCCGGGCCATCCAATTTATCGATGATCCAACGGAAGAGATGATGATCAAAGCCATCAAGGATAGCTGGGTTAATTTAGAGCACATTAAAAACCCCGGGGAAACGATCATTAAATTGGCCATCGATCAAGCCGGCTGGGCCATTAAATATGTTAAGAATCCCAGTGAAGAACTGCAGCTCTTAGCCGTGCGCAAACATGTCGACTCGATCAGATTCATCAAAGCCCCCTGCCCCAGCGCCCAGAAAGAAGCTGTCCGAATCAGCCATGATGCCTTAAGGTATATCGATTCTCCCACCCCTCAGGCTGAGCTGCTGGCGATCAAAAATCACGAAAGCGCCATCACCTTTGTTAAAGATTTGACCAAAGAGAAGATTCTGGAATTCCTGAAAGTCAATATTCTTGTGATTAAATATGTGCTGAAAGATATCTCCAAAGCCGAACTGGAGCAAGTTCTAAAGGAGACCTTAGCCCAGGAAGACGTCGAGGAAAAATACGTGCGGGATTTTCTCAATTCCCATACTATCCATAAAAGCAGCAGTCAGATGCCCCTGGACAAGATCATGTTTATTTATCAATATGGCAGTAAAAAAGCAAAAAAAGTAGCTGTAGATGAAAAACTGAAGGTATAGGAGATGGAGCCATTATGAATTATACAGACACTCTCAAAAGTGTTGACTTAGTCCTGGCCACGGGAGAGGTCCCCTTGATCATCGGGGAAAGCGGCATCGGCAAAACAGCCTTAGCCAAGGAACTGGCACAGAAAAACCAGTGGAGCCTGGTGGTTATCAACGGGAATCTTCTGAAAGAAGGTGAAATCGGCGGCCTGCCAACCATCGAAACTTACCGAGCAGGAAATGAGCAAGACAGTCCCCTGGAAAAGAAAAGTACGATCTATGCCGTTCATCATAAACTCCGGGAAATCGATGAAGAAATAGCTCAGGGCAAAACCGTTCTTTTGTTTATCGACGAGATCAACCGCTGTGAACATACGGTCCAGCAGGAACTGATGAATCTGATCCTCAACCGGGAGATCAACGGCTATAATTTACCTGAAGGAGTCAACATCCTGGCCGCTATGAATCCTTCCAGCAAATACGGCTCAGATTTTGATTACCAGGTGGTGGATATGGATGCCGCCCAGGAAAATCGCTTTGTCTGGCTGACTATGGAACCTGAGCATAATCAGTGGATCGATTGGGCCATCGGAGCCGGAATTGAGCCCAAGGTGATTGAATTTATCTCCACCTTCCCTGAATATCTGCATAAGATCAACGAAGATGATCTCCGGGCCACCCCCCGCAGCTATGAACGGATTTCCAGCAGTTATAAGATTTATAAAGAGAACAAGGACTCTATCCCCCGCTCTGTGTTCCTCAATGTGGTTAAAGGGAATGTGGGACGGGTGATTGCCGAAGAATTTGTGAGCTTTGTAGAATCCGATTATTCCCCGCTTATCTCTTATGACGACGTTTTTTCGGGAACTTCCCTGCCGGAATCCCTCCGGGACAAGGTCAAAGGGGAAAGCCATACCCGGCTTTATCTCTCCGCCAGGAATATTCTCAAAACCCTGGAATCTCATCTTAAAAAGTCTCCCGATGACGCTCAGTTCTCTATGGATAGGTTGGTTGCTTTTTTAAAACTCTACCCAGTGGATTTAAAGATCGGCATCATGAAGGATATTAAAAACAGCTACCCGGAAATCTATCTGCAGGCCATTGAGAATGAAGACTTTGTCGATTCCTATTTCGAATCCTATGGTTCAATCAGGTGATTTCTTATGACAAGTAATTTTGAGAACCAGGTTCAAACGCTTTATGAAAAGGCAACCCTCATTATGGAGGAGTTTTATCACTCACAACGCCAGGGACAGCAGACCGGGGTCCCTATCCCCCAGGAGTTCAAGGAAGAATTCTTCGGCCTGGTGGATAAAGTCAATCTCAGCCTGCTGGAAGACAAGGATAATTTCTATGGCTATTTTTTAATGCAGATGTCCCGGGAAATCCGCTTTGATCTCGCCAGCCCAACCGGGGTGAATTTTAAAGGGGCTAAGTATGTTCTTCATTTTAACCCCATGCTTTTCCTGAATCTCAATCTCAGGCAGATGGAAAGCACCATCAAACATGAAATACTCCATATCCTGTCCGGGCATTTATGGCGGGCCAAAGAATTGAAAAGCCGCTACAACGCTTTAGCCATCAATATGGCCATGAATATCGTGGTCAACGCCTATCTGGAGGATCTTCCCCCCTATTCCGTGACCTTGGAATGGGTCAATCTGCATTATTCTTTAAAACTCCTGCCCTTTAAACCTTTCGAATATTATGTAGAAGAAATTCAAGCCCTCCTGGACTTATTTGAAGCCGATGAGCCTGATGAGAACAAAGATGCTGATGAAATAAAAACAGAGGTTGATCCAGAAAAGGCCCATGACCTTTGGGAAGAATCCAGCGATACGGATGATAAGACCCTCCAGGAGTTTACGGAGAAGTTTATTGCCCATGCTCAAAAAGGGAGCGTTCCCGGTTATTTGGAGAGCATGATCTCCTCCCTGAGCAACAGCCAAGGGGAACTCCCCTGGAATTTTTATCTTAAACGGCTGATGGGAACAGTTCCCAGCAATCATAAAAAGACCGTCACCCGCAGAAACAGGAGACAGCCTGAACGCTTGGATTTAAGAGGCCAACTAAGAAGTCATAAAGCTAAAATCCTCGTCGCCCTTGATATCAGCGGCAGCATCAGTGATCAGGAATTTAATCAAGCGATCAAAGAAGTTCTGGCCATCGTTAAAAATTATAATCATGACATCACCATTGTCGAATGCGACAATGACATCAGACGGGTGTATAAGGTCAAAACCTTAAAAGATGTTAAAGACCGGCTCAATATCCGCGGAGGCACCCGCTTCACCCCGGTTTTTGAATATGCTAATGAGCATAAGATCAACCTGCTGATCTATTTTACCGACGGCCAAGGAGAAGAAAAGCTCTACACCACCCCCCGGGGATATAAGACCCTCTGGGTCCTATCCGGGAGAGGAAAAGAGCTTTCCTTAGAAAAACCTTATGGGGCTGTGAAGAAGCTGAAGCAGGTGGAAGTAAAAGATAATACGCTGAAGATGAGTGATGTAAAAACAGAAGGGTTTTCCATGCAGGATCAGGAAAGAATCTATAATTGATTTATAGACAACACCTTAATTCTCAGATCACCTCAATCTGACAGGTCTTCATGGCATATAGGGCGTTTTGGTGCCCTTCCAAAGTCGCACCTGCACAACAGGATGAATCAACCACCATCGGAATCTCCGGCATTTTTGCCTTCAAAATCATTGCATTGGAAATAATACAGATATCCGTACAAAGGCCGATCAGCTCGATAGACTGTATTTCCTTCATCCCTGTAATCAATTCAGCAAGCTCTATTGAACCGAAAGAAGGCTTTTCAATCACCTGACATCCGCTCACATACACCTTTTGGGAAATCTCCCAGCCGGGCGTCCCTTTTATACAATGCTCTACGGGCAGCTTTTGTCCTTCTTGTGTCTGAAGGTAGGCCTCAGTATGGGTATCTTGTGTATAAATGACCTTGTCACCAGCAGCGAGATAACTATCAATCTTCCTTTTTACAGTATCAACAATTTTTACAGCTTCCTTCGTACCAAGTGCTCCGTCAATAAAATCATTCTGCATATCAATGACTATTAGAACCTTCATTCTTAACTCCTCCCTACTCATTACTTTTTCGCAAAAGGCAGTCTCTTGATACAGCCTCCCCCAATTATAACGTGTTTCAGGATGGCTTGTGTAATAATGATAAGATTTATCTATCCACTATTCTCTTAATAAGAAAAATAGCCAAAACAAGGATAGCCGCCAGAGTTAAAGGAATCTCTAGAACAGCTGTTGTAAAATATACTTTGCATAAGACTAACAGACCAATGACAACAAAGGAAACTAACCAAAGCTTCAAAAATGAGATTACCCTCTTTTCCTTCATCGTCTTAAAGGCGGTCTTAGAAACATAATAGTAGATTGCAATTGCTGCCAAAACAATGATTGCTGCATTAATACTATCTCCTACCGTCAATATGAACCTAAAACTTTTAGTCTCCGCCAATAAATCAGTAATTAGATTTTCCACTAGAGCTATAACCCCCAAGACCCATAAGGCACTAAGAATAATGGCTACAAAGTCCATTATTCTTTCTTTTGGGGTTTTCCTCGGCATGGCAGCGATGATTTCATCACATACCTCCTTATAATTACCTCCCATTATCTTTTGAATAGTATCCCCCCGCTGCTGACCATCTAATATCATATTGATAATATCTTCTCTTACAACTTCCTGATTATATTCGGTCATATTAGAACTTCTAATGTAAACAATCATATTTGTATAAACTTCTTGGTTTTCTTTAAAAATCTCTTTTTCCCGTAGGTTATTTTTCTTCAATGATTCCTTCGTGGCCTTCTTCAACTTCCTCCACCTCCATAAATAGTTGATTTATAGCAGACTCAAGCTCTTGCCAATTTTCCTTAAACTGGGCCAGAGCAGCAACCCCTTTTTCCGTCAAATGATAGTATTTCCGTGGCGGCCCACTCTTGGAATCCCGTAGGGTTGCTTCGATCATCTCGCTTTTCTGTAAACGTAAAATAATCGGATATATAGTTCCTTCTGATATGGTTCCAAATTCATATTTCTCTAATTGCTCCGAAATCTCATAAGCATAGGTTTCCTTTTTGCGTATGACTTCTAGGATACATCCTTCTAACATTCCCTTAAGCATTTGTGAAGGAATCATAATTAGTCCTCCTCAGGTATCTTGCAATACATATTACTGCTATATTGTATCGCAAGTTACTTGTTCTGTCAATTGGCTTGATACAAAAGGGTTCAGTTTTTTAGCTGTCAAACTCAGCTCTATGATAAATTCGGCTGAAACAAAACCGACACCGCTGTTAAGGCGATGCCGGTTACAACTGGGCATGCTTATTCTCTTTGGAGAGGTCTAAGTCCTCCTTCAATGCATTGTAAATCTTCATGATCTGCTCGGCTGCCTTCAACACCTTTTCTCCCGCCTCTCAGAGTTTTCCACAGCCACAGTATTTATCAAATTATACGCTCTTGCCTATAATTGAACATATGTGATTATAGTTGCAATATGTCCTTTTTCGACTCCATCTCTCCAGCCAGCTCAAAGCCCTTCTTGGCCATCAAAACAGCGATAATCTCATTGATTATGGCAGCAGCCGCTATCGTGCCTTGAATGGTCTTTGCTTCTTGCGGGGCGGGTACGGCCAGCATAGAAACGGCAATACCTGTAAAGACAAGTGAAACTCCGGAATGGGGCAGTAAAGTAAGGCCCAAATATTTCTTGACGGTCTCCGGCGCCTTGGTCACTGTCGCACCCCAATAAGCCCCAAAGTATTTGCCCAGTGTCCTTGTTAAGATATAGACAGCCGTAAAAACTCCTGCTCCTGAAATCAGATGATAGTCAAGGGGGGTGCCGAGATTGAGCATAACAGCAATCATGGAAACACCCAAAATTGGATAAAATAATACCATAAGCTCTTTCAGCTTTTCTTCTGAAACAATATTGGCAAATACAGTCGAAAAAGCTATGCCGATCAGCATAAAGTTAAGCATCATTCCCGGAAAAATCAAGTTGACAAAAATAAACCCCATGCCTGCTGCTGCCAAAATGAACCCAATAAGGGTTGCAAGGCTTAGCCTGGGGTTTTTCTGTTTTTTCAGCACCTGCCCTGCGGGTAATCCTACCCCAGCGCCAATGATGAGCGGTAGAAATGGGGTCAGGACAATCAGGTATAACGGCATTTTTTCACTCGTTATATTGGCGGACACCACAGACACCGCCGAAAAAAAGACCACCACGGCCACAATATTGTCCAGTGCCGCCATCGGCATCAGGGTTTTGGTTACTGGCCCATTGGTGTTAAACTCACGAATGATGGACAGGGCGGGAGCCGGTGCGGTAGCAAGCGCAATGCTGCCAAACAAAAAGGCGAGATAGAGCGGAATATCGGTCAGGTAAAAAATAGCCCCAAAGGAAAGTGTGACCAGCACGAAAGTACCCATCGATTCGGTAAGGGTGGTAACAATAATCTGCTTACCGGATTTTTTAATGGTTTTCCACACAAGCTCGGTACCTATCATCAGACCTATCCCACATTCCAAAATACGCATAAGCGTTTTATACCAGCCAGCATCAAGCAACGGCTGATGGATGAGTCCTAAGGCATAGGGACCTAAAACCATTCCGGCTATCAGCCAGCCCAATATGGACGGTAATTTGATTTTTGCAACCAGCCTTCCCGCAAATACAGCCAGGACAACTGCTGCCCAAAGGCGCAGGATCATCAAAATAGTGGTCATCATTTCATACCCTCTCTATGATTCCGTAAAATAATATGTCCACAAATTTTCTGCAGTTTTCCTCGTGAAGTTTGGGCAGAGCTTTTATATCCGGACATTCCTCAAGCGCCCTTTGATATTCCAAATTAAAATAATTTTGGAACCGGCAAAGGTTTTCTACGGCTTCCTCCAGACTGATGCCATTTCTTAGCGTGGTCCGGCTTAAAATTCTGGTGAATATTCGCACATTCAATTCGTCAAAGTCCTTTTTGATCTCAGCAATCGCTGTTTTTAAATGACCTGGAGGATTGGTAATCACATCACAGAAGATCTTAAAATAGCAGGGGTTTTGGCTGAAAAATCTAAGCCTTGCATCAAAGTAGCTCTGTAGCCCCTTTTCAAGTTCTCCGCCGTCCTCACACCCTATTTTCCTCAGAAAAACGATCAAAGCCGCAAAGCACTCCTCCACACAGCCAAGATACAGCTCATCCTTGCTCTTAAAGTAGTGATAGATGATGCCTTTGGAAAGGTTATGTCTTTTGCAGATATCATTCAGCGCTGCCTGTTCGTAACCTTTCTCACCGAACTCAGCTAACGCGCCTTGCATAATTTTTTGTCTTGTCCTCAGGTTTTTTTCTTCTCTTTTCACGAAAAGCCTCCAAAAATATAGACCGCTCGGTCAATTATTATCATAACAAAATTTGACCGAGCAGTCTATATTCTTAAAACAATTAACTTCGTATGGCTGAAAAAGACTCGCTTTTTTCGCATTTGGCAAAATGTGTTATACAGACGGTACAGGCTGCTTGGGACGGTTAGCCTCTTCCTTTTCAGGAAAGGGGTGGTATGATGACGGTTTACGAAGCATTGACATTTGCAATTGCATTTGCCACGCTTATGGTATTAGTCACGACCAAAAAGAAATAACCGCCCCTGCTCAAAAGCGGCGGTTATTTCTTATATAACCAACAAATTGGGCTAACCGTTTTCCGGTTAGACAGCCTGTAGGGCTGGCGTGTCGCAAGCACGTCAGTCCTTTTCTTATATTAGACCTATCGTCACAGGAATATGCAAACTAAGGAAGGCAATTTTTCATAACGTTTTTGCCCCTATTCGACGAAGGTGATCTTATCCTCCATAGATACTAAGCCGGTTTCACTATTCCTTTTCCTCATGAATATCTTCCTTCATGATCCGATGGAGTTTATCCAAGAGGGCGATCAAATTCTCCATATCCTGTTCCCCCATCTTCTCCAAATAAATCTCCAACTTCCCCTGCATCTCATGAAAGGCTTCGGCTAAGGCTTCTTCCCCAAGCTCAGTCAGACGAACATATACCATGCGGCGGTCACTCTTAGTAGTAATCCGCTCCACATAATTCTTGTCTTCCAGGGCGTTAATCATTTGCGAAACCGCCGGTTTGCTGATCTCAAAATGCTCACTTAAGGTCGAAATGGTTATTCCTCCCTTGCCTGAGTGATGCTTAATCAGCTTCAGCATCATAATTTCCCGGTGAGGAATTTCCCCACTTCCCCGGAAATTCAGGCTCAGCCTGCGGAATTTTTTGATAGTCTCAAACAGTCTCACTGTCTTACTTTCCTGCATGAACTTTCCCGCCCTTTCCTTTTGTTTTTCTTTTATTTCTATATTTAATTTAAATTACCCTTTTTTATCCCGGAATAGAACATCGGACCGTTGCCAAACGAACACTAATTCGCTGCAACGGTCCTTTTGCTTAAGATGAGCTCACCGCTCCGCAAAGACCCTACATTAGTTCCACATCACAGATCATCCCCGCTTTAAACAGGCTATCCGGATTCTCAACCAGAATTTCGACTTGGAACATGCCGGTCTTGGCATCTGAGGCAGGGGCGATATTGACCACTTTACCCTGGGCACCAGCGTTAATGGCTTGTACTTTTACCTCAGCTGTACTTCCGATTTTTATCTTGGAAATATTCGTTTCGGTAACATTGATATGCACTTTCACCTCTTGAGTATTGATCAAGGTCATGGCGGCTGCTTGTGGAGAAGCCATCATACCTACATCAATGGTTTTGGCAGCCACTTCTCCAGCCATGGGAGCTCTCACGATACAATCGTCCAATTTCTTTTGGGCAATGTCCAATCCGGCCTTAGCACTGGCCATTTGTGCAGAGGCTGCATCGACAGCTCCTTTAGCTGAATTCTGAGCTGCCTGCAGTTGGGCATGGGTGATATCTACTTTGTCTTTGGCTTGATTCAGTTCAACCTCTGATACCGCCCCGCCATCATAGAGTGCCTTGATGCGGGTATAGTTATCCATAGCCTCATTGTAGGCAATCTGGGCCGGGGTAATTGCGGCTTGGCTGTCATAGGAAGCTTTATTATGATTATAGGAAGTAACTGCCGCGTTATAGCTGGCTGCGGCCTGCTTCACCTGTAACTCCAGATCCGTGCTGTCCAGTTGGAATAACACATCTCCCTTTTCGACACGCTGGCCGATGCTTACATTAATCTTGCTGACTTTACCGCTAACATTGGGGATGACCCCCATTTGATCTGCGGCTTCAATGACACTGCTGTAATGGATGGCTTGCTGAGAGTCAGAGGTTTCGCCCCCTTGATCTCCTACAGGAGTGTTCACAGGTTCTTCTTTAATGTGAATTTTCACCGTGGCATTCATCCCAAAGGTCAAAGGAAGATTGTCCTTGTTCTCAATAACCACTTTGACAGGGATCAACTGAGTTACCTTGGCATAGGTACCGCTGGTACTGAAGCTTGAGGTGCCGGAGAAATAAGTTTGGGTAGCCCTGTCTATCTCCTGAACCCTCCCAGGAAAGGTTACACCCGGATAGGCGTCCAGCTTTACGTCCACCCGTTGACCCACCTTAATCTTGACGATATCTGTTTCTTCGATATTAACCCCAATGTAGAGATTATCTGTATCCGCAATGACCGCCAACTGTGAAGCAGGAGTTACGGCTTGCCCTTGAATGGTGTTGTTTTTAATAACCGTGCCCTGAATCGGTGAGGTGATATAAGGTAAAACCGCCTGGCGTCCGAGAACTTGATTCTTCTCTACCTGATCGCCCTCTTTTACCTTCCACTCCAGTAATTCTCCTGAAGCGTTGGGGGTAATGGTAACCATTTTCGCTGTCACTTTAGCATTATCCGTTGAGAAATAGCGGCTGTTCTCATTAAAATAGTAGAACCCTGCACAACCGGCAACCAAGACGATGACTGTTAAGATGGTTAGAAATACCCCTTTCTTGCTTTTTTTGCCCTTGGCTTTAAGCTGTTGCTGTTCTTCGGTTTTTAACTGCACTCCCATGATACGCTCCTCCTTTTTTTCAACCCAAACGAATCTTAAACTGCTTCGGCCTCTTCGAACTGGCTCTGATAAAGATCGGCATAAAATCCATTCTTCGCTAACAATTCCTCGTGATTTCCTTGTTCCACGATATCACCGTCTCTTAACACTAAAATCATGTCCGCATCCCGGATCGTGGAGAGTCTGTGGGCAATGACAAAACTTGTTCGGTTACGCATTAAATTTTCCATGGCTTTTTGAATCAATATTTCCGTTCGGGTGTCCACGGAACTGGTAGCCTCGTCTAATATTAAAATCTTCGGGTCGGCCAGGATCGCCCGGGCAATGGTAAACAACTGCTTCTGTCCCTGGGAGATATTGCTGGACTCTTCATTCAGAACCATATCATACCCCCCTGGCAAAGCACGGATAAACTCATCGCAATGGGCCGCGTTGGCTGCTTCTATGACCTCTTCATCCGTTGCCTCAAAGGTACCATAGCGAATATTGTCCTTAATTGAAGCATTATAGAGCCAGGTATCCTGGAGCACCATGCCAAACAAGGAGCGCAGGTCATGGCGGCTAAAGTCATAAATGTCATGATCACTGATCAGGATTCTTCCACTGTCAATTTCATAGAAGCGCATTAAAAGCTTCATGATCGTGGTCTTACCCGCCCCTGTGGGACCCACAATGGCGACTCTCTGTCCGGCTTTGATATCCGCGGAGAAGTCATGAATGATTTGTTTATCCTTGCTGTAGCCAAAATTCACATGTTCAAAACGAACATGGCCGCTGAACTGATCTAAGGTAACCGGATGAGCTGTTTCCGGAGTTTCTTCTGCTTCCGCTAAAAATTCAAAGACACGTTCAGCCGCAGCCGCTGTGGACTGAAGGGTATTGGATATGGAGGAGAGCTGGGCTATGGGCTGGGTAAAGGAACGCATATATTGAATGAAGGCTTGAATATCTCCGATGTCCACAACTCTTTTAACAGCCAGATACCCTCCGAGAATACTGACCACCACGTAGCCCAGGTTACCTACGAAACTCATCACCGGCATCATAATGCTTGTGACAAATTGGGATTTCCAGGCAGAATGATAGAGTTGGTCATTGACCCGCTCAAAAAAGGCTACGGATTCAGCTTCTCCATTGAAGGCCTGAACAATATTATGGCCTCCATACATTTCTTCAATATGGCCGTTCAGCTCACCCAATGAGTGTTGCTGCTCTCTAAAGAACCGCTGAGAGCGTTTAATCACCACTCCCACAATCCCCAGAGATAAGGGGATAACCAGCAAAGCGGCCGCTGTCATCATCCAGCTGATGGACAGCATCATGATCAAAATACCGACGATGCTCGCCGCCGAAGTGATGATTTGATTTAAACTTTGATTGAGGGTTTGGTTGATCAGATCCACATCGTTGGTAATCCGGGACAGGACGACTCCATGGTTTCTCGTATCATAATAATTCAAAGGGATCCGGTTCATCTTTTCCGAAATCTCTTTCCGTAGTCTGTAAGTGACATCCATGGCCACCCCAGACATCAGATACCCTTGAACGTAGGAGCAAATGGAGGAGATCACATAAAGAACCACCAAGGCCCCAATAATTTTACCGATATAATCGAAATCCGTTAGGAGCCCCGTTTGGTTATACCAGGCGAATAACCCTTCCGCCAGTTTCGTGGTGACTTTGCCCAGTAATTTAGGTCCGACAATCGTGAATACGGTGGAGAATAGGGCAAAAAAGATCACGATGGAGATCGTTGTTTTATGGGGGGTTAAATACCCCATCAGGGTTCGGAGCGTCTTATTAAAGTCCCTGGCCTTTTCACCCCCGCCAGGCCCCCCGGGCGGACCGCCAAAAACCCCTCTGCCTCCGCCCGGACCCTGACGACCAGGCCCGGACCCTGTTTGTTTTTCTGTAGCACTCATCTCGCCAGTTCCTCCTCACTTAATTGCGAATAAGCGATTTCCTGATAGACTTCGCATGTTTTCAAAAGTTCATTGTGAGTCCCTCTACCCACAATACGGCCATTGTCTAAAACAATAATTTGTTCGGCATTCATAATCGTGCTGACCCGTTGGGCCACCAGAAGAATCGTACTGTTCCCGGTTTCCCGATTCAAAGCCGCCCGCAGATTCCGATCGGTCTTGAGATCAAGAGCGGAAAAGCTATCATCAAAAAGATAGATTGGTGCATTTTTTACCAAAGCTCTCGCAATGGATAGGCGCTGCCTTTGACCTCCGGAAACATTCGTTCCGCCTTGGGCAATGATCGAGTCATAGCCCTCTTCCTTGGCCTCGATAAATTCGGTGGCCTGAGCAATCTCCGCTGCCTTGGCCAAGGTTTCCTGGGTAGCGCTCTTATCTCCATAGGCTAGATTGGAGCGGATGGAACCCGAGAAAAGAATACTCTTTTGGGGAATATATCCGATTTTTTCCCGTAGGGATCTCCGGGTGACGGTGCGGATATCCTGACCATCCACAAGGATTTCACCGGCAGTCACATCATAAAAACGCATGAGCAGGTTCAGCAGGGTTGACTTACCGCTGCCTGTGGAACCGATAATGGCCGTGGTCTGACCTGCTTTGGCAACGAAGTTAATGTTGTGCAGGACATCATCTTCCCCTCCGGGATAAGCAAAGTTCACATTCCGGAATTCAATCGTGGGCTGAAAATCTTCTCTGAAGCTGACCGGCTCCTTAGGGTCGGCAATGCTTTCCTCTTTCTCCAGAACCTCCGCAATCCGATCCGCTGCCACCGCTGCCCGCGGAAACATAATAAACATCATGGACATCATTAAAAAGGCCATAATGATCTGCATTGCATATTGCATATAGGCCATCATGTCGCCAATACCCATTTGAAAGGCTGAAACATGTTTAGCACCTACCCAAACGATAATCACTGTTACCAGATTCATAATGAGCATCATAACCGGCATCATCAGTGCCATAGCCCGGTTGACGAAAAGATTCGTCTCCAGCAGGTCCCGGTTGGCTTTGTCAAACCGGGCACCCTCGAACTTTTGGGTGTTGAATGCCCGAATCACCAGCATTCCTTCGATGTTTTCCCGAGCCACCAAATTCAAGCGGTCGATCAGGGATTGAATGATTTTAAACTTAGGTATGACCACGATAAATAAGATGATCACGACCCCGATTAGACAGAGGACGGCAATCCCGATAATCCAGGACATGGACGGACTGCTGGAAATGGCCTTGATAACCCCGCCCACACCCAGAATCGGAGCATAAAACACCAGACGAATCATCATGACTAACACAGTTTGTAATTGGGTAATATCGTTGGTCGTCCGTGTAATTAGGGAAGCCGTGGAGAAGTGATCGAACTCAGCATGGGTAAACCGTTCTACTTTCTTAAAAACGTCCGAGCGCAAATCCCGGGCGACCCCTGCCGCCGTCAGCGAGGCAAAATAGCCCACCGTCACGGAAGCGGCTGTTCCTAAAAGAGTGATCAGGAGCATGGTCGTCCCCGTTTTTAGGATATAATTCGTATTTCCTGTCATGACTCCGGTATTGACGATATCCGACATATAATCCGGTAAAGCCAAATCGCAGTTGGCTTGTAAAAACAGTAAGGCAATGGCACCAAGAATAAATCCGTAATAGGATTTTAAATACTTAACTAATTTAATCATGTAGCCTCCTCCACCCCATGGTTAGATCTTTTGTCTTAGTCCTTATCATTGACGATGTCATAGAGTTTCTCTAACAGTCGAAGCAATTCTTCCGTATCTTTTTCTCCCATGCGGTTAAAGATCTCGGTCATGGACTGCAGGAATTTCTGGTATCTTTGTGCCATATACTGCTCGCCCTCAACAGTCAGACGAACATAGACAAGTCTTCGGTCATTCTTCGTAAACAGCCGCTCAATATAGCCTTCATCCTCCAGATGATTAACCATCTGTGATACCGCCGATTTACTGATTTCTAAATGATCACTCAGAGATGACATGGTTGCCCCTTGCTCTTCAATGCTGTTCATTTTGATCACCTTGAGTAGATTGAGCTCACTGCGCGGAATCTCACCGGTCTTTTTTTTATTGATCCTATTTCTACGAAATTTCTCCATAATTTCATTGATTTTCTCAGCATTGCTACTATGCATTTCTCTACCTCTCTTTTGTTATTTGGTAAGTATATTAAATATTAACTAGCTTAACAATTGACATAGTAAAGTTTAATTCTCTTATATTCTTTTGTCAACAGATTAAGATATGTAAATTTTAGGTTACATGAATGATGCTTGAGTGACTTCTTCCTATAAAAATATCTCCTGCTTACTCACCGAGAAGCAGGAGATATTTTTGTTCAGGCTTTATTGATTTCCCAAAAGCACCTTTTAGGTGAAACGATTTTCTCTTCTTTTTTGAGGGTATTCATAATCTTTTCAACCTCTTTTTTGTCGATTCCGATGGCCTCCGCCACATCTCCGGTGCGGGCGGGCTGACCGGCTTTGGCGAAAAAGTTCAAAACGGCTTCATAATTATCCATTGTAAATCCTCCTGTTTTTTCAGTCTTTTGAGATTGTTGCGCTTGATCTGACTACTACTATATTGACCAATCCGCTCATTTCATAATCTTCTTCAACAGACTCAGGTGATTCTTGAAAGGCGGATAGCGCAGCGGAACATCCAGGAGATTGCTTTTCTTCAGGATACTTTTGCTGTGGGAGAAGGTCCGGATACTGGCCTCCCCATGGTAGCCGCCCATCCCGCTCTCCCCCACGCCCCCGAAAGCCATATGGGAAGTCGCCAAATGAACCACCGTATCATTAATGCAACCGCCCCCGAAAGAGATACGGCTGAGAATCTCCTGCTCGTGAGCCGCCGAGGTGGTAAAGAGATAGAGGGCGAGAGGCTTCGGCCTGGCATTGATCAGCCCGATGACCTCTGATACCTCTTCAAATTCCAGCACCGGCAGAATAGGGCCGAAAATCTCCTCCTGCATCACGGGTGAGTCCCAGGCGACTGCGTCCAGGACAGTGGGTTCAATCTGGCGGGTTTCCCTGTTAAAGCGGCCGCCGGCTGCCACGATCCCGCTGTTCATAAGACCAAGGAGACGGTCGAAATGTTTCTCGTTGATGATTTTGGGATAATCTCTGTTGTGATGGGGCTCTTCTCCATAGAACTGCCGGATACTTTTGCGGATTTCTTCGATCAAAGCTTCCTTTTTGCTTTTATGGACCAGGACATAGTCCGGGGCCACGCAGGTTTGCCCGGCATTCAGATATTTTCCCCAGGCGATGCGTCGGCCCGCCAGGGCCAGATGAGCCGTTTCATCCACAATGCACGGGCTCTTGCCCCCCAGCTCCAGGGTAACCGGGGTCAGATGCCGGGCCGCCGCCCCCATCACGAGTTTACCGATGGCTACACTGCCGGTAAAAAAGATATAGTCGAATCTTTCCTCCAGCAGCGCCTGGTTCACCTCACGCCCCCCTTCCACTACCGCCACATAGCGTTCGTCAAAACACTCGCCAATGATCTTTTGGATCACAGCGGAAGTATGGGGGGAATAAGCCGACGGTTTCACCAGAACGCAGTTCCCAGCCGCTATAGCCCCGATCAAGGGGGCCATGGTCAGTTGAAAGGGATAATTCCAGGGAGACATGATCAGGACAACGCCGTAAGGTTCCTGGTAAACCGTGCTGGTGGAAAGGAAATGGGCCAGCGGCGTTCTGACTCTACGGGGCCTGGTGAAGCGGTCCAGATTTTTCAGCATAAACCGCAATTCCTCCAGAACGATGCCGATTTCAGTGGCATACCCTTCGAAGGAAGATTTGTTTAAATCCTTTTGCAGCGCCGTCATGATGGCAGTCTCACTCTCCTGTACGGCCTTTTGTAAAACCAAGAGCTGTTTTTTCCGGAAGTCGCGTTTCAACGTCTCCCCGCCGGCGAAATAGAGATGCTGTTTCTCCAAAATCTGTGCAGTATCTTTCATTCCGTTGCTCCCTCCTCCTTACGGATCATTTGGACAATCTTGACAAATTCCATTTTACTCAAAATTTTAGGCACAGGGTAAAAAGGATTGGCTTCCCGATAGGCTCTTGCGGCGATGGCGTCCAAATCCTGTTCAGCGATTCCCTCTATATGATCGGGAATCTGCATTACCCTGTTCAGCTCTTGAATGGCCGCGATGAATTTAGCGGCCTTGTCCGCTGTACTATCTCCTGCTGCCACGAGACCGGCCCAATCAGCCAGCTCCGCCAGGGAGCTCTGAGCAGCCGGACCATAATATTCCAAAACATAAGGCATCAGCACGGCATTGGCCAGACCATGGGGGATGGAGTACAACGCACCCAAGGCGTGGGCAATGGCATGAATATTGCCCACATAGGCCCGGGTAAAAGCCAGCCCTGCTTCATGAGAAGCCTGGAGCATGCGGCCACGGGCCTCCAGGTCGGTGCCGTCGGCGTAGGCTTTGTAGAGATTTTCGAATATCAGGGCGGTTGCCCTTTTGCTGTATTCTTTCGTTTCCCGGGTGTTGCTTCGGCCGATATAAGCTTCAACGGCATGGCAGAGGGCATCCATCCCTGTAGTGGCTGTGAGGGATGGCGGCAGTTTAAGGGTCAGCACCGGATCCAGTACGGCCACATGGGGAATCAGGGCCAGGTCGTTGACCGGATACTTTTCCTTGGTTGCGCTGTCCGTGATCACCGCAGTAAGGGTGGTCTCACTGCCCGTCCCCGCAGTAGTCGGCACGGCAAAGAGGGGCGGTATTGCCTTTCTGATCTTCAGGGTTCCCCGCAGTTGGGACATTGTTTTATGGGGTCTGGCCAGACGGGCCCCCACCCCTTTGGCACAATCCAAGGGCGATCCCCCGCCGAAAGCCACAATCCCTTGGCATCCTTCCGATGTGTATAACCCCAGGGCCTCCTCAATATTATCCACCGTGGGATTGGGGACAGTCCGGTCATAGATAAAAAAAACAATCCCCGCATCCCTTAAACCGCTTAAAAATCCCTCCATCAGCCCCAATGCGGAAAGACCTTTGTCGGTTACAACCAGGACCCGTTCGATTCCCTTCTTCTTGATAAGAGCAGGCAGCTTTTGTAGGCTGTTCTCTCCCTGCAGAAGTTCCGGCCGGCGCCAGGGGAGAACATAGGCGGCCATGCGAAATAGGGTCTGATAGAGGCGGCAATAGAATTCATACATGCTTTTCGCTCCTTTTGATTGGGCGTTTTTGCAATTATTCTCCAGGCTTTTATCATATTCCTGCTTATTCCAATTCCCTTGGGGGCTGAGTTTTCCGGTAACTTAAGGGAAGATTACATAGAAAAAACGCCCCCAGGGGGGCGTTTCAGGGAATGAGCGGTATAATTATGCCCATCATCCCGAATTAGAGCGAATTTTTTACATTTGATTTTTGTCATGCATCCCTTTGCCAAAGCTCCTGTCTCCAGGGGCAAAGGTTCCGTTCTTCATTGCCTCGGCTTGCTCATCCAGGCGGGCCTGAGCCTTGGCAAGCCATTCTGTGATCTGCTCATCCGTAAATTTTCCGGAACTTTTCATGGTTTCTTCCTGAGCCTGCAAACGGGTCTGGGCTTGTTCCAGCCACTCCGCGATCTGATCTTCGGTCAGCGGCTCACCGGCTTTAAACATTCCGACACCGTGGTGTTTCTCCAGACCCAGTCCCAGTACTTTACCATTGTCCAGAGCCTCTTCACTGCGCCGTTGCTTCTGGCTGATAGATTCTTTCAGATGATCTGCCTGCTCCTGGGTCAGGAGACCGGCTTCCACTTCTTTGTCCACAATCTGCTGTTGAATCCCGTACATCTGCTGAGTCAGACTCTTGATTTCCGCCAGCTTGGCGGAGTCGACCCCGTCCGCTCCGAGCACAGTCGTTGCCCCGACCGTCAGGAGTGCTGCACTCAATACTCCTACAATAAGTTTTTTATTCATTGAATTCCCTCCTTTTTCGTCTTAACCCTCTATGTACACCTTGGTCAAGACTACTCCTTCAGCATAACCCTCTTAGCTGAGAGAATCCTTAAAGCAACCTGAAAGTCTCTTTAAGGCCTGCTGAAACTTTGCTGAAAAAGCAATGGAACTCTTCCCCGTTCGGGGGTTCTCAGTATTAATCAAAATACTTCTTATACTTCAAGAACTCATCCTCTGCCAATACATCCAGCTTACCTCCGGTCTGCTGCCGTATTACCTCCCGGCAAAGCCCCATACGGTGCAGCATCGGCGCGATGATGGAGTTGGTTTGATGCAGGTAGGCCGAAATATCTTCTACGCTTATAGGCAGTTTATACCCTTGGGGGCTGCTGGCCAGAACGACCCGCGCGTCCCTGAGGGGAGCGACGATCTTCCGATACAGGAAATCTTTGCTGATGCGGGTATCTGCATAGTTGGACAGGATAGACAAGATTTGCTTCGAAGTGATGAATTTATAGGGATTGCCATACTGAGCTTCAAAGATCAAATACTTGAGAAAACTGACCTGCAGCCTCTTCTCGATCTCTTCATCTCTTTCGTGTTCCCGGATATAGGCTCTGGCCTTGCGGAAAGCCAGGTCGGCAATATCCTGATTAAACTTCCGATTATCGGCGGCAGGATTCAAATTCACGGCATTGTCACCGGGAATCTTTTCAATGTTGAGGATTTTCCAATAGAGAATATTGAGATAATCCGAAGTATTTTCTCCCTGGAGCTGCCTGCTGATCGTTCCGCTGATCCATTCCGCCAACTGAGACGGTCCGCGGTCAGGGCCGGCCACGAAGTCAAAATTATACTGGTCAAAGAGATTCTGTACCGGCCGCTCCCTTCCGACATAGTCCTTAAACCCGGCCAGAAATTCGGAAATCCCTGTCTGATCTTCTGCAATCTGCAATGTCGGATAGGCATGATACAGGCTCTTATAGAGTCGATCATAGAGATGTTTGACAAACGATCCTTTAAAGTTGGTCAGAGGAACATCCTGAAAGAAACGAACTTTATCAGCGATTAAAAGAATCAGAGTAAAATCCAGCTGGATGATCTCATTTAAAGTCCTGACCCGCACTTGGTCCTCATCAGTGAGGCCTATCTTTCCCAGGGATTCTTCCAACTGGGAAAGATTTGAGTCTTCCACGATGACTGCACACACAATGTAGAACTTAGAAGTACCTTCTTGGCCGAAATCGAATTCAAAGTTGCCCCACTCTTTTATGAAAGCAGTGCGCCCAGGTTGATTGTTCAGTTCTGCCCTATTCAAATCATCCAATGAGATTTGTTTCATGTGTACCTCCCCCGCTTTTTACTTCATTATCTATCCCGGCCAATCTTCTTGATTTTTACAATGATTCTCCAGTCTTTTATTATATTCCTGCTTATTCCAATTTCATTCCGGATTGCCCTTCAGCCCCATTCCAGCCAGACACACAAGGGTTTGGAGAGAATTCAGATTTTCCGTAAAAATTTCCGAGTAAAAGCAACGATCCATGCGATACACATCATGAATCCTGCCAGAAAGGAAGACCAATTTACCCCTTGCTGTACTATTTCCCCAATCCAATAACCAGGCAAAAAAGCCCCTAGGTATTGATAGGGCATAGGGACAAACCAAGCCATCAATAATCCCAGAACATTGAGAGTGGCCAGTTTGGATATCGCCAATCCCTCGACCCGGTTGCCGGCTAAGGATACGACCATCATAGCCAGCGCTGCTCCTGTTAATGTACTGATCAACCCGGCGGCAATGATCTGTAAAAAGGTGAGATTGGCTATGCCGAAAAGCATGGTCACTATCATCATACAAAGAAAAGACCACACCATAGGCAAACCTATCCTCGCCACAAGATAAGAATATCCCTCTAGAGGAGTTATTTGATAATAAGCCCCGGTTCCTTCATCCCTTTCTTCAAGCAGTAGAAAGGCACTAACCATAGATAACAGCATCGAAGTTAAGGTCATCATCATTCCATCGGCTAAAGAATACCATGGCTTTATAGAAAAGGCCCAATGCTGATATAGCCAGGCATCTGCATTGGGAAGGCCCATCTTGACCATCAAGCCAAATAAGAAGGGAGCGGCAAGCAGGACTAAAAGCATGCCATCATAAGTTATTTGCCGCAAGCCGATTTGAAATAACTTAAAGGTTTGTTTCATTTCTTTCCGCCCCCTTCCGATTGCAGTGCTGATGGGACACGAAGCAAGGCAATAAAAGTGGAAATTCCCAGCCAAATCATCAGTCCAAATAAGAGCACTATACTTCCAGGTTCAACTTGACCCTTAATCGAAAGATCAATCAACTGCCAGAGGATCATACCCGGTAGAATTTCCAAAGCCGGACGGCTGATATGAAAAGCTACTAACATTGGCGGGAGTATCAATACCATTCCCACAGGAATCCCCCTGACCATATAGCTGTTTACCGAGTTTGAATAGGTGGCCATCGTCAGGCCCAACAGAGTAAAAATACAGGAGCCCGCGAAGATGCTGACAAGCAGCAAAGGATAGTCTGCGGAACCAGGGTTGCTGAAACGAACAATAAAAAAAGCGGACAAGGTAGAGATCATCGCCAAAGATAACGCTTTGGCCAAAAGATATTCAATAGGCTTTAATGGCGAAATGCCATAAAACCTGTGTATCCCTTCATCTTTTTCCAACAACCAAATACCCCCGACAAAGAAGAAGCCCAGGGTTGCAGGATCGGTCAGCAGAATGAGAGAGGCGCCAATTGACTTGTGTTGATCGGGCAAAAAATACAGAATGGCACTATACACTACAGTAATAAATGCATACAGGAAGTAAAAACCGTATTTTGCCTGATAGCGTATATCATTAGCTGTCGCCATTAAAAGCCTCATTGCAATTGCCTCCCGGTCAAAGATATAAAAACCTCCTCCAAGGTCCGCTCTTTTGAGTGGATGCTTAGAAGTGAGCCGCTTTGCAATGCCTTAACAAACTCATCATCTTTGCTCAGTTGGGTTAGGGTGCTCCGCCTGTCTACCGTACGGCCATCCCTTCTATAGGAATAACATACCTCCGTAGTGCCGCGACTAACCTGAAAAGCCTGTGGCGTATTCAGTGCTTTAATTTTACCGTCCACAATAAACGCTACGCGATCGCACAATTCCCCTGCATCATGCATGTTATGGGTCGTAAGAATCATTGTTTTTCCCGCTTTTTTCTGCTCCAGCATCATATCTTTTAAGATTCTGGCATTTGAAGGATCAAGTCCGCTGGTGGGTTCATCCAAAAAAAGCAGTTGGGGATTGTGCAGCAGGCATCGCACAAAACCCAGGCGCATCTTCATCCCTTTCGAATAGCTGGATACTCTTTTATTGGCGTCATGTTGCAGCCCCACCTGCTCCAATAACTTCATCGGATCCAGTGTTTTTTTATGGTAAAGGGAAGCAAAATACTGCAGATTTTCCAGTGCTGTAAATTTACCGTAGAAATTGGGGAATTCAAAATCCACGCCAATCGTTTCATAAAATGAACTTTTACGGTGTTTCATTTCCGTGCCTAAGACATGAACCCTGCCTTTATAGTCTCTCAATACTCCTGTCAGGATTTTTTGCAATGTGCTTTTCCCGGCACCTGACGGCCCGAGAAAGCCAAAAATTTCTCCCTTCTTCACCTCGAAGCCGACATCCTGAATAACATCCCGTTGTGCGCCTGGATACTTATAGAACGCACTTTCAACTTTAATCATGGATTGTCCCTCACAATCTGTTCAATCAGGCTATCCAGCATCAAGTTTATGACACCATCATGGTCAGATCCTTCTTGCTGTAGATAGGCAATGGCCACATATAAGGCCTGAAGCGCCTTAGCGACAACAGGAAGTTCATAAGCAAACAGAACCCCGTATTCCTGTAATTTGGCTAGTGCTTTGCTGTCCTCAAACACATGGGCGGCCAGCACATCCTGGGGCAGCTTACGCTGCAAATAACTAATGACAGAAGAATCTGTTTTAACCAGTATCGGATAGTCTTTTACCCCATTGAGCATCTGGCAAAAGGACTGCTTCGTCAGCTCTTTCGGCTTCAGATCATTATGGTTCTCCAAAAAGTCGTCCAGTTCTTGCCATAGCTTCATCTGGCACTGTTCAATAATATCCATATATAAATGTTCCTTATTGGTGTAGAAAGCATAAAAGGAACCTTTGGCAATCCCAGCCGCCTGGACCAAATCATCGACAGTTACTTTCTTCACCCCATAAGCAACAAACAACCTTTCTCCTTCCGCCAAAAGTTTCCCTTTGATGATTTCTTTTTCTGCATCAGAAAATCTAGGCATCTTTTCACCTCATATGATCTATATGACCAAAAACCTATTTTAGTCATATAGATCATATTCTTTTAGAATTCAGAAGTCAATATATTTTTATAAGGCTTCCGGCCCACTTCTTCTCACACACGAAAAAACGCCCCCTGAGGGGCGTTTTAAGGAATAAGCATCATGATTATGCTCCTCATCCTGAGTGAGAGCGAATTTTTTCGACATTGCGATTCATAAGTTTACGCCCAAAATTTTGATAAACCCACTTTCTCAGCGGTGATAACTGCTGCTGATGGATGGCAAAGAATTCATCCGGGGAATCAAATACCCCAAAATCCTGGTTAATCCCTTCTTTTTGAATATAAGTGTCATTGGCATTCCACTCGATTTGCGGGTTTTGTAAGTTGTCGGTAGCGGCACCATACCCGCAAAAACCGCCTTCATTCTCAGAGAATTTTTTCTGTAGCTTTTTCAAATAGTCCTTATCCAGAATGAATCCCTCTAAGTTATACCACTGCCCCTCGTATTGGATTTCAACCCAGCTATGGATAATGCTTTGGGGGGCAAGTTTGTAAATCAGACCTGTCATGGCCCCTTTCTGCAATTGCTTATCAATCGTAAAGCCATGAATCCTGCAAGGTATTCCAACTGCTCTCAGAAGAGCCATAATGAGCGTTCCTTTTGTATTGCACTGGCCATAGCCATCCCTCAGAACCTCGGATGCCGCAATAGTGTCATCCCTATTATAGCCAAAGGCGATTTCGTCCCGGACAAAATTGTAGATTTTCTGGATCTTATGAAAACGCTCTTCGTTTGCCCATTGTTTTTCTTCAATCAATCTCTGTATAGAACTATGACGGAAGTTCAGCATATTTGTTTCTTGCAAGTATTGAGTCATTGGTGCAATCCTCCTTAACCGTTTGATTACACATTACCGCACTACTCGTCAGAAAGCTTTCAAAAACTCGCTATCTTTTATGATGTTCGTCGCAGACATTCCTGTCATCATTTTATTGGTATAGGCCAGATGGGACGGACTGTCGAATCCGGCTTTAAGGGCCGCTGCCGTTATCGTTTCACTGTCAAAGATCGACTCGTATGCTCGCTGCAATTTATGCAGAACGAGATAACTTTTTAAAGGAATCCCCGTTTCATCTTTGAACAGATGGGCCAAACGACTTTCGGAAAGATGAGTTTCCTTAGAAAAATACTTCAGCTGATGATACTCGTCTTCATCCACACAGTGATCCAAGAGATTCAAAACGTTCATGATCCGATCATCGAAACTTATGCTATCATGAGAGGCAAAATAAGATATCATATTCCGCACAAAGGACAATAGGAAACCAGGGTCCTTCTGGGCAAGGGCTTTGCCAAAAGCCTGCTGCATAAGGGCCGTATCTGCCTGGGGCAACACATAAAAAGGCTGTTCCTTTAACAGGTGCCTTATCGCCCGGCCCAGTTCTGTTGTCGGGTCAATCAGCATCGTAAAATGGACCTCACCCTTTGTGTTGAAGGCATGCTCTGTATCCATATTGACCAGCAGGGCCTTGCAAGGGATAAGCTCTCCCTTGACTTTAATATCCAGTTCTTGTTTACCGGAAAGAAACATTTGCAGCAGCCAATGTTTATGGGAATCCGCTTCTACTCGATCTGAAATGGCCGCAAAATTTCTACCGTATTTGATAATGTAATTCATGCTATCACCAACTTGTTTCTATTATACTACTCCCCTCATACTTAATGATAGGCATTTGCTCACAGGGCAAGGCACTGTGAAATAAAACCCTCTAAATTCACAGGATCTTCAAATCATCTTCCCAAGCTTTTCATAACTTTAGGCTAAGCTAATAGGTGTTAAGACAATCCAAAGTATTGGATACACACTTATTGGAGGGATAGATAGATGAAAAAGAAAATCGCCTTAGGACTCCTCACCATAGCCCTTTTGATCGGCGGAGCCACAACAGCTTTTGCTCAAACAGACTTATCTAAAGCCGGTGAACTTAAAGACCTTTACAGCCAAATGTTTAGTTTACAAAAACAAATCGTGGAAAAACAAGCAGAAGCCGGTGCAATCACTAAAGAAGAAGCTGAATCCGCCAAAAAATTCATCGACCAAGACCAAACTTATCGCAATCAGGCCATTGATAACGGGGATCTGGGAGGCTTTTATGGCCAACATTGCGGAGGCTACGGTTCTAATATGATGAATCAAGGCCTTAGCTCTACTAACTACAACCTTTAATACATCACCCTCTAAAAATGGCTGCAGCCTAACCAAGGCTGCAGCCATTTTTTTAATCTGTTCAATTGTTCCTGCAGTATTTTTAATGTTGATGCCCTGATACTGAATGTTCAAATCCAGGTTGTGTCACCAGAATATAGCCTGAGAGCAGAATCAAGAGAATGCCTATAACCGGGCGCAGCTGTCGGGTCCACCTGTTCATTTTAAATAGTCCTCTTACCCCGGGGAGAAAGGCCATGGCTAACAGGAGACTATGCCCCAGTCCAAAAGCTCCTAAGCCTAAGGCAGAGTAAATAATTTGGCCGCTGGCCATCGCCGTGCCGCTGATCATAAGGATAACCGGTGTGGTGCAGGGGGAAGGAGCTAAAGCGAAAAAACTTCCCAGCATCCAGGGACTCAAGCCTTTTGGGAAAATAGGTCGGGAGGGGCCTCTTCTCTGGGTAACATAAAACCCCGAGACCTTGACCGGAAACCTGAAGCCCAGCATGATCGCCCCTGCGACAAGATATAAAGCACCTAAGAATATCGTCCAGTACATACCTGGTAAACGGAAGAGTATCCCCACTCGTGCAGCCAAGGCACCGATCAGCATAAGGGTTAAGGCAAACCCTAATATAAATTGTACAACCCGGCTATACCCTTCTTGACGTGATCCGCCTAATACCAAGGGAACCATTGCCCCCATGCAGGGATTAATGGATAAAACAATTCCCCCCACAAACATCGAAGCCATGAACCACCAAGATCCATTTTCCATACCAAGCATTAAAGAGTGAACCAACGAATCCATTCTTCCCCCCCCTCTCTCGACCTTCTAAGGTATTTTTATGTCCAAGAGAGGGGTTAAAGAACTGAATTTACTTGGAGAGATTCTTAAGCCTTGGGAATAACCATATTCAAGTATTCTTAGCTTCTTCCTTTAAGTTCTAAGCATGGCACTTGTTTCTCAAAAACAAAACAGCTCCAAGACTTATGATCATCATCCCCACACTGGTCCATTGGCCCGAGGTCCAATTAAGCCAATGATAGGGGCTGTCCCCGCGGAGGAACTCCAGCGCAAACCGGCCAATCGAATAAAGAATAATGTAGGCCAGGAAAATAATGCCTTGAGGCCATTTCCGCCAACGAGTAAGGATGAGAAGTATGACAAAAACAATAACATCCCATTGTCCTTCCCATACTTCTGCCGGCCAAAGGGGCTGACTCCCATACGCTGCATAGGCGGGTGTCCCTTCAGGGTAAACGATTCCAAAATTCGATCCGGTAGGCGTTCCATAGGCATCTCCATTGAGAAAACAGGCTATCCGCCCGATGGCCTGACCCAGGATTAATCCTGGTGCCGCACTATCTGCTAAACGCCAAAAGTTAATCTTCTTAACCTTTGCATAAATGACTGCGGCAAAGAAAGCACCTGCCAGGGCTCCTTGAATCGCCAATCCCCCATGCCAAATCATAGGAATCTCTGCTAAGTTTTGCGAATAATAATCCCATTCATAAAAAAAGACCTGCCAGGAGCGGGCCCCGATTATGGCACCGATGATCCCATAAATAAGCACATCGAATAAATAGTCCCTGTAGTCCTTATCTGATGTAAGAAGATAAGCAACTGCCAAACCGAATAGGATTGCGAAAACGACAATAACTCCATAGGAGCGGAGCGAAAAATTCCCCATCGTAAATAAAATCGGCGCCATATTCAACCTCCCCTATTCCCTTGTATCATTTTCTAATCCCTGTATGGTGACGATAATTTTATTGGGTAAACAAACAATGGCCTGAGTTGAACTATCAATCCAGCCTGTTTTAGAGCAAATCCCTTCGGGGCAAATCTCCTTAGGCATCTCAAGCATTCTTACTTTACCGTTTTTCACTTCAAGATAACCAGTTTGATCCCTAAACTTAAATTCATGGGTTTGAGTTTCCTCTTTGACCACAAGGGGAATCCTTTCCTTGACCTCATTTTCAATGACAATGACAATATTGGCATTGGCTTTATCGGATTTTGCCAGGGTCATCGTTCCCACCAAAATACTGCTTACAATCAGTATGCCGATCATGAACAGCTTCTCAAATTTCTTCATCTTTAATCCCTTCACACTTATACCTATTGAAGTACATCCTGTAAATCCAATTCAATTGTTTCACTGAATTTCTCCTGACACTCTGAGCACATATGGTCCTCATCGCTGTCCGTGCCCCTGGGAGGTGAGAACCATTTGCCGCAGCCCAGACAGCTATATTCACCATCTATGTAGTGAACCATAGCCTCTAATTTGTCATAGGCATAATTCAAATCCAATCTGATCTCTTTCATTTCAGTATTAAAGACCATTTCGTCTTCATAGAACTCTTTGCATTCCCCATAAGTAATGGAGTATAATTCATCTCTTAATTCTTTAGTTTTGACTACCAATTCTCTGATTTTGTCCATGCTTTTCTCCTTTAAAAATGTTATTCACAAACTATATGCATTATAACAAGCAAATTTGATGACTCAGTGAATGAGCTATGAATAACTTATGAAGAGGATTAGTCCCTATTGGCTCATAACTTACCAAAAAGAAGAAGTAAGTGAGTGTACTCAACTTACTTCAATCAAGATATATTATTCAGTTACTAATAGGAACACCTTTGCCTATATCTGAATTTACTCTCCGCATTCACCATGATGCTGATGTTCATGGCAAACGGAACCGGTGGATTTAAGGGTTCCCTTAAGGTACTCATTTGCAGCATCTTTGGCATTACCGGCTGCTCCAGTGATGACGTCAATACCCTTCTCATTAAAGATTTCAATGGCACCGCCACCCATACCACCTGAGATAATCACATTGACACCCATCTCATTGAGGAAGTTGGGAAGAAAACCAGGCTTATGCCCAGGGTTGGGTATGCACGCTCTCTTAACAATCTGACTCTTTTCAGCTTCAAAAATATTGAAGTTTACGCAGTGGCCAAAGTGCTCCGCCACTCTTTCCTCTTCACTAGCTACCGCAATTTTAAGCATTTTTCTTTCCCTCCATTTTTTCTAAGACTTCCGCTGCCGGATCAAACCAATTTCCCTCAAACAGCTCTATGGTCCCCTGATCGCAGGCAGCGGCTATTTTCGGTTCAATAGGTAATTTGGCCAGAATCTTTAAATTATGCTCGGCAGCGATCTCTTCAATATGGCTGTCTCCAAATATCTGATACTCCTTGCCGTTGTCAGGACATTTAAAATAGGACATATTTTCAACCAGACCAAGGACGGGAATAGTCATCACCTCTGCCATCTTAACTGCTTTGGTCACAATCATGGATACAAGCTCCTGAGGAGAGGTTACGACGATAATCCCATCCATCGGTATGGATTGAAACACAGTGAGAGGAACATCACCGGTTCCAGGCGGCATGTCGATGAACATAAAGTCTACATCCTCCCAGATAACATCCGTCCAGAACTGCTTCACTACCCCGGCGATAACCGGCCCTCTCCAGATGACAGGATCCGTATCCTTTTCCAAAAGCAAATTGATCGACATGATATCTATGCCTGTCCTGCTTTTAGCAGGGAGCAGGCCGGATTCACCGCCCCTGGCTTTTTCCTTGATGCCAAAGGCTTTCGGGATCGAAGGCCCTGTAATGTCTGCATCAAGAATAGCCGCCTGATAGCCCCTTCTCCTCATAGTAACCGCAAGGAGGGAGGTAACCAGGGATTTGCCGACCCCTCCTTTGCCGCTGACAATACCGATGACCTTTTTGACGCTGCTCTTCTCATGGAGCTTTGCGGAGAAATCAGGTTTGCCTTCTTTTCGTTCTGCACAGTCCTCGGCACAACTGCTACAGCTTTCAGTGCATTGTTCGCTCATAATTTTGTCTCCTTTATCGTTAGATTGGTATTTCTTCAAACAGCAAATTTATAACTTTGCCATGAATCTCTTTTACTGCTGATCCTGATACACAGTCACTATCTACGATGCTTTGTCCCCTATTAATCGCTTTTACCGCATCGGAATCAAAAGGTATTTTCCCCACAAAGGGCAGTCCCTCCCTTTGGCAATGCTCCTCATGCACTTTCTTTCGTTTCCGTATCATAAATAAGAAAATAGGGAGCCCGTCCAAGGGATACACATACATTGGTTTCCAGGTTCTTTTCATCTACAGGTATCGCTATCTTCATCAAGAATCCTCCTTTCAATTGTCTCCTTGTTCCTCTTCACCTGAGCAACCCATTCTGCGTCTTCGCTTATGGCAGCCCTGGCCGCAACCATTTCCCAAACCGTCGCAAAGCCGGTATTCCCCTCCTTCAATTAACAGCACTTTACCGTTCACCAAGGATTCAGCCAGCTTCTTTCTCGCTTCAATATAAATACCTTGAACCGTAGTGCGGGCGATATTCATCTTTTTCGCACACTCTTCCTGGGTAAACCCCTCCAGGTCAATAAGTCTTATGGTCTCATATTCATCAACAGTCATTCTTACATGATTCTTGTCCTCCGCATTGAAGTCAAGAGGACCGAATCGATTACTTTCAGGCAGACAGCATACTTTTCTCCATTTCATGGGCCTTGGCATTAAGTTCACCTCCCTTTGGTTTAATGACATATGTCAATTACATTTTTATTATATCTCGTTTATGACATATGTCAATAATATTTGAGGAGATTTTTTCTGGAATCAATAAAAAACGCCGCTCCATCTTCCGGTGGGCGGCGTTTATCCTCCTAATTTAATTATACCATCAAAATTTTTGAAATAATATTCTTATAATTTTCCTTTAATGTGTGTAATATAGGTGAGTAATAATCGTCAGCATTGACTGGGGGGTTGGACTTTGGAGCATAATCAGGCGGAACTGGATTTTGAATACCGGCGTCTGGAACAAACCCTATCCATTGCTAAAAAACACTTATCTTCTGTCCGATTAAGGAGCGAAGATAATAAAGCGGCCATTCTTTCTGCTAAGCAAGAGATGCGGGAAGATACCTCTCATTCTATATCCGGCCTTTGGTCCATGGATAATTTTCATGAGCTTGTGGAGTTAAGCCAATACGCCAATCCCGTATCGGAAAAAGTCTCAGAATATGAGCGGGATGCCAACAAGATCCTGGCCTTAGAGAGATTGATTAATTCACCCTACTTTGCGCGGATTGATTTCAAGTTCGATGACGAGGACTCATTTGAGACTATTTATATCGGACGGTCTTCCCTCCAAGATGATGAGACCCATGAAATCTATGTTTATGACTGGAGATCTCCCCTATCCAGTGTATTTTACCGTTTTGGCACAGGGAAAGTGTTCTATGAATCTCCCGGCGGAAGAATAACCGGAGAGGTCAATTTAAAACGTCAATATGAAATCAATAAGGGAAAACTGGACTATTTCTTCGACGCGGATATTCAGATCATTGATGAATTCTTGCGCAAGCTGCTTTCCCAAAATGCTTCTTCCAAAATGAAAACCATCGTCGAGACCATCCAGCGAGACCAGGATATGATTATCCGCGATATGGAAATGGATTTGCTGATGGTTCAGGGAGCTGCAGGAAGTGGAAAAACCTCTGTTGCACTCCATCGCGTAGCCTATCTGATGTATCAGGGTCTCGCGGCTAAGTTATCCAGTAACGATATCGTCATTATCTCTCCCCATACCCTCTTTGAAAAGTACATCGCCAATGTCTTGCCCGAACTGGGAGAGAGTAATGTCCATTCTCTGGTATTTGATGAAATACTTCGCAAGGTTTTACAGTGTGAAGCTATCCAAACCAGGAATCAATTTTTGGAAGCTCTGCTCTCTCCCGGCGGCATCCAAGACAGAATGCTGTTGAAAAAAAGCATGGCATTTAAAGGTTCAAGCCAGTTTATAGAGATATTAAAACGTTTTATTGATGACTTGCCTCATCGCAGGATTCAGTTCAGTGATATTTATTATGACGGGAAGACCATGGCCAGCCGGCAATTATTGAAAGCTAAACTGCTCAAAGACTATAAACAAGCTCCCTTGAGCTCTTCCTTAAAGCAATTGGAGAAATCCATTTTAAAATCAGTCCACCAACAGCGAAAAAATCGTCTTGAAAAGCTAAAAACCTTTATCAGCGAACAAACTGGACAGGATTTTGCTGTAGAAGAAGCAGCCCGCAGGTTATCCATTCTTGAAAGCACCGCTTTGCTTCATCAAATACGGAAATTTACCGAGTTCGACTGTACCGAACTTTACCAAAAGCTCTTCAGTGATAAAAACTACTTTTATCGTTTGGCAAGAGGTATCCAACTGCCCAATTGCATAGAGGAGATTATCGACTTCACCTGTGACAATCTTAAAAAGGACTATTTACCCTATGATGATGCCTTGGCCTTAGCCTTTCTCCACTTAAAAACAAAGGGCTATACCGATTATAAAGATATAAAACAGGTGGTCATCGACGAAGCTCAGGATTACTATCCCCTTCATTTTGAAATACTCCATGCTCTCTTCCCCAAATCCCGCTATACTATTTTAGGAGATATAAAACAAACCGTAGGAAAACAGGAAGATTTATCCCTCTATGACCAGGCAAGCAAAGTATTCAGCAAGCAAAATTCAGCCCTTGTGACTTTGGATAAAAGCTTTCGTTGCACCAAGGAAATATTGACGTACAGCACTAAATTTCTCGACCCAGGCTTTAAACTCAATAGTTTCAGCAGAGAAGGAGATGAGCCGGCAGTCTTTACAGCCCCCAATCAAGCGGCTCTTGATCAGCTGATGATCCATGAGATTAACACTTGCCGGAAAAAAGGTTATCAATCCATCGGGTTAATCTGTAAAACTGAACAAGACGCCGGTTCCCTGTATCAGCGGCTGAAGGATCAGATCCCTATTCAGGTGATAAAAGATGATGTTCAGATGGAGTTAAACGGAGTATTCACTATCCCTGTCTATTTATCGAAAGGCCTTGAGTTTGACGCCGTACTCATCTGTGATGCCGATCAAGAACATTATTACAGCGAAGACGACAAAAATCTTCTCTATATTGCCTGTACGAGAGCCCTTCATCGGCTCAACCTGTTCTACACCAGGGATATCAGTCCCTTACTCTAATGCCATTGCCAATACTCATATCATTTTTTTCTTTTCTTTACACCCGCCGCAATCCAGTTCGGAGCGTAAGCAGAGGTACAGCCTTTCGCCACTTTCAAATCCCGGTATACGCCCAAGGTTTCACCAAGAGCAATACACCGCTCCGTAAACTGAGGATAGCCTATCCCTATTTCACACAGAGCATGGTTCATCGCCCATTGTTTTCCTGGGGTCGCCGTTTGCAATTGGGCTTCAATCCTTGTAAGAAGCTCTTCCAGTGCATCATTCGTTAATTTACCACTGGATACTTTATAAACAATCAGGTCCCAGCCTGCCCGTCCTAAATTATCCTTACCCGAAGCTGACCATTCTTCCGCAAGACTATCTGCATCCTTGTGATTGCGGACCACTGCGCCGATAAATTTATCGATCATATCAGCATAAGTTAATTGAGAAACCATGCTCTGTATTTCATCCGACGTCAGTTTCTTTGCGTCAAACAGCATACAGGCAAGCCATTGTGCATCCGTGTTTCCACTCTGCCAAAGTTCCAATGCCAACTCATGGTTTGTCCCTAATTGGTTGGCCAGTTTCCGCAGTTCTCCCAGTAAAACGCCGTAAGTATTTTCACCGGCACCGTTCTTAATAACCATCTGTTTTCGTTTTTCATTACCTAAATCACGAAGCATTGCCAGTATCTCATTTTTGATCATTTTTATCACGCTCCTGAATTTACCTTCTACTGCGTGAGCTTAAACTATTCCATAGAATGTTAACCTAGGACTGGTAATCTAATGCATACTCCTTGTCCTTTTATTTCACCTGTCTTAAATTACGGATTTAATACTATGTTAATGATTAATAATAAACTATTAATATTTTACTGCTATAATTTAACTAGTCAAACTTTTCACAATACCACATCTAGAACACTGCATAAGAGAAAGGAGGTCATCTATAGTTCGGCTTGCACTTCATTTCACTATTTTATAGTTTAAGGAGGCTCAAGAGTATGGATTTCATTGACCAAATTACGAATGCCAAGGTAAGTCGACGCTCCTTCATTTTAGCCAGCGCAGCAGCCACAGCAGGCTTATCCCTTACTGGCTGTGGAAGCAGCCTAACCCAGGCCACAGCCGATCAAGCTGCAAGCCCGGAAGGAAAATGGATCACAGCAGCCTGCTGGCATAATTGCGGTGGCCGATGTCTTAACAAAGCCTATGTGGTAGACGGTGTGGTCATCCGGCAAAAAACCGACGATACCCACCCGGACAGTCCGGACTACCCCCAACAACGGGCTTGTGTGCGGGGGCGCTCCCAACGTCAGCAAGTCTTTGGTGCCGATCGCTTAAAGTATCCGATGCGAAGAAAAAATTGGGAACCGGGCGGCGGCAAGAAAGAGCTCCGCGGCCGGGATGAATGGGTCAGAATCACTTGGGAAGAAGCCTTGGACTCCATCGCCGGTGAAATTAAACGCATCAAAACCGAACAAGGCAATCGTGCTTTCTTCGCCGATGGCGGCCCTGCTGCCAAAGTTTTGGCCCTCTATGGCGGCTATGTAGCCAATTGGGGGACAACATCACTGGGTTCATGGACTTATACCCCGGAACCCGTCGGTTTTAGCGGCTCCAGCAATGATAGCATCAATGACAGACTGGATATGCGCAATTGCGACACTGTGATTATGTTCAACATGAATCCCGCCTGGAGCTCCGCCGGAAATCCAGTGTATCATTTCCTTCAAGTTAAAAAAGCCGGAGCTGATTTTATAGCCATTGATCCCTTTTATAATGATTCCTACGCTCTGCTGGAAGCCGATTGGATTCCCACCAGGCCGGCTACGGATACAGCTCTAATGCTTGGGGTGGCCCATACTTTAATCGTCGAAGATGACCCCATCAAAAACCCCTTAATTGACTGGGATTTCCTCAAAAAATATACCATAGGCTTTGAGGCCGACACCATGCCCGAAGGCACCGATCCTAAAGACAACTTCAAAGACTATGTTCTTGGAACCTATGACGGTGTTCCCAAAAATGCTGAGTGGGCTTCCGAGATCAGTGGAGTAGCCCCGGACAGAATCCGTTATCTGGCCCGGGCCATGAATAAAAATAAAAAAGTAGCCCTCCTCTATGCCTGGTCCGCCGGAAGAACGCAAAATGCCGATAACTTACCGCAAATGGCTATGATTCTCGGGGCAATGACAGGTCATATGGGAAAATCAGGACATATGTGTGGGGTGAGCTGCCACAGCGGTGCTGCTAATGGTGGTGATGCCTTAGTATCTGCTGGTAAAAATGGTTTACCTACTGTAAACAATCCCGTCAAAGACAGTATCAACCATACCGAAATGTGGCGGGCCATCGTGGATGGCAAATACAATTTCACAGGCAATAAAAAGTTCCTGAAGGGTGAAATGAGAGATATCGACATCCGCCTCATCTATCATGATAATAATGCCCGGCTCCAATCTGCGGATGGCATGACCAAGGGCATCGAAGCCCATCGCAAGGTGGATTTGGTCGTAAGTCACGGTCAATTTCTAACCACAAACGCCAAGTATTCCGATTTTGTTCTCCCTGTAACCACTGAATGGGAAAAAATCGGCGGTTTCTTGACCGGTAATCGTGAAATATTGATCATGTATTCCCAAATCACCGAATCGCTGTACGAATGTCAAAGTGATGAATGGATTGCCAGAGAGCTGGGCAAACGCCTGGATGTAGATGTCTCCAAAGCCTTTCCCATCGATGCCAAGCAGCAGTTCTTCAATCAAATCGCTGGCAGTACCGTTATCCTGCCCGACGGTAAAACAGCAGCCCCTCTTGTCACCATTACGGAAGGGGATATTGCCCAGTGGGGTGTCCAAGGCAAACCACAGCAAGGCCAGATCCCTCTCAAAGAATTCCAGGAAAGAGGACTCTACCAGATCGAGAGAAAACCGGGCGACAACTACAGCTACATCGCCTTTAAGGATTTCTGCGAGGCCCCCGCGGCTAATCCCCGTCCTTCCGCCAGCGGTAAATTCGAGATCTACTCTCAAGTTTTAGCCGATACCATCAATGATATGGGTTATAGTCAAATCAAGCCCATCCCCACCCACATTCCCCCTGTGGAAGGCTATGAAGCAACCTTTAAAGATTGGAAAAGTAAAATCAAGGGGGACTATCCTTACCAGGTGATCAATCCCCACTACCTCCGCCGTTCTCACACGGTCTTCGATAATGTGCAGTGGCTCAGAGAAACCTGGCCCAATCCGGTCTACATCAGTACCCAGGATGCCAAAGAAAAAGGACTCGCCGATGGAGATACGGTCTTATTGACCAGTCAACACGGCAAAACCCTGCGTACCGCCTGCATTACCGATCGCTTTATGCCTGGAGTCATTGGTCTGCCCCATGGTTCCTGGGTCGATATGGATGAAAAAACCGGTATCGATACCGGAGGAGCGGACAATATTCTCTGCGGCCCTGTCTCCACCGGTCAAGGGGTCTCCGGCTGGAACAGCTGTATCTGCAACATGGAGAAGTACACCGGCGCCTCCCTGATCCCCGATGTGGAAAAGCCTCAACGGATTATTTTTTGAGAAAGGAGCGTGAAGGATGATGAGTCAATATGGATTTTATTTTGATATGACCTCTTGTATAGGATGCCGCACCTGCCAGGTTTCCTGCAAAGATAAAAATGATTTGAAAGTGGGAACGATCTTCCGCCGGGTAAAAGCTTTCGAAACAGGTTCCTATCCGCAGCCAGGGATTTTCCACTATTCCAGTACCTGCAATCATTGCGAAAGCCCCAAATGTGTCGAGGGCTGTCCCACCCAAGCCTTACATAAGTTAGAAAATGGCATTGTGGATCACGATAAAACCAAGTGCATTGGCTGTCGCTACTGTACCTGGAGCTGCCCTTACGGGGTCCCCCAATTCATTGAAGAGCTGGGGCAAATCAGCAAATGCAATATGTGCAAGGATTTAATCGAAAAGGGAGAAAACCCCGTCTGTGTGGATGCCTGCCCCATGCGTGCCTTAGAATGGGGAGAATTAGAGGACCTTAAAGCAAAACATGGGGATAGCGTCAGCGAATTACCTCTCTTGCCTGTTTCTTCGGTTACCAAGCCTGCTCTCCTGATTAAAGCGAAAAACATCGCTAAGCAAAAAGGTTTCAGAGAAAAGGAGATTTAACTATGGGAGAAATCAGTTTATTGATCTTTTCCTTTTGCATGCAAGCTGCGATTGGGATAGTATTCTTTATCACGATCAGTAAGCAGCTTTACAAAGAAAAGACGTTCAAAACAGCTTCCTATGCTGCCGCAGGGTTAAGCGTTATCGGCATTCTTGCCTCCTTGCTGCACCTGGGCAGGCCCATGGCTTTCTTAAACTCACTCTCTCATCTTGGCACTTCCTGGTTAAGTAATGAAGCCCTTTTATGCGGTTTCTTCGCCGGCATTGCCGTCCTCTATGCCCTGGTGCAGCACTTTAAGCCTGGTAACGCCAGCCTGGATCTGCTCATGCGCTGGGCGGGCAGTCTTGTCGGTCTGATTGCCGTCTTTTCCATGGGTAAACTCTATTCCTCCACTACGGTTCCGGTCTGGCAAGGGGCCAATACCTTCATTGATTTCTATACCACTACCCTAGCCATAGGTGCCCTCCTCTTTATCGCCACCAGTCTCAAGGAATTGCACAATGTGGATAAGAAAATCTACGGAGCCATTGTCTTAGCCGCTGTGATCTTTCAAGCTGTCTCTGCCATTCCTCACGCTTTAAGCTTAGGCAAGACGGGCATGGCCGCCCAAGCCAGTGCAGCGATCTTAAGCGGCATGACTATGGTCATCGCCCTCAAATGGCTGCTTATCCTGGGTGGAACCGCACTTCTCCTCTGGCCTGCCAAACAAGAAACCGTCAGCAGCTTCAAATCCGGCAATGCTTATCTGGCCTGTGCGCTCTTGGTTTTTGGCGAACTGATCGGACGGTATGTCTTTTACGCAGCGATTGTGACAACGACTATCGGCATAACCTGATTGTTATGATAATCTTTCACTATTTTGTAGATTTAAGGGAGGCTTAACAGTATGGATTTCATTGACAGAATCACCGGAGCTAAATTAAGTCGGCGCTCCTTCATCTTAGCGAGTGCCGCCGCCACAGCCGGCTTATCTCTTACCGGCTGCGGAAGCAGCTTAACCCAGGCCACAGCCGATCAAGCCGCCGGCAAAGAAGGACAATGGATCACCGCCGCCTGCTGGCATAACTGCGGCGGGCGATGTCTTAACAAGGCCTATGTTGTGGATGGTGTGGTTATCCGGCAAAAAACCGACGACACCCACCCGGACAGCCCGGACTATCCTCAACAACGGGCCTGTGTGCGGGGACGGGCTCAACGACAGCAGGTTTTTGGCGCTGACCGTCTGAAGTATCCGATGAAGAGGAAGAACTGGGAACCGGGCGGGGGCAAGAAAGAGCTCCGGGGCCAGGACGAATGGGTGCGGGTATCCTGGGATGAAGCCCTGGATGCCATTGCCGGAGAAATAAAAAGAATCAAAACGGAAAAAGATAACCGATCACTTTTTGCTGATGGCGGCCCCGTCTCCAAGGTTTTGGCCTTATACGGAGGCTATGTGTCCCATTGGGGAACCACATCCCGGGGTAACTGGACTTATACTCCCGATGTTATCGGCTACAGCCCGGAGTCCAATTCAGGGATCAATGACAGGTTGGATATGCGCAACTGTGAAACAGTGATCATGTTTGGCCTCAATCCGGCCTGGAGTTCAGCCGGCAATCCCGCCTATAATTTCCTTCAGGTGAAAAAGGCCGGGGCCGAGTTTATTGCGGTTGATCCTTATTATAACGATACCTATGGCTTACTGGAGGCGGATTGGATTCCCTGCCGGCCCGTTACGGATACAGCACTGCTCCTGGGAGTTGCCTATACTTTACTGGAAGAAGACGATCCGATCCACAATCCTTTAATTGACTGGGAATTCCTGAAAAAGAATACCCTCGGTTTTGATGCTGAGAGTATGCCGGAAGGCACCAATCCCCAGGACAACTTTAAAGATTATGTTCTCGGCACCTATGACGGTGTCCCCAAAAATGCGGAATGGGCTGCCGAAATCAGCGGCGTCGCCCCGGACAGAATCCGCTATCTGGCCCGGGCCATGAACAAGAATAAAAAGGTGGCCATTTTAACCGGCTGGGCCTCTGCCAGAACCCAAAATACGGATAATCTGCCCCAGCTCTTTATGACGATCGGAGCCATGACCGGACATATGGGGAAATCCGGCCATATGTGCGGAATCAGCTGTCACAGCCGCTCCAGTAACGGGGGTGATATGCTGGTAAAACCCGGCTCCAACAAATTGCCTTCCATTAAAAATCCAGTTGACGACAGCTTTAATGATACGGAAATGTGGCGGGCGATTGTTGACGGCAAATATAACTGGACAGGTGATCAGAAGTATTATAAAGGGGAAACACGAGATATCGATATCCGCCTGATTTATCACGACAGCGGTGCGGCCTTGCAATCCAGAGACGGCATGACCAAAGGGATTGAAGCTCACCGCAAAGTGGATTTTGTCGTCAGCCATGGTCAATTTCTGACCACCAATGCCAAGTATTCCGATTTTGTCCTCCCCGTCACCACGGAATGGGAAAAAATCGGCGGCTTTTTGACCGGTAATCGTGAAATGGTGATCATGTATTCCCAAATCACTGAACCCATGTATGAATGCCAAAGTGACGAATGGATTGCCAGAGAACTGGCCAAACGCTTAGGGATCGATCCGGCCCAGGCTTTTCCCATTGATGCCAAACAACAGTTTTTCAATCAAATTGCCGGTGCAACCACCACCCATGAAGACGGGAAAAGCAAAATCCCCATGGTCACCCTCACGGAGGCCGACATTGCCGAATGGGGTGTTCAAGGTAAGCCTCAAGAAGGGCGGATTGGTTTAAAAGAGTTCCAAGAAAAGGGTATTTTCCAAATTGAAAGAAAACCGGGAGATAACTATGGCTTTATTGCCTTTAAAGAATTCAGAGATGACCCGGTAGGCAAACCCCGTCCCAACTCGGCCAGCGGCAAGATGGAAATCTACTCTCAAGTGCTGGGAGATACCATCAATAACCTGGGTTATAGTAAAATCAAGCCCATCCCCACCCACATTCCCCCTGTGGAAGGGTATGAAGCAACCTTTAAAGATTGGCAAACTAAAGCCAAAGGCGACTATCCTTACCAGGTGATTAATCCCCACTACCTCCGCCGTTCTCACACCGTCTTCGATAATGTGCAGTGGCTCAGAGAAACCTGGCCCAATCCAGTCTACATCAGTACCCAGGATGCCAAAGAAAAAGGACTCGCCGATGGAGATACGGTCTTATTGACCAGTCAACACGGCAAAACCCTGCGCACCGCCTGCATTACCGATCGCTTTATGCCTGGAGTCATTGGTCTGCCCCATGGTTCCTGGGTCGATATGGATGAAAAAACCGGTATCGATACCGGAGGAGCGGACAATATTCTCTGCGGCCCTGTCTCCACCGGTCAAGGGGTCTCCGGCTGGAACAGCTGTATCTGCAACATGGAGAAGTACACCGGCGCCTCCCTGATCCCCGATGTGGAAAAGCCTCAACGGATTATTTTTTGAGAAAGGAGCGTGAAGGATGATGAGTCAATACGGATTTTATTTTGATATGACCTCTTGCATCGGCTGCCGCACCTGCCAGGTTTCCTGCAAAGATAAAAACGATCTGAAAGTGGGAACGATCTTCCGTCAGGTCAAAGCGTTTGAAACAGGTTCCTATCCGCAGCCAGGGATTTTTCACTATTCCAGTACCTGCAATCATTGCGAAAGCCCCAAATGTGTCGAGGGCTGTCCCACCCAAGCCCTGCACAAGCTGGAAAACGGCATTGTGGATCACGATAAAGCCAAGTGCATTGGCTGCCGCTACTGTACCTGGAACTGTCCTTACGGGGTCCCCCAATTCATCCCCGAACTGGGACAAATCAGCAAATGCAACATGTGCAAGGATCTCATCGAAACAGGTGAAAACCCTGTCTGCGTGGATGCCTGCCCCATGCGCGCCTTAGAATGGGGAGAATTAGAGGATCTCAGAGCCAAACATGGGGATAGCGTCAAGGAATTACCCTTCCTGCCTGCTTCTGCGGTCACCAAGCCAGCTCTTCTGATTCAAGCCAAAACCATCGCCAAGCAAAACGATTTCAGAGAAAAGGAGATTTAACTATGGGAGAAACCAGTTTATTGATCTTTTCCTTTTGCATGCAAGCCGCAATTGGGATCATGTTCTTTATCACGATCAGCAAGCAGCTTTACAAAGAAAAGACGTTCAAAACGGCTTCCTATGCTGCCGCCGGGTTGAGCATCGTCGGCATTCTTGCCTCCCTGCTGCACCTGGGCAGACCCATGGCTTTCTTGAATTCCCTCTCTCATCTTGGCACCTCCTGGTTAAGCAATGAAGCCCTTTTATGCGGCTTCTTCGCAGGCATCGCCGTCCTCTATGCCCTGGTGCAGCACTTTAAGCCTGGCAATGCCAGCCTGGATCTGCTCCTGCGCTGGGCGGGCAGTCTTGTCGGTCTGGTCGCAGTATTTTCCATGGGTAAACTCTATTCCTCCACCACGGTTCCCATTTGGCAAGGAGCCAATACCTTTATTGATTTCTATACCACGACCCTTGCCATCGGTGCTCTCCTCTTTATCGCCACCAGTCTAAAGGAATTGCACAATGTGGATAAAAAAATCTACGGGGCCATTGTCTTAGCCGCTGTGATCTTCCAAGCAGCTTTTGCCATTCCTCACGCTTTAAATTTAGGCATGGCGGGCATGGCCGCCCAAGCCAGCGCAGCCATCTTAAGCGGCATGACTATGGTCATCGCCCTCAAATGGCTGCTTATCCTGGGTGGAGCGGTGCTCCTCTTTTGGCCGGCCAAGCAAGAGTCCGGCAGCAGCTTTAAAGCCGGAAATGTTTATCTGGCCTGTGCCTGCCTGGTTTTTGGCGAACTGATCGGGCGGTATGTCTTTTACGCAGCGATTGTGACAACGACTATCGGCATAACCTGATCATTAGGTCAAAATCTAAGGGGGATGGGGTGGTTGCCCCTTCCCCCTTAGAGCCTCCAGGCACCTATTATTCTCACCTCACCGACCAGCCCAAACTTTCCTGTTGGATGTTAATTGGAAATCCACCTGTTCAAAATTAATAGGAAGTCTATTCTCCTTCTCAAGATTCCTGCGGTCTGCATGATCTACCGGCCTTTGGGTTCATAATACTATAACGAGTATAAAAACGAAGGAGTGAATAAGTTTGCTTTACTTAATCATCACGCTCCGAATTATATCCGTTATGGCATTGTTCCTGTTTTTGATTTTGAAAACCGGTAGACGCAAGATCGCCGAGCTTCCTATCTATGACTTTATATCGGTCATCGTGATTGCCAGCGTTATCGGCGCTGACATTGCGGAGCCCAATATTCCTCATCTCCCCGTATTGTTTGCGGTGGTACTCATCGTGGCCCTGCAATATCTGGTAAGCTCTCTCTTGATCAACAATAAAAAAATTGCGCGTAAAATCACGTTCGGTCCCACTGTCATTATCCAGAACGGCCAGTTTGTCAAGTCCAACATGAAAAGGCTGAAATACCCCATAGAAAATGTACTGATGGCATTGAGGGAAAAGGATATATTCGACTTAAATGAGGTTGAATACGCTATTGTAGAGGGCAGCGGCAGTATCAGTGTTCTTAAAAAGCCTCAGTTTCTGCCCTTGACTCCTTCAGACATGAAGCTTAAGCCTAATACCAAAGGCCTATCTCTTCCTCTGATTATTGATGGACAGGTCCAGGATAGCAATCTTCAACAACTTAAGCGTGACCGATCCTGGCTCGCTTCACAATTGGATCAGGCCGGTATCCATGATTTCAGTGAGGTGTTTTACGCGGATTGCACTATGGAAGGCCGATTCTTCGTATCAAAAATATTGCAGGCAAAAGACTTCAATGATAACTTCACTTTGTAGTATCGCGTAAACCGCGTGGAGATGCATCCTGCTTCACCCTGCACTACAAAAACCACCTGTCAAGTGATTCTCCGCTCCTTGCGGTCAAAGCGGCTATGCGGAAGCAGTTTTCCTGCCATCCGCCTTTTCTATGTAAAATTGGTGATGGAATAATTCCCCTGTTCCCCGCTTATGGACACACAGGTAACCTCATCATTAGGATCGGTTATATAGCCGGATACAGAACCGCTATAAGGATCACCGTTCAAATCATAGAGCCTGAAATGGATCGCATCCGAAGAATCGATAACCGTTTGCGCATCCCCTGCGTCGACGATTAAATAAGCCAGCACCTGACAACTGCCACCCGAATTAGAGATATCCTCTTCGGTTATGAATCTTCCCTAAGCTATTTTGATGCTGCGGATATCGGCATACTCTGCAGTCGTTCCTATAATGCTGGTGGAGGTATTTCCTGCGCAAGCGGACAGGAAGAACGTAAAAATGCTGCCCATCCTAGTGAGCAGCGTTTTATTTTCTCTTAGGTTATCGTCTATTTGCCGATCTGTATTTTAACATCCTCATTGACGTTTGCGGGCGATCACCGCCAACCGGCCGTTTTCGGTGGAGTATTCGCATGTGGACAGTACCACGAGCTTGTCGCCATATTGAGCCGTCACACCCGTGTCATAAAGAGCGAGTTGTTTAACATTTTGAATATACGAATCAAATTCAGCAGGTGTTCCCACCTTCTCAACCTGATAATATTTAAAGATTTTTTCCGCTTTGCGGTAAACCTTGGAGAGAATCACAGCCACAATCTCATAGTCTGCCGTTTCATAGAGGGTGCTGAATTGGAAGGTGGGATGCTCCTGATAAAAGCGCTCCTCCTTGTACTTCATCAAATCTGCGAACATCATGCCGTTTTTTATATAATGGCCGTGAATCAGTAAAATGTCCCCATCATCTATCTGACAATGAACGTCCAAAAAAGGCAGTCCATGCTTGCTTTCCTTCTTATCAAAATCATGGCTAAGATAGTACTCCCCATCCTGGGGGTTCTGCATGACCGGATAATCAATGACCGTATCCTCAATTTTCAGCCAGCCGACGATATCCGGGTTCCGCCTGTAAAGCTCCTGCAACTTCGAAAGCATGACAGGCTCATCCTCCTTCACCTTCTCGTCAGAAAGCGGGGGTGCCGTCGCACCCCCACCTGTGCCTGATCCTATTGGTGAATCTTCCGGCTGCCTTGCCAACTCTCCCATGTGTTTCCGTGCCTGATAATCCTCCAGGAGATGGCCGGCGGTAGCGGCCAGAGAAAAGACCAACAGAACAAGAGAAAAGGCGATAAGAATCTTTTTTGCTTTGTTCATTTTTTCTTATCACCTTTCCTCGTCTTTAATAGATTAAATCGATCCAATCGGTTAAATGTTGCTTTGCTTCCTGCGGTTTGGCAGACAAATGCCCAATAGGATTAAGGACATCAGCCCCAGAGCCAGATAAAAGCTTAAGGGTGCGCTGTTATCACCTGTTTTCGGAACATCGTCCAATTCGTTGCCGGCAGTACCTTTAGCCGTAAAGCGCAGGGTAGCCATCTCACCAGCTGGGGTAGTGTCCGTTGCCTTGGTCCTGACCTGTACGGTGTGGTTGCCGGGCAGGCTCGGAGGATTGGCCGGGTCATAGGTGTGCCAGCTGCCGCCGTCCACAGAGTATTCCATAGTTGTGTCCATGCCCACCAGGATATTCTTGGTATCGTCGGCCTTTACCTGGGGCGCAGAGGGAGTTTGGGGTGTATTGCCGCTCTCACTGCTGCTGCCATTGTTACCATTGTTACCATTGTTACCACTGTTACCGCTGTTACCACTGTTAGCGTTGTTCCCAGAACCTTTGACAGTGAAGTTAAGAGTGGTTATCTCACCAGCCGGTGTACTGCCCTGAGCCTTCAGTCTGACCCTCACGGTGTGGTTGCCGGACAGATCCGGAAGATTGGCCGGATCATAGGTGCGCCAGCTGCCGCCGTCCACAGAGTATTCCATATCGATGTTCATGCCTACCAGAATATTCCTGGTATCGTCGGCACTGACCTTCGGCGCAGTGGGAACCTGGGGCGTATAGCCGCCGCCAATACCCCCATCGCCGCCTCCGCTGTTGCTTACAGGGGTCATTTGCACATCATAGCGTACGATATCGGTGCCTACTGAGATAGTACCGCTCGTGTAGGTTTCATACCCAGGTTTGGTAACTACCAGATAGTAATCCGTATCCGGGAACACCATGTAGGCATATTCTCCGTTTTCGTCACTGTTTTGACTGGGGCTACCGTTATCGTTAGGTGCAAAACCTGGAATTAAAGGCAAGGTTACTTTCGTACCCGGAGTAATTCCTTTGCCTTGGTTCCGCGGTGTATCCGCATAATAGAGCGTCACTTCTGCACCTTCGATGACCTTACCGGTGACTTTATCTGTAATCGTACCGTAGGGATCAACAAGCTCTTCTGAAATATTCAGTTCGCCGTCTGCCTTGACTTTCAGCTCTGACTTGCTGATGACCAGTTCTTTTCCCGGCTCAACTTCGTAACGCACTTCCATGGTGTAGGTTTGCTCGGTTAAACCAGGGGCCGCAAAGGTACCATACAGCGGATCCAAGGGGAATGCCTTAGGAACGCCGCCTTCCTCAATGTACTTGCCCGTCTCATCCTTTAGGTAGACCTTCAGATTTCCGGCAAACGTCCCCTGTATCATTGAAGACTTTCCATCAGGCTGCTTGAAGAGCACGATACCCACAGCTGTAATCTCTGCCGGAATATCCTTACCCTCTGTAGTCGTACTGCCCTCAGTATCCGCCTTTTGGGTGAAGGGAACAGGCGTTGGAACACCGCCGATGTTTACCATCTTGTTGTAGGTGATGGTGTATTCTTCGTTCCTATTGACTGGGTGGTGGTATACACCGTTTTCATCGGTTGTGATTGTCACTGTTTCCCCGGTTTTTACGTTTTCCACTGTAATTACTGCATTTGGAATCACTTCTCCGGTTGTGTTGTCACGCAGAATACCGAAGAGTGCCGCAGGAGTTGCGATGACCTTCACTTCATTGGATTCCTTATAAGGAACCCCTGAAGGACTTTTAGCCGTGGTGGTCGCGGTGAATGGATATGTCTTCTCGTCTGTATCCATCACCTTATCCGCTTGATATTCCACTTCAGCTTTCCCATCTTTGTCGGTAACTGCTGTGCCTACCACAGTGCCATCCTTGTCTTTGAACGTCACCATTGCACCTATGACCGGTTTGCCACTCTCATCAATAAGGCTGGCAATCAGCTTAGCCGGATGTGCTCCGTCACCAGGTACTTTCGCAACATCTTTCGGGTCACCCGGATCACTGGCCGGCTTTGTTTTAAGCTCAAGGGTCCCTGGCAGCTGACGGTTGTTCTTAAAGGGTGCTTGTGCTTCAACAGCATTCACAATCTTTCCTTCGAACTCCAGCTCTCCTGTGAAGCTCAGCTCTCCCCCCGGGTTGGTTGTGTAGCCGTCGTCGGCGTAACTGGTTTGGCTGACGGTGTAGGTCACGCCGTGAGGAATGTCCTTAACGACGATATACTCATCATGCTTTAGGCTAATTGTGCCGCCTGACGCTATGTTGACAGGTTCGCTGCCGCCATTCTTTGTGTAGGAATAGGTTCCGCCATCACTAAAAGCGATCTTGTATTCAAATTCCTTCCCATTGTCACTACCACTGCCTGTCACAGTGTTGCTTATGCGCAGACTGCCAAACCAATCCCGCGTATTGATAAAGTCCGCTTTATGGTCACCATTATAGACAATGGTTTCTGTGTACTGCAGCTCTGCCGGGTCAGTGATGTGTCCGTCTGTGTTCTCCTCCTGAGTGACGAGATACTTAACCCCCGCCAACAACTTCTCAATAACGAAAGTTGCTCCGTCTTGGAGTTTAAAAGTTATTCTGTCTTTGAGGGTGAAGGTTCCCTTGGTGCCATCCGGGTTTGTATAGGTATAAGTATTATCGTCTTCGTCTTCAACTTCAAAGGTAATGGCGTAGACAAACTCCTTGTTTGTGTCGCCGTTGTTGCCTTTCACGACGTTCTTGACGGTCAGCTTGCCTGCAGCAGGGGTGGGTACAGTCAGCCGATTCTCACTATCTACTTTTACACCGTCTACCCAGATGGGCTTCCCAGGGGTATTTCCTACATATACCTCATAAATTTTTATATTGGGTAGATAAGTATTTTCGTCATAACAAGTTTCTTTTAGCTCGTAATACCCTGGATCTGGGAATATCAGATTGAGTGTTCCGTCAGTCCCAGTTTTTCCTGTTCTAACTTCTGTCCCATCACTCGCCTTATATAATGTGAAGCATACGTTTCCTAGCGGTTTACCATCGGGATCCACCTTTTTCAGTGGCAGCAGAGCATTAGAACCTGAACTGGCGGCTACGTCCGAACTGTCCAGAGTGCTTTCGCTTTTGGCACTGATAGATTTCAGTTTGTCATCACCCATCAGCTTTACCTCGTTGCCCATTTTGTCGCCGGCTTTTGCTTTAGTGGAATCAACTTCCGTCTGGTACACAAACTGGTAGAGCTGATTGGGGTTATTCATCATGAACTTCAGGACTGTAGTGCCACCCTCACCCGGTTCGGCTTCCACTTGCACTTCGCAATTGGGGGCGCTGAGGTTCAGTGTTACGCCCTCTCGTTCCAGAGCACCACTTGGAGTCAGTTTGGCACGATAGACCGCCATACTGGGTAGTGTCAGTACGAGCTTTCCGCTTTCATCCTTGCGTAGGTTCATACCCGCACCCAAGGTATCCTGTAGATAAACATCTTTCGCCATGTTAAATGGCGGAGTATAGTTCACCGTCCACTCCAGCACACCAGGGGCCGGTTTGGTCACTGATTTTCCTAGTGTTTGGATGGGTACAATAACCTTACGCTGTTCGGTGACTACCTTTTCCTCTCCGCCCCATGTCATGTAAAGATCGGCTTTGTTATACAGCACCTGCTTGTTCGTGCCGTTTGTGATATGGTCGTGTAAATATTGCTCCAGGGCCACATTGGATGGTCTTGCCTTGACCAAAATGACATAGGGGCTTTCCAGCTTGGAGAAGGTAAATGTTCCCACGTTTCCGCTATTGGAGAACTCTACCACATGAGCGTTGATGCCTGGCTCAATAAGTGTTTGGGCATCGTTCCTGGTGCCATAGCCGGTGCCGCTGCCATTGTCCGAATAGCCTCTATAAAGCTTATAGGTTTGCCCATCTTCAAAAGGAACGAACTCCCAGTCTTCGGGCAATGTGTCTACCAACCTAATGTCGCTAACTACTCGATTCCCGCCATTCTTTGCAAGTTCCTCTGTGTTATATCCCGGCATATTGATGCCTAAACGGAAGGTGACGGTCTTTGTTGTTCTGTCATAGGCAGAAATCGTCCATGCTTCGTTACTATCATTTGAAATGTAGCTGCCAATGTTATTGGGGGTAAAGTTTTCAGGCGTACCATCTGCCTTCAATGGCTTTGACGCAAAGAGCATATCCTTATTCAGCATGCGAATATGAAGATTAGTTGAATTTTGCGCTGATTTTATGACCTCACCATCAAACAGCAAGGCTCGATTCCATCGTGCTTTATCAGCATTAATGTCCTGTTTAAATAGGAAGGCTGGATTGGTTTCAAGTGCACGGAAGCTGAAGGAAGTAGGTTTATCAGTGTTATATCCGGTCACTTTGATCAAATCTGCCACCACTTCACCATCTACTGTCAAAGGAATGGCCTTCAAGCTCAAGCCAGTGGCATTCGTCACGCCCTTCAAGCTATCCACATGATACTTCTTCCAAAGCTGTGCAGTATTTACATTGGCTTTTATTTTTGCAATGGTTGATGTACTCACTTCTCCAGTTGCATCCACAGCGTTATCCAAGACATTCAGATCTCCGCCATGAATTAATACGTCATATACCACCGCATCCGGCAGGGCATATTGTGGCGTTAGGTTGACGGTCCATGTAACGCTGCCAAGGTTGAAATCCGCCTGTAAAACACTGCCGCTTTTTGTAAAGGCGTGTGCACCGATGGTAACTTCTGCCTCGTCGGTTACCGCTGTGGGTCTGATACCGGTCTTCACATCATTGTATTGTATACCGCCTGGTGTGTCCAATTCCCAATTAGCCCGGGGATCGATTCTAAAACTAGAACCGGCTTTCACCTTCGTTCTAATCACAAGTTGTACTCTACCATTGATATCCCCGAAAGAGTAAACACTGTTTGAATCGGGCTCAATGGATTTTACTTCAGATGCAACACCGTCTACCCATGTTTGCCATGTGGCCGACTCAAGCTCCAGCCCAGCGGGGAGTGCATTTGTGATGGTAAAGTTTTTCAGACCTTTTTTATTATATTTCTGGTTAACATTGATTGTCCATGTGATCTCTTGGTTAGGATGGTCATAGGAGGCACTGGCTTGAATCCAGTCAGGTGCAAAAGAAATCTCTTGACCTGCCTCTACCAACTTAGTACTGCCCTCTTTCAGTTCTACCCTACCAAACATGACTCGATAGCTGCGACCTAGATTGCCCGGCGGGTCCCTGTGCTCATAATAGTAACCTGCCTTTGGAATCCATGTTTTATACTCAACCTTCGGATCCTTACCTGTTCCCTCTGGGAAAGTGTAGCTCAGGCTTCCATCCTCACCAATGGTCGGGGTTACCGCAGTATTGTTTACTTTGAATGAACCTTCTACATAGACACCTTGGACATTGCCACTGTTAGCGCCAAATTTTGTATTATACTCTGTAGGGTTCGTAAAAAACGTCTTCCCGTCCAGTGACAGCTTGATTGTATTATCAAACTGATCGAAAGCAGATACGGTTGACTGCCAAGTAATCGCTCCCTCAACAAATTGTGCGGCTTGAATTCCCCGATAACTATATTGATCCCAATTTACTTGTCCGGGCGAACTCAATGTAATGCTGTATGCTGGCGTAACATCCGAGTTTTTCAGCTGATATGCTGTCCCGAAGATGCTGATAGGCTTTGTATCACCATAGCTCATTCCCGTTACATCCGCATCGGCGGTGGTTTCAAAGCTAAAAGTAACACCTTTTCCGACACCATTAAAAAAGCTATCGTCACCATCAAATACAACCTTGATGCTGGCCGGGGTGAAATAGACAGTGCCAAGCTTTTTCATGCCAGTCTCCGTCATTGCATTCAGGTCTCTGGTAGCTGTCGGCAACACCACTTCCTTGAAGTAGCTCTCACTTGTCAGCTCGATCCAGTCACCCCTCTGAATGTAGTTTTCGGGATTCGCATTCGTCGGATTCGAATCATCACCATTTACGGGCACCTTAAGTCCTTCTGATTTTAGCGTAAATTGCTGCCTACCCTGGATGGTGCCGTTAGGCTCAATACGAACCAAGGGATCTCCCTGCTTCACCTCCAGCGGAAAGGATAAATTAGCAGTCATAAACACCGCGGTTTTATCCCCGGGTACAGCCGCCATAGGCATCGGCAGGGCCATGGGCTGCACCCCTATCGCCCCGGGAGTCGTCACTTCAGACTCTGTCACCTCAAGTCCCGGCTCGCTCCCTTCACCGATCGTTGTTATCCCGGAACCCTCCGGTGCGCCCTGTGCATAGGCTGCTGCTGGATTGAGTGGCAAAGTCTGAAAAACCAGCAACACCGCCAGAAATAAGGCCAGCACAGTTCTATATGCGTTTCGTTTTCGTTTCACTCTGATGCATCCTCCATTCCTCGAAATATCGTTTGCGGATGTCACGCAGAAAACTATATAAGCGCACCATTATATAGTCTTAAACAAGACACCTTCTCTCATAGTATAAATTCTTACTTAAAAGCAACGCTTGAAAAGTCTAAGCCCAAACATCTTTCTAAATGGACAAAAAAAGAAAAAATTATAAAATTAATTTCCTATTTGGAACAGTGACCAGGCCAAAATTATGTATAATTAGAAGGGTATCATACATAAGAATGGGGAACGTGATATGGGAATCGGTATACTATTGGAAGAGCTTATCGATATAGCACAAACCTCTAAAACTGATTTTGCGATAAGCATGAATATGACGCCCAGTGGATTAAGCAAAATCCTGACCGGGAAAAGACTGCCTTTGTTCAGGGAAAAAAGGATCTTCTGCAGGCAAGCTGCTAATTATTTTGCTGAAGCCATCTATGGTCGGGGGTGTTATCTCAAATTCGAAACGATCTTTCCGGTGATCTATGATTTCAGCTCGCACTATGAACTGGAGATGTTTTTGGCCTATGCCATCGAATACGAATTGGATAAAGTTTTATCCACAGAGAACAACATCAATCTGGATTACCCGGAAAGAGAATTCGGTTTCCTGGGCAAGAAAACGATTCTGAATATGTTTTGTGTGATTGTTTCAGATGCCATCGTCGATAAGGGCGCCGATCCTTTAGAGTTTTACAGCACCCTGCCTCTGTTCAACCGCTATTACTCCGATATCTTCCAGCGCATCAAAATAGTAACCTCTAAAAAACGCAAGAACATCTCCTTCAATCACTTGTTTAATATGTCATCTCTTGAGACCACCTACGACGCTTCCTACAGTAATGTTCTTTTTCCTCTTGTCGCAGCCCAGCAGTATGTTGATTTGAATTTATGGCAAATCAACAAAGAAATTGATTCCTCCTTTTTATTAATGAAGGGACAATTTCTCCTGCTGTTCAGTATTCAGATTGATGGAACACCTCTTATGGTAGTGATCACTCATAAAGGTTATTTAGCTTCTTTTTTTAATTCCCTGATGAAGAAGGACGTTAAAAAAATCAGTTACAGCAGAAAAGAAGCCATTGCCGCCTTAGAGGCCAATTCGCCCCTCTCTGACCGGCTGATCAATACCCCCATCGATGCTGTCTATAATTTTATATCCATCGGCTATTTAGTTGAAAAGCGGGATTTGGAAACTATGGAAGGCCATGAACTCGTCAAAGAGAAGATCTTGAAGCTTTTTAAGAATATCCTTGTCAAAGAAACTACTTTTTTCGTCACACTGGATGCCATGATGAGTATTTTCGCTACAGGTAAAGCCATCGTCCCCCTCATGGGCGCCGTGGATATTGCACCTGAACAACGTGTTTCCTATCTCCAGCGCTTTGATTCCTATATAAACGAGGAAAGTCGTGATAAAATCAAGATTGTGAACAGCGAACAGCCTAAAGTCGCCGTGCTCTGTTCACAAGGATTAAGCCTGATTTACTGGATTGATCATGACTATGAGTCCGAGAAAATTTATTGTTTTGAAACGGATGTGATCAATAACCTCCTGGACCGCGAAGTGGCTGGGAGTACTTTGTCCATCATGGATTTCAGCCCTGAATTATGGCAATCTTATCTTGACGAGTTATTAAAGACCAAACTACATAACCTGTGATACACTCATGAGGTGAAACAATGATGTATTTAGATCAGTTTACCTTTCCCGACGGGGACAGGGAGTTTGGCTTCTTCCTGGACAATGTCAAACGAACCTGTTACGACTCCTATTATCCTTTTCAGGTCCTTCCGGGACGGGGGCTGGAAAGACTTGATTTCGATCCCATCACCATTTTATATGGAGGAAACGGCTCAGGAAAATCAACCCTCTTAAATGTGATTGCCGAAAAAGCGGGAATTCCCCGGGATTCCATCTATAACAAATCCAATTTCTTCCCCGACTATGTCACTATGTGTGGGATGGAGCTTAAAACTGCCCTCCCGGCAAACAGCCGGATTATTACCAGCGATGATGTCTTTGACTATATGCTCAATATACGCAACTTAAATGAAGGAATTGACCGGAAACGGGAAGAGCTTTTTGGCGACTATCTGGAAGCGAAATATTCCCAGTTTCAATTAAAATCCCTGGCAGACTACGAGCAGTTGAAAAGAGTAAACAATGCCCGGTTTAAGACTCAGTCCCGTTTTGTCAGAAGTGAATTGATGGATAATGCCCGTGAATATTCCAACGGGGAAAATGCCTTCCGCTATTTCACAGAAAAAATAGAGGAAAAGGGCCTTTATCTACTGGATGAGCCTGAAAACAGCCTTTCCCCAAAACGTCAGCTGGAATTAATGAAGTTTATTGAAGACTCGGCACGGTTTTGGCAATGCCAGTTTATTATCGCTACCCATTCCCCCTTTCTCCTTGCCCTGAGGGAAGCCAAAATCTATGATCTTGATGAAAATCCCGTGACTGTAAAACGATGGACAGAGTTGGAAAATGTCCGCATCTACTATGATTTTTTCAAAGGACATCAAAACGAATTTTAATCCTAATGGCGCACTAAGCGAAATCTCCTGCAAGCCAATGCTCACAGGAGATTTTTTGTATAAAGAAAACATCTACCGGCAAATCCGGCAGATGCAATGATCATTTCGATATTCTTTTCCCGGTCAGGACTAATCAACTTTAAACCTGCCGATAAGTCCCTGCAGCTCATTGAACTGCTCTGACAAAGTCGAACTGGCCTTAGCAATTTCCTCGATGGAAGCCGTTTGCTCCTGGATCGAAGCCGACGCCTGCTCCGCTCCGGCTGCATTTTCCTCTGCCACAGCCGCCAGGGTCTGAATCATATCCAACACTTCATTTTTCTTGCTCTCCATCTGTTTTCCTTCCTCACTGATGTGACGAACAGATTCCGAAGAGTGCTTTATGGCTAGGGCAATCTCCTGATATTTGCTTTCAATCAGGCCGACCTTCTCGGTCTGTTCCTGCAGAATCAACTCCACCTGACCCATGGTCTTTACGGCACCGTCGGCGTTTTGCTGCAGGTTCCTCACCATCTCGTCAATAATCATGGTGGAGGAGGCGGACTGTTCCGCTAGTTTTCTTATCTCTTCGGCTACAACACTAAAACCTCGGCCATGCTCCCCGGCTCGGGCAGCCTCTATCGCCGCATTTAAGGCCAGCAAATTGGTTTGACCGGCGATGGCGGTGATCAGGCTGCTGGCTTCGCTTATTTTATCCGAGCTCTCGCTCGTCTTCAGGATACGCTCCGAAGCACTTTGGGTAGCAGCGCTGCTGTCCTTGGTCCTATCGGCCAGATCATTAATGATCACTAACCCTTGACCGACAAGTTCATTCACTTCTTGAGAAGAAGCAGCAACTGCTTCAAGCCCCTCCTCATTTTCTTTAAATAACTTGCTAAAACTCACCATATGGGCAGAACCCTCTGTTGTTACCGCGGCCTGTGAAGAAGCTCCCCGCGCAATTTCGTTAATCGTCTGTGCTATTTCTTCCGCAGCCGTGGCAGACTGCATGGAAGATGCCGTCAGCTCTTCGGAAGCAGAGGTAACTTCTGATGCCAACTCTTTTACCGAAGCGATAATATTGCGTACGGTGTCAGTAAAGGTATCAAAGTATAATCCCATCGTCCCCAGCTCATCTTTAGAATGAAGATTGACCCGTTTGGTCAAATCCCCATTTCCTTGGGCAATGTCCTTCAGAATTGTAATCATACTATTCAGAGGCTTAACCACTATCTTTTGAATGACGAAGATCGTGGCGATACTGATTAAAATGATCATGCCGAATAAGAGCGTCGTCTCAATAAACATAGTACTAATTCTGGTGGCGATCGTTTGATTGCCCTCATTATAATTCTGCCGGACACCATCAATTAACTTATCAATGCTGTCTTCCATCTGTGCGGCATAGGGATCAAATTTTTCCATATAGAGATTACCTGCTTCAGTCCCATCCTGGATATAGGTCTGAGCCATGGTCACTCCCATCTGATAAAATCCATCCAGATCCTGAGTCAGAAGCTTTGCTGTTTCAGCTTCAAGCCCCAGCTCCTGCAACTGCTGAATTTCTTCCTTTGCACTTGCATAATGTACAGCCGCCTCATCAAAGCCATCATCAAAACCGGGCATCCCCCGAGTCGCGGAAATATCCGTTAGCCACTGCTGAATCTGGATGATATCTTTTTGCAGGGCCAAAGAAGTCAGCAGTAGAGGAACATTTTTGTCCTCATGTTCCTGCGTTGTCTCTTTAATGGCATTTAAGCCGCCTAGGGTAAAGACCATCGATAAAACTGTAGCCACGACAATTCCCAACATCATTATCCCTAATTTTGTTCTAATCTTCATTCCTCAATCCACTCCTTTCCACGGGCTCTTCCCTTTCCAGCCTTCGGAAGTTCTCCCCCATCAGCAGCACTGCAGAAATGGGGAACCCCTCCAAACTTGCTCCCCTATTATACGTCTGCAAATTATATAATTCAATCCTAATTAAGAATTGTTATACAATATACTTGCAAATTTATTTTGAGTTCTTACCATATCAAAAGCGGGGTATCTTCGTCAGAAAATACACCCGCTCTTTTTTATGCGTTGTGACTTATGGATGGGTCAGAGGTTTTAAAATGGCTTCACCCTCTCCGGTTATCGGATGGCTGCGGTTAGACAGCTCGCGCTGTAGCTCCTGTTCAATTCTTTTAATGTACTCCAATGTATACTTATACTCCGCATTGTAGCTGATGCCGCATAAGGTTTTATCATATCTGGAGAAAGACATCAACGCGGCCTCACCGTTTTCACCCTTAATATCGAATTGGATGCTTGGATCGTTGTTTCCGTAGCCCTGACCATTGTATTCCACCGCTGCCACTGCGCCATGCACCACATTGAGGGTCTCTGCAGTTTTCTTTGCCAACTCTATATATTCCTGGGGATTTTGGGCGAGGGTTGCATCATAAGCTACTGAGACCTTTTCTTTTAAGGTTCTCTCTCTTACTACAGAAAATAATTCACCTGTCACAGAATCGACAGTGAAGGAATAGCTTCGCTCGCCGTCGATCAGTACATCGGCATACCAGCTCGAGCGGGGAAGGTTCTCGTTAGCCTGCTGATACCCCATTTCCACTACCTGTCCCTCCAGGCTCACCCCGTATACACTCCAAAGAGCCTGTGCTCCGATCTCTGCCGCCGCTTCCTTTGCTATATCCTTAGAGGTTGGAGTTTGCTTCTTATAATACTCAAGGTCAATTGCCCCCACCCTATAATTCGCTTTCTGGTAGCCTTCCGGCAAGCTGTTCTCCGCAGTAGTGGATGACTGTTCCATGGAGCCTGCATAATTGGTGGGAATGGCATTTGTTTTGTTATATTCTGCCGCTACAGCGATTTGGGTTATCCCCTGGAATACCATCGTGGTTGCTCCGATAAGCAATGCGGCTGCCAAAACCGTCTTTTTCAAACGTTTCCCTTCTGAACTGCTCGTTTTCATCTACATCTCTCCTTTATTGATTAATTTGTGATCACAGTAAGCAGTATAGGAAACCTGCATTATCGAATCGTTATCGAGTTGTTATGAAGTTGTAAAAGTAATTTTCGCTGTTGTCCCTTCCCCCGGACGACTGGTAAAGCTCAACTCCGCATGATGACTCAAAGCAATTTGCTTGCAGATGGCCAGCCCCAATCCGGTGCCGCCGTCGCTCCGGTTCCGTGATTTTTCTCCACGGTAGAAGGGTTCCGTAATCTGGGTGAGGACTTCGGGGATCATGCCCTTGCCGTTATCCTTAACGGTGATGACTTTCCTACCCCCTTCCATGACAGCACTCACTATAATGTGCCCCCCTTTTTCACAGGCCTTGATCCCATTGTCAATCAAGTTGATCAATAAGCTTTCCAGCAAAGCGGCGTCTCCCCAAAGCGTTCCCACTTCCATGATGAATTCTATTTTTATGTCTTTACCGGCAAGCCTGCCGTAAAGGGTTTGGCTGACCGCCTCAAAGAGGCTGGCTACTTTTAGTTCTTCCCAGTCGATTGGATTATTCTGCAGATTGGCCACGGCAAGAAGCTGCGATGCTATGGTTTGCAGGCGGCGGCTTTCCGACATGATGTAGTTTAAGGCCAACAGCCGGTCCTCTTCCGACAAAACAGCCTTTTCCATGTATTCGGCATAGCCATAGATAGCGGTCAGGGGGGTGCGGAGTTCATGGGCGAAATTATCAACAAACTGCTGCTTTTTATCTGCGGCATCCTTAAGCTCTGTCATTTGGCGCTGAATTTCCTCCGCCATGTGATTAAAGCTCTGTGCCATTTCGGAAAGTTCATCCTGTCCGGAAACGGTCAGCCTGGTTTCATATTCCCCGTTGGCGATATCTCTTGAGGTCTGGGAAATTTGTGTCAGAGGCCGGAATATCCGGTTCAGTACCAGCAGAAGGCCGAGAGCCAGTAGAACAGAGAGCACAAATCCTCCGAGAAACAGCATATTTTTCAAATGATTCCACGCCGTAATCCCTTCAGTTGTATCGTAGAGGTAGACCAAGGTATAAGAATCATAAGGAAGAGGGAGCTTTCCTGAGACGATGACATAGGTTTTATCGTTTGCTTTCCGTACCGTTGCCAGCCGGTTACCGTTCTCCGGAGGCTCCAGGAAATTATTCTGCACTATCATGGCATCCTTGTTGGAATAAATAAGCTGACCCTCCCGGTAAAGTGCAAGCCCCGCCTTGTTATCCCCAGAGAGATAGCTGTAAGGCTGAAGTAAGGAAGTAATGGAACTCTTGACATCTGTCCCCCGGCTTTCCACAGCACGGAAATCCTTGATCAGAGCGGAGGCAATAAAGTAGTGTTCGCCCAAGCTCCTTTCCTCAGCCCGGTTTATCGTATCCCTGAACATGGTATTGGAAACAAAGAAGATACCAAGGTTAAAAAAGATCAGGAAAAGCCCCAGGGTTGTTAAAAAGGTTCGCTGTTTCACCGGCTAACCTCCAGACGGTACCCAAGCTTGTATACGGTTTTTATCCGCTCTTCCCAGCCCAGCTTTTTACGCAGCTTTTGGATGTGTACATCCACGGTCCGGGTATCTCCCTCGAAATCATAGCCCCAAACCAGTTCCAGCAGCCTTTCCCTGGAGAGTGCGATATTCCGGTTGTTGACAAGCACTTCAAGGAGCTCATATTCCTTGGGGGTGCACTCCACCAACTGTCCGTCATGAAATACCTGACGGCTGTCAAAATCGATCCTTACTCTACCTGCTTCAAAACAGCTTGCAGCTTTCTGAGTACGCCGCAGAACCGCTTCAACGCGAGCCAGCAGTTCCAGCATTTCAAAGGGTTTTGTCAGATAATCATCCGCACCCATTGACAAGCCCTTGAGCCGGTCCGGCAGGCTATCTTTGGCTGTCAGAAAGATAGTGGGTGTGTTTTTCGCATGCTTTATTACCTCAAAGCCGTCCAGCCCCGGCAGCATAATATCTAAAATTATCAAATCGTAGGATTGGCACTGTATTTCCGATACAGCGGTTATCCCATCGAAAACAGAGGCACAATGATGACCTACAAGCTGCAGATTTCTTTTAACCAGCTCATTGATTGCCTCCTCATCCTCGACGATTAAAATGGATGCCATTGATCCACCTCCCTATAATATCTTTTGATTTTCTTTGAATATCTCGCTTTTTCATAGAATTCCTTACCAAACAAACTAGCTCACCACGGATAGAATTCGCATAGAATGCCTAATTCAGAGAATTTGGGTATAGCAAAGCAAACGTCTGCTTTTTTGGCATATGTTGGCCGTTGTAAACCCATTATTCTCACGGTGGTAAACCTCCCATGTCTAACAGGGTCAAGGTTAAAACCTGCCCTAAATTCCTTCGTTCCACCTATCCATGATTGGGTGTCAGTTATGCTCCTCAACCGAGTCTTTGCTCTAATGGTGAACTATGCGACTGACTACCAGCTCTTTTGTCTTGCTAGGTTACCTAGATTATTCGCTTCTGGGGTGACGCTTTAACCCAAAGATCGTTTGTTTCTTATGGTTTCGCTACTATTCCTCTTACGCAGCTAAATACTCAGCTGGGCGATGTATGTCTGTAATGAGCTTCTTCGGGTCATAGTCTGTACCCTTTGTTAATATGGCGTAGAACACCCGAATCAGTTTACAGCTTAAGGCAATTAACGATTGTTTCTTCTTCAGAGGGTTCTTACTCCTGGTCGTATAGTAGTTGTGTATCTCTGCAAACTCTGCGTTTTTTGCGACGAGTGGCATTACTGCCTGAAATAGAATCGCCCTTAGTCGTGCGCGGCCGCGCTTGCTGATCGTGGTCTGTCCTTTGTGCTTACCCGAGCTACTCTCTCGCAAGGCTAAGCCCGCAAGTTTTTGAATTTGCTTTGGAGAATTAAAACGCTTGATATCCCCAACTTCGGAGAGAAAACCTGCCACAGTAACAAGGCCAACACCTTTAATTTCAAGTAACTTGGCTACTTCGGGGATTTGACAACACAACCCATCAATGGTTTCAGTGACTGCCTGATATTGTGCCGTTTTAGTGTGATAGTCTTGGAGTAATAGCTGAATTTCCATTCGGGAACAAGACTCTCCTTCGGTGCAACCAATGCTCTTCTGAGCAGCTTCATACAGGCTCTTAGCCCTTTTCATTCCCACTGCTCTCAACTTGTTGTCTCTCCAAATTCGGTTGATTCCTTCTACTCCAAGCCTTTCAATGTCCTTAGGTAGCGGAGCAACTTGCAATACCAGCATGCTACTCGTGGCATCAAACTTTCCAAATACCGTTTCATGCTCGGGAAAGTAGATCTTCAGCCACCGCTGAATGCGATTTTTTATACTGTTCAATTCCTTTTGGATGCGCATCCTACAGGCCATTGCTATTCGCAGTTCTGCATAGATTCCTTCCGGGATATAGGGCTCATTGTATCTGCCCTCGATGACCAGCTTAGCGATGGTCTTGGGATCCTTAGCATCCGTTTTGCTGGGGTGGTTGTCATCAAGCTCCTTACTACGCTTTACATGGAACGGGTTGACGAGGACCAGCTTAATACTTTGCTCTTTTAGGTAAGATGCCAGGCTAAACCAGTAATGACCGGTTGGTTCTGCGCCTACCACTATGCATTCCTTTTGTGCTTGCCTTTTTAAACGTTCAATCCATGCATGGAAATCCTTGAATCCTTCAGCGTTGTTTTCAAACTTGAAGACCTTGCCCAGCTCGACTCCTCGCCAGTCAAATGCCCTGGCATAATGAAGCTCGCTGGCGATGTCCACTCCGATCACAATACTTCTTTCAGATAGTTGCTTTAGCTTCTCGTTTTGTGTAAAATTCATTGGGGATGACCTCCGTTATTTTGATTGGATTCTGTTGGCCAACAGTCCTTTCAAATTGTAACGTGAGGTCTTCTTTTTGACAAAGCTCATTTTTGACTACTACAGGAATGCTCCTTATTACTCGATAGTATCACTATTATGTTATAGAGTTGTAAAGTCAATTCTATTTGGGAAGTTCATATTCAAATTAGTAAATATCATTAATAACTACAAACAGATAAAAACGGGCTGAAAAATGTACTTTTTCAACCCGCTACACGACAGCCACTCAGCCTAATGCACAACTTTATTCTCCAAAAAAGAGAGAACTTTTTCGCAGTATTCCGTATCCAAATCTACGTTTTCTATATCATGATTCAGAATAATGAAATGCCCCGCTAAATCAGATTCACGCAGCCATCCCTCACATTGTTCCGGCGCCGCTTTTAGTAGACGATTCATATTTTCGTATGATACTTCCGTATCATTAGCACTTGCAATAAACAGAGCAGGTCGTTCACCAATATTCTCTACTTGTTTGATTGGCTTTATATCATTTACTTTATCACCAAAAACAGTTTGCAGTGACAACCTGACAAGGGGCTTTTCAATGTCACAAATAAACCTGGGGATATTATATTGCTTCATCGTGTCAACGACCACATCTTCAAAGCTGGAATAGGCAGACATTGCAATCAAACCTGTTATTTCGTCTATCTGGCCAAATGAATTTATAGCGATAGCCCCTCCCATAGACACACCGTGAATGACAATTGGAACACCTTTATAACGCTCCTGTTGTTTAATGTAATCCACAACAGCTTTTACATCGGCTGCTTCTTCATAACCAAGGCAGACCCTGTCTCCGCTGCTGTTCCCATGTCCACGAACCTCTAAAAGAAAAGATGCATACCCCTCACTTTTCATCCATTTAGCGTGACCATAAAAGTAAGTTACGGATGGTTGTCGGATCCCAGACAAATAAATGATAACTGCTTTCGGACTTTCAACTGTTACCTCTGACGCCCAAACCTCGTAATTATCCTCTGTTGTCAATATCATATCATTAGATGTCAATACAAAATCCGACGAGGTATACATTTTCTGAAGCGGGTGATCCTCAATAACACCATAATCAACATGTCCGTTAGTAGTTAAGTGAACAGCGACAGGCGGCGCAACCAATAACATTAATACAAAAATAGCTGCAAGAGCAATAATCACCATTGCCGCCGTCTTCTTAATTATTTTATTCACAGGATTATGCCTCCCAAATAAAACAAGAACTATGATCAATAGCTTGTTCCTAATTACACAACTTTTTCCCATAACATCACAATCCTGCAAAATATCCTTTTTACCGGTCTACCTCTTACTAGAACTATCTAGGGGCATATAGGCAAAATTCAAGGAATTACCCGATAAACTTCTGTTCTATTACATCATACATTCCACGGGTGGTTATGCGTATTTCCGGGATGACCGGCAGCGCGATAAAGGACAGGGCTATAAAAGGATGGGTATTGGCAGGTACCCCCATCTCATGAGCATAACCTATCATTTTATTCAAGGTATTATCCACAGATTCGTATCCGGCATCACTGATTAAGCCCATGATGGGCAGAGGCAGAATTGCCAGCACCTTCTTATCGCGGACAATGGTATATCCCCCCTGAACTCTCTGCAATTCCTGCAAGGCGAGAAGGAGGCTTTCATCGTTGTCACCAATAGCCACGATATTATGAGAATCATGAGAAACGCTGGTGGCGATAGCTCCATTGTGAAGGTTAAAACCAAGAACAGGAGCCACAGCGAAGTGTCCCGTATGTTTATGGCGTTCAACCACAACCACCTTGTTGTATTGGGCATTGGGAACAAAATAGTTATCTTCGGAGGGCAAAACACCCTGCAGATGCTTGGTTGTGATTTGGCCTTCGATAATTTGAATCAAGGAGGATTCAGAGGTATTGACGGCTAATTTCAGATCATCCGCGCTGAGGTCGGGAATGTGAACCGTCTTGCATAGATGTTCTGAACAGGGCTTAATTGTAATTTCCTTTTCAAAATTAACTTTTTTCCCCTTGTGGTAAACAGAATGGACCGATACCTCTTCCAGGCTGTCCAGTACCACAAAATCCGCCTGATATCCCGGTGCAATAGCCCCCAGTTCCGTCAGGTTGTAGCACTTAGCCGTATTGATGGTCGCCATTTTGATGGCTTTGATAGGAGGAATACCTAAGGCAATGCTCTTCTTAATGTTATAGCTGATGTGGCCTTCCCTTTGAATATCATTGATATGTTTGTCATCGGTACAGAAGGAAAAGCTCGCTGTATCCATGTTATCTTCCAGAATCCCCCGGACAATCGCCTCAAGATTTCTAGCGCCGGAACCCTCACGGATCAATACCTGCATACCGTTGCGTATTTCCTCCAAAGCATAGGCATAGTCGACGCATTCGTGGTCCGTCTTGATTCTTGCCAGGGCGTAGGCCGCCAGTTGCTTGTCCTGCAGATAGGGAGCGTGCCCATCTTTTATTCTATCCTGGAAAAGACGGAGTTTTTTTACCATCTCTTCTTCTGCTTCTATGACCGACACATAATCCATGACCTCACCTAAGCCCAAAATACGCGGGTTAGCCAGGTAGCGTTCCATCTTTTCCGCTGAAAAAATGCAGCCGTTTTCTTCAAAAGATACCGCAGGAACACAGGATGGCAGCATCAAAAATACATTAGCATCCAAATCCTCGGTCTGGTCAATCATGTAATCAAGACCTTCTTCACCTGCCACATTGACCACTTCATGGGGATCAATAATGAAGGTGGTTGTTCCCCATTGCAATGCGGAGTGAATGAGTTCCGGCGGAGCAACCAAAGTTGATTCCAGATGAAGGTGTGCGTCAATGAATCCCGGACACAAATATTTGCCGCTCAAATCGATTTCTTCCAGGCCATCGTATTTCCCGACCCCTACAATCATCCCTTCTTCAACGGCCACATCTCTGACAAGGATTTCCTCTGAGAATACATTGACGACCTCGGCATTTTTTAGTACAAGCTGTGCCTTCTCACGTCCCAGCGACTTTGAGGTCAGCTTTTTTAAATTGTCGTAGTTCATACACCATACCTCCTTAAAAAGTAATAAAAAAAGATCATAAAACATCTCAAATAAAACACAGCCAACAATTAAAAATCGCCGGTTGTATTTCATTCAAAATTCTTATAATCAACTATTTACGGTAGCTGGTAGAAACGTTCAACCTATTATGAACTTATATAAAAATTTTACTATTAAATTAAGTTTTCCTCTGGTCTTTATAACCCTTGTCGATAATTTGTTCTAAATTATAATCAGCTAAAGTGCAAATGTCAAGGAAAGAACAGTATATGTTATAATAGACGGTAGATGGAAATCAGGAGGATAGATTATGAGCATCGCCGTCAGAGAATTCACCCATGAGGATATTCCAGCTATGATTATGATCTGGAACGAGGTTGTTGATACCGGGATCGCCTTCCCCCAGATAGAACCCTTGGACGAAAAGAGCGGCCTGGAATTTTTCGACAGCCAGTCCTTTACCGGAGTAGCCATCGAACAGGATACAGATAAAATGGTCGGATTGTATATCCTCCATCCGAACAATGTGGGCCGATGCGGACATATATGCAATTCAAGCTATGCCGTAAAAAGCGAAGAACAGGGAAAACGTATTGGGGAGACTTTAGTGAAGCATTGTATCGCCAAAGCTAAGGAAATCGGGTTTCAGATATTGCAATTCAACGCCGTCGTAAGCACCAATACGGCAGCTCTTCATTTATATGCTAAGCTGGGTTTTGTCCAGCTTGGCGTCATTCCGAAGGGCTTTCTCATGAAAGATGGAAGCTATCAGGATATCATTCCTCATTATATAATGCTATAAGAAAATGCGCTGGTCGGCTGATGGTTAAGCCGGCCTGTTTTGTAGAGAAAGGGGTGGCAATATGAGCCGTGAACGGGGAAAAAAGCTGCTCTTTGGCGCCATAGCTGCCTGCGCTGTTCTGGTGGCCGGCCTTGGGAGCGCTGTGCTTTAGCAAAATTTCTTTCCTTCCGGCGGCATGGTCGGAGGCGGCGGCAGTCGTCACAGGCACTTCCCCGCAGGAGATCATCCGCTAAAGGATTTAAAATAATATCTTCTTATGACGATTTATTACTCTTGATATTCCTAATCACATTAGGTAATATACTAATATGATTAGGAAGGAGTGAAGTTGGTATGAGACTTATTCAGTTTGAAACGGTTTATCAAATTACTTTTATGCCACGTATCTTTCCTGTAAACTGTTATCTAGTTGAAGAAACAGATGATTTAACCTTAATCGATACGGGATTGAATTTTTGCTGGAAGGGTATTTTGCATGCAGCTTCTGCCATAGGAAAGCCCATTGCGCGCATAGCGCTGACACACCCTCATGCAGACCACATAGGATCATTAGATAAATTGAAGGAACAATTGCCTCAAGCTGTCGTGTACATATCCGAGCGGGATTCATCCCTTATGTATGGTGACTTTACTTTAAAAAAAGGCGAACCGAAGTTCCCGGTACGTGGCGGGTTCAAAAAGAATTTACAAACACGGGCTGATCTATTGGTTTCTGACGGGGATTTCATTAAATCACTAAGAGTAATTTCTGCACCCGGTCATACCCCCGGTTCTATCGCCTTTTACGATATACGATCAAGAATTCTGATCGCCGGAGATGCCCTTCAAACCAGAGGCGGATTAGCTGTCGCAGGAGATACGAGAATCCTGTTTCCATTTCCTGCCGTAGCAACCTGGCATAAGAAATCGGCAGTAAGAAGTGTTGAACGACTGAATGAGCTGGATATTCAACTCTTAGCTGTAGGACATGGAAAGGTACTCAAAACCCCTGGTCCCCAAATTGAACGCGCCCTTCAACGAATAAGAGAAAAGCTGCGGTAGGTGAAAAACATGGTGAAGAAAGGGTTAGATAGGGAGACCGTGCTTCAAGCCGCTGTGAAAATCGCGGATGAAAAAGGTCTCAACAATGTAACATTAAAAGAACTTGCAAGCCAACTGAAAATCAAAACGCCTTCCCTATATACTTATGTCGATGGTGCGCAAGGATTGAACAGTATGCTGGCCATTTATGGACTGAACTGTCTCAGAAGTGAGATGGCGGAAGCTGCCATTGGGTTATCCGGCAAAGATGCTGTTCATGCCATAGGCAAAGCCTATGTTAATTTCGCCCGAAACCATCCTGGGCTCTATGAAGCTACTCAATGGGTAGATAAATGGCAAAGCGAAAAGGCCGCGCAAATATCTGATGATATTTTGAGCCTTGTTGCAAAAGTCATGTCCGCATTCCCTCAATCCAAAACTGATATTACTCATATCATTAGAATGTTCAGATGCGTATTGCATGGATTTGCTTCTCTCGATCAGAATCATGGTTTTGGTAATCCGGTCAGCGTGGACAAGAGCCTCTCTATTGCAATAGAGATAATGCTGTCCGGTATGCAAACCGATCTTACAAATATAACTCATCAATCAAATTCCGGTATACTCCCTTGAAAAAGCGTGATTTTCAAGAAAGAGGTGGCAATTATGAAAGATAAAAAAGTTGCTATTGTAACATGTGGCAGTTCAGGCATGGGGCTTGCCAAACAGAGATACGCTGTGCAGATCGTATCCCTTTAAAGCGGATCGGAAAGCCGGAAGATATTGCAGATATGGTGGCCTTCCTAATAAGTGAAAAAGCCGGTTACATAACAGGAAGCTCTTTTCCGGTTGATGGCGGGGTATCTTCCTCAAGTATATATTCAAAGTAACTCTTTATTGGTATCTTCTCAATTCATTTGTTTTTATTGGGAGGTTCCTTTTCCTCTTTCCTGTCTTTTTCCGGGTATTGTTGGCAATGGTCAAGAAGACAATTCCCTTTTTCGTTAGCCATCATACAATGCTCCCTATGCTTGACGCACCTGTACCAGCCATCGTTTTCACTTACGAATGCCCTGCTCATTAAGAACCATCCTCCTTTCTTTTCATCATGTTTCTTATATTATATCATCATCGTATATAACTTCATCGGGGCGCTGGAATAATCACCGCGTTTATAGGTTGAACGAGATAAAATGGTAAATGCCAAATGACGACAGCGAGCCAATTTAGGCTCGCTGCAATTACACTTATCACGATGTGTCATAAGCATTTGTACTCAAGATAAAAATATTACATTTCTTCGCTATAACGTATTGTGAGATATATTTGTACGCAGAACCCAAACACATAAAGTGCGACGGTAGCAAGTATCATCCATAGTGGTAAATCGATAAGGATCATTAAAAATGGAATAACAATTAAGATTCTTATCATGATATCAAAGGCCTTAGCTTTTGCTTTATTGGTAATGGCAACAGTACGCTCATCCTTTGATTCAATATCACTCTGTTTTTTTATAGCTGGGTGCTTTTTGTAATAAAGATTCATAATTAAATTCGCAACATTCATGCCGATTAATCCTGCACCTATACCGATACATAAGCCAGCAATAGTTTTTAAGTTATCGTCTATCCCAAAAATCCCAACAGCTAAAACTATCACTCCTAACAGTATAAAAATTATATAGCGGGTGGCATGATTATCTTTCATATTTATTCCTCCTCATAGATAAAAATTTCCTCAATAGACATTTTAAAATATCGAGCAATTTTGAATGCAAGTAGTATTGATGGATTGTAACGTCCATTTTCTAAAGAACCTATCGTTTGCCTGGAAACTTCCAAAGCCTCCGCAAGCTCTTCCTGCTTTATGCCATGTTGTTTCCTGATCTCTTCTAGTCGATTCTTCACTATAACACTCCCCTCACAGTATAATGGAAAGCTCACTTTACATTCATGCTACACCTGGAGACTTCAAATGTCAAGTATGCTTTCCATTATAATTGGTCAATAATCTGAAAGCCTTAAACGGAGCCCTCCCATCGCAGAAATAAACTAGGATGAAGGGCTCCGTTATCTTTTAGAAACTCTTAATAATCTGAGCAGTTAGCAGGAACCCAGACAGCAACAGACGGGAAAATTATAACAAAAATAAAAGCAAACTTCCCTATTGACTTTAACAATATTAAAGAGTACCATTAACATAGTTAAAATCACAAAGAAAGGCGTGGATTAAAACTATGGAAGTCATTCCTGAGTGGATGTCAAATCTGGATGATGAAGATGTCGCTTTCACAAAAAACTTCTTGCTTACATCCGGTTCACTAAAAGAAATAGCAAAAATCTACGGTGTAACCTATCCAACTGTGCGTTTACGCCTAGACCGTCTTATTCAGAAAATCAATATTAGTGAAGATGCTTCAAATGACCCCTTTGTTTCCCTGATCAAAAGATTGGCCGTCAATGAAAAAATCGATTTTGACACTGCAAAAATATTGATCACGGAGTACAGAAAACACTCTAAGAAATCGGAGGAATAACTATGTTTATAGCAACAATCATGTTATTTATTAGCGGGATTCTATCCATCGCTATTGTTGTTGGAATCTTTTTTGCGATAAAGTACTTTATAAAATATAATGCAGATTTGAAACGCGGCAAGACGCAACAACAAGAAGAACTTGACCGTATGAAAATTGATGATTTGTAATACGACTTGCTGTTCAGGAGGATTTCTTAGTGTACAAAGCTTTATTTTTGGATGTAGATGATACCCTTTTAAATTTCGAGCAATGTAGTCGAGAGGCACTGTGTAAAACATTTCATCATTTCAGCATCACATACGATGACAAAACTTACGACTTATTTCGGAGTATAGACGATCAATTATGGCTTCTCCAAAAGCAAGGCACACTCTCGGTTCAAGATGTCCTAAAGCTTAGATTTCAACAATTATTTGAGCAATTAGACCTTCGGCATGGCCCTACTGCATTTCAAAATGTGTTTCAAGAAAAATTATCGGAAGAGTATTTCATGGAGCCCTATGCAGCGGAATCTGTACAGTGTTTAAGCGCACATTACAAGCTTTTTGTGACCTCCAACGGCATTCTGAAAATGCAACTGAAACGACTGGAATTAGCCGGTTTATTGTCTTATTTTTCGAATGTATTTGTATCTGACGATATTGGGCATGAAAAACCCAGCGCAAAATTTTTTGATGAATGTTTCAAAAGAAGTCAGCTAAAGCCCAGTGAAGTACTTCTCATAGGAGATAGCATTAAAGCTGATATGATAGGGGCCAAAAACAGTACTATTGATTCTTGCTGGTATAATCCAAAGCACAGAAGCAAAGATTGTGATGTAGAAATTGATTATATTATTTCGGATTTGTCACAGCTAAAAAATATCTTGCTATAACCGCCTCGACCCTCTGTTGAATCGCTTTACTGTATGTGACTTTTCGTAGATTTTCTTGGTAAAGCTGATTGCTGCCGTCAGCAGGAACAGGCTGATGACGGTGCCTTCCCGCGCAAAAAGCGGCAAGGAGAAAATAAGCGAAAGCAGAACCGAACCGGCTACCGATAGGATATCCACTCCATAGCGGATACGAGAAAACGCAACTCCGGTCTTTTCCGCCAGCAGGGCACAGGCGCTTTCGATGGGAAACGTCATGACCTCCAGATTAAGCACCATTCCAATAGAAGCCCCCGCTATGCAGGTGCCCAGGACAAAGACCAGCAGTTGCAGGGGATAGCCTTGAACCAGCCAGCTTCCAAGCGGAATATCTGGGCGTAAGCTATCTCCATTTATTTTACACCATTCGGCAGCTTAAAGAAGAAGGCATCCTGATCAAGCAAGAAGGAGCCTATTTTATTGCGACCCCCAAGCCCTTCAGGTGCTGGCTAAGGACATACGGGCTTAAGCCTGCCGGGGGCAGACCGTTTCAGGCTGAGGCTACAACCCTTCGCTTACAGGTTTAATAAGTGATTGACTAAAAACGGAGCGGCAACCGACATATAAATTGCGGCAATTCCCATGGCCACACCGGACATGGAACCCTGAATCGTTCCCTCTGCCAGCGCCGATGCCGTACCCTGACCATGGGCAGTCGTTCCATAGGCTAATCCGCGCACCAGCGGATTGGTCACTTTGAACAGATTCAGCAGAACAGGGGTCAGAAAGGTCCCGATCATACCGGTAGCAATGACAAAAACCGAAGTAAGGGTCGGATCACCGTTTAAGATGCTGGAAACGCTGACGGCAATGGGAACGGTCACAGATTTAGGCACTAAGGATGTCACAATGAGCTTATCCAGCCCTAAAAATTCTGCCACCAGAGCCGTCGTAACGATATTGGCCGTAGTTCCCACTACGATCCCACCCAACACCGGAAGGATATTTTGTCTCAATATCTCTCGGTTCCGATAGAGCGGGATAGCTAAAGCCACTGTCGCCGGTCCTAGAAAATAAGTCAAAATAGTCTTGGTATCCTGGTACTGGCTCACCGTAACACCGGAAATCCAAAAGACAGCGACGATTAAGGCAGTACTCAGAAATACCACATTGACCAATGGACTTGGATAACGCTTATTTAAGAAACGGCTAAAGACATAGGCACCTACCGTAATAACAGTCGTAATCAATACAAGCAGCAGGTTCATTTAAACTCCTCCTTTAGGCGAACGAAACCGGACCAGCATTGTGGCCACTGAGTTCATAACCATGATGCATACTGCTGTGCCAAGAATAATTGACACGAGAAGCTGGACTCCGCTTAATTGGAATAGACCAATCCATTGCATCAATCCTACGGCAATGGGAATAAAGAAAAAAGCAAGATGTTTAAGCAGAAAATCTGCTCCTTCTTCGATCCATTCGATCCGAATAATTCCCATCAACAATAACAAAAACAGGATAATCATTCCCAAAACATTTCCCGGAATGGGAAGATGGCTTTTTTCCGCCACCCAATTTCCCAATTGATAGATTACCCAAAGCAAAGCGATCTGCACGATAAAACGTAACCCCTGAGTCAAGAATTCTCACCTCTTTCTCTTTCTATGCTCGATTGTATAACCATTCCTTGCATTTGTAAAATAGATAGTTGTCATGCAATCTATCGATATAATAGATAGTTATAATTATGCATTCGCAATATCATTTGCTCGGCAAAATAAAAAAGGCTTTTTCCTTCCTAAAGAAAGGTAAAAGCCTTAAATATGTATATTTTCCCCTCGCGGCAGATCAATTTTCGGCAAAGGATTTGGCGGCAAACTGCAACCACAAATTAGCTGCATGGGACATCGAACGCCCTCGTTTCCAGATAATGAACATCTGGTGAATAATCTGCGGGTTAGTCACCGGTATAACCGCAAAACGCCGCGGGTCTAGTTCTCGGCAAGCAGCCCCCGGCAGGAAAGCGATTCCCAAATCAGCAGCCACCATCTGGGTCATCAGTTCAAACTGGGACGTCTCAAAAATAATGTTGGGCGCAAAGCCTTCATTTTTACACTTACTGATGATCTCGTCATGCAAGCTGAATTCACTGGTGTATAAAACAAAGGGTTCATCCGCCAATGATTTAAGATCGAGGGATGCTGATTTGCTGATGGGATTCTGGGCCGAAACGATAACATATAGAGGATCTTCGGCAAAAGCAAAGGAGTCAAAATACTGACTGTCCGGCACGCTGCAGACGACTCCCACATCTAAGGTTCCGTCTAAAATATCCATGATAACTTTTTTCGACCCATGCTCGGAAAGGCTGATTTCTATTTGCGGGTACTTCTTTTTAAAATCTCCCAGCAATTCAGCAAATAGAGTGGTTCCGGTAATGGGCAATAGGCCAATAGAAACTTTTCCTCGTTCAAGTTTAATTCGATTTTGAAATTCGTGGGTTAAATTTCCGAATAGGGTTACGATCTCCAGAGCCTGATCCAGAAATATAGCCCCTGTATCCGTCAATTGCACATATTTGGATGTCCGGTTAAACAGCGAAGTGCCCAGTTCCCTTTCCAGATCTTTGATCAATTTGCTGATGGTTGATTGAGTAACGTGGCATTTTTCCGCAGCCTTACTGAAACTCTTCTGGCGAGCCACTTCAACAAAATACTCCAAATGCTTGATTTCCATGTTTAAACCTCCGAACGCCTGAAAACTTAGGGCTAAACCGCGGTGCACCTCCATTATAAGGCAAAATGAAGGTAAAAAACACATTAGACACCAACCACTCCTCATGGTTGGTGTATTTTTATGCTGCACCTCCACCCAACCTTCCTGCTTCAGTATCTCTTCTCCGGTTCTTCAGAAAGTCTTCATCAACTCTGAGGCTTTTCTTAATTTCCTTAAGTTACAATTAAAAGTGCTAAAAACGAATTCAAACATAGCAGGAGGCCCCGTTATGAAGATACTCGCTGTAGTCCCGGCATATAACGAAGAAAAAAACATACGCAATGTTGTTCAATCGATACAATCGTCTTGCCCTGAAATCGATGTGGTTGTAATCAATGACGGTTCTACCGACAACACCTATCTTGAGGCCGTAAAAGGAGGAGCTTGGGTTATCAATCTGCTGCAAAACCTTGGGATAGGAGGAGCCGTTCAAACCGGGTACATTTATGCCCAGAGGAATAATTATGACCTGGTTGTCCAAGTGGACGGAGACGGGCAACATAACCCCCGGGACCTGAGAAGGCTTGTTGAACTCATCCGTAAAAACGAGGCCGATATGGTCATTGGCTCCCGTTTTATAAAAAAGACCGCCTATAAACCAACCGGCATGCGCCAAGCGGGAATTTTGTTTTTTTCCAAGCTGGTTTCCGTTCTCTGCCGGCAAAAGTATTATGATACCACCTCGGGTTTTCGGGCGGTAAACCGCAAAGGCATCGAGCTTTTTTCCCAATACTATCCCAAGGATTATCCTGAAGTTGAAACCATTGTCTTTGCCTTTAACAGGGGGATTCGGATTACGGAAATTCCCGTAAACATGGACAAGCGCCAGGGAGGGAAGTCGTCGATCACTCCTCTCCGCTCCCTCTACTACATGTTAAAGGTTACCTGCGTCTTAATGCTGCAGCCTAAATTGCATTCTAAAACAAACATCAGGCTAAAGGAGAATATCTAATGAGTATTTATACCTATTGTTTGATCCTGTCCATGCTGTTTTTGAGCATTACCCTGTTCTTCATTAAAAAAAGAGTACTAGAGTTTAAATACGGTATCCTTTGGATAGTAACCGGGATCATCATGGTTGTCCTTTCCTTGAATAAAGACCTTACAGAAAAATGCGCCCATTTATTAAACATTTCCTATCCCCCTGCTTTCTTATTTTTAACAGGCCTAATCTTTATCCTGCTCTTGATGTTTTATCTTACTATCGTGGTTTCCACTATGCAGGAGAAAATCACCCGGCTTATTCAGGAATTCGGGGTACTCCAAATGGGCAGCGGCAAGGAGAATTACCTCAAATGACCTATCTTTTATTGACTGTCAATATAGTGTTATTGGTTACCGGGCAAACCCTATGGAAGCTCGGAATGCAGGGAGCCTCCTTTAAGCTCGGGCTCGAGAGCGTTTTAAGGTGCATGCTGAACCCTTATGTCTTAAGCGGCCTTTTGGTCTATGCCGTCGCCACGGTTATCTGGCTCTATCTTTTGGCACAAAACGAATTGTCTATGATCTACCCGCTGCAAAGTCTTTGTTATGTAGCGGCGGCGTTTGTCGCCATGTTTGTTTTCCGGGAAAACCTGCCCCTGACCAGATGGTTTGGCCTATTCCTGATCATTGCCGGGGCCTATTTTGTTTCAAGATAACTAAAATAAATCAATACTAGGAGCACATGATGTTTAGTTTAAAAAGCGAAGAAAAAAAGATTAAAATAACCCTTTATACGATATTGGCCCTATTTTTTATCATCTGCCTGTCTACGGTACTTCTTTATGGTGATTCCTGTCTTTTAGGTAGTATTGAAAAAGCGAACAATGACGATGTCAAGTACATAAGGAGCGCGTGGACATTTATGGATACCGGCATGCTTACGTATCACGATACGAAAGAACCTACGGTTTATATCATGCCGGGCATCACGTTTGTTTTGGCCTTTTTTATGACGATTTTCGGAAAAGCGGCAGGGATCGTCGCCTTCCGAGTCTTTCAGGTTATTTTGCAGACCCTTTCCCTGTACCTTCTTTTTCTCATCGGCAGAAGAATTTTTAACAGCCGAGTAGCCCTTTGTGCATGTGTGATCGACCTCTTTTTTGTTGCCGAATATTATGCCGCTACCCTTATTCTTACCGAAGTAATTTTTAAATTTTTGCTACTGCTCTTGCTCTATCTATCCATATTCGCCATCACAGAAAGAAAAACTCACTATTATATCTTAGGCGGTTTTATCTGGGGGATTGCCTGCCTGTTCCGCCCTACCGCCGCCGCCTATCCCGTCGTTATTCTGGTCATGTGGCTTATAAAAAGATATCAATTACGCGATATGCTAAAATTGACTGCGGTAGCCCTGGTTGGATTTACACTAATCATGAGCCCCTGGTGGGTCAGAAATTATAATGTTTTTGACAAATTTATTCCCCTGACTTTCTCCTCAGGAAATCCGTTTTTACAGGGAACCTATCTGAATTATGACCAGACTAAGGATTATACCCCCTATAATATAGGCCAGACAGCCTGGGAAACAAATCAAAATGAAAAGGATACCGGCATTTACAGGCTCAAAACCTATGGGGCAAAACAGCCCCTTCACTATATACTATGGTATACTTTGGGTAAGTCCTGGCACTTTTGGAATTACCCGTTTTACTGGAAAGAGATCCTGGGAGTGAGCTTTACCCGGGCCGGATCTTTTCATTGGCTGGTCCTGATTACCGCAGCCTTAGGAACCGTTCGACTGTTCAAAAAAAGGCGGGAGTCTTCCCTGCCCTTCATCCTACTTTTGGTGATCGGATATTTTAATATCATCCATTTACCCTATTATACGTTTAGCCGCTATGCCTTCCCCATCATGCCCCTGGTGGGAATTCTCAGCGCTTACTGGCTGGACAATCTAATCAAGATATTGAAGGGAGCTGGCTATGGACAACTACAAAATACTAATAGCCGATGACGAAGACGAAATAAGAGATTTGCTGGCGATTTATTTAAAATGCGAAGGGTTTGAAGTAACTACAGCGGCGGATGGAATCGAAGCCCTGCAAATGCTGCAAAAAATTGATTTTGACTTGATTATTTTGGATATCATGATGCCAAGACTGGACGGTATACAGACCTGCATAAAAATCCGGAAAGACAATGGCATTCCTATTATCATGCTGTCCGCTAAAAGTGAAGATGTCGACAAAATCCTGGGATTAAACACAGGAGCTGACGATTATGTGACAAAACCCTTCAACCCGCTGGAGATCGTAGCCAGGGTCAAATCCCAGCTCAGGCGCTATACCAGACTAAACGATTTTACCCCTAAGTTAAAGGATGAATTTGAGATAGGCGGGCTTGTCATCAATACTGCAAGCCACCAGGTAAAAGTAGATGGAAAGGATATCAAGCTTACTCCAACGGAATTCTCCATACTCGAGGTTCTTGCCAGGAATAAGGGCAGAGTCCTTAGCATTGAAAGCATTTATGAAAGCGTGTGGAATGAACCCTTCTATGAATCGGAAAACACGGTTGCGGTTCATATCAGAAATATCAGAGAAAAAATCGAAATCAACCCGAAAGAACCCAAATATATTAAAGTCGTATGGGGGGTAGGCTATAAAATTGATAACGAAAGCTAACACCAACATGATCAAGGCAACTATGATAAGGCTTGCCCTATGCCTAAGTTTATCAATTTCCGCCTATTGGATAGCCTTTAACAGTTATAAGTGGTTGTCTCAATGGCAGGAAATAGCTTTTACCGCCGCAGCCATTGTTTTCGTTATCATGTTGACAGTCACAAGCAACTTAAAATCGAACATTTGGAAAGGGATCATCAGCTCTGCCCTTTCCCTTGTTGTCGGTATAGCTGAATTCTCCTTTACTGATGACATCTTTCTCTCCTTAGGCCTAGCCTCAGCCTCTTTTCTGATTATTTTAGCTTGCACAGGCAGATACGAGAGGTTTCTGGTCTTTCTGAATAGGTTAATTTCCTGGATCAAAGGGGTTTGCCTAAAAAGCCTGGGCCTCGAGCTTTTTATATTCAACTTGGCAAGTTTGCTGGGAGCAGGTCTTGTTTATACCGCCCTGGGACTTCTCCCACCCGGGTTACTGCCGTCTTTCTGGTTTCTGCCCTCTTCCGTTATCCTCTCAATATTTGCCTTTTTTATTTTCAATAGTTTGCTTATCAAAAATAAAGTGAATTATCTTAAAGAGATTGCCGGCGGTATTCTGGAAATATCCAAGGGCAATCTCGATTTTACCGTAGCGGTAAAAGGTGATGATGAGTTTAAAGTCCTTGCTCAAAACATCAATTATATGTCCGCACAATTAAAAAGCAAAATTGAGGATGAAAAAAGAGCGGAAAAGACGAAAAATGAACTGATCACCAACGTTTCCCACGATTTAAAGACCCCTCTTACCACCATCATCGGCTACCTTTCGTTGTTAAATGATAAAAAATATGAAACCCAGGACCATCTGGATGAATACCTGGGAAAAGCGTATACCAAATCCCTAAAATTAAAAAAGTTAATCGAGGACTTATTTGAGTACACCAAACTCTCCAACGGAATCATACAGGTTAACAAATCCTCCATTAATCTCATTGAACTTATCGAGCAGCAAATTGGCGAGATTTCCCTTCTCGCCAAACAGAATAATCTATGTTTTGTAAAAAGCTTTTCCCATCCCACTATAGAGGTTGAGGTCGACTCCGACCTGATGGCCAGAGTATTCGAAAATATTTTTTCCAATGCCATCAAATACAGCTATAAAGATCTTCCCGGGGATATTGCCGTTCACATTAAGAAAGAAGGGAACAAGGTAACCGTTCTCATCGAAAACCAAGGCGATACAATACCCACGGAACTCCTGCCGCTTTTATTCGAGCGGTTTTACCGGGTTGACGAATCCAGGAATTCGAGGATGCCAGGTTCCGGACTTGGACTGGCTATCGCCAAAAGTATTGTTGAGCTTCACGACGGCGATATCTACGCCGAATCTGAAGCCAATAAAATACGGGTATGTATTGTTTTACAAGCAATATAACTTAGTCATTTTAAAAAGTGACTGTTTTTAAACATGCAGGTCTCTCCTTTTGTAAGAAGCATAAGTAATAACAAACAGCAGCACAATGATCACCGAGGACAAAAGCAGAAATACCGGTTCGAATCCTCCGCCCTCCAGCAGAGTTTCAGCCTCGAAATAAGCAAATGGGGTTAGATATTTCAAAGGGGCAAGACTGCTGTTGATCTTGATCACCGACGAAATAAGGAAAGTCACCAGTAAAATTGCCGTCGCAACCGAGGGAGCGGATTTCGGACGCTTGCCGGCGGCTGCCGTCGCGGTGCCGATCAGTAAGAAGATCAGCTGCACAATAAACATCCCGGCCATCAAGATCCCTATCTCTGCCGTAATATCCTCTCCCTTGGCGTACTTCCCTATCAGAGCGATGGAAAGAATCAGGGTAACCAGGTTGAAGACCACACTATTGAAAAGGGCCGCCAAAAGTTTGGCGGTTATAACTTGTGTTCTGGAGACAGGCTTCACCAGCAAAAACTCTGTGGTTTTGTCCCGCTCTTCCTTGGCGATGATATTGGCACCCAGCAAAGAGGCGTGAACGGTGGCCAATAAAAGAAGATACAAATATAACATCCCATAAAATCCGCTGACTTTGGTCAGGTCAAAATTCCCCATCCCCAAGACCGCTTTGATCGAACTGGGGATTTGTGACAATAATGCGTTCATGGATTGGCCTGTTTCGGCATAAGCTGTAAACTTTCCGATGGAGGAAACGATCATTAGAAAGATGACGATACTCCAAATGATCAGTGATCGGCGCTGGGCCTTCAATTCTCTCAGAAAAATATTCATCGCGATCCCTCCTCAAACAGTATGGATATCTTTCTTCGCATAGACCAGACAACTTACCCCGATAGCGGCGATGATCAAGACCATACCGGTTACGACAAAAGAGGTTTCATAAGCGGCATGGTCGATGATATACACCGGATCAAAATACCGGAACGGCGAAAAGTACCGAACATTCTCTTCCCCAAGAATCGAGCCGAGGGAACCCAGGACATAGAGCCCAAAAACAGTGCTCAGAGATACGGAGATCACTGACTTTATTTTTCCGGCGATCACCGCAATCAGGATGCCCAGAGCCAGAAAGAGCAGTTGTACAAAGAACAGCGTCAGTGAAATCAGGAAGAATACTTTCAGATTAAACCTGCTGACCACCGCCACCGCCGCGAAAGTCGTCAAGCCCAGGTATATGATATTGGTCATCACCAAAACAACTAAAGCCGCCAGCAGTTTGGACAGGATGATCCCGATCCTGCTTACCGGTTTGGTCAGCAGAAAATCCGCGGTTTTATCCCGCACCTCCTTGGACACGATAGCGGTTCCGAGATTCATCGCCTGGATTGCCCCGCATAATAGGACAAAGGAGAAGACAAAAGAGTAGAAGCCTTCCAGGGTGGAGATGCTCTCAACCAGTATATTGAAGCTCTTTATCATCACATCCGGCATGTTGCTGAGAAATGCCTTGAAATCTGCAATATCCCGACCCAATCCTTGAAAAAGGAAAATATAGGCCACCGCCAACAGGGTCATGGCACCTGCCCAAATCATGATGGATTTGCGGTAGGCCCTAAGCTCATGCCAAAAGATGTTCATCAGCATCAGGCCTCCTTTTCATAATAATGGATAAAGATTTCCTCCAGGCTCGGCTCTTCGATCCAGAGATTGTTTATTTCCAGTTCCGCAAGCTTCTTTATAATGTGATTGATATTCCCCTTGAACAAAAAGCTCACTTTCCCATCCTTGATCTCCAGGTTATTGATCCCCTCCAGGGCGAAGCGGTCTTTGCTCATCTCTTCCTTGATCTCGATTTTGAACTTCTTATAATTGTTTTCCGTTAAATCCCTTATCTTTTCCAGCCTAATAATTTTGCCATCCTTGATGATGGCTACCCGGCTGCACAGCCTCTGAACCTCGCTTAAAATATGGGAAGACAAAAGAATGGCAGCGCCTTTCCTGTTTTCTTCCAACAGCAGATCAAAGAATTTCTGCTGCATCAACGGGTCAAGGCCGCTGGTCGGTTCATCCAGAATGATCAGCCTCGGCTCATGCAGGAGGCCCTGAACGATTCCCACCTTCTTTTTGTTGCCAAAGGATAAATCATCAATTCTCTTGCTCAGATCCAGCTCCATAATCCCGGCAAGTTCCTTGATTCTTTTACTGCAGTCCTTCTTATAGAAACTCGCCGCGTAGTTTAACAGTTCACCCACCTTCATTTTGTCGTAATAAAAAACTTCAGAGGGTAAATAGCCCACATCCCTGGCAATTTCCGGTGCATATTTAATGGAATCCTTGCCGAAGATCGTTGCGCTGCCGCTGGTGGGATAGAGCAACGATAGCAAAGTCCTGATCGTCGTGGATTTCCCTGCCCCATTGGGCCCGATAAAGCCGAAAATCTCCCCTTCCTCCACATTAAAGCTGACATCGGTGATTCCTCTGGACTTGCCATAGTATTTAGTCAAATTCTTGATTTCGATGACATTCACGCCGCAGCCCCCCATCTATGCTCACAAACAGATATACTTATTCTGGCTTGGCGTCCTCTGTTTATACTTATCCCCTCTTAAAAACAACGTCTCCATCGATCAGCACCCAGGTCGTTCTCGCCTGAACGTCCAAGGGATGTTTATCAAAGACCACAATATCTGCGTCTTTATCAACCTCAAGGGAACCTACCCGCTCCGAAATCCCCAGGATTTCGGCGGGATTAATTGTTATGGCCCTGAGGGCGGTTTCTTCATCTAATCCCGCTCTTACCGCCAGGGCGGCGCAAAAGGGCAGATAATGTACGGGAACTACAGGGTGGTCGGTCATTAAGGCTATTTTTACCCCGGCTTCATGCAAGATCGCCGGCGTATCAAAGGTCAGCTCCTTTAACTCCACTTTCCCCCTGGGGCCAATGAATGGCCCGATGATTGCGGAAAAGCCTTCCCCTGCCAGTTCATCAGCAATTAAATGTCCCTCAGTACAGTGTTCCAAGGTCATCTTAAGGCCAAACTCTTTGGCTATACGAATCGCCGTAAAAATATCATCGGCTCTGTGAACATGGGCTTTGACATTCAACTCACCCTTCACCACCGGGATTAGGCTTTCAAGCTTCAGGTCAAACCCAGAATTATTCTCTTTATGGTCCAGATAATTTTGGGTTTTAAACAAATACTCTCTTAAGAGAGCCGCGGTGGCCATTCTCGTAGAAGGTATTTGTTGCTTGGCACTGTATCTTGTTTTGGGATTTTCGCCAAAAGCAACCTTCATCGCCGCCCTTTCCTGAAGGATCATCTTGTCTATCCTCATCCCTTTGGTTTTAATCGTGGTAAATTGCCCCCCTATAACATTGGAGCTGCCGGGACCGGTGCAGATGCAGGTAACACCATTTTCATAGGCTTCCGCAAAAGATCTGTCCCTTGGGTTAATGGCATCGATGGCTCTAAGCTGCGGTGTCACCGGATCAGTCCCCTCATTGCCGTCCGCTCCCTCAAAGCCCAGTCCGTCCTCCCACATCCCCACATGGCAGTGAGCATCAATCATGCCAGGCATGATAAAACCGCCCCCAGCATCTATTGTTGCGCAATGTTCAGGTATGGAAATACCCTTTCCTATGGAAAGGATTTTGCCCTCATCCACTAATATTTGTCCATTTCCAATAGGGTCACCCGTCATAGTAAGAATCGTTCCATTTTTAATTAATAGCATTCTGATCTCCTCCTCATTTTAAATAGTATAGAATTGAAATTATGCAAAGAAAAAAGCGCTGTATCCTGTAAAGGTCAGCACTTTTTCTGTCAGCAGTTAATTCTATATCCCCAAATTCAAAAGAGATATCCAGCGGCACCGCCCCTGAATATCTCTTACTTAGATTATAACACATTTAAACCATGAAATAAACTCAATTTAACACGAAGAAAAGGATGATACCCATTGGTCATAAACAACTGCCAGGCTTTATCCGCCTCCTCGTCATTGCCGCAACAAGAAACAAGGCAATCCGGGATTTTAAAAGTACAATCCATTATTTAATAGTTTACTATCGCTTTCCCGGCAAGTACTAAAAAATCGTCTTTAAATCACTTTCATATTGAGGGAAAAACTTAATATGCTTGCCGGCAAGGAAGAAGAACATCCTCCAGAATACCAATCCCAAGAGGGCGCTGAGCAAAAGGGCCAGAGCTATAGAGCCGCTGCCTCCGGACAGAGCGGCATAAGCAATCAACGCCAGGGGCAAGACCACTCCCGTGATAACCCAGCCCAGATAGGGCATTTTAAATTCCCCGCTCAGGACATTGATGGCTACTCCGTACCCGAGCCTTCTCACATAGGCCGAGTAGTAAAGCTGACCCAAAATGATCAGAATCTGGGTCACTGCACTAAGATACAATAAAGATGTCACATTGTCTAAACCACTTAAAGCTCCCCAGGCATAAGCGCCAATGGAGCCAATGGCCAGGGACGAAAGAAAGAAATTGACGCCGACCATTTTACTCTTCCAGGCCGGCCGGGCAAATAACTGATAAACCAAGCCGGTGGAATAAATAAAGGCGATAGAAAATAGGAACGCCAGGACCTGCACCAGCACCAGCAAGGCTGAATTTAAAGCTATCAGCCAGCCGTCCAAGGCTTGCAGGAAAAGAAACAAGGCCACAAAGGGTGACAGGATTCCTTCCTGGGTCAGATGGGATTGGGGGTTGGCAAAGGAATTCATGATCCTGTTCGGTCTGCCCAGGTGAACGAGAGAAGCAAGAAGTCCGGCACAAAACACCACTAAAGCCGCCAGGGCAATGGCGGACAGATTGAATTCCACTCCCAGAAAATAAACGGCGATCAAGCTCATCATATAGGTACCCAAAGCCAAACGCTGGCACAAGGTTGAAAAAACTAACGGGAATTGGACTGGCATAATCTTTTGGCCCCCTTCCTTGGTCTTAGATAAATCACCGACGGTTTCGTTCCGATTTCAGGGTGAATCTGGAAGGCCCTGTCCTGATGTTCGGCCAGATACATGGATATCTCCGAATTCGGGTCATTGATATCCCCAAAGATACGGCAAGTGCCAAGACAAGTGGCCACACAGACCGGTTTTTCGCCTTTCTCCGTCAAATGAGCACAGAGCATGCATTTTTCCACCATACCTTTTTCCTTGTTTAAGGTTCGGGCATCATAAGGACAGGCCCAGATACAGTAGCCGCAGCCATAGCATTTATTATGGTCCACTAAAACCACGCCGTTTTCCGTTTTATAGGTCGCTTTGGTGGGGCATACTTTAATGCAGAGAGGGTCTTCACAGTGCATACACTGCCTGGGAAAAAAGAACATATCCAAATTATCGGGAAACTGTCCTTCCGGCCCCATCTTGTATACCCTGTTCCAGAATACTCCATTATCTACTCTATTCTCTATTTTGCAGGCCACTGTGCAGGCCATGCACCCGACACATCTGTCCAAATCAATCAGAAGCGTGTCATGTTTACTCATGTCTCTCCCCCCTTAAGCCTTATAGACCTTGCACAGGGATGAACGGGAACCCGGTGTGCCAAGATCTTTGTCATGGTATTTGTCACTGATGAGACAGTTCGCATTGGCAATGTTGTCCGGATACCCCGGCAGGCCAAGTTCGGGACAGGCTTGCCACCAACCGTGGGGCAAAGCAATCACCCGTTGGTGAATCCCATCGGTGAGCTGGGCTTTCATCTTGATTTTTCCGTGGGGAGATTCAATCCAGACCTCCTCATTTTCCCCTATGCCTAACTTTTTGGCCGTTTCTGAATTGATAAACACTCTCGGCTCAGGGGCAAGTTCTCTGAGATAAGGGATGCCCCGGTAAGCCGAATGATAGTAATTGGGATAGCGGCGTCCGGTCGTTAAAATAAAAGGATAATCTTTGGCTACTCCCGGTTGGCTGTAAGGACTTTCCGCCGGTTCTTCATAGTCCGGAAGGGGATCGGAGTCCGTGGACTTAAAGATCAGGGAATAAATCTCCAGTTTTTGGCTTGGCGTCGGGAAACCGTTTTGTTCATAGCGTTTTTCTATAAAGGGTGTATTTTCAAAGATCCATTGCTCTTTTAATTCAGCCCAGGTTATTTTATAGGGCTCTAGTTGGAAATCAAATAATTCCTCATTGGTTTTCCAGGGCCACCACTTGGGGTCCAGTCTTCTGCCCAGCTCTCTCATAAAGGTAATGTCCGAACGTCTTTCATACAAAGGTTCCACCGCTTTTTGCTGACCAAAAAACCAGCGTCCGCACAATTCATCGGCAATATAATCTCTTTCCGTCCAATGAGCTGAAGGCAGGACAATGTCCGCCAGATTGGCCGTCGGGGACATAAAATAATCCATGACCACCAAAAAATCCAGTTTATGAAGGGCTTCCACCACCTTATTGGAATTTTCCGACCAGGAAATCGGATTCCCCTGGACGGAGATATAGGCCTTGATGGGATAGGGTTTGCCTGTGAGGATCGCATCCCAGACCTGGGTAGGATGGCTGTTGGGATAATGCTTAAAGTTGCTGAGTCTTTTTTGGGCATGGGACTCCGGCGGCATTCCGGCCAGACGCGGTCCTAACATTTCATTCCAAAAAGGCACCCACATATTTCCGCCGTAAACATCGATATTTCCGGTGATGGCCATGATCGTGTTAATGGCCTGAATGGTATGCTTACTGTTAGTGTGCTCTTCAATGCCCTGGAACACGGTGATAGCACCGGGTTTTGTTGTGGCATACATCCTGGCCGCTTCTTTGATTTTGTCAGTCTCCAGCCAGCAGAGTTTGGCCGCCTTTTCCGGAGGCATCGCAGCCGCCCGTTGACGCAGAATCTGCCAGGCTGTGGTAACCGTAATCTTTCTGCCATCCGTTAAGGTTATCTCTTGGGTTATATTCAGGGCAGGACTTGCTGTGGTACTGCCAATGGGTTGAGGGGAATGGGTCATCTCATCCCAAATCATCAATTGCCCTTTATTGCCTTCCTTCTTAAAGGCTGCTTCCGTAATGGGATCCAGGGTTTCCGCATCGATGAGCATGGGGGCATTTGTCCACTTTTTAACAAAGTCGTGGTCATAAAGATCCTCTTCGATGATGACATTAATCCAGGCCATGGCCAAAGCACTGTCGCTGCCCGGCCGCACGGGAAGAAAATGATCAGCTCTGGAAGCCAGGGGATGTTCATAGTTGGGATCGATGACAATAATCTTGGCTCCCCTATTGCGGCTGCGGCCCACCTCTCCCGCTGAAATCGTGGCTTCGGTCCAGACCAGGTTGGAACCCCAGAATACCATACATTGGCTGCGTTCGAAATCACACCCGTCCCAGATGGGTAGCATGCCGAACATATACAGGGAAGTGGTCATAAGGGGCAACAAACAGATATGGGCCGGTGAACACCAATGATTGACTCCCAGGGTATTGCCCAGCCGGTGGTTCCATTGGTTCGTCCCTCTCCCGGTTCCCTGTCCGAAGACAACCGATTCCCCGCCGAAATTTTTCTTATACTCTTTCAGGCGTTTTTCTATGGTATCCATGGCTTCATCCCAGGAAATCCGCTCCCATTTGCCCTCCCCTCTTTTGCCAACTCTTTTCAGAGGATAATTTACCCGGTGGGGGTCATTTAAAATCTGGACCGCCGAACGTCCCTTGGGACATAAGCGGCCCTGGTTGCGCGGGTCTTCCGGATTTCCTTCAACTTTAACCAATGTTCCGGAGCTGTCCACGTGGGCGAGAACACCGCATTTGGCGTGACATTCAAAGCAATTGGTCTTGACAACCTTGCCACCGTCTGGTTTAGGAATTATGGATGCCGGCATAGTTAATCTCCTTTCTTTCTCCACTCTTAGCGATTTTAGGTTTTAATACTTTTGAGATGGCTCTAAAAGCACACTGAGGCATACATTGGCCGCACCGAATGCAAATTTCTTCTTGGATGCGGAGAGGACCATGTTCAGGCCGAAGGATGGCCCCCGCAGGGCATGCATCCAGGCATTTCAGACATCGTTTACATCGATCGGAAATAATAGTATAGGACCACCACACAATCATTTAAATTTTTGACTCCCTTCTAAAAAATGTTTGATTTGATTTTTTGACCTTTCCTATTTTCTTGGAGAAAATAAAAAGGGAGCATAAATATAAAGGAGAAATCCTTGCTATTTAATGCTCCCTGCGGTCTTCCGCTCGGGAAAATATTAGGTTTCTTTATGATTAATCATTGGAGTTTATATCAATTTCACCTGTTTTTTCAGAGACTCTATTAAAACAGGATTGCCGTTTTGCACTTTTAAAATGATCTCCCCATAAGAGAGTTCCCGACAAATCTTCTCGATTTGGCTGAACTTGCTGTTTTTAACCTGTTCCAATTCCTTCCGTATTTCAATGATGTTCTGATAGGGTTCCAGATAGCGTTTAATCATTAAATACAATTCCTGACTCAGGGTTTCATTCTGCAAGTCATCTTTATTCTGCAAACTATCTTTATATTGAAGATAGGCTTCATTTAAAAGAGTCTTGCTAGTCTGAACCGATATTCTGCTTGTTTCATCGACATTTAAAGCTTCGGCGATAACCCGGTTGATCGATTTAAGGTAAGAATTCAGATTCGTGTGATTGCGGTCGATTGTACTTGAACCCTCTTTCATTTACAATCCCACCTCTTCTTACGTAATAGCTAAAGGATTAAATCCCCACTCCATAGATATAAATATCCACCATCTGTTCCGCCAGCTTAGGAATATCCGTCTCCTTTTTGTTAATCACATGCCGATAGGCTATCCCTTCTATACCTGAAAGGATTGATTCGGCCAGGATCTCAACCGCTACGCTTGTTCTCAAAAAGCCATGGCTTTGTTCCTTAATCAATATTCCCATCAAATGTTCAAAAATATGCTGCCTGGTTTCTTCAAAATAAGGGGATTTAAAGTATACTGCCTTGGAATACTCAGGGTCCTGGGCCATGAATTCAATGATTTGAATCCACCGGTTTAAAATATTTTGCTTATAATCCTTCTCATCTTCGATATCAAATTTATTCGCTAACCGTTTTTCCCACTCCGTCAATAACTCTTTAAAAATGGCGTCCTTACTTTCAAAATAAATATAGAACGTTCTTTGGGAATAACCGGCGGAAGCCACAATATCGGATATTCTTGCTTTTTCAAATCCTTTTTCTGAGAATTCTTTAATCGCAGCCTTTAAAAGCAGTTCTCTGGTATCCGGTCTTTGCTTTGGTTTAGAACTCAATTTGTTCTCCTTACTATTATTAATTTTTTCGATCATTTCGAATTGAGTAACTCGCGAGTAGGTAACTGAGGAGTTAGTAACTCATCAGTTACCTAAATTATATCTCCCTTTTTCATATAAGTCAATAAACATAGAAATTAAAAAACGGGATCGCTATTTAGCGCTATTCCGTTCCTGTCTCCACAGTTATTTGTAGATCATATCATGATGTTCTGGGTTCTTTTCCATTTGTGCCTTTGCATAAGGGCAAATGGGATTGATCTTTTTATTTTCCTTCCGCGCCCAATCCACAAGTTCTTTAAGCAGCAGTTTACCAATCCCTTGACCATTTAATTCTTCGGAGACATAGGTGCGATCAATGATAATAAGATGATCATTGGAAAGAACATATGTCATTTCTGCCAATGGCTTCTCCTCCGAATCCCCTATATAAAAACTTTTCGTTCCTTTTTTTATTTCTAACATTGGAACACCTCCCAAACATAGTATGACAGACTTATTTCTTCATTTCCACCACAAGAAAATGCGACGTTTCCAGTGCTTTTATTTTGATATCTTCTTCTGTAATCTCCAAGGCATCTTGCATATTCAAAACGATACTGTTTATATCAGAACTTCCTTCTATCTGCACTAAATAGGCCTGTCTGTCCTTACCTACTTTAAAATCTATTTCCTGATCCTTATCTAATTCCAAGGCAAATAGATTGGAATCCTGATTGATTTTTATGGGGGCATCGCCTTCTTTAGAAGAAACAATATGAAGCCATTTGTTTTTCCTGTCATTCCAGTCAAATAGATAGTCCCCATAGTTTGGCTCGTAGCCTTTCTTATTAGGGATAATCCATATTTGAAGAAATCTTAATAGCTCTTCTCCAAAATTGTGCTCGCTGTGCAATACTCCTGTCCCGGCGCTCATATACTGGACATGCCCCCGGGATAATGTTCTTTTATTGCCCATGCTGTCACCATGGGTCAGCTCCCCATTCACAACATAGGATACAATCTCCATATCCCGGTGAGGATGGGTATCAAATCCTGTACCTGCCTCTACCAAATCATCATTGATGACTCTCAACGTCCCAAAATTAAGGTTGGATGGGTTATAATAGTCTGCAAATGAAAAGTGAAACTTACTTTTCAGCCAGCCTAAATCACTGCTTCCCATTTTAGTATGGTCTATTCTTTTTAACATGTTAATGTTTACCTCCAATGTTTCATTCTTTATTTTCCCCTTATGCTATAATAGTATCAAAAACAATACCTGGTACAAGTATGCACTTTTTAGTAGGATACTATATAAAAGGAAAGAGATAGAATGGATAACAAAAACGAAGTAAACTATAGCTGCCCCATCGAATACACCATGAATTTAATAGCAGGCAAATGGAAGTTGGTTATCTTATGGCATTTGTCTCAAGAGAAGGTTATGCGCTACGGTGAAATCAAAAAATCTCTGAACAACATCACCCATAAAATGTTAAGCCAACAGCTTAAAGAACTGGAAGCAGACGGCTTTATCCATAGGAAAGCCTATTCACAGATACCCCCTAAGGTTGAGTACTCTCTTACCAGTTTAGGGGAATCGTTTTTTCCCATCCTGGAAAGTATAAGTAAATGGGGCAAACATCATTTTAAAGAGAATGAAAAATAAATCTATGCAAGAGGTATGTTATGCTCAATTTGAAAATTGACGATTCGACAAGGTTAATCGGCAAGATAAGACTGGGGAATAATGTTTATATCGCTCAGGGTTCCATTCTCCGTTCCATCAATGATTCCATAACCCTTGGCAATTCGTCATGGATTCTTGAAAATTCCGTCTTGATCGGAACACCTGAGCACCCATTGAAAGTAGGCGGTAAGACTATTTTTGGTCATAAAAGTATCGTTATTGGCGCAGAAGTCGGTGATCTATGTGAAATCGGAAATGGTGTTATTTTTCTTCCGGGCTCAAAAATAGGGAATATGTGTATATTCGGAGAAGGAACCATCATTCCGGAGGGTTGTGTTATTCCTGATGAGTCTGTAGTTGTGGGAAGACCAGGCAAAACAATAAGAAAGCTGACTCAGGAAGATAAAAATATGATCTCCAGAATGAGAGGCAACGATATTTCACTGAGCACCTACATAGAACATATCATCCATAACGAGGCAAAGGAAAGTGAAAAAATGGGGAAATTATATGAATATGGTGCCAAGTATCCCATAGTCTCTGAATCTGCTTTTATCTATGATTCAGCTGAAATTACAGGGGATGTTACAATAGGGCACCATTCATTAATCGCTTCAGGTGTAAAAATCATTGGTAACTCACACGGTCCTGTAAGAATCGGCGATAACGTTCAAATACTGGAAAACTCAGTCTTGCATTTATTGCCTGACAATGAATTGATTATTGAGGATAATGTCACTATTGGTCCAGGCTGCATCATTCATGGCACAACGATTGGTTCAAACACTATCGTAGAGTCCGGCTCAATCGTTTGTGACTACAGCAAATTAGGCAAAAATACCTTGGTTAAATCCGGCAGCCTGGTTAAACAGAGAAGTGTTTTTGATGATAACCAAATCATAGAAGGCTTCCCTGCCCAAAGTATCGGCGAAAATACGAAAATCCAGAATAGACCTCCTTGGGCATTAGCATAATAATACCGGCCAGGCTCCTCTGGCTTTTATCATAGGCTATAAGCGTTTAGATTACTTTTCAACTTCAGGGAAAGATCCATAATAAACCGTCTGAGCTCTATCCAAGCGTTTATAGTGATTTGGATTGGGCGATGACTCGTGGCTCGGATACCCCAGCAATAGCAATACCACCGGTTCAATATTTTGTGGAATTTGAAACATTTCTCTTGTGACTTGCGGATCGAAGTGTCCCACCCAGGTGGAACCGATGCCTAAATTATAGGCCTCCAGCATCATGTGGGTTGCGACAATGCTTGCGTCAACCTCCCCGCTGTCTTTGTTGTCAAATGATCTTTTCCAGCTTTCATTTTTATCATAACAAACTAACAAAGCCAATGTCTCCTGAAAGCGATAGGGGATACAGGGCTTTAGTTTAGCCAGATCTTCCTCGTTTTCAAGAACGAGTATCCGTTGCGGCTGACGATTTACCGCAGTAGGCGCCACCCTACCGGCCTCCAATATTAAGCTTAATTTCTCTTCCACAATCCGATTGGTGCTGAATTTCCTTACTGAATATCTGCTTTTTGCTAATTCTAAAAAGTCCATACCCTGAACCTCCAGTTCATTATCGAAGCTAAATTGACTTTACATGATAAATTGTATATCTTATAACCAGAAATACAAGTATGAACATTTTTGTTATATACTATCCCTTTTGTTAGTAATGAGGTTCAATCATGGATTTTGAGAGTAAATACGGCAACTGTCCGATCTACTATACCATTACGAAAATGGACGGCAAATGGAAATGGCTGATTTTATACAAATTATACAAGCTAAACATCATACGCTATAACAAATTGCGGGATGAATTACAGCCCATCGCCCATCGGACACTCAGCAACCAGCTTAAAGAATTGGCAGAGGATGGCTTAATTCATCGTGAGCAATATAATGAAGTCCCTCCCAAGGTGGAGTATTCTCTCACTGAAAAAGGTAAAACCCTTATTCCCATTCTGGAATTGATGTCTGAATGGGGCCGGAATTCTATGAAAAATAATTAAATAGAAATTTCCAGTCCGGCGCCCACTTCATTGACATTCAGTTTATCCATCATTTTGGCCTTGGCTTTCAAGGATACACAATGACAAGGATAGAGCTGTTCGATATGGCGCTCCTCAAAATAATGGATTGTTTTCATTAAACGCTCATCCGTCTCAAATAGGTGAAACCCTCCCAAAACACCAAGAATTCTATGGTCTTCACAGACCTTTGTGGCATACTCCACGATATTGCAAATTCCTCTATGAGAGCACCCCGTCAATATAAAAAGCCCTTTTGAGCTTTTACATACCAGTGCCGAATCGTCCATAACATAATCATCGCACCATTCCTGACCCATCTTCTGCTTGCCTATAGAATTATTGATTTCAAAATCAATAATCTGGGGAATTTCACCAAGAAACAGGCAATTTTCCGATAGGGCATAGGGCTTAATACTCGGGTGATAATGCATCTTCTTTTGAATTTCTTTTTCTGTATAAGGTGCTCCAATGTATTCCTCCCCATCGTACTTAGGAATAAAACAATGGGGATGGGCAATTAAGCTCACCTTTGACATATCCATGCTTTCATTTAGAATTTTCAATCCGTTGGAATGATCATTATGTCCATGGGATAAAACAATATGGGTGAGTTGACTCAAATCGATTCGCAAGGCTTCAGCATTTTTCAAAATCACTTCTGAATATCCCGTATCAAACAGGATACGCTTATCATCAATCTCCAGATAATAGCTTACCGCTGGCTCACCCAAAAAATAGTGATCTATAAGGGTGTTATTATCAACCAATATCTTTAGTTTCATCTCTTTCCCCCTTTCATCGTTCCACACACTGGACAATCATGCAAGGAAAGAGGGATCTCCAATCCACATTGCTCCAACAATTCCCCATTTTTTAAAATCTCTGACGTTGTGCCGCTCGCCGCAACTTCACCGTCTTTTATAATTAAAATACGTTCACATGTTTCCAAGACCATATCCAAATCATGGCTGGTTATAATCCTTGTCTGATTAAAACCGTTCAAGATGTTAATCAATCTGCGCCTTGATTTTGGATCTAAACCTGTTGTGGGTTCATCCATGATCAACGTATCAGGCTTCATTGAAAGTACACTGGCGATTGCCGCAGCCCGTTTCTCCCCACCCGAAAGCTTAAAGGGCGCTCTTTCTATCAAATGAGGTATACCAACCATGGCCAACGCTTCTTCGACTCTGATTTTAACTTCCTCTTCGTCCAGATGATAATTTCTAGGTCCAAACGCTACATCATCAAAGACAGTGGTCATGAAGAGCTGATCATCCGGGTCCTGAAACACCATCCCAACTCTCTGTCGAATCGTCGATAACGTTTTTTTCGTGACGGTAATATCTCCGACTTTCACTTCCCCCTTGTCAGGAAAAAGAACCCCCATAATCAACGACAAAAGCGTCGATTTTCCTGACCCATTCGCGCCGATGATGCCCACAGATTCACCCTGATAAATTGTGAAAGAAATATCCTTGATGGCTTCATGACCATCCGGATATGAAAAATGAAGGTTTTTTACTTCAAGTTCATGATCACTCATCGATTAACTCACCTCCCAAACAACGAACCGATCATTACAGGTATATCGTAGACTCTTGCTATAATGAAAAACAAACTCCAGGCTCCTAGATAGATACTATCCTTAAATAAAATCTTAGATTGGCATCCCATAGGATACTCTCCCTCAAACCCTCTCAGCCTCATAGAATCATAAACACGTTGAGCTCTATCGAAGGTACGAAGGAGCAGTTGTCCAGCGAAAGAACCGCAATCTTTCAGACGGATCCCTTTCTGCCCAGGGGCACGCAGAGAATAAGCCCTCATCATTCTTGCGAGTTCCTCCATTAATACGGAAATATACCTAAATGTCAGAAGCAGCTGCAGCACGAAAACACTCGGCACTTTCAAAGCTCTCAAAGCTTGCGCGATTCTTTCCATGCCCGTCGTTGCTACTAAAATCAGGGATACGGTTACAGTCAGTCCGCATTTAATCATGATCGATACAAAAGTAATCCACCCTCTTGGATCAAACAGCGGATTCAGAATCCCAATACCAATGATTAACGGCTCCACCATAAGCAACCTTTTAAAGATCGGCTTTGCCGGTAATTCTGCCAGAAGAATAAGGATCATAGGATAGAACACAAACGGTAGAAGTCCGCTTATCTCGTATCGATCAAATGACACAACAACAATCAAATAGACGATTGTTGTTAGAATCTTTATGACTGGAGGTATCCTGTGTATGGATGTGTCTTTGCGAGCCAAGTCATCCAGTAGTCTTACATTATAGATCGAATCCACAATTTTTGACATATCACTATTTCCTTCTCCTAATCGAAAAGGGGCGGTCAGTTCCGCCCTCCCCCCTTCATTTATTACCCTTCAATCTTCGGTTTCTTCTTTTTAAATATACTTATAAGCAAACCAATCAATCCTGCCAAGCCAAGAGTCAACGCTCCGCCCACAATTCCAGATATACTGGTTCCTGCATAACTGTTTGAATCCGCTTCACTTGCCGACTTAAACCTATAATCCGGTAAAAATGCCGTTTTGCTTTGTATATTGGCCAATGTATCATAGACACTGTCTGAAACTTCTAACTCGGCTGTTCCAGCAGTTCGTTCCATGGACCATTCCAACCCGTCCGGATCTGAAGATGCAAACCAGGATACAAATCCACCAATAATTAGCGCCCCTGCCAAAATCCCCGTCAGTACCTTTTTGATTGAGATATTGCCAATGGGGTCGCCTGCGGCATTGCGTTCAAGGATCTCCGGCCGTGCCTTCCAAACAAAGGTTACGATCGCCGCTGTCACAATCCCCTCAACAACTCCAATTGCTAAATGGATCGGCTGCATCAATAGGATAAAAGTATGAAAAGGCAATTCTGTTTTCCCAGAAAACAAGGTCTCCAACACAACACTAAATGCGCCTAACTGCAAACCAATAATAGCTGAAAGCATCGAAGCTCCAACTATCCTGCCGGAAGTAAGTTCTTTTCGAGTCATCCACTTGTAAATCAGAGGATACGCTATAAAACACGTATAAAATCCAAGGTTGAATACATTGCATCCATAGGCAAGCAATCCTCCATCTCCGAAGAACAGCGCCTGTATAAGTAAAATAGAAGCCATTGTTAAAAATCCCGCATAGGGGCCAAGTAAGATCGCCAGCAGCATCCCACCCCCAATATGACCGCTCGATCCCGTTGCCGGTATCGAAATATTAATCATCTGGGATGCAAATATAAAGGCGCCCATGACTCCCATCAAAGGAACTTTTTTGTCGTCCAAATCATTTTGGACTTTTTTGATTGAGTAAGTGGCTAGGCCAGCGGTGGCAACCAGCATTATTCCACCAACCGCAGGTGAAATCAGAGCATCTGCCATATGCATAATCTCTTTCTCCTTTTTCATAAATTTGATTATTACAAAGGATATATGATGTTTTATCATGCCACAAGCCTGTATGGGGGATAATTAATGCATTATTTATCTTTATTGGGAATTTAAGTATGCCATCTAAGCAAATCGGGGTATTTTTCTGTAAGGTATCCCCCGGATAGGGATATAGGGCTGAATCTTCTATTACCTGTTTGCCTTCCCAGTTATTTGGTCAATCTCTATTTTAACAACACATGTATCTTGAATAGACCTGTCAATATATTTTCCCCCCTGCTTTTCATAGCCCGAGGAATATTTATTGATAAGTCCAATCAGAGCTTTCTTTTTTTCATCTTCATCGGCAATAAAGGCTCTTCCAAAGATTAACACGCTTTCATACTTTGAAGTGAATTTTTCAGGAGCCAATTCGGTTTTTCCTACAACACAAAAGGAAATCTTATTATTCAGTGCTATGTTATCCAGCTTATGGCCTTCAATTGCGCAATGGAAATATATCTTATCATTGACATAGACGTAATTTAACGGAATGGCATAGCTGTAGCCATTTTCACCGTTTGTAGCCAAAATTCCATATTCACCGTTAATCAGCAGTTCCTTGGCTTCCTCAAGTTTTAATTTTCTTTTTTTATTTCTTATCTCTTTAAACATAATTTCTCGTTTATCCAAAAAAGGATTCTCCTTCTATAATTATCGTATCGTTATATCCTAATAAGATTTATTGTAGCACAGATAGATAATTTTCGTTCAAAAAATTCAATCATTTCAGTATAAAAAAATAACCCGAGGATGCATTTCCCCGGGGTATCCGAAAGGAGGATAGGTATTATTCTTCTTTATCATATCACTTTAAACTGAATTGGGCCTGATTCTTGACTGAAAATGAGCTGAAAAATTACTGTATACTATTAAAAAAGAGCGTCCTCACTCCCACTATATCGTGAAGGAGAGGACGCTGACCCTCGTCATCTTAAGAACTAAGTAATCCTCCTAAGAAGCCATTGACTGCTTCCTGGAAAGCAGCGGGATTCTCAATATGGGAATTATGTCCTACGCCAGGGATAATTTCTCTCTTTATTTGGGGGTTTAGCTTAATAAAGTCTTGCCCAATTTTCTTATACTTCTCATCGTATTCCCCATTGATGTACAGAGTCGGTATAGACAAATCCGTGATTTGATCTTTTAAACAGGGGAATATCCCTTGTCCGCTTCCCAGCAGAGTATTGGCAAGTCCATGAGGTGCATTCTGCAGGCGTCTTGCGTTGATTTTAGAGCGGATTTCTTGGGGCAATTGATTTTGGGAAGCAAAAAGATCGAGGTTAGACCAGTACTGGTTAAACCACTCCACCCCCTTTTCTTGAATCGCTTCGGCTAGCCAAACATCCTGTTGCCGCCGCCGAGCCCTACTATCCACATGGCATACACCATAAGATGAACTCTCAAGGATCAGCCCTTGAACTTCCGACGAATAAGCTAACCCATAGGCTAAGGCAATACGTCCACCCATGGAATAGCCCAGCAAAAAGTACCTTGTGAATCCTAAATGGTCAATCAGTTCATGGAGATGCCGTAGAAGGTTGGGCAAGCTATAAGGTTCAGGAGAATGGGGCTTTTCGCTGTGACCATGTCCGATCAAATCCACAAGCACCATTTGACAGTCATTCAGTTGAATAAATTCCCAGGTGCTTAAGTTTTCGGCAAAACCATGAAAACAGATTATCGGTTGCCCAAAGCCCTTTACTTCCGTGTAGTATTTAAGATTTTCAATCGTAATTAACCTACTTGTCCGATGTTGTGGATTAGTAATACGCGCTGAATCTTCTGCAAAGACTCCCATGTTGTTCCCTCCGAAATTAAGAATTCGTATCTGTGGAAGCTTACTCCTTGCGGGAAGTCGTTTATCAACTAATAAACGGCTGTTTTTTCATTTTGCAAACCTTTGATACGCCCAGTATGGGACATCATTATCCCGCCAACCATCGGTAAAAATGACATAAACGCCCCCCGATAGGCGTTGCAGTACCGTTCATAGGTCTTCGGAGTAGCCCATCCAGTAAGCGAAGTTTTCCCTTCATATGAGGAAAACGTGCTTCTATTGCCTGAATGACCGCTTCTCCAATTCGCGATTTTTCCCGGCGATAGGACTTGGGATCTTCAGCAAGGGCATCCCATCGATCATAGTCGGAATGAAATTGGTTAATGCTGCAGATCATCAAAGTGCATCCATCCGGGGCAAAGTCCGGTTCATAGCCATAATGAGTTTTTGTTAAATAATTTTACGTTATTAATTTAATACTCTATAAGAATATCTCCCATGTATACCGCTTTTCCCGATATACTAATATTGATTAGTGAGTTCTTTTTTTCCACGTATACCCTGACTATTCCCTTCCGCCCGATCTCATTCCCCTGCTCTATGAGAAATTCCGCTTGATTAGAAGGTTCAATATAGGATATATAGTAAGCGCCCATTACCCCGGAGGCAGTACCTGTAACCGGATCTTCTATGGTTCCTGAATGTGAAGCTGAAAAATGCCTGCCATGCATTCTACACGTTTTATCGAATGTATCCAGACATACCGGATGGATTGAAGCAGTCGGTATTTGAGTTAAAATCTCTTTAAATCTTCTATTGTCCGGCTTCATACGTAAGAAAGCATCGAGCTTCTTAATCGGGAGAATTAAAGTCCAGATACCTGTGCTCCCATAAACAACTGGTAACTCCAAAGCAATATCCTCGCTTAGTAGTCCAATAGAATCTGCCAACTGGTCTAAATCCCCGTGAAACTCCTTAAATTCAGCTGGTGCTTGAGCCATTCTAATCTCCTGTTGTTCATGATCATACTGAACATTAAGGATTCCTGCCAATGTCTCGATGCTCAAATCCCTTGAGGACGTAGTATTATTTCTTTTCATCAGTCCAAAAATTGATGCAATAGTACCATGTCCGCATAAATTCATTTCATGCCCCGGCGTAAAATAGCGTATGCGCAAGTCTGCTTTATTTGACTTTAATAAAAAAGCGGTCTCATTAAAGCCCACTTTTTTTGCTATACTCTGCATCTGCTCTTCTGTCAGCCTGTCAGAATCAAAGACTACCCCTGCGGGATTCCCTTTGTTAGGAATATCGGAGAATGCCTCATAGTGAAGAACATTTATTATATTATTTTTTTCTAACAAACTCTCATCCCCTTTTATCATTCATCATAAGCAGCTCCTTCTTTAGGATGCATAGACTGTACCCACAGCCCATGCCGGCTGCAATAGCCATAAAGTTTTCCGTCACGTCCCATAACCGGAATATAGATATTGGCACTCTGCTCCGGATAAAGTCGTTTTAAGAGAACCATATCGGGTCCCACATAGGCGATAAATCTGATAAAATGTGATTTTATCATTTCATGATCCATGGATATATAATTGTAGATATCGATTTCCTCTACGGTCATCACATGATGCTCCAAGTGTTCCTTTGGCACAAGGGGCACAAGCTTTCTGCCGCAGCAGGAAATCGATGCTTTATTTGAGCTGGTTAGGACATTGCCGCAAGTCGGACAGACATAGAAGCGTATTCTGTTGATGTTCCCATTATCCGGCCTGTTGGGATCAAGTTCCCCTTCCAGCATCTTTTCCATATCCGCTCCTAAGACCTCGGATAGTTCTGCCAAAAGGGAAACATCCGGACATCCAAGTCCACGTTCCCATTTCGAAACAGTTTTGTTGCTGATGTTTAAGGCATCAGCAACATTTTTTTGGGTAAGGCCCCGTTCTTTGCGCAGATGTAATATCAGCTTTCCTACTTTAGCACAGTCCATCTTTCACTCCCCCCTGTCGATTGAACTTGGACTCATAAATAACGTGTGATCATGTTTACCAATTGTGTGGGCAGATGATTCAAATCAGTAATATCCAAAAATCGGTCTTTCCCGTAAATCTGACTGATTATATCCTTATCCTGCCCAATCGCAGCCGCTATAAAAGTGATTCCCTTCCGGCTATATTCCTTTATGGTATTTTGCACATCCTCGACAGCAAAGCTGCCGGTATAATCAGGGGTTGCCTTCGGCTGCCCGTCACTGATGCTTATTAGCAATTTGGTCTGCTTTGGGGCGGTCAGCAGCTTCTCGGACAGAATCCGTAACGCCAGACCATCACGGTTATTGCTTCTGCCCTGAATATGCATCAAGCGAAAGCGGTCATCGGCTTCTTTTTTCGAAAAGTCACTGTATGCATAGACCGACATTTGCTCCATTTTTGAGCGGTCTGCCGTATCACCATAGATCAGCAGAGGAATATCACACTGGTCGCAAAATTCGTATACAGCAATAGCAGCACCTTTCGCTGCACCCAGCCGTCCAAATGCAGACATGGACGCCGATTCGTCAATCCGTAATGCCACCGCCAGGGATGGAGCTTCCTCCGGAGGCCGCTTCTTGGCAAAGTAGCGAAAATCCTTTGAGGCTATGCTTTCGGCATGAAATCTACTTCCATAAACATGGTGCCTGGCAAAATCCACCGATACCTCATGCTCCAATAGTGGCTTTGCTTTTCTCACAAGCTCCCGGATAACCGGCATGATCTCTGAAGACAGCCGATAGTATTCTTCTCTTTGCTGCAAGATAGCCTCAGGGCGGTGAACAATAAGCTTAATCCCCTGATGGATTGTCCCGACCAGTGTCTTGCGGGCATCCTGGTTCAATTGTTTCCGGAACTCCTGCTTTTTGCGTTTATCTTCCTGGTCACATGAATTCATTTGATGGTAGTTTGGGTTTCCGTATTCACCCAAATCAGAGTTTCGGGTGTTTTGTGTTTCTTCCGATGCTTTATTTGATTGTCCCTCACTGTTGGCAGCCTTCCTCAGCATGACAGCATTATCATCCTTTTCCGGCTCATCCTCTCCGGAAGTCTGGCCGTCATCCCATATACGGATTTCTATGACGTCGGAATCATGTTTTTTTTTACATTTCTATTACTATTGATATCATTCAGCTCTGAAGTGATGCCTTGTGCCTTCAATGCTTCTTCCAAAATACGAATTTCGTCCGGGTCGGTAGTGATTTTATAAATTACCTTATGATAAAGAGACTCTTTTACATCAGCTCCATAAGCAACGGCATCGATCCAGTAGAAATAGGAGCGCATGCCCGCCACACCTTTTATGGCATTTGCCCTCGCTGTCTGATCAAGCACAAAAATTGCATTTGCCAGCACAGACAAAACATACCGATCTGTATAGCCTGTTTTTGCAATAGCCCGCTCTATCATTACCTCTATAGAGGGCATATCCATTCTTTCAGCGTGCTGAATACGGTCACGTAAGGCTTCATTCAAGGGGCGGCAACCATTATAGCCCCTGTTTGTAGTAATCACCGCAATAAAATCGGGATGCCGATGGATAATTTCAGTCGGTAAATTGATGATCCCATCGGGTTCCAGTGCCGAATTTAAGGCCATCAGCATTGCCGCATCCCGGATTACTGTTGGTTCCTGTATCTCTAAAAGATAACCGTTACGGAATGCCCGAACAATTTCGGAAGGGTAAAAACGGTATTTGACATTTTCCGTCTGCGGCAGCTGTTCAAGGACTTTTACCATCTGCCTTATTCTAACCCCTGCCTGCTTCTCCGTGATGCCAAGGGTCTTGACTAATATCCCGACAGCAGCAGACAAATTATCACTTTGATATAAAGCCTTGAGTGCTTCTTTTTCTTCACGACCCATACTTTCTTGCTGTTCATCAGATAGAACCGGCAGAATTGCGCCGATGATATCCGACTTATCCATATCGGCAAAGCAGGTTACTTTGGTATAAGGCAGTCCGAAGTTGGCGGACAGGGCTTTGGCCAGTTGCGTTTTGCCTGAGCCGGCATCGCCTTCTAAAAGTATATTGGCGATTTTCATTTCACTTTGATTCCAGCTACGCTTTATTTCATTACAAATTCTGATTTCTTCCTCACTGTCCTTATGAGAGGAGGGCTTGCACCAAACAAGAGTCTGCTCTTCTTCCGATAACCTTCTGCCAGGAGACAGAAGCCATTGATCCATTCTTAAATCCTCCTTGCCCTCTCCATATTTCTAAGGTAGCGGTTACACATTCCTTCCAATTCCTTGGTGTAATCTTCTTTCTCCTTATCCTTTTCATCATAAGGCAACACTTCCAAAACCCCAGTTTCAAAAGCAGATTCCCCATATTGATTCCACAACTTCTGCAATTCAGAATTACGGTGCAGATTTGCCCCCAGCTTAAAACAATTGCTGTTGATATAGGCTTTAGTATCCTGTGAAAAACCAATAAAGCTTTCCTTTGTTGGAATACATAGAAACGAAATGATCCCCATCTCAGTTTTCCTATATTTATACTTCATCAGAAGTTGTTTTTTTCTGTCCATTTTTTTCACCTCATAATCAGCATAATCCTCTAGTTTTAAATAGACAATCCACGTTCCGTAGACTATGCGATGTGGTCCGCTGATTCAAGATGTTTCACCCGTTATTTCGAAAACAAAAAGAGCATAGTCACATAGCTATGCCCAAGCAACTCCAATTTTATTGAATAGCGACAGCCTCAAACGTAATCATCTGTTCAGAATCTGATGGATAGTGTCCCAATCTGTAATCTGAAGAAATCATAATATCTTTAAAACCTATACTTTCAAGTACTAATCGAAACTCTTCCACTCCATACCAGCGCAATGGGAAATATTCCAATTCTGTTTGCAGAAGTACCCCTTCACGCCACTTTTCATATCGTCCATGAGAAATAGTATATTGATTTATAGAGTCGACTTCCACAATTTTGTTTTCTAATGTAATGATATCACCATTAGAACACTTCCAAGTTTTTGTAGAAACTGTACCTATTGAAAAATCCGTTTGTAAAAATATATCAACAATTAATCGGCCGCCATTCGATAAATGCTTAAAAAAGTTTTGTAATGCTTTTATTGAATCTGCTCTTTTATGCAGCAGAAGAAATGTTCCCGTCGGCACGATTATCGCATCATATTTTGCATCTTGTGAAAAAGACTCCATTTTGGCCTCGAAAAGTTTCGGATTCAGATCTCTTTTCCTGCAATGATTATGACATATATTGAGCATATCTTTTGAACTGTCAAATCCAGTAACATTTAATCCTTTTTCTAAAAGCGGAATTAATATACGGCCAGTTCCTGTTGCAGGTTCAAGAATAGGCCCTTCACACGACTTTAATCGATTGGCATAAAATTCTACATCTCCAAAAGAATGACCGATAGGCTTATCCATATCATATACTTCAGAAGATAATCTGCCATAATAACTCAGCATCTTTTTATCCGCCTTTCTGTCCCAGTTGCGCCTGTTTCGCAGATCATCAACGGCCTTTCCTCCCGGATTATGTATCAGCAATTTTGCTGTTATCTATTGAATCACCAAACATATGATCCTGTTTAAGATAATATTTTAAGGAAGCAGTCAAAATCGAGCTTTCGTTATAACAATCAGAGAAAATGGTCGTCTTGTTCTTTCCGCTGCTTTTGGAATTATACATAGCCTTGTCCGCTTTAACTATCAGCTCCTTAACCGGAGCCGCACCTTCAACCAAACCGATACTCAGCGATATTTTCAAATTTCCATAGTGCTTCGAAAAATCAAGGGCATATACCCTATTTCTTATCCTCTCTGCGGCTCCATATACCTCATTTATCTCAGCATTTTCAAATATAACAACAAACTCGTCCCCGCCAAACCTTATTCCTTTTGCATTACTGCTTAATTCATCTTTAATACATTCTGCCACAGATTTTAGGATACTGTCTCCCACTAAATGGCCGTGAAAGTCATTGATTGATTTAAAATCATCTATATCCATGAACAGTAAAACTAATTTTCTATCGGTTAACTCCGGCTCTTCCATACAATAATTGTCAATAAAATATTGTTTATTAAACAAACCTGTATGTTGATCAATTGACGTTCTTTCCATCAGCATTTCTTTTTCCTGCTTTAGTTTTAATGTTGCCGCGGTTATATCGTTGATCATCAGTAATTTTTCAGAATCCTGATCCTCAGGATCTATTGTATGCTGCGTGATAGATAGGTACTTTTCCCGACCGTCAGCTACTATAGTTACCTCATACTGTTTATAATTAACTTCAAAATCATACTCTTTTATAAAGTTAGTAATTTTATCCCCTGATTCTATATCTTCATTCTGCAATATTTCTCTTGCCAAATTATTAATACTGATAATTTTAGAATTTCTATTGACTATAATAATTCCATCATTGGAGTTTAAAAATAATTTTCTATAAATATAGTCAGACTGTATATTCAAAAATTTACACTTTATTATTGAGACAAAAATATACATTACAAAGATAAGAATTGCAAAATACATTAGAAACAAATGCGTATCCAAACCAAACCAGGTCGGCAGAATGTATTCAGATATTATAGAAATCAAGCATGCCAAACCAGTACCGATAAATAAATTCCTTAATTGGGCTTTCAATTTACAATCCTTTGTTAATCTATAGTGCTGTATAAGAAGAAACAAGGCAAATATAGCCGGAAGGCTGAATATCAGAGACATGACAGGCGCAACCACCGGAGTATTTAAACGCCAGAATGTGGGGTCTGAATAATCGATCGGAAACAGATATCTGGATAAAATAGTGAGGGTGTTGATCGTTACTGCTATATAAAATAATCGATCTAATTTTCTCTTAATAAACTGATAGACAAACAACAGAAAAGCAATGGACATATTCAACATACTGTAAAAATATAATGTTTTGATGATCAGTCCGAACGTTGAAATATCATCACTGCCATTGCTTATACTTAAAATCATCCACACAATGATTACACTTAAAAAAACTAAAAAAGCCTGATTGATTTTATCTTTACTTTTGTTTAAATAGACAAAACTCCAGATAAACATCATAATACCATAAACGATTGAAAATATAATATATTGCAACATTCGGACTCCCCTCCCTTTGCTGCTAAAATGTAGTCCATCTGTCTCTCATCTAATCCATTATAGACTTACAATGATCAAGATTAAAGGCATTCCACATGTTTTTTATATCTCCGCCCAGTTTAGGCAACAGTTCTTTCCTTGTGCATTGATTTCTTTAAAATCGTCTATGTCAATCAACAAATAGGCAATTGGCTCCAATCAAGGACGCAAATAGTATTCTGATATTATCCGGGAAACCATAGGCTGTTGCCCCAATAAATATGATGATACAAACAATAAGTAAAGCGGTATAATTCTGTTTCACCTTCTCGGTGTAATTGTTTTTCAGTATCATGAAAGCATAAACAATGATAAGTGCGCCTGTCAAAAGATGACCTAAAATAAGAATGAATAACATTGTCGCCATGTTAATGTTGAAAAGGATCATCATTTTCAACATTTCATTGCTAAAGTCATGAACTCAGTCTTTTCTTGACATTAGTCGGTATGATACTGCCAATTCCAGTCACCGTGATAGATCATTCGCTTATTCATTCCGCCATCAATCGTGATGGTTTCCCCTGTCAGAAAATCATGATTGCAAAGATACATAACCATGCTTGAAATATCGTTTGGATTTCCGACCTTACCTGCCGGGATGGCAGCTTTATCGGTTTGAGTGTAATCCTCCTGTGCACTAACATTGATCCATCCGGGTGCGATACAATTAACCAACACATCAGGACCTAAGGAAATGGCCAAAGCATGCGTTAAAGCAACGATACCGCCCTTTGCACTTGCATAAGCTTCGCTATCAGGTTCAGATTGAAAAGCCCTTGAGGACGCAATATTGATAATGCGACCACGGTTTTTGATGAGTTCATCTTTACACAGGCGGCTTAATTCATAGGGCGCTTTTAGTCCTACCGACAGCACATAATCAAATCCATTATAATCCAAGTCGGACAAAATTCCGTGATTGCCTCTACACGCATTGTTTACTAGTACATCAATTCTCTGCAGCCTTTCCATTGCAAAATCAACAAACTCTTTCAATCTTTCGGGGTTGGCGACATCACCACAATAATAAAACAAATCTGTATGTTGAGCCGCGAATTCACTAGAATGTTTTTCATCAAAGTCCATAAAGCAGACCTTATCGCCTGCCGCTAAAAAATCCAAACAGATTTGTTTTCCTATGCCATGTCCTCCTCCGGTTAGGATAACACCTCTTTGCATATGACGTTTCTCCTCTCATTAATGGATGAGTAGTTGCCTATTTGCACTAACCTCCAAAATCAACTATATATAAATGAAGACTCTTCCCATATCACGGTAACCAGCAAAAAATACGGGCGATTTTCTAAAAGTATTGCTTATCATATTTTATCAAATCACGAGGATGCTGACGAGTGTATCAACGATGCTTATCTTGGTGTATGGAATGCCATCCCGCCCCAAAGGCTCAAAAAGTGATCGGAGATTGCGACAATTACTATAAAAATAACATTATGGGACATTCTAAGCCGATAGCAAGAGGAAGCTGTCAATTTGACAACTTCCTCTTAAGAGTTACATGGATAAAATCAGATCATATGATATTCCTTCAATAGCTTCTCGATATCGGTGCCGCTCACTTTTTTAAGGAGTGTTTTGAGTGCCAGTTTTTCGATCAGGCATTGATCCATCTCCGTGATTTTTTTGCCGTCGCGCAGTTGGATGGTCGCATTCAGCAAATCGCGGATGTCATAGGTGCTTCCCCAGACCTCCGGCACAGCGCGGTCAATATTTAACAGGGTGTAGACAGCTTCCATACCGGTACGGATAGAGTATTCCGTTGTAAAGATGGTATCCCGTACCGTTTCGGCAAACTGCCCAAGGAATGCAAAGTTCGCGCTACCCTGCGGTACAACGGCAGGACGATCTCCCGCGCTGCGGGGCATGAAAAAGGCGGTGATATAGGGCATCATGCAGGGCACGGTATTGGCGCTGTGTTCTGCCATATCCTCGATCAGGTTTTCAGGCACTCCCATATGGTACAGCCATTCCATGCAGATCTCTTTACCAGTGCACTCACGCATGGTCTTTTTCACATAATTACCGGGTTTGTCGCTGAACAGTCCGTAAATCCATCCTACCAGTTGATCCTTGGGCTGGCTGCGGAACTGAGGCTGGCGGTTGAATGTCCAGCTAAGGAGCCAGTTGGAGTCCTTAGCGGTGACGATACCTCCGGTAACCACCTTGCCGCTGAAAGGATCACGTTGGCAGATTTTCCGGATATAAGGAGGAATACGGTCATCCAGCGTTGTCACGGTCGCGGACATCCAGTTGCTCTGCTCCGGGTCATAGCAAAATTTGTCCGGGTGTCCAAAGGCTGGGTCCTGTGCCGCGATCTTACGCCACATATCCCAGCCCCCGCCTTCCTTAATCTCCCTATTGAAAGGGGCGGGATGATTCTGGTCACCCAAGGAGGAATTTTCAACACATCCGCCATTGGTGATAAAAACCAGATCATTTTCGGTAAGATCGATGTTTTCCTTGCTGCCATCCCGGATGACTGCAATGCGTTTGGCAATCTTTTTATCCTTCTGGATGTCGAATTCCACATTCACGACTTTGGTATTGTAATGGAACTGAACATTATTGGCTTCCAGATATTTGATCATCGGCAGGATCATGGACTCATACTGGTTGTATTTTGTGAAGCGAAGGGCAGTGAAATCCGGCAGACCGCCTACATGGTGAATGAATCGCTTGATATAGAGCTTCATCTCCAGCGCGCTGTGCCAGTTCTCAAACGCAAACATGGTGCGCCAGTACAGCCAAAAATTTGAATTCAGGACTTCATCATCAAAGATCTCATTGATTCGCTTATCATATAGATCTTCATCCGGTGTAAAGAAGAGCTTCATGATTTCCATAGCTCCCTTGTCAGAGAGGCCGAATTTACCATCGGTGTGAGCATCTTCCCCTTGATTGACGGTAGCCCGCATCAGCGAGAAGTTCGGGTCGCGTTTATTGAGCCAATAGTATTCATCAAGGACGCTGACCCCTTCAGTCTCGATGGATGGAATAGATCGAAACAAATCCCACATACACTCAAAGTGGTTGTCCATTTCACGGCCGCCGCGCATCACATATCCCAGGTTATCATACTGGTAGCCATCGCAGGCGCCGCCGGGGATCGGGTCCTTTTCAATAATGTGAACCCTTTTCCCGCTCATTTGTCCATCGCGGACAAGGAAGCACGCTGCTGCAAGAGCAGCCAGTCCGGAACCGACAATATAAGCGGATTTATGGTCGACTCCTTCGGGCTTTTCAGGGCGTGCGAATGCTTCATAGTTTCCACTGGAATAATACATAGTCATACCTCCGTCTGTGTTGTTATTTAAGCTTCTTGTGTCTTTAATTCTATTCTCTATAACCAAATTTACTATAATCAATAAAAACGCCATGATAAAAGTTTTATCATGGCGTTCAAAATGTAAAGATTCTTATCATATTAGGGTGTTTGATGAGTTTTATCAATGCGATACTTGTTCAAGGCTCTTGTAATATCTCCCTCAATCAGGATGCTGAGCCGGTCGATAATCTGCTGCGGATCTTTCCGCATTCCGTCCTTGATCCAATCCAGCATCAGACCGACAAAGGCAAATTTATAGAAATTAGCAATAAACTCCTTATCTGTATCCCGAACCTCCATCCCCACAGCTTTTTCTTCAATCACTCCGATCAATAAATTGTGAGTAAGGGTATACAGATAGTTTTCTACCTGTTCCCGACTGACCGACTGATACACATTCTGAATGAAGGGCTTATTATCCAAAACTGCTTGAAAAATCTGCAGGAATCCTTGCTGCCAGGTGTCATATGTTTTCTTACCGTCAAGTGCTTTTCTGGCATCTTCTATACAAGACCACTCCACCAGATCGTAGATATCCTTAAAGTGATAATAAAATGTCATACGGTTGATCCCGCAATCCTCCGTAATATCCGAAATTGTGATTTTATTAATCGGCTTTTTTAAAAGCATTCTCTTCAAGGATTCTTCCAATGCCCGCTTGGTTGTTTGTGACATGCTCTATTCCCTTTCCTGGAGCCAATTCATACTATGCCCTATATCATAATCAAAATTTCCTTTTCAATCCTACCATTGTACTCGTTTTAAAATGAACATCCCCCCTTTTATTTAGCCGCGTAACTCTCTGCTGCAAAGCAGATATAATAGCTTAATCCTGTCTGCTGCCCCTCCATCATTTCCCTGTGAAAATCGTCCGTCATTAAAAATCTGGTTTGAGCTGCAAAACCCATTGCATCAATGTTCATATCCTGCTGCATAAACTTAATATGCTTCTCCATGGCATCTAATACACTTTTGTCATTGGCGCTTACGCCATTCTTCAGTGAGGCTGCCATAAACGACATAAATTCAACGGCTTCACTGGCTTTTGGGTTCATTACCTCCGCATCGATTTCACTTGTATCAATCTCATAGCCGTATTCTTTCTGCAAATGTTCATTCTGATAAGCAATAGTTTCCTCCCATTCCTTTTGGTTTAATCCGTTAAACATTTTTTCCTTGCTCATAGGTACTCCTTTCTCTTCATGTTGGATTGTTTCCTCCAGCGTACGCAAAATGTTGGCAAGCCTTTGCTCTCTTGCTTTTAACAGTGAATACTGTTCGTATAGACAATTCAGCCGATCCGATTCATTGTCTAATGCGTTCTTTATATTTTCCAAAGAAAAATCCAACTCACGATAAAATAAAATCTGTTGCAATCGTTTTAATTCCTTATGACCATAATAGCGATAACCATTTTCAGCTACCCTTTCCGGCATTAGTAACCCAATTTTTTGATAATGGTACAATGTCTTAATGGTTACACCAGAAAGTTCAGCTACTTCATGTACTGTATAGGACACTTGACTTCACCTCGTTATTAAGTATAGACTTACCTGCCTTCATTCAAAACACCTCCCTGTTTTTTTTCCAATTCATTGGCTCGAATATAACTCTAAGGTGTGTCCTTAGGTTGGAGTCAAGTGTTTTTCAATAAAAAACATAGCCGGGTTCGGAATATAACTTTTCCTTCCCCAAAGATGTTACCCATCTGCCCTTTTATAAAACCCCTAAAGAACTCCTTGATTGTCTGCCGCAGCTCCCGCTGGCTCATGCTCCCCACATCATTGTCCTCTATAAATTGCTCCCGGTCCTCTTCCGGAATCCCAAAAAGGATGATCCCCTGGGTATAGTTCAAATGTTGCATCGATGCACCATTTGAGCCCTCTTCCCCATCGACTGAAAAATGTTCCGGCCCATACTCCCGGAAGATCTTCATCAATCTACTGGCTGTGCTCCGAGAGCAACTCACCGACTCAGTCAGCCATTTGATCCACTCCCCATAGCCCCAGACAAGCGTGAGGACTCTCCCAACAGTAACCATAGTACAAGCAACTCCATACACTATACAACCATGCCGAGCCTATCGGCCTCTGGATCAAGAAAGGAGGAAAAAGAAGTGGCTGTCATTGGCAAGCCGTTGACTTCAACCTTAGTGTTGAAATATGAAGACGGGCTGACACCTGCCGGCGCTCCCCGAATCAGACAAATGGGCTTAAAACACGTTAAGCCCGATGCTGATCATGCAGACCTCCACGACATTGCCGTCGCATTGTTCAGCCTCTCCGATCATCCGCTCACTGCCGTGATTCTACAGGATAGTACGGAGTTAGTGGAAGAACCGGAGGGATAACACCCTCTCCAACCTGAAAGGAGCTGTGTCGAAATTTTCGCACAGCCCCTTTCCCAATGTCAAATTTATTGGTTACATCAAATCAGTTATATATTCGGAGTGTTTCGGGGAAAGTGAGAAATTTACTGCGCCTTATTCTTTATAACTAATAATCGGGATTCCTTCTTCTATATTATCGAAAATCGCTTTTGCCACATACAACGGTGTATTTATGCAGCCATGGGTTCCATTGTTTTTATAGATCTGTCCTCCAAAAGAATGCCTCCATCCGGCATCATGGATTCCTATATTCCCGAAAAACGGCATCCAATAGCTTACTTGAGTTGAATAATTCGCTCCCCTTAAGGTTGCGCCCTTTTGTTTATAATTAAGCATAAAAGTTCCGGTCACCGTGGCATTTCCCTTATTGGGATCTCCCGTTACGATAGGACTCTGGGTAATAAGCTTTCCATTTTTATAAAACCATAAATACTGTCTGGTTATATTAATCTCTACATAAGTGCCGCCGATTTCATCTACACCCCTGGATAAGGCCTTTTGAGCATAGACAGGTTCTTTTTCAATTGTTTCACCAAGATCTATATGTTCCAATAATGCTTTGGCTTCAGCATCCAAGTCAATTTTCCATCCATAAAGCCCGCCCTCAACCTCTATTGTTTTGCCTACGGATGTTTTAAAATTTCTTTTGATCCCGACCGTATTATATTTTCTGCTTAATTCTTTTAAATATTTCATGACTTCTGTTTTGCTGATTGCCACATCTAAATTTTCATCTACAGTAAGCCATTCATTTATTTTTTCTCCATTCAGTATCTCATTTTCACTACCGAACTTATAATTTATATTTGTGGATACATATTTATTCAACAAAGATAATGTTTCCTGGGTTTTGCCGGAATTTACGGTATGCTTTGGATTTTCATAGCAAAGCTTTTCATTTATATCTAATTTTAAATCTCCATTTGCTATGCCCAATTTTATAGCTTCATACAATTTTTCTTTCAATATCTTATTTCCCTGCACTTCTTTAATCAGTGCATAGGAGCCGTTCAAGTACTTAAAATCAACACTCCTGGGCTCAATCATATCCTTTTGCAAGCAATTCAGATTATTTGTTTTACTATCCAAAGCATTTGCATTATAAATAAACAGATCCTTTACATAATATTTTTGTTTTTTAAACAATGAACTTCCCCAGGTAAGCGGCTTTTTCTTACGTAATATTTCAGGAATGCCGTTATCTTTATTGTATTGCATCTGTATGGCCTGCCCTGTTATTTCTTCTGTCTCACCATCTCTTTCTATCAATTGCAGTTTATAGTTTTTTACGTAATTCCTTACCACATGGTCCGTGTCTTTATGTGCTTTGCAGGAAAGGTCTACCCCATTTATAACTGTATTAAAGAAAAAATGGTTCACAAAATATAATAAAAAAAGCAAATAGATCAATACAATGAAAAATACCGGAATCAGGATATTTTCTGGAACCTTATTCTTAAAAATCTTTTTTGTCCTAATACTTTTCATACGCGCTTTCCCTGCTATCAAAGTTATACTTAAACGATTATATGTTGGTGTTACCGATTTTAAAACCCGAACTGCAGATTTATGATGTTGTCTTTTATCGATTCTTCTCACTCCTGGCAAAGAAGAAGGTGCCGATGACCAAGCAAACCACCGTCAATCCGACAATGGCGGCAAAATTGACAGCCGGATTCAACATCACCACACTGCCATATTCCGGTGTGCCCCTATACACCACCGCCCGCACCAAGTCAAGGCAGTAGGTCATGGGCATCATCCGGCTCAAAACCTGCAAAACCCCGCTGGAATGATTAATGGGGATAATCGCGCCCGACAAAAACATTTGCGGCATGGTGATTAGCATAACTGCCATGTTCGCAGTCTTTCTGTTTTGAATCAGCCCAATCAGAATCATGGCCAACGCCCCGGCCGAAAGACAGATTAAGGGGGATAGCGCCAAAATCAGCAACAGCTGGGGGATCGGTAGAGTAATGCCCATGAAGAACCCAACAATCAGCGTTCCCGCCATATCTTCAAGTCGATAAAAAGTCTGCCATCAAGACCTGATTGCTCCTTGATGACAGACTTTTATTTTGATTAATACCCCAGGGATTTTCCACAATAATTTTTCGAAGTCATTAGGCTTGCAGGTAAATTTCAATTCTTTCCTTGCCACCGCCCAAATTGTTTCTTTTCATCCAGGTTGGAATCAATGAGTTGGTTTATTTTGCTCATAAGCTCAGGAAAGATCTCCGAAATATTCCCCTTCCAAAAGAAATCCACCCTGGCTTTTTCTTTCGTGATGTTTGCACCGATTTTTTCAGGATGGTCATACCCCTGATAAACCAGCTCTAAAACAAGTTCAGCCGCAAAATGTAGTTTCATCAATCGATATCTTTTGTCCCAATCGATTTTTACCATAACATTTTGATTCTGTTTCAAATCATGGTTTCCCACAAGTGTATAGAAGATTTCTTTTCCGTCTTTCCGCGCTTCTACTATTTCAAATCCACCTATCGTTCCCGAGTCAGATTGTTGCCCTCCGGAAAAGGCAAAACACCTTCTTAACAGCCATATTACCCCTCTTTTCTTCTAAGATGTCCACACCAGCCTGGGTATGGCTACTTAGCTTTGACGTATTCAATGGCCTCCTTGCCGGTTATGTGTTCGACATCAATGGCAATAAGATGAGCTCGGGTACATCCGGTTATTTCTTTATGTTTGGCTTCTTCTGACTGATCCCCTGAATACTTTTCAACCAAAGCCTTAAAAGCTTCCAGCCATTCATCACCTTCTACAATTCTTGTTTTGCCAAAAGCTATAACACTACGGAAATAGGTCGTATATTCTTTACTTACTATCGTATCTTCATCTATTACTGAAAAAGACACCTTCGGGTTCTTCGCAATAGCATCGATTTTATGTCCAGCTTTTGCAGAATGAAAATAGATTTTGTCATTAAAATAAACATAGCTTAGGGGAACAGCATAAGGATAATCTTCATCACCTAAGCACGCCAGGACGCCATTTGTGCATCTGTCCATGACAGCCACAGTATCTTCCCTTGATAATAATTGCTTACTTCTTCTCATTTCTCTAAACATTAGTATTTCCTCTCTTCATCCCATCCTGGGTAGCGATCGCAATTACCCCGGCTGCCGGCAATTTCAGCCCAGGTTTCTCAATATCTCATGGTAGCGTTTTGTCGCTAAGTCGCTCGGTTCTCCTTTTTTACAGAAAGCAAGCCCTGTTAATCCCCGATTCAGCCGTTCCACTACAATTTTGCCCTCAACCAACTTTGATTGCAAAACCTCCAGCGCCTCCGCAAACCGCTTGTCCTTTTTGGCTCTGTCATAAAAGGAAAGTACGTAAACATAAACAAAAATATTGTAACTGGCAAAGGGATACTCAGCCTGCATAAACAGAGTCCCAATTCCATAATGACATGGCCCGAGGGGCTTACGTATCCTCCAATGCTCCAGCAGAAATTCCACTGCTTCATCAAGAGCCGGCTCTGTATTAAGCAGCTCTGTAAAGCGAAACGCGTTCAAAGCTGTCAGCGTCGGGCCGGGATTTGAATACTCCGTTTCCGGACCTTTCCCGTAACTGAACTTATTGCATCGCCACCCTCCGTCGCTTTGCTGAATATTTAAAAGGTAATCAAAGGTTTTTTGGAGTCTTGAATCAGACGCATACCCTAAGTGACAAAGAACATTAACGGCATTAATGGTGTTACAGGGGTATATGGCACCCTGTGGGGACAACTTGAATCGCCCATCCTCACGCCAGGAACTGAAAAAAAGACCGGCAATCTCCTTCAGCACCGGTTCAGATGGCTCCACGCCCAATTCCAGCAACATATGGGCACAATTTAGGGTGGAATACGGACTTCCTTTACAAAGACGTTTGTCAGGAGTCGTCCAGAAATCCGCACCGTTATCATAACGTTTGGCCAATATCGCGTTAACATCATCCTCATATTGTTTGATCACTGCCATCTCTGCCACCTCCTACTCCAATCGTTTCTTCAGGGTCTTTTCCATCTCTATAAAAACATATCAGTCAATGCTATCTTCAAGCCCCTAGAAGGAATTCTCATGATAACTCTCCATTTTAGCTATATATATTCCTATTATGCATGATTTTGGTTAATCTATCAATTTCTTCTTAAGATTAGCTAATCTCCTGACGATGGAACTATTTTTAATAAATTTAAGCAACGCTTGAAAAATCCGAACGGATATATTCTAGAAATGGACAAAAAAAGATAATATTTTAATATTATTTCCTTTTTAGAAACGTAGCAGTGAGAAAATCATGTATAATTAAGAGACATTATATTCGGATTGGGAGGAGTACAATGGGAATCGGTGTACTGTTAGAAGAACTTATCTGTATAGCACAAACATCTAAAACTGATTTTGCAATAAGTATGAATATGACACCAAGTGGATTGAGCAAAATCCTGACAGGGAAAAGGCTGCCTCTTTTCAAAGAAAAAAGAGCATTCTGCAGGCAAGCCGCTAATTACTTCGCCGAAGCTATATATTGTCTGGGGTGTTATTTAAAATTCGAGAATATTTTTCCGGTCATCTATGATTTCAGTTCGAAATATGAATTGGAAACGTTTTTGGCCCATGCGTTAGAATACGAATTGGATAAAGGATTGTCCACAGAAAATGACATAAATCTGGACTATCCAGAAAGAGAAACAAGCTTTCTGGGGAAAAAGACCATTTTGAATATGCTTTGTGTGATTGTTTCAGATTCCATCGTAAATGAGAATACTCCCTTAGAGCTTTACAGTACTCTGCCTCTGTTCAGCCGACGGTATTCCGATATTTTTCGTCGAATTAAAATAATAAACTCAAAAAAGCAAAAAAATATCTCCTTCAATCACTTCTTTGATATGCCATCCTTTGAGGCCACATACGAGGAATACGATATTGACGCTCTTTCATCTATCGTCAAAGCGCAGCAGTATCTTGATTTGAATTTATGGAAAATCACAAAAGAGATAGATTCTACCTTTTTGTTATTAAAAGGACAATTCCTCTTGCTTTTCAGCATTCAGATGGATGGGACACCCCTCATGGTACTCATCATTCATAAAGGTTATTTAACCGTGTTTTTCAATTCCCTTATGAAAAAGAACGTAAAAAAAATCAGCTATAACAGAAATGAAGTTATTTCCGCCTTAGAAGCTGATCCTTCACTCATCGATAAGCTGACTGATAGGCATATTGATGCCGTGTATAATTTCATATCCATAGGATATTTGATTGAACAGAAAGAATTGGAAACTATAGAAAGCAAAGAAATCGTAAAGAAGAGCATTCTGAAACTTTTTAACGATATCCTTTTAAAAGAGACTACTTTTTTTGTAACGATAGATGCCATGATGAGTATTTACGCCACGGGTAAGGCCATTGTACCTCTCCTTGGTGCTGTTGATCTTGCACCTGAGCAACGCATCCCCTACCTTAAACGGTTTGAGTCATATATCAATGAAAAAAGCCATGATAAAATCAGGATTGTGAACAGCGAACCTCCTAAAGTCGCGGTGCTCTGTTCACAGGGGTTAAGCCTGCTTTATTGGATTGACCATGACTATAAGTCCGAAAAAATACATTGTTTTGAAACGGATATGCTCAACAATCTATTGAACAGCGAAGTGGCAGGGAGTACTCAGACAATCATGGATTTCAGCTCCGATTTATGGAAATATTATATTGATGAGTTATCAAAGACCAAAATCCATAACGTGCAATAGATAGAAGGTATTCCTCCATCTCTTTAATACACCTCCGTTTATTTCAAAATTAATGGCAACACCATAAGTGCAACAATTAAAATAATAAGCATGCCAATAGCCATTAAACTTTTTGGATTTCCAAAATTCAAAGTATAGCCCATTCCAAATCGCTTTTCTACAAAAAGAGATGGGTCGTTTTTGTTGCAGTATAGAAATCCACCGAGCCAATAACGGTCGTCATCCACCGTATTTACCAGCGCATCATCCGTTGTTTTCAATCGGCTTCCGCCCTGACCTACTTTTACCGCAAGATAAATGCAGATAATAAATGTAGCAACCAAAAAACCAATCGGCAAAAACATCATCAATTTTTCATTTAAGATGGTTAGCATGGAAAGCTGAATGCAGGTAAACATCAGCATTACCAGAAACCCGATGACAAACAAAGTAATGCTCATGACACCACGGAAAGCGCTGCTTCTCTTAAAATCCCGCTGACGCTTGGATGTGCCGATGGCAAGGTTGATTCCTGCAAACAGCAAACCCATTAGAAGTTGCATCACCGGCATTAGGGCAAAGGTTCCGACGGATTTTGCAGCATAGCGGTCCACCTCGCCGGCAATATTATAATGCATAGGAATTTGTTCAGGCAGAGATGGGTATTTCAGCACCGATGCAAAAACGGTGATAGCAATGACAACAAGATACAAAAGGTACCACGCAGTACGGATGGTTTTATCGGATTTTTCGCTGATTTCTGCGACTGTCTTAGTTTCAATTTCCCAGTCGCTATTTTGTTTAATAGCCTTAATCTTTGTACGCATAGAGAAATATACCAGTATGCTGATTATAAAATACAAAAACAGGCCGCCGGTCTGAATCCACATTGTATTTTCTGCCGATGTCCAGATATAACAGAGAGAGCTTCCGATTCCCAAGATCAAGCCTGCCCAAAGACAGCCTATACTGTAATTGCGCCTTAATGTTTTCAACTGTGGATTGTAATATTCACTTTCTGGAACAGAAATACCAAAGCAGATGTTTCTCCGTACAAAATAAGGAGTAAAGGCCGTGACAAGCACAACAAGAAGCCAGGAGAGTCCCATAACTCCAATAATAAAATTCAAACTATTATTCATGATGGTTTCCTCCTTCTATACTTTTCTCCCAGAGATCCTTCATTAAAGCTGCAAACCGTTCTTCACCAATATCTCGGGCACGAAGCTCAATGACAATGGGCAAGAGAAGTTTCTCAAAGACCGACAAATCCTCTTTATTCAACTTTGGCGGACTGCAAATCTCGGCACCTTTGCTTCGATGAATTTTGATATACCCTTCGTCACAAAGCATCTCATATACCTTTCGCACTGTATGAAGGTTGATCCCCAGGTCACTTGCAAGCTGCCGGATCGATGGTAAATTATCTCCTTCATGTAGTTCTCCAGATAAAATTCCACTTACAATGGCTGTTTTCAATTGCTTATAAATCGGAATTGAACTGTGCATATCAATTTCGATTAACATTAATATGCCCCCTTCACATGTATGTTATATATCGACTATAACACATATAATGAGGATTCACAATCTCATTTTATTTCCAATTTTTCCCATCCCCATACATAGCTTGAACCCTTATCTATTCTACAGATATGTCTTTTTCTTTTTCTTTTTCTTTTTCTTTTTCTTTTTCTGACATTTTATCATCCCCTTTCAGAAGTAAAAAAAATCGCCCTTCAGTTTCGATTGAAACCAAAAGACATATCTTCTAAGCCGGCCTGATGTCGGTACTAGAATTTCCAATATATTTATCCTTGCACCTTGATTGGTTTTAACTTATAAAAAATTTATCTACCACTAAGAATAATTTTGTGCTATACTTTTTTTCAGTTGAATATGAACCTTCGAGGTAGGGTGAAATTCCCGACCGGCGGTAATGATTGCCTGTGCAATCCAGCCCGCAACTCAGTGCAGCATATTGCAGCATTGACTGACTTGGTGAAACTCCAAGGCCGACGGTATAGTCCGGATGGGAGAAGGTACAAACTGGATTAGACCAAGCGGTCATATTTCTGGTTGTATGTATATGCCTTGAGGAAACATTATCTCCTTGAGGCATTTTTTAATTCTATCACATCAGAAGGCTTTTATTCTAAACACCAATTCACTAATGGAGGATTTTTAAATGTTACAATCAAAGAAAGAATCAAATAGAGGCATATGGTTAATTGCCCTCGGAGCGGCCTTGTGGGGACTCGACGGTGTCCTCATTGTAGCCTTACTACAACATGTAACATCTTCTCAGATAGTATGGTTGGAGCACCTGTTATTATCCTTATTCGCCGTACCTGTGCTCCTACTGAAGCGTCATGAGCTGAAACGACTCAATCCTGGGGACTGGCTCGCTCTTTTATTTATCGCATGGGGCGGATCGGCTTTAGCCTCGATTTTGTTTACCGCCGGATTTACTTACGGCAATCCAAATGTCGTCCTTCTCCTGCAGAAAGTTCAGCCCATCTTTGCTATTCTTCTCGCCTCCTGGTTGCTCAAGGAACGCATGCGAAAAGACTTCTATGCTCTATTTGTTGCAGCACTTATAGGCGCTTATCTACTTACTTTTGGTTTGCACATGCCAACTTCCGGAGTCAGCTCCTCAGAGCTTATCGGATCATTATGTGCCATCGGTGCAGCCGCGCTATGGGGCGGATCGACTGTTATGGGAAAGCGTCTTGTCGGAAAATTGTCGTTCACGACCTTAACCGCACTTAGATTTGCTATAGCTCTGCCACTATTAACCATCATTGTATTTGCACAGCACCCGAACTGGGCTAATATCGGTCAGGCTCTCAGCCTGGCTCCGGTCTGGGCGAACCTGTTATTCCAGACTCTCGTGCCAAGTCTTATAAGTCTATTGCTCTATTACCGCGGGTTAAATGGTGTGCGAGCCTCTTATGCCACCATCGCCGAACTCGCATTCCCTGCAACCGGCCTACTTTTGAACTGGTTTATTCTGCACCAAACCATAGATCTAGGGCAATGGATTGGGTTTGCCATAGTCTGGCTTGCTGTACTGCAATTATCTCGGATGCCTAACGATCCTAAGTCAACGGTGAAAACTTCCGACGGAGCGAACTTCGCCAGCTTATAACATTTTCTCCAAACCGCTTTCTAAACATTAAACGGCTAATGGGGTGATCGATTGTACCCCCTTAGCCGTTTTTATTTTCATTCTAATAAAAGAGGCAATATTGCATAATTACCATTTCTTATTATTTCATTTAATTTAAAATTTACAGGTTCTTTAAAAAGTGGTCCATCGTATACAAAGGTGTGGTATTCTCCCTCTTCTCCACAAATGTCTGCACCTTCGGCTACAATTTCTGCCATAAGGTCTTTGGTTAAGGTTCTTCCTAGAAACCTTTCACTAAGCCTGGATGAATCCACAACAGTTATAACAGCTTTAAAACCACTTTCTATAAATTCGTAAACCAATTCTTTTCTACTTTCATTCCAAAGTGGAAATATACTTTCTATCTTAGCAACTTTACAACGAGCATCACACCAATCGTAATGAGCCTGGATATCAATATCACCAAAAACACAAGCATTAATGCCATTGTCTTTTAGTTTTAAGAGTGCCTTTTCAAAATCTTTAGTATAGTCATCACCCACTCCTGTTTTTACAAGTTCTAAAGGGATATCCATAAGCTGTGAAACTCTATTCAAAACCTCTACTGGAACCCCATGAAACCATGAACGACCGGCGTTCTTGTTATAAGTAGTCAGTAAACTTACCGGCTCACACCCACTCTTTATAGCTCGATACAGCGCAAGTACACTATCCTTTCCTCCACTATAAGATGATGCGAACTTTATCTCTTTATTCATATTCACTCTCCTACTTTATGCTATTTTTTGCTTAGCTTCATAACTGTCTATATATATCTTAGTGTACAAGCAGATACCCCCTGAATCCAGTGAATCTTGGCGACTGAGTAAAATCACTCCCCCAATAAAAACCGCCACAAAAGTGGCGGTAACAAACAGCAATTATTTGATTAACTCTTTACCCCCCATATACATTTGCAATGGTTTCGGTATTGATAGGGTACCATCTTCCTTCAAATTATTTTCTAAAAATGATATCAACATTCTTGGAGGTGCTACGACTGTATTGTTAAGAGTATGCGGGATGTAGTTTTCTTTGTTTTTACTTTTTATCCGGATAGAAAGACGTCTTGCCTGTGCATCCCCCAAGTTGGAGCAACTACCAACTTCAAAATATTTTTTCTGTCTCGGTGACCACGCTTCTATGTCTATACTTTTTACTTTTAGATCTGCCAAATCACCCGAACAACACTCCAAAGTACGTACAGGGATATCCAAAGTGCGGAAAAACTCAACCGTATATTGATATAGTTTTTCGAACCAACCTGCACTATCTTCCGGTTTGCATACCACAATCATTTCCTGTTTTTCAAATTGATGAATTCGGTATACACCCCGCTCTTCAATGCCATGGGCACCAATCTCTTTACGAAAACACGGCGAATAACTGGTTAGTGTTTGAGGAAGTTTTTCTTCATCTAGGATTGTATCAATAAATTTACCAATCATAGAATGCTCGCTCGTGCCGATGAGATATAAATCTTCACCTTCAATCTTATACATCATATTTTCCATTTCTGAGAAGCTCATAACACCGTTTACAACATTGCCTCTAATCATAAATGGGGGGATATAATAGGTAAATCCTCTGTCAATCATGAAGTCCCGCGCATAGGAGAGAATCGCAGAATGCAAACGTGCTATATCACCGCAAAGATAATAAAAACCGTTTCCACTTGTTTTTCTTGAACTATCAAAATCGATACCCTTAAACTTTTCCATAATATCAACATGATAGGGTATCTCAAAGTCTGGTACAACAGGCTCACCAAATCGTTCAATTTCGACATTTTCGCTATCATCCTTACCGATTGGTACTGTGGGATCCATAATATTGGGGATAATCAGCATCCTTTCGCGAATCTGGATGTCAAAGTCATCAATTTTTCTCTCCAATTCTGCGAGTTCATCTGCCATAGCAACTATGTCTGCCTTCGCTGATTCAGCTTCATCCTTTTGTCCTTTTAATATCAATACACCAATTTCTTTACTGATTGAATTTCTTCTGCTTCTGAGATAATCACGTCTTGATTTCGCTTCCCGATTTTGAGTATCTAAGGCAATAACTTCATCTACAAGGGTGATTTTTTCATTCTGAAACTTTTTTCTGATATTTTCTTTAACGATCTCAGTGTTTTCACGCAGCAACTTAATGTCTAACATTATTTTCCTCCTCATCTATATTCTTTTCATTAGAGATAACAGTATGAGTTTAGAAAAATAAAAGCCTTCCGAACCCATACAAATAATATGGGACGGAAAGCATCCGCGGTACCACCCAAATTGTCAGATAACACTGACCACTCTAAAGTGCTGTAAAGGGCACACCCTTCGACTCATCGCCGACAGCTCAAAAAATGGAACGGTTTAATTTCTCACCGGTTCGCACCAACTACCGGCTCTCTGGGAGATTTATAAACCTTAGTTTTTATCATCGCTATTAAATGTATTATATGCATCTATAAATAAATTTACAAGAAGAATTGTTATAGTTTGGTCGTGTGTATACATTTTCCTACTTTACGAACAACACCGAAGTCAATCCATATAATATCAAAAAAGGATGATATTGGTGTATGACTTTGCGTTGCGCCTAGTCCAATATTACTGGCTTATATGGTTGTTTTTTTCCTTTCTTTTCTCTTCTATTCTGGGTTACGTTATCTTTAGAAACTATTTGACCTTACCATCTTAACAAAGGTGATGAAGATATGAACAGCATGGGCTTAACGGACAATACAAAAACGACAACTAAATTTTGGGGAATATGGTTGCCCGTCCCTACCGTCATAGCCATCATAAACTCTTTATTCTGGACATGGTTAATTCTCCGAACAGTAGGGTATGTTGAAAACCCAATTGAAAAATCAGTGCCCCAAATAATTGACTCCTTTTAGTTTTGCATAGGAATAAAAAGGGGGGGGGGGATTTTCATGTCATCCGATAAATCTATTAATAGATTTCCGAATTGCTATTATTTTCTAAAGAGATACTGGCAGAGTGAATTCCATTCCAAACTCTGTCGAATAACTCGAAAATACTTCCATAACCGCTTAGATCCTTTTAACTTGTGTCCGCGTACAATTCTCTTTTGGTTTTTTATCCCCCCCTACAGAGCAATTGGCATTTCAATCCTTGACCTTCAGAGAATAGCAGTCTACGGACGCCAACAGATAGAACCAAATCAGACCATCTATCTAATGTTTAAAATATTAGAATTAAATTCTCCAATCCCTTTGACATTGCTCATCATGTTTGCTTCCTTGGGGTTAGTCTTAACCGACGGAGCGAATAAAATTGTTCAGGCTGTTCGTTCAGAATACGAAAATATTGTGCCAACAGATGAGTCAGTGACGCCGTCTTTAAATCCCTTCAATTTAACTCCACGCATGTCTATATATTTTCCTATCATTGATGATCACACCTCAATCGGTTTTTTGACAATCGATTTGCGACACATAGAATTTAGTATTAAACAATCCTTAGAGCCCAATGAAAATATCAAAAGTCTCATTCGATTTATAGATATATATGCACCTTTTCCCCTGCAACTTGGAATTATGTTTCTGTCTGTCGGACTTTTTCTCTGTGGCATTATTTTTAAATTTATCCTAAGCCTAAATCAGGAGCTCCTTGATGAAATAAGGTGCAGTTTATAATCGCAGAGTTACGATTTCCAGCTTATGCTCGCCAAGAGGAGAGATACCATGACTTTATATGATTTATGGGCACACGGCACACTTTTATACGCACAACCCTTTGCCTATTTCTCTCCGTTGGTATCGCTGGGGGCATTTATCTTTGTTGTTTTCATAATTACTGCCTTGAAAATGATTTTAGAGCATAAAGAACAACATGTTCTATGGTAATATAAGCTCCTTTAATTCTGGCGGGTAAGAATGGGGGATTTCATTAATTATCAGAATCAAATGTTTATCGCCGATTCTTAAACGATGGTGTTTATATAAATTTTGAGTTGGCCTTAAACAAGCTTTAAGGCCAACTCATATTGTTTTTTAACTACTTTTTGATCGTTAGATTAGAATAAAGAAGGTGTACGAATTTTTAATTGTCCTGACAACTCGTTTTTCAAACCAAAGATTCTCCCAGAAGTATCTAGTATTCGTAAGAAGTGATTTGCCTCCCGTAGGAGATGATCGGCAAGCAAAGGAAATATGATTGACTTTATGCGGTTAGCTAATATTAATTCTTCTGCAGTAGCTTTAAAATTACGCAAATTGCTTGTAGCCGCAATTTCTTGGCCAATCAATTGACCTAAAGGATTTGCACCACTCTCTGTTTGGGCACGTAAATTAAAAAATAACCTTGCAAAATTATTGGCTTGATCTATCAAGGCAGCTTCAGTCGGGTCTAACAAATGGGCAATGAATTGGGCATGTTCAGCCATTTGCAGATCCCAGAATACTTTTTGGCAAATTACTTCTTGTGTCAAGTCGATTGATCCCCTTCTCTGCAGCAATCTTAGTTGCTCAATAAAAAGGAGCGCTTCGCGTCGAATGTGGACAATAAGAAGTGGAAAGTTAAAAGTAAACAACCGACCAGATAACATAGCATCCAAGACTTGGGTTTTAAATTTAACTAATTCTCTCGTTAGCACGATAGCTCTTTCATTTAGGCTTTGAACATTTCCTTCAATAGCTGGGTTCACATTTTCTGCTGCAGGTAAAAGTCTTAGCTCTTGAACAGTTAGTGACGTATCAAGTGGAACTCCACCTAATCCTTGCGTCTTCTGTTCAGCCCTTAAAGTCATATTCGTTGCAACTTCTCCAGAACACAATACAGCGGAATCTACATTGCCATTCGCTAAAAGAACAGCCTCAGTTAAAAGGGCATTAAAGGAATTCATGAAATGAATCGCCTGTTGTGACAAAGCTTCATCTTTAGAAAGAAATCCCGCTGCTAAGAAGAAGGAGTGTTCCTTCATAATACGCAAAAAGAAAAGATTTAAATTTAGTGACTGACGAATAAAGACATTTGTTGGTAATAACCCATCAGTAATTCCCGAATTAAATAACATTATTCGGTAATACCTCCTTTCTTTGACTATTTAGTACATGTTATTCCAGGATTGTACTGACGGTTACACTAGTACAAATGAATTTCATTGAACTTTTAGAGAAGTCGCTCATTTAACACTTTATAACATGCCAAAACTCCCAAAATATATAATCGGTCTTAATACCTTATGTCGGCGGAGTAAAATAAGCAGCATCCGTTAATACAGGCAGGAATGTTCCCTTCCCCTGACCGCTAAACGATCATTATGTCAGACTGACCTAAATTACACAGAAAACCCTCTGACAACTTTCTTAGACACCCCCTGTGGAATATATTACCATCGAGAATGTATTAAGAGGTGATCTATTTAATGTACTATCCTACAACCATACCCGTCTATGCACCATATCCCCGGATGGTAGCAAGATATCCATTGACTCATATCGGTAGTTATGAACCACCGGAGTGGGAAAGATTTGAAGAACAGTTTCATCCACTTTGGCTGAAACAACTTGAACGTCGTATGGGTATAATACCGGGTCGTGAACCTATCTGGTGGGAGCTTTATGAAGAACAATTCGAGCCGCCTTGGTTACAACGTTTAGAGAGAAGGATGGGAATTCCTCAACCATTTAACCCGCTTTACGATCTTCCATGATCGGCGAGACATTTATATCTTTAGTTAAACTTCAACGGCCACAATATCGGCCGTTTTCTTATTCGCTTATACTAGATTCTGTAGACTCTGTGCCTTATATTGATATTTTTAACAGGATCTAAAAGAAATCGGGCCGAAAAATCCACTCTTTCAGCCCGATTTTTGTTCTAAAAAATCCAATTCTTTTTTATTATTGGTGCTCTTGATGGTGTCACTGTAATTATAATATCACTTTCTTTCACTGCAATTTCCAAATCTTCTACTGCTTCAAATAGGATATCTTGTGTACTAATTTCAAATTCGCTTTGAAGCTTATATCTAATACCATTGACAAACTTTTTTGCATTTACTGGATTTAACGCAGCTACCTGCACTTTTTTTATGGTTGGCAGCACCGTGAGTGTCGCCGCAATTAGGAAAGTCGATTGATTGCCTGCGCCCACAGGCGATTTCCTCTACTAAAATTTTGTCATAATAATATCCAAAGTTAATACCTGGCTTTTCCCGATAAGGAAATCGAATATCTCGCAAAGGAGATTTTTCTGTAAATGGAATCGGCTCAATCGGAGCGGAGGATAGTTTATTGAAAACTTCAAAGCCCTTATAAACATCGACACTGGAGATAAGCAGAAGTTTTATTCTCTGGCCCTCGAGAGCTTTTTCCAGTGCCTCAATATGGCTTTGATACATAGCGATCATATGGATGATCATATCAGGACAAGTTAATTCAATAGCTTTTTTTAGGGCATCCGGAGAGTCACAATCGCCCTGTATTTCAGCATAATGTGACAAATGGGATTTCGCTCTATGAAACTACTATGTTATCGTTTTGAGTAATGAAACACAGCAATTCCATCGCTAACGGTGTATTTATCAAGATGAAGCTGTATTGTCGGGTTGTTTCCTAAAAACAGCGGACGGCCTTTTCCGAGTATCGTTGGAATGATTCCCACAATATATTCGTCAATAGCATTGGTCTTGACAAAATGATCTATCAGACCGCCGCCACCAAACAGAAATATATTTTTACCGCTGTTCTTTTCTTTTTCAAATTTGCTGACAATATCACCACGTATAAAACGGATATTACCCTCATCTTCTTTCTTTTCACTGGTAGCTACATAAACCGTTTTTGTTGGGTAATCTTTAGCAAAGCCCTGCTCATAGCAGTTCTTGCCCATAACAACAATATCAATACCCGCAAGAAACTCTTCAAACTCACTTCTTTCGACTGTATCAATAGCGGTATCGCCTTGCCCCACAATCCAGTCAAAGCCGCCGCTTTCATCAGCAATATATCCGTCAATGCTGATGGCTAAGTTCATAATAATTTTTCCGCTCATTGTATCTTCTCCTTTATAAATTCTTTCAAGTACTTTCCGGTTAAACTTAATCTCGAAACATAATATATCCGCTACACCCTGTAACTTTGGTGTAGCGGATTTTGCTTGTTATAAACCGAAAATAGTCCAGTTAGCATAGCCCTCGGACCCTATCATCAGCACAAACATTTCCTTGATTTTTGCATACCTCATCGAAGATTACAAGAACTTAACAAATATTATTCCAATAGTCGTCAATACCAGAGCGGCAATTCTTCTACTATCAATTTTTCTTTTTTGTAAGTTAAATATTTCAAACTGATCAATTGCTAATGCCATAATCTTTTGTCCCAATAGGAAAACCATAGTAGTTAGAACCGATCCAGGTACAGGTAACAACAAAATGTTGCCAGATACAATAAAGATGCCAAATATACCACCCATATATACCCAAATCGGAATACGGTTTTTTTGGATGTCATACAAAGGAAACTCTAAGCGACGTTGAGTAATCAATATCAAAATAATCAAGATAATCACGCCGACAAAAAAAGAAATAAATGTAGCCCCTAAAAGAGAGCCTGTTGCAATACGAAGCATTCCATTAATAGCGGTTTGCAATGGTTAATCCTTGATTACTTTCAACAATAAGCTTTCCACTCTCAGCTTCTCGCTTTATAGCCCTACCACACATGCCTTAAGATATAAAAAAGATGCCGTATGAAACTGGTATTCCATCGGCAATCTGGTATATTGCAGAAAACACTCCATGTTAAGCTACGAAAAAACCAAGCTGTCCATTACTTAGCTAACACTCATTAAATAATCCTCTTCCTAGTTTAAATAGTGGTCGCAGCGATGTAAGTGTTGCAGTCGCAATCACAACAAAACCGATTACCAATTTGTTAACCTCGAGCTGATTACCATATTGCCAAAATATCAAATACAATCCGATCGGCAAATTTAGAAAAACACCCGTTAATGTTCCTGGAGCATACCTCTTTAGAAATATTGTTGCTATCAGGTGGGGGAATATTGAGTTAAAGCACATCATCATTATAAAACCGAGATATAAGTACTTTATTACCTCATTTGAGTTTTCTGCTACTAAAAAAGCAAACGTTAAAATATATCCAAATACCGTCACGACCATGACTGCAAAGCGAAACTCATTATTTCCTACTTGTTGATGATATCTGCCCGCGTTCTTTGACCACTTTGGCAACCAAATCCCTTCTTCAAGATTATGCAATGTGAAGGACATCAAAAATAATAATTCAAACATTTCGTTTTCCCTAGCCTTTCTATTTGCATATATCAAACTTTGATTATTTAGCTGACAGAATTCCGCTACTGATAACAGAAGCTAGACCTTCTGGGTTTTCCCAAGCCGTGGAATGACCGGCATGGCTTGTCACTGTAACCGTAACCTAAAGACCCGGAAGAATGCGACGATGATTCTTTTAACGAATCCTGTGCTGACCCTGTAACTAACATTAATTATATCAAATAAAAATCGTTTTTTTCCATATTAATGGGCTTATTCTTTAATATGTTTTAAACTTGTTATTTTCCTGCTTTAGCTTTTTTTCTATTTCATTACTGACGTAAATAGAGTGCAATCCCTTGTTCAAGAAATGCACTCTATCCATGTTCTGCATATTCACTTATTTAACGATATAAGGAACGCAATCATAGTGGTTCCCTTCTGATTTATTATCGTATGAAATTTGTCCTAACACGATCTTCTTCTACAGGAACAGGTATTTTTTCTTTTCCAGCGTCAATTGTCTTAAGGAGCCAGGCCATTGATCTGGCATTTTTACGAAGGGTCTGAATACCTTCTCCGTCCTGAAGAACTTCTCCTTTTTCCATACCATACGCTACTGTCCAGTATTGGGACGGCGGTATGACTGTCTGAGCTAAGTTAAGATAGTTATTGAGCTGGTGTACTACATCTACACCACCGGCACGTCTTACAACAGAAATGGAAGTTGCAACCTTATATTTGAAATAGCCTGAACTTGTGTAGAATACTCTGTCCAGAAAAGCCTTCATTGTTCCTGCTATTCCTGCATAATAGGTAGGGGATGCAAGAATAAAGCCGTCCACCTCCCGCATTTTCTTTGCAACTTCATTAACAATATCCTCTTTAAAAACACAGTGATTTTCCTCAGAAGTCCGACAGTATCCACAACCAATGCACCCATGAATACTCAGCTGGCCAATTTGAATGATTTCAACTTCTATACCCTGCTGTTCCAACTCATCGGCCATAACCTTGAGTGCCTGGCTTGTATTACCATTTTTACGGGGACTACCATTAATAGCTATCACTTTCATAAATCCACACTCCTATCTCTGCTATACAACAAGTATAGACCCTATACTTAACTGTAAGTCAATAGTATGCAAAAAGAATTTTCATATATTAATAAATTTATACTCCCTAGGATACAGTAAGTATAACCTTATATAAAATATTTTCATAATCATCCTTGACTTAGAGTTAGGTGTAATTTATATAATAATTCTTTTTGGCAGCTACAACATAAACGCCATGGGGAGCGACCTTATAGCCAAAGGGGTAACGGTTGGAGAGCAGCCGAACCTTTAACTTTGCAGGTGTTGAAGAAAATTATTTTGCAGCGGAAGAAATAAACAGCTAATTTGGTGTTGTTTATTTTCTCTCCTACCATATGAAGGCCTTATGATCGCTCTAGCAGGCAATTAATATTTCTAACTTTATTTCTGAGAATCAAGAATAAACAAAGATGCATCATGCCCCATGAATATTTTACTTCCAGTATAAAAAGTTTTAGATTGAATATCCTTGTATCCTATTTTTGTCATAATATCTGCTAACTCTATTTGATCAAATCCGTTATGAACCATATCTGGAACTATTTTTTCATTTTTATTAAAATCTACGATTAATAAATGTCCTCTTTCATTTAGAACCTTATACAATCTTGATAAAACTAATTCAACATCATTAATATGGAGCAAAACCTGTGCCATAAAAATATAGTCAGCATGTAAATCCGGAAGACTATCTTTTTCAAAGTCAAAGCATAATGTTGCTGCATTCTGTATATTAGAACCAGAAATTTTTTGCTTTATTTGATTAATCATATTTTGTGATGTATCCAGAAAAAGCATAGAATTAAAATCGTTTAACAAGTTCATTCCAACTAGACCAGTTCCACACCCAAAATCAATAGCATTCTTACCTTTAGCATCAACTAAATATTCACGAATGGCATTTGATGATACCTTTGCAATTTGGATTCTTTCAGAAGTGTCATATATATTAGCTATCAGTTCAAACTTATCCGTATTTCCCATTATTACCTCTCCAATCTACCTTATGTCATCTGTTTTATCTGTCTCAACCTTGTTTCCGTATTACTTATTATAAGTAATAAAGCCTTTATTTAACAGCGCAATATACACCCCCCGAAAATAAACGCAAGCAGCCAGGTACGTTTCACTGGCTGCTTTTTCTTAAAAAGTACTAACACGGTAATATTTGGGTTTTCCTATTAAGTATTTTGCACAAAGCATTGACATGAATTAGAGACAAATCATAACCTATATTGGATGTATTTTCCACAGAAAGGAGCTGAATGTAAGAATATGAAAAAACCTCACGTTCATGACTTTTGTAATGAAACCACTTTTGATTGTGGACATTCCCATCGAATGCGCTGTACTACAGGATATGATATACCTTGTGGTAGCTCACATGTCCATCCTTATAATGGAGTAACAACCGTTGACCATGCCCATGTCCACTCCTTCTCCGGGACTACAGGTCCCGCAATACCCTTATCCGGCGGTGGCCATATCCATCAGTACCAAGGTACTACTTCATTTGAACATGGCCATACTCACAATTACAACTCCTTAACAGGAAATGAAAAATACTCCCGACTCTTCTAAATTTGCTTATACCAGAAAGCCTATGCTTTCTGGTTAATTTACACATGAAAAATTATAAACCACCTATTACCGGATAAATATTATTTAAGAATCCAATCACAGCAATTACAGTACCGTATTGATGTTTTACTATATGTTCCTGAATACACAATCTTTCATTAAATACGGTAACATCCCGTGGGTTAAAGCGACGGAAAACCATGCTGAGTAATGACTCGTGCAAACTTCTTTTTGCCACCTGCTCATCCCCATCGCCTAAGTATTCCGCCGCATAACCTGCAATATAAAGACCATCGTAATTTCTTCTTACTTGAATTCTTCCCACCCCTGCACAGATCCGCTCTCCTTTATAACCATTAACCTGAGCCATAATTGTTCCCATTACCGCACCAGGATGATATAAAGCCCTCGCTTGCTCCATAGGGATTTCTGTAGCTTCCGGAGGCAGTATGGAAGTATATTTAACGATATTAAAATTCTCAATACCGGCCATAACACAGGCCGAGTCAAAAGACCCTGTCTTCCATGGATATTTGTTGCCTGAATTTATATCAGTATCCCCGTAGCCTTTCGTGACTACATAATCCTTCGGAATCATATTTCCGATAACCGGAAACTGTCCATAAATTCCTTGATTCATAGAACCTTCTACCCCTTCAATATTTTCTACAAAATATGCTTCACACTATCTTTTGTTACTTATTGAAGAAGTATAAAAATTTGTTTCAGACAGAGTATTTCTCAACAAGCTGTTTCTTATCGGTAATTATCTGACTTAACGCTTGAAGGAATCGACTAATTTCATCCTTAGTATTATAAAAAGCTAAACTAATCCGAACCATTCCAGGATGAGGAGGGCGGTAACTCGTTAAAAATTCATTAAAAACTTTAGGATTTCGTTGCGACATAATCTTGTGCGGAAAGATAGCCGTTTCTAACTATATTCGCACGATGTTCCATCCTGGAAAGAAGAATAACTCCAAAGTATAGTATTCTTTAAAATCCATTAATTATCAATCAATCGAAAAATACTTTTCTGTATGCCATGAAGATATAAAAAACGCCGCCTAAGCCTGATGGGGCCTTGGCGGCAGTACTCAAAAACCAAAGACATCCTTATACAAATAGTCTTAGCGCTGATAGTGCTGTCATGCAGATAATCAGATGCCTGAAAAATTTCTCATTTATTTTTTTAATTATAAAGAATCCTAAAACCGCTCCCAAAGCGATTATTGGTGTCATCACCGCCGTTAGTATGAATGACCGTAGCTCTATATTATGCCATGCAAAAATCTGAACGGGAACCTTGATGAAATTTATGATGAAGAAGAACCAGGCATTAGTTCCCATGAAATCATTCTTCTGTAATCCGAGCGCCAATAAGTAGACGCTAAAAATCGGACCGGCGGCGTTTCCAATCATGGTAGCGAATCCGCTTAAGATTCCCGCTGTTATATAGAACCATGTCCCCGTAGGCACTGTAAAGTTCTTCCCCATCTTTTCCGTGTACATTAAAATCCCTAAGCAGAATATAATAATGATTCCGATCAAGATGATAAATACCTGATCATTGATAACTTTTCCAACGACAGCACCAATGAACAGGCCGATCAAAGCCCAAGGCAGAGGCGCAAAAACCTTTTTCCAATCAACACTCTTGCGATAGGACCATACAGCAAACACATCTCCGACTAACAGTATCGGGAGCAGAATCCCTGTGGAATCCTTCCCACCAAAGGCACTCGCGAGAATAGGTATCACGAGCATTATCACACCGTTAATCCCTGTCTTTGAAAAGCCTACTAAAAATGCAGTTATAATCACTACTACACATTGTATCCGGGACAAGTCTAACATTTGTAGAAAATAATCCATATTAAGTTCCATTTATGTGTATTAGCCTCCTGAATTCTTTCATCCTTTCATGTCAAGGATAACTTCAAAAACAAGCAAGGCACCCTACAAAATCAAGCTTAGGGTGCCTTGCTTGTGGTCAAACTGGTAATCACTTTAACTCAAAAAAAGCATAATCCTTTAGCATAATACTTAATGTATTAGGTCATTCGATTGGTATTGCCCCATTCACACATGGTATCAAGAATTGGAATTAAGGATTTGCCGCGCTCGGTTAAGCTGTATTCAACCTTAGGCGGAATTTGAGGATATTCCTCCCGATGCACAAGCTTGTCAGCTTCTAATTCCTTCAACATTGTACTCAATGTCTTATATGATATTGTTTTGATATATTTCCTCATTTCATTAAATCTTACCACCTCAAACTCCATCAAACAATATAATATTACCATTTTGTATTTTCCATTTATCAGGGATAAAGTATAGCTAAATCCTGTCTTTTCCAAATCTTCAGCTTCTGAAATACACGAAAAACTCATTTCACACTCTCCTTTGGGTAAGTACTAAACCTTAATTATAGTATTGAACATTAATGTGCGTACTTGAATAACAGCTAGTTTATAATAAAATTAAAGCAAACATACCGATTGGTGTCAACATTATATTGCAATTAACACCGCTCGGTTTCGTCATCAATCAATTGAAAGAAGGTAGATTATATGAAAAAAAGTAAAAAAATCGTTATCATAACCGGCAGTCCGCGAAAAAACGGCAATAGTTTTGCTATGGTGGAGGTATTCACGAAGGAGGCCGAAAGGAACGGTCACAGTATCACGCGCTATGATGCAGCCGATATGACTATTAAGGGCTGCACCGCTTGCGAAACCTGTTTTAAGACAGGTAAGGCTTGCAGTTTTGATGATGATTTTAATAAAATAGCCCCTACAATTGAAGAAGCTGATGCAATTGTTTTTGCCACACCGCTATATTGGTTTACATTTCCGGCAAAAATTAAAGCCGTAATTGATAAGTTTTACGCTTTTCTAGTTAGCAAGAGAGCTGTTGGAAATAAGGAATGCGCACTCATTGTCTGCTGCGAAGATAATGATCTGCCTATGTTTGACGGAATCCGCTTTGCTTACAAGCAAACCACTGACTTACTTCAATGGCAATCAGTTGGTGAGGTTTTAGTTCCATCGGTTGCCGCACCTGGTGATATTCACAAGACAAACGGGATTGAACAAGCCATAGCATTAGCAGATAAGTTCTAAGACAAGGAGGAGCATTTTAACTGGGTATCAATTGAAGTAGTGAAACCAAGAGAGACTGACTAAACACCTGTGTAAATGGCAATAATCTCCACATACAACAAAAGTGGAGGTTATGAAATGAAACAATCGAAAAACATTCTTACTGACAAGGAAATGGAACTGATCAGCCTACTGATGCAAGACTGCCAAAGCACAGGGGATATTCAGTCGAAACTAAAAAGACTGTTCGCCGGAACCATCGAGCAGATGCTGGAAGCCGAGATGGAAGACCATCTGGGCTATGAAAAAAACAGCATTGAGGGAAACAACTCTGGCAACAGTCGCAACGGCTATAACCGTAAGACGATCATCAGCGATTACGGCGAAAGTGAAATTGCCGTACCTCGCGACCGAAACGGCGAATTTGAGCCGAGAATTCTGGAAAAACGGCAAACCCGAACCGATGAAATTGAACAGAAAATCCTGGCTATGTATTCCAAGGGAATGAGTCAGCGCGATATTGAAGATAATCTGCGGGAGATTTACGGAGCAGAGATCCCCCAGACACTGATTTCCAAAATCACCGATAAAATTCTTCCCGAAGTCAACGAGTGGCAAAACCAGCCACTGGAGTCGCTCTACCCCATTATTTACTTTGATGGGATCGTATTCAAAAGCCGCAAGGACAGCCAAATCATCAACAAATGCGTCTACTCGGTGCTGGGCATCGATATGAACGGACAGAAAGATATTCTGGGCATCTGGATCAGCGAAAACGAGAGTGCAAGTTTTTACGCCTCGATTTGCTCCGACCTTAAAAAGCGTGGCGTACAGGATATTTTCATCGCCTGTCATGACAACTTGAAAGGACTTGGTGAAGCTATCAACGCGGTGTTTCCCAAGACGAAACAACAATTATGCATCGTCCATCAGATACGGAATTCAACAAAATTCGTACAGTACAAGGACAGAAAGAGCATCTGCGCTGACCTGAAGAAAATCTACGGTGCGGTCAACCTTGATGATGCGGAGTATGCCAAGGAGGAATTCAGGGAAAAATGGGATAGAAAATATCCATCGATCCTGAGGTCATGGGATGCCAATTGGGCAGACCTCACCACATTTTTCAGCTATCCCGAACAAATTCGGCATTTGATTTATACGACCAACGCCGTGGAGGGGTATCATAGAATGGTGAGGAAATTTACGAAGACCAAATCCATTTTCCCTACGGATGATTCCATCCGGAAAGTGGTCTTTCTTTCGACGAAGGAAATCACGAAAAAATGGACGCAGCCTTCAAGAGACTGGCCCATGGCGTACAGCCAGATGATGATCTTCTTTGCAGACAGGATTACAGCGTAAGGTGTTGAGGGCTCTGCCCTCAAACTCCCGAGGTTTATCCGCTTAGAGCTTACCGATGAACAAAAAACGGCGGAAGACACTCCACCGTTCATCGTATAAGCCGCGATAGGCGTTGGGTCGCTCCTCAGCGTTGCCCGATTTATACCGCAACCATAGTATTGTCAATCGTCTGGATGATTATTCCATTTACACTGAAATAGATTCACACCCAACCAAGAGGCTTAGTCTTTAGGTCATTGAAGCCGACCTAAAAACTTAGCCTCATAATTTCATATTAAATTTTGTTCAAATAATAAACTTTTTCTTACTTATCTAAGTTTCATCTTTAAAATTGGGAATGAATTACCCTGTTCGTCAAATTCTGTACGCTCATATACCACAAAGCCAAAGCGTTTATAGAAATCCACTGCATGAGGATTTTGCTCATTTACATCTACATATGACACTTCATGCTCATGAATGGCCTTTGTAACAAGATTTTTCCCTATACCTTTGCCAATACAAGCTGGTTCAAGAAATAACATTTCAATTTTTCCTTGGGCTATCCCCATAAAGCCTATGGGCTTCTGATTCTCATACGCGACAATTAGATTGTCAACTTCTTTAATTCCTGTTTCTACAAAAGAACGTAAAGCAATGATGTCTCTTTCATTTAGAAACATATGAGTAGCTTTTACAGATGCTTCCCAAACTGAAGCTAATTCACTTATTAACTGCTCTGTTCTATTCGGATTTTCAACAACCATTTCATCGCTCATCTCCATACCTTCTTGTAAATCTGCTATGTCATCTTGTTTGGTGATACCATTCTAACGCTTTTCTTTCTAATTCCTTAACGAAGTTATCTTTACCATCACAATAAGCCTCAATGTCCAAAGGAAACATCGTAGCTAATCTGCTTTTTAATTCGCCATACTCAAGCGCATCCTCTGGGTGTGTTCTTAAATAATCGCGAACAGCTAAATGTCTTTCAATATCATTAGTATTTCTTTTTTCGAACACATGAATTTGATGGGTTCTGTCTTCCAGTCCTTTTCTAAAATATCTTCTGCCAACCATACCGAATTCACCTTTTGGCTCGTAACCCAAAGCTTCAAACTCTTTATTATATTCATCAACTTTCTTAATGTCCTTTACTACAGGCATAATATCTATAATTGGCTTAGCTTTCAAATTCACCACTGATGTGCTTCCGATGTGGTATATATCAACTAATTCATTCCCGAGTATGTTTTTGATTTTTTCAGCTTCTTCCTGATATAAATTAGCCCATTCGCTATTATATTCTACAACTTCGACTTTCATAAACAATCTCCTTTTTCGGGTTCTAGGATTTTGCCGAAAAGCAATGCATCATAATATTTATCTTCTATAAAATAGTGGTCTTTTAATCGTCCCTCTAACTCATACCCATTTTTTTTAAGTATATGGGCAGAACCAATATTTGCATCCACTACACTGGCATGGAGTTTGTGAAGATTAAGTGATGTTAAGGCAAAATCACTCATTAGTGTAACACTCTCTGTGCCATAACCCTTGCCCCAATATTCTTTATTAAAAATATAACCAATTTCAGCATGGTTTGCTTTTTGGTTAAAGTTAAAAATCATGGCGGTCCCAATAACTGCTTGGGTTGATTTTAGAACAATAGAGGCATATAGATGAGTACCTGCTGACTCACGTTGTATCATTGTTTCAATGTGTTCACGAGTTTCCTTCAAGGTATTCATTAAGTTCCAGCCGATAAAACGTGAAACCTCCTCATCTGACGCATAATTATGTATATCCTTAGCATCATTTGTACTTAGAGATTTAAAGCAGATATTTTCACCTTCCAATGAATGAAATAAACTTGTGTTCATCTTTTCTCTCCTTCAACTTCCTCTTGCTTTGAATATTAATGCTATTTTACGCTCTTGCCACCTGGTTTTACATAGCCTATATTAAATAAACTTTTTTCATGTGGAGTCCTCCCCCTCTGTACATCACTGGGTTAAAACTAAATATATATGAACTATTCGCATTGCTAAATCTCAAAAATTGATGCCCCCTTTACTACCTTTATCCTCGTGCTTATTATTTAACCTTTTATTTACAAACTCAAAGAAATACACTATCATTTTGGAGCAGATAAGTCCCAGCATAATCCCTGCAATTATATCTGCAGGATAGTGGACAAATAAATACATCCTCGAAAAAGCAATCAGCAAAGCTAACATTACCACATAAACCCTGTATTTCCTCATCATTTTGGAAAGTACCCCTGCTGCTGCAAACGCTGAAGCTGTGTGCCCCGATGGAAATGAATAGGTTAGGGGCTTTGATATTAATAATTGAATCGCTGGAACAACAGTAAAGGGCCTTGGTCTCTGTACCAAATGCTTCAAGAGCCCCTCCCCCAAAATTGAACTTAATAGCAATGCGCAAATGACCATCGTCCCTACTTTTCGATATTCTTTGCTTGCAATTAAAGCCACCGCTATGATGATCCAAATCAGTCCCTTATCCCCTAAGAAGGTTATAATGGGCATAGCTTTGTCAAACAAGGCATTTTGTGTATAATCGTGGATTAATTTAAGCAGATTCATATCTATTTTACCAAATAGCTGCATCATGATGAGCGTCTCCCCTTAAATTGGTCTGATAGGCAAGTACGTCTGGATGATAGTCCATATGCTTCCAATGCTTCTCAACGTGATGGGTTTCTCAAAAGCTGTTCGTTTAATCTTCCTGCTGAGAGCTGTTGGGCTACAAGCTTATTTTTGTAGAAAAACTCTTCCTTTTGCAATAACCCGGCCAAATTCCCTTGAAAATATGTTTTATATCGGAGGAATTCATTTTCGTACTCATAATCGGAAAAAAGGTTCCCCTGACAGTTCATCAAATGTATGCCTCTGGCTTCTTTTAGAAATGCATATATCGCTTCTGCAGACATAATAGAGTCTAGATTTACATACCCGATATAGTCGCAGGACCAAATGGGCAATTTAATTTGATCCACATAGATATATTCAACGCCGCTATATGGGTTAAAGCCCTGATATGCATCTGTGAAACTATAGTTATCAATGGGAAGGGTAAATTTCCAATCATACAAATCTGACTTTACATATGGATTATAGTCAGTGCTTTTCCTTGCGTAGCATTCATACCGTCCTTTAATAAGAATTTGCATGAGCCTATCCTGTGTGATCATTGATTCCTCCTACTCTGTCTCATCATTGACTGCTTCGACTAAAAATACGACTGGTCTGATACCATCAGTGCAACAGAGTATCTGTACCCCGTCTTGATTGTTCCACGGTTTATAGGTTGCCCCTGCAGAGAGTGCATTTACACCCCGATAAATGTCAATCCATGCCCAGGGGCAAAATCCTTTCGGTATTTCAGCTCCTCCTTCATACAGGAATATATCTCCTTCGTTCATCAAGGGGCAGGGACCGACATTCTTACCTCCCGTTAAATATCTGTCCGCAAATTCAGGATAAAATTCTTTTCGAATAACTGTAATCCTAACCTTCTTCATTTGTTGTCACCCCCGAATTTCCCCAATTAACATCTTTTTTGTTCGTAATTACTGCGAATTAATATTAACAAAAAAGACGGTGAATAGCATAAAACAAGCCTCTCAGCTTGTTTCTTCTGCGTTGGGTTTTTCCCCGTTCAATCTGTGCCGGAGGCTTTATCCTCCATTCTTGTTGACAATAATTAGTATATCATAGGTTCAGTAATCCTAGGAATAACCTTTTCCCCTGTGACCCATTATTGTTGAAAGCAGCTCACCGGCAGCATCCAAGGAGAATATATACTCCTTTAAAATACCCTCTTTACCTGATGGTGAAAAAGTGCTATCTTTGAAGTATAGAATATCATTCTACACTTGGAGCTGATAAAATGGCGTATAAAACCCCCAAACATATTCAGGAGAAAAAGGATGCCAAGAAACATCATATTCTCGATACCGCTTTAAAGTTATTTGCGCTAAAGGGTTTCGAAAACACCTCGATTCAGGACATTTGTCAGGCAGCGGAGGTATCTGTGGGGTCAATGTATTTTTATTTCCCCAGCAAAGAACACATTTATGAAGAAGTATACTCCCGCATCAACAATGAATCTCTCCAGCACTTGGAACGGGCTATCGATGGTGTTGCAAATCTTAAGGAAATCATTCAAAGAGTAATCGAAACAATCGTATTGTCTGCTCTACCTGACCGTACAGAAGCACAGTTTTTTCTTGCCAATAGAACCATGAGCAATCTAAAAATTAAGCGTGACGATTCCTTGCAAGAGTTCGCCCGCTGGTTTAAGACCGTACTTGATGAGGCTGTTGAGAATGGGGAATTCAATCCTCAAAATACGGAACTGGCTGCAGTAAGCTTTATTTACGGCACATACCAGAGCGTCCGTTACTGGAATGTTTTTCAGCTTGAGACATCTCCGGAAGAGATGATCGATACCCTTTACACTTATCACAGCAAAGGTCTTGGCTTAGAAAACTGCACACAAAAGTGAGGGAGCAACCCATGATGTTTATTAAAGAATTTGGGCAAATCGATATCAACAGTATTCAGGAAGTCGGAGGCAAGGGCGCTAACTTAGGTGAAATGACTCAAGCCGGACTGCCCGTTCCGCCGGGCTATTGCATCACCGCCGAGGCTTACCGTCAATTTGTGAGCCGGGCGGGCTTAGATGAGCTCTTAGCTCAACTTGCCGAGCCCTCAACTATGAAGAATGAGGATATTGCTCTCCTTTCCCAGGAGATTTCCCAACGCATTCTGGAAACTCCCCTCCCGGAAGAAGTGGCGCAGGAGGTTGTTCAGGCCTTTACCCAAGTGATCGGCCACGGGTCTCTGGTTGCGGTCCGTTCCTCGGCCACAGCGGAAGACCTGCCTGAGGCCTCCTTTGCCGGGCAGCAGGAATCGTATCTCAATATCCCCCTGTCTGAGCTGAGCAATCATATTAAGCTGTGCTGGGCTTCCCTTTGGACGGAGAGGGCCATTCATTACCGCATAAATAACAGCTTTGACCAGCGCCAAGTTTTTTTGGCTGTTGTCGTTCAGCAGATGGTGGACTCGGAAGTTTCCGGAGTCGCCTTTAGTGTCAACCCTTTGAATGCCAAGGAAAATGAGATCGTCATCGAATCTGTCTGGGGGCTTGGGGAAGGTATCGTTTCGGGTAAGGTAACCCCGGACCACTATGTGATTAATAAACAAAATGACCCTATCATCCGTTACATCATCGCTGACAAAGAAAAAATGGCAGTGCACCCTTTGAACGGGCCTGGTACAACTTTTGCTGAGGTTGCAGAGGATCAGCGGCAAAGGAGTTCGTTAAGCAAAAAGGATATCCTGGAGCTTACGGAGCTGATTAAACGAATAGAGGAACATTACCAATTCCCTCAGGATATTGAATGGGCAAAAACAGGCAACCGTTATTACATTCTTCAAGCGCGCCCGATCACTACCCTGCATAAATCCACAGAGCAAGTTGATGAGCATATAGGAGAGAGTGAATTCTTTAACTTTGATCCGGAGCTTGAGTGGACAAATCTCGGCGGAGTCAAGGAGCGGTACAATAAGCCGTCCTCGGTCCTGGGCTGGTCGATTCTTGAACCTTGTGACACTGAAGGAGGGCTGTATGCCTACCGCTCAATCAGCAAAAAGGAACTTCCCTCTCCCATATTTGCTGCCAATATCTATGGTTATTTATATCTCAACTTCACCAACCTTAAGTCCCTTCAACCGCTAAAAATGCTCGAGCCCTATTCTTCTGTCCCGGATTGGCAGCAGTTCGCACCAAAGCGGACCTGGTTCAAGGAACTTACCCTCACCATCGGGTCCATAAAAGCCGGGAACAAACTTATAAACTCTTTGGCTAAAGCTTTTTATGCCATGCTGCCCGATTATCTGGATAATATAGACAAGCATAAAAAGACGGATGTCAAAAGCCTGACTATGCCGGAACTCCTGGATTATATCAAGAATAATCTGGAGCTGGCCAAACAGTTCTTTCAGCTTCAGCTGCCCAGCTTATCTGTGACCGAGGCTCTATATAACATGCTGACCGGTTTCATGAAAAAGTGGCTGGGAGACGAGGATTTATCCTTAAGTTCCAAGCTGGTCTCAGGCCTGCCGGATAATCTGACAGTCCGGACCAACAACAAACTATGGGAATTGACTGAGACCGTTGCCTCATCGCCTTATTTGCGGGAATTATTGGCACAGAGCACTATTCCCGAGTTTTTAAGCGGGTTGGATGATTCTGCAGAGGGGAAAGCTCTTAAAGCCCAGTTAACTAATTTTCTACGGGATTATGGGCATCTCAATGTAAACATGGATATTGCCGAAGACTTCTGGTGGGAAAACCCGGGGATCATATTAGCCATGGTGAAAGGCAGCCTTACCGCTGACAAACGGATTAATCCGGAAGAAAGGGAGCAGCAAAAGCAAAAAGAGCGGGAAGAGACTGAAGTCTTAGTCCGTAGCAAACTAAATTTTGTGCAGAGGGCGATCTTCGATAAACTACTTAAATCCACTCAATCCTATATGCTTCTGAGAGACAACCGCCATTTTTACGTCACCATGCCCTTCTCCTTAATCAAAAAAGCTGTGGTCACCCTTGCGGAAAGACTTACAGCGCAAGGATATTTGCTTGATCCACGGGATATCTACTATTTGACACTGGAAGAGCTCGAGGGATTGCTGTCCCACAGGCTGGCCTGGAGCCAGGGCTATGAAAAGATCAACAGAAGGAAATCGGCCCCCCGAGTTGCGCTTGATGATTTACCATCCTTATTTAAAGGCTGGCCCAAATTAAGCGGAGATGCAGCAGCCAGGCAAACGGGTTCTGTCCCATCAAAAAACAGCGGGCGGGGATTTGCTCTTAAAGGTGTGGCAGGGAGTCCGGGGCAGGTGCACGGCCAGGTCAAAATAATTTATTCTCCCTCCGATTTCTCACGATTTCAGGCCGGAGATATCCTGGTTGCAGAAAATACCGATCCGGCCTGGACCCCGTTGTTCTCTATTGCCAGTGCGGTAGTAACTGAACATGGCGGGCTCTTGAGCCACGGAGCAATCGTCGCCAGGGAATACGGCATCCCTGCCGTTCTGGGGGTGAAGAACGCTACCAAAATCTTCAGGGATGGACAAACCATCACTGTGGATGGTAAAAAAGGTGCTGTCTATCTTGAGTGATAGCAGTGATTATCCATTAGTACATAACCATTTTTCTTGATTCGTTGTATTTTTGCCCAGTATACTATTTTAAAACACAGTTCATCCTACATGGAGAACTGTGTTATTTTATAGTGTTTCCTTGTAGTTGATTTTTCCCGGATTCAGGCAGAAAGCGACGATGTTCAACTTGCCTAAGAAACGGTTTTATATCAGGCCAAAAAAATGGAGGAGTTTATAGGAAGGTATTAAGTTTAAACTCATTCCGCTGTAATAGCGCCATTCTTTATCTAATCGGAGGTTATGGATATGAATGAAAAAATAATCATTGGCAGAGGAACAAAATACCCTTTGAATGGGATTTTGTCGTTGCCGGATAATTGTTCTTCACGGGTTCCAGCTGTGGTACTGGTGCATGGCTCCGGTCCTGCGGATATGGATGAAAGCATCGGCGCGAATAAGCCGTTTCGCGATATTGCCGAAGGGCTGTCCACTAAAGGAATCGCCGTACTCCGCTATGACAAACGCACAAAGATTTACGGAAAACAGATGCTGAAAGCAAGCCCCGGCGATGTGACTGTGAAAAGCGAGACCATAGAGGACGCCATTCTTGCCGCCGAACTGCTTAAAAATGACGGCAGAATTGACCCCGACCAGGTATATATTTTGGGTCACAGCCTCGGAGGTATGCTCGCGCCGCGTATTGACGCGGAGGGCGGCGATTTCGCGGGTATCATCATATGCGCAGGCTCGCCGCGCCTTTTTAGCGATATTTTGTTGAGCCAAAACGAAGATATGCTCGGCCAACTCCCAAAGTTGCTGCAAAGAATCGCGAATAAGCAAATCACAGGGCTCAAAGCCAAATTCGCTGCCATCGCCGGTATGAATGAAGAAGAAGCAAAACAGATGAAGGTTTTTGGCAAAACCTATGCATGGTATTTTAAGGAGATGGATGCCCATCCTGCTGCAGATTACCTTTCCAAGACGGAAAAGCCCGTTCTAATTTTACAGGGTGACAAAGATTTTCAGGTCTCCACGGAAAAGGATTTCGCACTCTATCAGCAAATCTGCATCGATAAACCTAATATCTCTTTCAAGCTTTACCCCGGACTGAACCACCTGTTTATGAAGTCGGTTTACGGCAGGGTCAAGGATTTCAAAAAAGAGTACAAAATCCCTCAAAAAGTGTCTGCAGAGGTTTGGGCGGATATTGCAGAGTGGATATTGAGCCAATAAAAAATAGATGCCCCGTTTATCTCATCGTCAGTCGGTCTTGGTCGATGAACAACGGGGCTTTTCTACATCGACGCATGGGTTAATCAGCGAAAGCCAAACCACTTACTCCAGAAACCAACAAAAACATTGATAAACAGGAATGGTGTGCAGTATAATATCATTGGAAGACTTTAAATTATGTTTATGTTGGTTCTACAACAACATTCACAAACCTCATCTTCTCACCAACACTAACACAAACAAACAAAACAAACGTCTACATTTAGTTGAATATTCCCGAACTAATCGGATACCAGTCAATCGCGCTGGTTTTGACGGTAAATTTAGATTAAAAACTGAAAAACGATCTCCGAGCCGGAATGAACCTAAAGAACAATTCTATGGACACCGGACAGGGTCTAGGCCCTCGGGGTATACTTGGAAACAGGTATGCCTTCACGTTTGAAAAGGAGGTGGATTAAAGCCAACTGTATCTAAAATCAGTTATGGCTCCGCTTTCTATTGGCGGAGCCATTATTTTTTTATAAATTTTATAATTGTTAGGTGGTGAACTTCATTGGCAAGTATAAAAATGAAACAAGTCATGGAATTTTTTGCGGAGAATTATGATATAAACCTCAATGATGCTGAAAAATATTTCATGGCCATTGTTTCTGTCGGATTGTCTTTAAATAAGGAAATGAGAAAAGATATAGCTTCAATCTATAATTAGAATAAATTAATGTTTTTTGAAAGCGTTAAGAATTTTCAGGATACCTTATCAGAGCAAAGCAGATTTTATGAAGCACAAATCAATGAGTTAAATAAGGAGATCGACAGACTTAAAATAAACCTGGATACTGAAATGAAAAATAGAGAGGAACTTTTTCAGCTTCGGGAGTTTTTCATCGATCTTAAGAACGATTATTCACCCACAGATACCTCATTGGATCTATCGAGGTTTATCGCCAACAAGAAGCTCTTAATCATCGGCGGGACCCCAAGTTGGAGAAAACGGTTAAAGGCTAAATTCCCCACCATTCTTACCGTAGATGGCTTTAATGACAAGATTGAACTGAGAAGTTTTGGTGAGGTGGATTTTGTTCTCTTCTATTCAAGATATATGAGCCACAAAACCTACTATAAAACCGTCGATTTCATCAGAGCGAATGATATTCCGGCAGGTTATATTGGTAAAACAAATATGGATTTAGTCGAATTTGAAATAGCTGAAGAATTAAACAAGCGATTAGCGGCTCATTAATGGATTTTTAATCATGTTCTCGGTTTGAGCATAAAAAGACGGTATGAATCTGTACATTTCATCAAAATGTTCAGGTCTCATACCGTCTTTCATTTACTGTGGAGATAATGGGACTCGAACTGTTTTACATTAAGGAAGCGTAGTGTTCCCATGAATCTTCAAATTCGTCTTAATCCTGGGCGGATACTCCTTCAGCGTCGTCGCCATGTTGGTCGCGATCTTCAAGGCCTCTTTTCTGTTTCTTTCCTTCTTCACCGGGTCTGTTCTGTCCAGGGCGACAAGGGTTTTCAGCAACTCTGCGTAAGCGTTGAGGATGTTATCACGGTGCATAGCGTATTGGGTATCGTACCTCTCGCTGTCGGGATGAACACTTTCGGCAGGCCGCACAGGTTTCGGCATGATGACTTTCGTTACGACTGGAATCGGTTCCGCGGCCCTTTCCAACTCTTGTTGCTTGCCAGTTTCCAGTCCATTCCAAGGCTCCTGAATCTTCGCTGTCCCCGGGCTGGCTTCGCTGTTTTGGTCATTTTCCTCAGACGCCTGCTTCCTTTCTTTGACGGTCTGCTGCAATTCGCGGGCGGACATAGTTTCCACCCCGTTGTCTGCCACAAATTGCTCCCGTTCTTCATCCGGGACTCCAAAGAGGATGAGTCCCTGCATATAGCCCAAATGATGCAGCGCTGCAACATTTGAACTGTCTTCTCCATCGGGTGAGGTAAGTTTGGGACCGTATTCCCGGTAGGTTTTCATCAGTCTGGCCGCCGTGCTGCGGGAATAACTGACTGATTCCTTAAGCCAGTTGATCCACTCCCCATGGGGTACCAATTTCTTGGCCTCCGTCAGACGCCGCCCAATCTCGACGGCATTGACCAGCAGCATTTGACCGCTTTGTTCCTTAATCAGATTAATCTCGGACGCGATTTGCCCAGGCGTCCGGGCGGATATTACATCACTCATATTATGACCCATCCTTATCCGGCATGTCTTTTTCAGACTACGCTATAGAATATGCCGGGCCTCCGGACAGGTGTGCATCAGAAGCAATCTTATTCAATTCGTCTGTAACCATGATACAGGATTGACTATTCTTCTCAGATAGCTCCCTTGAATTCCATCAGTTTCAGGCTTTCTTCCAGACTGAGCCTTTACAGAAGGGATTTCTTTAGGCTTAGAAACAACTGTGCCGTCCAATTGCTTGGTGAGATTGCCAACTCCCGCTGCAGGAGTTGGACATAACGATCATAATGCCTAATAAGCGCGGGCAGGTCGTTCTGCGCAGCGTAAACTTGCATCAAAAAGCAGTGGGACTCTTCATCCAGTTCATTTATGGCCACAAGTTTTTTAAAGACTTGCAGCGCTAAGGTCAAATTCCGATTCTCCAAAAGGTATCGGCCCAGCTTTTTAGCAAAGCTGCAATAAATATCCCATAATCTCTCTTTTTCTGCTAAGGACCATTGGTAATCCTTATCTCCAAAAAGTTCTCCGGCAAACAAGTTAACCGCTTGGATGGCTTCTTCGAGATTAGCCTCCGTGATCCTCTGCAGGGTACGCACTTTGTTTTCGAACTCGATGAAATCAATATAGAAATCCTTCGTTTCCATGACATAGCTCTCATTGGAGACCACGATGGCTGATCGTTTTCCATATTGCTCTAATACTTTTCGTAATTTATAGACGGTGGTATTAAGGTAGGTTTCCGCATTCTGAGGGGACATGCCATGAAAAACATCTTCCATGATTCTCCATTTGGAGGTCAATCTTTCTCGGTTGATTAAAAGATAGGCAAATAACTCCTGCCCTTTGGATGAATTAATCATCACAAAGTCATGGTTAGTATTTCTAAGATCCAGTCCACCTAAACAATAGACGGATAGGACATTAGAATGTTGAACAGGTTTCAGCGAGGAAATCTCGGAAGCCTTGCGCTGCAGGGCGCGGCTTACCGTCCTTTCAAGCCTTTCCAGTTGGACCGGCTTGACGATATAGTCAAAGGCCTGGACTTCAAAGGCCTCCAGGGCATAATCTTTATAGGCGGTCAAAAAAACCACATACAGGTCTGGGAATTCCGCCAGGATTCTCCATGCAAAATCAAGTCCGCTTTCCTCCGGCATTCTGATATCCACAAAGGCCAGATCCACAGGATTGTTCTTAAGAAAATGATAAGCATCTCCTGCGCTCAGGAATTCACCTACGACCTCCACCCTGGGGATCCTAGCCAGCATTTTGTTCAGAATAAACAACGTAGGTTTATCATCGTCGATAAGAATTGCCTTCATTCTTCTCCCCCTACAAGAATTGATTTTCCGGATGTTGAGAGAGAAAAACTAAACGTGCTTCCTTTTCCCGGTTCACTCTCAACCCATATCTCCCCGCCGTGACTCTGCACGAATTCTTTACAGAGCATAAGTCCCAGTCCTGAACCCTTTTCACCTTCTGTTCCTCGGGTTGATAGGGTGGGTTTCTTAAATAGGGTTCTTAAATTTGCCGGGTCAATCCCTATTCCGGTATCAGTGACTGAAATAATCACATCGGTTGCGGATGAGTGTGCCTGAATGGAGATTGTCCCGCCTTTTGCAGTATATTTAAGCGCGTTGTCCACGAGATTGCGCAGAACAAATTCGATCAAATCACTGTCTGCATAGACATTCATGGTGGCTCTGATCCTGTTTTTGACTACTATCCCCTTCCCTTCCGCTCGTTTGGCATAAATCTCAATGGCTTTTTGAGTGTTCCGATACAAGTTGATCAGGGAAGGGTTTAGAATTACGTTCTCTTTCTGTTGTTGAAACCACTTCAACAAATTTTCGACCATGGTATAGGTATATTTCACCTGTTCCGACACTGTCGTTAAAAGGTGGTGATATTCAGGGTCATGTTCCTTTTCCTCAACCAATTCCAGCAGGCTGACCAGGGTTGCGATGGGGTTGCGGATATCATGGATAACCGCCTGAATGAGCTTATCCTTTGTCATATTAAGCTCTGCCAGATTCTGTGTCACCTGTGCCAGTCGCTTACGAAGGATTTGATCTGTGATGTCCAGGGTAAAGAATATAGCATAGGTCACGTTTCCTCTTTTATCATAAATAGGAGTCCCGTTAAACAGAAAATGAGTCTCACCGGTTTTCCTCTTCATCATAAAGGGATATTTGGATACTTTCTCTCCCCTGAGAACTTTTATCTCCGGGATATCACAATAGTCCATCTCTGTTCCGCAAGCAGAAAAATACAATCCTTTCCTAAAGGCCGAGCCAATCGTGAGATCGGCATCTGCTTCGACAAATTGGAGTTTGACGGCCTCGTTATATAACACGTAATTGCCGTTCCGATCCACAATGGATAACAATGCCAGGTCCGATATCGTGCTGAAAATCGTCTCCATTTGCTGCTTAAGCAGCTCCAACTCGTTTTCAACCTGTTCTTCGGCCCATTCTGCACCAGCGGCGTCCTGGGCCCGGATTCTGTTGTTTGTAATATCCGTAAGAACCGAAACCGTTCCGTTTTTCCGGAAATTATATCCTTGAAGAGGATACACTTTTACCCGGAAGAATCTTGCTTTCCCCCAAGTCAAAAGATCAATCTCAAACTCATCTTCATGTACATTCTTACAAGCAGATTGCCATTGGGGCCAGGCAGAGAGCACCCGCTCGATGTTCTTTCCGATTACATTGCGCTTTACACCGATAATGTCGTAGATAAGCCTGTCTACGGCAATATTATTATCAACGACTCTGCCCTGTTCATCGATGATGATTATCCCTTCCTGAATCGCATCGATTGCTGCTGCTCTTGCCATGGGCAGCCATGGAAACAAACGATACCTGGATATACCTAAAAAAACACCCATGCCTGTAATAGACATAGTGGGCAGCATTTGAATTCTTTCGGCAGGGTCAAGAACGGTTTCTATGGCCAAAACAACTATTCCGACATCTTGCATCCTATACCCATAGATAATTACCCCTATTGTAACGATCGCAAAAAACAAGGTTAACGGCTGATGAAATTTCACTGAAACAAACTCCAATCTAACTTTGGAATCCATCACTCAAATCAGTCTGACGTTGTCAAAAATATACAGTTTAAAAGGATGTCTGCACTATATCGTAGCATCACACTTTGGTTTTGCATAGCCATGAGCAATTAATGACTCATGGCTTCCCTCTTTTTTAGGAAGCTTCGCAAAAAAATTCTTCCGAAATTCATGGTACTAAGGCAATTTCACATGGGTTGTCATAATTCTATCAGATCGCTATAGTATCATGTTACGAAAAAGATCTTTTATTGTCTATTAATGCAAATAAATGCAACCTAATTGTGTGTTTTGAAAACTTTTAGGGAAAAGTATGTGCTTTTTCTGGAAAGGTGATGGAAATGTACGAAATGTATTACCTTGCTTTCAACAAATCGTTGGCACCTATGTTATTCGCCGATCCCAACACAGGAAGGATCTTCGATGTCAATCAAGCCTTTCTTGATCTGTTGGGTTATCCAAAGCATGAAGTCATGGGCAAAACGGCTTTTGAGCTGGGATTATTATCAAAAGAAGGCAGCTGGCCCATATCCATCAAAACAAAAAACGGCTCCTTAAACTATGGGATGGCTTCAGCAAATAATTTATTGCATAACGAACAAACGATTCGCTTTATGGTTCTACAGGAACAAACCGATTTACCCAAATCCGATTTGGTCCGGCAGGAGAGCGAGAACGGCAACTTTACCCTTGAAGAAATGCTGACTCAAACCATCAGCCTCATCTCCAAAATCAGTGAATTTCGGGACCCCTATACTTCAGGACACCAAAAAAGGACGCAAAAACTAGCCTGCGCCATTGCCTCGGAGATGAAACTTTCCGTGGAAGCGATCAATAATCTTTCCATGGCTGCTGCGATACATGATATCGGAAAAATATATATCGGCACCGATATTTTGAACAAACCGGGGGCGTTGACCCAACTTGAGTATCAGATGCTCCAAACCCATGTGGAAGTCGGTTACGAAATTATTAAAGATTTCAAACTTCCTTGGAAGATCCCTAAAATCGTCAGCCAGCACCACGAACGGTTGGATGGCTCAGGGTATCCCAAGGGCCTGACCTCCTCACAAATCTTGCTTGAAAGTAAAATCCTCGCCGTGGCAGATGTTGTCGAAGCTATGAATTCACACCGCCCTTACAGGCCGGCCCTCGGGATCGAGGCTGCCTTTCAGGAAATCTGCAGTTTTAAGGGTAAAAAATATGATTCTGAAGTTGTTGAGCATTGCGTGAGACTTTTTAAAGAAAAACACTTTGACTTTAGTTTCAGCAGTTGACTATCTGCCGACTCAAAAGCACGCGATGCAAATTCACTTCAAAATATGACTTTTATGAGCAAAGGAGGGATACCGTACATGCAGGTTGTCGTATTTAAACTCAATGATCAGGAGTTCGCCTTCAACATCCAATCGGTCAAAGAAATCATTAAAATAACGACTATAACTCAGGTTCCAAATGCCCAGGAGTATGTCAAAGGCATTATCAATCTCAGAGGAATGGTTACGCCGATTATTAACTTATCTGAGAAATTCGGCCTTAAGGAGAAACCGATTACCGATCATTCCCGAATCATCATTCTTAATATTTCCGAAAGTACGGTTGGCGTTATCGTCGATAGTGTCACCGAAGTCTTAATGTTCAAGGACGAAGATATTCTGGCCCCCGAAGACGAACTGTTGGTCGTTGAACAATTCATTTATGGCATTGGAATGCTGGCAGATCGATTGCTGATTCTTTTGAAGCCTGAGGAGATTCTAGGAGGAATACCTCAAGGCGCTTAATTTCTTGACATGCCACCTTTATCTGTGAATTTCAGAAGGGAGTACAATAATGAAAGCTTTACTCAATCTCAAGGTAGGAACCAAAATAATCACTCTTGTGATGTTAATGGCAGTCTTTCTTTCCGTGGTGGGTTACACAGGATATTACAATAATCTGAAGTCCAATGAAATTATCAATACGCTGTACACCGACAAGCTTAAATCCATATCTTTGCTTAAAGAAGCTCGGGCAGTTAACCGTAACGTTCAAGGCATGTTTTACCGGCTGCTGACCGCTCCTCTCACTCAAGCTGAATACCTTGAACTGAAAACTGAGATGGAGACTCAAATCAATCAATTCAATGAAAACTGGACTAATTATAAGCAGACCAATCCGGATACTTATGAACAGGATAGATTCCCAACCTTTGAAACAGCGTTGGAGCAATATCGGGCCGAGCGGGAAAAGGCGCTGGCCATTGCCTCAGCAGGGAATGGAGAGGAAGGATTCAGGTATTTTACAAGCGAAGTCACCCCCCATATGGAGAAGGTTAACTCCATCCTGCTGGAAATATCCGATTACAACGATCAGACATCCAAAGAAATGATGGATCAGGCCAATGAAGATTTTAAAAGTTCTACTCGGACCATAATCATCGTCTTAGCCGCAGCGGTATTGTTGGCAATCGCCGTTGGCACGTTTATAGGAAGACTTGTTTCAGTACCCTTAAACAAGGTTGTGGCCAATGTCAATGAAATTGCCCGGGGCAATCTTACCGTTGAAGAGGTAAGGCTGGATACGAAAGATGAAATCGGGATCTTGGCCAAGGCGGTAAACCAAATGGCTGCCAATCTTAAGAACCTGATCCAACATGTCAGTGTCTCGGCGGAACAAGTGGCTTCTTCCTCAGAAGAACTCTCGGCAAGCTCTGAGCAGCAGGCACTTGCCACAAGCCAGGTCGCTGCAGCCATTACGGATGTGGCTACCGGTACGGAAAAGCAATCCATGGCCATTGATGAAACTTCCACGGCCATTGAACAGATATCTGCAGCGATTCAACAAGTAGCCGCAACCAGCAGCGAGGTGGCAGAGCAAGCCAGCAATACTTCCCTGTCCGCCAAAGATGGTCAAAAAATAATTGACCAAGCGATAAAACAAATGAATAAAATCGGTCATGCTACAGACGTCACCCAAGGAGCCGTTGACAAACTGGCCCTGGGCTCACGAATGATCGGCGAGATAACGGATGTGATCTCCGACATTGCCTCTCAGACTAATTTACTGGCTCTTAATGCCGCAATTGAGGCTGCCCGTGCCGGTGAGCAAGGCCGCGGTTTTGCGGTTGTTGCTGAAGAAGTAAGAAAGCTGGCCGAGCAATCTTCCAAGGCAGCGAACCAAATCGCCGAGTTAATCAACGAAAATCAAGCCAATATCAATAACGCTGTAACTGCCATGCAGGCTGGAAATCAGGATGTGAAGAATGGAATTGAAATGGTCTCTTCTGTCGGTGCGACTTTTGAGCAAATTGCCGGCTCAGTCAACGAATCCGTCAGCAACATCCAGGAAGTATCCGCCAGTGTGGAGGAAATGGCCAGGGGAAGCCAACAGATCGTCAATTCCATCAACCAGATCGACACGATCAGCAAACAAAATCTCAGCCAAAGCCAAACCGTTTCAGCGGCCACCGAAGAACAAAGTGCTTCCGTGGAGCAGATCTCTTCTTCCAGCCAGAGCTTAGCGAAAATGGCTCAGGATCTTCAGATTGCTGTGAGCAAGTTCAGCGTCTAGACAAAAACAGGCGGTGGAAATACTAATCACTGACACCAATTCATTAAAGGGTTGGTGTTATTTTTATGCAATCGGAGTACTCAGATATTGAATAAGCCGTCACCCCTGTGACGGCTAAGCAATCCCTGATTTTAGTCCTGGACTAAAATTACAAATCACTTTTAGTGGACAACAATTTATCCAAATAGATGGATTTGAACTGTTTGCTGGCCAGCATCTGCTTTAACGGCGGTAACTTAAGAATAACTCCGAGTACTGCCGCCATGGCACGATGATTAGCAAAGGCCTGGTTATCAAAGATAAGATTTTGGAGGGTTCCTTTTTCGATGGCTTGCAGTACAAATCGATGGGTACTATTCACCGGTGTAATGATTTGAACCTCTCTTCGCACTAATTCAATGGCCTTTTTGGGGCAGTTACGCACACATACACCGCAACCAAGGCATACCTCATGATCTACTAGAGCTACCTTCTTACCCTCTGTGTTTTTTGACATGGAAATGGCTAAGACCGGGCATACCTTTTCACATTTACCACATCCTATGCATTCTTGCGAAATCTTAGGGATATAGTTTGTCGTAGCCACCGGCTGCATGGGGCTAAATTTTCTCGCTGCTTGCAAGGCTTCACAACAACAACCACAACAATTGCATATAAACGCTGGGGACTCACGAACATTTTCGCCCATTTGCACCAGATTAGCCGCATAAGAACGTTCTAATACATCCATCGCCTCTTGTTTGTCAATTAACCTCACGTGCTGCCCATGTTCGGCAAGGGAACGGGCCACATCTCCCAAGGTGAGGCAAACATCCCAGGGGGCATTTATTTCGCAGGGTTGGTCTTTATGGGACATCTTATGCCTGCAATAACACAGGCCAAGGCCAATATGAGTGGCTTCTTCGATAATATGGCTTGCTCTTTCATAATCCAAAATATGAATGGTATTCTCACTGGTCAGAACTGGCTCCTGCACATAAACCCGCCCAAGACGGGTCTCTGTTGCGAAAAATAAGTCCTTAACAAAATCTTCTTCCACATTCATATATTGATAGTACAATTCACTTAAATACTTTTGATCAATGTCCCCTCGGGTACGCATCAAGGCAAATTCAATAAACCCTGCCATGGGTGGTGGCATTACAAATTGACGCACCCCGTTATAAAATGAATCCACAAGTAACGCCTTCTGGCAAAGTTGCTCCAAAAAAGCTTCTGCTTTCCCTTCACTGACATTCCAGATCTTTGCCGCTTTTTTGGCCGTAAATGGACGAACCGGCAATAGGGCCACCCATTTGGCTTCAGATTCTGTATAGAGAACCTGCAAAATATTATACAGACTCTCCGATGGCGGAGCCCCTTGTGTAAACCAATTGATTCTTTCTTCTAAATTCTTATAGGCATCCTTACTTGTAATATGTCCCATGGATTCACCTTCCTAGTATCAAGATCAACTTGGTGTTTCTCGTTTATATAGCAGACAGACAGTCTCCACATGCTTCCGTTTTTTCCGATAGAATTAACTCACATTTTTCATATGCTACTTTTACACTATCATATTTTCCTAACGTTCCAGAAGAGAACCCATGATATTAAGAATATCCAGTTTACTTACTGGTTCGGCATGTCCCATTACACAGAAATCAAATTCTTCAATTGCTGTAATTAAAGAACATAATTTATCTTTATCTAAATAACAATTATTATAATAATCCACTCCAACAGCATCACCAATAAATAACACTCTTTCTTGAGGTATAAATATGCATGTACAATCTTCACTGTGAGGAGATTCTATATGATGTAATTCTACAACAACATCTCCTAGATCAATTTCCATATTTCCATTGAAAGAGATATCGGAAGTCGTTACCCGTATCTCCGAAAGTAGCGGATATTCTTTCCGGATACAAGTATCAGCAAATTTAATCTCAACCTTTGCTTCCAATCTCTTTTTCATTTCAGAATCTGTCCATTTCCACTTTGCCATTTCCGCTAGTTTATTATTCGTTTTTTTGTGAGCAATTGTAACCCCTTCCACTGCATTCATGCCAAAAGTATGATCCCAATGCCAATGAGTAATAGCAATAAGGTTCGGTTTTCTTAATCCAAAATTACTTATAGCTTCATTAAATAATTCAACATGTTTTTTAGAATTACCTGAGTCCACCATTAAAGAATACTTCTGCCCGTTTATATATTCAAGAATCGGCCTATCAGCCTCTTTATTATACATACTATAAAAAACACAATCTGTAAGCTGCCTCAACTCCATAAAATAAATCCTCCTGTTATATCTAATCCCATCAGCTTTATAAAGCCCAAAACCCTTTATTTTTACCTACATTTCACCTTCTCAATTCTGACACAGCATCTATTTGCCTATTTCTGAGTAAAAAGTACGCCCCCTAACAAAAATTTCCCTGAACTATCCGCCCAAAGGAACATTTCCCTTACCGTGTTATTTGATTTTTTCCCAAATTACATTCCAAGATTCTAAATTACATTCCTTTTTCTGTTCGGCAAAGCGTGTTGAAACTAAATAATGAAATGAAGCGTTACTAACTTTATCCGGCTCGCAATAATATATAACTTTTTTTATTAAATGATTATTTCGTATAGCTTCATTAATATGTTGATCATTCTCACCACTATATCCCAAAATATGAAGTTCATCCAGATCTTCTGAGGCTAAGTTATTCAAATACGACATAAATAGAGTTTGATTACTCTTTTTATGTTTCATTAAGCCCAGTTTTTGTGTTCCATTAACGCCAAGTACTATTATGTATTCAGACTTATTTGATGATGAATAATCAACTTGATTAAATGATTTACAACAAAACCCACCATGAAGATGCTTAACTTTATTATGAAATATATCATCCAATATTAAATCATAATTTGTTGTATATATGGTTTTAAACTTCCGAAAATACCCTTCCAGTTTCTTTTTATTTATTTTATCTGTATGATCAAATTGTTTTTCATCATCACTATACTTTAAATGAAAATCGCCGTTATTATATAAAATCATATTTATTTCAGATGAAAACTTTTCATATAAAGAATCAGGAATCATTTCTATTTTTCTTGCCATATCAATAATTTTCAAAGGTGACTCAATACCTGAAATATTACTTTTATATATCTCATAAACTAGTCCAGCATCATAAAAATATTCTCGGCAGACACTTTCAGCCTGAGTAAATCCATATTCTTTTAATACATTGATAATATGCATCTCTATGTTAGGTTCTATATACAAGCCAGTAGGCCAAGGTTGTACCCCTTCTAAACTGCCATCATCTAAAGATTCATAGATTCCATGACTATATAGAACTTGCACTGGCTCTACATTTTCAAACTTATTATGCAACCGAAATTTGGAGAAGAAATTTTCTACCTGTTGCAATTCGTCAGGTAAACGATTTTTTAGTTCGGCCATAAGATTTTTACTTTTGTAATACTCAATTATTTGAGAAGAGAAACCATTTCCTATAATAATAGCTTTTTTCAAAACAACACCTCCTTTTGCCCTTTTTTGCTCCAAAAACCACTACTATTGTGGTAGACTTTCTCATTTCACCTTCCTGCACTTTTCGCCATCATTATTAACTGAAATCCATGTGGCAAATCCGAAAGCATATCCTGAGTGCATAAGTTCAGCCATAACGACCTTGTTCTGATATTATGCCGACAGCATTGGTTTGTTCGATCCACTGTTTTGGGGTTAATATGAAACTGTTGAGCCCGTTTATCTTTCTTCCCATACTACCATCTCCTTCCATAAACATTATACAAAACATACGTTCTGTTAACAATATAAAACTAATCCTCACAAAAAAAAACTACAAATAATGAAACCGTGACAAGTCGCCACGGTTCCATTAACCCCTTAAATTAGCCCTCGATAACATAAAACATTTAATCGAAAGTAACCGCCTTGGGGTGGTCAATTTTTTGGCTATCACAGTGGTCAACTTTTCGCTTGACGCTACTACATACTTCCTCTAGTAAATACTACCAAACAATTGCAATTTAATGTTACCATTAATAGTATCATAGGAGAAGAGTTATTAAACATGTATGCTTTTAGCGATGTAATCGACTGAATTATCGCAAAAGTCACTCTATATCAGCTACATCAGTCTTATAAAATCTTTCGTCAGTTAACTTCCTTCAGATTGTCAATCTTCGCATCTTGTTCCGGAAACCCGCCTTCTTTATCTTCAGATTCCTGTCAATCTTTACAAAGATTTGCTAATACTCAGGGTTATAGCTGATGCCATTTATAGAATGTGCAAAAAAACGGGTCAAAAAATGCTTTTTTCGACCCGTTTTTTGCTCTTTTTTTGCTCCCAAAACGCTATATATGGTGTTTAAACCCTCCTATTTTTCCTTTTGACCACTAAACGTCATCATTACTATACTCTCAACGTGCCTTGAGGATACAAAAAAGATGCCGTATCTACCTGGTATCCCCTTAGTGTAAAGTTATATTACAGATACGCAAGAAAAATAGTAGCCAACAGTGCTATAGATTTTCCGACGTTTCATCAATAAACACGATTTTAGATCTCACAAAAGCATTTTCAGTTTCTTTTATCTTCTCCCATCTTTTGAATAAATTAGCATTCCATACTGTAGTAGTTTTACTTACTCCTATCAATTGTTGCAACTCAGACAAATCGAAAACATGAAAAAATGCACCAGCATTCTTTGACCTAGTTAATAACTCTTTCCCGATACTTTCCCAATCAAGGAATGGATACATCTCTGATATAAGAACAATACAGTCAATAATTCCATTTTCTCTTTTATGTGGAATATTAATAATCTCTAATTTTTCATTTAATATCATTTCATTTCTACGATATTTTTTTACAGCACCCTCAAGTTGATTAAGTGCTTTATCCAAATGTTTTGTAATATTTTTGATTCTTTTATCCTTATCAATAATTGGTCTATCTAATATTGATAAGCATTTGGATTCAATAAAACAAGTATGGTACTCGTCCCATGCTAAAATGTCGGTTAATTCCCTTCGATTTTCAGTGTCTAGCTGTGGTGATTTCACGGAATTTCCAATGGCATAAAATGCCTCAACTAAATGAAATACCGAGTCTTCTAAGCAGCCCCCTTCATCTTTATCATCAATCGAAAATCTACCGACTAATGGAATAAAAATCTCATTCGGTTCGCCAAACTGAACTTCTAATTTACAAATAATACAGTCAGCGTCTCTTCCTGCCATACGAGCTTCAACCTGCATTTTATATTCTTCATACAAATCATCATCATTCTCAACATCAATAAAATCATAAATATTATTCATATAAGAATAAAACTCACTCGAGTTAAACCTTGATGTAGCTGAAACTATGGGTCTTACAAGTTCATCAAAGAAATGTATCGGGAGTAACTTCTTCGATATCCCTTCTCGTATTGAATTAAACTCATTTTCTGACCTTATTAATTGATAAGTGATCATAGGGCTGGCTATATCATCCCAAATTATTAAGCCACACGCCAAATATGTCTGATTCCTTACGTTTAACGCAGAAAATGCAATAGCAAGCGAGCAACCCGCATATACTGACTTTAAAACTACTTGAGGTAATTTGATCAACATATATGGATGCTCTGGCTCACCAATTTTGGAGAAAAAAATTCCTGAGCGTTCACTTTTCATCTGACATTGATCTTCATAACTAGGTATAAACATATAATTCTCCTCCCTAACTAACTTCTATATTTAATTTCCTTAATTTATTTTTTCAGAGAATTATAGTCTACACGCCACATGCCTGAGGATCAAAAAATGGCACTCAAAACTGGTGGACCTTAGGGGAAAAGGTAGATATCTCACAAATACTTACTCAACTCTTTGTTTTATCTATTATTGCGTAATGTTTAGCTTTTACAAACAAGGCTCCTAAGTTTAACGGTAATTTTTCTAAAATAGTGGATAGGGTAACTTGACCTAAAGTTTCAGAGCCCATTCTATTACTAAACTGCACAATAGTTGAATTCTGTGCAAAAAATCTAAAGAGTTTTTCAAAAAAGCTGTTAACAGAAGATATTGTTTTATCCTGTAACATTGCATCCAAATGAAATACAAGTATTTTAGAATAGTCAAGCTTTTGGTTGTGGCAATCCAAAAGTATCAGTTCGCTCTCACCCGAATATTTCCATGTGGACTCTTTCTCAAAATCCTCAATGAACTTGGCATACATTGTATTGCTAAATGACCATCTAGTCCCCTCAATAGACACAATATGTTCTTCGTCAGGGTATGCATTATGCCAGTAAGCTCCATATCCGGGCAAATAGAAATTAACATTTTTACCAGAGCGATGATGATAATATGGAAGGCTGTCAACAATAGTTCTACCCGCATCAGATTTAGGCCGTGCCAGTAAAATACCTATGATATCATTCGATAGATCGTTTTCTTCGATATCAGATAAAATATCTTTATATTCAAGTGCTTGTAACATAAGATCACCTCGACGTAATTGAACTTCACACCTATTGCCGTTTAAATATGCAAACTATTTTTGTATACCTTGAGGAGATTTTCTTTAGTATTCATGCTGTGTTTTCACCAAGCCGAACTAGCTTAGCAAACTCAAAAACACAAATTTTAATAAACCATTTAACGATAAATAGTTACCTTTCGGGCTTATCGCTTATAAAATCTTCTAGAAATTCTGGTAGGTAGCACTCACAGATTTCCTTCATAACAATTGCATGTCCACCAAATATACGGAATACAACAGCATCTTCCTTTTCGTTGAGCAACATAGGCCTACCATACATTTGTGTACATTCTTCAATTGCCATGATTGGAATGACAGTTCTCAGTCTCCTAATTTCAACTGTACGTGCCTCATCTATGAGATTGTCCTTTTACTTAAAGATAAAAACCCAAATCGATTCATAATGATAAATTAGTACATTTCATCTTTAACATTGAATGATTGGCCTTTTAGGTTATATTTTAAAAATTTGTAGAGTATATAGTTTTCTTTGTCAGTCTCATGTGTAGATAAAATAATCTGTTTGTTTGGAAAATCATTCCTTAGCACTTCTATGAATGATGCTATATTAATATCATCCATAGTTTGTACCGGGTCATCAATTAGAATAAATCCTATGTCATCTGTTTGTTCTGAAATATACCGCTTATTCATTGCAAACAAAAAGGATAGTACAAACCCAGATAACTGCCCTGAGCTGAATGTGTTGAGTATGTCATGTTTTGCATCACCATTCGAAACAAATCTCATTTCGTCTTTATTAATAAATACACCAAGACCATTTTGATAATCCTGCAATATTTTCCCTGTGTATATTAGGAGTGGTACGCGCAACTTCTTCAGAACTAAGTTCTTGTATTCATCAATTGCAACATTATACAAAGTCTTTAAATCATCGAAGTTATTTCTGACTTTTTCAAGTTTCTTCAATTTGATGATTAATGTCTTGATATGATTTTTAATCTGATCGATCTCATTATTTCTCAGAAGACTATTTTGATATCTTACAAACATAATTTTATTATCTGTGGCAGTTTTGTCATTTAAATTTGATTGTTCCATTGATAATAGATCAGCATTTTCCTTAAATATATTGTCATAATTATAGAGCCTTAAATTCTCTGAGAAAGTCTTGTTTTCATAGTCAGAAAGCTTAGACTCGATAATTCTTTTCAGTTCAATAATTTTGTTTGTCTCATCTAGTTCTCTCCACGAATTAACGGCTCCAACAAATTCATGAATTTTTGAAATATCATCTATTTTCTTTTCTGACTTAAGAAGTATAGAATACTCACTTGCAACGGTACGAATTTTTTCAATTTGGTTGTCATCTATGTTCGCAAGTAATTCTCCTATTGAATTAACTGTTGATTTGGAATAAATAGATAGTTTTTCTTTCTTGCTTTTTATTTCAGCAGAAATATTATCTTGTGAGCTTTTCAACTGAGTACTTAAAGCGCTATATGCTTCTTCCAATAACTCAGGTTTATCAAAAGTGCTATCGCAATAAGGACAGCGACTTGCGTTTGCATTGTTTTCTCTAACTGAATGAAGTTTCTCTCTAGCTTGTATCAGTTCATTTGTCTTCTTTTGGTTCTCTCCGAGTTGGGAATTTAGCACTTTTATTTCGCTAACAATAATATCTACGTCATCAATTACTAACGTCTCCTGAATCATTCCTAATTCTTGCAAAGAAATCATGTCTTCTTTTTTATATTTTGAAATATCCAATCCACTACGGAAGAAAGTACTGTATTTAAACACATCCAGTAATCGGTTAGATTTTTCAATTTCATCTTCAACTTGTTTAAGATTAAACTTATTACCATCCATAAATACATTAAATTTTGTGTAATTTGAGATTGCTTCATTGTCATTTGAGAACATCATTATTTCATTATTTTTCAGGTGTTTCCTATAGTCAGGTAAATCATGATATAGGTTATAGATGCCATTTATTTCATCAATATATGCTAAGAGTTGTTTCTCTGAAATATCCTTTAATTCTAGATTCTCAACATCCCATTTTTTCATTTCATAATTTTGAGGATAAACAAGTAACGGAGTATAACTCGTTTCTTTATATACTCCCCCGGCATCATCTAATTTCATTTTTAAATTAGCTATCTTATTCTCTAACTCAGCTTTTGTAGCTTTTATTTCATCATTAATCAAAACTCCATTTTTTGCCTTTGTTGCTCCAATTAAATTTTTCTCTATTTTATCGATCTTTCCTTGTATAGTTTCTGTTTGAAGAAGTCTTGTCATGCTGTCTTTTCTACTGGATATACTATTTTTAAGAAAATGAACGGATTCAGCTTGAGAAACGTAATAGTAAATATTGAAATGCTCTTTTATGTAATTTAAATTCTTGAAACCTAAAATATCGTCCTTCCAATTTATATCACTACTTAAAAATTCATCAAATTTATTTGTATCAACTTCTCCTTCAATACAAGTGAATTTGATAGCAGTATCAATGGTAAGCTTCGTAAGACTATTATCTATCTTTGCAATAATAGTTATCTTTTCATGTCTTTCATTTATCAATGTTAATATTAAATATCCGCATTCACTTGATGTATTTAACAGAATATTTTTACCAAGGTTGGTTCTTCCATCTTCGATCTCCGAATTTAAACGTGTGATTCTTTTAGTAAAAATCAGCTCAATGGCATCAAAAAATGTTGTTTTTCCAAATCCATTAGGTCCCGATAAAATAGTAGGATTTGTATCATGTACAAAATAAAATTCATAGAATTTCTTATAGTCAAAACACTTAAAATTGCGTACTTTTAGACTTTCAATTTTATAACTCACTATTTTACCCCTTTCAACAATTTTTTGATTTCTTTTTCCAAATCATCCTCATCAACTTTAAGGTCATCTTCTAATAGAAGTATCTCCTCAATGTTAGATTCAACATTATTCAAAATTTTATGGTACTTGATTTGCTTGTCTATTAAACCACGTTCAACCTGTTTTTCAATAGGCTCAGGTGCTAATTCAGTTTTAAACTTATACTGCAAAAATGGAAGTTTAGAGAACATTCGAATTACCAAGCCATATGTACTATCTAAATCTTTACCTTCAACCAACTTAAAATAATTATCCTCATCATCTGCAATTTGACACAATGCATCTACTAATGATCTGTCACTAAATTGGGATAGCGAATTTTTCAATTGCTCTAGTTGTTTTTGTGTATAAGGCAAAACATACCTTTTGAAATAATTGGGTGATTCTTCTATTGAATAAACAGCATTTCTATAATTGCTCATATTTTCTATGTTTTCAAATAATAATAGATAGATTGCCGATGTATTCTTATCTATCTGGCTGGCTTCTTTTACGTTACCAAAGGATTCTATTATTTGTTGCTTAAACGAAATGTTGTCCGAATGGATGCCTTTTGAGTATTCATTTTCAAGCTGTTCTAATGCATTAATTACTTCTGCCTCATCTTTTTCAATTGCCCTACAATCTATAGAGTTAATGATGAAATAATTTGCTATTTCCGTGTGTTCATGCTTGTAGAATTTTATATTTGTTCTGCCAACACCGGTTACCTTAATATAATTGTATGAGTTAAAGATTTTATTAATCAAATCATCCATTATCTATCAGTTCCCCCTTTGCAATATCTTTGCTTATTATTCTCATGACTTTTGATTTGTTGTAATTAATTTTTTGCCGTTCAACAGAATCAGAAGTTATATCCACAATTTCATCTAATTCATTCGCCCCCATAACATTAAAGTTATTTTGATTGTATCTATAATCAAGCTTATCTAATCTGTCGGTAATTAAGACATCACTTTCATAAATAAGAAATTTATCTGCATTGTTTAAGCTTAATTCTTTACGCAATTGGGCTTCAAAATCTTCAATATACTCATTTTCATCCAATGTTAATCGATATATTTCTTTGTTTTTTTCAGCCAAAATAACATTGGAATCATAACACTTCAAACATTCAATTTCTTTCAATAATGTAATGAATAAATTGTTAATAACCGCTTCTCTTGGCAAATTATTCTTAGGAGTTCTTAAGAGCAGCTTATATAAAAAATCCTTTTTATCTTCGTAGCTCTTATTGCAAATTTCTATCATCTGATGATATAAATTACACTCATCAAAAGTGGTGCAACTCTCGCAGTCACTACAAACACAATCCGTTCGGCTGCTATTAGGATATTTTTTAAATGTATCGTTGATCAACTGAAGCAACTCATAATACTGATATTCTGTTGTATTACTCTCTGCCTTATGATCTTTTATTATCAGATCAAGCATTTCGGAAAACTCCACTTTACAAGAATTCTTTTTACTGCGAGTATTATGAGAACGTATCACTTCTTTTGAGAGCAAGACTAACTTGTCATATATGAATTGATAATACGTTTCATTATAGAATATACTTCCCTCGGGTTTTGTCTTTTTTAATATCTTCTCAATAATCTCACACGAATTTTGAATGACGTTTGTGGGTGCAGCAAATCTCTCGCTGAATACCTCCCATATATCTGAATCAGATTTACCATTCAATTTCTCTCTGTATGAAGATAACTCTGATATAACTTCATTTATTTTATTAACCACATTCGTTTTTTCTTTATTATCTGCACAAACAAAATCTAATATTTTATACACAGAACCCTTAGTCGTATTGGAAGTAATATGACTAATTACGATAAATCTTTCTTCAGTTTGTTTATATAGAGCATCGCCTTTTTTTATTTTTTCCCCATGAGCAGTTTCTAAAAGTGTTATCTCCCCACCAAATTCTTCCTTTGTCTTAACTTCTTTATTTAGTTCAGATATAAGATAATCAATGCTCTTTATAGTTTTTTCTATAAAATCAGACGAAATATTAGCTTCTGGGACAATATGAAAATAGGCACTTTCAACCTCATACTGCAAAGCAGATAAAATAAAACACATTTTATCATTATCATCTAGATTAACTACTGCACCCTCTTTTACTTGATGCAAACTGATGTAATGATCGTCTTTTATAATTGAAAAGTCCTCTGCACCTTCAATTCCCAATTTATATAGATTGATTTCCCCCTCATTATCTTTTTCAAATTCATCCCATATATGTTTCAAGGCTATAAATAAGGCTATATGCCGTTGGTACTCAAACCCCTCCCAAGACGGAATGGCACTAATAGGTGCTATTATCATTCGCTTTCTCCCTTCTTATATCTCTGCTGCCCCGACGAAGTCTTTTCTATCGGTACAACCCCTATATCATCTGTCTTTATATAGTTGAGAAATAAGGTGCCAAGGAGCAATCGATCACTTCTAGAAATCCGGTTCCATTCGTATCCCTTGAACAGATCTCGTAAAAGGAACACTTCTCCAGATAATAGATTTGATAATTCAGTCTTTACTTTATCTAATAATTCATTCACAGTTGGCATTTTCTTACCTCCCAAAGGAATAACATCATCAACAACATTGTTATATCAATTTTACTCCCGTGAGAAGTTTTCAACAAGAAGATTCGACCAAATATTTGGTAACTATCCCATTTAAAACATCCAAAATTCTGCCTGCATCACTGCCTCTTCTTCAGACCAAAGTTCTTCCATTTCTTCTCTGGTTGCCACCGGAAAGTCTATAGATTCTGCTTCTCCCATCTGGATTGGAGCTAGGTGTGGAATAATATCATGACATAAATCCTGATCTGGGCAATTCATTAGAAATCCACCAAAAACTGATTCACAAATCAATCTATCACAAATATCTGTCATAATAATCTTGTCTGCTATATATGCGTTCTTTCCAATAAAATTAGCAATGTTTTCTGCCGTCATCTTGAACATATAATCGGTATGCATTCCTTGATTTTCTCTTTTAAAAACACAGGCATATCCAAGGTTACCGTCTTCCATTAGCTCATAGTTTTAACCATTTGATAGATAGCATAGCCATCGGTGTTGATTCCGTTCAGATGCATCTTCTTGAAATCAAAGCGGTCCAGGTAGATGTGATCCTTTGCAGTACACCACAAGTTATCATCTGCAGTCAGTAAAAACAATGTTGCCAGATAGGCTGGGCTTCGATTTTCAGTGGCTTCATTTTGTATTCGACAGACCGTTTGGGGTCTGTAAAGAACTTTGTGCTTTTAGTATCCAACCTATCATGGTAAATATTGAGCAACCCGATCTGGGAAAAATACAGACATCTGCAACAGGATTTGTCCCCAATTATGTACACGCCCAGTCCATTTTTTCATCACGTCCTGGGTGACCAGGTAGAGCATTTTGAGTAAAGCATCGTCGGTTGGAAAAATCGTCTTCCCTTTGGTTACTTTCCTGAGTTGGCGATGGTAGCTCTCAATGATATTCGTCGTATAGATGATTTTCCGAATTTCAGGGGGATACTTGAAGAAGGTTGAGAGTTCAGGCCAGTTGTTTCGCCAAGAATTCATAATCAGGGGATATTTGCCTCCCCAGGCTTGATTGAAATCTTCCAATGCCTCTAATCCCGCTTGTTCTGAGGCAGCGGAATAAATGGGCTTCAAGGCCCCGGTTACTTTTTTCAGATCTTTATAATTAACAAATCGTACACTGTTCCTGATTTGATGAACGATGCACTTTTGGATTTCGGTCTTGGGATAGCACGCTTGAATCGCTTCATTAAAGCCTTTTAGGTTATCGACGCTGATGATCAGAATATCTTCAACACCTCGGTTCTTAAGCTCGTTCAATACGACCAGCCAGAACTTCGCGGTTTCATTTTCCCCGATCCAGATTCCTAAAACATCCTTGCGCCCATCCATGTCGATGCCGATGACCATGTAGGAGGCTTTATTGACAATCATGCCCTCCTGTTTTACCTTGTAGTGGATCGCATCCAGAAAGACAATCGCATAGGTCTTCTGGAGAGGACGGCTTTGCCATTCTTTGATGGTCGGCATGATTTTGTTCGTTACATTCGAAATCAGAGTGGGGGATACACCGATCCCATAGAGCTGTTCCAGGTGGCTCTGAATGTCTCGGGTGCTAACCCCCTTAGAATACAGAGCGATGATCTGATCTTCAATTCCGGTGACATTACGCTGGTTTTTCTTCACGATCAGCGGCTCAAATTCGCCTTTACGATCTCTCGGAACCTCGAGTTCCACTTCACCATAATCGCTGCGAACCGACTTGGAACTATGTCCATTTCTCCGATTGTCGGTAGCTTTGTTGGTATCATCATGCTTGGTATAGCCCAGCTGGGTATCCAATTCGCCTTCCAGCATGCCCTGCAGCGTTTCAGCAAAGAGATTCTTAAGGACACTTTGGATATCCTCAACCGTCTGGATGTTGTTTTCTTTGATAAATTCCTTCATCTGTTCACTGGTCATGATTTTGGGAGTCTTGTCTTTTTTAGCCATTCTTTTAACCTCTCCTCATGCTTTAAATTATATAGAGAGGATCGCTAAAAGCACAATTTATTTTACACTCTCACCGTTTGGAATCTGGAACGATGCTTTGGACTTAAGAAGAGCTCTCCATCGTGGTTCCTGATTAAATCCCCGAGCCGCACGTTCAGATGATGAGATTCACATTTCTCGAAGCAGTTGCTGACAATCTCTTCATAATTAATGACTCCACCAGCAATTTGATTTGAGACTCTACCGGATGCATTCGAGCTACAATACGCTGTGATGTGTTCATAGTCTCTTTCAAATCTTGTTGACCCTTCCTCACTTCTAAATCTCTGCACAACAATCACCCCACTTCTTCTTGGTAAAAAATTCGGTACAAGCACCATTAGCTATTCAATTTCTTGAAGCTCTGAGCCATACATAAAAAATTTCGACATACTTGTCTTCCTCTCTTTCTGATTTTGGGTATAAAAAAAGAGGCGGAGTCTATAGATCATTTAAGTTGATCTAAAAACTCCGCCTCATATTTTTTCACTTATTCAATTCTATTACCCGCAATGTCTGTTACGGCAGCATTATTCCTTTTGATGCTAAATACATCTTTATCGAAGCATATATAACAGGTGCCCCAGCGGTAACTCCAGCTACTGCAACATCTCCGCCTTTATCTTTAACATAATCCCATAGTGGATGGCTTGTATCTATTTGATCTTGAATAAGTTTCATGATTTCCTTTTCAACAATAACTCCATCTTCTCCTGATGCAAAGATATTATTAAGAATTCCCAATTGCTCTTCATTCAGTTCCATTTGCTTCTTCTGCGTAGCCAACTGCTCTTTCAATATATCAATATATGCATTTTGATTATCCACTACTTTCTGTAATTTAAGATTTGTTTCTGCTGTATTCATTGCGGTTTGCTCAATGGCTTTTAACTCTCTTTGACGATTATTATATGCTTCCACGGCAAGTTGCATGGTTCGTCTATTACTTTCATCAATTTGAGCCTGTACACCTGAAGCCAAATTAATAGTTTTAGTCAAATCAAGATTAAAATTATCAGGTAATTTTATACCACCAAATTTATCATTCGTCATTATTTCACCCTTTCCCTACTTGAACTTTCACAAATTGCTTTTTCAACTATTGAAGTCTCTGAATCACTCATTTTCCTATGAATTTATAATGTCATCTATATTTTCGCCCTTTTTCCGAGGTCAAAAAACGTCATTTTTTGCTGTTTTTCGGCCCTGAAATCGACCCAAAACCACTATATGTTGTGGTCAACCTCTACTTTTTCTCGCTCGAACCACTACGCGTCATCAGAATTATCGCTTCCACATGCTTTGAGAATACAAAAATGATGCCGGTAGAAGCTGCCTATCTTTTTTCCGGATTGGGTTAACTCAATATTACCCTGATGGTTGATTCTAAAAGCACAAAGTTCATTACAGCCCCCTATAGAAAACAACTTATTTGGCAGCATTATTTTGACTTAGGCTATTTGCATTATCAATCCAGATTATTTATTAAATCAAACAGATGTCGGCTCTTTCCTAACAATTCATCTTCGTTTTCAGTCAGAGGATCAAGCCAATCTGCCTTATCCCTTGCCCATTTCAGCCACCTAACAAGCTTTGCTTGTTGCTTCTCGTCAGCAACCTGGCTGATTATTGACTCCATAGCGTCAGTAAACCTTCTTATTTTTTGAGCATTGTCCCAATCAGAAGCAGCCTGTTGCAGCAGTTTCACCTCTTCCAATTCGCCGTTTCTCATCTTTTCCAGCCGTCGCTGCCTTTTCCATTCTTCTTCTTTTCTATGTGCTTCTCTTTCCTCCATTTTTTCTAAGGCTAACAATTTATTTGCAACGGCAAATATATCGTAGATGATATTTCCTACTTGGTCTTCCAAAGGTTCGTTATTCTTGTCTTTATATTCCAGGCTATATTTAAATTCATGATCAAACCAGCTTTTTGCTAAAAATGATAATTCCATGTTGGGCAGTATTTCAGTACTTTCTGGCGAGGATCTCTTCTTGCTTTTCTCTTCTTTCAATTCAAAACATAAGTTTGAATGCATTACCGTAAAATTGGCTTTATCCTTGCCCGAATCTTGTCCAACCTGAATATACCCTTCCATATCCTCAATGGCATGAATTAACGTATCCAATATTCTATAAGCCCTATTTATATTGGCATCAGAAACATGGATAGGAAGAATTCCCACGTTATCGCGGTATTTTCTTTTTACTATTTCATGATAATCCGAATTAAAACTAGCCTGTTGTAAATCCCTGTCTCTCTTTTTTCTATATGCTATTTCTTCTTTATGTTTTGTTATTAAATCATGAGGATTTCTGAGTTGACTTTTAACTTGGATTTGAGAGCATGTTTCGCGAATAAGAGTCCTGGTTTCTTCGGTTAATAAGCTTAATTCTTCTTCAGACATTAACTCAGCATCTGTTATTTGATCAATATCTCCTCTGAATTTAATAAAATAATTACTAACATGCCTTTTTAGTTCTCCCCTGACTTTTGGCAATTCCGGCTTTGGCACCTTTTGCCCTGCTTTAACTCTTGCCCAATAGCCGTTTGGAGGCAATGGAATCCAAAGTCTCCTGCAATGTTTCCTTAAGCCGTTATCGGACATATTATACCTTTTTGCAACTATGGTTACAGGGTCTGTCCACACTTCGTTATATATTGCCTCTCTCTCATCCTGCGTTATATTACGAAAATCCATTGAATCACCTTCTAAAAGCATCTTTCAAGGTTAACAAACTTGCCTATATTTTTCATTTCGTCTTCGGAGTAAGGCTTCTTTTGCGGCTACTTGAGGCATAATACTGTCCTTTTCTTTGTTGTTCATACTCCGCGTCCGCTCTAGCAATCTCTTCTTTATACTTATTAATTCCACCACTTTTCACCCATTGAATCAACTCATCTCTTGGTATACGAATGCTGCTTCCCATTCGAACTGCCGGAAAGAATTTGCCTTGCCAACGACGTTCCATTTCTCGTACTGTTGACTCTCCCACATTGAGAAATTCAGCTGCTTGCTTAACAGTCATCATTGGCGGATAGTTAAAAAATGCTTCATTTGCTACATGGGCTGAAGATATTTCCTCTTTTGATTCCGCTGAGGTCGACAATCCCTCGGAAAGCAATTTTGCGAGTTTTGGGGCGGCCAAATGAATAGCAAACTCAATATATGCTTGACGTTGTTCAGGGCTGAGTTCTTGTGAGTCAATCACCACACCATTATCCAGTTTAAGCATTGAAATCACTTTTACTGTATCTGATAGAGCATTATTATCTTCTGGCATTTTTCTTGACATCTCCTTTGGTTTTTGTTTAAACTAAAAATTTCTCATATCTACCTAAAATGGGGTTGTTTTTTCGTTAAGTCGGTGGAGTTTAAACCCTACCCCTTTTTTTATTAAAAGAATAAGCTCTTATCTTTTCCGCACTTATTGACGACAAGCATTGCTTTCTCTGCTCTAGTCTGCTCAGCTGTATACTCATCACACTATAAACGAAATTACCTTGACTTTCTGCTATGATCTTGTTGAATTTTGAATCGATTTCCTCATCAAAATGGTCCGTGTTTTACAAAATGTACATAAGAAGAATCACTCCCTAGAGTTAATTTTATATACACATCTTACCATTCCGGAGAAGATAATACATTATTATTCATTATTCCCAATTAACTTTTCCCTTCTGGCCAAAATAAAAACCGAGTGGAGTGTATCAATCTGCTACGCTTCACATCAGTTTTATTTTGGCTGCCTATCCGGTACAACACTTCATTATTGCCGTCTCGCTGCCCCTTACAAATCTTTCATCTACCATTTAATTTGATATTGATACACAACTTATCTTTATAGCAAATTAAAATATGCTCTTCAAAAACCCGTATATTTTCAATGGTATTCCTGACGAAAGTTTCCTCATAAATACCATGTTCACAAACCGCTTCACCGAGACAGCTTTTGATCCACTCTTCATCCAATGTAGGTGAATTGAAACATGCTGCTGTTCCTTTCTCCACCCTCGTAGCACATCTCCAAACCACCTTGCCTCTTTCTGTTCTTCTCCGATAAGATGCTCCGCAATTACCACACATGAGCAAATTCCCCAAAAGATATTTACCGTTGTATTTGCTTCCACTGGATTCTACCGTGCCATCCTCTTTGTGAACTAATCCTCCACGCCTTGCCATTTCTTCCTGCACTTTATTAAACACTTCGGCAGAAACAATCGCCGGATGGCTGTCCTTTACGTAATACCGATAGCGTTGGCCAATATTTTTTCTTTTCTTACCGGTCATAAAATCCTCGGTAAAAGTCTTTTGTAACATCGTATCGCCCTTGTACTTTTCGTTCTTCAGCATCTTCTGAATCGTTTTCTTATCCCAAACCTCTTTACCCGTTACAGTTTTAATCCCCTGAGACTCCAAATAAGCCTTTATTTGTCCAAATGACAGACCCTGCAAATACAAGTCAAACATTTTTCTGACAACCTCTGCCTGCTCCGGGACAATGACAATTTCATCGTCTATGCAGGTATACCCCATAAAACTTTTATACTTCGTAAAAATATCGCCCTTCTCAAACTTGCGTTGGAATCCCCACTGGATATTCTCGCTGGTATTCCGGCTCTCGTCCTGAGCCAGCATTCCTCTCAATGTAATCTCAAATTCCTTACCTATTTCGATTGAATCCAGACCCTCGTTTTCAAAATGCATATTGATCCCTCGCTCTCTTAAAAATCTTATAATTTTCAATACCTCCAGAGTGTCCCTCGATACCCTGCTGATTGACTTGGTGATAATGTAATCGATTTTGCCTTTCGCCGCTTTCTTTAGCATTTTATCCAGTCCACTCCTTCCGCTTCGCCGCAGTCCGCTTTTACCCACGTCAAAAAATACGCCGGCAAAAATCCAGTCAGGATGACTTTGTATCATCCTGGTATAAGTTTTTATCTGAAGCTCCAGGCTGCGAAGCTGCGCCGGTCCATACGTGCTCACCCGGCAATAGGCGGCAACCCTAAGCTTTATATTCTCTTTAGGTATAGCGGGAATAATCCTGACAGTTTTCATCTACATTCCTTCATCATCTAATGTAAAATAGGGCAACCTCATGAATATTTTGCAAAAAGAAAAGACGTGAAAGCATCGTCCTTTCACGTCAAAGCATATTTCAACAACAACCCCGCGAACCCGCTTTTATCAAGCGTTTTGACGTTGCAACAGGATTGTGGTCTCCACATGGCTCGTCCACGGAAACATATCCACCGGCTGTGCTTCCCGCACTTGATATCCGCCATTTTGGAGTATCCCCAAGTCCCTGGCCAGCGTCCCCGGATCACAGGAGACATAGACTATCCGTGGCGGCTGTAATTCTATTAGCTCCTTAAGTACCCTGAGATGAGCACCGGCACGGGGTGGGTCGAGGACGACAATATCCGGGGAATCACTGATTTGACTCAAGGTATCCTCTACTTTACCGGCAAGGAACTTAACATTGTCCATACCATTAAGCTCAGCATTGAGTTTTGCGTCATGAACGGCATAGGGGTTTTCTTCGATTCCCCAAACTCTTTTAGCTATTGCCCCTAAGGCCAAGGTAATGGTTCCGATACCAGAGTAGAGATCCCAGACCACTTTATCCGGTGTCAGTTCTGCGTACTGAAGGGCCTTAGTATACAGGTTTCGTGTCTGTATCGGATTGACTTGGAGAAAAGCCAGAGGTGAAATTTTAAATTCCCTTCCCAGAATTTCCTCAGTAAAATCGTCTTTTCCCCAGAGAAGTTCCGGCTTTCCCTCGAAGATGCCCCAGACAGCCCTTCCCTTACCTGAACATGGGGTATTTCTTGCCAGGAACTCCCGAATCTCTTGTAGATCGGAGATCGGGTCAAAGATCAGCATCCCTTTCCCTTGGGAATTTTCACGAAAGGTGAGGGTCTTGACTTCAGGTGCGAACTCTTGCAGAGATTTCTCTATATCCTTAACCCAATGATTCATGGATTCACTGATTAATAAGCAATCGGTAAAGGGCACGGTTGCGTTGCTTCTTTCCTGATAATAGCCCAGCCTGCCCTCTTCTCCCCGGTGAAGCCGGGCTTTATTGCGATAACGCCAGGGCTCAGCCATGCCTATCGTGGGATGAATCCTGACCTTTTCCATATCAATCTTGCCTATTCTGGCAAGGTTATCCTCCACCCAGCGCTTCTTCCACACTAAAGTCTCCTCATAGCTTAGATGTTGCAGCTGGCATCCGCCACACACCCCGTAGACTGTACAGGGAGGATTCACTCGATGGCGGGACTCTGTTTCTTTGACTATGGATAAAAGCTTTCCGCGCTGCCAGTTCTTTTTCTCCTCCAGGATCTGAACCTGGGCCCTTTCCCCTGGCAAGAGTCCGGTTACAAAAGTGGCTTTCCCTTTATGATAACCCACTCCGGACCCATCGGAAGATAAACGTAGACATTCCAGCTCAATTAGCTCCCTGGAAGAGAGGGCATCTCTCCTTAGGCGATCTTTTGAATTCACTGTGATTCCTCCTTACCGTTGTATCCACACCATTAAAGCCATGAGTGTGTTCCACGTTCCGTGGGCGATAATCGAAGGCCATAAGCTGCCTGTTTTTTCGTAGAGCCAAGTTAAAACCACTCCCCCTACGAGTAATGGAATAAAGCGGAGAACATCAAAATGCAGTAAAGCAAAAAGCCCTGCAGTAAAAAGAATCCCTTTCCCCCTGCCATATTCCTGGCGGAAGGGTGGGTAAAAAATCCCCCGGAAGAAAACCTCTTCCTTGATCGGGGCAATCAATCCCCCGAGGATAATAAGCAAAATCAGCTGCCAATCGTATTGAGCGCCCATAAGTACGAGAGTGAAGCTTTGGGGAGCAGGTGTCCCTAATTTATTGGCCAGGAAATTCCCTATCATCCCCACGACCACCAGGAGAAAAACACCCATCATGAGTCCCAGTACTACAAAGCGACCATGCGGTCTGACCAGACCTAATTCCCTAAGGGGACGATGAATGAGCTTAAAAAAGCATAAAATAATAACGAGATAAAGCAAAGCCTCTCCCATACCCACGGTTAAAAAGCGAAAGAACCCCTCTAATTGATCTAAATCCTTAGGAGTTCTAAGCCAACCGAAAAAGAATTCAATTCCGTAGATAATGAGCAGCAAAAAAAGTCCTTGCCAAACATTCCATACAGGACGACGTGGAGGAATTCTATTATCTTCTTTATTCATAGTTTCTTTTATATCTCGATCTTGACTTTTCTTATTTCTTTTATGCGCTTTTCGGTATGTTTTATTGTCCATATATAAATTCTTCCTAACTTTCTCTATGTAAACTCATTATGTCAGGCAAACCTCATTTTATATTGTAAACGAAAGGGGTAAAACTGTCCACAAAGCATGACAGCTCCGCCATAGCCTGAGAAAAGGGCCTCACCAGCCCTTTTCTCTTTTCCCTATTCAACATGTTTTCTTAAACCTTGTATCAGCCGCCTTACGCTACCACGCACCCCTGAATTAGTCGGGGCTCTGCCCTCGGATGGGGCCAGCGCTGTATCCATTTCCACAATTTTCAATTGGGGTATAGTACTTCTTTGCAGGGAGAATGTTGTCCTGCGGGGAGCTTGGCTTTCCGCACTCCCGGAAAGAACATCAATCTGTACCGAGCCATCCTGACCTTTGCGCAGATTCGTAACTCTTGAAATAAGCGCAAAAGCTATAGGTCCCAGAACATTAGGGGAAGTTAAGGTCGTATTCTTATCAATCACAAATTGAACACTTCGACTGCTTTCACTCCCCTGCCCAATGTTAATAGTGACTGGGCGGTCTATCGGGCCGGTAATATTAGAGTGACTATCCGAGGCTGTATCCAGTACGTCGGTCAGGGCATTCAAAAGGTTGGCTATAACATTTGTCATAATTACCCTCCATTCTTTAAGAAGACAAAAAGCTACACCTGTCCCCTTGTACACTATATGAAGGGCAAATAATAGGTGCTACAGGTTATCTAATAGATTATGCTGAACACACACGATTTCTTCCGCTTTTTTTTGCTTTATATAATGCCAGATCGGCCTTTTGCAACAGTTCCTCCAAGGAGTTATCATCTGAAGGCAACATAGTCGCTGCCCCAACACTAACCGTCACAACTCGATCCACATCAGAAACTTGGGAAGGAATATTCAGGTTTACGATGGCCTTGCGTAGACGTTCTCCCACCAGGATTGCACCAATCCGATCCGTATCTGTAAGAATACAGGCAAATTCTTCGCCACCCCATCTTGCCACTAAATCTGAAGAACGCTTTAAATTCAACTTTAAGGTTTGGGCAATTTTATATAGACAATTATCACCCTCTAAATGTCCATAAAAATCATTGTACTTTTTGAATAAATCTGCATCGATCATCAGCACAGACAAATAACTCCCGTTACGCCGGGCACGATTCCACTCAATAGCCACACTTTCATTGAATTTCCTACGATTGGCGATTTGAGTCAATTCATCCATATAGCTGTTTTCCCTTTGCCGGTCCCTATATTTTTTTTGCTCCACATGATTTTTAATCCGGCCTTTGATAATGGGTAAGCTGAAAGGCTTTGTGATGTAATCCACCACACCCAATTGAAGAGCATATTCCTCATTCTTCTCATTTTTGAGAGCTGTCAGAAGAATTACGGGAATATCTCTCGTTTCCGGCATTTCTCTCAGGCGAATGCACACTTCATAGCCATTCATTACCGGCATAATAACATCCAACAAGATAATATCGGGCTGGCTTTTTCCTGTGGCCTGTTCCAGGGCTTCAACTCCGTTTGCGGCTGTCATAACGATATAATCCTCTTTGAGAGCATTCTCTAGAAGCTTTAAATTGAAAAGTTGGTCATCCACAATCAACACTCTCGGTTTGGAGATGTCCTTACCCCTCAGTTCGCAGGATGTATCTTTTGGGGAACCGGGCTTTTCCCGCCAATTCATCCCGCTCCCTTCGGGATGAATTCTAGGGGTATCCAGAGATGGGCTTGGGAAAATTCTATGTTCTTTCGACAAGTCTTTAACGATACCGAAAATACAAGGTTCGTTATTCCACTTCCCATGCCAGACTCGTGTTTTTCCAGGCAGGAGGGTTCCATCCTTTCTGACCAGGGATAAAGTGGCGCTTTCTCTTTTCCCTACAAACATATCACCAAAGGCCTTTTCTGCCTCATCCATCTTATCTGGAACAGTCATAGCCAAGATATGCATTTCCGTCAATTCTTCATGAGAATAGCCCAACTTCTCGATCAATGCAGTATTTGTATATAATAATTTTCCTTCCCGATTAACAATGAAGATCATATCCTTTATCGTTTCCAGAAAATCCCTCATATCAAATTCTTCCATACTATGCATCTCCTATCAAGCACTCATGAAGCTTATGAAGGCTCTATCTAATCCCAGTATCTTGATAATTCGATATATTTTAGGAATCACCTCTCAATTTCCGGGGAAGACCGATTAATTTTCGGAAAGCAAAAAGGAATGCAACTGCATTCCTAATTTTTATTATCCTATAGCCATACTATCCAGAAACTCATCATAGGTCAGCCGGACATCGATCATCTCTGTAGGAGTGATCTGAATAATGCGGTTGGCAATGGTCTGGATAAACTGGTGGTCATGAGAGGTGAAAATAATATTGCTTTTATAATCCGTCAAACCATTGTTTAGGGCTGTAATGGATTCCAGATCCAAGTGGTTGGTTGGCTGGTCCAAAAGGAGTACATTGGCCTGATTAAGCATCATTTTGGCCAGCATGCACCTGACCCGCTCTCCGCCGGAGAGGACCTTGAGGGATTTCAGTGCTTCTTCCCCGGAAAAGAGCATCTTGCCAAGGAAGCCACGGACATAGGTATCGGTTTTATCCGTAGAAAACTGCCGCAGCCAATCCACCAGGCTCAAATCCACATCTTCAAAATACTCCGTATTATCTTTAGGAAAATAAGCTTTGGTAATGGTTACGCCCCATTTATAACTTCCGCTGTCCGGCTCCATTTCACCGGCTAATATCTGCAGCAAAGTGGTATAGGCCACTTCGTTGGTTCCTACTAAAGCAACTTTATCTCCTTTGGACAAGATAAAGCTGATATTATCCAAAACCTTGACCCCATCGATGGTCTTGGTCAAACCTTCTACCGTTAGGATATCATTACCCACTTCCCGCTCAGGCTTAAAGGCTACATAAGGATATTTACGGTTGGAGGGTTCGATATCCTCGATATTCAGCTTCTCCAGCATCTTTTTCCGAGAAGTAGCCTGCTTGGATTTTGAAGCATTGGCGCTGAAACGAGCGATAAACTCCTTGAGCTGTTTTGCTTTTTCTTCTTTCTTTTTATTAAGGTCCCGAGTCATTTGCAGGGCTAACTGACTGGATTCATACCAAAAATCATAATTGCCCACATACAGCTTAATCTTGCCAAAGTCCACATCCGCCATATGGGTACAGATCTTATTGAGAAAATGCCTGTCATGGGATACGACGATGACCGTCCCCTCAAATTCAATCAAGAATTCCTCCAGCCAGCGGATAGATTGAATATCCAGATGGTTGGTCGGCTCATCCAAAACAAGTATACCTGGATTACCGAAAAGAGCCTGAGCCAAAAGGACTTTAATCTTTTCCACACCGGAAAGCTCAGACATTTTCTTATCATGCAATTCCGTACCTATTCCTAAACCTTGCAAAAGGGTGGATGCTTCGGATTCCGCTTCCCATCCGTTCATCTCCCCGAATTCATGCTCCAGTTCAGCTGCCTTAATCCCATCCTCATCCGTAAAATCAGCTTTCGAGTAGAGGACTTCCTTTTCTTTCATGATTTCATAAAGCCGTTGGTTTCCCATAATCACTGTGTCTAAAACCGTATAGTCATCATACTGATAATGATCCTGCTTGAGCATGGACAACCTAACTCCTGGTGCGATCGTAACATCTCCAGAGTTCGGTTCAATCTCCCCCGACAGAATTTTAAGAAAGGTACTTTTACCGGCACCATTAGCGCCAATAACTCCATAACAATTACCTGGAGTGAATTTTAGCGTTACATCTTCAAAGAGTTTCCGTCCACCATATCTTAAGCTCACGTTGTTAACACTAATCAATTTATGCCCGCCTTTATGATCTATATTTTTGTATATGCATACATCATAAGAGTATAGCACAAATAAGATCATAATGCATTAATCTTAAGCCTTCTCCTTCTAATCTCCTGTGCATACAAATCGATGGCAGTTTGCGGTTTCACGGCCTTAAGATCCCCTTGATAAATTATCCTGCCTTCAGCATGAAGCAAGTTTTGCGGTCTTACCAAATTTCTCGGCATCTTTAAGTCTGTAATACCGCTTTCTTTTAAGACAAAGTACACAAACTCCGAACACAAAAAGCGATTTTCATTAGACAGGGGCTTGTCCAGTAAACTATAAAAAAGACCCCGATAATTATATCTATAACGATCACTATGGACGATAAAGTGGTTCAGTAACTCTTTCACCTTATCGTATTGCTGCTGAGTTACCTCGACTTCAATAATTGCACCGGGTAAATTCTCACAGAAGCCATAAACCCCTTCATGGATATCTTCCCTTCTGAACCGTCCGATAAAAGGATTATAAGGATTCCTTCTTCCAAAACTGTACATATGATTCAGATCGCTGTCCAGGGATAGGGCCGCATGGGTATATTCGTCTTGTTTAAACATGTGGATAAGCTTTGATAGGACTGTGTTGGTTCGAGTCAAAACGATATATAGATAATATGTTTGCATAATGAGTTCTTCCTCCATGAATTTAAAATTAAATAACATGCTCATTATGACATATAGATTTAAAGAACTCCTAAATAAAGTCTTAAAAAATGATTAATTTTACTTGCTGGTATATCAGGGCTTGAGTCCTAATTTTTGTGTATTGCGCGTATACCATACAACTGAAAAAGTAGTAACCCACCATTGACGGGCAAAAGAAGGACATACACTTTCCCTCTCGAATTCTTAAATATTACAGTATGGGAGGGAATATTGTGGGAATATTTAGCGGGATTATGGGTAATGCCTCTGAGATTGACACCAAAGAAATCGAGAATGAAATAGGCCCTTTGCTTTATGACTCTGAACAAATAAATAAGGCTTTCAAACTCATCAGAGACTTAATCGTGTTTACTAACAGCAGACTGATTCTAGTCGATAAACAAGGTATCACCGGCAAAAAGATTGAGTATCATTCAATCCCCTTTAAGAGCATTACACACTTTGCTGTCGAGACGGCTGGTCATCTCGACCTTGACGCCGAATTAAAAATCTGGATTTCTGGAAATCCATTACCTATCACCAAAGAATTTAAAAAGGATAAGAACATATTCGAAGTTCAAAAGGCATTGGCTAATTCTATTCCCAGATAGTTTTCTTCTGCAGCCGTAATGGGCTGCTTTTTTATATCCCCCTATTCCCACTCATCATCCTATCCATCAGCCCGTACCTCTTTTGCTCCTCAAGAAGCAACTCCGCCTCATTCCCGCATCTCTTCCCTGTCCGTCTGCGACAGTTCGCCCAGTTAACCTTAGCCGCCTTGTCTATAGGATCATATAATCTGGACAGCTGCATCACCGCCATAAAAAAAGAAAGGCCAGGCGAATTGCCCTGGCCTTTTTGTTGTCATAAGCGGCTAGTTAATGTTTTACCTAGCCGCTTTAAATGGAAAAGAAGGAACATTAATACGTTTCAGGATTAAAGCAGAAAAACCGGACCTAATATAATCTATGCATGTCACGAGGACAAGGTGACATTTTCCCATGAAGAATTGCTTAATTTCAATTTTTAAAGCTTAGTTCACTTTATCATACTGAGGTGAATAGAGAATCTTTCCCTCACCGTCCATGATAACGACCTCGCCCATCCATATCCATTCATTTCCACGAACAGGTTCAGCATTTTCATCCAATGTGAATTTATCTAAGATTACCTTATGAATCAAGCCAAGGCTATCCGTTGCCAACACCGACGTGGTTAAGGTTTGACCTGCGGAAAGGGTAGTGCTTTCGTTAATCTCAGCCCACAGACCGCTAGTATTCAAAGACTTTTCTGACACAATATTACCATCCACATCCATAACAAAGCGTGCGTTCTCTATCGTATTATTCTGTACCGGCTTTACCTCCAAACTCAAATTCCCTTTGCAGCGATACTCACCAGATAGTTCACCAGGTGTCTTTCTATAGATCGTTCCGCTTTCACGTTCCAATCTTGCATAGATATCCGGCAGTACCCTTGTACGCAGATTCTCCCACGTTTCCAGTTTTTCAGTTCGCTCAGTGCCGTCATCTGCTATAACAACCTTAGCTTCAATTACATCAAAAATATTTACCGGAAGAGTTGCAGAAAAACTGGTCCCGCTTCGAGTCATCCCAGTGCTTTGACCTGATACATATAATGTGGCAAGGGTATCCGCCTTCGTCTCCTTAGGTGTGATGTTAAATGTTACGGGAACAGTGAGACTCTCCCGATTAAACGTACCCAATGAATAATCATAGCTATCGATGATACTTGATTGACGCTTCAGCATCGAATCAATATTCGAGTAAATACTATCAATCTGGTTCGACTGGAGAGATGTCATATTCATAAATTGATCCCGGGTATTTTGAAGTTCGTCCTGTAAATTTCCTATCCGAGCCAGGGTCACCACCTGCAAAAGGATGAGCAGCGAAATTATAATAGGGATTATGTTTCTTTTCATTATTTACCTCCGTTGTTACACCTGTAAACTCTTCCCCTCTTTAATTCGACTCACCTTAGCGTCTCTCCTTTCTAATTCACCCTCCCAATTTAAAAAGGCCGGAAAGCAGGTCTCCAGGATTTTGCTTTCGGCGTTCACTCTATAAGCTACGCGGAGCAATCTAATCGCTCAAGACCTCCGCTGCGTCGGGTGTCCGGTGGACAGTTTCGCTCAAGGCGGCACTCCCCAAAGCATACTCATCCGCCGCTGATGCTGTTAAGAAAGCGATTTGGCCAACCATAGAGCTATTGAGTGAGTGTTGTGCGTAAAGCTACGCGACCCGGACATCTTTTTTATCCTCTGCCGGCACACCGTCCAAAATCATGAAAATCTAATAGCAAAGGACCTGCCGCCCCACGTTTTCAAACGTCCTGGCGACAGGCCCTTCATCTTCCTCTAAGACAACCGATTCTTAAAATCTTCATAGCCAAAACGGCGAATCATTTTAAAACCTTCTTCTTCATTGTAGAGCATAATATTAGGCAAGTTCACTCCATTGAACATATTGTTCTTGACCATAGTGTAATGGGCCATATCGCAGAAGATGAGCTTGTCCCCAGGCTTTAAGGGTTCGGCAAAGGAATAGTCCCCGATCACATCTCCGGCCAGACAAGTATTGCCCCCAAACCGATAAGTATAGGGGTATTCCCCCGGTTCTCCCCCATTGATAATAGCCGGACGATAGGGCATCTCCAGGACATCAGGCATATGGCAGGCAGCGGAAGCATCGAGGATAGCAATCTTCATCCCATTATCCACAATATCCAGAACCTTGGAGACTAAGAACCCCGTATTTAAGGCAATGGCCTCTCCAGGCTCCAGATAGATCTCCACCCCGTACTTTTCCTTCAAATAAAGAATGCAGCGCACAAGGGTCTCAAGATCATAATCAGGACGAGTAATATGATGACCTCCGCCCAGATTCAGCCATTTCATCCTCTTGAGATGTTCACCGAACTTTTCTTCCACCACTTTGATCGTGCGTTCAAGAGTGTCCGAGTTCTGCTCGCAGAGAGTATGGAAATGCAATCCATCTATTCCCTCAAGCTCTTCGGGCTTAAAATTGGCCAGAGTCACTCCCAGCCTGGAATTCCGATAGCAGGGGTTATAGATGTCCGTGGCAATCTCCGAGTACTCCGGATTAACCCGAATTCCGCATTCAATTTTTCTGGGATGTTTTTTTACCTTATCCCTGAATTTGCGCCACTGATCAAAGGAGTTAAACACCATATGATCACAATACCCCAGAAGCTCGTCAAACTCCTCTTCGATATAGGCCGGTGAGTAGACATGAACTTCCTTGCCCATCTCTTCAAAGCCAAGTCGCGCCTCAAACAAGGAGCTGGCAGCGATGCCCTTTAGATATTGTCCTACCAAAGGAAACACGGCATGCATGGAGAATCCTTTCAAGGCCAACAGAATATTGCACCCTGTCCGGTCTTGAACGGATTGTAAAATCTCCAGATTTCTCCTCAGCAGCTTTTCATCCACAACATAACTGGGTGTGGGAAGTTCTTTTATATTCATGACTTTATTCCTCATCCAATAATGTGGGGGCAAAATCCTCTTTCCAAGGCAATCCGTACTTATTCAGGTCTTCCATAAAGGGATCGGGATCAAACTCTTCAATATTATAGACGCCAGGTTTTTTCCATTTTCCTTCCATAATCAACTTAGCGCCAATCATGGCCGGTACCCCGGTGGTATAAGAAATAGCCTGAGAGCCCACTTCAGCATAGCATTCCTGATGATCGCAAATATTGTAGACATAATAGGTTCGGGGCTGACCATCTTTAACTCCTTGGATAATGCAGCCGATATTGGTTTTGCCCTTGGTTCTCGGTCCCAGGGATGCCGGATCAGGCAGGACAGCCTTGAGGAATTGGAGGGGAATGATTTGCTGACCCTCAAACTCGATAGGCTCGATAGAAGTCATGCCCACATTTTCCAGGACCTTTAAATGGTTCAGATAATTATCGGAGAAGGTCATCCAGAAGCGGATCTGTTTGATTCCCTTAATATTTTGAGCTAAAGATTCCAGCTCTTCGTGATAGAGCAGGTAGATGTTCTTGGGCCCAATCTCCTCAAGATCATAGACCTTCTTCACGGAAAGGGGATCGGTTTCAATCCACTCTCCCTCTTTATAGTAACGACCCTTGGCGGTGATTTCCCGAATATTGATCTCCGGGTTAAAATTGGTGGCAAAAGGATAGCCATGATCTCCGCCATTGGCATCGACAATATCGATGGTATGAATCTCATCAAAATAGTGCTTTTGGGCATAGGCACAGAAAACACCCGTTACCCCGGGATCGAACCCACTTCCCAATAAAGCCGTTAACCCGGCTTGTTCAAATCTTTCCCTGTAGGCCCACTGCCATTTGTATTCGAACTTCGGGACATCGGGGGGTTCATAGTTGGCCGTGTCCACATAATGAACGCCGGTGGCCAGGCAGGCATCCATAATGGTCAGGTCCTGATAAGGAAGGGCTACATTGATCACCAGCTCCGGTTGAAACTCCTTAATGAGCCGGATGACTTCTTCTGTATGATCGGCATCAACCTGAGCGACCCTGACTTTAGTCCGGCTGCCGGTTAATTTATCTCGTATATCCTCGCATTTTTTCAGCGTCCGGCTCGCAATGCAAATTTCCTCAAACACTTCAGGAACTTGACAGCATTTATGTGCGACCACATTGGCCACACCACCGGCCCCAATAATCAAGGCTTTTCCCATGTTAAGACCTCCCATTAAATAAATTCACAAAGATGATTATAAAGAATGTCGAAGATATTATCAACAAGATTTAATATCACTTAGGGCTTCTATCCATCCGATATTTCCCCTCATATTCCAAATGTTCTTTAAACAACTTTTTCCGAAACACAAACATAAGGATGCCTATAATAATGAGGATCAAAGAAAAGACTTGAGATACCCGCAATCCCGGAATCAGGTAGAGACTATCTGTGCGCAGTCCTTCTATCCAAAATCTCCCCAACCCATACCCCATGAAATAGGTGGCTAAAAGCTGCCCTGTGAATTTTGTTCTCTTTCGAAAATAGATGAGGACGGCAAAAATACATAGATTCCACATGCTCTCGTAGAAAAAAGTGGCTTGATGCCATTCTCCTAACCTTTCAATAAACACAGCATAGGGAAAAAACTGCAGGTTAGGATTTGTGACAAGGTTACCAAAAGCCTCTTGGTTAACAAAATTACCCCAGCGCCCAATGGCTTGTCCTAAGATTAAACTGGGCACTACAATATCAGTCAACCTGAGTAACGGAAAGCGGTTTATTTTCGCAAAGATCAGAGCACCGATAAAACCGCCTATAACCCCACCGTAAATTGCCAGCCCACCTTCGCGAATAGCAAAGATTCGCATAGGATTATCCACATAGTTCGCCCATTCAAAAATGACATAATAGGCCCTGGCACCAATGATGGCCAAGGGCAAAACAATAATCAAAAAGTCAAAAATCATCTCCCCTTTTATTCCCTGCCGCTCTGCTTCCCGACCGGCTAACCATACTCCAATGATGATACCAAAGGCGATAATTGCTCCATACCAAGCAATGTCCAGTCCTTCGATCCCAAATAGATTTTGAACTAAAAAACGATTCGTCATTAGTGTTCACCTTTCTGTGATTCTTTAACATTGCATGTCGTTAACATCGATAGAATGTCCCTCCCAAAAGTGTACCACAACACTATTTTTCACACAAACAACAAAAATCCTCTGCCGGTTTAATTTCAGCAGAGGATCTCGATAGTTACTTTACATTATTCTCTATCCACTCATCAAATTTCTTGAGAGTCTCTTCATAAGTCTTTTGACAAATCTCAGGGAGTTCTCCTCCCCAAATCTTCTTCGCCTGTTCGTAGCCTTCGATTACAGCATCCTTCATCGCTTGGGCCTTGCTGGGATCTCCACCTGTTAAGGCTATAGCAAAGGAAAACACCCTCTCTGAGGTCTGTTTTACTCCCCAATATCCATCCTCAGAAATCTCTTCCCGGGCTTTGGCCGCCGTTTCAGGATCTACCTCTACTTTCCCTTCACGCAGAAGTTGGTAAATATCTGTCGCATCGTTAAATTTATAACCTTGCTTTAAGAGGAGCTGCTCCACAAGACTTCTTAAATTCTCAGTACGCCGATCCACTTCAGCTTTTAGCCGGGCGATGGTCTCCGTATCTTGGGAATAGGTCTTCCCAAGAGTATTATCTGTCCCCGAATTGCCAGGTTCATATACAGCAGCCGCGGAATCCACAGGGAGCTTACCTGCTTCTTGGCCGGGTTGAGTAGGGCTTTTCTCTGACCTTGAGGAATAGTCTGCATTATTATAATAAGCCCCTGCCGATGATAGTCGGTTCACTTCCATAAGGCACCCTCCAAATCTTTCTGTACTTTCCTATTAATACCGTACTTACTTTATATATCGACGGGGCTGAGAAAAATCTTTAGGTTTTTTGCCCACTCTTCTGAGGCATCCACATCACTCATAACGCAAAGCTTCAACAGGACTCATCTTAGCCGCTTTGCGCGCCGGGTAAAGACCGAAAAAGAGCCCAATCGTAGTGGAAAAGGCAAAAGCAATGACAATGGTCATGGGGGATATTGCCGGTGGAATCTTAGCCAGCCCAGCGGCAAGGACACCGCCGCCGATACCGAGCAAAGCACCGATCGCCCCGCCTATAGAACAAATGACGACTGCTTCAATGAGAAATTGGATCATAATATCCTTATATTTGGCCCCTAAAGCCTTGCGAATGCCGATTTCTCTTGTCCGCTCAGTCACTGAGACCAGCATGATATTCATTACCCCGATCCCTCCTACCAAAAGGGAGATGGCAGCGATGGAACCAATCACCAGCTGCAAAATGGTCATGATGGTATCAATCTGTTCCACATCTTGCTGCAGACTGTAAGCTTGATAGCTATTCTCCGTATGGTGACGGCTGTTCAGGATCTTTTTAGCCTGGTTCATAGCACTTTCAGTTTTATCTTTACTCACGGCACTGGCTTCTATATAAGGAACATAATCGATATTAACCATGTTTTGCAAAGCGGAATAAGGGATATACACAGAAGAAGGCTGATTGGGTCCTCCCATCAAGAAGCTTTCATCCCGCTGAGTTATTCCGATGACCGTATAGGAGGTACCAAAGATATTGATTTGTTTTTTCAGAGCTTCTCCCCTGCCAAAAAGGTCTTCGGCCAGTTTGCTGTCAATGACGACTACCCTTCTCCCACCTTTTTCATCCTCTTCGGAGAGAAACCGGCCTTTATCCAGCTTAATATTTCTAATATGCTTATACTCAGGCCAAACCCCATAAGTATAGACCCGTTTGCTTTTTCTTTCATACTGGGCGGCAAAAGACCAGGAATCCGCCGGGGAAACATATTGAATATCGGTCGCTACATTCTTGATTACTTCTAAATCCTGAACCGTTATCATATCGCTTTGGGTAAGAGGGGATTGTTCATCGCTGCGGGGATAAACAGTAAACAAATTGGTGCCGATCTTTTCCAGAGAAGACATAATAGCTGCCTGACCCACCTGCCCAATGGCCACGACCGTAATGACAGCCGCCACCCCGATAATAATACCCAGCATAGTCAAGGCTGAGCGCATTTTATTGGCTCTGATCCCTTCGAAAGCTACCTGGATGCATTCTTTAAAATTCATACCGGCCCCTCCTCCATAGCAGGGAGCCCGGCCAGAATATCCCTGGCCTGAACCGGTTCTTCCACCGATTCATCTTCCATGAGCAGGCCATCCCGGAATTTAAGAATTCTCTGGGTATGCTGGGCGATTTCAGGTTCGTGGGTGACCAGGACAATGGTCACTCCCTGCTGATTGAGCTCCTGAAAAATAGCCATCACTTCTTCTCCCGAACGGGTGTCGAGATTGCCGGTGGGTTCATCCGCCATAATAATGGCCGGATTGTTCACCAAAGCCCGGGCAATGGCTACCCGTTGTCTCTGTCCTCCGGATATTTCTGTGGGGCGATGAGCAGCCCATTTGGCCAGACCGACTTTTGTCAGCGCCTCGAAAGCCTTGTCTTTTCTTTCCTTTTCCCCAATTCCGGCATAAATCATCGGCAGCTCAACATTGCGCAAGCAGGATATTCTCGGTAAAAGATTAAACGTCTGAAAGACAAACCCAATCTTAAGATTGCGGACCCCGGCCAAGTCATTCTCCTCCATATGGGAAACATCAAGGCCATCCAGAATATATTGCCCTTCGGTGGGCGTGTCCAGGCAGCCTAAGATATTCATTAATGTAGATTTTCCTGAACCCGAAGGGCCCATAATTGCTACAAAACTACCGGCAGATATATGGAAGGTAACCCCTTTCAAGGCCGTAACGGCAATTTTCTCTGTATGGTAAACTTTAACTAAGTTAGTTGCTTTGAGCATTAACGATCACCTGCACTCCGTCCTTGATTTTCTCATCGGGGTTCAGGATGACCTTTTCTCCCACTTCGAGACCGGAGACAATCTCCATGAACAGTTCATTGCTTAAGCCTGTCTGCACTTCTCTTTCTGTAACTATTCCATCCTGTCCGACGACATAGACTAGTTCTCGTCCATCGTCTTCAACCACCGCTTCTAAAGGAACCAGCAAAGCTTGCTCTTTTTGATGCAGTATAAATTTAAGATTAACATTAAAGCCAGGTTTTAATGGACTTTCCCCTTCAGTAGCAGGGACACTTATTTTGATTTTCACTTGAGTTTGTTCACCTTGAGCCGTTGACACCACCTCAGCCGTAGGCGCAATGGTTTCAACACTGCCGATCAAGGGCTCACTCAGCAGGCCGCTATTGGTTATTTCCACCCTATCCCCTATTGTAAGTTGGGCGGCATCCACCTCATTAATACCTGTTTCGATGAGAAGATCAGCTGGATTACCGATTTGAGTCAGTAGGGTTCCAGATTCAACTTCCTGGCCCTCCTTGACCGCTAAATTCAAGACAGTTCCATCATAAGGGCTAAGTATAGTAGCTTTCTGCAATTTCTCCTGGGCTTTCCGATAGAGCACTTCGGCTTGCTCCAGCTGGGCTTTGAGCAGGGGTAGATTAGCCTCTTGTTCTACTACTAATTTCTCTTCGGCCTCAGTCACCTTTTGCTCAGCCTCCTCTAATTCCTTAAGGCTGGCCGCTCCGCTTTCCATAAGAATTTTCGTATTGTCATAATCCTTTTGCGCCAAATCATAGGCTTGTTGAAGCAGTCTGATATTCGATTCACTATTGATTATTTTAGCCTTGAGCTCCTTGCATTCCAGCCCTTTTTGAGATGCTTCCACACTCAGAGTGCTGGTATCCATCACTAAAATAGCCTGACTTTTGCTTACTTTGTCCCCATGCTTGACCAGGACTTCTTGAACCTTAGTTTTGCTTTCGGCCTTAAATTCAGCCAGATCTTTGACTTCCAGTTTGCCGTTGGCAAAAACATTCTGCTCGAAGCTTTTTTGAACAGCCTCGGCAGTATTAACAGGAATCAAGCCGCCTTGCCGACTCAAGAACTGCGAGGCAATCACTAGCCCGCCAAGTAAGATAAGGGCTGCTATTAATTTCTTGCGGTGCCTCCGAAAAAATGAACCTTTTTTGCCACTAAACCTTTGGGCACTGGGATCTGAATGAACATTGTTTGGAATACTGGTATCTGGTTGCATACTCTCCTCCTGATATCTTACCTTTCTATAATTTACCAAGGTATCAATATGTCCATTATAGCAAGTAATTCCTAATAAACTTATAAAGAAACTATTAATTTTTTATTAGTTTTAAAAAGAGTATTTCTAAAAATCCGCTGTTTTCCTATTATTTCCTAAGAGTTTTGCCTTCTCAAAACTAATTTAATATCTAGACCTATTTATCTTTGCATAGACTTTTAGTAGAATAAATAAATAGATATTTACCATCAATCCTATATTAAGAATGAGCTGGGAGAAAAACATGGATATTATTATCAGGGAAAATTATAAACTAATGAGCAAATATGCCGCAGAAATCATTGCGGGTTATGTTCGATCCAAGCCGGATTGTGTGCTTGGACTGGCAACAGGAAGTACCCCCATCGGCACCTATCAGGAGCTGGTCAGAATGCACAGGGAAGAGGGTCTTGATTTTTCTCAAGTCAAAACCTTTAATCTTGATGAGTACCTTGGGGCAGGAATTGATCTGGAAAAGCCCTACCCTATGGATCAAAGCTATGCCCGATTCATGCACGAGGAGCTATTGAAGAATATTAATATTAAAAAGGAAAATATACACATACCCGATGGCCGAACCAAAGACCCGAAAAAGTTTTGTATATGGTATGAAGAAGAAATTAAAAAGGCCGGCGGTATTGACCTGCAGCTTTTGGGACTTGGTGGTGACGGGCATTGGGGCTTTAATGAACCTGGGTCATCCCTTGGTTCCAGAACGAGGGTCGTGGTATTAACACAACAGACTCTGGATGATAACTATGAAGCGTTCTACAAAAAAGCCAATATCGAACGCAGTGAGATGCCTCATTTTGCCATTACCATGGGCATCGGAACCATATTGGAAGCAAGGAATATTTTAATGATCGTCAATGGCGCCAGAAAAGCTGATATGGTTGCCAAATGTCTGGAAGGTCCCATTACATCCCAGATCACTGCATCGGCTATACAACTGCATGGCGGCGAGATCTCCGTTGTGCTTGATGAAGGGGCGGCTTCGAAATTATTGCACACTGATCATTACCGCCATGTAGAAAGCATTAAGCGTCAATATGGACTGTAAAGCCTTAATTTTTAAAAGAACTCTTCTCTCTCATCGGTTGTATAAAAAAGTTGCTTCATTTCTTTATCGTTGATTGAATCTCTGTATGCCAGGAGCCGCTTCCTGGCATTTTCTCTATCTATACAAGCCCTCTCCTTCAAAACCGCTAATTTCTCAGGTATCCCGCGATCGGCAACCCTATTTTTGACCTCAGCAAACAGTGCATGGTTCCCACATAAAAATTTCCCTTCCTCCAGAACCTTTGCCGCGATCATGGATTCAAATCCTTCAAATGCCAATTGTCTCTCCACTACGGAAAGATCTTTGATAACATAATCTATTTCTTCTTTATAACTGGGATGTTTAAGTAAATAAAACTTCCACTCATAGATGGTAGAATCAATATCTTTAATAATTTCTTCAGACAAATCTTTATAAATAATTACAATATCGAGATCTGACCCCTTGACCATTTTCCCTGTAGAAAATTCAGGTCTTGGTTCAAGATGGGCCATATCATATGCCACATCCCCCGAAATAATAAAACATGTTTTTTCCTGAATACTTTGAGAGTCCTGTTGGGATGCTATGATTTTTTCCATGATATCCTTCGCAACTTCAAATTTATTTTTACTGATCTTCTTGATGGATTGATGGATATGGTCCGCCTTTGCATGAGCTTCCTCAGACTGTTCCTTCAAACTGACAACCGTATAGTTATAAAATTCTCTGATTATGGAGGGGGAAAGCCGGGCAAAACCTTCCACATGTTTATCCAGCCTTAGATACCTTGTTCCAATCGTGCTTAAAATAATATCGGCACACTGATTACACTCCTCCCAGAGATCAAAAATAGTTATCGCGGTTTTTTCATGGATTTCTTTGCCTGTTAGAGGTCCATGAACTTCAAGCAAACGAATAAGATTCTCCATTCTCAAAATCCTTTCAGCCATATTTTAATAAGGATTTTCCTTAATGATCCCCATTTTATTTTATGCTTTTTATCCTCTAATGTAAGGCCTTCCCTCTCCGTTTTTCAATGTTATTCCTATTTGCACTCCATAAATTTCCTGATTATTTGTCCTGAAATCGGGCAAATTAGAATTACTGGTTCAAGCCTCAAAAATCTAAACTACAAAACATCTTGGGAGGTAATCAATCATGGCAAAGTACAATTTACCAGTAGACAAAAACACGGTAGCATCTCAATTCAATGTTAACTTAGGTCCAGAGGCCACTTCCCGTCAAAATGGTTCCGTCGGAGGAGAAATGGTTCGCCGTACATTTGAAAGTTTTGGTAAAAGATAATCATTGTTGCATATAAAAGTTAACATTTAAGTTTTACATTTGTTAAAAAGAGCCTTGTTACATGAAACAGCCCTGTTCTATTAGAACAGAGCTGTTTTTTATTATATAAGTTTTTTATCCACTTTTATCTCCTTGCCCAGCTGTTTGTGCAAATCAAAATTATTACTGATTAACCCTTGACAATTTCCCCTTGCTTTACTACAATATATCCTAATTTAATATCTGCATAACAAAGACTTGCAGGACTTCCTGCATTTCGGAGTATAAGAGCAAAAGCTGTGATAAGAATAAGTAGTAACCTGTACCGCAAACAGAAAGTTGCCGGATGATGAGAGGCGCTTGGCAGGCTGGTTATGAATACCTCTTTGAGCTTCACACCGAACGTTTTTAGTAGGCTGTGACGGTTTCCTGCACACGTTATAGTGCTAGAGTATCACCCATATTTATGGCGTACTCGAAAAGGCGGACAATGCGAGTTGTTCGTAAATGTAAGGTGGTAACACGGGAGCACACTCTCGTCCTTCTGGAAATGAAGGGCGGGAGTTTTTTTATTTCCCAATCTTATAGACCTTGCTTGTATTAAATAATATTTTAATCTTCAAGGAGAGTCAGCCAATGAAAACTGTAGAAGAACAATTTCGGATCATCACCAAAGGGGTCAGTATGCTGGTCAATGAGGAAGAGCTGAAAAACAAACTGGCGGAGTCCCTCAAAAACAACCGTCCCTTAATCATCAAACTGGGGCTCGACCCAAGCGCACCGGATATTCACCTGGGTCATGCCGTGGTACTGCGCAAAATCAAACAGATGCAGGACCTTGGTCACGAAGCCGTGATCATTATCGGTGATTTTACCGGAAAGATCGGCGACCCATCCGGCAAAGCGAAAGGCCGCAATGCCCTATCTGATGAACAAGTAAAGGAAAATGCCAAGACCTATTTCGAGCAGATTTTCAAAGTACTGGACAAGAAGAAAACCACAGTCCGCTATAATAGCGAATGGCTTAGTCAACTGAATTTTGAGGATGTTCTTAAGCTTGCTGCCACAACCACAGTGGCCAGAATGATGGAACGGGATGATTTCCAAAAGCGGTTCAGCAATAATGTCCCTATCGGCATCCATGAATTCTTCTATCCTTTAATGCAGGCCTACGATTCGGTGGCTCTGAAAGCAGATATGGAGCTGGGGGGCACGGACCAGACCTTTAACATCCTGATGGGCAGAACTCTGCAGAAAGCCATGGGACAGCCTCAACAGATCGCCATGTTTATGCCCCTTCTGGAAGGATTGGACGGCGTGGAGAAAATGAGCAAGAGCCTCGGGAACTATATCGGGGTCTATGAGCCCGCCCAAGTGATGTTCAAAAAAGTCATGGAAGTTCCCGATGAATTAATTCTGAAATACTTTGAGCTGGCAACGGATGAACACCCGGACCGCATCGAAGCTTTCCGAAGAGAGCTGGCTCAGGGCAAAAATCCTCGTGATGTCAAATATGCTTTAGCGGAGATCATTACCCGGCTGTATCATACTGAGCAGGAGGTTATCCAGGCCAAGGCATTCTATGATGCTGCCTTCAGCAAAAAGGCTATTCCCGATCAGCTCCCTGAGCTTGGAGTGAAGGCCCAAAGCCGGCTGATTGAGCTTATCCCCCTGCTTGTACAAAAGGGTTTTGCCACCAGCAACGGAGAATTCAGACGCTTGGTTCAGCAAGGGGGAGTACAGCTTAATCAGGAGAAGATTGAGGATTTGGATAGAGTTCTAGCCGACGGCGATGTCTTAAAAATCGGTAAAAAACGCTTTGTCAAAATTGTGTATGACATGATTCAACCCGCTGATAATCCGGCATTTCACAAGTAACCTCCAGATTCATTCCTTCCAGTACCCTGGTCACCTGTTTGCGCTTATCGACCACATAAGCCCCTTCCCCATGTTTTTCAAGTTGTTCCGTCAGGTCGGAACTCATGGTCAGACAGATATCGGGATTGGCTGCCAGGATATTTTCCATGAGCAGTTCGCTGTCCGCGCCTTGGAATGGTTTCAGATCTTTAATCTGCGGTGTGAACTTGTACTGATATTTTTCCCAGCTGGGGCTTTTGACAAAGGAAGGGGAACCTTCGTTAGCGATTCTTTCCCCAGCGCTCAGGGTTTCCACAAAAGCGTTAAGGACACCGATGGAACCGATGGTCCCCACCGTTTTAACTTCCGCAGGCAGAGTGACGGTGCGTCCTGCCATATCGGTGACGGTGCGTTCCGTTGGAGCAGCTTCGCCTCCTGCCGCCGGCGGATTTGAGGAGGCCGGAGTGCTTTGTCCGCAGCCGACCAGGCTCACGGCAAGCATAGCGGCCATGAGCAATGCAAAAAGTTTTGTTTTCAGTTTCATGATACCTCTCCTTTTTTATTGTTCATTATTCATAACCGGGATACACACTTTCATGGTGGTATCCGTAGAATCCAGCCTTGCTTCAGCCACGCAGACCGGCGTGGAGTAAAGCCTGGTCAGATTCCCGGTGGTTACGACATCGTCAGGATGCCCTTGAGCCATGATCACTCCATCCCGCATGAGGACTGCTTTGCTGCAGGCCAGAAAGGCATGATCCGGAAAATGGGAAGTCATTAAGATGGCATAGCCCTGCTCGGCTAAGGTTTTAATGACCTTGAGCATTTTGACCTGGTTGTAATAATCCAGATTGGCGGTGGGCTCGTCCATGACCAGGATTCCGGCCTGCTGGGCAATAGCCCTGGCGATCAGCACCATCTGCTTTTCCCCGCCGCTCATCTCATTAAAGGGATAGCTTCGCATATGCAGAATTCCCATCTTCTCCATGGCTTCTTCAGCCAGTTTTCGGTCCCGGCTTGAGGGCCGGGCCCCCAGGGCCAGATTCGCCACCCTTCCCATCTGCACGATCTCTGCCGCTTCATATGGAAAAGCTACAGTGGTAGCCTGGGGAACATAAGCCATCAGCTCCGCCCGCTTTTTAGGGGGAATTTTATTTAAATCCAGTCCGTTCAGGGTAATCCTGCCCCTTTTCATTTTATGGAGAGAAAGGATGCACCTGAGCAGCGTTGTTTTCCCGGTTCCGTTAGGCCCCAGCAGACAGAGGATGTCATGACTGTTCAGCTCAAAGGAAATATCTCTAAGGATGATTCGCTCAGGCTGGTAATAAAAGCTTAGTTCTTTGACGCTCAGCATCAAGACCACCCCTTTTTCACTCTGGACAGGAGCAGGACAAAGACGGGAGTCCCCACCAAAGCAGTCAGTACGCCAAGGGGGAGTTCAACTCCCTCCACACCGCGGATAATATTATCAATGATCAGCAGGAAGATTCCCCCGATAAAAAAGGAAGCGGTAACCAATTTGGAGTAGTTGGCACCGGTGAGCATCCGGGCAATATGGGGTACGACCATGGCCACCCAGCCGATAATCCCGCAGATGCTGACCGAACAGACGGTCATCAGGGTGGAGCTACAGACCACCACCAGCTTGACCAGGGGTACATTGACACCCATAGTGGCCGCTTCATCTTCTCCGACAGCCAGAGCATTGATCTGATGACGGAACAGGAAGATGAGGGCCATGGAGAGCAGCATAGCCGGCAGCATGAGGAGAACATCCTGATTGGCCCCTTTGCCCAGTCCCCCCATCAGCCAGAACGTAATGGCCGGCAATTGGTTCTCCGTATCGGCTAAAGTCTTGACAATCGAAAGCAGGGACTGGAATAGACTGGAGACAACAATCCCGCCCAGGATCAGGATCGTAATCGTCTGCTTCTCAAAGACATAAGCGATCACATAAGCGGCCACCACGGCAATCATCCCAAAGGTAAATGCCGGGGTCTGAATCTGCCACCATGATCCATCGTTGATCATGGCCAAGGCCGCCCCGAAACCTGCCCCTGCCGACACTCCCAAAAGGTCCGGAGAGACCATGGGATTTTTAAACAGGGTCTGGTAAGAAGCACCGGAAACGGACAGGGCCCCTCCCACCAGAATACCGAGGGCAATCCTGGGCAGGCGCACCTGGAGGACGACGGTTTCCAGGGTGCTATCCCAATACTGGGGGATCGGCAGGAATTTGGAGAGGATAATATCCAGAACCGTCTGGGGGGGAACGGATACCGCCCGACTAGAAATGAGGCGAAAAAAAGTACCACCGTCAAAGCGACCAGCACCATGATTTTCACTGCGAAATACTCACTGTTTGTGTGCTTCAAGATTGATTCTCCTCTATCACTGAATGAAGTCTCGTTCAAAGATGCTCAGACCCGCAAATCAGCTCCACTTCAACCTCTTCCCCGGCTTGATATTCGGAAATACCGATGGGTGCGATCAAAAGAGCGTCCATTTGCAGCAGAGAATCGGGTAGGTTTCGGTCCCAGCCATGGGAGTTGCTTCATAGCCCCCTTCTTTCCTATCCAAAATCAACCTGAAATAAAATTCATAATCCGGCCGCTTATGAAGGGGCTCAGTTAAACGGACTTTAAGCTTCGGCCGCCGGGGGGCCGTCAGCCCATAATTATGATGGATCAGACCGGATACACACCAGTCCATGGCTAGAAAGGTGGCAAAAGTAGGTCCGGGCATATTGATCACCGGTTTCCCACCGATCATAGCAATACCCACCGGCCTGCCGGGAATAGCCCTGATACCGTGCCGGAAAAGATCGGCCTTTTTCTCAAGGAGAGCGGTATTGAAATCCTCAGCGCCTTTGGAGGATCCGCCATTGATCAAAACTAAATCCGCAACGTTCAATGCCTTATCCAGGGCTTCCGCCAATTCCTCAGGTTTATCCTTGATGATCGGATAACAGGTCACCTCCGCTCACCATTGCCGCAGCAAGGCACTTACCATCAGACTTTTGCTCTCGATGGTTTGACCGCGCTCCGGTTTGATTCCTGCATGGATCAGCTCACTCCCGGTGGGTATATAAATGACTTGAGGCTTTCTGATAACTTCCAGGTGATAAATTCCGCCCAGAGCCAGCATAGTCAGATGCAAAGGGGTCAGCCTGACATGAGCTTCCACAATCGGGTCCCCCTGACGAATCGCTGTCCCTGCCGCTCCTACACAATCCCCTTTTTTAAAGGTAAGACCCTTAGCCAATGCCAGTCGGCCCTCGCTGTCATAGTAAATCTCCTCCACCGGGATGACCGTATCGTACTCATCAGGAAAATCATCCCCGGTATCCGCCTGAACATAGTCAACACCTTTCACCCAGCCTGAAGTATCCGGCAGGCCGTTGCTAAAATCATTGGAGCGGACCGCGATTCCAGGCACCGAATACAGCTCCAAAGCCTCTGCTCGGGTGACAGGTAAATGCTTTTTTTCACTCATATCTGTATCTCCTTTTCGCTTAGCTTTATTTTTCATTTAATCGCTCCAACTTAATATGGTCTTTTCAAATTCCTCGCCGATGAAAAGGGGCATATCCTGCCAATGAAGGAGGCTGGATATCGCCGGATGGGGAAGGCTATAACCCTTAAGCCCGGCTGCGGCAGGAAGGCCGAGAATCAAGGGATCGGCGATCATCCTGGTATAAATGCCGCTTCTGAGAAGCTTAATCAGCTGTTTCTCGCTTTTCAGGAGGAGATCCCCAGGCAATGCCAATTCCGGCTCCAGGCCAAAAAAACTGGCTACGGTAATGCTCTGCCCACAACCGGCTTGCCGGAGAGCGGCCCGAAGGGAATTGGCCACGATCTGATCTCCGATGATCAACAAGGCTCCCGCTTTATCGGCCACCGGCAAATCTCCGCCGGCTTCTGCCACGGCGCCCTTGATAACACGATTTTGCTTATCCGCCGCCGTCTGACGTAAAGCCTCCAATACAACCCGGCTGTGCTTCATCCCCAAAGGAGCTGCAGCTACATAGGGAATACCATAGTTTGTGTAGAGATACCGGGCAGCCGCCCAACCAGACTGGGATACCACCAGATTGACCTCCGCAGAAGCGGCACGCCGAACCTGATCCAGCTCCGTCTGCATCCAAAAACTGCCGTTAATCCGGAAGCCGTTATCTTCCAGAAGACGAATCAGATCCCTACCGTTATCGTTGGCCGAGAAATCCAGCGGAGTCAGGCCCAGAATATTTACATGTTTGGAAGCTGTTGAGATTCCGGAAACGGCGAATCGTTTGAGCAGTTTTAAATGGGCGGCAGAAATTCCCTTGTTGTAATAGGAAAATCCCGTGGTAGCAAAGCCTAGTGCCGCAAAACCACTGCGCGCCTCAATTTCCCGGGCGATCCCGTTCATATCCCTGCCGATGATCGCCGGCACGGGGCTGCCCGGCAATGAATTCCGGCTTGAGCTTCTGCGCCGCTTCAATGGTCTGGCTGATCAGCCGTTCTTCATCCCCGAGCACAGCTTCAATGGTTCTCAGATTCGAGCCAAAGGTACTGCGCGTGCTTTCCGTCCAGCGGGGTTCATCTTAGGTGACATAATTGCGGGTACAGCATGAGGCGTCATCAATGATGATCAAACAGTTCAGTTCAAGAGCGTGGAACAGGCTCCGGAATAATCACTGGAAAAAGGCGGGAGATAGATGGCTAACCGTTCCATGGACGCTCGCTCCCCTCATCTCTGTTCACCTTCAGGTCTCCCCAATCCGCTGCCCTGGCGACAGCTTCTCCCATAAGCTTCATCAGCTTGCGAATACCGTGAAACCCATAAAAGGACTCATCATTAAACACATCCACAAAATACCTGGCCTTCAGCAAAAAGGCTCCATCATAACCGATAGCCATGTACTCCTGGTCCAAACCATAAATAGGAAGGGGGATTGAAATAATAAGGAATGTCCAGCTTTTCCGCCATGCTTTGAGCAGCAACCAAGCCCATGGGCACTAGTACCAGGTTCAGCCGACTGGCCGCCATCTTTTGATATTCCTCAAACGTCCGACAAGCAAAAAGCTCCCGTACTCTCTTAATCCCCCAGTCCGCCAAAAGGTCAAAGAGCTCGCTCTCCTGATCAAGAGAAACATAATTGCCGATTAGATTAATACCTTCGTCCTTTTCCTCGGTGTATTCCAGCAGCTCATACATCTGATTATGCTTGCGCATGCCCTGGGATATTTTTTCATCGGCCGCCACGGGATTGATATGGCAGACTGTGAAATGATGTCCGAGAAAACGGCTTTTGAGCTCTCGCAAAAGTGCTTTTTCATCGGTACCCAGGAAATCATCGATACAATTAAAGTAAAGCACAAAGGCCTTAGGCGCCGGCTCAAGCACCTCCAGAAGCTCTTCCACCGCAGCCGATATTCTCAACATATTGTCCGGAAACCGCATCCTCTTCCCCGATATATAAAAAGGAGAGAAACTCTTTTTCCCCGTTTTGCAGGGCACGTATAGCGTTGCGGCGGCCGCAGGCCGTGGGGCATATATGGAGACTATGGCTCTCCGGAATGCGCAGAATAGTCTTAGGTCTGCTCCGGTTGGGAATATAATTGAGAAGATTATTTTGCACCCCCTTACTCATGACCGCATACCTCAATGAAATGCCGGGCCAAAGTGCGGTAACTTTGAGCGATCTCCGTTTCGGGAAATAACTCCATGACTGTCTTGCCCTGCTCTTCCCCTCTCTGTATCTCAGCCGCCCGGGGGATAACGGAAATGAGCTCACCCTGGGTTTCCGCCGATAGCTGCTGCACCAGCTCCATCTCCTTGTCCACATTGCGCCGGTTCAGAATCAGCCCCCCGTAACGGGCATAATC